>CAWKAZ010000006.1:0-335367 GCA_963847715.1 Terriglobia bacterium
ATGTGTAGGCGAGCCAGTGGCCGTCCGGGGAGAGATGTCCCTCGGCCGCGAACGAGTTCGGCGTTCGCGGTACTACCAACCAGGGCTTACGCTCTCCCTCGAGAGGCAAGGCCCAAATCTCCCAATTGACCGCACCCGGACCGCGCGAATAGATCAGGTACTTGCCGTCCTTTGACCAATCGGTGGCCATTGCCACCTGGTTATCAGTCAGCAGTAATTCTTCCGCACCGCCGCCGTTGGCAGGCTTGCGATAGATTTTCGCGTGGATGTTGCTCTCAAGGTTCGTGTAGACAATCCACTTGCCGTCTGGCGACCAGACCGGGTAGTCGTTCTCCACGGGTCCAAAGGTAAGCCGGGTTTGGACTCCGCGGGCCAAATCGAGCACCCAGATGTCGTGGTTGCCGGCGCCGTTGTCAATCTCGAGTGCGATGCGGTCGGCTAGCGGGGATAGTCTTGCAACCTGCAGGTTGGTGACTTTGCTGGCCACGGTCCCAATCTGCTTTCCGTTGTTGCGATCCACCCAAACCAGTTGCTCATCGCCAATCCCACCATTGCCGAAGACCAGCAGCCCGCTATTGGAGGCAGAGACATCCATATGCCAGGTGCTGGCGTCATCCATCACACCGCTGGCCAGGCTCTGTGCCTCTCCGCTCAACGTTCCTGACGCGGGGTCGAACGGCCGAGCCATCAACAGTCCGCCACGGACGAACAGGAGAAAGCCACCGCTATAAACAGCATTGGATTGAGATGAAAACAGAGGACGGTTTTCCCGGCCATCCACTGAGGCGTAGTACACGGCATTACTTGGGAGATCGGCGGCTTTGACGACCATGTAGAGAAAGTGCTTCCCGTCGGGAAGGAAAAACGGCCAGCGATGCGAAGCGCTCGCCGGGACGTCGATCTTGGTGACCGGAACTGGAGTTCCTCCGTTGGCGCTCACCCGCACAATGGGCGCTTGCGCCTCGGGAGCAAACAGGATCGTTCCATCCGGGCCCCATGCGCCTCCCCGGCCAAACGGTGCATCACAGACTGCCAGTGCTGAGCCGCCGTTGAGTTCAATCGTCTTCAGTTTGCCATCGGCGAAAAAGCCGACTGAGCGGCCGTCGGGCGACCAGAAAGGAAAGGTCGCTCCGTCGGTACCAGCTACCAAATGCGCGTCGGCAGCGTTCATCGGCCGTACCCAGATCGCGTTCTTGCTGTCGGAGCCCGTGGCGACAAACGCAATCGAGGCGCCGTCGGGTGAGATCACCGGTGGCCCCGCAAAGTCGCCGGTGAGACCGAATGTGGCATTGGCGGGAGGATTGATGGCCGCCCGTATTGAGGGCGACGATGGCGTCGGACGATAAAAGAGCATCCCAATCGCGGCGCACGCGACAATCGCAGCCACTGCAGCAACTGCCCAGCCCCAGCGAGCGCGGCTAGGAGCAGGCGACGACGGCGGCAACGCCGCCGACGGCCGGAGGTGTTTTGTCAGCCGCGATCCACTGCAGTTGCAGCTTGATGTCATGCGCCGTCTGAAAACGATCTTCCGGATTCTTCTGTAGGCACGTAGTCACCACATGCTCGAAGGTGGAAGGAGTGAGGGGCTTAATTACGCTCAGAGGCTCGGGATCGCTCTCCAGAATTGACGAGGCGAGGGAAATCTGGCTCTTCCCCGAAAACGGCCGCTTGCCCGCCAGCATCTCGTAGAGCACCGCGCCAAAGGCAAAAATGTCGGAACGCGCATCGGCTTCTTTGCCTTCAATCTGCTCTGGTGACATGTACTGGATCGTGCCAATGATGCTGCCCGCCGTAGTCAAAGGGCTCAGCGGACTCGGCCCGCTCATCGTCGGCATCGCGGTGAACGACGGGGCTGCGCCTGAACCTGTCGTCGGATTCTGCGGGCCCAGTGACTTGGCGAGCCCGAAATCCATCAGCTTCGCTCCGGCCTGCGTCAGCATGATGTTTCCCGGCTTCAGGTCGCGATGGACGATGCCGCTGCGGTGTGCGAAGGCCAGCGCTTCGGCGACGGCGATGCCGATCTTGTAGATTTCATTCAGCGGCAGCGGGCCTTTGCGCAGTCTCTCCGCCAGCGTTTCACCTTCCAGAAACTCCATCACCAGGTAGTCGGTTCCATCCTGCGAACCGATGTCGTAGAGATGACATATGTGCGGATGGTTCAGCGACGAAATCGCCCGCGCCTCGCGCTCCATGCGCTGCTTCAGTTCGGGTGATGCGGAAAGGTGAGAAGCGAGAACCTTGACGGCAACGGTGCGATCCAGGCGCGTGTCCGACGCACGGTACACCTCGCCCATGCCGCCAGCGCCTAGTGGGGATTGAATCTCGTAAGGCCCGAGTCGTGTGCCAGAGGCTAACGCCATGCGTGGCGCAATTATAGCCTGCTCCCCAGTGGAGAGCCGATCAGGCGATTGTGGCAATTTCCGGCGACACGAAGGCACAAATCAGTGCGCCGGCTTAGCTCTCTCGGCAAGAAAATTGTCGCGGCATTGTTTTGCCGACGAGAGCAAATCGGCAAACTCCGGAGTGCCTCGCAGCTTGGTCCACGTGGAATCATTCTGCAGACCGGGGAAGGCGCAAAAGTGACCGGCGATGGAACCCTTCAGCAGTTGCACCGCTGCATCGTGCTGGCCGCAGAAAACAAGGTCGCCCGCTACCACATAGCGAGGTTCCGGATCGGGATCCGCGAGTCTCACGGCTACCGTTTCGCGTGCCAGAGCGACAATTTCAGGGAGCGACGGATTTTCGATGCATACCGTGAGCATCCGATATCCGGGGGTCGAAGCACCTTTGAATTTGTCGGCGACTTCTCTCGCCTGCGCGAGTTTTCCATCGCGAATGTAGTGCCGTATGACATTGGCCGACGACCACTCCGAGCCGGCATCGAGCTGCAGAAAATCCATCGCCCGCTGGTAGTTACCGAGTTGGTTGAAAGTGAAGGCACACGAACGAAACATGTAGTTTCCCGGATCGAGTGCCAGGGCGGCGTCGCATTCGTGCGCCGATTCCTCCACGGCGCCGCCATAGCGCAAGACATACGCCAGGGCAAAATGGGCTTGCGCATTCTCTGGATGACTGGCCACTAGAGCATTCGCGTCTCGATACGCCTTGGCGAGTTCGCTTTGTTCGACACGGTTGGTGATCAGCCAGGCAATCGCAAAGATGTAGTTGGGATCGAGAGAGATCGCCCGTTCGAGCGCGGCGTCGGAGCGTTTGCGCATCTCGAGGCCGCCACTGGAATAAGCACTGTCGTAATGGTAGCGAATTCCCAAATAGGCCCAGGCGGGTGCGTAGTTGGGATCCAGCCCAACCGCGCGCTCCAGCATGGCAATCGCATCCTTATTAGGAAGCGGATCATGTGGCAGCGCGATGCTGCGGAGATAGAGGTCATACGCTTCTTCGTTCTTGGGACGAGTACTCGCTTCTCCAGAATCTGTTCCCGCGCCGAGCGCCGGGACCAATCCCAAACGAACCTTGGCTGTGACCTGGTTCCGCATGGCAATCATGTCCGCCGCGGCAACCGTTAAGGTGTCGCGCCACAGTGTTCGGTTGTCGGCAACGTCGACGGCTTCCAGCGTGATCTGAATCTGATCACCTTGTTTCATGTAGTGTCCGGTGACGACGTTCGTGACGTGCATGGCCTTGCCCGCTTCCTGCAGGTCGAGCGTCGGAGAGTCGTACTTGCTGGTCGTGGCAAACGGGCGGATTGTCAGCGAGCGGACGTAACTGAGCGAAGTTGCGATCTCGTCGGCTAAACCGAGCCGCAGAAAATCCACATCCTTATCCGCGCCCAGGTTCTGCAATGGGAGTACGGCCACAGTTCTCTGACTGGCAGTAACCCCTGCAGGTGCGGAGCGCTGCTTGCTAAACCAAAACAGAGCGGCCACAATGAGCACGATCGCGACCAGTACACCCGCGATCTTTGCAATTGCATTGCGAGAGGGGGAGCGAAGCGGCGCGGCAGCCGAGGGACTTTTGTCCACCCCTGCAACGGCGGCGGCCGGCGACTTGGACACCGACGGCGACGCAACTTGCGCACCCGACGAACTCGGAGGAGCAGGCGTCACCTGCGAACCGCTTTCCTGCACAGCAGCCACGGCTCCCGAACTTCCGCGCGCGCCGGGTCGCGACTCGGTTTCGCGTTTCAACCGCTTCAGGTCCGTTCGCATGTCCGCCGCGTGCTGGTAACGCATCTCGCGGTCTTTTTCGAGCGCCTTGTTGATAACGTCTTCGAGCTTCGGCGGCAGATCAGGATTCAGCCGCACTGCCGGCACCGGATCGCGATCCAGGATCTCGTGCGAGATCACACCCGAACTTTCTCCGCGGAAAGGCAACGTGCCGGTGGCCATCTCATACAGCACCGCGCCAAAAGAAAACAGATCGCTGCGCGCATCCAGCTCCTTGGCCCGCACCTGCTCGGGAGACATATAAGCGACTGTGCCCAGCGCGGAACCGGGATTGGTCAGATGCTCCTCGGCAACCGTCTCCACCGCGGTGGGGCCAGCGGCATCGATTGGCCTGCCAGCCATCACTTTCGCCAAACCAAAATCGAGAACCTTGGCATGACCGCGCTTGGTAATAAAGATATTCGCGGGCTTGATGTCGCGGTGGACGATGCCCTCGCTGTGCGCGGCATCAAGCGCGTCCGCAATCTCGATGGCCAGACCAAGCAGCACGTCCGTCTCGATGGGACGCCCAGCGATGCGATGCTTCAGAGTCACCCCGTCGAGAAACTCCATGACGAGGAACGGATGCCCATCCTGCTGCCCGATCTCATGAATGGTGCAGATGTTCGGATGATTCAGCGCCGAAGCCGCCTGCGCCTCGCGCTGAAACCGCGCCAGCGCTTGCGCATCTTTGACCACATCATCCGGCAGAAACTTGAGCGCGACAAAGCGGTGCAGGCTCAAATCCTCCGCCTTGTAAACCACGCCCATACCGCCGCCACCAAGCTTCTCTACGATGCGGTAATGCGAGATGGTCTGACCAATCACTGTCCGCGAATCTTACGTGGGTGAAAAAGGCAAGTCAATGAAGGTGCGGGGAGCGAAGAGGTTAAAATTCTTGGCCTCGATTCCGTTCGATTACGGACGGATTTCCATCAAAGCGTCACCAAAGGCTGGTCTCTCCTAGCTGGCGCTCAGCCGCAGAGCCGCTCTGATCCTACCCACAGTTGAGCCAGATCTCTGAGGTTGTGTTTGTAGGTACGCGTTACCAGGTATTTCTTCCCACCTCTTACGCGCAGCCTGTACTCCCCCGTCGGTAAGGGTTGGATCTCCTCCACGGCCGAACTATTCACGACGACCGAGCGGTGGATGCGAATAAAACCGTAGGGTTTGAGCTTCTCCGCCATTGACGTGAGGGACTCGTGCACCAGATAGGGACTAGGGCGGTGTTGCAACGAAACGTAATTACCTTCGGCTTGCACTGCCAGGACGTCGGCTAAATTCAAGAGTAGGATGCTACCTTTCGCCTTGAACGCGATTCGTGCCACCTGTCGTTTTGCTATAACCTCCAACTGCTGTGAAACTCGCATGAGGTCTGCGGCATCAACTCGGATGACGGGAAGCAATGATGTATCTGCAGCTTTGCAGAACTCGTCCGCTGTCGATTCAAAAGTGTCCCGTCTGCCGTTGGTGGGATAAATCGTAGGCTTCCGCAGCGGGCTAGTCGAGACGTCCGCATTAGCGTGAGCAGGTTGTTGAACAAACATCTCACGCGCAATGGCCTTCGCATCCTGAATCTCGCGGGCGATCATGTTGGAACCCCTTGCTCTCTGCTTTCGACTTCCTGCTACCCGAAGTGAGATTGACGAGTCACTTCTGCCCAGTGCTCACGGCTGACGGGAAGCTGGATGGCTCGCCGAAATCTGATCTTTTTCCGCGCCTTCCCACGCCTCGTGGGTTAGAACGCATTTCCAGCTTCCGTCTTTCCAAAGCCATACGTCGGTTTGGCGCTCCATCACGTCGAAGGATTTGGCGTTGAACATGCCTGCGTTGTGGACCTTCGTCGTCACCAGCGCTATGTCACCATAGAGGCGCACTCTGGGTTCCGATACCTCAGATGCCGTATGCTTCAGGTGACCCATCTTTATTCCATCGGGAAAAATCGACTTCCCTTCGCCCACGCCGCCCCTCGCAGAAATAACGGCCCAGTCATCTGATAGGCAGCGTGCAATGCCATCCGCATCGTTATCTCGCATCGCTCGTGTGAGTTCGTCTTCCGCCGCCATCACGCTTTCCGCGGTCGGGCCAGCCGCAGGCGTGCCTTTGACTGAGGTTTCGTAACCTTGGCGTCCAAGAACCAAAGCCTTCGTATCGCGGGACATGGCCTCTGGGGTCGCGCTTCGCGCCAGAGCTATCTCGGTATTTCGATCCGCGATCAAGTTTTGCTCCAGCGGAGCCATGCTTGGAGAAGGTGCTCTGGCGTCCTGCGCGTGCGCCCGCCAAGCCGCGCCCAGCAAGATGATGAGCAAGGCGATCCACACAATGCCGAGCACAAAGCTTATTAGCGTGATCGTTCTGGCAATCTCTCGTTTCATCGATTCTCCTGTGCTGGCTGAATCTCAACGCAGTTGTTACTCAGAGAGACTTATCTGAATCGGTTGGTATGTAGAAATATCAACCGTCTTTGAATTGTGGTTCAGCATCGCCGGTGATTCCGGCAGATTGGCACGCCAGGCCTCACTTTCCAGGCGCGCAGGTTACTTCTGCCCGGTGCTTGCTGCTGACGGATAGCCGGCCCCCCCAAAGTAGCACTCAATGGCCTCAATCCTCCCATCTCTGACCCGGAGATACTCCACGTTGCGGAATGATTTACCGTTCTTCGTGTGGCAAAGATACTTCACAAACGCCTCGTTGCCACTTCCTAATACCCGCTCCAGATCGGATCGATCGATAAGCTTAGCCTGTGTATCCCAGCATTGCGTTTTGAAAGCGCTCCTACCGATGTGGTCGTCACCGGCCGCGCTGGTGAAGGTAAAGTTGTCGGCCATCAGGGCCTCGAATTGATCTTCATCCTTTTTCTCCCACGCCTTGTACCACTTCCGGATGATTTCCTCGTTTGCCGCGCTCAAGCCTGTTCCCGTGCTGGCAATTGCCGGTCCCGATAGGCTCACGGCGCCAACCAGCGCGCAGGCTCCGGTTGCGAGCAGATTCCTGCGCGACACTGCGACCCTTGTCACTGTTCTCCCTGTCATTGTTCGTTTCTCCTTTTCATGATGTAGCTTGAAGCGCTTCGCCCGATTGCGACACTAACCGCCCCGAGCATACAAACCGGTTGGTATGTATCAGCTCACACCTGCCCGTTAGGACGGATGCAATCAGACCCGCTTGCGGTTGCCCGGTGGGCGTAGAGATCGCAGCCACTCGACGATGTTTCTGATCCCCGCCTTCATCACTTTCGGATCCTGAGCATTCTTTGCCAGCGAGCCATAGCCCTCGACCATCGCGATCAGTAAGCCGGCGGCTTCGGCGGGTTCCACGTCCCGGCGAACGTTTCCGTGAGTCTGCCCCTCTCGCAAAGTGGAAGCAACGGCCTCCCGCCAGGCATCGAAGATTGTCGCCAGTCGTTTCCGGAATCCCGCATCAAGAGGAGACATTTCCTGCGCCAGATTGTTCAGTTGGCAGCCGCCCCGCACGTCCACGGGCCGAACGGGGATGCGCTGAACCGCGCCGATCAAGGCGTCGATAGGGTCCTTGCCGTTCTGCAGCGGCCGCACCCACTTGCCGCGGACGTCCGGGGCGATCACCTCTTCGACGACGGCATATCCCAACGCTTCCTTGCTGTCGAAGTGGTAGTACAGTGCGCCCTTGGTGACCCCAGCGATGGCCAGAATGGTATCCAGGCTGGCACTCTGGAAACCCGATCGGTAGATCTCGCGGGATGCCGCCTGCAGCAAGCGCTCCCGCGTGCGCTCGGGATCGCGCAGCCTGGTCGCTCTGAGTTTCGGATTCTTGCGCACTGCGAACATACGAACCAGTATGTATGTTACCTGAAAATCGATTGCTATGGTGGGCCTGAATTTTGGCTGCGGACATTCTCGAATTTTGTAATGTCTCGCCCGTACGTATGGAAAGTTGGAGAAACAGACGCTCGAGCCGTTTTGGGATCGTCCCCGGAGGTTGTTATTCCACCACTCGTTTTCGAACTCTGGAGTGTTGGGCCTGTCGTCTTACGTAATCGTTGCGAACGTGGCGCACCAAATGCTCCCTCCGTTCTCGCTCAGCAGGAGTTTGTGCAGTGGGAACTGATTCCGGTCTCGATTGCACACTACCTGTCAAAGCGCCGGGTGGTACTCGACGTAATCGGCGAGTCATCTCGCCACGGCGACTTTCATCGGAGGAAAAAAGATATGGATACGCTAAGACAGTTGCGGAGTTTCTGGATGCTTTGGGTTGCGACGATTATTCTGGCTTGCTTCAGCGACGCGGTCGCTCAAGTGAGCTACAAAATTACCGATTTGGGCACTAATCACAGCAACGACAACTTCAGCATGGCCATGGGCCTCAATAACAAGGGCTGGGCCGAGAACATGGATGGGTTCGTGAACCCTCCGATAAATAATGCGAATACGACAGTTGCGAGGGGCCGCGCCGTGATCAACGTCGACGGACTCAACATCGACCTGGGCACGCTGGGAAAACCCGACGCCAACAGTTGGATCAACTGGGGTGGGATCAACGAAAGCGGCGAAGCTGTCGGTATGTCCGAAACGGCTGTTCCAGATCCGGACGGCGAAGACATTTGCGGCTTCGGCACAAAACTTACGTGCGTTCCGTTTTTTTGGCGAAACGGCCACATGAAGGCTCTCCCGACAGTGGGCGGGAATAACGGGCAGGCCAGCGCCGTTAATAACCGCGGAGAGGTCGCAGGCTATGCGGAGACGGCTGTCGTTGACTCGGGATGCCCGCCTTTCAAGATTACATCGGCGGTATTGTGGGAAAAAGGCAAAGCCGTACCGCTTCCCAACGCAAACGGCGATGCGGATGGGGTCGCATTCGGCATCAACAATCAAGGCGAAGTGGTGGGGTACTCGGGGAGCTGCGTCGCAGCGACGCACGCCGTAATGTGGAAAAACAACACTGCCTTCGTGCTTCAGGACCTCGGAGGTACACGTTCCAATATCGCCTACGTCATTAACAACCGGGGCCAAATCGCTGGGAAAGTCCGCAGCGCTGATGACACGCACTACGTAGCTGCTCTTTGGCAGCCGGACGGCACACTCACAACCCATGAGCCTCTGCCGGGAGATCTTGATGCCTTCGTCACCGGCATCAACAACCAGGGCCAAGTGGTGGGAAACGACTTTGACCCCAGCTTCAACTGGGCCCACGGCTTCATTTGGCAGAACGGTGTGATGACGGACATTAACGCGCTAATTCCATCGGATTCCAACCTCTTGGTGATCTCGGCGAGCAATATCAATGATCGCGGACAGATCTCGGGCATGGCAACGGTGCTCAGCGGGCCCCATATGGGCAACATCCACGCCTTTCTTGCAACCCCTGTAAACGAAAGCTTAGGCAAGTCGATGGCGGACGTCGCACGTACGCTTCCAAAAATCACTTTGCCCGCGAATGTTAGCAAGACTTTGCAGGGCTCCGCACACTGCCGAGTCGATAAGTAAAGCTATCTTCGGAGCATTCCGCCCATATGCCGCGCGAAGGCACGTGGCTGGAGATTGTGCGGGACAACATGGGTCACGCGAATATCGCGTGACCCACACGTTTACGTCAAGAGTTGGAGACGAGACCTCGAAGGAGATCGCCGACATATACCATGGCTTCCCGTGTTCGCCATTGCGTTGAGTGTCCAAATTGCTTGACTCGATATTTGCCTGGCTTCAGCCCATACCGTAACGGGTCGTACTTGATGCCGATGGCGGAAGGATTCGCAGATGAATGGACGCTGTACTGTGCCTGCGGGAGGCCACTCATTTCCAGTCGATGGAGTTGGAGCGACCTGAAGCTCTATGCCGTCTCGACTCAGGCATACGATCGCGGTTATGGTCCACCCGAGGACATTGTGCCAGTCGAGAAGAAGCCGCGTTTCTCGGGTTAAGACTGGCCGGGACCGAGATTGCTTCGTGTGGGTGGCCGACAATGCGCGCCGCATCCCTTCGGTCCGTTTGCCGACCCACGGGTTTGGTATGCGTGGTAGCCGTGCACGTTCGACGTACGCGCCATTCTTAGAAATATCTTGCCAGATGTTCCCAGTCATCTGCGTTAGCCCACAAGTTCACGTTGCGTTGCGAATCTACCTCGAATTTGTGCATTTCCGAGCGAGTGGGAAAAAACCAGTGTCTATAGAAATACCAATGAGAGAGTCTTGACAACGGCTGTCGATTGAAACATAATCCAGGCAACTTCACACGGGTGATTCCCCAATCCCCGAAAAGCAACTCCTTCCGGGATACGCTCGAGATTTCAGGCAAGAACGATACAGGTGAACTCTGCCGCTTGGCAGAGGGAGAAGTCTGGGCCCCAAACAACTTTTCAGGAGGATCAAAAAATGAAGGTACAAGCATCTCTATTCGTGGCGTTCTGTGCGTTGGCTCTGATGGCTGAGCCCGCCCGAGCGCAAGCAACCGTTAATTCTCAAAAATCGTCAACCCTCTCTGACCCGATATCAGCCTTGCTGCATCTGGGCGCTTATGCGAAACCTGCAAACCATGAAGCCCCGGCGCGCGATGCTGTGGCCTTAGGTCTGGCGAAAGCCAAAACCTACAAGTTCGCTTCGGCCGATTTTCCTGGAGCGGGCACTTCGATCGTGCTTGACGAAAACCTCAACACGATTCTGGGCGTCACCCAATTCAAAGGCCTCTCGGGATTTACGCTGAAAGGAAGCAACTATCAATTGTTGGTTTTGCCTGGGCTCGGGGCGAACGAGGCTACCGGAATCAACACCAGTGGTCAGATCGTAGGAATTTACCTCGACGCCAGCGGCGTTCAACACGGGTTTCTCGATAACGCCGGAGTCGTCACGAATATCGACAACCCCGCAGCCTTGCCGTCACAGACTACACCCTTAGACTTGAACGACGGCGGAGAAATTGTCGGGGAATATGAGGACAGCACCCTCGTCGTGCACGGCTTCTGGACGACCGATGGCGTGACCTTTAACAACGTTGACTTTCCGGCCGCCACCAGCACCGTAGCTTCCGGCGTTAACACTGCCGGGGACATCGTTGGTCAATGGTTGGATGCCAGCTCGGTCGACCACGGGTTCTTGCTGCATGCAGGCGTATATACATCGTTCGACTTCCCTCTCTCTACGGGCACGACAGCATTCGGTATCAATGACTCCGGCGAGATCGTGGGTTATTTTTCCGATGCGAGTAGTGTCTTCCACGGCTTCATCTATTCCGGCGGCTCCTTCACGCAGGTCGACGTCGCTGGGGCTGCGCAAACTCAGCTCACGCGCATCAAGAACAACGGGCACATTACTGGCGCCTACAACGATTCGAACATGCCGACCGGGGAAGCCCACGGCTTGACGGGACACTAAAACCTGGCGACTGGGCGGGAGGCGTACTTCTCCGGCACGAAGTAATTCCTCCCACTCTCTGCTGGAACCAAAAATAACTGGGAGGGTGTGCCCGTTCTCGCGCTTTTCGAGAAGCGGCACACCTACCCACTAACACTCAGACTTACACCGACGGGCGTATCTTCATCTTGAACACCGTCCAATCATTGACTTTCACCGGATCACTTTCCCCGAAGGCATACACGCGGTAGCTGCTCCAGCGCCACAGGTCCCTCGATAGCACCAAACCCGCGCTTCACCGGGTTTCTATGCATGTAGCACAGTTTCTCAACCTGTTTGCAGACAGTCCATGCTTGAAATCGTAAAACGGCTGCTGCAAATGTCGTGCCGCGCGTGTTCGAACAGGCTGGCCTGATGGAGAGTACCGGCACCTCGAGAATCTGCGACAGCCCTAGCCCACGTCTCTCAATGCTGAGGTGTAGCAGCCTCCCATGCGTGTAGCTATCCCCCTCAACGACCGCGCTGGATTTGGACGGACCTTGGTTGCCGCACTCGAGCGGGCGAAATCGTGATTGTTCCGGTTGCATTGGGCAGTGGTGTTCACCTCCCCAGACCAAGAGTAGACTTAGGTGTTAGCGATCGACTGAGGTCCTCATCTATGGCGCCCGCGAACGAAAATGCTCGTCAGGCAGTAGCATTAATAAGACTCTCAGTAACTTTAGCTCTGACAGTTTGTCTGTTCGCAAGCGAAGTCGCACTTGCTTTACCTCTGCCACAAACAGTCGAACCGCAGCCGGTCTCGGCAGCGCCGAGTGGGGCAGCGCCACAGAATGTGCCGGAGATGACTTCTCGGGAGGGGACGACCTCGTTCAAGGTCAACGTGAGGCTGGTACAGGTGCGCGTGGTGGTGCGCGATTCCCACGGCAAGGCGGTTGGTAATCTGAGCAAAGAGGACTTCCAGCTCTTCGACGATGGCAAAGTTCAAGTCATCTCCAAGTTCGATGTCGAAAAGAGTGGGCGACCGTTAGCGAGGGAACAAACCGCTTCTGGGCCTCCCGACTCCAGGCCGGTTGCTCCTCCCCCACCGGTTGAGGTCGCGGAGCGCTACATCGCTTACGTATTCGATGATGTGCACCTTGCTTTTCAGGACCTTGCCCAAGTGCGGCAGGCGGCGCAGAAAAATCTGGCCACGCTCGAGCCCGCGGACCGCGCCGCCATCTTCACGACTTCCGGGCAGGGTGATCTGGATTTTACCGATGACCGAAACAAGCTGAGTGAAGCGTTGCTGCACCTGATGCCGCGTCCGGTCGGTGGCCGTGAGGTAGATCCGAATCCGTGTCCAAAGATGACTTATTACATCGCGGACCTGATCGTAAACGAGGATAGTCGTGAGGCGTTGGGCGTGATGACGACGGACGTGCTGCATTGCCAGTTCGACAACGATTCACATTTCGCAAAGGCCGCCGAGGGAGTGGCCCGGGGAGCCGCTTTCGACGCACTCGCAATTGGGAACACGGAAACCCGGGCCGTCCTTAGTTCCATCAAGGCTATCGTTCGACGCGTGTCACTGATGCCCGGGAAACGGTCGGTAGTTCTGGTGTCTCCCGGCTTCATCACGACGCAATTGCATTCCGAAGTGGACGAGGTAATTGAGAATGCGGTGCGCGCTGAAGTCACAATTAGCGCTCTCGATGCGCGTGGACTGTACGTGCTGATGCTGTTTGGCGAGGCCAGCGACTCCAATCCGGTCAGTCCGTCGATCGCAATGTTGGAAAACCAATATCAGCGCGACAGTGCATCCGCCGATGCCGATGTGATGGCTGAGTTTGCGGATGGTACGGGTGGGACTTTCTTTCAAAATAGCAATGATCTGGAGGAGGGTCTGCGGAGAGGGGCGTCGATCCCCGAATATTCCTACGTGCTGGCGTTTACTCCACAGAACCTAAAGCTGAATGGACAGTTTCATAAGTTGAAAGTGAAGCTGAATGCAAAAGAGAAGCTTTCGGTCCAGGCGCGGCAAGGATACTTTGCGCCCAAACACCCGGCGGACCCGGGCGAGGAAGCGAAACAGGAGATCGAAGAGGCGCTCTTTTCGCGGGAAGAGATGCGCGATTTGCCCGTCGATTTGCACACGCAGTTCTTCAAGCCGAGCGACCTGACGGCGAAACTGACGGTGGTTGCGCACATTGATGTGAGGCCGCTCCACTTTCAAAAAGCGAATGGGCGAAACAATGACAATCTGACGATCGCGTCCGGCATCTTTGACCGCAACGGGAGTTATGTAACTGGCTCGGAGAAAATATTGGAGATGCACCTGAAAGACGAAACGCTAACCAGTAAGATGAGCTCGGGCCTGGATGTAAGAAGCAGCTTCGACGTGAAACCTGGCGGCTATATGGTCCGGGTGGTGGTGCGTGACGAGGAAGGAAACATCGCAGGCGTGAACGGGACTGTACAGATTCCGTGACATCGAGGTGGGCCGTGAAGAGTCGTGAGCAGTTGCGTTGGATAGCGATCATGGCGGTGGCGGGTGCGGTCGTAGCGTGGAAAGTCACGGGATCAGTCCCGCACGCACATGCACAACAGACAGCGGCGCAAACTCAGCCGACGAGTGCTGCAGACGCGCTGCCTTCGGAAGCTACTGTCTTTAAGGCGCAGTCGAAGTTGGTCCTGGTGGATTCGGTGATCACGGATAAGAAAGGCAACTACATTCATGATCTCACGAAGAAGGACTTCCGGATATGGGAGGACAACAAGGAACAGACGATTAAGAGCTTGTCCTACGAGGCGGAAAATGCGACGCCCCAGAATCCGGCGAAGCACTACCTGGTGTTGTTCTTTGACAACTCAAGTTTTAATTTTTCCGAGCAAGCTCGGGCTCGGCAGGCTGCAGCCAAGTTCATCGACGGCAATGCGGGACCAGACCGACTGATTGCGGCGGTGGATTTTGGCGGCGCGCTTCGAGTTACCTCGGACTTCACCGCCGACGCGGCCCGCCTGAAGAAAGTGATTGCGGGAATCAGTACTCCTGATTTTGCGCCAACGCTCACGACTCGAGCGGAAATGGCATCGCGGGATGTGCCATCGCTGATGAACGCCGGGACGAATTTCGGAACGCGCAACTTGTTGACAGCTCTGCGGGATCTTGCGAAGAGCTTGGCGAAAGTGCAAGGACGCAAGAGTCTGGTACTGCTTTCTGCGGGCTTTCCTCTGCCACTTGGCCTGCATCCAGAGCTTACCGCAGCAATCGACGCATGCAATCGAGCCAATGTCGCGGTGTATCCGATCGACGTGCGCGGACTGGTGGATCTTGGAGCCAGTCCGGCGTCGGGCAGTTTACGGACTCCGTTCTCATCCAAAACTGCACACCTGATGACGGCGAAATACCGGTACGGTAGAAACGACGACCGAGCTCCGCATCTCTTGTTTGTGCAACATGGTCCGCCGGGGCCCATCAAGCCGCCTCCACCGCCACCGCCCAGGCAGCCGCCTCCCACGCCTCGTCAGTCGAACCCTCAAGGTAGCAATCGACCAGTGATCATTCCGCCATTTCCGGAAAGTATCACGACGAACCAAGAGGTGCTGTGGGCCCTGGCCGACGGAACGGGAGGTTTTCTGATTCGCGACACGAACAACTTGCTCGGCGGAATGGAGCGGATCGCGAAGGAGCAAACGGAATATTACCTTCTCGGCTATACGCCACCTGATTCTGAGGAAGGAAGCTGCCACACGTTACGCGTGAAAGTTGACCGGAGTGGAACGATCGTGCGCTCGCGCAGCGGGTATTGCAACGTGAAGCCTGTGGACTTGTTGGCGGGCAAGCCGATTGAGGTTGAGTTGGAGAGACATGCAACCAGCAGTCAAACCGGCAATGTTTCTGGTTCGCTGGAAGCACCATTCTTTTTCACTTCCCCGAACGTGGCGCGGGTAAATCTTGCTATGGAAGCGCCGTCGAGTTCGATCAAGTTCAAGCAGGAGAAGGGGAGATTTCACGCGACCGTGAACGTGCTTGGAATCGCAACGAGATCGGATGGCACGGAGGCAGCGCGGTTTAGTGACACCGTGCACCTGGAACTGGACGACAAGGAGCTCATCGCATTTCAAAAGAAGCCGTTTGTTTATGAGAATCAATTCGACATCGCGTCTGGTCAGTATCGCCTAACTGTGGTTTTCAGCTCTGGTGGTGAGAGTTTCGGCAAACTGGAAGCTCCTCTGAATGTGGATTACTACGATGGCAGTTACTTTGGGCTGAGCAGTCTGGTGCTAAGCAAGGAAGTTCATCCGGTTTCGGAGGTGGCGGAAGCAATGGATTCGGCGTTGATGGAGGGGCACGCGCCGCTGGTATATCACGGAACGGAAATTGTGCCCGCAGCTGACTATCATTTCGATCGCGGCGCACCGTTCACGGTTTACCTGGAGATCTATGAACCACTGCTGAACAGCGCCAACCCGCCGAAAGTCAATCTGGCGTTGAGAATTATTGACAAGAAGACTGGAAAGGCGACGGTGGACGTCAGCATCACCGATACTGCGGGTTCAATCCACGCAGGGAATCCGGTGGTTCCGATGGCCCTGAAGGTTCCGTTGAACAAGCTTGATCCGGGGGCGTACCAGCTGCAACTCCGAGCGCTGGATTCGGCAGGGAATATTTCGAAAGCGCGGGCAGCTGAGTTTGTGGTGGATTGATAACTAATGAATCTCCGCCATCGTCGGGAGACAGGGGCGCCTCGTACCTCTCCGGAGCAACCCACCCTTCCGCTCGATGCCTGCACCGAATAATTAAAGGGTGCACCCCTTATCGATTTCGAGGAGGAACCCACTAAGCGCCGACACCGCTGTCGATCTCCGGCACCGTAGGAGCGCGTCACGTTGCTCCGCATAAGTTTCGGCCCGAAATCCTTCATTTCAATTCACATTGTTTCACACCCGCTCCATGGACCTTTCCACGTTCCTGCGGCAAGATGGCTTCACTTCCCTGTTGAGCTAACTAGCTCTCGGAGGCAACTTATGAAGCACGCAAGTTGGATCGTGGTCGTAACGTTAATAGCGCTCTCGGGAATGGCAGTTGCGCAAATGCGCAGCGACTCCAGAATCGTGACTCGGGTGCCATTCGAATTCGCGGTCGGAACCCGCATCGTTCCTGCAGGCGAATGCGTCGTGCAGGTCGCCACCATGGACGGCAACACTCTCTCGATTCACAGCACGGGAACCAAAGTGAATCTGTTTGCTTCGACGTCTCGCGCCGAGGCCAAACAGAATGCATCGCAATACGCGCTGGTGTTCAAGCGTTACGGAGACAGCTACTTCCTGTCCGCAATCAGGTTGCAGGGGAGCAAGGTCCAGTATCGTCTCAATGAAAGCAAGGGTGAGGCCGAACTGCGCGCTCAGAACAGGACCGCAACCGAAGAAACATTACTCGCCTCTCTGCAATAAACGCAGGGCGAGCGTTCCAGCCGGTCATATAAGTCTGAAGTGGCCCGTCCGGGCTAACCCTGGGCGGGCTTTTTTGTCGGCCGATACCGATCACGGAATAACATCGCGGCGCACAACGTTTCCGCCAAAGCTATAATCGCTGCCACTCATGACTCTGGCCTCCGGGACCAAACTCGGACCCTACGAAATCCACTCCCCGCTCGGGGCGGGCGGCATGGGTGAGGTGTATCGCGCCACGGATACGAAACTCGGCCGCGACATCGCGCTCAAAGTGCTTCCGGCCGAGATGGCCCATGATCCCGAACGGCTCGCGCGTTTTCGGCGCGAAGCGAAGGCACTGGCGCAACTCGATCATCCGAACATCGTCACCATTCATTCGGTCGAGGAATGCGACGGCGTTCACTTCCTGACGATGCAGTTGGTCGAAGGGCAGCCACTCGATCGGCTGATCACTTCGGGCGGCCTTCCGGTGGAACAGATTATTGAGATTGCCAGCGCGCTCGGCGATGCGCTCGCCGCGGCGCATGAAAAAGGCATCGTCCATCGCGACTTGAAGCCCGGCAATGTCATGGTCTCGAGCGAAGGCCGAGTCAAGGTGCTCGACTTTGGGCTGGCAAAAGATGTTCGCACCTCCAGCGTTGGCGATGCGACGCTGACCTCGGCCAGCCAGACTCAAGTCGGCGTCGTAATGGGAACACCCGCCTATATGTCTCCCGAGCAGACATCGGGCCGTCCGCTCGACCATCGCACTGACATTTTTTCCTTGGGCGTCGTGCTCCACGAGATGGCGACCGGACACCGGCCCTTCGACGGAAGTTCTTCCGCCGAGTTGGTTTCCGCGATTCTGCGGGACGCGCCACCCTCGGTCACCGACGTTCGTCCTGACCTGCCGAGCGATCTCGCCCGTATCATCCGGCGCTGTTTGGAAAAGGATCCACGCCACCGTTTGCAGACTGCCCGCGATGTCAGCAATGAGTTTCGTGATTTGTCGCGGCAGACATCCCGCCAGTCATCCCAGAAGATGGTTGCGTCGAAGACTTCAGCGATCGGCGGTGCAGCGGTGGCCGATTCCGGCTCGGCTCGCGCTGATGAAGGCTTCTGGGTTGCGGTGCTGCCGTTCAAATACAGCGGGACGAACTCCGACCTCACGGCTTTGGCGGAGGGACTGACCCAGGACATCGTCACCGGTCTGTCGCGATTCTCCTACCTGCGCGTCATTGTGCATGGCTCCACCGCAAAGTATTCCCTCGAGTCGGCCGATGTCCGTGCAATCGGCAAGGAACTCGGCGCGCGCTACGTGATGGAAGGCAGCGTTCGCCAGACCGGTTCCCGAATTCGGGTTGCGGTCCAGTTGGTGGATGCCGTTTCGCGCGCCAGTCTGTGGGCTGAAACCTACGAACGCCCTTTACGTCCCGATGCCGCTTTCGATCTCCAAGATGAACTCGTGCCGGTCATTGTTTCCACCGTCGCGGACACCCACGGGGTGTTGCCTCGCACCATGAGCGAATCTCTGCGCGGCCGGGACCCCGGTACGCTCAGCCCGTACGAGGCAGTCGTGCGTTGCATCGCCTATCAGTACCGCATCACCGCCGAAGAACACGCGATTGTTGTTGAGGGTCTTGAGCATGCGGTCCAACAGGCGCCCGGTTACGCCCCGGCTTGGTCCATGCTCGCGCACATGTACAAAGAGGAGTATGCGCATTGCTTCAACCTGCGCCCCGATGGCCTCGAGCGTGCCTGTGCGGCCGCGCGTCGCGCCATCGAGGCGGCACCCGCCGACCACCTGGCCTACTACGCCCTCGCGGCTGCCTCCTTCTTTCGCAAGGAGTGGGAAGCATTTCGCAGCGCCACGCAACGCGCCATCACTCTCAACCCCATGGATGGCTTCGTTATTGGCTATCTTGGTATGCTCACCGCGTACTCGGGCGACTGGGAACGTGGCTGTGCGATGTCAGAGCGGGCGCGAACTCTCAATCCCCATCATCCCAGCTGGTACTGGTTCACTCCGCTCTTCGACGCCTATAACAAGGGCCAGCTGCGCGACGCCCTCAGGTTTGCCCAAAAGATTAATATGCCCGGTTTCTGGCGCACACCCTTTGCGTTCGCGGTCATCTACGGACATCTGGGTGAGCTCGGAGCCGCGCGCGAGGCGGTGCGGACTCTTCTTTCCGTGCGTCCGCATTTTGCCGAGGAAGGACGGCAGGAGTGCCTGAAGTGGTGGCAGCCGGACCTTGCGGAGAATCTGATCGACGGCCTGCACAAGGCCGGGCTGGAAATTCCGAATGATCCGGCAAAACCAAGCCCCTCGCCGATCGCTACAACCTCCGGCGCAGCCCGTGCCGACGAAGGCTTCTGGGTGGCCGTGCTGCCGGTGAAGTATAGCGGCGCGAACACCGAGCTCGCGGCACTGGCCGAAGGATTGACCGAAGAAGTCATCATGGGGCTTTCGCGTTTCTCCTATCTTCGGGTGATCGCCCGCGGATCAACGGCCAAATACTCCAGCGAGGCGGGTGACGTTCGCGCCATCGGCAAAGAACTCGGCGCGCGTTTCGTAATGGAAGGCAGCCTGCGCCAGGCTGGGAGCAAGCTGCGTCTAGCAGTGCAACTCGTAGACACAGTTTCCGGCGCTCATCTCTGGGCCGAGAACTACGAACGCACCTTCAGCCCGGAAGCTGTGTTCGAGCTGCAGGACGACCTCGTTCCGCGCATCGTCTCAACGGTTGCTGACATGAACGGCACGCTTCCGCGGAGCATGAGTGAAGTCTTGCGCAGCCGCCCTCCCGAACAGCTCAGCCCCTACGAAGCTGTGCTGCGCAGCTTCGCCTATCCCTCAGGCGGTACGCCCGAGGAACTGGCTGCCGCGCGATCAGGCCTCGAAGAGGCGGTGCGCAAAGCACCTTCCTATGCCGATGCGTGGGCCATGCTCTCCTTTCTTTGCGGGCAGGATTACGTGCATGGGTTCGAGCTGCAAGCGAATGCGCTGGAGATCGCGGCTTCTGCGGCACGGCGGGCGGTGGCGCTCGGGCCCTCGAATCACCTGGCCTATTTCAGCCTGGCTTCGGTGCTCTGGTACCAGAAGGACTACGATTCCTTCCGCGATGCTGCCGAGCGCGCGGTTGCCCTCAACCCTATGGACGGTAATTCCGTAGCGTTTATGGGTGAACTGCTGACCTATACGGGGAACGCTGAGCGCGGCATGCAACTGGCTAAGCGCGCCAAACAGCTCAACCCCAACCATCCGGGATGGTACTGGTACACGGATTTCTACCAGGCATTCTCACAGGGCGACTACCGCGGCGCGCTCGCATTCGCGCTCAAAGTCAAGCTGCACGGCAATCCTCTCGCGCCCATGATGATTGCCGCGGCTTGCGGCCACCTCGGGGACATCGAGGGCGGGGCCAAAGCAGCCGCCGACCTGGTGAAGTTCCGCCCGGAACTCCCTGCCATCATGCGCAAACAGGTCGCAAAGGTCTGGAACCCGGAATACGGCGAACGCTTCCTCGAGGGCCTGCGCAAGGCAGGGCTGGAGATTCCAGCTGCAGGAGCCGCAGCTCCTTCGGCGGCGGGTTCGCCGGCAACGCGCTTGTCGACCACATCCACGGTGCGCACGATTTCAGGAGAAGGCAGAGCCGACGAAGGTTTCTGGGTCTCGGTGTTGCCGTTCAAGTACCCCGGCACCAGCACAGAATTGAAAGCTCTCGCGGATGGCTTGTCCGAAGAGATCGTAACTGGCTTATCGCGCTTTTCGTACCTCCGCGTGATCGCTCGCGGCTCAACCGCAAAATACTCGGGCGAGACGGGAGACGTTCGCACCATCGCCAAAGAACTCGGCGCCCGTTACGTGATGGAAGGCAGCTTGCGTCACGCTGGAAACAAGCTCCGCATCGCGGTCCAACTCGTGGACGCAGTCTCCGGAGCTCATCTCTGGGCCGAGACCTATGAGCGCGCTTTTAGGCCGGAATCGGTTTTCGAACTGCAAGACGATCTAGTGCCCCGCATTGTTTCGACGGTAGCGGACATGAACGGCATCCTCGCCCGCAGCATGAGCGAGTTGGTGCGCAGCCGGCCCCCAGAGCAGTTGAGCCCCTACGAGGCGGTACTCCGCAGTTTCGGTTACTTCGAGCGGATGACGCCCGACGACCTGGTTGCGACACAGTCTGGACTTGAATCGGCGGTGGAGAAAGCTCCGACGAAGGCGGATGCGTGGGCCATGTTAGCGCTGCTGTATGTCCAGGACCACGCGCAAGGATTCAACCTGCAGGCCGAAACGCTGACGAACGCGTTGGCTGCCGCCCGTCGGGCGGTCGAGGCCGGTCCATCTGATTCGCTGGCCTATTTGAGTCTGGCCCAGACGCTCTTTTTCCTGAAGGAATTTCAGAGCTTCAAGAATGCTGCTGAGAAGGCCGTCGCACTCAATCCCATGGACGGCAATTCCCTCGCATCTCTCGGCGCAATGGTGTGCTATGCAGGCGACTGGGAGCGTGGTCTCGCCTTGGCAGGGCGCGCCAAGCAGCTCAACCCGAATCACCCCGGTTGGTACTGGCTGATTGACGCAGCGAATGGATTTCGCAGGCGTGAATACCGTGACGCACTCATCTTCGCGCTCAAAGTCAATCTGCCCCGCAATCTCGGCGTGCAAACGATGGTAGCTGCGGCTTATGGTCAGCTCGGAGAAAAGGATGCGGCTTCGAAAGCCGTGCGCGATCTCCTACAGACACGACCGAACATCGCCGCCACGGTACGCAAGGATTACGAGAGATGGTGGGATCCAAAAGACTCGGAGCCGGTGATGGAAGGCTTGCGCAAGGCTGGTCTGGAGATCGCCCCCGAACCGGAAACCTCAGCCCCCGATAAGTCTCGTTCTTCGAGTGAATATCCGTCAGGCGCAACACGCGCTGACGAAGGCTTCTGGGTCGCAGTGCTGCCGTTTCGGGGGGCGAGTGGCGATGCGGACCTCGAAACTTTGGCCGACGGTCTAGCCGAAGACGTCACCACTGGGCTTTCGCGATTTCCGTATCTTCAAGTGATCGCTCACAATTCAGCGATGGCTTATAAAGGGCGCGCCGCGGACATTCGCGCGGTCGGCCGCGAACTCGGCGCACGCTATGTGATCGAGGGGAGCATACGCAGAAGGGGCCGCGCCATTCGCGTCAGCGCGCAACTAATGGACGCCGCGAGCGGCACGCAGCTTTGGGCGGAGGCGTATGACCGCGAAATCGGTGATCGCGAAAAGCGGGACGCGGGCACATTCCAGATTCAGGACGACCTCACAGACCACATCGTGACCTGCGTCGCAGACGGGCATGGAGTTTTGGTGCGCTCCATGGCCGCTCCCACTCGCGATCGAAAGGTGGAGGAACTCAGTGCGTCCGAACTTGTATTGCGCCACTACGCCTTCATGCAACAGGTCGACCCTCAGGAACATGCCGCGCTCCGCGCTGGCTTCGAACGGGCGCTGGAACGCGAGCCCAACCACGCCGTCGCGTGGGCCTGTCTTTCCAATTTGTATGCCTTGGAGTATGGCGATGGCTTCAATCCGCTGGAAAAACCCATCGAGCGCGCGCGGGAGGCGGCCTGGAGGGCCGTGAAAATCGATCCGGCCTGCCAGATGGGCTGGAAGCTACTCTCGGTGGTGCACTTCTTCAGTCGCGATTTCGCCGCGTTTCGCGAGACTGCGGAGCGGGCGATGGCGCTGAATCCGCGGGATGGCACAACCCTGGCCTATGTTGGGATCTTGGTCGCCTACTCCGGCGATTGGGAGCGAGGTGTGGCTCTGGTCCAAAGAGCGATGGACCTCAACCGGCATCATCCCGGCTGGTATCACAACGCCTCATTTGCGTATCACTACCGCAAGGGCGAGTACGAAGCTGCCTTGCAAGCTGCCAAGAAGATCAACATGCCGGAGTACCACTGGACCCACATAGCGATCGCGGCCTGCTGCGGCATGCTGGGCCGCCATGAGGAAGCTCGCACGGCCATTGAGTCTCTGCGCAAATACAACCCAACGTTTCTCGATCTTGAAAATATCCGCGAAGAGATAGCGAGGTGGGATCCAGATAACGATGAGGTGGAACGTTTGATGCAGGGATTGCAGAAGGCCGGCCTGAAGTACGGGACGGCAGATTCTGTGGCCACTCAGATCGAGCCCAAACTGACAAACGACACGATGGCGGCGGCGAAACCTGCTTCGATTGCCGTCACGACGGCATCCGGTGCCGCACGCACCGACGAAGGCTTCTGGGTCGCGGTGCTCCCGTTCAGGTACTCAGGCACAAACGCAGAGATCAAGGCTCTGGCGGAAGGAATATCCGAAGAAGTCACCACAGGGCTTTCGCGATTCTCGTACCTGCGAGTGATTGCGCGCGGCTCGACGGCAAAATATTCCAGCGAGTCGGGAGACATTCGCGCCATCGGCAAAGAACTCGGCGCGCGTTACGTGATGGAGGGCAGCCTCCGCCAGGCCGGAACCAAGCTTCGCCTCGCCGTTCAACTCGTCGACGCAACCACCGGCGCTCATCTTTGGGCGGAGAACTATGAACGCGCGTTTGCCCCGGAAGATATTTTCGCGTTGCAGGATGACCTCGTCCCCCGCATTGTTGCGACAGTCGCCGACCAGTCTGGCATTCTGCCTCGCAGCATGAGTGAAGCGCTGCGCAGCAAGAATGAAGACCAACTGACGCCGCATGAGTCCGTGCTTCGCGCCTTCAGCTACTTCGAGCGCATTAACCCCGAGGAGCACGCCACGGTCCGGCGAATTCTGGAGCGCGCCGTAAAAGTCGCACCGCAACAGGCCGATTGCTGGGCGATGTTGTCAATGTTGTATCGCGGTGAATACGCGCAAGGATTCAACTCTCGGCCCGATCCCCTCGGCCGGGCACTCGCGGCCGCCCAGCGTGCGGTGGACATAGCGCCTTCCAACCATCTCGCCTACTACTCGCAGGCCACCACGCTGTTTTTCCAAAAGGACAAGTTTGCGTTTCGTGTAGCCGCGGAAAAGGCTCTCGCGCTCAATCCCATGGATGGAACCTCGATCGCTTTTCTGGGTATGTTGATGGCCTATTCCGGCGAATGGGAGCGCGGTTGCGCGCTGGTGGAATCAGCCATGCAGCTGAATCCGAATCACCCCGGATGGTATCGAGTTCCCATGTTCGCGAACGCCTATAACAAAGGCGCATACCGTGAGGCGCTCGATGCCGCCCTCCGGATCAATTCGCCCGATTACTTCCACGCTCAGGCCGCGCTGGCGGCCGCAGCCGGACAACTTGGCCAGCGTGAGACGGCGCAAAAGGCAGTGCGCGATTTGCTGGCCCTCAAGCCCGACTTCAGCAACGAAGCCCGCCGTGAGTACGCAAAATGGTACAGCCCGGAACTCGTCGAGCACTTGATCGAAGGGCTTCGAAAGGCAGGGCTGGAGATAAGCGATGCGACCAACTAGCAGCAACTGGCCCATTTCAGCCTCGGCCCGGCAAGTCAGCCCCGAAAATGCTGCCAAAACGCAAGAAAACCCTTCCCTCTGCCCCGGCCTCTCCCCTAAACTGGGTGGCAATTAGGCCTGAGGGTCATTTCCCAGCCCTCGACCCCCGAGGTTCTGTGCGCGTACTGGTGACGGCTGACACGTTCAGCGGAGTATGGACGTACTCGCGAGAACTGGTTTCAGGTCTCGTCACACACGGCGCGCAAGTCACGCTGGTCAGCTTCGGAGAAATTCCTCTCCCTCATCAAACCGCCTGGATGGATGGCCTGCACGGGCTCGAATATCATCCCACCGCGTTTCGCCTCGACTGGATGCAGGAAGGCGAGCATGACTTCCATGCCGCGCAGGATTATCTGTGTGCGATCATTCGCGACACCCGTCCGGATTTTCTCCATTTGAATCAGCTGAGCTTTGGAGCTTTGCCGGTCGCGACGCCCCGTCTGGTCGTGGCGCATGGCGATCTGATCACCTGGTGGTTGAGCATCCATGGACACGAGCCCGCTCCGTCGGCGTGGGTCAAGTGGTATCGCGAAACGATTATCGCGGGCATGCAGCGGGCCGAGGGTGTGGTGACCACGTCGCGCTGGATGGAAAACATGCTGCGCTCGGCTTACGGTAATGGTTTTGAGGGTTACGTCATTCCGCCGGGACGCAATCCGATTTACTTCAATCCGTTTGTGACCAAGGAAGAATCGGTGCTGGCAATCGGGCGGTTATGGGATACGGGAAAGCAAGTGGCCTTGCTGACTCAGCACTCGCATGGCTTGCCGGTGTGCATCGTGGGAGCGGACAGCCCCATCCCCACGCCGTCGCTGCCGATCCGCGCCGATGTGCGCGTCTCTACGGGAGAACATGAAATCTCTGTGAAGGGAGCGCAAACCGAATCGCAACTGCGGTCGCTCTATAGCAAGTCCACGATCTTTGCCGCTACCTCGCGCTACGAACCGACAGGACTGGCGTCGATCGAAGCTGCTTTCTCCCGCTGCGCTCTCGTCGCGAACGACACCGAGGCGTATCGCGAGTTGTGGGGTGACGCCGCTTTGTACTTTGAACGGAATAACGCCGAAAGCCTCACCGCGGTGCTCGAGCAATTGGACGAAGACCGCGAACTGACCCGTGCCTACGGGACGCGCGCCTATAATCGCGCACGCGAACGGTTCACAGCGCGCCGCATGGTAGACGACTATCTCCGCTTATACCGGCGGTTGCGCACCGCCAAAGTCGCCGTCGCGTGACCAAACTTCGCGGCTACATTCACGCAAGATTAACTTCAGAGAAACATTAACGTAATAAAGATGCCCTATCGTTAGTCCTCCGAAGGGTCGAACAACTTCACAATTCAAGGACACCGTCCCAGATGGGGAAGCCCAGTCTGGCGCCACCGTGCCCGACGGCCCAATGGAAAAGATTAAAGAGGAGGATGAGGAAATGAAACTACGAGTCGCATTTCTCGGGCTGTTAGCTGCATCGGTAGGAACTGCGTGGGCGCAGAAAGCGGCCGCGCCCCAAGGCATTCCACATCTTGATCACGTCTTCGTCATCATGATGGAAAACCACGGCTACGGCGAGATTATCAATAACCCGAACGCCAAGTTCATCAACCAATATGCGCAATCGGCGAATCTGGCCACCGACTATTTCGCCGTTGCCCATCCCAGTTTGACGAATTATCTCGAAGTAGTGGGAGGCTCGAATTTCGGCGTGCTCAGCGACAACGCTCCCGACTGGCACAATGGCAAATGTACGACGAACCTCGCATCCGGGATCGCCGACACTGACAATCCACCCAGCCCCAACGTCTGCCCCATCACTGGTGTTGGCATGGACGCTCCGACTCCCAAACTTGATTGCTCGAACGAAACGCAAGGTCCGCCCTGCGAGGTGAATCTAGATGGCAAGGCCTGGTTTCCGGCAGCTCAGACGACCGGCACGACCATCGCCGAGCAGTTGGTGACAGCGGGACTAACCTGGAAAACTTATCAGGAAAATCTCCCTCTGACCGGACCCGACACGGTGAATTACAGCGACGGCAACTTCACCAACAACACTGATTTTTCGAAGATCAAGCCGGTCCTCAATCCGCCACTGAGCTCGGCAAACATCGTCCAACTCTATGCCGCCAAGCACGACCCGTTCGTCTACTTCCAGGACGTGCAGCAAGGCACCGACCCGCTAGTCAGCTACGCCAATATTTCCGCGTTTGATGGTTTGAGCGGACTATGGGGCGATCTAAGCTCCGGCAAGATACCGAACTTCTCGTTCATCGTGCCGAGCCAGTGCAATGATCAGCATGGACGAGGCAACAGCACGGCCTTCTGCAATTACGATCCCGTCAGCAATGGCAAGAAGTCCGGACTCAATCCGGCGCTGACCATTCTCGGCGACCAGGCGGTGGAGAAAATCGTGACCGCCATCCACGGCTCCAGCGCATGGACGAAAGGCAACAGTGCCATCGTTGTGGTCTGGGATGAGAACGACTATGCCGTTCAGCCCATCAACAATAAGGTGGTGGCGATTGTGGATACCAACTATGGCGCTCATGGAGTCCAGAGCAATCAGTTCTACACGCACTTCTCCCTGCTCAAGTCGATCGAGTCGGGCTTTGAACTTCCCTGCCTGAATCATGCCTGCGACGCGAACGTGAACGTAATGTCCGACCTGTTCTAAACGCCGGAGGATGCGGTCCTCCGCCCTGTTGGCGGCCGCTCCTTAAATTCGCCGCCTGCCTGCGCCCGCAAGCAGGCGGCGACCTTTTTGTGGTTCCTGAACCGAGCGCAGCTGGAGTTCAGACAGTCCGTTATTTTGCAGTCAAGTTCTTGTCATGCTACGACCGCGCCTCCGCGGTCCTGGAATCCGCATGTTATACTTTTTAAGCATCTTTCCTGTCAGATAAGCAGACGGAGGACGGTATCGACAAGCGTTTTATCCGCATGAATGAGCGCATCCGGGCACGTGAAGTTCGCGTGATCGGGGACGAAGGGGAACAGATTGGCGTTATGCCTCCCTTCGAAGCGCTCAAGATGGCCCGCGAACGTAACCTGGATCTGGTGGAAATTTCCCCAACCGCGCAACCGCCGGTTTGCCGCATCATGGATTATGGGAAATTTCTGTATCAGAACGAAAAGCGCGAACGCGAAGCCAAAAAGAAGCAAAAGACGATTACGGTTAAAGAAGTGAAGTTTCGTATCAACGTGGACGATCACGACTACGAAACCAAAAAGAATCACGTGCTGCGCTTCCTCGATGAAGGAGACAAGGTGAAAGCCACCATCTTCTTCCGCGGACGCGAAATGACGCGGCAAAGCCTGGGCCGGCAGATTCTGGAACGTCTGATTAAAGACGTCGACCAGAGAGGCCTGGTGGAGTTCCGGCCGCGGCAGGAAGGCAACACCCTGCACCTGATTCTGGCCCCGAATAAGAAGGAAGGCGGCGGAGCAAAAGAAAAGCCGCACGCTCCTCCGAAGCCAGGGCCGCCTCCCGCGTCGCAAGGCGGCGCGCAGACAGCGTAAAACCGTTGTCAGTTATCAGTCATCAGTAAGAACTCATGGCGGGCGGGGATATTCGCGCTGCCTAAGTCTGATGGTGTTACTGAGAACTGAGACCTGACAACTGAGAACTGATTTCTATGCCAAAACTAAAAACACACAAAGGCGCTGCCAAGCGCTTCAAGAAAACGGGTACGGGTAAGATCGTGCGTCACAAGGCGGGATTGCGTCACATCCTGTCCTCCAAGGCGAAGAAGCGCAAGAAACAACTGGGCCAACCGACTTTGGTGAGTGACGGAGATTACAAAAAAGCAGCACGCATGATCCCGTATATGTGATGGGACGACGGGCGTAATGGCTCGTCCATGACCAAGTCTGCGGATCTTTCGAGAGCCGCAGCGGCGCGTGAAGAGGTCGGGCTTCAGAAATCCCGCTTCCATAAGGGAGACGTGGTAGAAGCCTCCTTACCTCCAGCCGCCAAATGAAATAAAAAAGGAGAACAGCAATGCCTCGTGTAAAACGCGGAACCAAACGCCGCGCCAAGCGCAAGAAACTCTTAGAACGCGCCAGTGGATATTTCCTAACTAAGTCAAAACTCTACCGTGCGGCGAAAGAAGCCGTCGATCGCGGTCTGAAGTTTGCCTATTCCGGACGCAAGCAGAAAAAACGCCAGTACCGGTCGATCTGGATCGTGCGCATCGGCGCCGCCGCCCGCCTGAATGGTCTGAATTACAACCAGTTCATCAGCGGACTGAAGAAAGCCGGCGTGGAACTCGATCGCAAGATCCTGGCCGACCTGGCAGTGAACGATGCCGCCGGATTTGCCAGCCTGGCAGAGCAGGCGAAGAAGGCGAACGCAGCCGTCACTGCATAGCTTTCGGCCGTCAGCTTTCAGTCTTAACTAACCGTGTCATCCTGAGCGGCGCAGAACGATCCGCAAGCGGATCGTTCTGCAGAGTCGAAGGACCCCTACTCCCGCACACATTTTCGGACGAGTAGGGGTCCCTCGCTTCGCTCGGGATGACAATTTCCTTAAGATTTTTGAGAAGCATGCCATACACGATCCCCAAACTAACGGATTTCTCGCCCACGTCCCTCGACAGCGCCGTGCGCGAACTTCTGTCTGCGCTCGAACAGGAATCGGCTACCGTCGCCTCCGAGAACGACTGGAAGATCTTCCGCGATCGTTGGATGGCGCGCACAGATGGTGTTCTCACGCAACTCAACGATTTCTGGCTAAAGCTCGCTCCCAAAGACGCGAAGCGTGACGTCGGACAGCGACTCAATTCACTGCGACCGCGCGTTCAGGAAAAAGTCCTTGAGATTCACCAATCTGTGACCCGAGCGGAAACGGACCTGCCGCGTCTCGACATTACTCTCCCCGGTATTCGCCGCCCCCAAGGCGCCGAGCACCCCGTCATCAAGACGATGAACGAAATCGTCGGCGTCTTCCGCAATCTCGGCTACTCGGTCGAAGAAGGTCCGGAGATTGAAACTGACTACTACAACTTCGAGGCGCTGAATTTTCCGCCAAACCATCCCGCACGCGACACCCAAGACACGCTCTTCATCGCTGGACAAGATTCAAAGCCCCAGCGCGATCGCTTGCTGCTGCGCACCCACACTTCTCCTGTGCAGATTCGCACCATGCAAAAAACGAAGCCGCCCGTGCGCGTCGTGTGTCCGGGAAAAGTTCATCGCAACGATGCGCCCGACGCCACGCACTCTCCTATCTTTCATCAGGTCGAGGGCTTGGCCGTCGATACCAACATTACTTTCTGCGATCTGAAAGGCACGCTCGACCACGCCATGAAAGCGCTCTTTGGATCGACCGTGAAGACGCGCTTCTATCCGTCGTTCTTCCCTTTTACCGAGCCGAGTGCCGACGTGCAGATCAGTTGCATTTTTTGCGATGGCAAAGGCACGCGCGATGGCGCTCCCTGCCGCAACTGCAAAGCCAGCGGATGGATCGAACTGCTAGGCTGCGGCATGGTCGATCCGAGTGTCTACGGTTTCGTCGATTACGATCCGGCCAAAGTTTCGGGATTTGCTTTCGGCATGGGCGTGGAACGAATTGCGATTCTGAAATATGGCGTCGATGACATTCAGCTGTTTTTCAACGGCGATGTGAGGTTCTTGGAGCAGTTTGGATAATCGCTAGTCGCTGTTCGTCGATCGCTATTCGCTTATCTACTTTGCGAACGGCGAATAGCGAACAGCGAACGACGGACATGAAAATCTCTCCCCATTGGCTCCGCGACTTCGTTGACCTCCCCGTCGACTACCCTCGTCTGGCGGACGAACTCACGCTCGCGGGCGTTGCCGTCGAAGGCATTTCCGGGTCCGGTGACAACACCGTCTTCGAGATGGAGATCACCACCAACCGTCCCGACGCCATGAATCACTACGGCGTGGCGCGCGAAGCGTCGGCGCTCTACGATGTTCCACTGCGCTCGATCGAGCCAAAACTGCCCGCCGCGCAAGGCAAGTCCGATGTCACCGTCGACATTCAGGAACCGGAACTCTGTCCGCGCTTCACCGTGCGCGAAATTCGTGGCGCGACCATCAAGCCTTCGCCCGCCAACATTGCGCATCGTCTGCAGTTGCTTGATCAGCGCCCAATCAGCAACGCGGTCGATGCCACGAACTACGTTCTGTGGGAGAGCGGCAAGCCTACCCACGTTTTCGATCTCGATCTTCTCGAAGGCCGCCGCCTCGTGATTCGCAAAGCGCGCGCCGGAGAAACCCTCAAGACCCTCGACGGCGTGGAACGCAAATTAACGACGGAAGATTTAGTCGTAGCCGACGCGAAGAAGCCAGTGGGCCTCGCCGGAGTCATGGGCGGCTTCGACACCATGATCACCGAGCGCACAAAGAACATCCTGATCGAATCCGCGTGGTGGGACCCGGTCACTGTGCGGCGCATGTCGAAGCGTCATGGCATTCACACCGATGCTTCGCACCGCTTCGAGCGCGGAGCCGACTTCGAATCGACCGTCCCGTCGACCAACCGCGTCGCCGAATTGATTCTCAATTCCGGCGGCGGCACGCTCGTTGGCGACGTGATCGATGTGGTCGCACGCAATCTTGACCTTGCTCCGGTCGAGCTCAATCCGCGCGAAGTGCACCGCATTCTTGGCGAAAAAATCGGCACGATCGAAATCCACCGCATCCTGAAGCATCTCGGCTTCACCATGCTTCCCGGCGGAGAAGACAATTTCCTCGTGCACATCCCCAGCTGGCGTCTCGATATCGAGCGTGAGATCGACATCATCGAGGAAATCGCGCGCCTGCACGGCTACGACAAGTTCCCCAACACTCTGCCCGCCTATAGCGGCGAGGTTCGCGAGCTGCCCGACGCACAGAAAGACGTGCGGCTCCGTTCATCGCTGCTGGCGCTCGGCTACAACGAGACTATTTCGTTGACTTTTATTTCGAAAGACGATGCCAAGCGCTTCTCCACCGCCGTCGAGCTCGACCTCGCGAATCCGCTCAACGACGAAGCTTCGGCCATGCGCACCTCGATGGTTCCGAGCATGTTGAACATGCTGGCCTACAACCTGAATCGCGGCAGCGACAATGTCCGCTTGTTCGAGTCGGGAAATGTATTTGAGGCGTCGAACGGGAAGGCATTACAGGCGAAACGCATTTCAATCGGCGCAACCGGCAGCGTCGACGCCGATGTCGTGCGCGGCCTTGCTCCGGCGGCAGCGCGTCCGCTAACCTTCTTCGATCTGAAGGGAGACATCGAAGCCCTGCTCGCTCCCTTTAGCCAGTGGACGCTGTACTACGACGCGCAGACCCCGGACTACTACCATCCCGGACGCTCCGCCCGCGCCATCCTGGATGGCGCGACAGTCGCGCAGTTTGGTCAGATTCATCCCGACGTAGCTGCGGCCCGCAAGATCAAGCAAGACGTATTCATCGCCGAACTCTACCTCGACCGTCTCTACCAGCACGATCTGCGCCAAGTCCGTTACGAGGCCCTGCCGCGCTTCCCTGCCGTCGAGCGCGATTTCTCCTTCGTGTTCGCAGATGCGGTGGAGTTCGAACAAATTCACCAGAGCATCACCAGTTTAGGCATCGCGGAATTGCGCAGCTTCGTCCCAGTAGAAATTTTCCGTGGCGAAAAAGTCGGCGCGGGCAAATACTCAATTCTGATGCGGGCTAAGCTCCAGTCGAGCGACCGCACCCTGCGTGACGACGAAGTAGCCCAGTGGGCGGGACAGATTACGGAGGCTCTAGAAGTGTTGGGGGGCGTGCAGCGGGCGTAAAGCCACGAATCTGAGATCTGTAATCAGTTGATGCGCTGTAACTTCTTGGCCTTTCGATTCATCTTTTCCGCTTCAGCTTCTCGCCCGACGTCCGAAAGAAATGCCGCGTACGATTCGTACTTTTCGCTCTTTTTTGGCTTGAGTTTTATGCCATCGAGGTGCGTCTTTTCCGCCTCCTCGATCCTTCCTTGAGCGAGATAGGCCAAGGCCAAACCAATCCGCGCGGCGTGGACCTCTTTGATTCGGAGAGCCTCGGACAGAATCGACTCGGCTTTCTTGTATTGCTTTTTTTCCAGGTAAACCTGACCCAAAGCGAATTTGCAAATGTGATTCTCGGGAGCGAGTTGCAGCGCTCTCGTTAGGTATTTCTGCGCTTCACCCCACCGTCCGAGTTTGAAGTAGCACCAACCGAGATTCCACAAGTGCTCCCAGTGCTCCTCAACTAGCGACGAGTTTTCTCCCAAGATCCGGATTGCTTCCGGCCAGCGCTCTTCCTTCATCACAGACTCGACGAGCCTTTTGAGTTCCTTCATATGATTCGACTTCGGGGCAAGCGCGCTCAATCTCCCTAAACCAATCGCTCCAACGCGATTGTAACGAGAGACAAAGCGTCTCGAAAAGCCGCCTGAGACGCACTGTACGGTCAAGCCCTCTGATATCGCCTTCTCCGCGCCTCTGCGTCTCCGTGGTGAAATGACTTTGTGCTAGCCTTACTCTCAGACTTATCCTAAAAATGACCCCAGTTTCCGCCCATCCCAAGCATTTCCTCTCCGACAAGGTTGAGCATTTTACTGAGTCCGTGATCCGCGAAATGACTCGGCAGGCAATGCAATATGACGCCGTCAATCTGGCGCAGGGCTTTCCCGATTTCTCCGCGCCAGCAGAGATCAAGCGAGCGGCCCAGGAAGCCATCGCCGCTGACGTCAACCAGTACGCCATCACCTGGGGAGCCAAGAGCTTGCGCAACGCCATCGCCCGCCAGATGAAGGAAGCACAAGGGCTGGATGTCGATCCGGAAAAAGAAATTGCCGTCTGTTGCGGCTCGACCGAAGCCATGATCGCCACTCTGCTCGCCGTCTGTAACAAGGGCGACGAGGTCGTTGTCTTCGAGCCCTTCTATGAGAACTATGGACCGGATGCGGTCTTGAGTGGAGCCAAGCCGCGCTTCGTCAGCTTGCGTCCACCATCAGCCGCTGGCGGGGAGTGGACATTCGACCCGCAGGAACTGCGCGAGGCGTTTCAGCATCAGACGGCGACGCATCACACCAAAGCGATCATCGTGAACACGCCAAACAACCCGACTGGCAAGGTGTTCAACCGCAAAGAACTCGAACTGATTCGCGACCTCTGCGTCGAATACAACGTGCTTGCCATCACCGACGAAATCTACGAGCACATTCTCTACGACGGGTCGGAGCACATTTCTCTCGCGAGTCTCGACGGCATGCGCGATCGAACCATCACCATCAACGGCCTCTCCAAAAGCTACAGCGTCACGGGATGGCGTGTCGGCTGGGCGGTTGCACCGCCGACAATCACCAACGCGATTCGCAAAGTGCATGACTTTCTGACTGTCGGTGCGCCCGCGCCTCTGCAAGAAGCTGGAGCCGTCGCCTTGAGCCTGCCCGCGAGTTACTATCGCGAACTGGCCAACCGTTACCGCACCCGTCGAGATCATCTGATGCCCGCGCTCGAAAAGGCTGGCTTCCGTTGTTACCGCCCACGCGGTGCGTATTACGTGATGACCGACATCAGCGGCTTCGGTTTCGCCAATGACGTGGAGTTCGCCACGCACCTCGTCAAAGAGGTCGGCATCGCCTGTGTGCCGGGATCGAGTTTCTACAAGCATCCGAAAGACGGATCCCAACAGGTACGTTTCGCTTTTTGTAAAAAACCTGAGACATTGGACGAGGCGGCGCGACGGCTGGAGAAACTGCGCGGTTAGTCCTCAGCCGACGCGCTCATACTTTTGATCGCCTAGATGTCTCCAGCCAATGCCGTCGGCATCACGCCAGACGCCGAGCGGCTTTTCTTTCTCTGGATCGGAGCCGATGCGCAGGACATTGCCATCAAGATCTTCGACTTGCATTTCCAGCGCCCACTCGAAATTATTCGGTGCGTTTCGAATTTTTCCACCGGAGTTCACGTACTCGTCGTGCAGCGCACGGACGTCCTGCACTCCGATCCAAACCCACATACGCGGTTGGCTCTGGTTGTCGTTGGTAAGAAATATGGAGCATTTTTCGCGCACGACGCAGGCAAAGCTATCTCCCGCTCGCCAGCGCAGTTCGAAACCAAGAGCGTTCAAGTAGTACGCGATGCTGGCGTCTACATCTTTGACGCGAAAGACTGGAGTTGGCGAACCGAAGGGGTTGGTGGCGGATGCGGGCATAAGGCCTCCACATGAAGGTTGGATAAAAAGGCTATATCAAGAGGGGCGTGATGCGCAATTAGAGCGACACCTTTGCGCCGCACGTTTGGACATTGCGACTGCCTAATCCACAGCAATCTGCGTTATACTTCGCCTCAACGCTCAATCATTCCTCGAAAGTGAGTGGTACTCATGTCTGTGAAAGCTGGCGAAGAGGTATCTGCGCAGGTTCCGGCTGAAGATTTTCAGGCGCTGGAAGAGAAAGTTTATCGCACCATAGAGTTATACAAAGCCGCCAAAGACGCCCGGACTACGGCCGAGCGCGACGTGAAGCGGCTGCGCGAGCAACTGGAAGAGCGCGAGGAAGAAAACGAAGCCATGCGCCGCGAGTTGGTACAGCTGCGCAAGGACCGCGAAGATATTCGCGAGCGCGTGGAGAAGATGCTTGGTCAGATGGAAAGCCTGACTCACGAGCAGGCGGCGAGCTGAACGATCGCGGCGAACTCGGCGACCGCAGCGAGCATCTATTGAGCACTGATCCGGTAAAACCTGATCCGCCGAGGAGTGACATGGCCACTGCCAGTAAAGAAGCCCCGACCAAGGACGCGACGACGAAAACAACTCCAGCGAATGGCGGCACGAATGGCGTCGCTGGCAGCGTACGCGTGGAAATCTTCGACCAGGTTTACAATCTGCGCGGCTCGGATGCGGATTACATCCTGAAACTTGCCGAATACGTTGACGGCAAGATGCGCGCCGTATCGGAACAGACCTCCACGGTCGACTCGGTGCGCTTGGCTGTGCTCGCGGCATTGAACATCGCCGACGAGTATCACCTGCTGAAACGCCGTTTGGACAAGCCTTTGCCGGATGCGCAACAGCGGGCAAGCAAGCTGGCGAGCGCTCTCGACGAAGTTCTGGAAGATACCCGCCGCACCGGCTGACCCAGCGCCGCAAATGATTAGGCGCGCAAGCTAAGCGATTTTGAGCGATGCCACTGATTCTGGGTGATCACTGCCCTCATCGGACGCCGACTGCACCGGCTGGGCAAGCCATGCGGCACATACGATAAGTCCAATCGATTTCACAGCCACCGAATCGATCGTAACCTCGGGTTCATCTTGGAAACACAATCGCTAGCAAACTTTCTGCCAACTATTTTCTATTTTCCTCTTGCGAATCTGTTCGATGTTTCCTAGCATCCAAAAGTGAAAGTCGACCTGCGGGGTTGGTGATGGTGGTAACCGATTTTTGAACCAATGCCGAATGAACGGGGACTCGACTCGCAAAAAGATCCTGTGTGCTATGTTCCGCCATGCGGAAAAGCCTAATGGGTCGCGGCGGGTTCCCACCGTCTGAGACGGGTTCATTCTCGGCCCACCACACGGCGCAGCGGGTCGGCTTGTTTTTTTTAGCTGTCAGCTGTCAGCTTTCAGTAAAACCAAAATCAAAACAATCGCTCAGACTGCGCTGCGACTCGCTTGCTCTCGGCGTCTCCGCGGTAGGCACTGACAGCCGACGGCTGAGAGCTGACAGCTTTTCCTGCTAGACTCTGTGTAGCATTCAGCCTATTGGAGCATCCAAACTAACGTGTTCCCCAGACTTTTTCAGATTGGCAGTTTCTATCTGCCCACCTATGGCGTGCTGGTCGCAACCGGCGTGCTGCTCGGCCTCTGGATCGCCGTCCGCAATGCCGAGAAGCAAGGCATCAACGGCGATGACATGTGGAATCTCGGCATCTTCATGGTGCTGGCCGGCATTCTCGGCGCCAAGATCCTATACATCATCAACGACTGGAGCAGCTACTCCAGCAACTGGCGCGAGATTTTCAGCCTCAACACACTGCAAGCCGGGGGAGTGTTTTCCGGCGGCCTGATTGGCGCGCTCGCGGTCGGCGCCTGGTACATGCGGCGTCATCACATGCCGGCCCTGCGCACCACTGATGCGCTCGCACCCGGCCTGGCCTTTGGCCACGTCCTCGGACGCTTTGGATGCTTTTCCGCCGGATGCTGTTACGGCAAGCCGACCGACCATTTCTGGGGCGTCACCTTCACGAATCCCCTCGCCAACCAGGTCAGCGAAACGCCGCTCAACATCAGGCTCGAACCGACGCAACTGATCGAAGCTGCCGCCGAGTTCTTCAATTTCGTCTTCCTCATGTGGCTTCTCAAACGCAAGAAATTCGATGGGCAAGTGTTTGCTGCCTTCATGATCCTTTACGGAGTCGAGCGCTTCTTCATCGAATTCCTCCGCGGCGACGGAGGCCGTGGCGAAGTTTTCGGCGGACTGATGAGTGGTACGCAACTGATCTCAATCGGTCTGGTGATCACCGGCGGATTCGTCTGGTGGTGGAAGAGTGGAACGCCGGTCCCCACACCAGTGCCGAGCCGCAGTTAGCGCCTAATGCCCGACTTCCCTTTAACTCTGACCGTGTCTCCCGACGACGCGGGCCAGCGTCTCGACCAATATCTGACCTCGCACATCACCGAAGTCAGCCGCGCCCGCGTTCAGCAACTCATCGAAAAAGGTGAGGTTCTGGTCAACGGCGCCGCTGCAAAAGCCTCGCTGCGCCTGCGCGGCGAAGAGCAGATCACCGTCACCGGCCCGCCCCACGCCACGCCGCTGCGCGCCATCCCGGAAGAGATCGCGCTCGACATCGTCTATGAAGATGATGACCTCGCCATCGTTAACAAGCCCGCCGGCATGATGGTCCATGCAGGTGCCGGAGCCACCGACGACGCTCGCAATCGCGGCACGCTGGTCAACGCGTTGCTGCATCATTTCCAGAAGCTGTCTTCGGTTGGAGGCGAGTTGCGTCCGGGAATCGTCCACCGCCTCGACCGTGCCACCAGCGGACTGATGGTCGTGGCCAAAACTGACGAAGCGCACCGGCGCCTCGCCAAACAGTTCAGCAACCGCGAAGTGCATAAGACATACGTCGCGCTGGTGCATGGCTGGCCAAAGCAGGACCGCGGTACCATTCAGAGTGCCATCAGCCGCCACTCGCAAAAGCGCACGCGCATGACGACCAAAGGTTTTGGCGGCCGCGCCGCGGTGACGCATTACCTCGTGAAACGGAAGATCGATTCTCCCTACGGCAAGTTCGCGCTGGTGGAGTTAAGAATCGAGACCGGACGCACGCACCAGATCCGCGTCCATATGTCGTCGCTGGGAAATCCGGTCGTCGGCGACGCTCTCTATGGCGCCCCAGGCGAATTGCGATCGCAATCGAACAAGCGCAGGGCCGCCGGCATGCCCGCGACGGTCGCGCTCCATCGGAATTTTCTCCACTCGGCCGCGCTCGAACTGACCCACCCGCGGACCAAACAGACCCTGAAGTTCTCCCGCCCGTTACCGAAGGAACTGGAGAACTTGCTTGCCAGCCTCGAGAATGCTCCACAGGAAGAGCCACAGCCGGAATCCGGACAATAACACTCGCGTCACTCGGGCGCGGGGCGCGGTTTATAATAGGGACACCTCTAATGAAATTTCGTATTTCCCTGCTTCTGATTATTCTCCCGGTAATTGCTGGCACGCTTGCGGGCCCAAAGACGTGCACCGCAGCAGCTCAAGCACCGCCGGCGCAAACCCAGCCCACGCCGACTCAAGCCACGCCGACTCAGCCCGATTCGTCGGCCACCGCTAAAGGAGCGCCGGCTGACACGCCTCCACCCGCAGCCGCACAAGTTCCAGCCCCCGCGCAGCCTCCCGCCAGCGATCCAGCAAAGCCGGATATCGACGACTCGCTCACCACTGTCACCAAGACCGTCAATGAAGTGCGGGTAGTTTTCACCGTGACCGACCGGCACGGTCACTACATCAAGGACCTGAAACGCGATAACTTCCGCGTGCTCGACGATCAAAAGCCTGCCGAACTCCGCAGTTTCCGCAGTGAGACTGATCTGCCACTGCAAGTGGGATTGCTCGTCGACGCCAGCAACTCCGTGCGTGACCGCTTCAAGTTCGAGCAGGACGCCGCCATCGAGTTCCTGAACTCCAACATTCGCCCTGGATACGACAAGGCATTTGTCGTCGGCTTCGACGCAACGCCTGAAGTGACGCAGGATTTCACTGACAGCACCGAGCATCTATCGACCGGCGTGCGTATGCTGCGCGCGGGCGGCGGCACGGCCATGTATGACGCGCTCTACTTCGCCTGCCGCGACAAACTTCTGAAGCAGGAGCAGACCGGGCCGGTGCGCCGCGCCATCATTTTGTTGAGCGATGGTGAAGACAACCTGAGCCACGTAACTCGCGAGGAAGCCATCGAAATGGCGGCGCGCGCGGAAGTAATTGTGTACACAATCAGCACCAACATCAGCGGGATGAAGGGCAGCGGCGACAAGGTTCTCGAACGGATCGCCGATGCCACGGGCGGCCGCGCGTTCTTCCCCTTCCAAATGCGCGAGATGTCCGACGCATTTCTATCCATTCAGGAAGAGCTCCGAAGTCAGTACGCGGTCGCCTACAAGCCGGCAAATTTTGTGGCGGACGGACGCTACCGCACCATCCAAATCATGGCGCAAGATAGGGGCCTGAAGGTGCGAACCCGCAAGGGATACTACGCGCCCAAGCAATAGAACAGGTGTCGGGTCTCAGGCGTCAGGTCTCAGCGTTCTGATCGGCTTTGGGGCTCCATCGAACATATGCCTGGATACTCCGGAACTCCTCTCGCTAAAAAGCTGGGAATCAAAGACAACTTCCGCATCGCGCTACTTCACGTGCCCGGCGACGTCAAGGCCGAACTCCGCGAGGCGTTCGAAAAATGCCAGCCCACACACCTCAAGAGCGCCGACCTCGACTTCATCTTCCTCTTCGCCAAGTCGCGCGCGGCGCTGTCCCTCGACCTCATGCCAGCGGCGAAGGCCCTCGCCTCCGCCGGAATGCTCTGGATCGCATGGCCGAAAAAAAGCTCAGGAGTGGCGACGGATCTCACCGAGGATGTAGTACGCGGCAGCGGACTCGATGCCGGTCTGGTGGATATTAAAGTTTGCGCCGTAACCCAAATCTGGTCTGGGTTGAAGTTCGTGATTCCCGTCAAGGATCGACCGAGAAATAAAAAGTAATCTGCTCTAGTTCGCCGGAGCCAGCAAAGTATCGGCATCCACGAATGCCGTAAACGCCGCTCCCTGCTTGATCTCGGCGTCCTTGCCATGGACGAACAAGCCAGCCGGAACCACGGGCACAAACATGAGACCCATGGCCTTTCCCACCTTGTCTTGCCCTTCCTTCGCAGCGCCACCGTCTAACCTGATCACAACATTGCCCGCTTGCAGTGAGTCCATCTGAAAAGCAACTTCACCTGGCAGACCGGCCAGCCCCGTCTTGTCCACCTGGATAACGGTAGCGACGGCGGGCGCTCCTTTCCTCGCCACCACTACGTCTCCGACCTTGAGGTCTTCGGTTAAGGTTAGGGAAATCTTGTCGCCCACTTCCGCCGTCTTCGAACTCACATCGGAGGCGAACATGAAAGGCACGGCCGTGCCGCGTGCCAGCAGGACTTTTGCGATGTCCGACGGCGCGGCGGACGAGTTTGGACCGGCATTCGAAATTGCCATGAAAGCTTGCGCCGCCCGTGCCCTAGCCGGCACTCCATTCAGCGTATAAACACCCGCTGCGACAAGACTCCGCCCTCCGTACGGCGAAATGGCAACGGCCTGCAGTGTGGTCGTCGCATCAATCGTAATCGGACCCATATATCGCGTTGACGACGCTGTTGGAGTCCAGCCATCTGTCGTGTAGTAGATGATCGCTCCGCGAGTCGAGTCCTTCATTTTTAACGTGACCGGCGCGGCGTACGGTCCGGGCTTCACGGAGAATTTTGGCTTGGCCGCGAGACACCGGTAGTACTGCGGAAAATCGCTCGCCGCCTGCTGTGCATTCTGCATCGCCTGCTGATTCGCCTCTTGAGAAGCCTGCATCATCTGGTCGTTCGCTTGCTGCGCGGCTTGAGTCGCGATCTGTGTCGCCATCTGAGCCTGCTGCGCAGCCTGCATGCCCGGGTCTTGAGCCTGAGCCAGAGGTTGGGTAAGGAAGAACACTACTAATGAGAGGGAAAGGAGCGCAAGGTAGGTTCGCATGACGAATACCCCCTAAAAACTATGATGGGCGTGACCAGCCCGCTGGATGTCCGAATCGTAGCACCGCCGCACGTGGACGGATCTCCATTTCGTGTAAAGACTGGTAAAGATCCGTAAAAGCACCCTCATCTCCCTGCTGCGCAAGGCAATCCGCGCTGCGCAACTCTCTCCTACCACCAGGGTTTGCATGCAGTAGATCCGACTTCCCGGACGGAGTGACCGGGAAGCGCGTGGTGCGGTGACGAAAGGGGTACACATATGAAACGCATGATTGCTGGGCTTTTGCTGATGGTGGGGATGGGTACGGGAACGGTTTTTGCCGAAGACGGTTGGCGGGACCGTCGCGACATCCGGCGTGATGAGGCAAAGATCGCGCGCGACCGATATGAGCTGCGGCGAGATCGCTACTGTGGAGACTACGCCGCCGCCCGGCACGAACGCCGCGAACTGCGGAGTGAGTATCGCGACGTGAACCGGGATCGGCGCGACCTGTACTGGGATCGGCGCTAGGGCGCGTTAAGTAACATTGCGTAACTTTGTAAGGTAACTTGCGACGTTCGTAACTTGATCAAATACCGAGCCAGGTTCTATTCACATATTCACAGGGAGAATGAACGTGCGAATCAGAACCTGGCTCGGCGCTATTTCGGTGACCATCATGCTTTGCTGGTCGGCAAACGGACAGAACCAGACGACTCGGGCGGAGCGCGAACTTTTCGCGTCCATCAACCAGGCGCGCAGGATGCAGGGACTGCCTGCGTTGCGTTGGGACGAATCGCTGGCTACGGCGGCGCGGCGTCACGCCGAGGTCATGGCCAGTCGCGGGACAGCTTCGCATGGGTTTGAGGGTGAGCCGAGTTTGTCGTTGCGCGTGAAGCAGACGGGTGCGCGTTTCACCTGGCTGTCGGAAAATGTGACGCAGGGGCCGACACCGGTCTTCGTGCACACACAATTCATGAGATCACCCGCACACAGCGCCAACATTCTCGACCGCGACATGGATTCGATCGGCGTGGGTGTCGTGGATCGCGGCGGCCAGCTATTTGTGGTGGAAGATTTTTCGCAGGCTAAGTAGACACGCGCGCACAGTTTGAAAAAACAAAAGGCCCACGCATTGGATGTGCATGCGTGGGCTTTTTTGTGCAAATTGCGGCAGTCTAGTGCTGGTCGTGGTCATGATCGTGATCGTGATGATCTCGATCGTAATCGGCGCATTGCCGCTTTGCTTCTTCCAATTGTTCGCGGCGCTTATGCGCCTGTTTGCTGTCTTCGCCGTGACGCTGGATCGCGTCGCGCAGCTTATCTTCAGCCTGGTGGATGCGTCTTTCGCACTGTTCGCGCCGGTCGTCGTCCGCCCTTACGGGTAAAGACGTGCCGACGAGCCCGGCAATGGTCAGCAAGGCAATGCTGAGCGTTTTGATGGTTCGAGTCATGGGATCTCCTTGAATGGGTATCGGATTGATTTTAGCAACCTGATTTGAGCAACCTGAGCGGAGGGCATCGCGTCCCTGCAAGAAACCAACGCAGCTCTGGGCATTACTCAAGACGAGAGTTGGATGCCAGGGGTGCTCCCGCTGTTGCAATGAGAATTTCCCCGGCCGCGCGACTGGGCGGAGACCTGGACCGCGAACGGGCTACTGGCCCGTTCCCGCTAGCTTCATGACCGCCGGACCTAACGGGGCATTGTGCGCGACCGTCGCCGCTCCCGTGATCGATCCCTTAACATTCGGACTGAACGTCACGCTGAACGTGCACGTTGAGCCCGCCGCAACTGACGCTCCACAAGGCGAGCCGCCCGCAGGAGCCGCACTGAAATCTCCACTCGCGGCAATGCTGGCAATGTTCAGCGTTGCGCCAGAATTATTCGTCAGTGTAACCGTCTGCGGCGCGCTCGTAGTGCCAACTGTCTGCGCGACAAACGTTAGACTCGTTGGAGCAAGCGTCACCGGCACCGCTCCCGTTCCCGACAGCCCGACAATCTGCGGACTCACACTTCCTGTGTCCGCGATCGCCACCGTGCCTTTGATCGATCCAGTATCCGACGGCGTGAACGTCACCGACAGCGTGCACTTCGCCGACTTCGCCAGCGCGCCGCCGCACGGAGTAGTGCCGCTGCCAACCGCCGAGAAGTTGCCCGAAGCAGTGATCGAGTTGATCGTGATCGTTCCCGTGCTCTTATTCGTCACGGTGACTACTTTCGCAGCACTCGTCGCTCCCACACCGGTCGACGTAAACGTCAACGAAGCGGGGCTGATCGTCAACGGAACAGTTGCTCCACCGGTCGCCGTTCCCGTGAGTCCAACGATCTGCGGACTGAACGCTCCGCTGTTCAAGATGTCGAGTGCCCCTTTGATCGATCCCTTGTACTGCGGTGCAAACGTCACGGTGATAGTGCAACTCGAACTAGCCGCGAGCGACGAGGTGCAGGTCCCGCCGGTCACCGAGTAATCGGCGCTCGGAGTAGGAGTCAGGCTGATCGCGCTGTTCTGCTTATTAGTCACGGTCACCGTCGCGGACGAACTTGACCCTACGGCCACGGTTGGCAACGTCAAACTTGTCGGGCTGAACGTCAGTGGAGCCACCGCGGTTCCTGTCACCTTCACAATCTGCGGGCTGGTCGAGGCGCTGTCAATAATCGTCAACGCGCCGGTAATCGAAGCAACCTGGCTCGGAGCAAAGCTGACGTTGATGGTGCAGCTGTTCGACGCGGCGAGAGACGACCCGCAATTGTTCGTCTGTGTGAAGTCTCCGCTGGCAGTGATCGAGCCGATCGAGAGCGGCCCCGATCCCGAGTTCTTGATCGTGACGGCTTTGGACGAACTGGTGGTCCCGGCGGCCTGGCTGCTGAACGTCAAGCTGGTCGGACTCACCGTAGCTGTTCCTCCTGAAGCCAGCAGCACAAAGAATGTCGTAGGAACGTATGCGGCGCACGCCGCGCCCGATGGGAAGTTGCCGACTGCGACCTGGAACGCGCCGGGCGTCGCGATGTCAGTTGCCGTCATGGCGACCGTAATCTGCGTTGAGCTGACAAAAGTCGGCGTCCGGAAGGCTCCGTTGATATATGCCGCCGTCGACGACGTGAAACCCTGACCGTTAATCGTGAGCGTGAACGCGCCTCCGCCAGCCGTCACGCTGGGCGGGTTGATACTCGTCAACTGCAGCCGAGTCGATGTCGTACTGTAGTCGGCATTCACAAGAACTTCATCGCTCACCGTGAGATTCTGCGGGCTTACAGTTCCGCTCAGATCATAGAGCCATCCGGTAAAAATCCAGCCGGTGTTCGGAGTTTCGCTGAATGTAATCAGGCTGCCCGTCGGATAGAAATCGTCACCCGACGGCGATCCCGGCGAGACGCCAATCGATCCCGCGCACGATTCCAGCACCCAATCCGCAACGTAATACTGCGGCGTGATGTTGTCGGTGTAAAGTGCACCGCCGCTCGAAGGGAGCGTGACGTTATGCGTCTCAGCGCCGCCATCGCTCCAACTGGAGAAAGCGAAGCGGCTATTGGAACTCCACGGATACTGCGGCGAATACGTGCCAACGCTGTGCGAGCTCGATGCCGTCCACGTGGAATCATAGGGCAGCGCGAAATTCACTGGCGGATGGTAGTAGTTACTATCAACAATCACCCAGTAATTCGACTCCAATGGATTCGCCGTCACCGTGTATACAGGCGAGGTCGTGAAGTATGTGGTCAGGTTGATGGAGCTGCCGTCATCCATCACATTGAACATCTTCGGATTCGCACCGATGGCTCCCGGTAACCAGAAAGGCGAATTGATGTAGTTATAAAAATTCTGCCCGCTGCCCGGAGCCGCCGTCAGCGTGACCGGCTGCCGGATGATGTAGTACTGACCCGTAAGAGGGGGATAAGTAAGGGGGGAGGGCGAGGGAGTAACTGTTCCCGCGCCCGTCGGGGAAATTGTGTTCACGTAGGGCACGAGTTGAATGAAATTCGCTGAATACACCGTAACCGCCGGCGAAGTGGCCGGCTGCGCGACCGTGTTATTGCCGGGTGTCACCGTGATGCTGTGGCTCTGCGCTCCGCGGTCGTTCCAGATTCCGTAAACAAAATTGATGCCGCCAATCGTCTGCGGCGTGGTCGCGACATTCAGCGTGTGCGTCGAATTCAGTGCCCAGTTGAATAGCTGCGGAGTGGTGACAGGCGTACCGTCAACCACCACCTGTAGTCCTGGAGGATTACTCGTCACCGTAACCGCGGTCGGAATCGCGCCATACAGCCGGTCGATGCCGTCAATGTCCGAGGCCGTATATCCAACGGAGTTCGAAAGCGGAATTCCCGCCGGTATCGACTCGATGCACGGCTCTCCATTGCGTGAGAAAGAGAATGCCGGATACTCCATGATCGAGGCGTAATCATAGAGCGTCAGGTTCTGATCGTTGTCGAGCAGTTGATCGAAATTGGAGCGCGAAGCTTTAATCACCGCTCCGTAGTTAACGTTCACGTAGCTGTTGCGGTCGGAACGCGTCTGTTCGTGCCAGACGCCGATGGTGTGTCCCATTTCATGCAGGATGGTCGCGACGGTACAACTTCCCGAGCCGCCCACCACCTGTTCACCACCCACGCGCCCTTCGAAGGCTTCGCAAACTCCGCTGGTGTTGCCGGAATCGAAATTGAAGTCAACGTAATCAGTTTCCGTCGTGCGGCCAACGAACTGGATCACTCCCGTAAACGTGTTGTTGAACTGCGAAATAGCGTTATTGAGGTTGGTCAAATCTCCGGACGCGGCATCGATGATGTAAGGCACCTGATAAACGCTGCCCACCTTCGGCCACAGATATTGCGAGTAGGCGATGCCGACGCTATCAATGCCATTCGCCTGATTGGGCGATTGCCGCACATTGTCGAGCAGGATGTCGCCCTGATAGATGGCCTTGCCGCCGCTCTTCCCTGGAACCCAGGCATAGGTGACCTTCATGCCTCGCCAGACGCCGGTGCGCATCGCGGGCGGCCGCGTCTGTCCCAACAAAGCGGATACGAGAATCAGAACACACAGGGCAGACAGAGCGGTGCGGCGAAGTAGGGTCACAGAACCTCCTGGGTTGAAGAACGACAGCCTAAAAGGGGGATATTTGGGTCAAACGGATGGGGAGGGGTCCGGTTGAAGTAGTTTGAAGGGGAAACTGTAAGGTGTCAAGAGAAAGGGTGCAGCTCATCAGCCCCGGAAATCGGCCCGAACATTCGCAACGGGCACGGAAAGAGCGGCCCTTCAGGACCGCAAGGTTGACTCATCGCGGGGCTTTCGGACCGTGGGCAGTGCTCTAATCTTCCCGACGCGGGATCGCGTAATACCCGCTGCGAGCCTGGATCTTGTAGTCACCCTGCTTCGATTTGATGTCGACCTTGCGGAATGAACCGTCCCGAACAGAATTGGTCGGCGTGTATCCAATGTTGTATTGGCTGCGGAGTTCCTGCGAGATCTGGTCGAAAGCCTGGCGCAGCTTGTCAATCTTGTTACCGACTTCGATCATGCGGCCGCCCGTTTCTGCCGTGAGCTTTTTCATGTCGGAATCGCCGCTATAGCCCATACCTCCGAAACCATAGAAGCCCCGATCCGCGATGAGCAGCACGTAGCAGATGGCGTCGGCCTTCTGGGCGGCTTCGATAGCGTCTTTGATCTTGAGCCGGCTGCCCTGGTCTTCTCCGTCGGTGAGCAGGATCATCGCCTTGCGCCCGACCTCATGGCTGAGTTCGTCGTGCGAAGCAAGGTAGACAGCGTCATAAAGCGCCGTCCCGCGCGGGCCGGTCGAAGAGCATGGAATCGGACCCTGCGGGCCAATCGGACCGCCCGAGCAACTCACGCCGCCCGTGTTGATAGTGGCCGAATTCAGCGCCTTGCGCAGGCGGGGAATCGAACTGGTGAAATCCTGCAGGAGATTGATGTCCACGTCGAAGCTAATGACGAAGGCTTCGTCTTTCTGGCGCAGCGTGCTTTCAAGGAACGACGCACCCACTTCTTTTTCCATCTCAAGAACGCGCTGCTGGCTGCCGCTGGAATCAATCAAAATGCCAAGCGTCAGCGGCAGATCCGATTCCGCTTTGAAATATTTAATTGTCTGCTGCTTGCCGTCCTCGGCGAGGTCAAAGTTTTCCTTGGTCAGGTTCGGAATTAGCGCGCCATGCTTGTCCTTGACGTTGAAAAAGAGCTGTACGACTTCGACATTGACCTTCAAGGTCTCTACCGACTGGTCGTCCGACTGCCCTTTCGCATTCTCCGTTGAAGTTGGTGCGTTTGAAGCCGGGGCGTTCGAGGCGGGGGCTCCGGAGGGAGACGTCGGATTCTGTGCGACTACCGGGAGTGAAAGCATCATCACCGTGGCCAAGACGGTCACGGTGAACAGGGTCAGCGGGAAAAAGGCCGTGGTCAACCACGGTTTTTGATCGAATTTGTGCATGCGAGTTTTTATTCCGGGACTTTGCTAGTCTATCCTGTAAGCGACGGTAACGGGTTAGATGCACCTGCCGACCCGGTTGGGCATCTGATATTGGTAAAAATGCGGCTCGACCAGGAAAGACTGAGGACGCTCGGGATGGCCACAAAGACAAAAAGGAAGGCGACACCGATTCTGGGGCTTGCACTGTTGCTGGTGGGAACTCTGGCGGGCGCCGCCGCGGCTCAACAGAAGCCCGAGGACATTCCCGACGCCCCTTCCGCCACGCGCCCCATCCCTCCGCCAGAGCCACCCAGCCCGCGCCCAGGAGCCAATGAGGAGGCTCCCCCACCCGAGACTGGCGAGGGCGTGACCACCGGCGCGAAAGATCTGCCCCACAGCAACAGCACCGACCCTGTGTACGACAAGTCGGCGACGCCTCCGCCGCCCATGCCCCCGATCAAGACCGTCCCCGCCGGCAGCGTTCCAAAAGATGTGGAGACCGGGACCGACCTCTACACGATCCGAGCAACCAAAACCCTGGTTCTGGTTCCGGTAACGATCAAAGATGGCGACGGCCGTCTGGTTGGCGGGTTGCAACCCAAAGATTTTTCAGTCCTGGAAAATGGCCAGCAGCAAAAGCTGGAGTTCTTCACCAGTGATCCTTTCGCATTGTCGGCCGCGGTGATTTTTGATACCGGCATGTCCGACGTAGGACTGCACAAGGTCCAGGAAACGCTCTCAGCTCTGCAAGGCGCATTCAGCCAGTTCGACGAGGTTGCCATTTACACCTATAGCAGTACAGCCGGCCGGGTCGCTGACTACTCGTCCGTGGGCAAACAGTTGACCGTAGCGTTGAACGAGGTCAAAGGCTACAGCGGAGCGAACAATGGCCCTCCCGTAACCGACGGACCGCTCGGGCCGCAGGGACCGATTATCAACGGGCGCCCCATCGATTCTCCAGTGACTCCCGTTAGGACTCCCCCAAAAGTGGCGCGCGTGATGAATGACGCCATCCTGATGGCGGCGCGCGACCTGGCGAAGCGCGACCCGTCGCGGCGCAAGATCATCTTCATCATCAGCGACGGACGCGAGCAGGGTTCGACCGCCAGCTACAAAGACACGTTGAAGGTCCTTCTCACCCAGAACATCACTGTTTACGCCGTCGGCCTCGAAGGCGCGGCGATTCCGATCTATGACAAGCTGCAGCGCATCCACCTCCCGAAAACGGGGGCGGCGCTCGGCTACAGCGACATTCTTCCCAAGTACGTCAACGCCACCGGTGGGGGCACGGTCTTCAACGAGCTGTCGCAGGCCACCATTGAACGAGCCTACGCCAGCGCCATCGGAGAAGCCCGCAACCAATACACCCTCGGCTATTCGCCCAAATCGAGCATCGGAGGCTACCGCGACATCGATGTTCAGGTACACGGGCACCCGGGCGTGAAGGTCTACGCGAAAGCCGGATACTATCCGCTGCCAACACCCCGCTAGTTTTTGGAATACGGAACGAAGTTGAGGCCCAGCCCGTCGCACGTGTTGCTTTGGTAACATGGGTAACTTCGCCAGAGCCTTCCGGTGTGGTATAAAAATCAGCAGGATACGATACTGTAGTCAGGTGATTTTGTAGCGAGAGGCTTGCGCGTTGAGGGAGTGGTTCGCGAAGTCCTTTTCGCCGTTGTTTCTGAGGAAACCTTTTGAGTTTCATCAACTTCGCAGCACGCGAGATCAACTGCAAGATCGTCTACTACGGCGCCGGGTTGGGCGGCAAGACGACGAACCTCCAGTTCATCTTCCAGAAAACAGCCGAGCAGCAGAAGGGCAAGATGATCTCGCTCGCCACCGAGACGGATCGAACCTTGTTCTTCGACTTTCTGCCGCTCGATCTGGGCACGGTGCGCGGATTCAAGACCAGAATTCACCTCTATACAGTCCCCGGACAGGTTTTCTACGACGCCAGCCGCAAGCTCATTCTTCGCGGCGTCGACGGCATCGTCTTTGTCGCCGATTCCCAAGAAGAACGCCAGGACGCCAACGTCGAGGCGCTCGACAACCTGATGGCGAACCTCAAGGAACACGGCTACGACTTCAACAAGATTCCCTACGTCCTGCAGCTGAACAAACGCGACCTTCCCAATGCGCTGCCGATCGACTCTCTCTCCAAAGAACTGCGCAAGAAAAATGAGCCGGTAGTCGAGGCTGTGGCCTTCCAGGGCGTCGGCGTATTCGAAACGCTCAAGGAAATCGCCCGCCAAGTGTTGCAGGAGCTGAAGCAGGGCGGGTAGGGGTTCCCGTTTTCTCTGGGTTTTCTGCGTAGGGTGTTCTGCGTGCCGGAAAGCAGGGACAGCGATTTCTCCCAAAACCCGCATCCTTGTTTTGTTTGTCATCACGGCAGCCGTTGGCCTGGTTTTTGCGTTCGTGCCCCGGTTCGCCCAGCCTCAGTCTTATCACTCCTTCGCGGATCACAGCGCTCGTCTCGGTATTCCCAATTTTGGCGATGTGGCCTCGAATCTCCCGTTCGCCGTGATCGGGTTTTTGGGAATCGTATTTCTGCTGCGACCCACTTCCAGTCAAAATTCCATTCGTTTCATTGACTCGCATGAACGCTGGCCCTATCTGATCGCTTTCCTCGGAATATTTCTCACCGCATTCGGCTCCTCGTACTACCACCTCGACCCGAATAACGCGCGCCTCGTTTGGGACCGCTTGCCGATCATGGTGGCCTTTACGGCAACCGCAGCTGCCATGATCACCGAGCGCGTTCAGATCCGCGTGGGACTACTGCTCCTGCCGGTATTCCTGTGCCTGGGAGTCGCCAGTGTTTTGCTCTGGTATGCCAGCGAATTGCGTGGCGTTGGCGATTTGCGCTTCTATGCCGCTGTGCAGGTGTGCTCGACGTTGGTACTGCTGATTGTCCTGCTCTTCCCGGCCCGCTACACTCGCGGGTCCGATCTGGCAATCGTCGTGGGACTCTATGCCTTGGCCAAGCTTCTCGAACTGTTTGATAAGCCTGTGTTTCACGCTCTGCGCGTAGTCAGCGGCCACACTCTGAAACATCTGGCCGCAGCCGGAGCGGGATACTGGTTGTTGCGAATGCTGCGAACGCGAAGGCCCAGCAGCGGCGCGCGCCATGATTTCTCCTGATAGATCATACTTATGGTATGATGTCTTATATTATGACCAGTAAGAACCCAAGGATGAAAGCGCGGCGCACGTTTACCCTTTCCCCTCCAACTCTCGCGTACCTGGAGCAGGAAACGGCAAGGAGGGGCTCCGACTCGCAATCGGCTGTTCTGGACGAACTGCTGCAGGAAAAGAAGCGGGAACAGGAGCAGACCGCACTGGAAGCTAACATTACGGCTTATTACGACAACCTGTGCGATGAGGAAGTTGAAGAGCAGCGAGCTTGGGGAGAATTAGCCGGGAGCCATCTTGCCCTGAATGAGGAGGAACTCGCGCATGCCAAATCCACAGCGGGGAGAGATCTGGTTCGCGAAGCTAGCCACCGACCCTCCGGAAAAAGGAAAGCGCCCGGTCGTGATCGTGTCGGTCAACGCGCGCAACAATCATCCGCGCGCTAGTACGGTGCTCGTCGTGCCCCTGAGCACATCCGTTCACAAGGACGAAGTCTCCACACATCTGGTTCTGGAACCCGGACAAACCGGACTGCGCGAACGTGCCGTCGCCAAAGCAGAGGACGTTTCGGCTTTGTGGAAAGCCCAGTTGGACTCTTCTCGCGAGCGTCTGCGAACGCTCAGTTCTCATCAGGTTTGCGAGTTGGCACGAATGGTGGAGTTGGCGATGGGGTGCTTGAAGTGAGAACGTGGCCGACCAGTGCCTGGCTCGATGGCCGGCCTGACGAAATGCAGGAACGCCCTATCGTGTGCTGACTGGGCAAGTGAGTACTGTGTCTATGCGGAGATAGTGGCCTAGCTCTGCATTTCCAGTGTTTGAGACAACTCTTCCCACTCCTTCATCGAAGTTTGCAGATCGTTTTTGCGGGTCGCCAGTTCCTGGGTTTGCCGCTGCGTCTCCTCCGCGCTGACAAAGGTCTGGAGCTGCGTCTCACAGAGGGCAATCCCCGCCTCGGCCCGGGCAATCTCCTCCTCGATCTCATGCAGCCGGTCCTCCATCTGTTTGCGCTTGATGGGGTTGACCCGCTTGCCCTTCGGCTCGGATGCCTCGGCAACCGCTGCCCGATCTCCGTTCACAGGGCTCACATCCTCGCTGCGCGGCACCGGCCGCACTGTCTGAGGGCTGACAGCTGAGAGCCGAGAGCTTTCGGGCATCGTGCCTGCCACGGGATGCTGCTTGCGCCATAGGTAGTCCTCGTAATTCCCGGGATAGATCTCTACCTTGCCGTCTCCGATTTCGAAGACCCGCGTCGCCAGCTTGTCGATGAAGTAACGGTCATGGGATACGAAGACTACTGTCCCGGTGTACTTCATCAGCGCTTCAAGCAGGACGTCTTTGGCCCGCAAGTCGAGGTGGTTGGTGGGTTCGTCGAGTAGAAGGAAGTTTGCCGGATGCAGCAGCATTTTCAGCAGTGCATAGCGGTTGCGTTCGCCTCCGGAGAGAACGCCGATGCGCTTGAAGACGTCGTCGCCCGAGAAGAGGAAACAGCCGAGCAGGCTGCGCAGCTCGGTTTGGGTCGAGGCTCCTGAGAGCTCGCCGAGATCATCGAGAATCCGCGCTTCGGGGTCGAGTTCCTTGTACTGATCCTGCGCGAAGTAGTCGAGGTGGACTTCGTGACCCAGCTTGTACTCGCCCGCTGAAAGTTTCTCCTGCTGCGCGAGCAGCTTGATGAGCGTGGACTTCCCTGCTCCGTTGACGCCGACCAGCGCGATGCGCTCGCCGCGCTCGATCATGAAATTTACTTTGCCGAAAACCTTGTGCTCGTTGATCCCGCGCTCGCCATAACTCTTGGCGACATTCGCAAACTCAGCGACGATGCGCCCGCTCGGCTTCGGCTGCGGGAACGAGAAGTGGACGGTCTTCTCTTCTTCCGGAATCGTGATCCGCTCCATCTTTTCGAGCTCTTTGATACGGCTCTGCACCTGCTTGGCCTTCGTCGCCGTGTAGCGGAAGCGGTTGATGAAGACTTCCAGCTGCTCGATGCGATCATGCTGCGTCTTGTAGGCGGCTTCGAGCTGCTCTTTGCGGGCGGTCTTGCCGGCCAGATATTTGTCGTAATTGCCGGCGTAGAAGTGCATCTGCTTGTTCCAGATTTCGACGATCCGCTTGACCGTGATATCGAGGAAATAGCGGTCGTGCGAAATGATGACGTAAGCGTACGGATAGGTGGTCAGATATTCCTCAAGCCAGTTGCGGGCTTCGAGGTCGAGATGGTTGGTAGGCTCGTCAAGCAGCAGCAGGTTCGGCTTCTGCAGAAGAAGCTTGGCGAGCGCGATGCGCATCTGCCATCCACCTGAGAATTCGTCGGTCAGGCGCTTCCAATCATCGCGATGAAAACCAAGTCCGGCGAGGACTTGCCCGACCTGGGCCTCAAGCGTATAGCCATCGCGCGCCACGAATTCGTGCTCGAGTTTCTGGTAGCGGTCGGCGACGTTCGAGTACTCGGGACTCTCGTGATCGAGTTCCGACATGCTGCGAGTAAGAGACTCCATCTCTTTTTCGATGGCATGGAGCTCGTCGAACACCGACATGCACTCGGCGAAGACGGTGCGGCCGGTCATGGTTAAACCGTCCTGCGGCAGGTATCCGGTGGAGATGCCCTTGGCACGCGAGATCGAGCCATAGTCAAGCGTCTCGCTCCCGGCGAGGATCTTCATGACGGTGGATTTGCCGGTACCGTTCGCTCCGACCAGTCCGATACGCGATTCCGGAGTGATCAGCCAGTCGGCGTTCTCGAACAGGAGCTTGTGGCCGTAGCGCTTGCCGGCAGACGAGAGTTGGATCATGAATGTCTTTAGTTAATATAGCGGACGTGGGCCTCAGCTCTCAGTTGTCAGTTGTCAGTAAAAACTCGGGATTTGACATTGTGTCACGTTTTGTGGCACAATTTACATATGCCCACCGTAAACATTCGCGAGCTTCGGGATACCAAAGCGGCTGAAGGCGTGGCTTCGTGCGGGCAAGACCGTAGAGCTTCGGGAGCGTAACGAGGTGATTGCGCGCATCGTTCCTCAAGGACCACCTCCGCAGCCCGGCGATTGGCCTGATTTCGCGGCCTTGCGCAAGGAAATCTTCGGCGATCGCGTTCTGCCGGGTACGGACCTACTCATTAAGGAACGGGGCCGCTATTGAGCGTGGCATCGAACATCTACGCCGATACCAGCTTCTTCGTTTCCCTATATCTAACCGAGCGACACACACCCGAGGCGGAACGCCGGCTCCGTTCACGACCCTCCTTATGGATAACACCCCTGCACGTCGCCGAGTGGATTCATGCCATCGAACAACACGTGTTCCACAAGGCTATCTCGCGCAGCGCGGCTGACCGCCTGCTACAGCGATTTCAGGAGCATCGCGCCACGGGTCTTTGGAGGGAAGCACCTCTGCCCGATCGTGCATTCGAGCTGTGTGCCGAATTAGCTCACCGGCACGCGGCGCGCCTTGGCGTTCGCACTCTCGACACACTTCACGTAGCTTCCGCTCTCGACCTAAAAGCCGAGCAGTTTTGGACTTTCGATGCGCGCCAGGCAAAACTGGCCTCTTCTGTGGGGTTGAAGACGAGCTAAGAAACGTCGGGTTCGCCCGACTGGACAGCCGGAAGGCGGTCCCGAGGAGGGGCTCCCAAGTGCGCGGGTGCTTCTTACCTCCCAGTAACCATGCACTAATGGAATTGCAGGTCCATCCGGCGGGATGTATACTCCCCAAACGCTAGGCCCCGAGCGCGATTCGCCGCTTCTCTCAGAATGACAAAGCAGGAAAGGAATCGTCATGAAGACCCTATCGTGTGCCGTTCTCTTGTCTGTGGTAGCGCTCTCAATGCTGCCACCAGCCTCCGCTCAGATCCAAGGTCAATGGGTAAGTACGGGGACCATGCAGTCGGCTCGTGAGTTACACGCCCTGGCAAAGTTGGCGGGAGGCAAGGCGCTCGCGGTCGGCGGTGTGGATGGCAGCGGTAATCTTCTCGCCTCTGCGGAGGTTTTCAGTTCCACCACCGGCAAGTGGACACCCACCGGCAGCATGACTGCGGCGCGCGAAGAATTCCCCGCCGTGGTGTTCAAGAACGGCAAGGTCCTCGTCTCGGGCGGACTGAGCACCGCCAGCGCGGTGTTGGCAGGCGCCGAATTGTACGACCCGAAAGCCGGAACATGGACAGCAGCTGGCTCCTTGTCAGTGGCCCGCTTTGGGCATACCGCGACTTTGCTGTCGAACGGCAAGGTGTTGGTCACCGGCGGCTGCACTGCGAGCGACTGCAGCACGGATACAGCGGTAAGCGAAATCTACGATCCCACCTCCAATGCTTGGTCGACTACAGGAAGCCTTAATACAGCGCGCACTTATCAGACTGCGGTGTTGCTGAAAACCGGGAAGGTGCTTCGTCATTGGAGGATCGGGCACTATCTTCACCTGCGAGCTTTACAATGCTACGACTGGCACATGGAGTTATGCGGCCAGCACCAACGTGGCGCGCTACCAGAACACGACCACTCTTCTTGCGGATGGCAAGGTGCTGGTCGCCGGAGGCTCCAGCGGCAAGGTACCCCCTCAGTTCCTCGGAAATCTACGACCCCACTGCCAACACATGGACGCTGAGCGGGACCATGAAGATCGGTCGTTACGCGCATACCGCCTCTCTGCTCACCGACGGCACAGTGCTGGTCGCCGGAGGAATCGGGCAGTCGATCAGTTGTGGCAAGGCCTGCACGGGTTATATCCCCACCAACAAGGTTGACGTCTACACCGAAAGTACAGGAACATTCGCGGCCACGACTAGCTTGAGCCAGTCACTCGCGTATCACGCCATGGCAGTACTGACGACGGCACGGGCACTCGAGAGCGGTGGCAGCGCGACCACCGCGACATGTTGCGTGGTCACGAATACTTCCGGAATATATACGCCGCTGACTCTGACGTTTTCGTCTTCCAGCCTAAACTTCGGTCTCCTGCAGGTCGGACTCACCAGCCCATCGCAAACAGTCACGGTGACCAACGTCAGCAATCACTCGGTGAAGGTCTCTTCGATCGCGAGCAGCGGAGACTTTTCGCAGACCCACACCTGTTCGACAGCGTTGCCAGCGGGGCAGAACTGCACGATTTCAGTCACATTTACCCCTGCCACAGCCGGAACCCTCACTGGAGCGGTGACTTTGAAAGACAATGCGCCGGGAAGCTCGACGCAAACGATCGCTCTAACCGGGACTGGTGAAACGCTGGCGCTGGGATTCGCGCCGGCGTCGCTCAATTTCGGCAATGTCTTAGTCGGCTCGAGCCTCACTCAAAGTGCGACCTTGACCAACGACGGCGCGGCGTCGGTCAACATCACGGGAGTCACGATTTCGGCCGGCAACTATGCGCAAACCAACAATTGCCCGGCCACTCTCGGCGTACAGCAGACCTGCACATTCCAGATAACGTTCACACCTCCGGACGTATTCACCTACAACGCGACATTGTCGGTCACGAATAGCGCGGGCGCTGCGGCAAGTTTGCCGTTGACGGGCACCGGGGTGGACAACTAGTCAGAGCCTGGTGGCCAGAGCCTGACGGTCAGAATTTGAGGACGCGGCCTTTCGCTACGCAAACGCTAGCGGGCGCCAACCGTCTTGACAGCGCCGATGTGTTCCAACGCGCGGTCGACCACGGTTTGGAGTTCGTGGGCATACTTTACTTCTCGACCCTTGGCCAAAATCACTCGCGCCCGTTCCGCGTCGAACCAGGTGGGATTTCGGAAATCTTCCTCGGGAGTCCGCGTCTGGCGGACTTCCATCAAGAAGGCTTTGACGACGTATTCCTGCACGCCTCCGGGCTGCCAGAAGACTCCCTTGGAGTGAACGTAGATGTGAAAGTGGCGAGGCTCGATGATGCCGATGGCTCCGGCTTCCTCGCGAGCTTCGCGTTCGGCCGCATGGCTGTGGGAGAGCCGGGGCTCGGGAGCTCCCTTCGGGAACGTCCACTTGTTGCCGCCGTTGGTGTGCACGAGCAGGAATTCGACGTGCGAATTCACCCTCCTGTAACACACAGCCGCCACCTGCAAAGGCAGCGCAAAACGGGACACCCGGGGCGAACTCATGAATCCCAGTTTACTCTGAGGATATTTCAGGAATGTTAAATGCAGCGGAAATGGTGCATACCTTTAGTAATGAGCCAGTTCCCGGTCGCCTGGCGTGCAACACTCAATTGGGAGTAGCGGGAGTCTTCGTGTCAGCCTGCTTCTTGGACTCGGCGATCATAACATCGGTTTCCTTGAGCAGCTTTTTTTGCACCGTATCCATGTAGTCAGTCAGGATGGGCGTCATCTTCTGCATCGCCTCGGCCATGATGGCTGGCATTTCTCGCAGCAACTTCTCTCCGGTTGGCGACGAATAAAACGTCACGAGGTTATTGACGTCGCCGCGGGTGAGATGCTTTTGATAAACCGGCGCCATGGCCTGCATCATTTCGTCCCACGGCATGTTCTGGAACATGTCGTCCATCATCGCGGTCATCTTCGATTCGTAATCGGCCGGCAAGTCGTTTTTGTGCTTCAGATATTGCTCATGTAACATCTGGTGCATTCCCTGGGTCATCCCCCCAAGTAACTTCTTCATCATGTCATGGGAATTGACGACGTCGAGGTACCTCTGCACGTCCTCTTTGGTGGCGGGAGAATCGGCGTCGCTCGTCTGAGCAAGACACGGCAACGTGAGAAGCAACAATAGAGTGGCGCAGAGCAGACGTTTCATGACGGCCCTCCAGACTTGGCATAAGTATATCTTTGACCCGTTCAGCCATCTATTAATTTCCAGAGAAAATTGCGGATCAGAAGCGAGGACTACTCCCAAAACTCGTGCCGCTAAGTAACTCAATTTTCTTCGCCTCGACTGCCCGGCTAGCAATCAGCACCTGAAAATTCTCTCCCATGCCTTCGGGCGTGATCAGATGCTTTAGCTGGAGGGCGACCTTTGCGCGTTCTTGCGGGAGTCGGCAGTCTTCGAAGGCGTCGGCGAATTGAGTTTTCTCGCCAATGCCCATCAGGAATTGGGATTGGGTCAGAAGCTTTTCTACCTTCATACCGCCTTGCTCGCAGACGGCCGAGATCACGGAGAAGTTGACGTGGGCAGTCAGATCCTGCTCTCCCGGAGCCTGGTACGGATCGGGGCTGGCAGAGTGATGGCGGTAGGCCATCAGCGTTCCGCGATGGCGGCCGGCAAGTTGCTCACCGCGAGTGTATCCGTAGTCGATGGCGATGAAGAAGCCGCAGTGGATGGCCTGGGCAATTTGGCTAGTCCAATTTTGCGCCGGAAGGCAGAGCTCGATGCGCTCGTTCGGTTCGGGGTGGACGCTGTAGCGATCGAGGAATTCGAGCTCCTCGTTGAGCGGGGGCAGCCAGATTTCGTGCAGGCGGTTGTTTTCTAGAGCCAGGTGGAGTTTGCCCGCGGTACTCAGGATTTCGACAGGTAGTGCGTCGAAGAATTCGTTAGCGAAGATGATGAGGGGAGTGTCGCGACCGAGAGTGCGGTTGATGCTGGTCAGTCGTCTTTCCGGAACTCTAGCCTTGCCCGCGCCAATATGTTCACTCAGAGTTTGTTTGAGTTTCGCACGCAAGGCTGGCGACGACTCCTGCACCGTGTAGGTCAAGACGGCGAAAAAGTCGGGGAGCTTCTTCTTGCTCCAGTCGAGCACGTCGCGAGCGAACAGGCCGCGGCCGGGGCCAAGCTCGAGGATTTCGATTTGCGGCGGGCGGTCGAGCGCTCGCCACATTTCGTCGAACTGGCGAGCCAGCAGCCGTCCGAAGACCGCGTGGATGTCGCTCGAGGTATAGAAGTCTCCGGCTTTGCCAAATTGTTCGGCGTTGGCCGAGTAGTAACCATGAGAAGGATGGTACAGGCAGAGTTCCATGTAACGCGAAAAAGGGATGGTGCCGTGCCGGCGAATTTCGTTTTCGATCTGCTCGCGGACGGACAAGGCCTTAGCTTCCCTCGGCGGGCGTTGTCGTGGGGATACCCCGGTCTTGCGGCGTGTGCGTGAACATTTCTATGAAATAGTCGTGAAGTCCGTCGTAGAGCTGGCGCTGCAGATGCCAGGCGAACTGCGGGTGATCGAGATCGCGCGGATGAATTTTCAGGACGTAGGTGTGAACGGGAACATCTGAGTTTTTCAGGTCAATCAGAAGTTCGATAACCCCGTCGTTCTCGCGCGCAGAAAAGGCGAGCAGCGGATGCTCGTAGAGCTCCAAGTGATCACGGACTCTCTGCAGGGAACTGGGGTCGGACACCGGACTATTGTACTCAGATTAGTTCTCAGTCCCCGGTTGTCAGGTCTCAGCAGTGCATTTACTGAAAACTGAGAACTGAATACTGAGAACGACGGTTCACGCGGCCATCCGCATCTGGCTGCCTTCTGCGTGGAAGGCGCGCTTGATTGGAGGCGCGGCCAGATAGAAGATCGTGGCGGCGTTAATCGCTCCGAAGAACAGCGAAAAAATGTGCCCGTGAGCCAGGCCGGGGAGAACCAGGACCAGTCCAACGGCTGAGAAAAGGAGCGTCAACAGCCGTCCCCAGTTCTGCATTTGCAGGACGCCGTAGCCGGCCAGCATGTGGATGGCGCCGAATACGATGATGACAAGTCCGGCAATGTGACCGAATGTGCTGAGCATGCGTTCGACTGCGTTTCCTTCAGCGGCCAGCGACGCGAGTTTGGCAGCTAATCCAGTAAAGGCCATGAGGCAGAGGCCGAACAGCAGCGACAGCACTCCGCGCAGAATCTGATAGAAACCGACCAGCGTGATACCAAGTGGGCGCATGAAACCTCCTGGGGATTGCGAAGAAATATAACACAGTAGCGGGAAGTCAGAAGTTGGAAGTCAAATTGAAGAAAAAACCCAAGTCTTTACTTCTCCAATTTGACTTTGCCTTCTGACTTTACTTCACTCGTACCTGAGCGCTTCGATTGGGTCCAGGCGTGAGGCTTTGATAGCCGGGAGCATTCCGCTGACGATGCCTACGAAACCGAGGATGGCCGTGGACGCGATGAGAGTTGCGGAGTCGATGGTCAGGTGGATGTCACCTTCGGTGCCGTTCTCCACGAACGCGCTCCACAACGTGAGCGAGCCTACCGACCACGAAACCAGATAAGCGATCACAACGCCGGCCAGGCCTCCCACGAGCGTGATTGCTAAGGCTTCGGACAAGAACTGAACCAAAATGTGCCAACCTCGCGCGCCGAGTGCCTTTTCGACTCCGATCTCGCGCGTCCGCTGGGTGACGGAGACCAGCATAATGTTCATCAATCCGACGCCGCCTATGCCGAGTGTCAGCAGGCCGATGAATCCGAGAAGAATCTTGATGCCGGTAGTGATGACGCGCAGGTCGAGCAGATCGGCAAAAACGTCGAAGACGAAGATGGCGCGCTTGTCCTTGGGATCGAACTCGTGGTGGAAGGCCATCGATCGTCGGACAGCCTCGGCGACCTTCTCGTGGTCGCCTTCGTACTCCATGGCCACGGCGTTCAGGTAATAGGTGTTGGTGAGGTCGCTCATGGCACTGAACGGGACGTAAACCTTGCCGTTCAAATTGTCGTCCCCGTTCTGGATAACACGCTTCAGCACACCGATCACTTCGTATGAGATTCCATCGAGGCGCACTTTTTCGCCCAGAGCGTTCTGCCCGGAGAACAATTTTTTCTTGACGTCAGCGCCGAGGATAGCCACGCGACTGTGAGTATTTTCGTCGGCATCGGTAAAGAAGGTTCCGTTTTCGATTTCCATGCGACGCATGTGGGAATAGTAGGGATAGACTCCGCTAATTCCATAGTTCCCGCTGCGCGTGCCGTAGGCGACGGTGCTCTGTTTGAAAGCTTCGGGCGAAATGCGCTTCAGGAGCGGCACTTCGGCCTGCAGGTAATCGAGATCATTGACGGTAAGTTTGATTTCGCTTCCGGCTTTAGTGCCTCCGGCTTGGAGCGAGGTGCGTCCTGGGAATATGAAGACCAGGTTCGTGCCCCAGGAACGGAAGGCAATCCAGAGTCCGCGCTCGAATCCGGAACCGTAGGCAAGGAGAAGGACGACGGTCGCAATGCCCCAGGCCATTCCGAGCATGGTAAGGATGCTGCGGCGGCGGTTGTGCTTCAGCGCGTTGTAGGCCTGGCGAGCTAGTTCTAGTAGCATCTCGGTTTTATCTCAGTGATCGCCCGGGTTAGCGCCCAAAGACCGTGCGCGAACCTGGGGCACAATCAAACCACCATCAAATCCACTTACTCCTGGCGTAGAGCCTCCACGGGGGGCAGCAACGCTGCTTGGCGGGCTGGATACAGGCCCGCCGCTATGCCGGCACAGGCGAGCGAAATAATTGCAATGGCGGCTGACGATGGAACTATGCGTGGCGTGTCGAATCCTTCGGGAGCGGGCAAGGCCGCGAGCAGCGTAACCAGCGCGGTGGTAATCGCCAGACCGATGCCGCCGCTCAGGGCGGTGAGGAATGCGCCCTCCACAAAAAACTGCGTCAGGATGGCACGATGCGTCGCGCCCAGAGCTTTACGCAATCCGATCTCGCGCGTGCGTTCGGTGACGGACACAAGCATGATGTTGATGATACCGATGGCGCCGAGAGCAAGCGTGATCACGCCAACCACGCCGAGGAAGTAATCCATGCCGTCGAAAATCTTCGCGACACGCTGGTTATCTTCAATGGTGTCCCAATCTTCGAATGATTCGGTCAGCTTGGGATCAAATCCGTGACGGCGGGCAAGAATTTCGTGAACTTCCCGCTTGGCCGCCAGATTCCCAGCGGGCGTGAGCGGACGGTAGTTCAGGAATGAAATGGCGTCTTCACTGTTCTGGTCTTTCAGCCGAAACAGATTGCGCATAGTTTCGATGGGGATGAAGATGCGCGCGTTGGTACCATTATTGCCGTCCTGTCCGACTTTGCTGAGCACGCCGATGATTTCAAAGCGAATGCCGTTGAGCAGGATGGGCGCGCCGACGGCGGGACGGCCGGGAAAGATGTTCTTCAGGAGCTCCCAGCCCACGACGGCCACGCGCCTCGTTTCGGTATTGTCCTCATCATTGAACCAGCGGCCAGGGCCGACGGGCACGTTTCGGATCTGGTTGTATTCGGGAGCGATGCCAAAAACCTGTCCGTTTGTCGAACCGTAATCGCTGACTGCGCGGATGTCCTCACGATTGAGCACGGGGGAAATCGTCTTGATCGACCGTGCCTCTTTGCGAATCGCGAGGTAATCCTCATACGTAAAATGGTAGGTGCGGCCAGATTGCGTGCTGCCTTCGACGGCAGGAGTGCGCCCGGGAAAAGTGAACATGATGTCCTGGCCGAGATTTTTCAGTTGCTTGGCTTGCCCGCTGCGGAAGCCTTCCCCGAGACCGACCAGCAGAAGCAGCGACCCAACGCCCCAGGCAATACCGAACATGGTGAGAAACGAGCGCAGCTTATGGGCCCAGAGGGTGGCCAGTGACTGGCGAACGATTTCGATGAGCATCCGCATGGGGTTAGCCCCGGAAGTTGAGCTCCGTTATTTAGTACGGATGAGGGCTCAGTGAGGTTCCCTAAAAACACACGTCGCCTTAACGCTTAGACGTAGGTGGCAGCGCCGGGGTTAGCTGGGACGAGAGGCAAATGAGGTCGACCAAAATGACAGCTTTCTGCTCACCACCTCCTTTCGGGTTCGTCTAAGACGCCGACCCAGGGTGGGCTGCGATCCAGCCCCTATTCAACCAAGATTGATGCATTTTCCAGGAGGTCTTCCCATGCTTCGAGGAACTTTACGTGCATTTCTGTTCTGCCTGCTGCTGGCAGCCTTGTCGGGCATAGGCTCGGCGCAATCGTTCGTACTCGATCTGCCCCTGCAAAGTCAGGAGGCGAAAGTTTCACAAACCATCGGCATCACTGACATCACGATCAACTACCATCGTCCGCTAGCGAATGACCGCAAGGTATGGGACGGTCTAGTCCCTTACGGCAAGGTGTGGCGCGCGGGCGCCAATATCAATACGACGATCACGTTCAGCGACCCGGTCCAGATCGAAGGCAAGCCGCTCGAGGCTGGCACATACGGTCTACACATGATTCCGACCGCCGACGACTGGACGATTATTTTCTCGAAGAACTCGACTTCGTGGGGATCCTTCACCTATGACGAAAAAGAAGATGCGCTGCGCGTGACGGTGAAGGCAAAGGCGACCGATATGCACAACGCCCTCACCTATGACTTCGACCAGCTGAAGCCGGATTCGGCAGTGGTTGTGATGGAGTGGGAAAAAGTCGCCGTGCCATTCAAGGTGTCGGTCGATGTGCACGATGTAGTGCAGGCGAGCCTGAAGAAACAGCTCCGCAACCTCTCGCAATATACGTGGATGAGCTGGGACGGCGCAGCCAATTATCTGCTCGGCGAAAAGGTCGACCTGGATGAAGCGCTGACCTATGCCAACAAAGGCGTCGAAAATGAAGACCGCTACGAAACGGAGATGACCAAGTCGCAAGTCTTGAAGGCGCTTAACCGCAAAGACGAAGCCACGGTCGCAGAAAAGAAGGCGCTCGACCTAGCTGCTCCGCTACAGGTGCATCAATACGCCCGGCAGTTGCTGGGGGAGAAGCGCAATGAAGAAGCCTACGCGGTCTTCCGCGAGAATGCGAAGAAACATCCTGACCAGTGGTTTGTCCACACGGGACTGGCCCGGATGTACAGCGCGCAGAGCAAGTTCGACGATGCCGCCAAGGAAATGAAGCTGGCCATGGCAGCAGCTCCAGCCGACCAGCAGGTCTATCTGGGCGGCCTCGAGAAGCGACTGGAGTCGAAACAGGATATTAATCAGTAGTCATCGATGGCAGTCTCGGCGGCGACGCAGGCTCAACGGCCCGCGTCGCCTTCGCTATTGGTTTGACAAATAAGCTGACGTGAGGGGCGCGGATGAACTTCCGACACATTCGGACTTGTGTAGTGGTATGTGGCGTGGCCACCATGTTGTTATCGCTTCAGGGAACAGCACAGCAAAATTCCGATGCTTCGAAAACCAGCGCTCCGCAGCCCGCCGCGGATCGTGATGGACAACACGATTTCGATTTCGAGATAGGACACTGGAACATTCACCTGAAGCGGCTGGTGCATCCGTTGACCGGCTCCACGACCTGGGTCGAGTTTGACGGCACCTCCGTGACGCGCAAGGTGTGGGATGGCCGGTCGCAGATCGAGGAGTTCGAAACCGACAGCGCGGCGGGAGGCCACATCGAAGGCCTGACACTGCGTCTGTACAATCCGCAAACTCACCAGTGGAGCCTTTATTGGGCCAACAACAAGAACGGCACAATGGACCCACCCCAAGTCGGACAATTCAAGAATGGACGCGGCGAGTTCTTCGGCCACGACACGTTGAATGGCAAAGCAATCGTGATTCGATTTGTCTGGTCGAACACCACCACCGATAAGCCTCACTTCGAGCAATCGTTCTCGGCGGATGGAGGCCAGACCTGGGAATTGAATTGGATTACGGATCAGACACGAGTGAGCGGCGAAGCTGAGAAATCGCGCTGAGCCTTCTTACTGCGAGACAGCCTTTTCGTCCGGATACTCGAACACTCCGCGGCCTGACTTGCGCCCGAGTCTTCCCGCTTTCACATACTGAACCAGCAGCGGACAAGGACGGAATTTTTCGCCCAGCGACTTGTGCAGATATTCGAGGATGTGCAGGCGCGTGTCGAGGCCGACGAGATCGACGAGTTCGAATGGGCCCATGGGATGATTCAGTCCGAGTTTGAGGGCCTTGTCGATGTCCTCGGCGGTGGCGACGCCTTCCTGCAGCATGTAGAACGCTTCGTTGCCGATCATGGCGTTGATGCGGCTGGTGATGAAGCCGGGCGCTTCTTTGATCACGACGACTTCCTTGCGCATGCGTTTGCCGACTTCGACCACGGCGGCGAGCGTATCGTCGTCAGTCTCGAGCGCGCGCACAATTTCCAGCAACTTCATTTTGTGCACAGGATTGAAGAAGTGCATGCCGATGCATTTCTCGGCACGGTAGGTCACGCTGGCAATCTCGGTGACACTGAGCGACGAGGTATTCGAGGCAAGAATCGTGGTCGGACGGCAGATCTTGTCGAGCATGGTGAAGATTTCGATCTTCGATTCCATTTCCTCAGGAACGGCCTCGATCACCAGATCGGCCTCGCGCGTCGCCTCGTCAACCGATCCGGCATACTCGATCCGCGAGAAGGCCGCGTTGGCATCAGCGGCGTCGACCTTGCCGATTTCGACCGCTTTGTCGAGATTAGCGCGGATTTCGGTCTCGGCCTTGCGGAGGGCGTTCGGCAGAAGATCTTCGAGGATCGTGCGGTAGCCGCCGAGAGCAGCAGCATGGGCGATGCCGCGTCCCATGATGCCGGCGCCAATGACGGCAACGGTCTTGATCTTCCCGTTACCCTCGGCCACTACTTCCCTGCCTTTTCGAGTTGGACGAGCACGCTTTCGAGGCTGGGTTCGGATTTGCGGATGTATTCGGCGAGGCGGGCGCGTTCCTCGTCCGTCATCGTCGGAAGCGAGGCATTGACGCGGCGCAGGGTGGCGGCGATGTCGTCGACATAATTCATGAGACGGATGAGTTCACCAGTAGCGGGCATGAAGGCTCCTTGCAGTTCTTCCCCGACGTGCTAGCCGACGCTAAGGCGTTCGCTGCAGCCAGGGCAACTATTCATTGTTCAACATGTAGACGAATTTGGCAAAGGAGCAAAATCACCGTGAGAAATATCCGGTCTTGGAACGAACGGTTAATCCAGGCTGTTTGGGGCGGATCACAATCTTGCGGAAGGTGTCATCGGGGATCGGATTGGTCGGATAGTAGGCCAGTTCATACGACGTCCGCAATTCCTCGGCAATTTGCTGGAAATAGGTGTTCGCGTCGGTGACTTCGGTGTCGATTGCCTTTCCCCCCGTCTCCTTTGCGATGCGGTCCATCACTCGAATGCCGTAGTGATTGCGGGCTGTTAACTGCCCGCGGTGTTTCTCGGTGTAGCGAACCGTGTAAACGAGCACGTTCGCAGCCTGCGCTGCTTCGATGGCGGTCATCATATCGTGGGAGCTGGAATTATCTTCTCCATCACTGAAAACCAGCAACGCGCGCCGCCCCGTCTCGCTCGTAAGTTTTTCGGTGACGGAGTAGTAAATGGAATCATAGAAGGCGGTGCCCAATTCGCGATCTTCCTTGGGACCCAGTTCCGGAAAATGCTTGTTGTCGTGCTGATAGCGCTTCAGGCGGTCGGTCAATTCAGAGCCGGACTGCGAGAAGTCGCTGATAAGCTTCAGATGATTGCCGAAGCCGAGCATAAACACGCGGTCTTTGGGCCCGAGAATGTTCTTGAGAAAAACCTCCAGGTCGCGCTGATGCTGTTCTGAGAACTGATCCTGACTCCCGCTGAAATCGACAATCAATCCCAGGGTCAGCGGAACGTCGACGCTCTGAGCAAAGAACGAGATTTTCTGTGGGACGGCATCCTCCAAAACTTCGACGTCTTCTTTACTGAGATTGTTGACCAGCGCCCCGCGGGAATCTCGCGCGGAAAAAGCGACATTCACCAGCTTCACGTGGACACGAATCGGCTCCTCACCGAAACAGAGCCGGCCGACAAGGAGTAGCACCACTAGCGTCATTGTGCGCATAAATAGTCATCCACCCAGGCGTCGAGAGATTGCCTTCTTCAGACGAGAAGCTCCCACGTTGTTGGAATACGTAGGATCCGGCGAGATTGTTCCCCTACCAAGCCCGCAAATCAAGGCTTTCGACGATAATGGACTCATGCTGCGCGATCCAAGTCTGATTCCGCTTTCTCGCCAGCATCAGCACGCGCTGGCCTTTGCGTCAGGCTCGACCGGGCTCTACAGGAGGGTTGTGCCGATCTGGCGGCGTGGCACGGCGAAGTGCATTCGCTTTATGTGAGTGAAGTTCAGTACCATTTTGCCGCCGAAGAAAAGGTGCTGTTTCCCGCTTCCTGTCGTTTCCCGGAGCTCATTCCCCTGGTGGAGGAACTCAGCGACGAGCACCGGCATCTGCGGGAATCTTTTGTCCACGCCGAACACGGCACGATGGATGAAGCTGCGTTGGGGAAGTTCACGGAGTTGCTGTCGGGACACATCCGCAAGGAAGAACGGCAACTGTTCGAGGGGATGCAGCAGCGTATGAACGCGGAACAGCTCAGCGCAATTGGGATCGAGCTAACGCGAGCGCTGGAGGATGCCGTGCAGCAGTGCCGGTTGTCGTCTGGCCCAAAGTGAATCGATGCCGAGCGCTAATCGAGATTGTGGAAGCGGCGGAAATGGGCGTAGCCCGTCTTGCCCATGTATCGCTCCAGCACCGACGGCTCGGTCTGGCGTAGGTCAACGATGACCATGCCGTCGACGACATCGGAAAATTTTCGGTCGAGATTGAAGCCCACGAGTTTGCCTCCGACCTTGGCATATTGCTTGATCAGCACGGGGAGGCCTTTGCCGTCCTCTTCAACGTCAGAGATCGGCTCAGCGAGTTCTTCGAGATCGCGCAGAGCGCCGCAGATCGCGCCGCAATCCCAGCGACGAAGCAGGGGAGCGCGGAACGGTGTACGCGCCTGGATGAGGTCGGCAAACTCGCGTCCGTCTTTGTCTTCATTCTGGCGCTGCTCGAAGTAGCGGACGATCATCTCGCGCGACAGGCTGCTGTACTCGTTGCTGATGCTGACGGCTCCGAAGAGCACCGGAGTTTCGGGATGCGCGGCAACGAAGCGCGCTATTCCCTTCCACAGCAAGAGCAAAGGCGCGTATTGCCGCTGGTATTCGCTGCGTACGAAGGAACGGCCGAGTTCGAGTGCGGAGCCGATCTTCAGAAATAACTGCTCGTCGTAACGGAACACCGTATTCGTATACAGGCCCTTGATGCCGTGGGCGCGAATGATCTCGTCGGTGTTGCCGGCTCGGTAGGCTCCAGCCAATTCCTGTTTCTCTTTGCTCCAGAGCAGCAGGTGCCAGTAGTAGCTGTCGAAGTGGTCGAGGTCGGCGGCGCGTCCGGTGCCTTCTCCGGCGGCGCGGAAGGTGACTTCGCGAAGGCGTCCGAGTTCGTCGAGGGCGTAAGGCAGTTCGGAGGCGCGCGCGGCGTAGACGGCGAACTCGGCATTCTCCAGCAGCAGGCGTTCGGCGGGCAGCGCGGCGATATCGTTGATTACGTATTGTGACGGGACCTCGGACGCAATCGGCTCTTGTGCCTTGCGCGGCAGCGCGGAGCGCATTTTGCTAGGCAGAGAGATGGGCTTCTTGCCGCGATACGACAGCAGGTACGTGCGCAGGCGCAGATACTCGGTGGCATCTTCGTCATTCTCCAGGTTGGCGATCAATTCGGCGGGAATCGCCTTGCCGATGCGCACCTGCACGCTTTTTTCCCGCTGCTGGAGGAATTCTTGCAGCAGGAAAAGCGTCCGGAGTTTCGGATTGATCATGCCGAACAGTTGAAACGTCACGCTGTTGCGTCCGTGGAAATATACGGGCAGCGCGCTGGCTTGCGTCTTGCGAATAAGGCGGGCGGCCACGGTGTTCCACGCGGGATCGGTAACTTGTGCCTGGCGGACATTCCACTGCGAGACTTCTCCGGCGGGAAACACGGCGAGGGCTCCGCCCTGGCGCAACCAGTCGAGTGCCTGCTTCAGCGGCTTTATATTTTTGTCGGTGGAAGTGGGGGCGTGAAACGGATCCACGAAAATGCAGTGCTCGTGCAGCTCGGGAACGCCTTCGAGCAGCGAGTTGGTGAGAATCCTGACGTCGCGGCGCGCGCGCAATAGCAGGACAGCCAGCGCCGCTCCGTCGAGCACGCCGAATGGATGGTTGGCCACGGCCACCAGCGGACCTTTGGTGGGGATGCGCTCGAGGTCCGAGGATTGGACGTCGATCTTCACTTTCATTTCCGCCAGAAGCGCTTCCAGGCGAAAACCCTGCGGCGCCGTGCGCACGCGGCGATACAATTCGCGCGCCTCGTCCATGGGAATGAATTTCCCCGCGAATCCTGGAAGCCCCGCCAGGAGCGGCGGTTCGGTCAGCACTCGGTCGTCATCCGCAATCGGCAATCTGGGCATATGTTGATTCTGGCCATGCCTTGGTTGCACGTTTATGAAGGGATGGTTAAGGGTTGGTGAATCGGTATTGACTAAGTCAGGACGGGAAGGGCGGGGGTATTACTTTGGGCAGTAACGAAGGTACGGGAGGGCTTATAGCAGCACTAGCGACAGGTTCCCGGCGGAACCGTGTGGTACTTCAGCAGTACCAAGGTCACACCGAGAACATCTTACTGCAGGCTGACTCTGGAGCTGCGGTGTCAGTATGGTTGAGGGGTGTGTTCGGAACCCATGCGAAAAACAACGCTGAGCTGGCTGGCGGCGGGGTTGGGACTTCTATTCGGATTTCTCGCGCTAGCGAGATTCGGGATGGCGTGGCCCCCATCTAACGACGATTGGCTACCTCGTTGGATCGGATACGGCGGTGCTGCGCTTCTAGGGCCGGTATTCCTTGCCGGTTCCGTCGTCGCGTTGCGAAATCGCAAGGGGGGAGGAATCATCTTCCTGATCTGCATGCCGGTTATAGTTTTCGGTCTCGCATATCAGTCTGCGGGATATCTAGTTTGGCATTCAGATGGCGGCGGTTGGTTCGAAGTGCCGGAGATTCCGACGGCCATTGGGTTGACGACCATCTTCTTCCTGCCGGTCTTTGCCGCGCTCCTGGCAATCCGCTACAGAAGACGCGCCGTCTATTTGTTTGGTGCCACAGTGGTGTTGGCATGGATTGTGTTTGCCGTATCCCGATGGACAAAAGCATTCTTACTGCCTTTTGGAGGATGGTCAGCGCTATTTCTACTGTTTGGACTGTTTTGGCTTGGAACAGGTGACCGAGGGTGGCCTTCCCTGCTTCAACCTCGCTCGCGTCCCTTGAGCCAGCGAGTTGCAGCATTGGTCTTTACATGCATTCTTGCCTTATGCGTGGACGTTGTTGCAACGCTGGGACTCTCCGCATTAGGCTCGTCGCTCTTCAGCGGGGATTGCCGCGGAAAGCCGCCCATTGTTCACCCCGAATCTCCCTATCATGCGGTATTCACCGCACGAGTCATTTTTGTGGGACGTTCAATCGAGGCCTTTATTAATGGCAGGGGCATCTTTCGTGATCCAAAATTCACCGAATCGCGCGATCCTCGCGTCGGAGATTGGGCCGTCGGCGTTGTTCAGGAAAAATTTTGGGGATTGCCTTCATGGTCCCGTCTTGTTCTTCTGACTAACTTCATTTATTGGAAAGACGCGACTTACTTCGTCGATGGGTCTCGCGGTCGCGGGCTATTGAGTCACGCACTTCCAATCGTGGACGGTAGAACTAATTGTAGTCGTACAAAACCTGTGCAGGACTCACACGTTGATCTGCGCGCTCTTCGGGGCCCATCATCTGCATCCGGCACCCACCTCATGGGCTACATACGAGAAGCCGAAACGTTTGTACGAGGACTAGCGCCGCCCTCGCAATCAAAGTATGCCGGAGGTGTAAAGATTAATATCACCGGGCCAACGGGCTCAAGAATCATCACGACGGATCAATCGGGAGTTTACCAAGTAGACGATTTGCCTCCAGGCGACTACACACTGCAGTTGCTCATACCAGAAAGCAAAGTGGCGGGCTTCTGGAAAGAAGATGGTTCCCCGGCCAAGGTACATCTCGACAGCCACGAGCTTGTAGAACGAAGCTTTGACTTGTTCTGGAATGGGCGAATTGAAGGCCACGTCACGGACGATTCCGGCAAGGCCGTCCAAGCATCTGTGACACTACTGAGTGCTAATGGGACTCAGTTACCCGGTTATGTGCAAAATTTCATCCTGACTGACCCCGATGGTTCTTATCAAATCAAAAGAATTCCTGCAGGACGATATAAGGTCATGATCGATAGCAGTGGCCGGGAATATCGATGGCCTTCTGAAGTCCAGTTTTATCCATCAAAATCACACACTGAAGATGCCCAGGTCTTGGAACTGTCTGAAGGGCAGAGAATCATGGGAATAGATTTCAAGGTTCCTCATCTCACAGAAAAAACCGTTCAGGTGCGGGTTACATTGCCAAATGGCAGTGCGGTTGAGGGCGCACAAATTTGCATTGCATACGAGCATACGGAAGACTATGAGCCTTTGGAGGCTAAGCACTGCTCCAAGGAGACCGCGCAGGATGGCCTCGCCGTGATCCACGTGTACGGCAACGCGCGAGTGCGCGTATTTGCCCAGCATTCTGTCTATGAAGACAAGGCTTGGGCTGAGTGTCGCAGTCATCCTGTGGAATCGGAGGCCAACAAGATGCCGGCGAAAATCGATCTGGTGCTGACACCGTTGAAACCGTTCGCTCCATGATCACAAAGCGCTTGCTGCACTTTGTGAAGGCCACACGTCAGGCCCGTACCGGATGTTGAAACCAGCAAGTTCACAAACTCAGTTGGTTGAACGAGAACGAGATTGAACTAGCTTTCGAGCTTGAACCGCGTTTCTGCGAGGCGATAGAGCCTTCGCCAGACCAGGCGATTCGTGGTGACAACGACGGCGGCCAACGCAATCGTGCTGGCGAGAAGAAGATCGAAATTCTTGGCGTCGGTGGCGGCGGAGATCATGGCGCCCACTCCTACGGTCGAGTAGGTCTGGCCTTTGAAGTGGAAATATTCGGCGACGATGCTGGCGTTCCAGGCGCCTCCGGAAGCCGTGACCAGGCCGGTGACGAGAAAAGGAAAAATTCCGGGGAGGATTAGTTTGCGCCAACGCTCCCATCCGCGGATGCCGAAGACGCTGGCCGCTTCTTTCAGGTCGGTGGGGATGGCGATCGCTCCGGCAATCACGTTGAACAGAATGTACCACTGTGTGCCGAGGAGCAGCAGGACGATCGAGCCCAGTCCCAAGCCGCCACCGAGACGAATCAGTACCAGCAGCACGACCGGGAACAACGCTGTCGCCGGGACGGATGCGGCAATCTGCGCCAGCGGTTGTGCGATGCGCGCCAGGCGCGGGTTGAATCCGATGGCAACGCCTACGGGGATGGTCCAGAGCGCGCCGAGCACCAGCGTCAGGTTCACACGCAGGAACGTCGCAAGGAGGCCAACTCCGAGTTCGTGGAATTCGGAAGCGTGCAGGCCGGTGAGGATCATGACCACCCGCACCACGGCGTAACCGATCGTGCCTAGAACCGCCAATCCCACGACTCGCCAGAACCACAAGGCGGCTTTGCTTTCGCTGGCGGACTCCGTACGCGCTTCATGCTCGCGTGCAAAGTAGTGCACGATCTGTTCCTGCAGCGGCCGAATGGCTCGCTTGCGGAAGAGCGCGACTCCATGCGAGCGCCGGAGAAAATCGAGCACCCAAGAGGTCGGTGCGTCGGTGCTTTCCACCTGCTCCATCTTGAATTTTTCTGCCCAGGCAATCACCGGACGCCATACAAACTGATCCAGCAGCACAATCACCGCGACCATAGTGACGATGCCAAGAATGATCGAGCGCGTGTCCCCGTTATCGGCGGCGGCTTGCAGATAAGAACCCAAGCCCGGCAGGCGGAAGTCGCCGAACTGCTCGCAGGCCATCAGAAAGAACCAGGCTCCCGCAACCGACATCATGGAATTCCAGACCAGTCCGATGGTCGCGAAGGGCAGCTCAATCTGAATAAAGCGCTGCCACCAGTTGAATCGGTAGATGGTGGCCGCTTCCCGCATCTCGCGCGGAATGCTTTTCAGCGACGCGTAAAAGCTGAAGGCCATGTTCCAAACTTGCCCGGTAAAGATGAGCAGGACCGCGCCCATCTCGACGCCCAGTTGGCGTCCGGGAAAAAGCGCCGCCATCGCCAGCATCACACCCGGAAGAAAACTTAAGACCGGGATCGACTGCAAAACGTCGAGCAGGGGAATCATGAAACGCTCGGCGCCCGGACGATACGCGGCAATGTATCCGTAGGTAACCGCAAAGATCAAGCTCAGAACATAGGCGAGGGCTATGCGCAGCAGCGAGTATCCGGCGTAGACCGGAAGCGCGCCGAGGCTGCGGCTGATTTCGACTTGCGGGTGAAATGGCCCCAGCCAGTTTCGGCCGACTTCAACGACTCCGTAAAAGAGCGCCAAGCCGGCGGAAAACATGATGAGGTCCGGCAGGCTGGCAGCACTCGGGCGCGGCAACACCGACCAGATACGAACAAGAGGTTGGAATGAAACTCGCTGCGGACGCCTCACGGCTGCACTGGAGCCGTCGGCGCATGCGGCTCGCTAACGGGCTCGGCGAGGACGAGGCGATGCTCGGCGCGATCAAAATCGAAAATCTCGGCGTACCGGCCCCAGTTCATGGCCGTATCGAACTGGCGCTGCACTTCGTCTTCGCTGAAGTGCTCGTCGAGAATGTCGTAGAAAAATTCCTGCGAAATGGAATGGTCGGTCTTCGCGTGCAGAATGCTGTCGATCTGCTGCAGGATCATCACGTTCTTCAGCGCCGCCTGACGGAAGAGCATCTTGCGGCTGAGAATATCGGCTTCCGCAAAATGGGTGCCCTCGGGAGTGATCTCAACGTCGCCTTCTTTCAACGTGGCGAAACCGAGCAGGACCGAGGCTTCGATGATCGGAAGCAGGTCTTCGGCGTCCATGATCAGATCTTCGGCAAGGCGATAGAGGTCTTCTTTGCCGCCGCGATCCTGCAGCAGTTCGAGCAGACCGGTAATACCGCCGACGCGAGCGTGAGGCAGCATCTGATACTTCTGGCGGGCGGGCTTCTGCGATGCTGCTCCGGACGCGGAGGGCGCGGCGAGTGCCAGGTCGGGCTGCGTCATGATCTTGTAGATATAGTCGACCAAATCAACGAAACGCTGCGATTTACGGTCGCGCGGTTGATGCAGTTCGATGGGGAAATCGGCGCGCACGCGGGCAGGATTTCTTCCCAGGACAATCACGCGATCCGCCAGCAGAACCGCCTCCTCGATGTTGTGCGTGACGATGAAGATCGCCTTCGTCGGCATTTTCTTGCTCAGCCAGAGTTCGAGTAGTTCGTTGCGCAGACTCTCCGCGGTGAGTACGTCGAGCGCGGAGAAAGGCTCATCCATAAAGAGGACTTCGGGCTCGACGACGAGGGCGCGGGCAAAGCCAACGCGCTGCTTCATGCCTCCCGAAAGTTCCTTCGGATACGCGCTCTCGAAGCCGTCCAGTCCCACGGTGTCGAGGATCCGCAGAGCGCGTTTATGGCGTTCGACGGCGGCAACGCCGCGCGCTTCAAGCGGAGCTTCGACGTTGTCGAGCACAGTGAGCCACGGGAACAACGCGAAACTCTGGAAAACGATGGAGACGCCGGCGTTTTGCGACGTGATCGGCTGGCCGTGCCACAGGACTTCTCCGGACGAGGGCTTGCTCAGGCCCGTGAGAATGCGGAGCAGCGTGGACTTGCCGCATCCCGAAGGGCCGAGCAGGGTGATGATTTTGCCGGGCTCGACATCAAGATCGACGGGCGCAATAACTTCTATGCGGCTTCCATCGGGCTGGACGTAGAACTTTTCGACGGCCTGGGCGCGAATGATAGGCTCGGTCACGGGAAATCAGGTCTCAGGTTTCGGTGTCAGGTTTCAGGAAATCGATCCCTGCTTGCGAACGAGAATACACCAGCTTACGAGGAAAAAGATCGCACGGCTGGATCCCTAGTAAATCAGGCGGCCCAGTCTTCGTTCTCCATCGGCTGCGCTTTCGGTGGAAGGCGATCCGAAACCTCCGCAAGTGTGGCGAGCTTCGCCGCTAGATCGGCATGCAACAACTCCGCAGCAAAACGCCAACGCCAGTTTCCTTGATTGCGGCTCGGGACATTCATGCGAGCATCACTGCCGAGGCCCAGCGCATCCTGCAGAGGCACGACGCACAGACTGGCGACGGAATTTGTGGCGGCCCGAATCATCGCCCAATTCACGCCATCGTCACATCGGCCGAGATAGGCTTGCGCCTGCTGACGCTCATAGTCGGTGGCGCCGGAAGCCCACCATCCGAGCAAGGTATCGTTGTCGTGGGTGCCGGTGTACACGACCTTGTCGGTGGTAAAAGTGTGCGGCAGATGCGTGTGCGCTCCCACATCGCCAAAACCAAATTGCAGTACGGCCATGCCGGGAATCTGCAGGCGTTCGCGCATCGCGTGCACGTCAGGAGTGATGTATCCGAGATCTTCGGCAAAGAATGGCAAGCCGCCAAGAGCCTCGCGCAGCTTCACGAATAAATCATCTTTCGGCCCGTCGACCCAGCGCCCATGAATCGCGGTCGGCTCATTCGCGGGGATCTCCCAGAACTGTGCGAAGCCGCGGAAATGATCGAGCCGAATATAGTCGAAATTCTGCGTTACCCAGCGTATGCGATCGATCCACCAGGCATATCCCCTCTCCTTCATGACGTCCCAGCGATAAAGGGGATTGCCCCAGCGCTGTCCGTCTTTGCTGAAGAAATCCGGGGGAACGCCAGCAATCACCTCCGGATCAAGCTCGGAGTTCAGGCGAAACAGCTCGGGATGGGTCCACACATCTGCGCTGTCAAAGTTAACAAAGATAGCAATGTCGCCAACGACGCGGATGGAATGTTGCTCGCAGTAGGCGCGCAGCGCCTGCCACTGCTCGAAGAAAAAAAACTGTACCGCGCTGCGGACCTCGAGATCCGCGCACATCTCAGCGCGAGCCTTGTCGAGGACCGCGGGATCGCGATGGCTGAACTCGCGCGGCCACCGGTTCCAACTCTCCAGCTTGAAACGGGCGCGGAGAGCGTCGAACAGAACAAAGTCGTCAAGCCACCATTGATTGTTCCGGCAGAAACCTTCGAAGCGCGATCGGGCGCCGGGTGTCGCGGCGCGAAGAAAATTGCGAGCCGCTTCAAACAGCAAAGGCAGTTTCTGGCGGAAGACCAGCGTGTAGTCGACGGGTTCGACGCCGGTGGCGAGTGCCTCGACGCGAGCGCGATCGATCCATCCGTGCTCCGCGAGGCGCTCGAGGCTGATGAGCAGCGGGTTTCCCGCGAACGCCGAAGTGGAAGAGTAGGGCGAGTCACCAACTCCGAGCGGGCCGAGCGGCAAGACTTGCCAAAGTCCTTGTCGGGCCGAGGTCAGGAAGTCCACGAACGCGTAGGCAGCCGGACCAAAATCACCGACTCCGCCGCGCGAAGGCAGGGACGTGGGATGAAGCAGAATTCCGCTGGCGCGGGGGAATGGCAAGATCAGTTCTCAGTTTTCAGGTGTCAGTTCTCGGTGTGTGGCCATCAGATCGAAGCACTGTGCTGAGAACTGAGAACCGCGAACTGAGAACTGTATGTTTGCTACGAGCCTTCTTGCGCAGTCTGCCGGGTCAGGTTCTTCATTTCATCCTGATTCACCTTCAGCCGGTGAGACGTTTCCATCTCCTTGCGCAGGTTGCTGACAAACAGTTCAAACAAATCGTTCTGCTTGGCTTCGAGCAGCGCTTGCCGGATGCCGACTTTCTTCTCCGCGTATTCCTGATCGGTCGGCGCCTGCTTCTCAAGAAGCTGGGCGACAACTCCGTTGCTGAGCGCCGTAATCGGCCCACTGATTTCGCCGGGCTTCAACGCAAAGACCGCCGTCGCGTTCGACATGGAACCGATGTCAGGAACCTGGCCATCGGGCGCAACCAGGTCGCTCGTCTTCACCGTCGCTCCCAACTCCTTGGCAGCTTTCTTCAAATCGTGACCGGCCTTGGCGCGATCCGAAAGTTCCTGCGTCTTCTGCTGCAGCAGGAAACCGGCCCGCTGATTTCGGAACTCGCTATCCACCCGCGAGCGAATCTCTTCGAACGTCGGCGTGGCCGGTGGCCTGACGCCGAGGAGTTGGAAGATCACGTACCCTTGCGGTGTCTGGACGACATCCGGAGGAGCTTTGTCGGCCTCGTTGAAGACCGCATCCATGAATTGCGGGTTCGCCGCGAGCCCGGGGAGATTGTCCGTACGGCTGAAGTAATCGGTAGTGACGGCCGTCTGTCCCTTGGCAGCGGCGGCTTTGTCGAAACCGTCCGGGCTACGAGCTTGGCTGAGCATCGCGTTGGCGGCGACTTCGGCTGCGTGCGCGGTTTTCTGCGCCTTAACCTTCTCTTCAATCTCGCTTTTCACTTCGGCGAGTGATTTGAGTTGCGCGTCATGCTTGTCTTCGAGGTGAATAATATGGAAACCGTAACTGCTCTTGACGAGGTCGCTGGTCTTTCCCTTGTTCAGTGAGAAGGCTGCCTTTTCGAACTCCGGAACGGTGCGGCCGCGGCCGATCCAGCCGAGCTCTCCACCTACTTTCGCGCTGCCGGGGTCGTCGGAATATTTTTCCGCGAGTTTGGCGAAGTCTCCACCGGCTTTCACTTCTTTCAAAACGTTCTCGGCTTTGGTCCGCGCGTCCGCGACGGCTTTTGCGTCTTCTTGCTTACCGGGTTCGGGCAGAGGAGTCTTGATCAGAATGTGGCTGACCTTCACCTGTTCCGGCACGCGGAACTCTTCGCGGTGCTGGTCGTAATAGGCCTGGAGATCCTGATCGGTGACCGGCGCAGAGGCGGCAATCTTCGCGCTGTCGATCACGACATACTTGATTTGCCGCTTCTCAGGGATGGCGTTGTTGTAAGTCGCCTTGTTGTGATCATAGAAAGACTTGAGTTCCTCGTCGGTAGGATGCAGGCCCTTGAGGATGTCCGCCTGCGTGATCACGGCGTATTCGAATTTCACTTTGGTGTTGCGGCGGTCGAAATCAGAACGTACTTCGGATTCTGAGACAAACGCGCTGCTGGCGACCAGGGCATGCAATTTGCGGATGAGGATGCGGTCCTTTTCCATCTGCTCGAACTGCGGAACCGTCAAATCATTGCGCTGCAGAAGATTCTCGTACTCTTCCTGCCCGATGAACTTACCGTCAGGAAAAAACGTGGCCGCATATTGCCCATGCTGAAACTCTTCGCGCAGTTCGTCATCGTTGACGCGCAGACCCATGCGGTGCGCCTCTGCGACCAAAGTCCTTTGGTTGATCAACTGTTCGGCCGCCTGTCCCGCAAAATAAGGCAGCAACATACTGGCCTGCGGACCTCCCCGTGGGAACTGCTGGCGAACCATGGCGCGGGCTTCGCGTTGCACCTCGGGCACGGTCACAGTTTGATCACCGATGGTGGCGAGTACGCCCGCCGGAGGAGCGCCAATGCCGAGGCTCGATCCAAGGCCTCCGGGAATGAGGGTGATGGCCATCGAGGCGCAGATGAGCACCAGAAGTGCGCCCAGGACGATCTTCACCGTTGGTCCTGCGTTTTGCAGCTGTCGAATCATAAGTTAGATAACTCCGTTAGAGTGGTCCGCGCTGGAAGCGAGAATCTCTGATTATAAACTAGGGAGAGACCGGCAAGCCGCGACGGACCCGTGCGGCAGGTTTCAAAGGTTCAGAGTTTCAAGGTTTCAAAAACCAGGTTTCTAAACGGTCGTCTGAATCGAGATGGCGTGGTCTTTGAAACCTTGAAACTTTGCAACTCTGAAACCTAAAATTTGCCCTATTGAAACGAATTAATAAAGGTGTTATGACTTTAGGCGACTCTTCAGCCTGGGTCGTTCAGCCTCTATTTTTCACTTAAATGACGAGGGACAGATTGATGAAGACATTGTGGCGATTCATGCCGTTGATCTTGCTGGCAACCGCGGCCGCCCAGCCTCACCCTTCAACGGCATCGCCCACCACGCTAGCTCTGCGCGATGTGTGGACATTGCAGTCTTCTGCGAAAGTCACGGCAATGGGCGAAGCAATTTCCAAAGAATCGTTCGAAACCAAGGACTGGATCCACGCGGACGTCCCAACCACCGTAGTGGCGGCGCAAGTAAAGAGCGGAGCCCTTCCCGATCCTTTTTTTGGCATGAACCTCCGGCAGTATCCGGGCGTGAGCTATCCCATCGGGTTCAACTTCTCGAACGTTCCGATGCCGCCGGACAGTCCCTACGCCACTTCGTGGTGGTACCGCACGGAATTCAATGTGCCGAATCTCTTTGCCGGTAAAACGGTGTGGCTGAATTTCGGCGGCATCAACTACCGCGCCAATATTTTTCTGAATGGGAAGCAGATTGCAGACTCGAATCAGGTGGCAGGCGCCTGGCGAACTTATGAGTTCAACGTAACTTCCACTCTCAGGCAGGGGGCGAACGTGCTCGCCGTGCAAGTGTGGGCGCCAACTGAGAACAGCCTGGCCATCACCTTCGTCGACTGGAACCCGTCGCCACCCGACAAAAACATGGGACTCTTTCGCGACGTCTATTTGACGACCAGCGGACCAGTCGCGCTGCGCTATCCGGCAGTAGTCTCCAAAGTAGATTCGCCCGCGAGCGATAACGCACACTTGACCGTAACGGCACTGGCGAAGAATGGCACCGATCACGCTGTAAAGGGGACGCTCAAAGGCAAGATTGACAGCATCGAGTTCGAGCAGGCGGTGGAGTTGGCTGCCGGAGAATCGAAGGATGTGGCCTTCACGCCAGATCGATATCCGCTGCTCAACATGAGCAATCCGCGGTTATGGTGGCCGGCGCAGATGGGGACTCCGAATCTGTACGATCTGCATCTTTCCTTCGAAGTGAACGGCGCTGTGTCCGACGAATCGCATACGAAATTCGGCATTCGCCAGATCACGTCGGAAGTCTCAGAGCAAGCTCCGGATCGTTTGAAACGCCTGTTCAAAATCAACGGCAAGAATATTTTGATTCGTGGCGGCGGCTATACCCCCGACATGATGATGCGGGAAACGCACGAACGGCTGGCGGACGAGTTCCGCTACGTCCGCGACATGGGCCTGAACACGGTGCGGCTGGAGGGCAAGCTCGAGACCGACGACTTCTACGAAATGGCTGACCAGCAAGGCATCCTGGTGATGGCGGGCTGGTGCTGCTGCGATTTCTGGGAGCACTGGGGAAGCTGGAAGGACGAGGACTTCGACATCGCGAAGGCCTCGTTGCGTGATCAGATGTACCGGCAGAGGGGGCATCCGAGCCTGTTGATGTGGATGAATGGCAGTGATAATCCGCCGCCGCCAGATGTGGAAGAAATGTATCTGAAGGTGGAAGACGATCTGCGCTGGCCGAATCCAGTGGTCTCTTCGGCAACCGCGAAGCCCAGCACGGTGACGGATGGCAGTGGCGTGAAAATGAGTGGGCCTTATGAATATGTGGCTCCTTCTTACTGGACGACGGACCCGCATCTGCATATGGACGACAAATCCTGCAACACGGGCGGATGCGGGGGTGCCTATGGCTTCAACACGGAAACCAGCATGGGGCCAGCGGTTCCGCCGATCGAAAGTGTCGAGCGCATGGTCGGGAAAGACCACCTTTGGACGGCGGCCGGAGCGATGGATGACTACTGGAATTTCCATGCGGGTGGCGGCGCGTTCAAGAACATGCACGTGTTTACCGAAGCGCTGAACGCACGCTACGGAACGGCCGCCAGCGCGCAAGACTTCACCTACAAATCGCAGCTCATGACGTATGAAGGCGTACGCGCGATGTACGAAGCGTACAGCCGCAACAAATATGCCTCGACCGGAGTCATCCAGTGGATGCTGAATAACGCGTGGCCATCGATGATCTGGCATCTGTATGACTATTATCTGCGACCGGGTGGTGGCTACTTCGGCGCGAAGAAGGCAACGCAGCCGCTGGACCCCGTATATGGATACGACGATCACTCGGTGTGGCTGGTCAGCAGCCAGTATGTGGATGCGAAGGGCCTAAAGCTGACGGCGCGGGTCTTCAATCTGGATGGCACGCAGAAATTTTCCAAAGAAGTTGCGGCCGAGGCAGCGGCGGACAGCACCGCTCGGCTATTTGAGATTCCGCAGATTGACGGTTTGTCGCCGGCTTATTTTCTCGATCTGCGGGTGACCGACAAGGGCGGCAAATTAGTGGGGTCGAACTTCTATTGGCTGTCGACAAAACCGGAGACGCTCGACTGGTCAAAATCGAACTGGTATACGACTCCGACGGCATCGTACGCGGACTACACGTCGCTCGCGCAGTTGCCGAAGGTCGAGTTGTCGCAGTCGAGCCGGAGCGAAATTCAGGGCGAATATGTCGTGACGCATGCCACGCTCGTCAATCACAGCAACAACATCGCCTTTTTTCTGCGGCTGAAAGTAAAGCGCGAGAATAGCGATGAGGAGATCCTCCCCGTCATTTGGGAAGACAACTATTTCTCGCTGCTGCCAGGGGAGAAGCGAGAAGTCACGGCAACCTACAAGGCTAGCGCGGTCGGCACCAACCGCTTCGGACGCCCAGACGCCGTCGTGGAAGTGCACGGATGGAATGTGGAATAGCAGGGTCAGAGGCTAGAGGTCCTTACCTCTGCAACCTGACTTCTAACTTCTGACCTTAGATCATTCTTCTTCCGCGGGCAGATCGAAGTTGACCAAGTCTCCGCGGAAGCCGCGAGTCTTCCAGGCTCCGAAGGCGATTCCCGCAGCCATCCAGATCGTGCCGGCGATCACGGCGGGCCTGCTCAGGCTAAGCCAGAGACCTAAGCAGATAACGAAACCGAGCACCGGTGGCAAGAGGAACGACGGCGTCCATTTTCCTTCGCGGACAACATAGCGCATGAAGGCGGCGGCGTTGACTCCCATGAAAGCGATGAGCGCGCCGAAGTTGAGCATCTCCGCGCCGAGGCCGTAACTCATCACGAAAGCGCCGATCACGGCGATCGCACCCACGAAAAGCACGTTGTTGCGCGGGACGCGGTGCTTGGCGTCCACCATTCCGAAAAATGATTTTGGCAGGGCGTTGCTTCGCCCCATGCCATAGAGCAGGCGCGCGGCGCCGATTTGCGATCCGAGGCCTGAACCGAAATTGGCAACCAGTAGCGTAAATCCGATGATGCCGAACATCGGCTTCCAGGCGCGCCCAGCGACATGAACGAAGGCGGTATCGACATCCGGAAACGGTTGCGATGCGGGCCAGATCAACTGTGCCGCATACACCTCAACGGCAGATAGAATGCCGATGACAAGGCAGGTCAGCACCGTCGCCAGCAGAATGTTGCGGCGCGGATTCTCAGCTTCTTCTGAGAGCGTGGAGATGCCGTCGAAGCCGATGTAGGTGAGGACCGCAATCGAAGTTCCTCCGAGGACAGCTTTCGTATTCCAGAGATTGGGATCGTAGAACGGCTGCGTGTAGAATCCAGCCGCGTCGTGTGGGTGCCCGAAGATATAGCGCGCCGCAACCACGAAGAAAATTACGATGACCAGGCTCATGCCGGCCGCCAGCGCCGAGTTCACGCGAGCGGAAGTCTTCACCCCCTGCACATTAAGCATCGTAAACACGAGAGCGAAAAATACGGCCCACACCGCGTAGGGCACGCCCGGAGCGAACACATGCGCCTGCTGGCTGCACCAGATCGTGCAGATGATGGGGTTGAGCATGTAGTCCATCACCATGCTCCAGCCAGTGACATAGCCGAGAGCGGGGTTAATTTCCTGGCCGACGTAGGTGAAGGCGGAACCGGCGCTGGGATAGGCGCGCGCCATGCGCCCATAGCTAATGGCGGTGAAGAGCATCGCGACCATCGCGATGAGGATGGTGGTGACGACATGTCCGCGTCCGCGGTCGCTGAGCACTCCGAAGACAGACATCGGCGCGACGGGCTGAATGACAATCACGCCATAAAGAATGAGGTCCCAGAGAGTGAGGGTGCGACGAAGGCGCGGCGCCGAGGCGGAAGTCTTTGTGGGCTCGCTCATGTAAAGAAATTCCTTCGGATTGTATATGGACGCAGTATGCTTGCAAAGCGAAAACGTTTCTATTAAAACGATTCAAAAGGCACAAATTGTTGCGGAGGTAGGTTCCATGCGTGGACAACTCAGGCTGGTAATCATGTTTCTGGCGTGCATGTGCGGCACGCTGCGGGCGCAGCAACCGCCCGCTCAAAACCCAACAATCTCCGTGCAGGAAAGGCTGGGCTACCCGGCCTCGGCTCGCCTGCTCGTCATTCACGCCGATGATCTCGGCATGAACCACTCCGTCAATCGCGCAACCTTCGAGGCGCTCGAGAAAGGATGGATCACTTCCGCGAGCATCCTCGTCCCCTGCCCATGGTTTCCGGAGGTGGCACGCTGGGCAAAGGACCATCCGAACGCCGACCTCGGCATCCACCTCGCCTTGACCAGCGAGTGGACCGATCTTCGCTGGGGTCCGGTCAGCGGCGTAAGCAAAGTTCCCAGTCTTGTCGAGGCCGACGGATACTTTCCGCTGGACACCGACGTCGTTGACAAGAACGCCAAGATGCCGGAAGTCGAGTCCGAATTGCGTGCCCAGATTGAGCGCGCGAAGAACGCGGGCATTCAGCTAACCCATTTCGATATGCACATGGCAGGCATGGTTTCCTCACCGGAACTCTTTGGCGTCTACCGAAAACTGCGCGACGAATACAAACTTCCCATTTTTCTCGAGGCGTCAGGAGCTCACGGTCCGCCGGCGGGCATTTCCATCCCCGCCGAAGAAGTCAGCATCCAGCACGCGGTCAATATGGAACCGGGCGTAGCTCCGAAAGATTGGGTGGACTGGTATAAGAAGCAGCTAGCGCCGCTCCCCCCGGGCGTATACCAGATGATTGTGCACTTGGCATACGACGATGAGGAGATGCGCGGCGCGACCTGGGATCATCCTGACTGGGGATCTGCGTGGCGCCAGCGCGACTTCGATATGGTGAAGAGCGCGGAGTTTCGACAGTTTCTCAAGCAACAGGGATTTGTGCTGGTCGGATGGAAGGAATTAGGGAAAGTTCGCCACTAACCATTGATACGCTGAGATCCTCTAATCGACGCGGCTTAGAAGACGAGCGATCCTGGTGGCGGCAACGTCGCACTCTCCTTGATTCCCTGCCCCTCGGTGATGGTGTAAATCTTATCGCCAGCCACGTCTTTGAAGGTCTCTGTTTTGCCGGTCGGCCAGCGGACTTCGACGGAATCAATCTTCGCGGCTGCACCCAAGCCGAAGTGCAACCGCAGATCGTTTTGCGAAATGTAGCTTCCTCCGCTGCGAACTTCGTCGAATTGCGTCATTCCTGCGGCGTGAACGGTGACGCGCGCGCCAATCGCAGCCCGATTGCTTTTAGTTCCGATCAATTGGAAGAGGACGCGATGATTCGCGATGCTGTTGGTGTTGAGTAGCAGCGACGGTGGCTCACCGACATTTAGCACAACGATATCGACATTACCGTTGTTAGCGATGTCCCCGAACGCCGCTCCCCGCCTCGACTTCAGCGGCATGTCGGCAATCCCAGCAGCCTTCGAAACTTCTTCGAATGTTCCGTTGCGTAGGTTGCGATGCAATAACATCGGCTCCGCGTAGGCGGCGCTTCCCTTCACGTTGTCCATCTGCGGATAGACGTGTCCGTTAGCGACGAACAGATCGAGCCAGCCGTCATTATCCATGTCGAAAAATGTCGTGCCCCAGCCGACGGTCGGCAAACTCGGCTGACCGACATGCGACTGCATGGCGACGTCATCAAACTCGCGGCCCTGGTTGCGATATAGAGTGTTCGGCTGATCGGCAAATTCGGTAATAAACATCGAGAGCCGTCCGCTGTGATCGTAATCGCCCCAGGTCACGCCCATCGACCCGAGAGCCTGTCCTTCGCTGTTCAGCGCGATGCCGCCGACCATGGCATCGTCAGTGAATGTGCCATCGTGATTGTTGTGATAAAGATGATTGGGAGTGGCATCGTCGGCAACGAACAGATCGAGCCAGCCGTCGTTGTCGTAGTCGCCCCAGATCGCGCCGAGTCCGTAATATCTTTCGGGATCGTTCACACCCGCTTTCTTGGAAACTTCCTCGAACGTTCCGTCTCCGCGATTGTGATAGAGCAGGTCGGTCTCGCCTTCCATCCCCCACGGTCCGCATTGAACGGGCGCGCCTTTGAACTGGCAAAACTTGGTTGAGCCGAAGGCAGGCAGGTCGTTCATGTCGACGTGCACGTAGCGCGAGACAAACAGATCAACGTTGCCGTCGCGATCGTAGTCGGCCCAGGCTGCTCCCGTAGAGAAGCCGCCGCCGCGGACTCCTGCTTTGTCGGTAACGTCTTCAAAAGTGCAATTGCCTTTGTTGCGGTAAAGCGCGTTCCCTCCGTATCCAGTAACGAATAGATCGAGGTTGCCGTCGTTGTCGAAGTCGGCGACAGCCACACCCATGCCCCAGCCTTTGCGCGTCAGCCCGGCCTTTTCAGTGATGTCGGTGAATTTTAAATTGGCGTCCTGGTGCCAGAGCGTGACGAGCAGATCGCCTCCGCTCTGCCGGTAGCGATCGACGGTCGAGCCGTTAACCATGACGATGTCGAGTCTGCCGTCGTTGTCGCAGTCGAAAAGACCAACGCCGCCCGACATCGATTCGATAACGTAATGCTTTTCACGCGACGAGATGTGGGAGGCGGTGAGTCCAGCCTGCGCGGCGATGTCGCGGAAGACGGGAACGGGCTGAGTCAGTTTAGGAGTTAGCGCTTTGTTTTCTGCGCGCGCCGGAGGGGTTTTCGCGGGCGGCCCCATCGGGCCCTGATCATTCTGAGCAACGAGGCAACTGGCGGCGAGTATCAGGACGATGACGATCAGGATGAGGATTCGCGGTGCCGTCATGCAGTGTGATTGTAGCGCGAGCTCATGAGTGCGCTGTGCCCCAGAGCCTGCCCTGAGCTTGTCGAAGGGTTCGCGCCCGTTTTTTGGGGGCTAACCTGGGTTGTTCCCACTCTACTGCGGATACTGGAACGAATATCCGCTTGCTTCATTGCCCGACATGAACCGCGTGTTGTATTCAAGCAAATAGTTCATGTGGTCGGCGTCAGCCGGGAAAGACTGGCCAGGATACGGATACGATTTCATCGCGCCGAACGGCAGCGGATCAACGGTGTCGCCGTGGTACGCGTAGAAGTCCATATCCTTTTCGTAACCATTGGCGATGAAGAAGTAATCGCGCGTCCAGCCTTTGGACAGAGCGGGCAAAGTCGACGGGTCGAAGTCGAGCGCGACTTCGTCACCGGAGCCGAAGACGACGAACTTATCGTCGGTCGCCCCGAGCAGCGGCCGCACATCGCCGTACCGGGTGTACGCTCCTGCCGGACGCGTGTAAGGTCCGGTGGCGCTCGTTTTTTCGTAGATGTATTTCACATTCCCCGGCGGCTGGTCTTCGATCTTCAGCGGGAAGCCGTGGAAACTGAGATTGGCGCGCGCCAGCGGAACGGGCGTCACGCGCGCGGTTTGGTCTTGACTCGTCCGGCTGATCAGGATGCTGTCCCAGTAGATTTGCAGATTCGTGGTCAGTCGAATGCGGTGCGTGCCGACGGGAAGTTTGCCCGTGAGATCAGCGGTCATGGTGCGCGCGCCTCCAGCGGGGAACCCCAGGTCATCAACAACGCGAACCCATTTGCTCTTTCCGTTCTTCTCCGCAACCTGCGCTTCCACGTAAGGCGCAAATGGACGCAGGCCAGCCTGGTCTGCGGCGTACATGCTTGTCGCAGAGAAGTACTCGATCTCGCCGTGCATGAGGAGCCAGAGCGGGCCACCTTGATATGCATCGCCGAGGTCGAGTTCGAGCGTGTGCGGCTCGGCGAATCCGAGGAGCGGCAGAACTTTGAAGTCGCCGAAATAGCGATGCGCAAGCAGATCGGGGAGTACGTTGTGGCGATGCTCGTCCCAGGCTCCGGAGGGTGGACGAGCGTCGCGACTGAAAACGACCTTGAACGGTGGGTACGGCGGATTGCTGGCGAAATATTCGTTGGGATCGACGTTGAGATCAGACGGATGATCGACGGCCAGAAGCTTCACTTCGTCGAGATAGACAGACTCTTCCAACGGCTCCATGAAGCGGAAGCTGAGCTTGCCATTTTTTTCGCGGAGGGCGCCGCGGTCGAGCTTGATGGCTTCCGTGGGGCGCGGAACGTTGCGCACAACCCTCGAAGAGACATCCGATTGAGAACCCGCATCGGATGGGCCTTTCGCATCGGACGCAGCTTTGAGGTCGGGCGAGGCCTTGGGGTAGGGCACGGCTTCAGCCGTGCCGTTAGGCACGCCGAAGGAGCCGAGCTTCAGCCCCTGAGGGTCGCCTTTGTCGTCGGCCGCCCCAACCCAATGTCCCACCACGCCCGCACCCAGCATGTCACCCACAAGCTGATATTCGTGTCCGTCCCAGGCGAAGAGCGTTGGGCATGACGAACCGCGGCGATCGAGTTCCTGAATGCTCTGCACTTTGTTGGCGGCGACTTCGATTTCATCCTGCAAAACGCCGGTAGGCCAGAGCAGGCGAACAACGTCGGCTTGTTTCGCTTGGCCGAGGCCAATGGTCAGGTAGGGCGAGTTCTGTCCGAGGTAGCCGGAGGATCCGTAGACTTCAAATTTCTGGCGCAGTCCGGCAGAGAAGACTTCGACTTTGGTGCCGATGGCGCTCTTGTTGTCGTTCAGTCCCTTGAGCGCGAGGCGTAGCGAGTTGTTCTTGTTGCCGCCTTCGTTGCGGAGCAGGACTGCGGGGCCGTGATTTTGCGTGATCAGGAGATCAACGGCTCCGTCGTTGTCGTAGTCTCCGGCAATGATGGCGCGCGGCTCTTTGAGCTGAATCTTGTCGAGGCCGACGTCGGCGGTAATGTCTTTCCATCCGTCCGGGCCGAGGTTGCGGAAGAGGCGGACTTCACCGCGGCCGTCTTTGGTTTCTCCCACGGCGGCGAGATCAACCCAGCCATCGTTATCGTAGTCGAGGGCGACAATGCCGTAGGCACGGACCCAATTGGTTTTTGGCAGCGCAGCTGGCTCGACATTAATGTTTGGATTGTCGTTTCTAGACAACGGAACGAGGCTTGGCGATCCGTGATTGTTATGCCATAACGAAACAGCCCCGCCACTGTGGGTTAACGCAATATCCATCCAGCCATCATGATCAAAATCGAGCACGGCGAGACCGACACTCGTGCCCGGTTGAGGAGCACTGCTTATGTCGGCATCCGGCTGAAACTTGCCTTCGCGGGGATTCTTGAAAAATCCGAGACGTCCGGAAAAACCACCGGTCACAACGACATCAACAGCACGATCATTGTTGTAGTCGGTGCCGACTGCATTTAATCCGAAAGCGTCCAGCCCCGTCTCCTTGCTCACGTCGGTAAACGTGCCGTTGCCGTTATTGCGCCACATCGAATTACGGCCTTGAAGCTGGGCGACCTGGACTAGTCCTGTGGTTGGTTTCGAAAACTGATTGGAGGGGCCGCTTGGCTCGGCAACGTAAAGGTCGAGGTCGCCGTCGTGATCGTAGTCGATAAATGTCACGCTAGTTATGACGTTCGGTTCGTGCGCATGATGGATGCCTGCCGCTTCGGTCACATCTTTGAACGTGCCGTTTTTCTCGTTATGGAAGAGGAGAACGCGAGATCCGTCGCTCACGGCGAGATCCGTTGCACCGTCATTGTCATAGTCGCCCGCAGCACAGCTGATGGCGTGAATCTTGGGATCGAGTCCTGCTTGTTTTGTAACGTCGTCGAACTTACCGTTTCCGAGATTGCGGTAGAGGGTCATCCCCTGGGTTCCGCTGTCGGCTAGGAAAAGGTCGATCTTGCCATCGCCGTCGTAATCGAGAAAACACGCGCCCGATCCCAAATAGAAATACCCGTCTTCGTCTGGGAGCGGTGCCGATGTAGCGGAGAGCCCTGCTTCCTTCGTCACATCCACAAACTTCACCGCAATCTGCGGCAGAACTTTCTCCACTGCCACCGGCGAGTCTTCCGCGCGCGAATACTTTCCCTGCTCGCCGTAGGACAGACTGATAGGTGCGCCCAGCTTATTCTGCGTAATGTACTGAAACTTCTTCATCGCCTCGTGCGCGGGATCAGATTGGCCGGATTGCTGATACGCGCGAGCCAATCCGAACTGGGCGGAGGCGTGATGCGGATCGAGCTTCAGGGCGTGGTTGAAGCATTCGATCGCCTCGGGAAATTGTTTGAGTTGGGCGTAGGTCGATCCTAGGAAGTACCAGGTGTCGGCATCCGCGGGATCGATTTCTGTAACGCGGCGGAAGGCATCGACGGCGGCTCGGGCGTCAGCGGAATTCTTCGAGTAGAGGCCGAGGTTATACCAGGCATTCGGCTCTTTGGGATTCGTTTTGACGGCTTGATCGAGCAGGGCCTTCGCGGCATCGAGTCGCTGCAGGTTGAGCAGAGCCACTCCGCGATTGACGGTGACGACTTCGAGTGCCGGATCGGCGGCCGCGGCGGCTTCGAACGACTTCAGCGCCTTCTCGAAAAGCTGCTGGTTCATGTAGGCGACGCCGATGTTGTTGAGCCGTGCGGCTTCCTGCGGACTGTGAGTGGGGGCGTTCGCGGCGAGGAGGGCGAGAGCAATGATGGCAGCTGCGGCGATCAGGAGCGCTTTGGACATTGTGGGTTCGAAAAGATTCTATCTGAGCTCTGCGCGTTAGCGGCGGTCAAGCGCGTGGCCTCAAAGAGAGTTGTCATCCTGAGCGGAGCTGGCCATTCGCGAGGCGAATGACCGGCAGAGTCGAAGGACCCCATACCCGTCCGAATGGCCGGCAGCCCGGCAAGGCGTTCTCAAGTTGCTTTGAGATGCTACTTCTGTCCGTACGCTCGCGCGCCGATCTGGCCTTTGCCTTCCTGAACCTTAACAGTTTGCCCCGCTGCGATGTTTGAAAGTTTGTCCACCTGCCCGCTAGGCCAATCGATTTCGACGGTGTCAGCTTTGGTTTTCGACCCCAGGCCAAACGTCAGCACCAGTTCGCTCTGCGAAAGATAGCTGGAACCAGATTTCATGGTAAGCCATTGCTTGTCAGCTCCTACTGTGACACGGACTACCGCACCGATTCCGTCGCGGTTCGACTTCGTGCCAACGAGCTTGATGCGCAGACTCTGGTTCGTACCTCCCTGATTGAGATAAAGATGCGCAGGGCCGGCATTGGTCATAACGAGCAGGTCTAACGCTCCGTCGTTGTTGATGTCCGCGTATGCCGCTCCACGCGCCACTTTCGGGGCGGCGAAAGCGCTGCCAACGCTACTGGTCACTTCTTCGAACTTCCCGTTGCCCAAGTTGCGAAACAAATGCGGAGGCTCAGCGTAGCTGACGCGCTTCTGCACCGTCTCGATCTGGTCTTCGATGTGCCCGTCGGCAACGAAGATGTCTTGCCAGCCGTCGTTGTCGTAGTCGAAGAAGAAGCAGCCGAAGCCCAGCGTGACCAAAGTCGCGCGACCGACCTCCGACCGCGGAGCTTCATCCACGAACAGCCCGTTGCCTTCGTTGTGGTAGAGCGAGAGCATCTGGTTCGAAAAATTTGTAATCACCAAGCTGGCGCTGCCCGAGCGATCGTAATCCACGGCGTCGACGCCCATGCCAGCGCGCGCGATGCCATCTTCGCTGAAGGCGATGCCGGCGGAAACGGCACGCTCTTCAAAAGTGCCATTCTTCTTGTTCAAGTAGAGCTTGTTGGGCTGCGTGTCGTTCGCGATAAGGACGTCGGGCCATCCGTCGTTGTTGTAGTCGAGGATGGCGACGCCGAGACCCTTCGATGTTGGATCGTAGAGGCCAGCCTTCTGCGTAGCATCTTCGAACCTGCCGTTGCCCAGGTTGTGCCACAGTCGGGCCGACGTTCCTTTGTACGATTCAGGCGTGCAGTAGGACTTGTGCGAGCCATCGAGCGTGCAGTAGAGGTCGCTCTGCTCGGACCACTGCACATAGTTCGCGACTACGAGATCGAGTTTGCCGTCGTGATCGTAATCGACCCAGGCGGCTCCGGTGGAGAACTCGTTTGGGCCCAAGAGTCCGGCGGACTTGGTGACGTCAGTAAAAGTGCCGTTGCCGTTGTTGTGGAAGAGATGGCTCTGGCCAACGGCAGTGACGAAGATGTCGTCGAAGCCATCATTGTCATAGTCGCCGATGGCGACGCCGAGTCCAAAGACAGAGATGCCGAGGCCAGACTTGGCAGTGACGTCAGTGAAAGTTCCGTTGTGATTGTTGTGATAAAGCTTCAACGTAGTAGTGCCTGATTTCGTATGGCCGGGCCAATCCTGTCCGTTGATGAGCAGGATGTCGGGCCAACCGTCGTTGTCGTAATCGATGAAAGCGCAACCAGGACCCATGGTTTCGGGGAGCCACTTTTTGCCGAACGCTCCGCTGTTGTGGGTAAAGTGGATGCCAGCCTGCGCGGTGATGTCGCGGAAAGTGATGGTTTGAGCGCGGGCGGCGATCGCGGCGATCAACAACAAACTTAGTTGGGCGATCTGAAACCTTGAAACTCTGAAACCTTGAAACCTTGAAACCAGGCGACTCCAAGTGGTCATCACCTTCGCGCTCCGAGAATCGGCAACGGCACAGAAGTGTGCTCGTGAATGTTCTGGCGTTCGTTGTTGTCTTCTGGATTCAGTTGGCGATAGGGGCCGGTAATGGCTTGCGAAGCTTCGTCGGCCTTGAAGCGCAGGTAGCGAGCCTGATGTTCTTTCGACATTTTTTCATCGCCCAAGCCGTTGTAGCAAAGCATGAGATTGTAATGCGCTTGCAGATCTTCCGGATCGACGGCCAGCACCCGCTGTAGAACCTTGATCGCATCGTTGTACTTTCGCTGGAGGAAGAGCACGCGGCCCAGATTGTTGAGCGCGACGCGGTCGCGCGGATACTGCGCGAGCACAATTTGCAGATGCGCGGCTGCCTGGTCGTAGTCTCCCGTGGTCTTCATCAGTGAGCCGTAGAAAAAATTCGTGCGCGCGAGTCTTGGATCGATGGCCAGCGCCTTTTCGAGAACCGTGCGAGCTCGAGCTACATCGCCTTCCTGCAGGGCGGCGCGTCCGATGTTTACCCAGCCATCGGGGTTTTGCGCATCAATCTCCGTAACTTTCTCGAAGGCAGCTTGAGCCGCCTTGAGATCGCCTTGCAACAGCAGTCCGATACCGTAGTCATTCCAGCGCTGCCAGTCTTCTTTGGCAAGTTGCGTTTTGGCTTTGGGCACGGGAGCGTTGGCGGGCAGCACGTCAACGGATACTTCGTTCTCTGCTACCGCAACAATCGGGAGGTCAGGAATTTTCTCTTCCTTGGCGGAGACACCATGTAACGACGCAGTGAAAGTCATTTTCGCGTCGTCGTAGTCGCGCGTAGTGAGCGCGGCATTCTCTGGAGCGGTCTTTTCGTGTTCTCCCGCAAAGGCAAACTGTGTGTTAAACCACGCAAACTTGCGATAGCAGAGGCGCGCAGTAAGACTAATCTTGCTTCCCGTTTTCTCTGGAATCTTTATGCGGAAATGGACGGTGTCGGCAGCTCCCGGCGGGATCAACCGAACATAGACGACGGCGCGCGTCGACCATGCGTTGCGCTTATTAATCGGATTGCCGTGCGCATCGACCTGCAGAGAACGATAGAAGTGAGCACCTTTCTCGACCCGGCCTTTGCCATCATCGTCGACCTTACCACTCCAGAAAATCGTCTGTCCCTTGTCGTCAACGCCTTTCAGTTCGAGCCATGTGTCGTAGGCATCGACGGTGCCTCCGGGAAAGAAGTGGCCAATGCGTTTAGTGCGAACGACAACATCAACGCGGACAGTATCCCCACGGCGAACGGCGGGCTGAACGCGGTTTAAAGGTGCGGTCACCGGCGCCGTTTCAGCAACAGCTCCGGGCGTAATTTTCGCTTCCGCTTCTTCGCCGACGGCAAAGGTCGTGGCGAGCTCGTGCTGAGCGTTGGCTCCCACTTTCAACGGACTCGCGGCTGAGAGCGCAAAGATATCGACGGTAAGCGCGCCACTGGTCAGGAAGTTCTCAGTCGCCTTCAGTTGCGCGGCGTCTTCGTTAGCCGTGGGCAGAGCAGTGTTGGCTGCGGGGAAACGGTGCGAGTGCACCTTGCCGGCGATGTTGCCCATGTCGTTCGAGCGTTCGAGCGGCATGTGGCAATCCGCGCACTGCTGCGGCTTGGGCGGATAGTAAAAAGAGCGCGCGCCCTCTCCCGAGACGCCGCTCGCCTGCCAGTTGTCATACTCGTTGAAGCCGCGGAGCCAGCGATAGCTGTTTACCGGCACATCGAGATGGACCTTATGGCAGGAGGAGCAAAACTCAGCAGTCTGCTGCTTCATGAACGGCTTGAGGAACACGCGGCGATGCGGCTCCGGGTTGAGCTTGATCATGAAGTCATGCACGGCTCGGACCACTGGATTCTTGCTTGCGGCGAGCTCATGCAGCTTCGGATATTCGAGATAGAAATCGCCCTGCCCCATGGTGCTTTTTACGTCGGCAATGGAGTGGCACATCATGCAGCCGAGGCCGGCCTGGGCTTCGGGCTGGTGAACGATCTGCTTGATCGGAGTATCCATTTTCCCGGCGTAGAGCACGGCGGGATCATGGCATCCGCCGCACCATTTGGAAGGCCGGGTGCCGACAGTGTCCTGCATGTATTCGATCGATTTGCGATACCACTGGTTATTGAACGAGGAAAAGTGGTGCGCCGAACTGTTCCACTGGTTGTAGATATCCTCATGACAGCGCTTGCAAGAATCAGACTCCATGAAGAACTTGCTGGGAATCTTTTCTCCGCCATAGACCTGCGCGGAACTGGGGAAGAACGGGCCCGTCGGGCCGTCGCCTTCACCGTCCATGGTGAGGGGAGGCAGAGCGGGATTTTGGATTCGTCCATGCTGGCTCCAGCGGGTTTCACGAAGATAGCGCGCGGCAGGCGCGAGCAACGCCATGAGTGCGAGCACCGCGACCACGCGCACCGCAGTGAAGCGTGGCAGCCATCCACGCTCGCCGATTCGAATGGCCGCGATGATTCCGACGCCAACGAAGCTCAGCGCGAGATGAACATAGACGAGGCGCCATTCTGTCCGCAACGTCCCTGTGTAAATGAGGAGAAGCCCGAGAATCGCGCCGAGGAATAGAAAAACCATTCCCAGTTGGAGTAGCCGTTCTGCGCGATACCAGAAGCGCGCCAGCCAGACTAGAAGTAAAACGAACGCTGTAACGCCGGCAACGACATGCAACAGGACCACTCCGGCATAGAAGATGTTGGCTTGCGGCAACGCGTAAAGGTAGATCGCCGACACGGCCAGAAAGCCGATCAAGACCGACAACAGCCGATTCACAGAAAGTCTGGCAGATGACATAACCGATTAAGACGGACCGCAACCCACGTTGCGACATGGTATCGGTTTGTGGGAAAGGGTGTCTCTAATTAAAAAACACTAGTGCTGGATGCGAAGTGGACACCTGAGCCACCGTACCCGCTAGAACCGTGGCCACGTTGCCGATTCGCCTGCCCCTCTGCTAGCTTGAATGGTTCGCCATAACCTTGTGGGGTGACTGAATGCCAGCCATCAAATTTCGCGGCGTGGACTTTATCGATTTCGACACGTTGCTGAACGACGACGAGCGCCTGGTGCGCGATACGGCGCGCAAGTTCATTGAAGAGAATCTCATCCCGATCATCGAGGAGTGCAACCGCGCCGGCCGCTTTCCGCGCGAACTGGTAAAGCCAATGGGCGAACTGGGATTCTTCGGCGCTTCGCTGAATGGCTATGGCTGCGCGGGCATGTCGAACGTCGAATACGGCCTGGTCACGCAGGAACTTGAGCGCGGAGACTCGGGCGTGCGCTCGTTCGTCAGCGTGCAGTCGGCGCTGGTGATGTATCCGATTTATGCATTCGGTACGGAAGAACAGAAAAAGACCTGGCTGCCCGCGATGCAGAAGGGCGAAAAACTCGGCTGCTTCGGGCTCACCGAACCCGACTTTGGATCGAATCCGGGAGGCATGCGCACGCGCGCGCACAAAGTCGGCAAAGAGTACGTGCTGAACGGCGAGAAGATGTGGATCACTTCCGGCACGATCGCCGACGTCGCGGTGATCTGGGCCAAGGTCGAAGATGAAGGGGACAAGGTGCGCGGATTCCTGGTCGAGACCGACCGCCCCGGATTCAAGGCCGACGACATTCACGGCAAGTGGTCGCTGCGCGCTTCGGTTACGTCGGGATTGTCGCTGCAGGATGTGCGAATTCCCGAGACCAATTTGCTGCCAGGGTCAGGCGGCCTGAAGTCCCCACTAATGTGCCTGAATCAGGCGAGGTATGGAATCTCGTGGGGTGCAGTGGGCGCGGCAATGGCGTGCTATGACTGCGCGCTGCAATATGCGCTCCTGCGGAAACAGTTTCGCGATCAGCCGATTGCGTCGCATCAACTGGTGCAGGAAAAACTCGCGTGGATGATCAACGAGATCACCAAGGCACAACTGCTCGTGCTGCAAGTTGGACGTTTGAAAGACGCCGGGAAGGTACAGCATCAGCACATCTCAATGGCGAAACGCAACAACGTCTGGATGGCGCTCGAGTGCGCACGCATGTCGCGCGACATTCTGGGAGCGAACGGAGTGGCCGACGATTACCCGATCATGCGGCATCTGATGAACCTCGAAAGCGTAAAAACCTACGAGGGGACGCACGATATTCACACGCTGATCATTGGGGCCAGCGTTACCGGGATTGACGCGTTCTGATCGCAGCGATGCCATTCATCCCCATCCAAACCGACCGCCTGACCCTGCGCGGCTACGGACCCTCGGATATCGCGGCACTCGTTCCGCTCATCGGCGCGCGCGAGGTCGCGGCGACGACGTTGCGCATTCCACATCCTTATACAGAGGCTATCGCACGCGACTTCATCGCCCTCGCGCAGCAGGAGTTGGCAACCAACAAATGTCTCCGCTTAGGAATTTTCCTGCGCGAGAGCAACACGCTTTGCGGCGGCGTGGGGCTGATGACCGAACCGGACCATAGTCGCGCCGAACTCGGCTACTGGATCGGCGTGCCGTTCTGGGGAAAGGGCTATGCGACGGAAGCGGCCCGTGCCATGGTGAAGTACGGCTTCAGCACAATGAAACTACACCGAATTTTCGCCAGCCACGTTCCCGGCAATCCCGCCTCGGGTGGCGTCCTCAGAAAAATCGGTATGCGCCACGAGGGTCGCGTGCGGGGACATATCTTGAAGTGGGGAGAGTTTCTCGATCTCGAACTGTACGGAATCCTGGCCTCGGATGCAGCCGCGGGTCAATAACGAGAAAGAAAACGAGAACCACCGCGCCCTGATCGTTCCTACGACGGTTGCTCCTTCTCTTTCACTACGATCGTCTCCGCAATCCGATCATGCACGCAGCACCGATTCGGATTGGTGAAGTACTGGAAGAACCCGAACCCTCCCTCCAGAATCGACGCGCCATAACCCAAGGCTCGCTCCATCGCTTGCCAGAAGGTAATCCGATCATGCACCAGCGACACCACGCGAATGCGCGTCAGACGCTTGCCGAGCGTTTGTCCGTTTCCCAAATACAGTGACAGTCCGAAATAGAGCAACGCAAAGACAATATTCGAAGGCTCGTGAAAATCCCACTTCAGGTCGATATGCAGGTTTTTTTCGTGAAGATGCGTCAGCCAGATAGTCAAAGCAGTCAACGGCCACCACAGGATCACGACCAGCACCATGTCAATCGCATACGCCCCCGCCCTGGCCCCAAACGATGCCAGTGGCAGACCCGCCAGCGACTCCATTCGCTCGTTTGCGTGCGGAGTGTAAACTCGCCCTTGGCCGCTCATCCGTACAACTCCGTCAGCAGTTCATAAGCTCTGCGAAGGTGCGGGACAACAATGCTTCCGCCGACGATGAGCGCCACGTTGAGTGATTCCTCTTGTTCGGCACGCGTGGCTCCCAACCGATAGGACTGAATGACGTGGTAATTGATGCAGTCGTCGCAGCGCAGGCTGGCGGAGGCGACCAGTCCCATGAGTTCTTTGTATTTCGCCGGGAGAGCACCTTCCAAATAGGTATTGTGATCGAGGTTGTAGAAGCGCTTCACAAGAAAATTGTCGGCGTGATCGACGTTTTCATTCAAACGGTTGCGAGTGTCGAGAAAGTGGCGGGCGCGTTCGCTTTTTTCCGCAACCTGCTTTTCGGAATAAATGAAGACAGGTTCTTTGCGTTCGGTATTCATGACGAAGAGATTAGCAGACGACACCCGCGCTGTGACCGTTGCACTTCCATCTCCGACCGGAAGCGGATATATTCCTAGGTCGCATTTATCAGGAGGCATTGATGACGTCCCAAACCCGCCCCGAACCGCACGCTAAGAATTTTGGGGAAAACATCGAAAGCGATCTGGCACTGGAATTCCTGCGCGTGGTCGAGAACGCGGCCATTGAGTCGGCCAGGACCATGGGCCAGGGCGACCGTCCGCTGAGCGACCAAGTCGCCACCGAAGCCATGCGCAAGACGATGGACACTGTCCCGATGCGTGGCACGATCGTGATCGGCGAGGGTGAACGCGACGACGCTCCCATGCTTTATATCGGCGAGCAGGTTGGAGGCCCCTATCTGGACGGACGCGACGTTCCGCATGTCGATATCGCTGTCGATCCGCTGGAAGGTACGAACCTCTGCGCCACCGGCGCGCCGGGCGCGATCACCGTTTTGGCTGCGTCGTCAAAAGGTGGGTTGCTGCATGCCCCAGATTGCTACATGGAAAAAATCGTCGTCGGACCATCCTGCAAGAACGCCGTCGAACTGGACGCTCCAGTAGCCGTAAACTTGAAGAACATTGCACGCCGTCTGCATCGCGGCGTTGAAGATCTGGTGGTGGTCGTGCTCGATCGCCCTCGGCATGAGAAATTGATCAGCGACATTCGGAAAGCAGGGGCGCGTATCAAGCTGATTGGCGACGGCGACCTTTCGGCCGGCATCGCTGCGGCCGTCATTGGGACGGGCGTCCACGCGGTCATGGGTTCAGGAGGCGCTCCAGAAGGCGTGATTACCGCGGCGGCCATTCGCTGTCTGAACGGATACATGCAAGGGCGGCTCGTGATCGACAAGCCGGAACTGGAAGAGCGCATCGCGAAGATGGGAATCAAGGACGCGAAGAAGATCTACGAAGCGGAAGACCTGGCCCCAGGAAAGCAAATGATCTTCGCCGCGACCGGCGTCACCGAGGGCGCTCTGCTGAAAGGCGTCCGCTTCTTCGGCGAAGGCACGCGGACCTCGTCGGTCATCCTCACACTCAAGACCGGGCGGGTGCGGTTTATTGAGAGCATCCATCTGGACAAGGGGCCGGATGTGAAGGTGCGGTTCTCGTAGGTTGGCTCTCGGCTCTCAGCTGTCAGCTCTCAGTAAACAATATTTTTTGCCTGGAGAACTTCGCTTTGCGGGCGGTTCTTTTCGTTTGCTTGCATGTTTACTGGTTGGTACCCCCACGGTAAACCATTGCGCCCCCAAGCCGAAGTGCGCTAGATGGCAACAATCGCCTTGCCCTTATTAAGGGTTTCCCTTATTATGGGTATATGAATATCACGCTTTCCTTGGACGATGATCTGGTCCGGGAAGTCCGCAAAATCGCAGTCGAACGCGATACTACGCTGACTGGACTGGTGCGCGCCCACCTGCAAGAACTGGCCGCCGAACATTCCAAGTCCGGGCGCAAGCGACAGAGAACTTGAGGCGCTCGAGGAAAGTTTCGAGAAGTATCCAGTTCAACATGGGAAAACGAACCTGGAAACGAGAAGACCTGCATGAGCGGCGCTGACTTTCTCGATACCAACGTGCTCGTGTACGCTTATCAGTTCAACGACCGCAACAAACAGACAAATCGCACACGAACTGGTGGAGGCTGCGGTCGCGGGGAAGTTTGTGATTTCAGCTGCAGGTCTTGTCCGAATTTGCATCCACGTTGCTTCACAAAATGTCGGCGACTCCTGACGACGTGACCGCCATCCTGGACAGGCTTTCGCCGATCAAGCTGGTTGTCTCCGATCGCGAACTCGTTCGGCGCGCTGTGGAAGCGCGCGCGGCCTACGGCATCCACTTCTACGATGGCATGATCGTCGCGGCGGCGGAACGCGCTGGCTGCAAACGCATCTTCTCGGAAGATTTCAATGCGGGGCAGGAATACTTTGGCCTCACAGTGATGAATCCCTTCAGCTGATGTGGCCTGTAGTCGTTGTATTCTCCTGCTACAATCGCTAGCTCCCTGATTCAACGGAACTTCTGGGGCTACAGAAACGTACATCTGGTGTGCTGTTAGAGAGCTTGAACTGCAGCGCTGAAGCGTTGGGCTACTTTCGATCACCCCTTCGGGGCTCTGGCGTAGCTGCCGTTTTCGGAGTTCAGTTTTGGATGATGCCCAGGTTGTCGGATTGCTCGTCCGTCGCTGCGTTGGGGGCGATGCCGCAGCCTGGGAGGAGATCGTCCAGCGCTATCACCGGCGCATTTACAACGTCTGCTACCGCTTTGCGGGCGACTCCGACAACGCCCAGGACCTCACCCAAGAGGTCTTCATCAAGATGTACCGCACCCTGAACACATTTGACTCCGGTAAGGGCGCGTTCATGACCTGGGTGACGACCATTACCCGCAACCTACTGGTCGACCATTTCCGCAAAAGTAAGGGCGACCGGATCACGGATTCGCTGGATACGGTGCCCTCCGAACACGAGGACGCGCAGCCTTTGAGCGACCAGATTGCCGACCGAGGATTGCCTCCGGATGAGGCGGTACAGAGCCGGGAAACGCGGGAAATGGTGCATTTGGCGCTGCAAAAGCTGTCTCCGGAGCTCCGGGAGGCGGTGATTTTGAGGGATTTACAGGATATGGACTACCGGGAAATCGCTACGGCTCTGAAGGTTCCCGAGGGGACCGTCAAGTCAAGAATTAACCGGGGGCGAGCGGAACTAGCGCGCCTTCTACAACGTACATATAGGCAGGTGATCTGATGCCAGGGGAACTAAAACACGGGATGGAGTGCACCGAGTTCGAAACACTCCTCAGCGAGGTCATGGACGGTGACGGGCAGTTGAGCCCTGCGCGGAAGGAGAGCTTCGAAGCTCATCGTCGCGTCTGCGCGGTATGCGGTCCGATGTTCGCGGAAGTCAATGCCGGGCGCGAGTGGCTGCGATCGCTCGAAGAGATTGAGCCCCCGGCGCACCTGGTGCACAACATTCTGGTCGCCACGAGTGGCGTCGACAGCAAGCGGTCGCTGGCGGTAAGCGCCGGCGGACGGACGGCTCCGCTGGGCGAACGGATGCGGGAGTGGTGGGACTCGACGTTCACTCCGGTCTTCGCCTTCGTGCGGCAGCCGCGCTTCATGATGTCGTTCGGGATGATCTTCTTCATGGGCTCGCTGGGCCTGAGCGTCGCCGGAGTGAAGCCGGCGGATGTGTCAAAGGTGGACCTGCGGCCGACCGCGATCCGGCATGCTTACAATGATGCGCAGATCAAAGTTGTAAAGTATTACGACAATATTCGCTTCGTGTATGAAATCGAATCGAAGGTGCGCGAGTTGAAGCGGGCCAACACTCCCGCCGAACCCGGCACTCAGCAACCAGAAGGAAAATCGCAAGAATGATACGAGTGGACAACCAGAACAGAGACAGGATCGTAACTACTCCCAGGAATACAACCAGCCGGTTCTAGCCGCGCTGCGGGACGCATCTCCTGCCGTGACGGTGTTGGTGGCCACGACCACAAATCGGAGGTTTGTATGAACTGCGCCAATCATGCTGATGCTTCAGCAGTGGCCTATTGCCGCACTTGCGGAAAGGCACTGTGCGCGAACTGTACACGTCCCGTGCGGGGCGTGATCTATTGCGAAGATTGCCTGGGAGCGAAGATGGAAGGCGTTCCAACCGGAGCGGCGGCGTTCGCATCCGGCACGGTTCCGGCGGCGGGAGTGCCAGGGAATGCTGGAGTCGTTATTCCTCCCGTGCCCCCAGTGAGTGGCGGCCCAAATCCGACGGTCGCTGGAATTCTGGCCGGATTCTTCCCGTTTGGCGTAGGCGCGGTGTACACCGGGCAATATGCCAAGGGACTGGCCCATCTGGCCGTCATGGTGATGCTGATCGCCGGGGCGAGCGCGAGTGATCATGGCGGTCACGGCGAAGCTCTGGGGATTATCTGCGGCTTTGGCATCGCGTTTTTTTACATCTACCAGATCGTTGACGCCGTGCGCTCCGCAAAAGCGATCCAGATGTCGCAACCGATCCCGGATCCCTTTGGCCTGGCGGCGACGTTCAGCGGTGGATCGAAGATCGAGACTAGCAAGATTCCGATGGGCGCCGTCGTACTGATCTTGCTCGGCGTGTTGTTTCTGCTGAACACGATGGGCCTCACTGAACTGGATCGCTTCTGGCCGCTGATTCTGATTGCGATTGGAGGCTGGTTGTTCGCCCGCAATTGGGGACTCCTCGGTCCGGGGGGTTGTTCGGGATGCCAATGCGCCCGCTGCCGAACGCGGCGGCTGATGGGTCCGTCGATTCTGCTAACGATCGGCATCCTGTTCTTTCTCGAGAATCTCAATGTAGTGAACTTCGGTCGCACTTGGCCCGTCATTTTGCTCGTGATCGGCGGAATCAAGCTGCTGCAGGGAAGCGCGTCCATGGAGGGGCACGTGACGACGGCTCCGAATACGGGAGGACCCGTTCCTCCGGTGCCGCCGATTCCTCCTGTTCCGCCAGTTCCACCCGTTCCGCCAACAAGCGAGGTGAACCGTGGCTAGCCCGACTCCAATGATGCCTCCGACTCAGCGTCCGCCACGTTCGATTGCGGGGCCGGTTGTCCTGATTCTGATGGGCGTGCTGTTCCTCTGTGGAACGATGGGGATTCTCGAGATCCACAGCCTGGGACGGCTGTTCGCGCGCTTCTGGCCTGCCCTGCTCATCCTGTGGGGCGTGATCAAGCTCATCGAATACGAACAGGCGAAACGCCTGGGCCAACCAGCGCGGGGCATTGGCGTGGGCGGCGTTTTCCTGATGCTGTTCTTGATCGCTAGCGGACTGATCGCTACGCAAGTATCGAGGGTGAATTGGAAGAGTATTGGCGAGCACGTCCAGCTCGGCGACGACGAGGGTCTGGACGAAATCTTTGGCGGATCAACATTCGACTACAGCGATGATTTGAGCAAGGACATTCCGGCGGGCAGCAGCCTGCACATCAACGATGACCGCGGAACGATCACGATCAATGTCAGCGAAGGCAAGACGATGAAAGTTTCGGTGCGAAAAAAGATCCGCGCCGACAAACAGGAAGACGCGGACAGTTATAACTCCAAGACCAAGCCGCAGCTGACGGTGGTCGACAAAGTGGTTACTCTCGACGCCGAAACGCACGCGGCCGGCGATCACAGCGTGACCACCGACATGGACGTTTATGTGCCGCGCAACACCGACATCGTGGTGGTTTCGCGTCGCGGAGATGTCACGATCAACGGCATGCAGGGGAGTGTTGACATCACGCACCACAATGGCGAAGTCAACCTCAACGATCACACCGGAAATGCGGTCTTCAATCTGGAGGGTAGCTCCGCTCGTGCCCAGCACATCAAGGGCGATCTCACGATCCAGGGCCGCGCGAAAGAAGTGGCCATCGAAGATGTCGATGGCGCCGTTCATTTGAATGGAGAGTTTCAGGAAAGCGTGCGGCTCGTGCGGGTGAGCAAGACAGTGAGCTTCCGGTCATCTCGTACGGAGATGGAGTTTGCGCGGTTGGATGGACGCCTCGATCTGGACTCCGGCGACCTGCGCGCCGACTCGCTGTCGGGACCGATGCGCCTGACGACACACTCAAAAGATATTGCCCTCGAAGGGCTGTCGGGAGATCTGCGACTGGAAGACCAGAACGGGACTGTCTCGGTCGGACTGCACAAGCCTGGGAACATCCAGATTGATAACCATAAAGGCGACGTGCAGATAACGATCCCGCCCAACACGCCGCTCAAGGTTGAGGCGCGTACCCGCGAGGGCGAAATCGACAGCGACTTTGACGAAATCAAAGTCGAAAATCACAACCGTGAATCGAGCGCCAGCGGTTCGATTGGAACGAATGGTCCGCGGCTCGCAGTGAACTGCGAAAGAGGAGCGATTGAGATTCGCAAGGGCGACGTAGCAGTTGTGCCCGCCACTCCGCCGGCGCCGCCAGTCCCTCCAAAGCCCGGTAAGACGAAGGAGCTGCCAGCTCCCAAGGCCAAGCCGGTGGAGAGCGAAAACTAGCTCTACTGCTTCAACGCTCCGGTCCAGTTCAGGATAACTTGTTGCGGGTTCGATTCGCCTCCATTGAGAGGCTTGAGGGCGGGAAAGCGCTCGCCAGGCGCGACTGGTCCGACCGCGGCGAATTCATTCAGGTGGATCGGCAATTGAGTGGGCGCTCCAAATTCAAAGGTTTCGACATTTTGAATGGCCACGGACATGAGCTTGTCTCCGCTGTGGTAGTAGAGTCGCTTCGCATCGGCGCTCCACGAGGCCAAAGTGCCGCCGCCGTTGGAGACTTGCCACTTCCCTCCCGGACCTGGAAATGCCGTGACATAGATTTCCAATCTTCCGGACTCGTCGGAATCGTAAGCCAACCACTTGCCGTTCGGCGACAAAACCGGGGCATTTTCATTGGCGGGCGAATTGAGAAACGCAGTAAGTTTCCGGTCGCCAGTCAGGTCGACATAATAGATGTCGAAGCGCGTGGCGTTGTTTTGCATATTGAGGAAAATATAGCGGCCGTCGGCAGACCAACTCGCCACCGTAGAGGAAGCGGGTGGCGTTTCCAACTTCTCCTTGTTGCCCGAGCCGCTCGTCGGCTGGATCCACATTCCTGCCGAGGTCATGCCGTTCGCGGTAGTGACTGCAATCCTGTTCGCGTCCGGCGAGAATGCATACTGGGGGTTGGTGCCATCGGCGAAAGTGCTTCGCGACATGGTGTTCCTCTTGGTGTCCGCGACCCAAATATCTCCCTTTCCCGTGTCGGGATCGGTCCGTATCAGCCCCACCATGGAACCGTCGCGGGATGGCTTGGGAGAGGAATACAGGCCAGGCTCGCCAAACTGGCTAAGGTCCTTGCCGTTGCTGTCCACCCAGACGGGCTGAGTCTTCTGCAGTGATCCATGACGAAACACGAGAGTACCGTGAGCAGCCGCGAAGCTAACCAGGTCACGCGCGTTCCAGTAGTCGAGTTTGTCGGCCACCGGTTTAGCATCTCCGCTGAACTGGAGCGATTTGAGATCGAAGTGCTGCGCCACTAATACCGTTTCTCGCAGATAGAGCAGATATCCATCGGAATATTGCACGTTGGACGCGCGTTCCAGGATTTGGCGCGGCTTCTCTCCCGAGAGCGACGCGCTGTATAAGGCACCGACGGGCGAAGCCCCGCCCGTGTCGCGGGAAATGAACAGAAAATGGTCGCCGTCGGGCAGAAAGTAGGGGTTGCGATGAGTCCAGCCCGCTTTGGCCTCGGTGATCTTCTCGGGCGTACCGCCACCCTCCGGCACCTTGTAGAGAGATTCGAAGATATTCGGAGTGAAGATGATCAGGCCGCGCGGACTCCACGACCCGCCGCGTCCCTCCGGCGCGTCGCAGAGCACCTGTACCGGCCCGCCGGCGCTCGCCACTTTTTTCAGTTTTCCCAGCGAGAAAAACCCGATGTACTTGCTGTCGGGTGACCAGAATGGAAACGTAGGGCGCTCGGCTCCGTCCACCGGGCGAGACGTCCCGGTGGTTATTTCGCGCACCCACAGCTTTGTGTCCGGCGCGATTCCGGTCAGGAAGGCGAGTTGCAAACCATCAGGGGAAAGTGCTGGGGCACCGCCTGATGCGATGGTGAATTCAGTGTCTGGTGGAGCTAGCCATGAGGCGGTCAGCGGACGATGTGCGTCGTCGAGTTGCGCCCGACTTGCGAGATACACAGCGAGAGTCGCAATAGCAAGAATCCAGCCCACAGCGGCGGCGACCAGCAGCGTCCGCTTCTGCACCACGCGCCGGGCACGGACTTGCGCCGGAGCGGCGAGCTGGCTCGAAGATGCCTCGGCGATCCATTTCAGTTGCAGCTTGAGATCGTGAACGGTCTGGAACCGCTCTTCGGGGTCTTTGGCCAAGCACGTCTTGACCACCTGCGCGAGCGCAGGCGGCGTCATGGGCTGCACGGTCGAAATTGGCGGAGGCTCGGACGCAAGAATTGCGGCCACAATGCTGGCCTGGCTTTTTCCGGTGAACGCGCGCTTGCCGGTCACCATCTCGTAAAGCAGCGCACCCATCGCAAAAATGTCGGAGCGGGCATCGGCGTCCTTGCCTTCGGTCTGCTCGGGAGACATATATTGAAACGTCCCCACGATCGTGCCCTGCGCGGTCAGAGGTTGTTCAGCGGATGTCATGGTGAGACTGGACGCCGGAGCGGGGCTGGCCGGAGCTGCTTTGGCGAGGCCGAAGTCCATCAGCTTCGCACCGGTTTTGGTCAGCATCACGTTGCCCGGCTTCAGATCGCGATGCACGACGCCGCTCTTGTGCGCTCGCTCCAGTCCTTCGCAAATCTCGATGCCGTACTTCAGAACGAGCTCGGTAGGCAGCGGGCCTTTCAGGATGCGATCAGCGAGGGTCTCGCCTTCGAGAAACTCCATGACCAGGAAGTCGATGCCATCCTGATGGCCGACGTCATGCAGGGTGCAGATGTTCGGGTGGTTTAGCGACGAAATGGCACGGGCTTCGCGATCGAAGCGCTGGCGGGCGTCGGCATTGTCGGAAAGATGACTGGGCAGAATCTTGACGGCGACCGTGCGATCGAGGCGAGTGTCCTTCGCGCGGTAGACTTCGCCCATGCCACCTGCGCCCAGCGGCGATTGAATCTCATAAGGCCCGAGCTTCGTGCCAGAGGGAAGAAGCATTTGTGGGCGCAATTATAGCGTGTGGCGCGGCGTGAGTAATGCCTGCATTAGAACTGATAGCTGAGGGCTGAAGGCTGACAGCTGGGTTATAATCTCGCCCACTGATGAATCTCGCCTCTGGCACCAAACTTGGTCCTTACGAAATTGTTTCTCTTCTCGGCGCAGGCGGTATGGGAGAGGTCTATCGCGCCCGCGACTCCCGCCTTAAGCGCGAAGTAGCCATCAAAGTTTTGCCGCAAGCTCTTTCCGCCGACGCCGACCGTTTGCGGCGCTTTGAGCAGGAGGCGCTGGCCACCGCCGCGCTCAACCATCCCAACATTCTGGCTGTATTCGATATCGGCACCAGCGAGGGCTCGCCTTATGTCGTCTCCGAGTTGCTGGAAGGCGAGACTCTGCGTGAGCGACTGCGCAGCGGCGCACTTCCGCAGCGTAAGGCGCTCGACTACGCGATCCAGATGGCGCGTGGGCTGGCAGCAGCTCATGAAAAAGGAATCATCCACCGCGACCTGAAGCCGGAGAATTTGTTCGTCACGAAAGACGGGCGCGTCAAGATTCTCGACTTTGGCTTGGCCAAGCTGACGCAGACGGATCCGTCGTCACAGACTTCGATGGCCACGGCGACTCACGGCGCAACCGAAGCGGGCGTGGTGATGGGAACGGCGGGCTACATGTCTCCGGAACAGGTGCGGGGCATGACGCTCGATCCGCGCTCGGACATCTTCAGCTTCGGCGCGATTCTCTACGAGATGCTATCCGGCAAGCGGGCGTTTCATGGAGATACTCCAGCCGACACAATGAGCTCGATTCTGAAAGAAGAACCAGCGGAGTTGAGCGAAACGAATCGCAATGTATCTCCGGCGCTGGAACGAATTGTGCATCATTGCCTGGAGAAGAGTCCGGAGTCGCGATTTCATTCCGCAGGCGACATTGCGTTCGATCTCGAACATCTCTCCGGGCTTTCGGGAAGCACAGCTAAGATTGCGGCAGCGGAGGCGGCTGCACAGCCGCGGCGCAAATTGCTGGTCGCAGCCGCAGCGGGTCTGGGGATTGCGTCCCTGGTCTATGCGCTTGGCTGGTGGACCGGCAAGTCGAACGTCCACGTGGCGCAACCCGAGTATCAGCAGATCACCTTCCGCACGGGCTCGATCGGCAATGCGCGATTTACTCCGGATGGCAGCATTGTTTACAGCGCATCGTGGGACGGTGGCGAAAACCAGCTATACATGTCGCGCACCGACGATCCGGGCGCGCGCGAGCTAGGCATCAAGAACGCAGAACTGCTGTCGATTTCCAAAAATGGAGAAATGGCGATCCGGCTCAATACCGTGGGTTACGGCGGCTATGCGCGTAGCGGCACGCTGGCGCGAGTTCCGCTGAGTGGAGGGACTCCGAGAGAAGTCCTGGACGACGTGCAGGACGCAGATTGGTCGGCCGACGGCGAGAGGATGGCGGTGGTCCGATACATGCCCGAGAACAGTCACTGGCGCCTGGAGTATCCAGTCGGCAAGGTTCTGATCGACAGCATCAACTGGATGAGCCATCCGAAAATTTCGCCGGATGGGAAGTGGGTGGCCTTCTCCGATCACGAGAACCCGGGCGGTGACGACGAGGGCTCGGTGGCAGTGATCAGTGCCGACGGCAAGCAGCCGGAGAAGAAACTTTCCTCGGGCTGGCAGTCCTTGCAGGGAGTGCTCTGGTCGCCGGCAGGCGATGAGATCTGGTTTACGTGCAGCCACACGGGCAGCCAGAATCCGCACGCGGTGACGCTCACGGGCAAGCTGCGGCAGATCACCAACGTGCCCGGAGGTATGTGGCTGGAAGACATCCGGAACGGAACGGTATTGACCGTGGCCAACCACACGCGGATCGGCATACGGGGCATGGCGCCGGGCGGAAAAGAGGAGCGCGAACTGGGGTGGTTCGGGTGGTCGGAATTGAGCGACATCAGCCGCGACGGCAGAAAAATCGTTTTCGAGGAAGAAGGCGACGGCGGTGGACAGAATTACACCGTGTTTCTGCGCGACACCGATGGCTCGCCTCCGGCAAAGATCGGCGAGGGGCTGTCGCTGGCGCTCTCTCCCGATGCGAAGTTCGCAATCACAAAACCAGCCAAGGGCGGGCCGCTCAGCCTGATTCCGACGGGCGCAGGCGAATCCCGGCAGCTTACCCACGACGCTGTGAGCTATGGTGCAGTTCGCTTTCTGCCCGATGGGAAGCGACTGCTGGCCGGGGGGATTGAAGCCGGACACGGCACGCGCGACTACCTGATTGATCTGGCCACGGGAGATTCGAAGCCCATCACTCCGGAGGGCATCGTCGGCGTGCAGGTTTCGCCCGATGGCAAGAACGTCGCGGTGCGCGGGACCGATGGAAAGCGAGGGCTGTGGCCGCTCGAAGGCGGCGGGTTCCAACCGATACCGGGGTTGGAATCAAACTACAACGTCATTGGCTGGACCTCAGATGGCGCGTCGGTCTACGTAGTCCATCCCCGCCAGGGAGCACTCGCTTTGAGATCCGCAACGGTTTCGCGGGTCGATATTCACACCGGCAAAATGGAGCCCTGGAAGACATTTGGGGAGGCGGGGGCGGGAGTCTCCACCATCGGCCGGCTTCAACTTTCCGCAGACGGGACGGCGTATGCGTATATCTATGTTCGGGTGCTGTCGGAGGCGTATGTGGTGACGGGGCTGAGGTAGGAAGGCAGCTCTTAGCTTTTAGCTCCTAGCCGACATCGAGCAGTAGAGTAACGAGAAAACCGAGCCAGAAGACTCCTAACGGTACCAGATAAATCCAGCCACGGCGGCGGCGGGCTGCCTTAATTCCAAAAAAGTGGATCATGGCTACCAACCCCCAAAATAGAGCTCGGTCCGGCGATGTCTGAGGCTCGTGTTTGAAATAGCAGAGGAACCAAGCGAACAGGCCAATCGTGGCGGCGATTCCCCACCAATTCGTGTTCCGGATCGAGGAGTTGACAGTCATCACCGTCTCTATTCCTTGAACGCTAGCAGCTTGGAATCTTGCAGTTCCTCTCCCTGAGAGCTGAGAGCTAGAGGCTAGTAGCCAGAAGCCAGAAGCTATCCGCTCCCCATGTTAAATTCAAAACATGCGCTCCATCCTGCAAAAACGTTCGCTGCGATTTGTGTTTGTGGCGAATGTGATCTCCATGCTGGGCAGCGGGATGAACTCCGCCGCTGTGGCCTGGACGATCTTGCAGCGCACGCATTCGGAGATGTCTTTAGGAGTGTTTGCCGCGCTGCAGACGATTCCCGCGATGGTGATGCTTCCCTTTACCGGGGTGATTATCGATCGCGAAGACCGGCGGCGGCTGGTGATGTGGCTGGACGCGCTGCGCGCCATCGTCATTCTCGTGGTGATGGTACTGGCGTTTCTGCGTCGGGTGCAGGTGTGGGAACTCTACCTGATGAATACGCTGGTGGCGGCGGGCTTCTGGATGTTCTGGCCGACGATCACGGCGCTGATTCAGGAACTGACGCCCGAGGGCGAGTTCGTCCAGTCGAATACATTCTTGTTGGCGGGGATTCAGGGCGGCTGGCTGATTGCTGGAGCGCTGGTCGGTTTCATGTACGAACATATCGGCCTCGGCGGAGTGCTGCTCATCGATGTCAGCACCTATGTCGTTTCTTTTTCCTGCTACTTCGCGGTACGTCAGGGACGGCATGTAGTCCCGCGGGTGGTCGAAATTCGTCACGACATCGAAGCCGCCGAAACCGCGGTCGGACGCTTCCTGCGCGAGATGCGCGAGGGGTTCGACTTTCTGCGCGGACACCCAAGCGTCGTTTTTCTGGGCACGAGCTGGGCTCTTTTTCTTGGCGCGATGATGACGGGTGTGGTGGTCACGGCTCCGCTGAGCGATCGCGTGTTTCACGCGGGAGCGACCGGCTATGGCTGGTTGAATGGCGGATGGGGCGTGGGCGCATTTTTGAGCGCGCTGTATGCTCCGTTGCTGATTGGCAAGGTCGGGGCACGCTGGTCGATTGCGCTTTCGATGCTGCTGCTCACGTTTACCATGGCGCTGTCTCCGTTTTCGCCGTGGCTTGCGCTCGCCGTGCTGCTCTATGGATTGATGGGATCGGCGCGCGGCGTCAGCGGAGTGGCGATGAATACAAGTTTGATGGAACAGGTGCCAAAGCACTTCATGGGACGCGTGCAGAATACGTTTTATTTCTTCGGGACGTTTCTGCAGATCACTTTAGGGCTGGCTGTGGGATGGGTTGCGTCCAGAATAAGCCTGGCGGCGGGATTCGGGATGATCGCGGCCGTGTATGCGGTGGCCTTTGGGAGCGCCTGCTGGCCGATCCGAGCCGAGAAAGCCGTCGCGGCGGCGGCCGAATAGCTCTTGAAGGGCGGACACTCCTGTCCGCGGCCGTTGCTGTTGCTCTTGATTTTGACTCCGTAGCCGACATCCAAAAGCAATCCCAAGATCAACAGCGGCGGACAGGAGTGTCCGCCCTTCAAAACCGAATCCTGCTATTCTTTTCCTTCTCCACGGAGACCTACTCATGTTTGAAGATTTAAAAGGCCGTACGGCAGTCGTGTTTGGCGTAGCGAACAAGCGCTCGATCGCCTGGGCGATTGCGCAAGGGCTCCACGCTGCGGGCGTGAACCTCGCGATCACATATCAGAACGAGCGCATGGAGATGGAGGCGAAGGACCTGATCCTGTCGCTGCCGGGTGCGGAAGCGTTCATGTGTGACGTTTCGAAGGATGAAGAAATCACTGAGCTCTTCGAAAAGCTGAAAGCGCGCTACGCCAAACTGCACACGCTGGTGCACAGCGTTGCGTTCGCTCCGGCGGAAGAATTGAAGGGCGACTTTGTGAACACGACGCGCGAAGGCTTTCGCATGGCGCACGACGTAAGCGTCTATTCGCTGATTGCGGTCTCCCGAGCTGCGGCTCCGCTGATGGAAGATGGCGGCAGCGTGATCACCATGACGTACTACGGGGCAGAAAAAGTAGTCCCGCACTACAACGTAATGGGCGTAGCCAAGGCGGCGCTGGAATGTACCGTGCGCTATCTGGCGCATGACCTGGGCCGGCGAAGAATTCGCGTGAACGCCATTTCCGCGGGCCCAATCAAAACGCTGGCGGCGCGCGGCATCTCGGGCCTCGGAGACATGCTCAAGAGCCATGCCGAGCGCGCTCCACTGCAACGCAATGTCGAAGTCAGCGAGGTCGGGAGCACAGGAGTCTTCCTGGCTTCTGACGCTAGTTCCGGGATTACGGGCGAGATTATCTACGTCGATTGCGGCTACAACATTATGGGCTTCTGAAGATTTTCGGGGTCTTAGGTGTCAGGTCTCAGGAGATTCAACTTTCGGACCTTCTACCGAGCTTCGACCCCGATTACGAGGCTGGTTACTCCCGTCATTTTTGACAATTCTTTGACGAGATTCCCCAGCGCGCTGGGGTTAAGCTGAGGTTCTATGAAGTACCTACGGATTTTGTACGTGCTCGCGTGCTTAACCTTGCTGCTGACTCCGTGTTTTGCGCACCACATGGCGGTCGTGGTCGACAAGGACAACAAGATCCAGAACGTCACGTCCGCACATCTGGGCAAGATTCTCAAAGGGGAAGTGAAAAAGTGGCCCGATGGCAAGAACGTAGTGCTCGTGCTGCACAACTCTTCGCCGGGCGAATTGACGACTTTGCGGCACCTCAGCAAGATGACCGAAGCAGACCTGAAAGCGCTTCTGGCCTCGCGCAAAGATTCGGTGCAGATGGCTGAGTCGGATGCGGACGTGATTAACGCGGTAGCGGCCACTCCCGGCGCTCTTGGGTTCGTGGAAGAGCATTCGATCACCGATCGTGTCAGTGTTGTCCGGGTGGATGGCAAGCTTCCAATGGAATCCGGATATTTGCCTCACTAGTCCCGTTTGCTCTCACTCTTCAGACTTACCTCAGCTACTACGAATAACTCCCGGTAAAGCATTGGAGCGAATGTGCCGATAAAGCCGGGAGGGTGCACACTCTGCTGCTCATCTTCATTATTTGCCTGACGTCGCCAACTCCTCTAACTCATGCTTTGGGAGCGTCGGCATGACACCGCCGAGCGATGCTGAAGAACGGCAAGCCTTCAGGGCGCCACTCTGGCGATCGCTGTTCTCGTGGTCCATGTCCATGGTAGCGGAGCGCGAAACCGCACGGCGTCTCACCGACCCCGTCCACTGCGACGCGCCGGTGCTGCGGCTGGCGGAGATCGCCGCGGTCTACAGCGGCGACCGCGTGGCTGGAGACTTCTACGAATTCCTACGGGTGGGCCCATCGCGCATGCTGTTCGTGCTACTCGACGTCGCAGGCACTCGTTTAAACACGCGCGAAATCCTGATCGAAGTGCAGAAGACATTTCGGAATCGGGCGCCTCAGCTCTTCTTTGGAGAAGACTTTAACGAGACGATCGCGATGATCGAACTGTGCTACGAAATGAACCGCACCATCATGCGCGGTGGGCTCCGAAGTTGTCCAGCGTTTATTGGATGCTACAACGAAGACCTAGGCACCCTGTGCTACGCCAACGCGGGCCACCCTCCGGGCATGCTCCGAGACGCCGCGGGTATCACAATGCTTGGAGCCACGGGTCTACCCCTGGGCCTGTTTTCGCACACGACACAGAGCGCGGGAGCGTGTCATCTGCTGCCGGGTTCGGCGCTGCTGGTCGTGTCGCGCGGAATTATGGAAGCTGAATCCTCTTTAGGGCGGGAATTCGGCATCGATGGAACGCAACAGAGCTTTCAGAGTGCGCCCCTGGCGGGCGCGCATGAGATGTGCATGGCCGTGGTAGAAGCCGTCCGGCAATTTGCCACAGCAACTCCTTCGCACAACGATCTGACCACGTTAGGGCTGGTGCGAAGCAAGGCAACCGAACAAGTTTGAACCCTGGACTGCTTTCATCAGGACGCGATCCATCCCTATTACTTTCGATCACGTAATAGTTTTGTAATGTAATCCTGATCACGGCGAAGGACTCTCCTCGCACCATAACCTTCTTGCAACACACCTATGAAACCCAGTCAGTTGGAAAAGCACCCCAAAGGAACTCAAGCTCGCATTCTGCTCAGTTCGGTCTTCGGCCCTTACGCGCAGGACGACGAATTCGGCAGCCGCTCCATCAATCCGATGGAGCTTTATCACAATCAGGTCACACGGGCGCAGGGCAGCTTCTCGCTGCGCATGTTTCATCGCTCGTGGGGCATTATGATGATTCAGGAAAACATTTCAGCGCCGTGCAGCGTTCTGGACTTTCCCACGCGCGAGGCCTTCGCGCGTGAGCTGACCACCAACAAATATGACATCGTGGGCATCTCCGGCATCATCGTCAATGTGGGTAAGGTCCGCGAGATGTGCCGCATGGTGCGGGAGTTGTCGCCAGGTTCAACGATCATTGTCGGCGGACATGTCGCTGCGATTCCTGGCGTCGAGATGATGATCGATGCCGACCACATCGTCCGCGGAGAGGGCATTTCGTGGATGCGCCGCTACCTGGGAGAAGATGCGACAGCTCCGATCCAGCACCCCGCGATTGTTTCCGGGATCGAGACACGCATTATGGGGATTCGGCTTCCGAATCGAAAAGGCGGCACCGCGGCGACGATTATTCCGTCGGTGGGCTGTCCAATGGGATGCAACTTCTGCACGACGTCCTCTTTCTTTGGCGGCAAAGGAAAGTTCGTCAACTTCTTCGAGACCGGCGATGAACTGTTTGAACTGATGTGCCGCATTGAATCCGAGCTCAAAGTGCAGTCATTCTTCGTGATGGATGAAAATTTTCTGCTACATCGTCCACGCGCGATGCGTTTGCTGGAACGCATGAAGGAAGCGGGCAAGAGCTGGGAGCTTTCCGTCTTCTCCTCCGCCAATGCGATTCGCAAGTACACGATGGAGGAACTGGTTGAACTGGGAGTTTCATGGGTTTGGATGGGGTTGGAGTCACCTAAATCCAGCTATACGAAGCTGCAGGGGAATGACGCCCGGCAGCTCACTCGAGAATTGCGGGAACACGGAATTCGAGTGCAGGGATCGACGATTGTCGGTTTAGAGCACCATACGCCTGACAACATCGTCGAGGAGATCGAAGCGGCCGTCGCACACGGAACAGATTTCCATCAATTCATGCTCTACACGCCGGTTCCGGGCACGCCGCTCTACAAGGAAATGGCGGAACAGGGACGGTTGCTCTCGGACATTGATTTCGCTGACATTCACGGACAGTACAAATTTAACTTCGAGCACGCAGCGATCTCGCGCGAAGATTCGAAGAGGTTTCTTGATTGGGCGTTCTGGCGCGACTTCGAACGCAACGGGCCGAGTCTCTATCGCATGTGCCAAACCATGCTGCTAGGGTGGCGCCGCTACAAGGACTATCCCGACCCGAGGGTGCGGGAACGCTTTGCGCGGGAGATGAAAAAGCTGAGCAGCGCTTACAACGCCGCGCTTTGGGTGATGGAGAAAGAGTTCCGGAAGGTGAATCGTCAAGTCAGCGCGAAGATTCACACGCTGCGCCGCGAGGTCGAGAAGGAGTTCCCGGTGATGGCCCGCCTCACCGCCGCATCGCTGGGTCCGATCCTGCTGGCGGCTGCGCGGCGAGAGGAAAGACGGCTGGCCTCAGGGAAAACGTACGAGCCACCCACATTCCTTGAGCGTCGCAATTGGGTGCCGGCTTCTTAGGACTGCATTTTCAAGGCTAGAGGGACTTGCCTGCGGCAGCCATGTACCAACCTTCCGCCAGGAACTGTTCGATGGAAGGTTCCTGAATGCCTTCCTGCACGCGCAGTTCGTCGTTCAGAAAGTGGTAAGCAAGATTTCCCGCGGCTGCGTCGACGCGGTCGATGCGGATGCGATTGCCGTCGCGGTCGGCGCAGATCAGCCCCACCTCCAGATCCGGAGCCGCCAATTTCTTCACGCCGCTTTCGGTTTTCGTGGTCATTGCTGGACTTAGATGAGAAAAGCTCCTCGTTTGCGGTTGCCAGAGCATGCGATTTCGCGTCACAATATCGATAGAATGCGCTCGCGTTATCTGGTCTTTGCCTTCTTCGCCGCAGCCATGCTGTTCTCAATTGTGCGGGAACAGAGTGCGCCGGTAGCCTGCCCGCGACTGGGACTAACCCGGAGTAATTCGGGGCAACGCTAAGGTCAGCATTAGTATTTCCCGTGAAATACTGCGTGATTGATATCCGGCCAGAACTCTTTTAATACGTTAAACATGCCGTCCAAGCCCACCTGCGTTCCCCAGCGTTGATACGTTTTCACCCACGGGTTGTAGTGTGCTGGGTAATACCAATTGCCGATGCCAGCGGCCGCTCCCGCCCCCACGACTTCCGACAGATTGAAGGTGCTCTTTCCAGAGTTGGTCCTAGTGATGAGGAGCCGGCTCACGGCATAACCGCTCCGCTTAACGAATCCGCCTCTGCCCATGGTGTAGTATCTCGGGTCTTCTCTCGTCGCCGCTGGCACGATCGCTTCCGTCATGTAGTTCTCTATGGCGCCGTCGAGAAAGGTATGCCAGTAGTATTTACCATAGCCCTCAGCGCCTTGCCCAAAGGAGGGCTCCGATTTGCCGGCCATCGAAATTCCCGCTAGGCCTGCCACGAGAATGAAATCGGAATAGTCGAACGTATCCTGAGTCGCTAGCCACATTTCACTTTTGAAAGTCAGCGGAGGCAACTGCGTGTTAGCGCTGACGGCACGGTAATTAGGGATAATCCCCAGAATTCTCTTGTTCTGTTTGCCGTACTCTTCGTCGGGCTTGCTTGGAGTTGCGGGTGTGCCGTTAGGCATCGGCGCGTCTGGCAAAGAGGACTTTCCATCGGTCGCTGTGCTCGATGGCTGAGGGTCCTGGGCAAGAAGCGAAACATCGTCCAGACGCGATTGCACTGTTCCTTCCTGGGATTCTCTTGGCGCGGTCGTTGGTTCCTGGGCTTGAACCGATGCAGTCCCGAACACCGACGCCAATGTTACCGCCATGCAAAACGATCGAATCGCTTTCAAATCTCCCCCCATCCGAAATTGTCCTTAACTCTGCCCTTCAAGCGATGCCTAATCAATCCTGCAAGCTTGGATTGCTCGACTCGCCGTTTGGATGCACGGCGCGGCAGGAAACTCTAGTGGGAATTTCGGATTCGAAGGGTTACTCGCCAGCTTTCTGCTGCTGTTTCTCCAGGTGGCGTTCGTGTCTCCTCTGGATGTAGTGGTGAATGTCCGGCCAAAACTCCTTCAGTTCATTGCCAAAAGCGTCGAGGCCCATCTGCACTCCCCAGTTGTTGAAATTTGCCGAGGCGGTTCGATCGTCGGCGGGATAGTAGACATTGGAAATGGCAATCGCGGTTGCGTTGCCAGCAAACTCGGGAGTGTTGAACGTGTGAGCACCAGAGTCTTTTCGGGCGACGAAAATACGGCTGATGGCATAGCCAAAGCGGTGCACAAAGGTGCCCGTGCCCAACCGATAGTAGCGCGGATCTATTTTCAGAATCGTGGGATAGACGCCGCCCACCATGATGTTGCCATCCACCTGATCGGCGAAGGCCGCTCCATATCTCTTCGCATATCCCTTCATTCCCTGTCCGTACTCCGGATCGGAATTCTCCGCCTGGCGGATGCCCGCCACAATGCCCACGATCGTGAATTCATAAGGGTCGAACGAACCCTTCGCTGCCATGGCAAACTTTTCTTTCCATGACACCGGCGGCACTTGTGACTGACCATCGACGGTCAGGTAGTTCGGCATCACGTAGAACATCCGGTCGTTCTTCTTTGGATCTTCTGGCGCCGAGTGGTTGTCATCCTTGGCATTATTCTCGACAGTTGGTCGGCCTCCGGCGTTGTCTTGCTTCGGAGGAATCGGCGCGGGCGTTTGAGTGGATTGGCCAGAATCCGATGTCGGAGTCTGTGGGGTTTGACCTGCGCAAAAAATGGCAGAGGACGACATCGACACAGCCAGTAGGCCTGCAACCGCGAAATTTCCTAGTTTCAAATTCATTAGCCTCGAATTCAGTTGCTGATTGCTCCGGATACGATGTTGAGTGTCCACGCGCGAGCACTATGGATGGCGATGCAAAACGTGCGTGGCTATATCCGGCCAGAACTCCCGGAAGACATTGGTGAGCGCGTCACGCCCCATCGCATATCCGTACTTGACGGCAAGCGCTCCACCGGTCCGGTCGTGGCTGGGATAGTAGGTAGTCGAGATACCCTGCGCCATGGCGCGTCCCAACACCTCAGACGCATTAAAGGTGTTATGCCCATGGTAGTCGGGTGTGATGAGAATGCGAGTTGCCGCATAGATGCCGCGTTTCCAGAAACCACCCTCGCCTTTAGCGTAATAACGCTCATCCTGATGCAAGATGCTGGGCAAAGCAAAAATGACGAGGTAGTTGCCATCCGTCTTATCGACGAAACCCCTCCAGTAATACTTGCCGAAGCCTTCCGCCCCCTTCCCCAGTTGCGGATGAGCGTTGGTCCCCTCCGCCATCAGCGACGTTATCCCAACGAAGATGAACGACGAGTAGTCGAAGCTGTTCCGGGTGGCGATGATGAAAGACTGCTTCGGAGTCGGCGGCGGCGCGATCGCCCCGGCGCTGACCGCGCGGAAGTTGGGCATGATTCCGAGAATTCGCTTCGGCTGCTGCCCAGGGGCAGTGCCGTGGCTGTCTGTCTTCGAACTCTGGCCCGCGCTCTTAGCGTCGGATTTATTGGTCTTGCTATCCGTTGTGGATGCGCCGGATTGATCAGGGGACGCGCTTTGCTGCGGCTCCGGCGCATCCGGTAATTCGGTCACGACAGCAGCCGTGTTTGCCGATTGTGACGCTGTGGTTTGCGGCCCGGTCTGTCCGAAGCATAGAGCGGCTGCCACCACCAGGTAAGGTAATGCCATATAAGGGCATTTCAAGATTTCTTAACTCCATATTTTGAGATTACGCAGACCCGCCCCGGTTCGCAGGTTCAACAGATACGAAGTTGGATGCTGCGCCCATTCTCCCCCCTTCGCTCCAGGGCGATCTCAACGGTGTGATCGCGGTACCAACGAGGGAACTTCTCTGCCCACTCTATCAGTAAGATGCAGTCTGGGGCGAGCAAGTCGTCGAGGCCCAGGGTTTCCAGTTCGCGTTCAGTATCAATACGGTAGAGATCAATATGGTAAAGGGTGACTTGGGGGCCACGGTACTCGTGGATCAAGGTAAATGTGGGACTAGTGACATCTTCGGCGCGGGCGGCTCCGAAGCCTTCCGCAATGCCCTTCACCAGGGTCGTCTTGCCCGCGCCAATGTCGCCGCGGAGGGTCACGACGAGCGGGGCAGACAACTCGGAAGCGAGACTTCGCCCGAACGCAATCGTCTCCTCGGCGGAGTGTGTGATGGTGTCCTTGGAGGCAGTCTGGCCGGTCATTCCCTGGGAGATCCCGAGGGATTCAGTATAGCGAGAATCGCCAGAGGCGACAGCGGCCGGTGACTTGCAACAAGGCGTGCTGAAGCCCAGGCTTCAGAAGCCTTGGGTCCGCCGTTCTTCTGAAGCGGGATCCAGGAAACTGCGGTCTAGCGCGGAATCAAGCGCCATACGCAGTTTGCGGTGGTCATCGTCACCCAGTGCAATGAATCGGAAAGGCTGCAAACAGGCGCTCTGGTATTTGCGCGTGGGTTGCAACATTTCGGCCATGCCGTGGATCGGACCCGATCGGGTGTGAAACGCGATCTCGACGAAATCGCCGGAAGAAAGTTCATGCTGCAACTGCAGCAAGCCGCCGGTGATGGAGATGGATTGGAGTTTGGCGCGCGCCTGCTGGCCGCCTTCCGCCATGATGGCGGCACCTACCGATCCATTGAGTTTTACGCGAGGCGAACGCTGACTGGTATTGCTTTGGGGGAAGTGAGTCATAGCCAATGGAACTATGCCACGCCGCGAGCGGCGCGGGGAGATTACGAAAGCACTTGTACATGGGCGTATTCTCAAGTTTGAACGAGCGGGGTTCGGCCCGTTGGCCAAGTTTGCGATAATAACGGCAGTAACTTTTCCGGCAGGGGCCCAAGAGAGTACCTTGGTTCGGTAGGGCACTGATAACACAAAGTTTGCGCGATGTGAGGCGTTCACGGATATGCGTATGGCTCAAGGGTGGAAATGGCTGTTCCTGATGGCGGCTATCGGCGTGCCGCTGGCGTTGTTGTCGGGTTGTTCGCGAAACCCGGAAGTCCGCAAGCAGAAGTACCTCGAGAGCGGCAAGCGCTACCTCGATAAGGGAGAGTATCGCGAAGCCGAAATTCAGTTTCAGAATGCCATCCAGAACGATGCGCGTTTCGCCGAGGCGCACTATCTGCTGTCGCAGGCGGCCACGAAATTGGAGGACGGGCGCACCGCCTACCAGGAGTTGTCGAAGACCGTAGAAATCCAGCCGGACTACTATAAAGCTCACCTGGACCTGGCGAATCTGTTGATTCTCGCGGGACAGTTCAACGAGGCCAAGGCACACCTGGACTTGCTGGCGCAGAAACAGCCGGATAATCCCGACGTCTATCTGGCAAGAGCGAATTACTATGCCGCGACGAATAACATTCCGGCGGCGCTGAACGACCTGCGCACGGCCATCCAGAAGGATAAAAACCATTCCGATTCTTATCTAAGTCTGGCTTTGCTCGAAGCACGTGGACAGCAGTGGGACGACGCAGAGGCAAACTTCAAGCAGGCCATCAAACTGAATCCCAAGTCCACCAACGCTCTGACCCTGCTCGGCAATCTTTATCAAACGCGCGGCCGGTTCCCCGAGGCCGAACAGTCGTACCGCCAGGCCATCAGCAGCGCACCCGATGACCCCAACCCACGCCTCTCGCTCGCCAGCCTTTACATGGCGGAAAACAAGCCCGCCCAGGCTGAGGATTATCTCCGTGAATCAAAGAAGGACTTCCCCAACAACTCAGAGGGCTACCGAATGCTGGGGAATTTTTATTACGGCAATAACCAGTTCGATAAGGCCGCAACCGAGTACGCTTCGCTTTATCAGGAACATCCCAAGGATCTGGTGGTTAAAAAGAACTACATTCAGCTGTTGATCCTGCTCGACCGCATCGATGAAGCTCGCAAGCTGAATGAGGAGGTACTGAAGGCGAAGCCGGACGATTCCGGCGCTCAGGTGTACAAGGCGGAGATCGATATTCGCAGCGGGAAAGCCAGCGACGCGGTCACCATACTGCAGGCCGTGCTGAAGAGTGATCCGGATAACGCCGCCGTTGCCCATTACCAGTTGGGATTGGCTTACGATCAACTGGGTGATTCGAACAAAGCCGAAGCGGAGTGGCGCACTGCGGTGCAACAGCGCGCTGACCTGGTTGAAGCGCATCGCGCGCTGGCGGGAGTTGCCATCCACCGCGGCGATGCCAGTGGACTGGCGCAAGAAGCCGACCAGATTATCGCGATCCAGCCGGGAGCTCCGGATGGCTATTTGTTGCGCGGGGTCGCCGAGATCGATCGCAAAAACTATGCGCAAGCCAATGAGTACCTGACGAAGTCCCTCGAAAAGGAACCTCATAATCCTGCGGCTTATGTGCAGTTCGGTAACCTGCGCCTTGCCCAGAACCAGTACGCCGAGGCGCAAAAGGCTTATCAGCAGGCACTCGATCAGGACCCCAACATGACGGAGGCGTTAGGCGGCGTCCTCAACATCGACCTGTTGCAGAAACAGCCCGATAAAGCGATCGCAACGGCTCGAGCCGAGCTATCGAAGTATCCGAAGAATGTCAGCTTTCACATCATGCTAGGTCAACTCCTGCTGGAACAGAAAAAAGACCTGCCGGGAGCGGAAGCGGAGTTCAAACAAGCTTCTGACCTGGACAATAAAAATAGTGAAGCGAAGGTGAAGCTCGGCGTAGTGCAGAATGCCAGCGGCGCGACAGATCAGGCACTGCAAACTTTTCTGGATGGGGCGAAGGCGAATCCTCGAGAAGTCGTTTTTTATCTGCTCGCGGGAGGCATCTACGAGAACCGCAAGGATTGGGACAGCGCCAAACAGCAGTATCAGAAGGCACTTGATGTTCAGCCCGACAATGCGCTGGCTTCGAACAATATGGCCTACGTCATGCTGCAACAAGGCGGCAACGTAGACGTCGCTTTCGCGATGGCGCAGACCGCGCGCCAGAAGATGCCGGATAATCCTAATACGGCGGACACTCTAGGCTGGGCCTTCTATCACAAGCAGGTGTACAAGTCCGCCATCACCCTCTTCAAAGAAGCGGTCACCAAGGAACCGGAAAACGCGCTGTTCAACTACCACCTGGGTCTTGCTTACGCCAAGAACGGCCAGGCCGCATTGGCCAAGCAGCAACTGGACCGCGTGGCGAAGATCAAGCCGAATTCGCCCGAGGTTGACGATCTGCGGCGCGCGGTGGCCGAGGCTAAAGGGTAGGATTTCTGTATTGACCCGAGACGGGGCTAGCCCCGTCTCTACGCGAGGCGTTCCTGGGACTGCGACAGAATTACTCCGAACATATCGCGCAGCTTGGCGCGCCATTCTTCGTCTGAGAGCAATGTTTCAAGTCGGGTCGCTCCTCGTTTCTCAATCAACGTGTTGTCCGATAGCGTGATTCGACCTTCGGTAGTCGCCATTGAGCAGATCCTCTGGCGCGTGAAGTGCGACTCGGGCGAGGTCTGATGATAGTGGCACATTCCCGAAAAGTCTGAGAGTTCGTGCGGCTGCAGGGTGAACACGTACTTTCTTGTCCACGTTTCTTCAGTCAGCTTTTCGACCGCGAATTCACGGCCGGCAGACGTTGTCCTGGACGTCACGCGGTAGACGCGGCCAGCTTGTGGTTGATCCTCTTCGGTTTCCAGTCGCAAGGGGTCAAGGAAGGAATCGCCAAACCCGACGTCGGCAAGCCACGGCTCATCGAGATCGACACGGAGCGCAAGGTGATCGAATTCAGGCCCGTCGTCGCCATCATCCTGAGTAACTCGAGCAGAGAGCAGCGTGACCTTGAACCCAAGTTTCCGCAACAGTGCGGCGAACGCACCGTTGAGCTCGTAACAAAAACCTCCTCGGTGTTCGTTGACGATCTTGCACAGAATGCGGCCTTCGTGGCACACGATTTTGCGTCCGATGTGAATGTCCAGGTTCTCGAAGGGGACGGTGAAGAGGTGGGCGCGGTGAAGAGCACGGAGCAGATCGATGTTGGGATGATCGACGGTATGGGCTGGCCGCTCGTAGCGAATACGATCTAGATAGGCTTCGATGTCCATGGCGACGGCCTGTGACGGGCAAGCTCCTCTCTACACCGGAAGTTCTTCCTGCATCCATCCGCCGGTGGCTTCGACCTTCGGTTCTGAAGCGAGATCGAGAATCAGTTTTTCGAGGATCAGCCGCTTGCCCGGAGGATTCGAGCGCAACGCCAAATCAGCCTTTGCCACCAGGCGAATCGAGCGCGTCAGGTCGCGCTTCGATTTATAGCGCCGTGCCTGCCGGATGATATCGTCGGCGGCAAAGGGCGGCACGCGGAATCCTTGCCACAATGCAGCCCAGAGCATGCGCTGGTCGCGCACATTGCGCTCGAGGATGACGAGCATCTGGCGAAAAGTTTTGGCCAGCATGTAGAGATGGCCAATCGCCGCCTCTTCGCCCTCGCCGCTCGAGAGAAGACCGTCAAGAACCGCCAACGCGCGCACGCGGTCTTTCGAAGAGATCGCATCCGTCAGCTCATAGAGGGAGCGCTGCTTCGCGGCAAGCACCATGGTCTCGACATCGCCCAGCGTGATTTTCTTTTTCTCGCCAACGTAGAGGATCAGCTTCTCCAGTTCGTTTGACACCATCATCATGTCGCCGCCGAGTGCGTCGACCAGTTCGCGCGCGCCGTCTGCATCCATTTTGACTTCACGCGTAAGACAGTATTCGCCGATCCAGCGAACCGCTTCTCCCTCTTCGACCCGCGACAGCTCGACAATCCCGCAGAATGGCCCAAGATCTTCGCGAATCTTCTGATAGCGGTCGCGGTCCGTCATCTCCATGCGGCGAGCATCGGCCGGAATACTGATGTGGTCGGCGACGAACACTAGCAGCGCGTCGGGGTTCGGACTCTTGCAGTAAGCTTCGATAGCTCCGATTTTTTCTTCGTTCGAACCGCGGCCAAACAGCATCTTCACGCCCCGGATGAAGAACACTTGAAACGGCGCCATCAGCGAAGGCGTGCGGGCGCGATCCAGAACTTCATTCAGCGAAGTCTCAGCCAGATCGAATTCGAAAAGGCCGAAATCGCGCGAGTCAGGCGCAACGAGATGTTCGAGGATGGCATCGCGGCAGCGCTTGCGGAAAAATGCTTCATCGCCGACCAGAACATAAGCAGGCTTCAGCTTGCGCGATTCCAGTTCAGAGAAAAAGCGGTCGGCTTGGCTGAAGGCGCGCATCAGTAGGCCTCTAGAATATTCGCCACCAGGGTGCGCGCAAAGTCCCGCGAAAGACGATCAACGGCGGGAGAATCTTCCTCAAAAAAGCTGGGGAGATCGCGAGACAGTTCGTACTGATCGTGAAAGAGATAAGAAGGATTGTCGAACAGCACCTTGCCTTGACGATCGGTAAGCGTCACCTGGATGCTCACCGTGATCAGCGCACTTGCGGCACGTCCGGTTTGCGAGTCATAGGCCAGCGGGGTGGCGGACGCCGACAAGACTGTCGCTTTCAAAACCGCATCGGCGTCGCCTTTCGATTCATGAATGACGTGGTATTGCGTGCGCGAGTTGAATTCGCGAACGACGGCATCGGTCAGAAGTTGCTCGATCCGAAACGTCTGGCTCTGGCTCACAAAACTGGGAATCGCGATGGTCCGGATATTCTGCGGCAATTCGGCTTTGCTACCGACGGTGTGATATCCGCAGCCGGGTGCGGCCAGGACTAATCCAAGCGCAATGAGTCCCCGCCACCAGCTCATTGAATCTGACCCCTTGGCCGGGATGCAGTCAGAGTTTCGGCACATTCGACCGCGGTCAACGCGGCGATGCGGAGATTATCGGTAGTGGCCCAGAGCCAGACGCCGTTTTTGTGATTCGCATCGACGGTCAGTGAGACCAGGATGTCTCCCTGTCCCGCGGCACTCACGCTGGTGGGAGAATCCTCGCGGCCGCTGCTCACGACGACGTGCTCTCCCGCGAGATCGTGGGTCAGGTCGCCGATCGATACCGGCTTTTCCAACTCCAGGTAGATTGAGAAAGCGTGACCGTGAAAAACCGGCGCCTGCAGCACCTGCAGCGCAGGTTCAGTCGCACCCCGTGCGATCTGTCGGTAGTGCTTCCGGATTCTCTGGGTGACCGCTTCGAGCGAAAAATCCGACCGCTGGCCGTAGTGCGCCACCATGTTAAAAGCAACCTGGATATCGAACACCGTTTTTGGCAATTCCTGAAAAGAGAGCAGATTCACGGTCTGCTCGTGAAGTTCGTCCATGCCCTTTTGGCCATTTTCCGATGCCGGCTCGAACAAGGTCGCGCTCATGCGCTGAATCTTCGCGCTCTTCCCCGTGCGCAAGGCAAGCATCGCGAGGACGGTCGCCGCTGGATGCGCGATCACGACCGGGCCGGGCTGCAACTCAGGCACCGGAGGCTGTCCAGTCTGCCACTCGATCCACGGCGACCGCACAGCGGCCCCCGGTTCATCTTCGAGAGCATACGAGAGATCAACGATCGTGTTGCCCAGATCGCGCGCTACCTTCCAGTTACTCCGCGTGGAGCGGGCGTCGGACGCAAAGAACGAAAAATCCACGCGCTCAAATTGTTCAGATCGAATGCTCTGGATGAAATTGATTTCGTCCCCCATCGCCTCGAGTTGGCCGAGCGATTCATCGTCATCCAGCAGGCGCACATCGACGGCTGGGAAATTCCGTTCCCGCAGGATCTCAGCAACCTCTTTACCTTTGAGCGAGGCCGCACCGATGATCGCCACCCGATAAAGGTTGGTGCTGCGAAGGTCGGCCTGCGATCCGGCAACCTTCGATACGGGAGTCTTCGAGGAGGAAGTCATGGAGTCTGAGATGCCTCCCGATACGCCGGAGGTGCAGGCGGCGTCTTACGACGGAAAATCCACTGCAGTCGCCACAGGACGCCGGACGCCATATAGAGGATGGCGATGGCAAACAGCGCCGGTCGCGAAAAGAACCAGATTGAGGCGAACACCACGGCGATGATGACGATCAAGCGGAACGGATGACGCGAACGAAAATCGATGTCTTTAAAGCTGTAGAACCGCCACGTGCTGACCATCAGATAGCCGACAACGACGACCATCATCAGCCAACTCATCGCCGTCACCCATGAAGTCAGGGCGACGCCGCCAGAATAATGGACGATCGCCGCGATGACTCCGGCGCCGGCGGGAATCGGCATGCCCACGAAATACTTCTTGCCCGGACGTCCCGGATTCGACGGCTGCGGGTTTTTTGCAATATTGAAGCGTGCCAGGCGGCTGGCCCCGGCCATCAGGAACGCGAAGCACGCGATCGAACCCAGCTGCGTAATCTTCAGGTGCAGATCCGGACTCATGGTGGCCGCGGGCAGGAGGTGAAAGCCCCACATCCACGCAAGCAGCGCCGGAGCAACGCCAAACGTAATTACGTCGGCGAGTGAATCGAGTTCTCTGCCGAAATCGCTGTCGGTGCGGGTCATGCGCGCGATGCGCCCATCGAGGCCGTCGAACAATACCGCAAAGCCGATAGCCTTGGCGGCGAAATCCATGTGCCACGGTTCGCCATTGATGCCATGAACAGTCTGCAGAATCGCGTAGAATCCGGCAGCAATGTTGGCCGTAGTAAACAGCGAAGGCAGGATGTACATCCCCTTGCGCAATCTCCCGCGCGGACGGTCCGACTCACGACGACGTGGCCCTGCGTCTTCCATGATCAGTGAGCCTCCCGCTCTCCGGCGACGCCCACGCCAACGGGCTGGACAGCCGATGGTCGCACCGGCAACTGGGCAAGCACCGTTGCTCCTCCCTTGACGATATCGCCAAGCTTCACCTGAATGGCCGCATCCCGATCAAAAAGCACATCCACTCGCGAACCAAACTTGATCAGCCCCACACGCTGGCCGCGAGCAACGCTGTCTCCAACCTTGAGATTGAAAACGATGCGGCGGGCAATCAGACCGGCGATCTGTTTGAAGATGACTGTGCGGCCATCGCCCTCGACGGTGACGATGTTCTGTTCGTTCTCCTCGGCCGAATTGGCCGCCATCGCATTGACGAATTTTCCACGCTGGTAGCGCACGTCGCGAATCACCCCCGCAATGGGAGAGCGGTTCACATGCACATTGAAAACGTTGAGAAAAATACTGATACGAGCCTGCGGACTCCCACCAGAATTGGTGACCGAGACATCGGTGACTTTGCCGTCGCCGGGGGAGACGATGGCGCCTGGAACAGTCGGGATCTGGCGTTCGGGGTCGCGGAAAAACCACACACAGAACGCGCCGATTAGCAGCACCGGGACAGCATACGGCCACGGCGCGAGCCAAACAATCAGGCCGGCAGCTAGAAGCGAACCTATGCCGTAGAAGTAGCCGTCACGCACCATAGGAATTCAGTCTGGACAATTATATGGCGTAAGTCGTTGCGAGGTTAGCTGTTTGCGATTTCGCTGAAGCGGCTGCCGCTATTTTGTCCCCGCCAGCACTGAAGCGTAGTGGTCAAGCCAGCGGCGCTGCTCGTCTGTCTCCGGGACCTGCATCCCACGCGCGGCAGTCACAGTCTCCACGGCAGCTCCGGGGCTCAGACCCTTCGCGATGAGCAGACACGCCGCTACAAGGCCAGTGCGGCCGATTCCTTGCCGGCAATGGACCACAACGTTCTTGCCCGACGAAAGATCGGCATCTAGGTTCTCCAGTGCAGCGGTAACTTCCGACTCCGAATTCGGAACCTGACGGTCTGGAATTGGCAGCGATGCGAACTTCATCCCGTGTGCTTTCGCTTCGCTGGCCTCGCGCCTGAGATCAAGGTCTTTCTCTTCTTCGGGTGTCAGCAACGAAACGACGGTATCGATTCCAGCACCTCTCCAAGACGCCATCTCGTCCGGAAGCCAGTCTCCGCCGCGCGGCCGCGACGAGAGCGCCAGCTTTCCAAGCCAAGGCCCCTGCACCCAATGGATTTTCGTCCACATTATTCAACGATCCTCTTTCGTGATGATCTCACGTGGCAGGCTGTCAACGTCGACGTGCCTCCCCCGAAGAATATAAATTCGATGGTGTCCATCGAGTATAGTTCCGTCCGGCCTGGTTTTCAGGCAGTCATTCTGATCCGGCAACAGCGATTTCAGCAACGCCGCAGTCGTCGCGCGTTCCATTTCTGCGAGTTTTGGAACGCTGAGTGACGCGTCCAAGTGAAGCGGAGTTAGAGGGGGTTGCGAGGGCGAACCCGACATCCGGACCTCCTGCGGACTTAAATTCAATAAAAAAAGGCGCTTAGAGGCGCCTGGCATGATGACATGGATCAAGTAGGGTTCTGCGTGTTCTTGCGAGCGAGCCAGCCCCTATGACGTGGGGGCGCGGAATCTAGGCAGAATGCCGCTGATACTGCAGCTGCAAACTCTGCATTTGGTCTTTGAGGCGCAGCTTAAGTTTCTTCAGTCGCACTTCTTCCATTTTTTCGTCGTCGGTAAGGAATCGTTTCTGGGTGAGAGAGTCAAGCCTTTGGGAGTATTGCGAGTGCTCCTGGGCCAGTCTTTGCAGTTCATCCTGACTGGTCAGGAGATTCTCTCTTGGAGTCAGCATCCTTGCCAGACCTCCTGCTGTTTGTTACAGCGCGGTTACAAATTATCACAGGGTTGGGCAGGCGTTCAATGACATTTCATAGGAGATTTCCACCGTTGGCGGAACCCTTTTAGATGGTTAACGAAGCAGAAAATTGAACCACAAATGGTGCACTAACGGGTCTCGCGTCCGAGTTTGAGCGAGTAGAGAATCGCATCCTCAGCCGGGGACTGGTAATAGCCGCGGCGGCGGCCAATCTCGCGAAAACCGTGCTTCTCATAGAGTCGCCGCGCCGCCAAATTCGACTCACGCACTTCCAGCAGGATTGCCGCTGCCAACCCGCTCTCCGCGCGCCGAATCAAGTCGTGTATTAGCGCGCTGGCGACTCCGCGGCGAAGAAATTCCTCCGCCACCACTACATTTTCGATCTCCCATTCGCCAGCCACCGTTTTTGCGCAGATAAATCCGCAGATCCGGCCCGCTTCCTCGGCCACCAGGACGATTTCGGAATTCACCAGCTTTGTGTACTCGTCGAATGTCCAGTGGGCTGCGCCCAGCGCCTGCTGCTCGATTGCAAGCAGCGCGGGCACGTCGGTCAGATCGGCGGAGCGGACGGTTACCGTCATAAAGAAGTGTGAAAGTCTTACCGAGGCGGCTTCGCAAAGATTTCGGCGTCGGAGTGGCGCAGGTAATTGGCGTCGAGTTCTTCGGGGCGAACAGTCTGGCCGTGTTGGATATGGTTCCAACCGAGACGAGCGATTGCGGCCGCGTTCGGATGTTCAATCTGCTGCGCTTCGATGCCAGCGCCGCGAATCGCCTCCGCTAACGCCGCATCTGGGGTAACAACCTTCATGCCGCTGGCTGACACCTTCCGCGCTTCGGCGAGAAAGTTATCACGGCTCAGCAGGCGTTCGCTACCCATACGCGCAGGTGGGCCGAGTTCGTAATCGCCTGCATAGACGTCGGTGCGGCCAGCGTCAAGCGCCGCCAGAACACGGCCTTCGGAAGCCGTGCCGCAAGCGACCGCCTCCAGCAACGACACCGCGGCGATGGGCTTTTGAAGCGCCTCCGCCAAAGCCTTGATCGCCGCCAGGCCCACGCGCAATCCGGTGAACGACCCCGGGCCGCTGACTACGGCAAAAGCCTCCAGATCGCGCTTGCTCTGTCCGTGTTTTTCGAGCAAGGCGGCGATCTGCGGGACAAGTTCCGCCGAAAACGCGCCACCCGCCAGCGCAATCACTTCGAGCACAGTGATTCCGTCGTCTGCGGCATCGCCTGGTTCGATGCGGACGAGCGCCAGACTGCCATTCTTTCCAGAAGTGTCGACCACAAGCAGGAGTTTCATTCAGTGGTCACTGCCACCCTCGACCAACTCCAGCAACACTCCCCCGGTGCTTTGCGGATGCACGAACACATAGCGATGTCCGCCGGCTCCGGTTTTGATTTCGTCGGAAACCAGCCGCACGCCGTCTTTCTTCAATTTTGCGACCGCCGCAGCCAGGTCCGGAACCCGCATGCAGACGTGATGCAGCCCCTCACCGCGCTTGGCAATGAATTTTGCGATGGTCGAATCGTCCGAGGTGGCTTCGAGTAGTTCGAGCCGGCTCTCGCCCACCGGAACCATCACCAGACGAACCTTTTCCTGCTCGACGGTTTCTTCCGGAGAAACGATCAAGCCGAGTTTTTCGTAAATGGACTTGGCCGTGGCCAGGGACTTCACTGCGATTCCGAGATGGTCGATGCTGAATTCCATGACTATCCTCTCAACTTACCTCTGGTCCGCAGATTCGTCGTGAAAGACTTTGGCGTCAGTTACCTCCAAGAGCGCCTCTCTGCCTTCATAGTCGGCATGCGCTGGGAAGGTAAGAATCCGGCAAAGATAGTGCCGAAGGTCCTTGATCGGAACTTCGCAGAAATCGAAATAATCCACGAAGGCCAGTGTGATGTCGCCCGGACCAACGACCATGTCCTTCTCTTGATCCCAGTACCCTGCCTCTGTAGGTCCGGTCAAGCGCCTGATCAGAATCAACGAGCTTACTCGCGGAACAACCTTCAGAGAAGGCGGGGGTATATCTCCCACTTCTTCTCCTTCATATGAAAGCTCACTCACCACGAGCGATTCAAAAAGCAATTCTCGTACTTGCTCAAAAGCATCAATAGAACCACCGATGTTTGCTCGCTTCGAGAAATAGACGTTCCATAAGTTCCGCGAACACTCTCGATAAGCGTTCATCAGTTCCGTGATGTCTCTCATGGCCATCGAATCTGAGTACTGTTTGCTCCACGCACAATCTCCTCCACCAGCGAATACGGGTCGCGCTTATGTTCGGCGATCTCGGCGGCGTAGCGCTCGAGCGCGGGGCCCGTCATCTGCGCGCGCGCTTTTTCGAGCATGGCATCGCGCAGCATCTCGACCAGCCGCTCCTGCCAGTTCTCGACATTTTTCTTGAAGACGAGATTCTCTTTCTTCAAGTATGCCTCGTAGCCGGCAATCGCCTCCGCCAGTTCCGCCGTCCCCTTGCCTTCGCTGGCGACGGTCTTCACGATCGGCGGAGTCCAGCGGTCGTGGCGCAGGGCCAACGATTGAAGGGCGCGAATCTCGCGCTCAACGCGTTCCGCGCCTTCGCGGTCCGCCTTATTGATGACGAAGATGTCCGCAATTTCCATGATCCCCGCTTTGATGCTCTGCACATCATCGCCCATGCCTGGCACGAGGATGACGATGGTGACATCGGCCAGACGCATAATGTCGACCTCATCCTGTCCGACGCCAACCGTCTCAATCATGACCAGGTCGCGACCGGAGGCATCCAGAACTGTGGCGGCATCGGCAGTGGCTCGCGCAAGTCCTCCGAGCGAGCCACGCGTGGCCATGCTGCGGATGTAAATGCCGGCGTCGGAGTAGTGATCCTGCATGCGAATTCGGTCGCCAAGGATCGCTCCGCCGGTATAAGGACTGGTCGGGTCAACAGCGATAATGCCGATCGTCCGATTTGCTTTGCGATAGTGTTTGGCAAGCTGATCAACCAGAGTGCTTTTGCCGGCTCCGGGGGCTCCGGTAAGTCCGAGCACGCGAGCTTTGCCCGTATGCGGAAAGAGAGACTTGAGAAGATCGGCCCAGCCTGGGGCGCGGCTCTCGACGATGGAGATGGCCCGCGCCAGGGCGCGGAGGTCGCCGGAGCGAAGGCGGTCGATTAGCGATTGCGAGACAGAATCCAAATTACGAGTGTAAAGCAACGCGGCCTCACTCGAGAGATAAAGGTCAGCCCCCGGTCGCCGTCGGGTGCTTGGGTTGGTAGAGGCCGACCTTCCCACCTCCGGGCAGGGAGATCGTCGTCAAACTGCCCCAGCGCTCTTGCGTCACCGGGCCGCATTCCACCTTCTGCCCTCCCAGCGATTCCATCGTCGCATTCAGGTCATCGCACATGAAGTACAGTTCGTGCTGGTCGTTCTTCTCGGCAGGATGAAACGCGGCTTCCGCGGGCGGCAGCGCAAAAATCAGCCAGCCGCGCCCTGCGTCGACGGCGGGAAATTTGAGAACATCGCGAAAGAAAATGCGGTCGGCTTCCGGGTCCTTGCTGTAAACGATGACGTGCGCCCCGTTGATCATGGGAAGAACTCTAGCGCTTCAACAGGGGCAGCGCAATTGGAGCGCACACGCCCGAGGAGAAAACGGACGCAGCTGGAGAAACACTCTAAGTTATTGACGAATAAATATCTTACGGCTAAGTCCTTATTCCTCAAAGATCTAGCGGAAAAGCCGCTCTAAGTCTCTGATTCCAAAAGATCGATTAACGAGGGGTCACTCGAATCGCACACCTTACCGCACACTCGGATGATTTGCTCAAATCGATGTTTAGTCCCTGAGCAGTTGCCGCGCAATCACCAGCCGCTGGATTTCACTCGTCCCTTCGCCGATCGTGCACAGCTTCACGTCGCGGTAAAACTTTTCCGCAGGATAATCCTTGATGAAGCCATAACCACCGTGAATCTGGACCCCTTCATTGGCGCACTTCACCGCAACCTCGCTCGCGTAGAGCTTGGCCATGGAGGATTCGAGCGTCGTTTTCATGCCCGCATCTTTCATGGCTGCAGCGCGCAGGGTGAGCAGCCTGGCCGCCTCGATTTCGGTCGCCATGTCGGCCAGTTTCCACTGGATCGCCTGAAAGTCGGAAATGGGTTTCCCGAACTGCTGGCGTTCCTTGGAATACTTCAGCGCCGCACCATAAGCGCCTTCGGCCATGCCGAGCGAGAGCGCCGCGATCGAAATGCGCCCGCCATCGAGCACGCGCATGGCATCGATAAAGCCTCCGCCTTCTTTGCCCAGCAGGCTTTCGTCGGGCACGAAGCAGTCTTCGAAAATGAGTTCGGCGGTGTCGCTGGCGCGCAGGCCCAGCTTGTTCTCTTTTTCCCGGGCCGAAATCCCTTGGCGCCTTTGTCGACGGCGAAGGCGGAGAGTCCGTGGGTATGCGCAGCGCGATCGGTCACCGCGAGGACGACTAATACATCCGCATAATGGCCGTTCGTGATGAACGTCTTCGTGCCGTTGAGAACCCATCCTCCCTTGGCCCGAGCAGCCGTCATGCGCGCGCTGCCCGCGTCCGATCCGGAAGACGGCTCAGTCAGGCCCCAGGCTCCGATAAACTCGCCGGTCGCAAGTTTCGGGACGTACTTCTTCTTCTGTGCCTCGTTTCCCGCCAGGAAAATATGGTTCGAGCACAGCGAGGTATGCGCGGCTACGATGATGCCGACCGATCCATCGACGCGAGAAAGCTCCGCTATGGCAGTGACGTATTCCACGTAGCCCATGCCAGCGCCGCCATATTCGGGCGGAAAGATCATGCCCAGCAAGCCCAGCTTGCCCAGTTCCTTGATCGTGGCCAGTGGGAATTCGCAGGCTTCATCCCACTTCATGACGTTCGGTGCGATCTCGCGCTCCGCAAACTCGCGCACACTCTTCTTGAGGTGCAGTTGCTCTTCGTTTAACTGGAAGTCCAAAATTTCCGCCTAGTCTTCCCTGCTTCTCTGCAAGAAGCGGGAGATAACATTCATTCTCTTTCTGAAGTCGTGAGTTGGAGGCCGCGCGGGGTTGACGCAAAAATTGGCGCCCAACTTGTCATTTAAGCATGGCCAGTGGCATAGAACGAAATGCTCGAACCGACCGGTTGGATTGGAGAAATCCAGTTCATCGATATATCGAGCGGCCCAGCAAAAGCCGGAAGAAAATCGGAAAGAATTGCAGAAACAACAACAAGAACATACCCAGGAAAACGAAGATCCAGAGCCGGCTCGCTCGTTGCGTCAGCATCCTCTGCCGTTCCACGACTTGTTGCTGGACACTTAGCGACTGCTGCTGATTGGCCAGCGATTGCTGCTGATTCGCGACCGACGTCCGGAGCTGTTCCAGTTGTTGTTTCTGCAGGTCGCGAATTTCCTGCAACAGCGCGATCGTAGCGTCTTCGGCCATGGGTCCCTTCTGTTCTATGACACACCAAGAATGAGGCCGAGAGTATATCGCCGAAGTCGTACGCCTTTGGAGGGGTACAATCCGCGACCCGGATTATCCCCTTTTTCAGCCTTCTGAAACGGTAAAGGCCCAAATATCACTATGTTTTAGAAGGGAGCACCCCGGCTTTCACAAGAACTGGTTCCGGGGTATACTCGGTGGGAAATATCGGAGTGCTAGGTTCTCGAATTCCCCTCGACAACCTCAGGCGAACGCTGCCTTGGTCGTGGGTCGAGGCGCGCTCCCCCGCTGGCCCTCCCGATCTCGAGCAACGTCCATGGATGAGCGCGACGACAGGGGCAACGATTCCGATAGCCCGACGCTTCCGGGTACCCGCTTGCCCGAGGATGTCGTCGCTGCGCTAACGCCACCACCCTTATCCAACGCCCCCGTTTCTGACGCCCCTACGCTACCGCATGGGGTGGGAATTCCCGGCGCAACCGCGGCCCTTCCCTACGTGCGCGGCGCTCCACCATCGCTGTCTGCCGTCAGTGGCATCAGCGCTTTTCAAGGCCTGCAGCCGGGAGTGGTTTTCGGCGGACGTTACGAAATTATGGGCGTGCTTGGGCAGGGCGGCATGGGCGCTGTCTACAAAGCCCGCGATCGTGAACTCGACCGTCTGATCGCACTCAAGGTCATCCGTCCCGAGCTGGCTACGGACCCCGCAATCTTGCTGCGATTTAAGCAGGAATTAATTCTCTCACGCAACATTACGCATAAGAATGTCGTTCGCATCTTCGACCTGGGCGAAGCGGAGGGTATCCGTTTCATCAGCATGGAGTATGTCGACGGCGAGGATTTGCGCACAATTTTGCGCCGTGATGGGAAATTTACTCCGAAGGAAGCCATTTCCGTAGTCGAGCAAGTCTGCCGCGCACTCGACTCCGCTCATACCGAAGGCGTAATCCATCGCGACCTGAAGCCACAGAACATTATGCGCGACCGGCACGGCCGCATCGTGGTGATGGACTTCGGACTGGCCCGCTCGCTGGGTGATTCCGGACTGACGCAGACCGGCGCACTGGTCGGCACGCTCGAATACATGTCTCCCGAGCAGGCGATGGGCAGCACGCTCGACCAGCGCTCCGACATTTTCAGCGTAGGTCTGATCTTCTACGAACTGCTCACGGGAAAAGCTCCTTACGAGGCTGATACCGCCATCGCAAGTCTGATGAAGAGGACGCGAGAAGATGCCCGCTCCGTATCGGACGTTGAAGCCTCCGTGCCTCGTTCACTGAGCGCGATCGTGAGCCGCTGCCTGGAGCGAGAACCCGCTAACCGCTACCACTCCGCCGTGGAATTGCTGCAGCAGTTGACGACCTGGGAGGCGAATCCCAACATCAGCGCCGAAGCGCTGTCGAAGATGATTTCGCACCCGATCGTACACAAGTCGCGTTTCAGTCTGGATCTTCCCGGCAAGAGCTGGATGTGGATTTCGGGTGCCGTGCTCATGGTTGTGCTGGCGATCTTTGCCGGACGCACAGTGTTAAATCGCGGAGCCACTTCAGGCGGCGAAATCGCCCAAGGAATACCCTCGCTCAAGCAAGGCAAATATGTTGCGATTCTCCCGCTGAAGATTGTCGGGGATCAGAAGGCGCTCGGCTACGTCGGAGACGGCATTCAAGAAGCACTAGCCGCGAAGCTGTTTCAGTTGAAGGAGATTCACCTTGCGTCCGCCGACGAGGTGGAGAAGGTGGCGGCGAAGGACTTGCCGCTTTCCAAACTGGCGCGCGAACTAGGCGTCAATCTGGTGTTGCAAGGCAGCGTGCAGGGTAATAGCGACAAGCTCCGCGTCACGTTGAGTCTCGACGATGCCTCTACCGGAAAACGCCTGTGGAGCGGCGAGTTCCCCGGAGCGCCTGGCGACGTGCTCACTCTCGAAGACCAGATTTATGGCACCGTGGCCTCGGCTCTGGCTCTGAAGCCGACCGACGAGGAGCAAGCCCGTGTCGGCGCGCACCCGACGGAAAACGTCAAGGCATACGACCTCTATCTGCAAGGGCGAAATACGTTGCGCAACGGCCATAGCCAAGACGCCTATCGGCAGGCAGTGGGGCTATTTGAGCAGGCGCTGGAGAAGGATCCGAAATTTGCACTTGCTTATACCGGCCTGGCTGACTCGAGCATCCGCATGTACGGTGAGACGAAGGAGAGCCTCTGGGCGCAAAAAGCAACTCTGGCCGCGCAAACCGCCGAGCAACTCTCCAACAATCTCCCGGAAGTTCATCTCTCTCTCGGCAGTGTATACGCTACGACCGGCAAGAATACGCAGGCCGTAACCGAGTTGAAAAAGGCACTGGAGCTAGCTCCCAATTCGGATGAAGCCTATCGAAATCTGGGAGACGCGTATAGCCATAACGGTCAAAGTGAGGATGCTATCGCAGCGTTCCAAAAAGCCGTGGCTGCGAACGCTTACAACTGGTCAAACCACATCAGCCTGGGGAACGCCTATTTCGGATTGGGTGACACGGCGAAGGCCCTGCCGGAATATCAGAAAGTTATTGAGATCGCCCCTGACAGCCCAATGGGCTACGAAGGGATAGGGTCCGTCTATTTGCGGGAAGGTAAATGGAGCGAAGCTATCGCCCAATATCAGAAGGCTCTGGCGCTGGCTCCGGATGCTCCGACGTATTCCAACATCGGTACCGCGTACTTTTTCCTGAAGAACTATGACCAAGCCACCAAGATGTATGAAAAAGCGGTGGCCATGACACCCAACGATGAGCAGCTCTTGGGAAATCTCGGCGACTGTTACCGGTGGTCTGGTCATTCCGACCAAGCGGCAGCCGCGTACGGGAAGGCGATTTCCCTTGCCTTCCAGGAATTGCAGGTGAACCCGCATTCGGCCGGAATCATGGGCGATCTCGGGCTGCTGTACGCCAAGAAGGGCGACGCGATCAATGCCGTGCAATACACCGACCAGGCCCGCGCGATCAGTCCGGACGATGTGCAGTTGATGTATTCGGAAGCGCAGGTGAAGGCGCTGATCGGAAAACCGGAAGAAGCATTGAAGTCTTTGAAGTTGGCCTTGGAGAAGGGATACGCGGCGCAGGAGGCCTGGAACGATCCCGAGCTTGAGAAGCTCCAGGCCCTGCCGCAGTTCGCACAATTGGTGAAACAGTTCTCGAAAAAAAGCCCCTAGGCTTTTAGGCGGCTCTTCCACATCTTACGGCGCGAAACCAGCGCGCCGATTCCGGTCACCATTAAGGCTACCGTTCCGGGCTCAGGAGCTGTTCCGGCGTGTGCGGTAAATCCGGTGCCGCCAGGCCAGCAGCTCTGGGCTACGCACGCAAACGTAATCGAGAAACTCTGGCCAGCCAAGATCCCGGTCTGGGGATTGAGTCCGCTCTTGACGCCCGACAGAAGAATTTCCACAGAGCCGTTTTTCAGCGTCTGCACCGAGCAATTCACGAACAGAGTTTGCTTGCAGCTGATGTCAGCTGCCGGAACGCCGCTCTCGACTAGTGAGAGCGAGGTCCAGTTCTTTCCGCTGGCGTTGGTGAAGAACAAGGTGCCCGATCCACCTTTTGGAACGTTGAAGGAAAAATTGATCCCAACGTTCTGGCATCCCTGGCGTCCGCAACTCAAAGGACCATTGCCACCGTTAATGCCGTGAATAATGATTTTTGGATCCGTCATACTGTCGGCGAAAGCCATCGCCGAACCTAGTACGAGAAGCAGAGCTACCGCACAGAAGCGAGAAATTTTCATTGAGGTTTTCCTGTTCACCAATGGGATCTTCGCTGAAGGTTATCCCCTCAGCTTTCGGGGAGTGGGGCGAGGTTAACCCGTTCGACTATAAGGGTCAAGAGGAAAGCGGAGCTTCGCCGCGGATTTTTTAAGGTGCGTGCAAACTGTTGCGCATCAGGGCTTGGGTTGTGCAATGTTGTGCATCTTCTTATCCGCTTTCAGCGCATAAGTTTGCGGCGCGAATAAAAAAAGCCGGAGTCCGAAGACTCCGGCTGTCCAGTTGGTTGTGTGCCCGGATAAAACCTAAAATAACTTCCACGCTCGTTCATCGGCGCGACTATTACGATGCTCTCGCGCTACCAGAAGTTGTCGACGTTACGCGCTGCGTCGCGGCCGTACCGTCAAATCGCGTACCTGGGCCAGAATGCTCGACATTTGCATCCCGTTCAGTTGCGACAAATACGGCAAAACCTCAGCGACGAAGTGATCTTCCATCAACTCGCGAACTTCTTCCTGCCGGTTCCGTTCTCCGCCGGAAAGCAAATCGGGCACACTAACCTCGAGCGCCCGGGCCAACCGTTCCAGCGAAGAAAGTGTCGGCGTTGCTTTTTCGTTTTCGATCTTGGAGACGTAGGTGCGGGGAACCGACATGCGCAGCGCGAGTTGCCGCTGACTCAAACCGTTCCGCAAGCGCAGCGACCGGATTGAGTGCGCCAGTTTCAAGTGGCCGCGCCCGTTAGAATTGATATTCACCGGCATCACTTCCGGCACCGGCGTCATGGCAGCAATCTCCGCTTCGTCCTCATCCAATGAAAGATGACAACGGCGGCAGAGGCTATTTGATGTGCGGAATTGCACGAGAAGACAACGGTCACAGCGAACAACTTCCCGTGAGTCCACGGGCGTTAATGTAGTGGCCATTCAGGTTTTGCGAGTGCCAGAGCGGGGGCTACTCTCAAAGCCAACTAGCGTGTAATCTGCTGGATCGGACCTGTGGAAGTCAAGACAAAAGTGTGCAGCGACAGGAAGATATGCATAACGCCGCATCGGCAAGCGGCGGAAATCAGAAGGAAAACAGGAAGAAACGATGGATCAACGCGAATCAGCCTGGTGTTTACTAACTGAGTTCACTCAATCAGAAAGTCTTCGAAAACATGCGCTCGCGGTCGAAGCATGCATGCGTGCTTACGCTCGCAAAGCGGGAGCGGATGAAGAATTGTGGGGAATGGTCGGCCTTCTGCACGACTTCGATTATGAAAAGTATCCGACGGCCGAGGAGCACCCGTACAAGGGCTCCGAGATTCTGAAAGCGCGGGGATATTCGGAGGAAGTGCGCCGCGCGATCATGTCGCACGCGGAGTACTCGGGCGTGGCACGAGTGTCGCCCATGGAAAAAACCCTGTTTGCCTGTGACGAACTCGCCGGGTTCATCACTGCTTGTGCGCTCGTCAAGCCAGGGAAGTCATTGGTCGAGGTTGAAGCGCCGTCCGTCCGCAAGAAGATGAAGGACAAAGCATTCGCCCGAAGCGTCCACCGCGAAGACATTGTAAGCGGAGCCGCCGATCTTGGCGTCGACCTCGAAAGCCACATCGCATTCTGCATCGACGCGATGAAGCCGATCGCGGGTGAACTGGGGTTGGATGGATCGGCGGCGCGGTCCGCTTGAACTGATTGTGCTGCCATCTCTTACTTCTTCTTCGCGGAACTTGGTTTCGGCGGCACGCCGAGCAGGCCGAAAATCTTCAATTGCATGTGGCTAGCAACAAAGACCTTTCCATTGGCCACAACCGGAACCAGGTTCGAATTCCCGCCCAAATTCGGCCACAGACCGGCGGTTCCACGAAACAGTTGTTTCATCGTGCCTGTCCCCGAATCCGGATTGAACGCAAACAGTCGAATTGGCGCGGGGGACGTATTGATCGGTCGCGAGAGAGCCCAGATGATCGCGTTGGTGGTACCGTTCGAAGAAATTGTCGTGAAAAATCCCGGATCCTGCACGCCACCTAGAGATGGCGATACCGTCGCCAGCGTTAGCGCGTAACTTGGAGATGTCTGCAACTTCCAGACTCCGGCCACGCTGCCGCCACTGCTGACGATGCGTGCAATACCATCGGCGTCGACGAAATAGGATTGGCCGCACCAACAGCCGCCCACCGAATATGTTCCCAGCACATTGTTCTGGTTCGGGTTGTATCCGCCAAGGTTGTCTTCATTCATGACGTACATGTTTCCGTCTTTGCCGGCGGCGGCAGCGATGTGGGGAGCGGCACCCGGCTGATCGGGGAGGACCATTACACCACCCGAGCCGAAATCGGCGTCGTACTGATCTAGGATCGATTGATTGCTGGGAGTAAACACGTCGATCACATCCGTAAGCGTGGAAGAAACTTTCACGACGCTTTCCTGAATGTTGGTAACACCGTCATACGTTGTCCCCGAGTAATCCGAGTTTCCGGTGACGAAGAGGATGTTGCCCTGGTCATCCGCCGCCAGTCCGTATCCGGACATCCAGATCGACGAAAGGAAAAAACTGTCCGGCGAACTTGCCTGCATGTCGAAAATCTGGTTTGAGGGAAAGGGCGCGAGCGATCCGGCGGTCCATCCCAGGAGCCAGCCGCGCGACAGATTTGCTCCAAAGTCGCAGAAGCTGCCAAATCCCGCATAAATGCTGCCATTTGCGAGGAGCAGTCCCGGCCGTTGCCGCTGGTAGGTGGCATTGAACGTGAAGGTAGTGCCATCACTGAGCGTGTGCGATGCCGCCACTGTCTGCGGAGGGACCTTGTCGGTCAAACTCCCGAGGTCGAGAGCATGCAGCTGATAGATGGGCACAGCTTTCGAACCCCGGGTGTAAACCATTACGTACAGAGTGTTGCTGCTCAGGTCGATCACGGGTGTCGAGGTGATGCCGACATTCGGGCCATTGTTTCCGCATCCGAGCGGCAGACCGATCGGCTGGCCGAAGTTGGGCTTCAATAGGACTATTTCGCTGTGAGTATCGATGGCATAGACGGTGTTATTTTCCGTCATCACATAAACTACATCGTGCGTTCCCTTATATTTTCCGGCTGTAATCACTACTCCGGGCACGATCAGCGGCTGAGCGTCCACCTGATCATCGACGTGGATGCTCTTCAACAGTCCGAAGGATCCGGCTTTCACGTTGGCAGGCGTCAGCACCGATTCATTTTGATTCCAGCCCGTGCGGTAGTTGTCATAGTGATAAGTAGTCACAGCGATCTGTCCCAAGGCCACTACACTCAAATTGAGACTAAGGAAGATCAGCGCTAGTGATGCCAGGCGAACACTCCCACGACGCACCGTCGACATAATTGAGTCCTTATAGGAATTTCTTTGTTGTACGTATCGGCCGATTCAGGAACGTTCATCGCGACTGCGCTATCGTCGCAGTTACCGAGTGCGATGAAAAGGGAATGGCCGCGCCTCGGGGGAGGAAGCGCGAGGCTGGGCGAGTCTAAAGCATCAGTTCGCAGGTGTAAACAATAATTCGCTAATCGCGCGAAGCGCAGCAAATGTCACTTCATGCGCAGATTTTTCACACAACTGAGGGTGCCTTTCGGTGGTTGAACTCGGTGTTGCTAGTGCAGGATTTCCGCCAGCTTGCCGCTCGCGATCAGCTGCGCAATGCGCGCGAAATCCTGGTACATCACGCGATCCTTGTCCATGGTCGGGCACACGGCGCGGATCGCCGCGTGCGCCTGCTGCAGCGGTTTGGAAGTCTTGAGCGGCGAGAGGAAGTCGATCGCCTGCGCTGACGCCATGGCCTCAATCGCCAACGTGTTGCGGGTGTTCTCGACGATTTTTTTCAATTTGTTGGCCGCGGTCATGCCCATCGATACGAAGTCTTCCTTGTTTCCGGACGTCGTAATGGAATCGACCGACGCGGGATGGGCCAGCACCTTGTTCTCGCTGACCAGGGCGGCGGCCGTCACTTGCGGCATCATGAAACCCGAGTTCATTCCTGCGCCCGGTGCGAGGAATGGCGGCAAACCTTCACTCAGAGCGGGATTCACCATCCGCTCGAGCCGCCGTTCGCTGATGCCCGCGAGCGCGCTGAGCGCGATGGCGAGAAAATCGAGAGCGAAAGCGAGAGGTTCGCCGTGAAAATTCCCGCCCGAAAGCACGTCGCCCTCGCCGTCCATCGCCTTCGGATTTTTCACGAACACCAGCGGGTTGTCGACGGCCGAGTTCGTTTCCGTTTCGAATACCCGGCGGCAATGAGCGAGCGTGTCGCGCACCGCGCCATGCACCTGCGGGATGCAGCGCAGCGAATAGGCATCTTGTACGCGGCCGCAATCGCGATGCGACTCGCGAATTTCGCTCTGTTCGAGCAGACGCCGCAGGTTGGCAGCCGTCTTGACTTGTCCGGCATGCGGTCGCGCCTTTTGAATGCGCTCGTCAAACGCGACGTTCGTTCCTTTGAGAGCATCGCACGCCATCGCGCCAAGGACGTCCGCTGTGTCGACGAGAGTCTCGGCATCCAGGAGCATCAGAGTGCCGATCGCGAGCATGGCTTGGGTGCCGTTAATCAGCGAAACCGCCTCTTTTGCTTCCAGCAGCAGTGGCTTGATTTGCGAGTGCTTGAGTGCTTCTGCACTCGTCATGCGCGTGCCCTTCTCGTCAAAGCACTCGCCCTCGCCAATTAGCGCCAGCGCCAGATGTGCAAGAGGTGCGAGATCGCCGCTCGCTCCAACGCTGCCTTGCGACGGAACCATCGGCGTCACGCCGCGATTGAGCATCTCGCAGATCGTGTCGATGGTGACGGCGCGCACTCCGGAGTTGCCCTTCGATAGCGAATTGGCGCGCAGGAGCATCATGGCGCGCACGTCGGGAATCGAGAGCGGATCTCCGACACCAACGGCATGCGATCGCACGAGATTGACCTGCAACTCACGGACTTGCTCGCCGACGATGTGTACGTCGCTCAGTTTGCCCACGCCGGTGGTGATGGCGTATGAAATCTTGTTAGCGGCCACCAATGCGTCGACTACCGCGCGAGCGCGATCGACGGCTTCGCGGGCATCGGGGTCGAGCAGGACAGGCAGACGGGGGCTGAAACGCGCTACTTCGCGGACGGCTTCCAGAGTGAGATCGTTTCCGTTGATGTGAAGGGCTTTCAATATCGTTCTCAGTTGTCGGTTCTCAGTTCTCAGTTAGTGCGGCCTGTTTCGTATCAGGGCATCTTCAGTAATGCCACACAAGAGCTCGATCTATGCGCCCCTCTTAGAGGCTGCCCACCGCAGACCGAAACACTTTCAAGTATCTCTCCGGCAGAACGCGCGGCTTCATTCTTGAATTAGCCACGATATGGGTCGTTTCCCCTTCGGCGAGCAACTTGCCGTCGTCTGCTCTTCGCAGCTCATAGCCGAAGTGGATCATCTTCTCACGCACATGTTTCAGGTACGTCCGCACAACAACCTCGTCATCATAATGCACGGGAGCACGATAGCGGCAGCTAGCGTCGACGACGGCGATGAAGCAGTCATCTTCTTTTTCCATTTCTTTATAAGAAAAACCGAACTGCCGGAGGAGTTCGACGCGTCCCACCTCAAACCAGATGAAATGATTCGAATGATAGACGACACCCATCTGATCGGTTTCGGCGTAGCGAACGCGGATGCGTGTTTCATTGACAAAGGCGGCGCGCTGGCTCATTGGCCTGTCCACTTTGGTTTGCGCTTTTCGAGGAACGACGTGATGCCTTCGCGGAAATCGGCGCTCTCGCGGATGCCGGCATTTTCCCGGATCGCCGATTCAACCTGGCCATCGAGTTCGGCCCGGGCGTGGTCGGTGAGCAGTCGCTTGGTATGGAAGAGCGATAGCGGGCTGTTTTCGGCAAGCTGTGCTGCTAATTCTCGGGCGCGATCGAGCAGTTTTTCGGCCGCGACGACTTCATTGATCAGGCCAAGCTTCTGTCCCTCAGCGGCGTCGAAGATGCGTCCGGTCAGAAGCAGATCGCGAGCGATCTTTTCACCGACCTGCCTCAGAAGAAACGTCGAGACGATGGCCGGCACGAATCCGATCCGAACTTCTGTGTAGCCGAACTTGGCTTCCGGCACAGCGAGCGTGAAGTCACACAGTAATGCAAGACCGGTCCCTCCCGCGACAGCAGCGCCGTTCACCGCAGCAATGGTTGGCTTGGGAAATTCGTAGAGCGAACGGAACAGGCTAACCATGGTCCGCGAGTCTTCTAGATTTTGCTCTGGCGTTCGGCCGATCAGCGATTTCAGATTGTCGAGATCCATGCCGGAGCAAAAGGCCTTCCCCGCACCAGTCAGAATGAGGATCTGGGCGGTGGAGTTTCGGACTTCTTCCAGAGCATGGATTAGATCGTCAATCAGTTCATAGCTGATCGCGTTGCGCTTGTCGGGACGGTTGAGCGTGAGCGTCGCGACGACGGAATCGAATGCGAGTTGAACGGTTTTGTAAGTCATACAATTCTCAGTGATCAGTCCGCTGACGAACTCTTGTACCTGGCGCCGATTTCTGCGCTTGCTCGTACGAGAGCATCCAGCGATTTAAGCGCAGGTAGTTGCGCTCCGTGGTTGCGCAGCGCTTCGATTACGGTCTCCGTGGCGATGTTTCCCACCAACGCATCTTGCGCGAACGGACATCCGCCCAGGCCGCCGATGGCGGAATCGAAACGCCGACAACCCGCGTCGTAGGCTGCAATGACCTTGCCGCCGGCGTCTTCGGGACGGCTGTGCAGGTGAACTCCGATTTCGAGGTATCCGTATTCGGCAATCACCGCCGAGGCAACCTCTTTTATTTTTTCGGGGGACGCCAGTCCGACTGTATCGGCCAGGGAAATCGTGCGGATTTCTTGCGCTTCGAGCAAGGCCACGGCGGCCACGACTTCGTCGACGCTCCAGTAGTCTCCATAGGGATTCCCGAACGCCATCGAGATGTAGACGACGGTACCGAGTCCGGCGTCGTCGGCAGTCTTCTCGATCTTTTCCAGCTCTTCGATGGCGTCTTCCAGTGACTGGCGTTGATTGTTCTGCAGAAATGTCGGCGAGATCGAGTACGGGAAGCCGACCGTTCGCACGGCGTTAGTCGCAACCGCCCGCTGCGCTCCCTTTTCGTTGACCACGATGCCGATGATTTCCACGTCGTCGGGCGGGTCGAGTTCTTTCAGAACCTCCTCGGAGTCGGCCATCTGCGGAACAGCGTTGGGAGAGACGAAGCTCGCCGCGTCGATGTGCTTAAAACCTGCAGAGATTAGAGCTTGCAGATAGTTCGTCTTGAGATCGGCAGGGATCTGGCCTTTGAGGCCTTGCCAGGCATCGCGTGGGCATTCGATCAATTTGACGGAGTCATCTTTCATTGGCACACGGCCGGGAGCTTCTGACTGTTGTTGCTGGCAATCTTCCGTAATCTGAGCACCACGATGTCTTGCTTGTCACTCACCGGTGGCGTCGTACGTCGAGCGTTACCGAAAGCGCGGTAATAGCAATCAACCCGGCGAGAAGAATCCAATCAGCATACCAATCCTGCACGAACTCATTTTGCCAAGAAGTGGCGTTCTCTATATATCCCCATAAGAAAACAAGAACTGCGAAACAGGCGATTGTGATCAGTATCTTACTTCGGGTGCTCAGCATTCGCCCATCGTGCCTTTCGACGTCGATCCTTGGAATTGAATCACGTTTGCAGCACTCCCACCTTAAACTCCGGAACTTCCGGATTCAGCGATGCCGCCTCGAGCGCCTGAGTGATCGCCTGCCTCGTTTCCATCGGATCGATGATCTTGTCAATCCACAAACGCGCAGCGCCGTATCGGGGATCCGTTTGCTCGTCGTACGTCTTCTTCGTTGAGTCGAACAGTTCTTTTTTCTCTTCGTCACTCAATTTTTTGCCGCTGCGCTCCAGTTGCTTTACTTTGATCTCCACCAGCGTGCCGGCAGCGGCCTCCCCGCTCATGACTGCATATTTCGCTGTGGGCCACGCAAAGACGAACCGTGGATCGAATGCCTTGCCGCACATTGCATAGTGTCCGGCGCCAAAAGAACCGCCGACGATCACGGTGATCTTCGGCACAACCGAATTGGACACCGCATTCACCATCTTCGCTCCGGCCTTGATAATCCCGCTCCACTCGGCGTCGCGGCCAACCATGAAGCCGTTGACGTCATGGAAAAAAATCAGCGGAATCAGGTTCTGGTTGCAGTCCATGATGAAGCGGGCGGCTTTTTCGGCCGATTCGGTGTAGATGACGCCGCCGAACTCCACGCGTTTGTGGCCTTCGTGATCCGTCGCCTGTGCGTGCAGCTTCTGGTTCGCGACAATGCCGACAGCGAAGCCTCCGATGCGCGCGTAGCCGCAGATCACGGTCTTGCCGTACTCGGGCTTGTACTCGTCGAATCTGCTTTCATCCACCACCCGCGCCAAAATTTCCTTCATATCGTAGGGACGCGCCGGCGAGGCATCGTACGCGCCGTAGATTTCTTCGGCGGAGTGCGCCGGATCGACCGGCTGCTTGCGATCCCAGAGCGACTGTCGGCGGTATCCCCATTTCTCGATGAGTGAGCGGATACGGGCGAGACAAGCTTCATCGTTAGGCTCGCGGAAATCGACAGTGCCGCTGATGGCGGAGTGCATGGCCGCTCCCCCCAATTCCTCGGCCGAAACTTTCTGGCCGATGGCGGCCTGCACCAGCGCAGGTCCGGCGAGGAATAGGCCGCTGCCGTCGGTCATGAGGACGTGGTCGCACATTACTGGAAGATATCCACCGCCAGCCACGCACATGCCCATGATGGCAGCAATCTGCGGAATGCCCATCGCCGACATGACCGCATTGTTGCGAAAGACGCGGCCGAAATCGTCAGTGTCGGGGAAGACATCTTCCTGCAACGGGAGAAAAACGCCCGCTGAATCGACGAGATAGATCGTCGGAATTCGATTCTCAATGGCAATGTTTTGCGCGCGGATGACTTTCTTCGAGGTCATCGGAAAAAACGCGCCCGCTTTTACCGTCGCGTCGTTCACGATGAGCATGACCATTCGGGTGTGGATGCGGGCGAGTCCGGTAATCACGCCGGCCGCGGGAGCGCCTCCCCACTCTTCGTACATCTTGTGGGCGGCGTAGAGCCCCAGTTCGAAGAACGAACCTGGGTCGGCAAGAAGATTGATCCGCTCGCGGGCGGTGAGTCGCGACTTGCCGTGCTGGCTTTCGATCGCCTTAGGGCCTCCACCTTCGCGAATCTTTTCTTCCTCGTTGCGAACTTGAGCGACAAGGTCGGCGAGCGAGCGCATGTTTGACTCAAAACGGAGAGAGCTGGCGTCAATTTTCGTGGGCAGCACGTTATTGATGGAAAGGGCCGTGGAATCGCGTTCGCTCATGAGGGCACACTTCGAAACTACTTAATATATCAGCGGAAGGAATACCAGCGACGTGTCGACCAGACGGACGGGGAGCAATCTGCGGGATCGTGAGCCAACGCTCGTGATCAACGACGTTCGCGATCGTCCGTGTCCTCGGTGGTTCAGGGCTTCGCGGGTTTCCTCGGTGTATGAAGGTCGCAGGCTACAATCGTGGCCATGCAGCGCAAGTTCGCATCCCGGCCCGATTGGCAAGTCGCGCTTGCGATGGCCGTAGGGATGCGCGTTTTTTATGCTGCTGTGGCAGCGGCGTTCGTGCCGTTCCTGCATCCCGATCCGGCCACGATTCGCACCAATGCGCTCACCGAGAATTTGCCGTCCCCGCACGGACTTTATTATTCACTGCTCGGAATCTGGGAGCGCTTCGATACGCTATGGTTTCTGCGCATCGCGGAGCATGGCTATGACCGGCCCATGGCGGTGGTTTTCTATCCGCTATACCCAGCGGCGATTCACCTGGTGAGCTTCGTGATGCCGGCAATCGCTGCGGCACTTCTGATCTCCACCCTGGCAGCGTTCTTTTCCTTCTGTGGATTGCTTCGCCTGGCGGGCGAGTTATCGGAAGTCGGCAGGCTTCGCATGCTCTTGCTGGTGTGCGTCTGGCCTGCGAGTTTCATCTTATTCGCAGGCTACGCGGATTCGCTGACACTTGCCCTGGTGGTATGGACCGTCGTCTTTGGCCGCGCAGCAAGTTGGGAACTGGCAACCGCGTGCGCTCTCCTATCAGGAGTTGCGCGGCCTACCGGAGCGATCGTCTTTGTCCCGCTGGCGCTGATGGCACTGCGCAGCCGACAGGCGAGATCTTTGGTGGTCACGCTCACGCCGCTCGGATTAATCAGTTATTGGAGTTGGCTGCGGTGGTCCGGTCGGCCTTCGGTGGTGGAGGGTTACCGGGTCTATCAGGGCATGGTCATGGTCCCACCGTGGAAGGGCTTAAACGAGGTTCTGCACCTGATTGTGAGCGACCACGATGCGATGCTGGCAATCAAGCTGGGCATGGTGATGGTATTTCTCTACACGAGCCTGTATCGACGCGTGCGGATCGAGGACAAAGCATTCATCATCGCGGTCATTCTGCAAATGCTGATGTACACCGGACGTCCCCTGCTCGGAGGAGCACGCTATCTCCTGATTATCTATCCGGCCTTCCTGGTCTTTGGTAGCTGTGCGGAGCACTGGAGTGGCCGCCAGTTGGCTTTTTACGTGACCACGTTCGGTTTGCTCAACCTGGCGTGGATGTGGGCATTTCTGAACTGGTCACTGGTGCTCTAGGTGGGCATCGACATCCCGCGCTACGACTGACACCCACGCACGGCTTCCGCCACAGGATCGTCGGCGATTGCATCCACTAGTCCGATTTCCATCGCTCGTTCGGCTGAGATTTTTTCTGCAGCGATAAAAAGCTCCAGCGCCCTTCCCTTTCCGATCAGGCGCGGCAAACGCTGCGTACCTCCCCAGCCAGTGATCAAACCGAGAGCCGCGCCGCGATGTCCGAAGACTGCATGGGGTGCGGCGATCCTGCGACGACAGGCGAGGGCGAGATCAAGGCCTCCACCCATACAGTGTCCTTCGATTGCGGCGATGACCGGAGCGCGGTAGTTGGCGATTAAGTTCATCAGCGTCTGTCCCATCGCGGAGAACTCATAGGCAGCGGGGCCTGTGAGTGCGGCAATTTCGTTCAGGTCAGCACCGACGGAGAAGAATTGGTGATTGCCCGTAATGATTAGCGGGCATGGCTCTTCATGTAATTCGGCAAGCACAGCGGTCAGCGCCAGGATGCAGGCGCGGGTGAGGCGGTTCGTGCTATCGGGGGAAACGAAACGTAGGATGCGTGCTGGGCCGGCATGCTCGATTTCGAAGAATGTGCTTGCGTCCGCCAACGGATTAAACCGCTGGCACGCCTTGCGGCTTCACGTGCTCGCGGATGAACTTTACGATGTCATCCATTGGAGTGCCGGGCTGAAAGATCGCCGCCACGCCAATCTTCTTCAGGCCGTCAATATCCTGATCCGGGATGATCCCGCCGACGAGCACCAGCACGTCATCCATCTTGTTTTGCTTCAGCAGATCCATCACTCGCGGAACGATCGCGTTGTGTGCGCCGGAAAGAATCGACAGCCCGATGACCTGGACATCTTCCTGCAACGATGCATTGACGATCATCTCCGGCGTCTGGCGCAGGCCAGTGTAGATGACCTCCATACCGGCATCGCGGAGCGCGCGGGCAATGACTTTCGCGCCGCGGTCATGGCCGTCGAGTCCAGGCTTGGCGACTAAAACGCGGATTTTGGGATCATTGGACATCGAGAACATTTAATCACACAGGACACGGAGGAGCACAGGAGATTCCCGGATTGCGCGGCTGGCTACATCCTCGGGGCCGCATCTTTGCCCACCTCAAACCCCGCGGTGCCACGTTGTTCGCCCTTTTCGAAGAGTGGGATGCCATTTTTCCGCAAAAGAGCATTTGCCGAAGCTCAGTGGAATGAGTTCCTCAAACCGGTGGCGAGCACGTTCAACGAATCCCGAGCAGCACATAGAACCGCGTCAATACGTTGCCGAGCTTGGTCGAACGTCATACCCTCTTTCGAGGTCTTGACATAGCGCCATCAAACCCCGACTCTGGAACAGACGCACCACGCGCCGAACTCCAGTTCTCTGACAAAACACATGACGAAGGACCGCCCTCCAAAAAGGCTTTTCTCGGCGCACCCGGCGGCGATAAGTCTTTATCTCTGAGGACTTTAACTTTAACCCCAATCGGCTCAGGACTTTGGAGGATTTTCTCTCTAAAGTCTTGATTCCATTATACCGGGGGTAGGGGGGTAGGGGGGTAGGCTCGTATGACTCGAACAGGAATGAAGCGACGGCGTTCCCCCCCGGCTACGGCTTGACCCCCAACTGCCAGAACAGGAACGAGTACATGTCGGTGCTCTCTTCGATCTGCTTGGTGACCGGCTTGCCCTGGCCGTGACCGGCTTTGGTTTCGATGCGCAGCAGAATCGGCCGCTCCTTGCTGGCTCCATTCTTTGCTTCCGCCTGCATGAGAGCCGCCATTTTTTTGGCGTGCATGGGGTCGACACGTGTATCTGTGTCGCCCGTCATAAAGAGGATGGCTGGATACTCCTGCCCTGTCTTGACGTGGTGGTACGGAGAATAGGCATAGAGCCACTCAAACTGCTTGGCATCCTCAGAGGAGCCGTACTCGGGGATCCAAAGTTTCGCGATCTGGAAGTTCTGATAGCGCAGCATGTCGAGCAACGGCACGGCGCACACGACGGCACGGTACAGATCCGGACGTTGCGTAATCATCGCTCCCATCAGCAGTCCGCCATTGGATCCACCGTAGATGGCGAGGTGATCGCGGTCCGTATATTTCTGCGAGATCAGATATTCGCCGGCAGCGATGAAGTCATCGAATACATTCTGCTTTTTCTCCAGCATGCCGGCGCGATGCCAGTCTTCACCAAACTCGGCGCCGCCGCGCAAGTTGGCGACCGCATAAATACCGCCGTGTTCCATCCAGAGATACATGCTGCGATTGAAGGTCGGCGTCAGCGAAATATTGAACCCGCCGTAGCCGGTAAGCAGCGTGGGATTCTTGCCGTTCTTTTCGATTCCCCTTTTGCTGACGACAAACATCGGAATCTTGGTTCCGTCTTTCGATGAATACCAGACCTGCTGCACGTCATAAGCAGACGGATCAATGGACGGTGCGTCGACTTTGGCCCAGAGATCGCTCTTGACGCTGGTCAAATCGACTCGGTAAATCGATGGCGGCGCGGTGTAAGACTGGTATCCAAAGAAAATCTCGTGGCGGTCGTAGCGACCCGAAACGGAGAAGACGGTTCCGATCGCGGGCAGCGCGACATCGGCCAGCTTCTTGCCTTCGAGGCTAAATAGCTTCAGTTCAGAAGTCGCGTTGTGTTCGTATTGCACCAGCAGTTTGCCGCCGGTAACGTTGGCATTCTGCAATACGGCATCCGTGGGCGGTATGATTTCCTTCCAGTTCGCGCGCTTCGGATTGGTCACATCGGCCACGAACACGCGATAGTGCGGAGCATCCTCATTCGAGGTGATGTAAAGCTTGCCTTCGAAAAAGTCAGCGCCATAGAGAAAATCTTTGCCATTAGTGATTTCCACCGGAGGGTCGTTGGACTGGCGGTCTTTCAAATACATTTCAGTTTTCGTCCAGCCCTCGCCCACATCAATCAGCAGCCAGCGGTCATCTTCAGAAAGATTGACGTTCGGAATGTCCTGCGGATTGCGGCCTTCGCCGAAGATGTAAGGATCTTTCGCGGGATCAGTTCCAATCTGGTGGAAGAAAACCTTGCTGTGGTAAACCTCTTCTCCCGCGGGCACCTCGCCTTTCTTGGGATGTCGCGTGTAATAGAAAGCGGAGCTGTCCCTTAGCCACGCGACGCTGGCGAAGCGCGTGCGGTCGATGGCATCGGGCAATACCTTCCCGGTGGCGCTCTCAACGATATGCAGGGTACTCTCTTCCGATCCGCTGGCTGATGTTCCGTAGGCGATGTACTTGCCGTCCAGCGACGCATACCACCAGTCCAGCGCGACGGTTCCGTCGGCTGACATCTTGTTCGCATCCACCAGGACGCGATCATCGCCGTTCAGTCCCTCGCGTACATAAAGGACGGGCTGATTCTGATTGCCTTCTCGGCGAGTGTGAAAGTAATACTTGCCGCCCACCTGCGGGACGCCGACCGTGCCAATCTCCAGCAATTGCGAGAGGCGCGCATTGATCTTGTCGCGTCCAGGAAGCGGGTCGAGAACGGAGCGAGTGTAACCGAGTTCCTGCTCGACATAGAGCTTGGTGTCGGCATCGTTGGGATTTTCAAGGTACCGGTAAGGGTCGATGATCTTGTGGCCTTGCACCGTGTCCTCGACCGGCGCAATCTTTGCCTTCGGGGGGCCAGCGGGAGCGGTCGAACTTCCTCCGTGGGAGTCTTCCGCCAAAGCCAATGCAACGACACCAACAATAAGCATCAGGAAAACAGTCAGCAAACGCAGCCCTCCAACCATAAACACCTCACAACTGTTGTGGACGAGACGATGAAGATAAGGTTAGCAGAACAGCTTCGCGACGGGAGAGTGTCATTCCATCGGCCTAGCACGCTGCGACCGGCCTAAACCATTGTCAGGTTCCAATCCGGAGCGGCCTCTGTTATGATTTTCGAGACAGTTTCAGCGCGCATCCAAGCGTGCTATCACTCCTCAGTAGCTCAATGGCAGAGCATCCGGCTGTTAACCGGAGGGTTGTAGGTTCGAGTCCTACCTGAGGAGCCATTCTTTCAACCTTCTGTCAACTCCCTACCTTGGACCGTGCGTGATCTTGAACTGTCCTTGATACGCCGCGAACGCGTTCCCGTAGATCGTCACGCCGTACGTACCCAGGCCGTAACCGGAAGTGTTGAGATTGAATCTGTAGTGACCCTTGCGGCCAGCTTGTTGAAAGGCGTTGATCGCTGAAAGAACAGTTTGCTGAACCGGATTCCCGTTCGCATCCGCGATCATCACCACCGAGATACTCGCCTCCGCGTCGCTGATCGGGCTGCCGTCGGCTACCGACGTCAATCGGATGAGCACCGGAATGCTCCCGTGCCCTAACACGATGTTTCGCGGAAGTTGCGGGTCGAGAATCTGGAACTTCGCCAGCCCTTGCGGGTTGGTCGCGCCCAGGTCAACGGCCACAAATTCCGAGAAGCCGCTGGTCTGTCCCTTCACTTTAGGATCGACGAATCCGGTGAAGATGTTTTGCCATTGATTTTGGCCAATGGGTGTGGTCAGGTACGCGGGATTGACAATCGCTTGCTGCGTGCTGAAGTCGGTCTCGACATTGATGGTGGCCTGCGCTTCACTCGGGCAGGTGATGATCGGCGTGCCGCTCGGGCTACTCGAGCACGTCACTTGATCATCTACGCAGTTCCCTCCCGCGCCTCCGTAGACAATACAGCTGGCGTTGGCAAATGGCGTTCCCGCTAAACGCTGCTGGAACTGCGCCTGCGTGATTTCGACCTGCGTCACGGTCATGTACACGCCCGAGAACTGCGTGCCTGCCGGGTACTGCACTTGGTAGTTGTTCGTTCCGAAGTTGAACATATTCGGCTGCGTCGGACTCAGCGGCTGGGTAACTGGCGGTGATTGCATCGGAGGGGCCGAGGCGATGGCAATATCGGAGCCACCACTGAGTGGCAGTGTAGTAGCCACGGTGTTCGTGGCGGTCGAGATCACCGAGATTTGCCCTGAGCCCGCGTCGATAACCCAATCAAACGCTCCGTCCGGCGTTAACGCGGAACCATACGGAGTGGCTCCGACTAGGACGTGGGTTATGACAGTGTTACTGGCTAGGTCGATAACCGAAACCACGTCTCCAGAATTCTGGTTGCTGACGTAAGCAATGGACCCATCCGGAGTAATCGATATGCGGACCGGCGCCGCGCCTACCGGAATCGTGGCGACCACGGTATTGCTAGCCGTACTCATCACGGCAACCGAATTTGTCCCCGGAACAGTTGCATAGACGAAGTTCCCATTGGGCGTGATGGCCAGGCCCACCGGACCCGCGCTGAGTGGGATCGTCGAAACCACCGTGTTGCTGGCCGTGCTGATGACCGAAACGCTGTTAGATGTTTGATTCGTTACATATGCGAAATTGCCGTCCGGGGTTATCGCGACGAAGCTGGGGATCGAGCCTACCGGGACGGTTGCCACAACCGTATTGCTGGCGGTGCTGATCACCGACACATTGTTTGAGAAGTTATTCGCCACATACGCGAAAGAACCATTCGGAGTAACCGCGACACCGAGCGGGGAACTTCCGACTGGAACGGTAGCGACGACCAAATTGTTGGTGGTATTGATGACCGAAACTGAGTTGCCATCGTAATTGGCCACATAGGCCAGATTGCCATTCGGGCTGAGCCCAATGCCCACGGGTCCGGACCCAACGAAAATGGGCCCCAGCTGGAATGTCGATGGGATATCGAAAACAGCAACGGAGTTCGTCGAACGCACTGGGGCATACGCAAAGGGCCCACTCGCTGTGACGAATCCGTGGCCTGTTCCCGCACCGTCTACATATATGCCCACCAACTGCCCGGAATCGTTGATATCCTCGACCACCAAGCCCTCGACCGCAGCTGCGAAGTTGATTGCGCTGAAGCTGCCATTGATATCTTCGAATCCGAGTTCTAAATTGGCAGAAGGATTTCCATATCCGCCAACAATCTGTCCGCCATTGTTAATCCCATAGGCATCAGTGAAGGTTGCGCCCGGATAATCGATGGAACTAAATGTTCCGTTCTGAAGAAGAAAACCGTGTTCGCTACCGTCGGCATTGTCGTAAATGCCAACCATCGTTCCTACATTGTTAACTTTCAAAACTTCGTTAGCGACTGACCCTGGAAAGTCGATGGTGGTGTAGACGCCAACGCTCAATAGGAACCCGTGCTCAATCCCACTGGGATCGAAGTAGAAGCCGACGATCTGACCCACGTTGTTAATTCCTAACGCATAGGTCTCAGTCGTCGTAGGTGGGTCAATAATCGTATATTTGCCGTTGCTAAGCAGAAACCCGTGATCTCTGACGCCGTCGTAGTAGCGCCCTACAACATCTCCATTGTCGTTAATTCCCCAAAGTGCGGTTGCCTGCGCGCCGGGAAAATCTATGTTAGTAAAAACTCCACTCTGAAGGACAAAACCATGGATGACATTGTCGCTACCAATATGTCGCCCCGCCATCACCCCATTGTTGTTAATCTGGCGCACTTCGGTCAGCGTGGCGCCGGGATAATCGACGGTAATAAAGTTCTGGGCTAGTGCTGTTTGCGAAGCCAAGATAACAGCAGCCACTATCACGACAAGGCTGAGGAATGGCACTGCCTTTATACCTCTGGCAACCATGGTTCTCTCCGGACTTGCGAAAGTTAACGTCTGGTATGACGCCGAACGTGAAGACAAAAGAGTATCGCGCAAGCTGGGGGAGCTCGCTACGTCTGCGGCGGAAGTATCGGTCTCGCTAACTGGGATGTCAAGAGTAAACGCTTCGGGTTGCAAGAATTTGATCTTTTGCCGCAAACGGGCTACATCTGGAGCGCGGCAGCCTTGCGTGAAACGAGCTCGTATCCGTTTTCTTTGGCATCTCTTTGCAATTGCTCCAGGCGGGCACGAGAGGCCGCAGACTTTCCTGACTTCATCTCTACTTCTTCGTAAACCAAGCGGGATTCAAGCTGGTAACCGACATAACCTGACTTTGTCGCCTTGGTCAACGCTTCCTTGAGAATTGTCTTGGCGGCATCAATTTTCTGGGAAGACGCCTCGGCGCGCGCCTTTGCAACCGCGAATGCCAACTGCACACTCAGATTATGGCTTTTTGCAGCGATCGGAGCAGTCTTCACTACTTCCTTCAGAGCATCATCGTTCTTGCCGCCACCGAGGAGAGCGCCCACAAGCGCGACGGTCGCGGTAATCTGGTCGTCGCTCCTGCGCGCCTTGTGAAAATGGTCGCGCGCTTCAAGAGCAGGCCGTTCCGCTGCGCCGGGATGACCCTCTTCAATAGCCAATCCTGCGATCGCCACCGTGGTCGCAGCGAGATTGTCCTTCTCCCCCAATTCATTGCGGAGCGCAAGAGATTCTTCGTAGTCCTTGTGCGCCCGCGCGAAATCAGCCGCTTTCAAGTCCAGATCTCCGAGACCTATGAGGGCGTATGCTGTATCGCTCTTATCCCCGGCAGCGCGGGCGAGAGTAAGAGCCTCTTCGTAGTTCTTGCGTGCGCCGGCAAGATCCCCCAGGTGTTGCAAAGCATCGCCCAGGTCAATCAACTTGTCGATGGAAGGATTCGTTTGCCCGCCTGAGAGATCAAGGGCCATAGCTTGCTCCAGCGCTTTCTTCGCGCCTGCGGAATCGCCTTGCCGATCCAACACCGTAGCAATGGCCGTAAGTGACAACGCAACACCATTTTGGTTATTGATTTCACGGAAGCGTGTCAATGCCTGATCGTAAGTCTTCTTAGCGCCGCTTAGGTCGCCTTCGTCAAACATCAGTCCGGCAATGCTGATGAGCGTCATTGCGTAGTTGTTCTGATCGCTGACTTCACGAAAGATGACGAGCGCGTCCTCGTACATTTTCCGGGCTTCGGCCCCGTCTCCTTCCTGGTCGAGGACCTGAGCCATGTTGTTGAGAGCAGAGGCTTCCGCTCTGCGGTTTCCGACTTCGTGTGCAATGCCAAGCTCGTCTTTAAATTTGCCGAGCGCGCCGGGATAGTCACCACGATTTTCCAGCACCTGACCGGTTACCTCCAGCGTGCTGGCTAAGCCGTAACGGTCACCCACCGACTGGTAGATGCGGCCAGCTTCCTCGACCGCAGCCATGGCGCCATTCGCGTCGCCCAGGCTGTTGAGGGTGGATGCCTGCTGGTAACGGGCGCGGGCGAGAAGTAGTTTTGCATTCTGGTTCTTAGCTTCTTCTGAGGCGTGGGTGGCGAATGCCTGGCCCTGCTTGAAGTCTCCCATCGACCGCCAGGCGTCTGAAGCAGCCAACTCGACCCGCGGGTCGCTGCCCGCCGGCGGTGGTAGTCGCCGCAGCGTTTCCACCGTTGCCAAAGCTTCTTTCCCCTTGCCTCCAAGTATTTGAGCCCTGGCGAGCAGCAGACCATACTCGAGGTTATCGGGGAAAAACCTGAACAGCGCACGGTAACTCTCGGCGGCGTTGTCCCACTCCTTCGATGTTTCGCGGTAGCGTGCTTCCGTCAGCAAGCGGTCTTCGCGGGAGAGCGATGCCGAGAGATCGTACGCACTCTTCGCGGACAGACGCGCCTTCTCGTCATACCCTAGAAGAGTCCAGGCCGCGGCCAACGCAGAGTGAGCCAGCGCATGGTTCGGGTCGGCCTTCACGGCGCTCTGCAGAAGTTCGCGAGCTGCCATAGCATCGTTGACACGCAGTTTTGCCAGGCCCTCCGCATAGAGCTTTGAGGCCTCTGGCGTAGATGGCAACGCCGCTCGAACCGCAGCCTGGTCTTGCGGATTCAACTCTCCCGCATTGCACTTCTCTCGTAACTGGGCACCGGCGCGGCTCACCAAATCGAAAAGATCGTTTTCATCTCCAGTCTGCTTAACTGAGATCAGAGTCTCACCAGCAGCCACGTCTTGCAGGTGAAGATCGACGCGCAGTTTCCCTCCTGACAAATCCACATAGGAGCCGAGCACCACAAGGTCTGCCCCCAGCGCATGCCCGACTTGGGACAAGGTCTGCGGCGACAAAGTGTCCGAGTCTGGCAGCGAGAGATCCATCTTCATCTGGGCGACCTGCTCGCCCGTGATGGTACGCATCTTCTCGCCGGCCGCAAGTTCCGTGGTCAACATTTCAGGCAGTGCAGTGGAAAGCCATGCCACCTCCGGTCGCGAAGTGGAATTCTTGAGATTCAGCACAGCCACAGTACGGCGCCGGCTCGCCGGCTTGGGGGGCTCTTGAGGTGCCCTTCCACGAAAATACAGGTACGAAAACGCTGCAGTCGTGACCACTAAGACCACACCCACAATCATTTTTGCCAGTCGAACTTTTGCCGGTGGGAAAGTAGCAGTCGGAGTTGAAGCCAGAGCCGGGACCTGGGAAACCGGCATTGTCAAGCGGTCAAGGTCGACGCGCAACTCCCGCGCAGACTGATAGCGCCGCTCCGGGTCTTTATCAAGGCATTTGAGAATCGCCATCTCCAGCCCGGGTGAGATTTTGGGATTCAGGACGCTCGGCGACTCCGGCGATTTGTTCAGAATGCCATCGATCAAAAGCGGAACCTGCGAGGATGTAAACGGACGACGTCCCGTCGCCAACTCATAGAGAACCGCGCCTGCCGACCAGATATCCGAGCGCTGATCAGTCACTTCACCGCGCAATTGTTCTGGGGGCATATAAGGGAGCGTGCCGCTGACCTGTTTCTCGGAAACGCTCGCCGTAACCCCTAAGTCATATTCCGGCTGGATAAACTGCGCCAATCCGAAATCGAGAATCTTGAGTCGATTATCCTGAGTCAAACGCAGGTTCGCGGGCTTCAAATCGCGGTGAATGACGCCCTGATCGTGCGCACTCGCCAACCCGTCTGCGAGTTGAAATCCCAGGCGGAGCACCTCTTTTTGCGAGAGTGGACCCCCGGCAAGCCGGGAATCGACGGGCACGCCCCCGACGTATTCCATGACCAGAAAGTCCAGTTCGTCCTGCCTGCCGAACTCGTAAACGGTTCCGATGTTGGGGTGATTCAACTTGGCGAGAGTGAGGGCCTCGCGGCGAAAGCGCTTTCGGGCTGACTCGTCAGCCAACATGCCGGGCGGGAGCACTTTAATGGCTACATCCCGTTCAAGTTGCTCGTCGGAGGCACGGAACACCATGCCCATTCCGCCCGCTCCAATTTGCTCGAGGACGCGGTAATGACCCAGAAGTTGCCCGACAATAGAGGTCCCCTGCGACATTAGGCCGGAATCTTATCCCGGGGAAAGATTGCGGTCAACGTAGTGCGATTTAAAGACCTATGGCACTTCGGAAAGTGTCACAACGGCATTTCGGGGGCATCTCCAATACGCTATAGTCCATGGAAGTCGGGAATGTAGATTGCCCGATGACGCACATCTCTTAGCAAGCGAGTGACTTGATGCACCTTGGCATTTCTGCGATCGAATATGTTTTGGGTTCGGACGCGGCTTCTGTCGAGGAACTCGAAGCACGCGGCCTGCTCGACAGTCCCGCGGCCAAATTGCGCGAATTCGGGTTCAGTTGCGCACGGCTGAGCCGGGAATCGCCGTATTCTCTCGCGCATGCCGCTACCAGCAAACTACTCAACGCAACGGGCATCGACCGCACCAGCATCGACGCGCTCTTCTATGCCGGAGCAACTCCGGTCTGCCATGCCATCGAGACGACTGATCCGATGTCAGCGTTCAACTACCCAGTTTCACAATTGCAGTACGAGTTGGAGCTGACTCAAGCAAGAGTCTTCGGAGTGAGCCAGGTCGGCTGCCTGGGCCTGATGGCCGCTGTCGCGCTGGCTCGAGACTTTCTGCTCTCCCACGAAAACGCCATCCGTGCGCTATGCGTGAGTGCCGATGTGCTGCCTGCGGGGTGCAAGCGAGAAATGATCTACAACGTCGTTTCCGATGGCGCTTGCGCCGTGCTTCTGGAGAAAAAGTGCGAGCAGAACCGCATCGTCGCATACCGGCAAATCACGAAAGGATATTACTGGAATTCAATTGAGCGAAAAAACGAAATCACCGCGGCTTATTTTCCCACAGCGCGGAACATCACTCGCGACACTCTCGCCGACGCGCGTCTGGATACGTCCGAGATTTCATGCCTACTTCCCCACAATGTGTCGCTGCGCAGTTGGGAGATATTGCTTGGCCTGCTCCAAATAGATCGCCAAAAGATCTTCGCCGACAACATAAGCAAAATAGGGCATGTGATTGCCGCGGACAACTGGATCAACTTGCGGGATGCCATCGAGACTGGAGGCCTTTCTCACGGTGACAAACTGCTTCTATTTACTTTTGGATTCGGCGCAGGGTGGGCCTGCATGGTTTTGGAGCACTGATGACGCGCACTCTCCTAGTCACGGGTGCGACGGGCATGATTGGACAAGAACTGGTTCCACTGCTCGCCCGCCGGAAGGATGTCGAGGCAGTCTTCGTCCTAACGCACGCGAGCGAGTATTCGGGCTCGCCTTGCAAGGTGACATCGGTGCGAGGTGATGTAACCGCGGGTCCTGATTTGGGGATGGCACTCGAATCAAGCCGGAGGATCCTCGAACGCACCACCGTGATCGTCCACGCCGCCGCGAACACGCGTTTCTCTGCGTCACTCGAGGAAGCACGCGCAGTGAATCTCGATGGCACAAAGAACCTGCTCGCGTTCGCCTCGCATTGCCCACGACTCGAAGCACTTGCGGCCTTGAGCACGGTGCATGTGGCGGGTAAGCGCACGGGAACAATTTTCGAAGGCGAACTGGATCACACCGCCGGATTTGTAAATTCGTACGAGCAGTCGAAATATGAAACTGAACAGCTGCTGCGCGAACATATGAGCGTGCTGCCAATCTCGATCCTGCGGCTAAGTACGGTTCTGGGAAATTCCACGACTGGCGAAGTCGCGCGGATGGCAGCTATCCATCAGGCCTTACGCCTCTACTACAACTCGCTTGCGCCGATGATTCCAGGCAAACCGGAAAGTCTGGTCGATCTGATTGCGGTGGACTATGCGGCGGCGGCGGTCGAGCATTTTGCCGTCGAGCACTTTCAGGCGGGCCGGGCTTTCCACATCTGCGGCGGCAAAGACTCGCTTACGCTCACCCAGTTACTCGGACTGACACAGGAGGCTTTTCTGCGCTATCGTCCATCGTGGAGAAAACGCGCCATCGAGATGCCGGCCATTGTTAACTTGCCGACCTTTGAATTGTTTGCTCGGTCGGTGGAAGAAGTCGGCGATAATATTCTGCGAACTAGCATTGCCATCATCAAACACTTCGTTCCCCAGCTTGTCTATCCGAAGATGTTCAGCGACGTCGAATGTACGCGCTCGTTGCAAGCCAAGGGGCTTCTCAAGCCCAAAGTTCAGGAATTTTACCCGCAGATAGTGCGCTGGCTGGTGGAGAACAGCTGGGGAGAACGCGAGACCCTGGCCGGAGGCGCGGGGGTGTGAGCGACGCGCGCGACAAGTTGCTCAACTATATCAACGCCGAATTGTTGACGGACCCCACGCGTCGGGCCAATCCTGATACGCCATTGTTCGAGGATGGTTGGATCGACTCATTAAAGATTCTGAAGCTGATCGCCTATGTGGAACTGATGATTGGAAGGAACATCTCGGATGAGGAAATCGTGATGAAGAATTTTCGAACGGTAAGCATAATCGTTGAGCACTTCGCGTCGAGGTGACCATGACAACGACGACAACGGCGACAAGAGAAATCAGCCTCGGGGATTCAATGACGCAGCTAGCGCGCATGCAGGAATGGGTAACTTGCGGCCGCGAGACTGTTTTGGGTCCTCATATGCTGGCGCTCGCCGGCTGGGTCGATTCGAAGATCGTCGAGTTCGCGATTCAAGCGGGGGCACGCGAGTTGACGGTTCCTTCGATGATCGAGCGCTTGATCCTGGAACGCGCGGGTTACTTTGAATCCTTTCCTGCGAGTATGGTGGAGGAATTCCAGGGAAGCTGCATACCGCCCGCAGCCTGCTATCACTGTTATGCGAAGCTCGAGCACACTTCTCTTGAAACCGGCGTTTGGACTTGTATCACGCGCTGCCGGCGCAATGAAGATAAAGTAGAAGCGGGCCGCATGCAGACGTTTACGATGAGAGAAATTGTGTTCATCGGGTCTGCTGCCTGGGTACGAGAACGCAGGAAGGAATCGATAGATCGCATACTGGCGTTCGCGCAATCACTCCATCTGATCGTGCAGTTCGACGCTGCGACGGACTCGTTCTTCGCCAGTGAAGTAGCTCGAGGCAGGAAGTTGCTGCAGCAAATCAAGGAACTGAAATTCGAGCTACGGGTGCAGATGGATTCGAAGAGTGCGCCGCTGGCAATCTCTTCCTTCAATCTTCACGAAACATTTTTTTCGCGCCGCTTCGGGTTTCGTCTAGCCGACGGCACGGATGCGCATTCCGGGTGCATCGCCTTCGGACTGGAGCGCTGGGCCCTGGCGTTGGCTCTAACCCTCGGGCCGGAGCAGGCGTTCCAACTGCCTGACCAGGAGCAAAGATGATCTACGATGAGTACCTCACAACAGCGGAACTACAGCGCTGGATCCTTGAGATCGACGTTGCGTGGAATCAGATCGATCGAGATCGAGCGTTGAGCCAGCCCGATCTGCTCGACCAGATGCATGACTCGGCGTTGATCGAGTCCTACTTCCCCATCTACACGTCCAATCTGCTGCGCCGCCTGTGGGACCAGCTGGATGTGACCTCAGTGTTTTCCGTACAGCTCTACGAGTCCTACAAGCACTTTTACGTGTTGAATCGATACCTGAATCTGGTCAACTACAGGCCTGTGCGAGACGAAGAACTGGTCGCAGTACGCCAAAAGAACCTGGGAAACGTAATCGCGGATCCGCTCGCGGAACTAACCCGGTACATGATCAGCGAGCACTTCGCAGCCTATTTTTTTCTGCGCGCCTCGCGTCAGGCAAAGGAACCGGTGTTGGCGCAGATCAGCGCGTTCATCGCCAGGGACGAATTCCGTCACACGCAATTCGCCTTTGACCTATTGGAGCCACGGGTGCGAAATGATTCCAGTGCACGAGACCGCTGCCTGAATGCGGGTCTCAATTTTCGCCATATCGGGACCGACGTTGTAGCCACGACGCCAATATCCGAAAAGAACGACTTGCAAGCCATCCTGACCCTGGATCAGAAGATGCATCGGCTCTGCGGAATCGGTCTCTCTGATTTCGCGAAGGCGGGAATCCATGCCGCTTACTAAACGTGAACTCTGGCTGCTGAACTTGTATCGCAATAGCGAGCTGCACGGCGCGCTCTTGATGGGACGTCTGGCGCGAAGCGTTGCCAGCCCCGATCTGCTGGTTGGGGCGACTCGTCATTGTGCCACCGAGGCGCATCATGCGGCCCTCCTTACGGAAGTGATCGCGAAACTCGGTGGTGTGATCGATCCTTCGACCGAGACGATCCAGATGCATTACTCGCGGGATGGCGGCATCCCAAAAGACGTGGTGGATTTGCTGGTTCTGTCGGAGATTCTCGAGGCACGCGTGCTTACCAGCTACCGGGAGCACTTGCAGCGTTCCGACGTCAATCCGAGCGTACGAAAAACATTGCATCGAATTATTCAGGACGAAGAGGCACACAGCGGGGAAAATGGCTGGGCTGAACAACTGATCGCCGCCATGCCCGCGGAGCAAGTGGCCGCGACGGACAAGAAGTGGCGCGAGATCGATGAGAAGGTAGCCGCACAGCTACACGCGCGGCTGGCCAGCGATTTTCCCGAGGAAGGTGCATGATGAATGTTGACGACAAGGTAAAGGAACTCATCAGCCGTGCTTCTGGCGTGCCAGCCATTGAAATTAAGCCCGAAGCAAAGCTTTCGGACCTCGACATGGAGTCTCTTGAAAAACTCGAGTGCGTCATGTCGCTCGAAGATGCTCTGAAGGTCGAGATTAAAGAAGACGATTTGTGGCGGCTCAAAACCGTACAAGATGTGATCGACGCATTCCGCCGGGTTACGCCATCTCCCGTATAAATCATGAATGATGACTAGCCTCTTCTCTGCCGAGCACGAACAATTCCGACAGACAGTCCGCGCATTTATTGACCAGCGACTGCGGCCGCGCTCGACGGCTTGGGAAGAGGCTGGCGAGTTTCCGCGCTCAGTTCTTCGCGAATGTGCGCAACAGGGATTATTCCAGGCTGACCCGTGGCAGAATGGGATCATTGCCGAGGAACTGCCGCGTTGTGAGTCGCTAGGATTCGCCTTAAGCTTTCTGGTCCAGTCAAACCTCATCGCTCCCCTGCTCGAAGACTTCGGTACCAAGGAACAGAAGGCAACGTACGTTCCTGCACTGCGCAGTGGAAAAATGATGGGCGCGATGGCGGCGACGGAGCCGGCCTCCGGATCCGATTTTGCCGCACTGCAATGCCGGGCCGACGTTTCTGGCGATGACCTTATCCTGCGTGGAGAAAAAACCTACATCACCAACGCCGCCTTTGCCGACTTCCTCATCGTCGCAGCACGAGTCCCGGAGCTCGCGGAAGGATTGACGCTGATCCTGGTACCGGCGAAGAGCGAAGGCGTCATGATTGAGCGGATGCGAACCCTGGGACTGTCCGCCTCGGGCACGGGCCGGATTCGCTTCGACGGTTGTGTGGTAAAGCGCAATCAAGTGCTTGGCGCCGCAGGCGAAGGCTTCGGACAGGTACAGCGCGCGCTCAACCGCGAGCGTCTATTCGGGGGCCTTGCCTGTATTGCCTGGGCCGATTATGCCATGCACAAAGCCCTGGCCTTCGCGCGCGAGCGGAGCGTCTTTGGGAACACCATCAACCAGTTCCAGGTAATACGGCACGAATTTGCCGAAATGGCTACACAACTGGAAGCGGCCCGGGCACTGAATTACCGCACGTTTTCTCGCTGGATCGCGGGAGAATCTGTTACACGTGAGATCTGCATGATCAAGCTGTTTAGCTACCAGGTGGCGCAGCAGGTCATCACCCAGTGTCTCCAGATTCATGGCGGCCTCGGCTACATGGACGATCATTGGACCAGCCGCTTTTATCGGGACGCGCGCGCACTCACCATTGCTGCGGGAACGCCTGAGGTCATGCGGGAAATGATCGCCGCCTTCATGCGCGTGTAGAACAATTACGTGACCGAATTTTATAACCGCACCCGCCGCTCTTCCTCCATCACCGGAAAATTGCTGCGCCGCGGGCGAGTACTGGAGTTGCCGTTCTACTGGCTGCTGCGAACCTCCGATCTAGCGCGGGAAGGTTTTGAGAGTTCCGGCAGCTACCGTTTCGCAGACCACATTTACCGGAACGAACCTTCAGGTTCGTATGGAATCGGACGCTGGCTCGATGAGCGGATCCTGCGGATGCGAGCCACAGAGTCATTTCGCAGCCGTTTCTTCATGGCTCGCGATGAACTGGTCCGCTTCCTTCTGGAACGGTCGGCGAATTTAGCATCGTTGGACGTGTTGACGGTCCCGTGCGGCATTCCTCGTGAGCTCGTCGCTGCCGCCGAAGAGTTTCGCGCAGCCGGAGGCAACGCCAGCGAAGTACGATTCCACGTGCTCGATCTAGACGAGGATGTTCTGCGCGAGGCCGAGGCGTTCGCCGCGCAGCACGGCGTTATCCTTATCACACATCAAGGTGACGCCCTGGACGCGAAGACCTACGCCGGCGAGTTCGACTTCATCACCTCGACCGGGCTAGGAGAGTTTCTGGATGATGAACAGCTGGCCGCCCTGTACACCGTGTTTCATCGCGTCTTGCGTCCCGGAGGCGTGATGGTGACAAGCGCCATGCGCCGACTTCGTTTTTCTGACTACCTTCTGCGTCTGGCGGAGTTGCGTGTACATTACCGCTCAGCCGACGATCTCGCCGCTATGGCCCGACGCGTAGGCTTTGTCACGCTCATGACATCCGCGGATCGGCACGGCATTCAGGGTTTTCTCAGGGCCTCAAGATGATCCGGCTACGATTCTTCCATCCGGGCAGGCGCGTTTGGCGAGTTTCGAGGCGGCGCAACGACGCCCTCGAAGAGAGTTGGATTTCATTCCGCCGCGTTCCTCCCAACTGGGAAAAGATTTTCAGTTCGACCCTCGATTTGATATGGTTGCCGAACACGCCCCAGCCAGGACGTATTCTGCTCAGCGATGAGCACGGGTTGATTACCTGGAACGAGCGGCGCTGGACGACAAGGATTACAATTCGGCTGCAGGGTTTTTCGGCCCCCAAACAATCTCTGGTTGCGACCACGCTGTTGAAGGCCGCACGCTTTCGCTTGCTCGAGGAGGAATAATGCCCACCGGAAAAGCGTCCTATTCTGCAACCATCTCCGCCTCACCGCAAAAGATATACGATTACCTCGCCGAAGCGACTCGGGCGACCAGCTTTATCCCGGGGCTCTCGCGAATCCACAACGTGAAACCGCCTTCGGCGCAACCCGGCCAGACGTGGGAGTACGAATTCGATTGGTTTGGATTTGTGGTGTCGGGCAACTCCAAGTGCACTCGTACCGACCCGTCCAAGGTTTATGAGTTTCAAACAATCACCGGCAATCCGAGCACATGGACTTACAAGATCGAACCAAATGGGCCGAGTACGCAAGTGACGCTGGATGTCCAATACGAAATTCCGGGCAATATGGTCGCCCGCTACGCCTCCCAGCCCGTGTTCGAAAAGATGAACCAGGACCGCGCCCGCGAGATCATTTCTAACTTAAAGACCATGCTCGAATCGTAAGATTCCAGAGTCAGAAGTAGGGAGTATCTTGCTTGCGATGGCCCCCGTGACTCAATGTTCATTTCCATGCATTCTTCTGGCCGTACTGCTTTCCGCGGCGACGATTCCAACGGTTGGTCAGACGCGAGCCGCGACTGCTGCAGCCTACACTCAACCCCTGTCTACGGGGGCAAGCCTCGATGCCGTAGGAGACGTCATCGACCTCGGGAGCATGCCCCTGGCAATGGCTGTCGCGCCCGAGGGAGACAGACTCGCGGTCGTTCTCAGCGGTTGGCGCGAGCAGGGTGTTCAGATTGTCGATCTGAAATCACATCAGGTCGTGCAAACCTTGATTCAGCCCGCAGCCTTCCTTGGCGTCGGGTTCTCTCGTGACGGCAAAGAACTCTTTGTGTCTGGCGGCAATGACGACACGATTTTCTGCTACTCGTGGCGAGATGGGACCGCCGCACTGGACCACAAGATCATGCTGGCCGAGAAGTCAGCAAAGCCTGGCTCCCGTTATCCTGCGGGCCTGGCCGTCTCGCGCGTTGGAAACTATCTGTATGTTGCCGAGAACATGGCTGACAGTTTGGCTGTGGTCGATCTTGCCACGTCGAAAGTTGTGCAGAGGTTTCCGACCGATCATTACCCCTATGCCGTTGAAGCTGCACCGAATGGAAGAGTGTACGTTTCAGCCTGGGCAGCCGACACTGTCGCAGAATTTCAAATGAGCCCGGAAGGGTTGTTGAGTGCCCTCGGCAAGATCAAAGTGGGGCCGCGGCCTTCGGCTCTCCTATCGAACCGGAAAGGCTCGCGGTTATTTGCCGCCCTGGCAGGTACGGATCAGATTGCCGTTATCGACACTGCTCAGAGGAAGGTCTTGCGCTACCTCAGCGATGCGGCACCGGCCGGACCAGCAGAAGGAAGCACCCCCAATGCCTTGGCCTTGTCGCCCGACGATTCGCAGCTCTTCGTGGCAGAAGCCGACAACAACGCAGTAGCCGTCTTCGATGTTTCTGAAAAGCACGCGGGCTCGGAACAGGCGCAAGTGAAAGGTCGCATACCGACCGATTGGTACCCTACAGCAGTCCTCGACAACGGTGGACATCTTCTTGTGCTCAATGGCAAGGGCCACGGGAGTCATTCGAATCCCGACGGTCCAACTCCCGGTGAAGGGATCAAGCGACCGCTGGGCTATGACCTGGGGCAACTGAATGGAACCTTGCGTTCGGTTGGAGACCAGATTTCATCCACTACCTTGGCCGAATATTCGCGGCGAGTTGCGAACGCGAACAACTGGCAGACCCGGAGAAGTACCCGGAACTATCCACCTTTCAAGCACGTGGTCTATATCATCAAAGAGAATCGTACTTATGACCAGGTGCTGGGAGATCTGAAGGAAGGCGACGGCGATCCGGCACTAGTTTTTTTCGGACAGACAATCTCTCCCAATCATCATGCTCTGGCCCTGCGCTTTGGATTGTTCGACGGTTTCTTCACGAACGCCGAGGTGAGCTCTCAGGGCCACATCTGGTCGACAGCCGCGTACGTTACGGATTTCGGAGAGAAGGTGATTCCCTCCGCCTATTCCGACCGGCGCGAAGGCGTGGATGGGGAGGAAATTAACGAGCCGATCAACGGCTTCCTCTGGACCTTGGCCAGGAAGAAGGGAATCAGTTTTCGCGACTACGGCGAGATGGTCAAAGTGCCGGAAGGTTGGCCAGTCACTCAGAAAGAGGTGGCTTCGAGCGTCAGTCCGACCTACCCGGCCTTTGACTTGAAAACTCCTGACCAGGCGCGGGCCGATGCCTGGATCGCCGAACTGGAACAATTTGTTCACGACGGAGAGATGCCGAGTCTCGAAGTGATGCATCTGCCGAGTGACCACACTGCCGGCGGACGAACGGGCTATCGCACACCCCGCGCCTTTATGGCCGACAACGATTTGGCGCTCGGCCGGATTGTCGAGGCTCTCTCCAAGTCTCCTTTCTGGAAAGACACGGTGATCTTCGTGCTGGAGGATGATTCGCAGGCTGGTCCGGACCACGTCGACTCCCATCGTTCACCTTTTTTCGCCATCTCCGCCTATAACCGCCCCGGCACAATCCACCGGTTTGCGAATACAACCGATGTTGTAGCCGCGATTGAAGACATCCTTGGCCTGGAACGGCTTTCGCAGTTCGACTACTTCAGTCGATCTTTGTCCGATGTCTTTGTTGAGACTCCGGATCTCTCTAGTTGGACGGCGATTGTTCCTCAGGTCGATATGTACGAAACCAACCCCGCCACAACGCCGGCGGCCAAGGCCTCTGCCGAGTTGGACTTCAGTGCGCCCGATCGAGTCAACGACTCTGTGTTCAATCAAATTCTCTGGAGCATGATGAAACCTTCGACGCCCTTTCCTGGGAGCGAAACAAAAGCTCCGCTTCATGCCTACCGGGTGGGACGCTAAACAATCGAATGGAAATCTATCTCGTCGACGGCACGTATGAGCTGTTCCGACACTACTACGCGTTGCCGTCTGCGCGAGACGTGGACGGACGGGAGGTCGCTGCTGTCCGAGGCGTGCTGTCTTCGTTGTTGGGAATGGTCCGAGGTGGCGCCACCCACATCGCGGTTGCAACCGATCATGTGATCGAGTCGTTTCGCAATACTCTATGGAACGGTTACAAAACCAGCGAAGGCGTTGAAGCGAATCTGCTGGCGCAATTTCCAATCCTGGAGAACGTCTTGGCCGCGGCTGGCCTTGTGGTCTGGCCGATGGTGGAGTTCGAAGCCGACGATGCACTTGCGGCCGCGGCAGCTTTGGCGGATCGCGATGCGCGGGTCGAACGCGTAATTATCTGCACGCCAGACAAGGACTTGGCTCAATGCGTCCGTGGCACGCGCATTGTCCAGTTGAATCGGCGCACCCGCGTAACGCTGGACGAGCAAGGCATAACGGAGAAGTTTGGCGTGTCGCCGGTATCAATCCCGGATTACCTGGCTCTCGTGGGCGACTCCGCCGACGGTTATCCCGGGTTACGTGGTTGGGGTGCGAAGTCGTCGGCCGCTGTCCTCGCCAAATATCGTCACCTCGAATCGATCCCTGAGGACTGGCGCGAATGGCATGTGAACGCCGCCAACGCCAGCGCTCTTGCCGACACTCTCCGGCGCGAGCGTGATCAAGCGCTGCTGTTCCGTACGCTCGCGACACTACGAACCGACGTTCCGCTGTTTGACGACGTAGAGCAATTGCGTTGGAGCGGACCCACGCCCGCGTTTAACGCAGTAGCGGCCCGGCTCGACGCTGCCCGAACCGAGACGAGACTCAAACCCAGCCCGCGAACACGTTCATCCAAACAATAGTCGCGACCCTATCGCCTACATGGTGATCATTCGAACATAGCGTTTTAAGTCGGGAAGCGACGTGATGAAGATGTACGCCCCCAGGAGCAGCCCCCCGGTTCCAATGATCATGACGCCTGTGCCCGCCACCTTTCTTGCGGTATGGATTACTTTTTTCAAGACGCACCTCTCTCAGTAGAACTCACATCTTGGATGTCGCTTTCCAGGATAAGGTAGGCCGAAACCGGGGAAAGAATTGTTCGAACTTAGTGAAATCCTGATCGATCTACCTGCGGCACGATTCTTACAGCTTCGGGGACAGCATCATCGCTTTTCAAGCGCAGCACGGTCCCAATTGCCGAGGTCCGCTCCCGCCTCGTAGGTGCTTCGGCAAAATTCGAGCAGCGACGCACTGGGTGACTCGACCCGGCGCACGTCATCGTACATCAGGAGAAATTCACCAACCTGCTTTTCATAGTGGGCGGGGCGTGGACGCACCGGGGCATCTTCAAATCCCGGCGGCGCCGGAGCCATGTAGGAATAGAAGGCGGCATCTTTGACGTCGCCGCTGCCAGGCCAGAAGCCAACGCTGCTGACCTCGTGTGAATATGCTTCTCGCGTAATCGAATCGGCGCCCGGACGCTCCGGAGCTCTGCGGCCCGAAAACCGTGTAACGGCAAGATCAAAACTTCCCCAGAAAAAATGCACCGGGCTGCTCTTGCCAATAAACTCCGTCCGGAACTGATTGAACACGGAATCCACCGACAGCAAGATCCGCCAGAATCTCTCGACGGCTCTAGGATCGTAGGAGTGATGCACGCGATCCTCGTCGAAAGGAATCGGATTCGGGATTTCCACCGGCATTCGCCAGATCTTGACGTCGATGCCCGCAGACCGCAGCATCCCCATAAACTCCTGGTAGAAGTCGGCCACGGACCGAGGCGTGAGCGAGGTGGTCTTCACTACCCCGTCCGAAGTCTCAAGCACAAGTTGATGCCGAATGAAGTCAAAATAGATCTCGAATGCTCGCGGTCCGTAGGGAATGCGTGACGTGGTTAGGCCCCTCGCGCTGACGTACAGCGGCACATTCCACCAGTGGTTCGTGAGCGGCGTCAAGCGCAGCCGGACTTTGCCGACGATCTGAGACCACATGTGAAGCGTCGCGCAGGTATCCTTCCAGGAATCCAGGGGCAGCGAGGGCCAGCATTCAGGCTGATCAGCGGTGGTAGGTAGCATTCCTGCTCCTCAGTGATCGGTATTCCGCACCGACGCAAGTTAACCAAAGATACGCTCCGCGCAAACGATCTGCACGGAGCGACGTCTCTGGAAAATCAGCGATGCTTGATGAAGCTGCCGGTTTGCAGTTCAGTCATCGCTTCGCGAAGCTGTTCTTGCGTGTTCATGACGATCGGGCCATACCACGCCACGGGCTCCTCAATCGGCTTTCCCGACACCAGCAGGAAACGGATACCCTCGTCGCCGGCCTGAACTACGATCTCGTCTCCGCGATCAAACAGCACCAGCGAATGATTCCCTGCTTCGTACCGGGCGGGCGCGTTCGGATCTGTGGCTTGTTCGGTCAGTACTGCGCGCGGGTCCGACGCGTCTCGGAATGTACCGGAACCAGCAAAGACGTAGGCGAACGCGTTGCGAGTTGTCTCGACTTTGAGTCGCTTCCGCTGACCCGGTGGCACCGAGATATCAATATAATTCGGGTCGGCGGCTACACCTTCTACCGGCCCACGTTTGCCCCAGAACTCGCCGCAAATAATGCGCGCTCGGGTCCCATCATTGTCGGTGACCTCGGGAATCGCGCTCGACGGAATGTCTTGGTACCGCGGGTCCGTCATCTTCAGCGATGCAGGCAGATTCGCCCACAACTGAAAGCCGTGCATGCGCCCCTTCGCGTCGCCTTTCGGCATTTCCTGATGAAGAATACCGCTGCCGGCCGTCATCCACTGCACGTCGCCGGCGGTCATCTTCCCCTTGTTGCCCAGGCTGTCTCCGTGTTCCACCGAACCAGCGAGCACGTACGTGATGGTCTCAATGCCTCGGTGCGGATGCCACGGGAATCCTGCCGTATAGTCGGCTGGGTTGTCGTTGCGGAAATCGTCCAGCAGTAGAAATGGATCGAATTCCTTCGTCTTGCCGAACCCGAAGGCACGTTGCAACTTAACTCCCGCGCCCTCGATGGTCGGCTTCGGTTGAATAATCTGTTTTACCGGGCGGAGTGACATGAGTCTCTCTTCCTGCCTTTCCCTGCCGCGCGGCAATCTTCCGCCGCGACGCAAAATTTACGCCTTTATGAATTGGACGTCCAGCGTGATGGTGACCTCATCTCCAACCAGAATGCCACCGGTTTCCAGAGCGGCGTTCCAGGTCAGACCGAAATCTTTGCGGTTGATCTTGGTGGTCGCCGAGACTCCGACGCGAGTGTTGCCCCAGGGATCCTTCGCTGGCGAAGTTGGCCCTTCCACGGAGAAGGTCACTTTGCGCGTGACACCATGAATTGTAAGGTCGCCTTCGACAGCCAGTTCCTCATCTCCTAGACGTTTGACGCCCGTCGACTTGAAAGACAGCGTCGGATACTTCTCGACGTCGAAGAAGTCAGCGCTCTTCAGGTGCGCGTCGCGCTGCGGATCACGCGTCTCAATCGAAGCCGCGTCGATCGAGGCTTCCACCTCAGACTTGGCGATATCGGATTCAAGCATCAGCGATCCCGTAACCTTGGGAAAGTGTCCTTTCACGTTTGAAATCATCATGTGCTTGACCTTGAACTCGGCACCCGAGTGAACCGGATCGATATTCCAGGTGCTGGTGGCGTTGTTAGTGGGGGAGATTTGCGGTGTAGGCAGTGTGCTCATAGGTGTTTTGTCCTCTCTAGTTTCATAAGATGCGTTTTGACGATATTCGTTGCAACACATATGTACCCGAAAAAAATCACAGCACGGAGCTTCGGGCAGCCTCCATGAGTTCCCGAATCGCCCGAAGCCGCTTCCGCCCCAGATGGCCAAGTTGCTTGCGGTGGGCTTCTTCAGTGGGAGCATTGAGACGAGCGAGAAGCTCCAATCCTTCCGGCGTAATCCGGGTCATCACCATTCGCCGGTCCTTGGTTTCACGGCAGCGAGAGATAAGGCCTCGCTTCTCCAGGCGATCAAGAAGCCGCGTAATGTCGGGATCCCGTGTAATCATGCGGTTGGCGATCTCGCCACAGGACAGCCTGTCCAGCGACCCTCGCAGAATACGCAGCACGTTGTACTGGTTGGGCGAGACATCTTCGGCCTTAAGAACAAGAATCAGGCGCCGGGAGAGCATGTCGGTCGTGCGCAACAGCTCCAAGAAGACCGTCTGCTCAGGACAGCCCACATGCCCCTTTCCTTGAGATTGATGGCTCATCTTCATCTGTTGTAAGTATATTCGTTATAACGATCTTTGTCAATTACTAAAATAATTGAATCCGGCACTAGGGAGCCGCAGCGTTTAGGGACCTATTATGAGCGGGTTGCAGTCGCGCCAGCTTTCGTTGCTTCGCGTTCGAGGATTGCCTGGAACTCCCGAAGCACCTGTTCAGGAAGCGACGGCTTCTGGTAGGTGCCAACCAGTTCATCAACCCTGGCACGGGCGCGGGTGTAGACGTCCGTGGGCGCTTCCGACCCTCGAGCACTGCGGTCGATGACGGGCGAAGGGAGATATTGTTCCCTGCGAAAAAGAGCACGCGTTTCCTTGAGCTTGAGAAATTCTCCGGACAGCCCGGTTTGCGCAAACATGACAGTGGCCAGGGCCTCGCCTTCGTCACTCGCTTCAACGCCTCTTATTAACCGATGGGCGGAGGCGATCGACTCGGCGTCAATCACAAGTTTCTCCACGCTATGGCACGCGAGCGATTCGATCATGCCCGCGCCCGAAATCATGTTGATTCCGGTGAGCGCTCCCAGCATGGCGGAGCGGGCGCTTTCGGCCCCGGCTTGAGCATCAACGAATTTCGAGTCGGTCGCGACCAGGTAGCCGTGGGTCGGGAGCCCCAGATGCTTACCAACTTCCGCACAGGCCATGTTGAGCATGGCGGTTTCAACAGCGCCCATCGGCGCGCCGCCCGTGCGCATGTCGAAAATTGCCGGGGCGCCTCCCCACACAATCGGCGATCCCGGGCCAGCGAGTTGATGCAGCGTGATGCCAGCCAATGCTTCGGCGGCGTGTTGTGTCACCGATCCAGCCAGCGTAACGGGAGCAGTACCACCAGCCAGCGGCATAGAAACAATTTCCGCAGGCACCCCAGCGCGGGCCAGGTCAAGCAAGTTGTGTGATCCGAACTCCGACCAGTTCAGCGGCGGCGAAGGACAGACGTCAAATATCGCTCGCGGCTCTTGCCGCAACTTTTCTAGGCCGCCGCTATCGACGGTGAGCAAGTCAATCATGCCCTGTAAACCGGCGGCGGAGAACGATCCGGTCACGACCGGCTTATCGGAATGCTGTAACACCACGAACAGACGATAGAGATCGCCGATCTCTCCGGGCGCATCGTTACACACCACAGCCGTCGATTGCGCCGCGAATTGTGGGAGGACTTCCGCGACCTGGACAATCCGCAACAGATCGCGAGTTTCGGACGGACGCGATTCCTGAGTCTCAGGGTCGAGTACCTGAACACAACAGGAGCCGGGATCGAAATGCACGTCATCTCCGCCATAGTGAACAGCTTTTTCACCCTGGCGGTTATACAAGTAAAAGTCTCGCGGGACCGATGCAAGACATTTTCTTGCGAGAGGCTCAGGAATGTGAGCTACTCCGTTGTTGACGTCAGCTCCCGCCGATTGCAGTAGTTCTACTACGGCCGAACCGACGCGGACCCCGGGATTCATCAGCAATTCGAATGCTTCGCGCAGAATACGTCCGATGAGTGCGGGAGTAAGCAGTTGAAGTTTCGGTCTCATGCGGACGCCGCTCCTTTGCCCATCAGATTTTTCGCCAGTTCGAGGGCATCGATAGCATTTCGAGAGAATCCGTCGGCGCCGATCTCAGCTGCCCACTTCGATGTGACCGCCGCGCCTCCAATAATTGCTTTCACGCGCGGCCGTAAGCCGTTCCGGTCGAGAGCTTCAATCACGGCTTTCTGGCCAGCCATGGTAGTGGTGAGTAACGCGGATACGCCTACGATATCGGCATCCACTTCTCGCGCCTTCGCGACGAACTGTTCGGGACTCACGCTCGTACCCAGATCAAAGATCTGAAATCCGCTGGCAGAAAGGATCGTGGCCACCAGATTCTTGCCGATGTCGTGAATATCACCGCGCGCCGTGCCCAGGACGATCTTGCCGAGAATCTCGCGCTGCGAGCCTCGCCTGAGCATTTCCGGTTCAAGAATCTTGATCGCGGCCTTCATCGCCTCAGCCGATGCAAGAAGATCAGGCAGAAACATCTGGCCACGGCCGAACTGATCCCCCGCAAATGTGATTCCCGCGGCAAAACCGTGATTCACAGCATCAAGCGGATCAACGCCGCTGGCTAGTGCCTGCTGCGCTAATTGCGTCGCCGTATCTGGCGCGCCATCAATGATGCTCTGGCGCATTGCCTGGAAAAGTGGATCGGACAATGAATCCCCCGCGGATCGCCCCTGACATCAGGCCAATCAAGCGGGCGATTGTACCCCGGCGCCCAGCCAAAATACTGTGATGAACCGCACACCTTCAACCCGCGAGCGCGGGGAAGATCGTTCCGCAGCAACTGCCCAGACCGATACGACGAAAACCGTCTCGCTCGCAGAATCCCTGGATGATCACTTCGTCGCCTTCTGCCAGAAATTTCCGCTGCTCGCCGGTCGGAAGCGTAACGGGCTCTTTACCGCGTTGCGTAAGCTCGAGCAGGCAACCGCGCGCGGTTCTGTCCGCGCCAGACACGGTGCCACTTGCTAGTAGGTCGCCCGCGCGAAGATTGCAGCCATTGCTCGCGTGATGGGTGAGCATCTGGGCCATCGTCCAGTACATGTCGCGAAAGTTGCTGCGTCCCAGAACCACAGGAGCTATGCCGGCCTTCTGCATCTGCGGCGATGCCAAAGAAACTTCCAGCCACAGATCGAGACCACCGCGCTCTTGATCGTTCGTGTCGAACAGATAAGGTAGCGGAGCCGGATCGCCTTCCGGGCGCGCAAAGGCAGGGGCGCGAAACGGAGCCAGCGCATCCATCGTCACCACCCAAGGTGAGAGCGACGTCGCAAAGCTCTTCCCGAGGAACGGCCCAAGCGGCTGATATTCCCACGCTTGGATATCGCGCGCCGACCAGTCATTCACCAGGCAGATTCCAAAAATGCGTTCGTCGGCTTCGGAGATGGGAACAGGCTCTCCCAACTTGTTTGCAGCGCTGACAAAGAAACCCACTTCCAATTCGTAATCGAGCGCTTTCGTCGGTCCAAATTTCGGATCGGCATCCCCATCACGCGTTTGGCCTAACGGTCGCCGCACTGGCGTTCCACTCGGTACCAGCGACGACGCGCGTCCGTGATAGCCGATCGGAATGTATTTGTAATTTGGCAGTAGCGGATTGTCGGGGCGAAACAGTCTTCCGACGTTGGTGGCGTGGAAGATCGAGGCGTAGAAGTCCGTGTAGTCGGCGATCGCAGCGGGTAGGAGCATCTCGGCGTCAGCCTGGGCAACCAGATAACGTGCGGCCGTTTTTTGATCCGCGAGCGACGCATCCTTACGCACAATCGTATGCAAACGTCGGCGCAAAGCACGCCGGGAAGCGGGCCCAAGTGCCATCAGCGCATTCAGCGAATTCGAGGAGCAAGCATTTGCCGCAATCCGCACGCTTTCATCCGACAGCAAGTCCTCCCCTTGCAGTCTAGCGACGTCCAGAATGCGGTCCCCGATGGCAACTCCAACTCTTGCTTCGCTGTCACGGTCGCGGCTCCGGAAAACTCCGAAGGGCAAATTCTGAATCGGAAAATCGGTATCGGCAGTGTTCGCGGACTCAACCCAACTTTGCGTCTTGGGATCATGGGTCTCGTCCACAATGAGGTTCATAGGAGACCTAACGACTGTAAATCATCGATGGGTTCGGTAAAGGAACAGGAGCCGAATGAAATCGCGAAATCCTTGCGGGCGGCAGCGATCTCCCGAAGACTGACCTTATCTTGGCGCCAGTTGATTGCGTCCGGAGAAAATTGAAGTGATGAAAATGCAGATTCTTCGAGCACCTGAATCGCAAGCGCCGGTTCCATTCCCGCCCGCAAGAATGCGGCCGCGAGAAACACATTGAGAAAACCGTGCATCATCCCGGACGGACTGTCGCCTTGATAGGTAAGTCGGTGGACCGAGCGCAGCGGATGGTGAAGTCCCGCGGTTGCTTTAAAGGCAACATCGCTCGCCGCGCAGAGGCGAAGGAATTCGATCACGTCAGCGGACGTCGGAAACTTGTCCGGGGTTTCACCACCCGTCCGGATCTTGGCCCGGCGCCCGACGCTGGCTGCGGCGGCGATGCACTCGCTCACGCTGGGCAACGGAATTTCAAAATAAGTTTCGAGTTCCGCCGGAACGATCCGTGAAAGCCGCACGATTTCTTCTGGTCTAGCGACTTTCACCTCTACCGACTCAATCGCGGCGTTTCTGACGGAATCCGCACTCGCCATTCGAACATTGAAATCGCGGATTCGAGCGACATCCGCCTCAGCATCGGAGCCAAGTAGGACCGAGAGACGCCAAGCACTGCTTTTTCCCGAAGAGCCTGGCAGGACTCTAAGCCCACCTTCGAATTCGCCTAGTCGCGCCACAGGAACAATGAAACGCCCAAGAATCCAGGTCCAGCGCGACCGCAAATAGGCGTCATAGTTCGCGACCGAAGAAGCCATCGACAGCGATGCCGGCGGAAACAACCCCGCGTAGTCGATCAATTCGCGCAGCAACGCACTCCCAGACTCCAGCGCCCCAACGCCACTCCTCATCGTCTCTGCAGTTGGCAGATTCATCGCCTGAGTTCGATTGCTGCTTTACGTCGTAAACTTCTTCCGCAGTCCCTGCCAAACCTCGAAGTACTGATGATCAAGCTCAGAGCTTTCCAGCGCGAACTTCGTTGGCTGGCATACGAACCTAGTCTCGAACATAAACGCCAGGGTGTCACCCTGATAGACGGGTTTCAATTCGGCCTTACTAGCCTTTTCAAATGTCTCTGCATCCGGCCCGTGACCGGCCATGCAGTTATGCAGACTGGCGCCGCCGGGAACGAATCCTTCCGCCTTCGCGTCATATTCTCCGTGGACCAACCCCATGAACTCGTTCATGAAGTTCCGGTGGAACCATGGCGGACGGAACGTATGCTCCGCCACCATCCAGCGTGGAGGGAAAATCACGAAGTCTACGTTGGCAGTGCCCGGAATTTCGGACGGCGACGTCAGCACCGTGTAGATCGACGGGTCGGGATGATCAAAACTCACCGTGTTGATGCAATTGAAATTCGAGAGGTCATATTTATAGGGCACGTAATTCCCGTGCCACGCGACGACATTCAGAGGAGAGTGATCGATCTCCGCCGCCCATAACCGTCCTTGAAACTTGGTCACGATCCGGAAATCGCCTTCGCGGTCTTCAAACGCCGCGACCGGCGCGAGAAAATCCCGCGGATTCGACAAGCCATTCGCACCGATAGGGCCGAGGTCCGGCAGACGAAACAAGGGACCGTAGTTCTCGCAGATATAGCCGCGAGCCTCGTTCTCCAACAATTCGACCCGAAAACGAATGCCTCGCTGAATGACAGCAATTTCGCCCGGTCCGGCTTCAAGTATCCCCATCTCCGTGCGCAAAAGCAGTCGTCCCTTCTGTGGGACGATCAACATCTCTCCATCGGCGTTGTAGAAAAAGCGATCGGTCATCGAAACGTTGGCGACGTAGATGTGAATCGCCACGCCGGCGTGAGTATGGGTATTACCGTTGCCAGCCATCGTGATCAGGCCGTCGACGAAATCGGTGCGCTTCGAAGCAGGTGGAATCGGAATGGGCATCCATCGCAACTGGTTCGGCGGCGTTGGCACTTCGTCGAACGGAGCACTTCGCAATCTCCCCTGCCCCAGCGGTTGGAACGGCTTGTGAGCCACCGAGGGACGCATCCGGTAGAGCCATGTGCGGCGATTCGTAACCCGAGGCGCAGTGAACGCCGTGCCACTCAACTGCTCCGTGTATAACCCGTGCTCCACTCTCTGCGGAGAATTCTGTCCGTGCGGCAAAACGCCTACCACCGCCTCGCTCGCGAACTCATTGCCGAAGCCGGACTGGTAACGCACTTCGGGTTCGTCGGGTTGGTTCCACCCGGCAGTCGTCCTTTTGACGTTCGTCGCCTTTGCCTTCGGCATGACTATAAATTTCCTCGTCGCGCCTGTTCCATCTCGATCGATTCAAACAACGCCTTGAAATTTCCCTTGCCAAATCCGCGGCTGCCTTTGCGCTGAATGATCTCAAAGAACACGGTCGGACGATCCTCTACCGGCTTCGAAAAGATTTGTAGCAGGTATCCCTCTTCGTCGCGGTCCACCAGTATACCCAGCGAACGCAATTCAGCGACTGGTTCCTCCACCGGCCCTACGCGCGCGGGCAGCGCGTCGTAATATGTATCGGGAACGCGCAGAAAATCCAGCCCGTTGCTTTGCAGTTTGGCAACCGTGTACATGACGTCCTTGCATTGCAACGCGATGTGTTGCGCTCCTGGGCCGCCATAGGCCTCGATGTATTCCTGAATCTGGCTCTTGTTGCGCGCGGTGGCGGGTTCGTTGATCGGAAATTTTACCGAGTGCGAATCGTCGGACATGACGATGCTCATCAGTGCGCTGTATTCCGTCGAAATATCCTTATCGTCAAACGTGATGTAGCGATGGAACCCGAACACACGCGTGTAGTAGTCGGCCCATTGCTGCATCTTCCCGAGTTCCACGTTCCCTACAATGTGATCAACGCGAAGGATGCCGCAGTCATCCCCGGCAATCTGCGCGGCCGCATATCCCGGCAGGAAAGGCCCCTTGTAGTTTTTGTAGGAGATCAGCGAGTGGATCGTATCGCCGTAAGTGTGGACAGCAGCACGGCGCACCAATCCGTGCTCATCCTTTAAATCGTGCGGTTCTTCAGCGACCTGCGCTCCGCGACGCACAGCTTCGGCAAAGGCCTGATCCGCGTCCTCCACTTCCAGCGCGATATCGCGAACGCCATCGCCATGCTTTCGGATGTGTTCGGCGGCAGCATCGTCCGGCGTCATCGGCGTGGTCAAAACGAAGTTCGCCTTGCCCTGACTCATCGCATAAGAGGCACGCTGCCGTTGGCCGGTTTCGAGTCCACTGTAGGCAACCTGCGAAAAGCCGAATCCCTTGCGATAAAAGTAAGCGGCCTGCCGGGCGTTACCCACCCAGAATTCGACGTGGTGGATGCGCTTCAGTTTTAGTGGATTTTCCATTCGATTCCCCCACCCAGATATTTTATCGCCGCCAGACGCGGTGCCGCAGATTGCGCTTATCGGGCAGCCGCCGTCCCCAAGGGAATTTCGTCGGTCGTCACGCGATGCAGCCAATGCTCCCATTCAGGAAACATGCCCGTCTTCGCGCGATCAAAGGCAGCACGAATCTGCTCAGTCACAGGTCCCGGAGAAATTCGTCCAATGCGGCGGCCATCGAGTTCCGCCACGGGAACGATCTCCGACGCCGTGCCGCACAGAAACACTTCGTCGGCATGGCGAAGGTCGTCTACCGACATCGTTCCGACTTCCACCTGGAAGCCTTCGGCGGCCGCCAGTTGAAGAATAGAGTCGCGGGTAATTCCCATCAGGATCGATGACTTCGCATCGTTCGTCCGCAACGTGCGTCCACTCACCATAAAGACATTGGCGACCGCCGCTTCCGCCACATTTCCACCAATGTTGAGCAGCAATGCCTCGTCGAAGCCGCGACGCGTTGCCTCCATCGTAGCCAAACGGGAGTTCAGATATTGTCCGCAGGCCTTGGCCGTGGTCGGCATCATGCGTGCGTCAAACTTCCGAAATGGAGACACGGTCAGCCGGGCGCCTCGCCTCCGGCTCTGCTCGCTGACATGGCTCATCTGCGGCCAGGCGAGAATCGCTGTTTCCGTCGAACACTGCGCGCGGATCCCCAGCGTTTCAGCACCCATATATGCCAGCGGACGGATGTAGGCATCAGTAAGACGGTTGCGGCGCAGCAGTCCACAAATTGCTTCCCTCATCTGTCGTGGACTGAACGGAACGCGCATGCCATACACTTCCGCCGACGCGTAGAAACGGTCGAGATGAGTGTCCAGCCGGAAAATCGCAGGCTCGCCATCCACTTGATAGCTGCGAATCCCTTCGAAGACTCCGGTTCCGTAATGAAGAGCATGCGTGGAGAGCGGCACCGTGCTTTCCGCCCAGGGCACAAAGTCACCATTCATCCATGTCCAATGGACGTTTTCAAAAGACATTTTTCTTCCCCCCGAAAGCAGAACTACCTGCCCTTATTGTTGAACGAAGGAGAAGAGTCGTAAAGACGCGTTCTCAAGTTTTATCGTGTGTTACCCATTCTTTCTAAATTAGAATCCATCCATGGCTTTAGATACTACGGTCCTCGACAAAATTGGCTGGCATATTCTGGAGGAGCTTCAGAAAGATGGACGCATCTCCTACGCCGAGCTTGGACGCCGCGTCGGCCTCACTCTCCCTGCCGTCGCCGAACGCGTCCGGAAGATGGAAGACGCTGGCGTCATCACTGGCTTTCGCGCCGAAGTCGATCCGGCGAAGATCGGCCTGCCCATCACCGCCTTCATCCGCATCAGCATCGTTGGAGACGTTTTCAGCTCAGTCGCCCGATCCGTGGTTTCAATGCCGGAAGTGCTCGAGTGCCATCGCGGCACCGGAGCCGATTCGTTCACCTTAAAGGTGGTCGTCGAGTCGGTTCAGCATCTCGAAAGCCTCATCGACAAACTGACGCCCTTCGGCACGACCTCGACCTCCATCGTTCTCTCCACCTTGGTCAAGAAACGGGACTTCACCCGCCGTCTCCCGAGAAAGAAGTAGAAGCAGCCTCCTGCCGGCCGTCCCAAGCGCACCTTCTGCTCTACAATTTCTGCATGCGCGCGCTTTGCTTCATCTGGATGATCTTCGCCACCGCGGCCATCCCCGCCACAGCCGCTTCCGATTCTGACCCGTGGTGGTCCGTGCAGACGAGCGGCCTCGATACGAATCTGCGCGGCGTCAGCGTCCGCTACGCCCCTGACGGCAAACACGATTATGTCGTCTGGGCCTCCGGTTCGAATGGAGTGATTCTCCGATCGACGAATGAAGGCTCAACCTGGAAGCAACTGAGCGTACCCGGCGGCGGCGATCTCGATTTCCGCGACATAGAAGCGGTCGACGCGGAGACGGCTTACGTCATGTCGAGCGGCGATGGCGACAAATCCCGGATCTACAAAACAAATGACGGCGGCCAGACATGGAAGTTGCAATACACCGACAAGCGCCCTGGATTCTTCCTCGACTCCCTGGCCTGCGACTCAAAAACGCATTGCTTGGCATTGAGCGACCCAGTGGATGGGAAATTTCTGGTGCTGAGCACCGGTGACGGAGAACACTGGAAAGAAATGCCGCGCGACAAAATGCCCGCTGTTCTTCCTAAAGAAGGAGCATTTGCCGCGAGCGGAACTTCGATCGCCATCTGTGACCGCGGCGACAATTATTATTTTGGCACGGGAGGCGCAACGGTCGCCCGCGTCTTTCGCTCCGCCGATCATGGACGTTCCTGGACCGCAGTCGAAACGCCGATCGCCAGCGGCAACCCGTCCAGCGGCATTTTCAGCGTGGCCTGCGCGGGCTTCCTGGTGGTCGCGGTAGGAGGCGACTATCGAGATCCGGCGAACGCAAAACACGTCGCCGCCTATTCGAATGATTCCGGCGAAAGCTGGCATCTTGGCGAGCACCAACCCGGCGGCTATCGCTCAGCAGTCGCCGATATATCCTACGGAGATTTCGCGGCCGTCGGTCCGAATGGCACCGACGTCAGCCCGGATGAGAGCGGCCACGCCATGCACTGGCAACCTACGGACAATCTGAATCTCAACGCCGCCAGCTTTGATGGCCAACATGGCTGGGCCGTCGGCCCGAAAGGCACCATCGCCGGGTTCAAAACTCACTGGTTTTATACCGACGATCTGGCCAAGGCGGCATCATCTTTCAACCAGCACCGAAACCACAGCAACACGCAGCGCCAACCTCAGCGGACTTCCAGCGACACGATTTCACCCTCGTGTTTGCCCATAGCCCGGTAATTCACCGACACCAGCCGGTTCGTCCATTCGCAGGAGAACTGGTCCTCGCCAATCACCGCCATCGTCTTGTAATCCGCAGAATGCATCTTGTAGGTCACCATCCCGCTCAAAACTGTCACCGTCGCCTCGGGAGCCTTCGAGCAATCGCTGCTTACAATCTTGCCCTTCAGATACAGGACAGGACCGGTTGTCCCCGGCTTGGGCGGCGCCGGTTTGGACGGCGCGTCATCATCGTCTTCTGTGGTGTGCGAGTTGTTTGCAGCCGCCGCAGGCGCACCCGTCCCTGCCGCTGGAGTGCTCGCGGCGCCCGCCGGCGCTGCACTTTCCCCCGCCCGCTGCGGACGCACTCCATACTTCTGCAGCGTATCCAGGTCGTCTAACTGCTTCTTGGCAGCAGCAGCCGCCGCTTTATCCGGACTCGCCTTGATCCGCGTAAACACTTCCCGGGCCATGTCCCATTTTTTCCCGGCAACATAAGTCTGTCCGAGGTTGAACTGATATTCCAGATTCCGCGGCGCGAGCGCGATCGCCTGCCGCTGTGCCTCGAGCGCCGAGATGATTCCGCCACCCTCCACCCGCGCCACTCCCAGCATGTTGTATGCGTCGGCCAGCTCCGGATACCAATCCGCCACTGCGCGCAGGTCCTGCATCATGTTCGCCAGCCCTTGCATCTCCTGCCGCGTTGCCTGCGCTTTCTGATACTTCAGCGCCGACCGGTAATACCAGATCCACGGGTCGCGCGCGTTCAACTCCGTCGCTTTCTCCAATTCTTCGGCGGCCGCGTCGAATTTCTTCTCGTACAAGTATTCGCGGGCTAATCCACGATGCGCCGCCTCATTATCCTTGGGATCCAACGTCAATTGCTGTAGGTCGTGCACCGCCTGATCGCGATGTTCGGGGACGCGCGCCATCACGTCGCCAATGACGGCTCTCGCTTCCTCATCCTTCATCGAATCGACCGCCATAGCCACTTCGTCCAACTCAAACGGAATCGGGAGATGGTTGGGTTGCTGAATGTCCGCCGGCAACTCAATCGGCTTCTTCGACTGATCGAGCGCAATGCCCAGCCCGCTCAGCGTCTTGAAATAGGCCTTCACCGCGTCTTCCAGTTCTTCGGGCGTCATATCGAACGCTTGCACGATCGCCTTATCCACCGCCACTTTCTGGTTCAGCACCAGATCGAAATACGCCCCAACCTCTGGCATCTTCTTCTTGTTGATCAAGTAATGGACCACCATCCACGACTGCGCGTAATAAAGAGTGTGGTGAGTCCCCTCGCGCGCGCCTGATCCGTCATGCTTCATCGAGAACAGATCCACCATCGACAACCACACCGGAGAACTCACCAACTGCGTCAGCGACTGCGGCACATTGGGGTCACGCCGCATGTCGTCGAAAATGTCCTCGTGCCACTCCGGCGCCAGTTCCGGATCGCCTCCAATATCGACTGCCTTCCCCAGTTGGATCGAGCCAAAGTACTCGGCCAGCCCTTCGTCAAACCATCCCTGAGACGGTGGGTAATTGAAATTCAAGAAATAATGCGCCAGCGGATGCGCCACCGCCCGCCACGGATCGGGCTCAAAAAGATTCAGGACGATATAAATCCGATCCCATCCCGGCACATAGACGCCGGCCGCCATGCTCTGTTTCCCCGGAGCAACCCCGCCATACTGCTTGTCACTTTTGAGAGCGATGACCGTGATCGGTATCGGCATTTTCAGCTTGTTCTTCTGCAGGAGTTCTCCAAAAACAGCCCGCATCTGCTCCATCCGCAAAGTAATCTCGCGGCCACGCTTTTCGCCACCATCAGTGATGACTGAGAAATGCGCAGTATGGAGTTCGATCCACTTCGGCTCATCCTTGGCAAATGCAAGTTTCGGGGCGGGGACGATCGACAGCAGAACGAGCGTCAGTACGCAGACGACTCGGTTGCCGAGCCTTGCAATCGCAAACGGATAACAGCACGTCATGAAGGTCGAGGATTTCTAAGAAATGCTAGCACGCATTTGTACGGTCAACCTAAGCAAGGGCTTGAATGGTAGTCTGACAACCTATCTGCCACCGCAATGTTCGAAACTCTCAGCGAGCCACGACACCCCGATTGGAAATTTCGCATGGTGATTGCTGCGGTGCTGTTGGGTCTGTTGCTCGGCGTCACATGGCTCCTCCGAATGACGCAAATGCCCCTTAAGTCTTACAAGGGGCCGCTTCCTCCTTTGTCCCCAGAACAGACGGGACTCGCACAACGTCTTTCGACTCACGTGAAGTACTTATCTGTAACGGTCGGCGAGCGGAACATCCCGCGAATCGGGTCATTGAGGGCGACCGCGCAGCACCTTCGCACCACTCTGGAAGAAGCAGGATTCTCCGCGCGAGAGCAGACGTATTCAGTCGAAGGCCACGAGCTAAGCAATATAGAAGCAGACCTCCCGGGAGGCGAAAATACAACCGGATTGATCATTGTCGGTGCCCACTACGATAGCGTCGCAGGCACAGTCGGAGCCAACGACAATGCCACAGGAGTCGCCGCACTTCTGGAACTGGCCCGACTTCTGCGCGCCAGCAAGCTCCGAAAAACGGTACGCTTCGTGCTCTTTGTGAACGAAGAACCACCATACTTCCAGACCGACAGCATGGGAAGCCTCGTCTATGCCCACCAACTTCGACATGACCGTGTTCCCGTGTCGGCCATGATCTCCCTCGAAACGATTGGCTTTTACTCCGACAAACCTGGCAGCCAGAAATACCCTCCGCTGCTTAGTCTTTTTTATCCGAGCCGTGGCGATTTCATAGGCTTTGTGGGCAACGCGGAATCCCGAGGCTTGTTACGGCAGTCAATTCGGAGCTTTCGCGAAGCCGCGAGCTTTCCGTCTGAGGGTATAGCCGCTCCATCGGACTGGCCCGGCGTGGGATGGTCAGATCACTGGTCGTTCTGGCAAGAGAACTACCCGGCCATCATGATCACTGACACGGCCGTATTCCGTTACCCTTACTATCACACTCCGCGCGATACTTTCGAGAAGATTGACTACGAAAAAACGGCCAGAGTTGTCGACGGAGTTCGCCACGTGGTTGAAGTCCTGGCTAACGAACGATAAAGAATGCCCACCATAGTCGCATGCCACCGCTATCTCTGGCGCGCTCTGCAAGCACATTGGCGCGCCCTGCTAGTGCACTCCCCTGCGTGCTGGATTAGATTTCAGGGAGTAGGCTAGAAGCCTTAAGGAGAAGTTCCCCCATGAGCGAAACAACCTTGACCGCTACGCAGGACGAAAGACAGACCACCGAGAAAACCTTTTCCGCCAAAGTTTATTCGGCTCGAAGTGCAACGTCGGGCCTGGCACCCGGATCGATCCAGCGGCGCACTCCGCGCCCCGAAGACATTCAGATTGAGATTCTCTACTGCGGCGTCTGCCACTCCGATCTGCACACGGTCCGCAATGAGTGGGAGAGCAACATGCCCACGGTGTATCCGTGCGTGCCGGGCCACGAAGTCGTTGGGCGCGTCGTGAAAGTCGGGAGCGCCGTCAAGAAGTTCAAAGAAGGCGATATGGCCGGCGTCGGGTGCCTGGTGGATTCTTGCGGCGTTTGCGCCAGTTGCCGCGCGGGAGACGAGCAGTATTGCGAGAGTGTCCCGACCTTCACTTACAACTCGGAAGACAAGCACCTCGGAGGTGTCACCTACGGCGGCTACGCCGACAACATCGTCGTCAAGGAGAGTTTCGCTTTGCGCATCTCCCCTAAGCTGGACCCAGCCGCCACGGCGCCGTTACTCTGCGCGGGCATTACGACTTATTCGCCGCTGCGGCACTGGGGCGTGAAGAAGGGACAGAAAGTCGGCATCGTTGGCCTCGGTGGCCTGGGCCACATGGGAGTGAAGTTCGCCGACGCTTTCGGCGCTCATGTCGTTTTGTTTACGACCTCCGCCAACAAGACGACCGACGCGTTGCGACTCGGCGCGGATGAAGTCGTGATCTCGAAGAATCCGGCGGAGATGGAAAAGCACAACGGCAGCTTCGATTTCATTCTCAACACCGTCTCTGCCCAGCACGACGTCAATGCCTACATCAACCTGCTCAAGCGCGACGGAACTCTGACCATGGTTGGCGCACCGCCCGCTCCGCTACCGGTGAATGTCTTCGGCCTTATTTCCAGGCGGCGGCAATTTGCCGGGTCGATGATCGGCGGCATTCGCGAGACGCAGGAGATGCTCGATTTCTGCGCCGAGCACGGCATCGCCTCCGACATCGAACGCATCCGGATTCAGCAGATCAACGAAGCCTACGAACGCCTCCTAAAAAGCGACGTGAAGTATCGTTTCGTCATCGATATGTCATCGCTGAAGTAGATACCAGGCCTCAATCGGGCTCACGGGAACGTGGAAGAGCGGCTCTTCAGGGCCGCTCGCGTTGCCTGGAACCCTGGGGGCTTCAGCTCCGGAGCGCATTTAACGGCTCACATGTTTTTCAGAAGATTGCACGGACTCTATAAAGACAGTTATGACCAATCGCTTCAGAGTTTCGAGCACGATTCCTCGCAAGCTTCAGGAACTCGGCCTTTCCCTGCCCGTGATCCTGCGTCAGGCCGGCCTCCCCTCAGGACTCTTCAACCAGGAGAAGGTTCTCGTCACGACCGACGAACTATTTGCGCTCTATCGCGCCGTCGCCGAGGTCAGCCGCGAACCCGGTATCGGCCTCAATCTGGCCACCGAAGAACGGACCGAGCGCTATGATCCCATCGCGATCGCCGCGCTTTGTACCCGCTCGTTTCGCGACGCCCTGCAGCGCATGGCCCGCTACAAACAGCTGACCTGTCCCGAGAAAATAGAAATGACGGAACGCCGCGACGAATGCTCCGTGCGCTTCCATTGGTTGCAGGCACAAGAACAGGAGCCGGCACTTCTCGTCGATCTATGTTTCGCCTGGATGGTCAGCATCGCGCGTCGGGGCACGGGCCGGTCCATCTCCCCCAAGCGTGTCGAGTTCCAGCGGCCTGCAGCTCATCGTGAAATATACGAAGCCCACTTCGGAAGCCCGGTCAAGTTCGGCGCGACTCACAATCTTCTCGTCTTTCACAAATCAGATTTGGACGAGCGGTTCCTTACCTACAACGCCGAGTTGCTGGCCATGGTAGCTCCGCAACTCGAAGCCGAACTCACCCGCCAGCTTGCCCAGGAAACGATCGGCGAACAGGTCAAGGGCGTCTTGAAGCGGATGCTAGCAGGCCAGCGACCGGAGATCGGCGACGTTTCCCGCGAATTGCACGTCAGCACGCGCACCTTGCAGCGCCGCCTCACCGAGGAGGGCGTGACGTTTCAACAATTGATGGAAGCGGCTCGTCGCGAACTGGCGCGGCACTATCTCTTGCATTCGTCGCTCGAACTAAACGAAACCGCATATCTATTGGGCTACGAAGACTCCAACTCCTTCTTTCGAGCCTTCCAGCACTGGGAAGGAACGTCCCCCGGCCAATGGCGTTCCGCCCACGTTCGGGCAGCGTGATAAGAGTATCGGCGTTTCCCGGTGGCTCGATACACCCTCGAGCCCCTTTCCCGCATCCTAAGTGTTTTCCCCAATCACATCGCCGAGGTTCAACTTGAAGAGGATCAACGTGAAAATCTCCCCACTCGCCATCACCGCATGTTGTCTCTTTTCAGCGCTCCTCACCGCATCAGCCCAAACGCCGCCATCGGACGCGACGCTGACCACCAACCCTGTCTTCGATAAAAACTGCGCCAGGTGTCATGGCAAGACTGCCGAAGGGCGGCACTTCCACGGACCCACCCTCATTTCCGAAAAGGCCACCGCCGCTTCTGCCGACGACCTGCGCGGCATCATCACCAATGGCAAAGGCCACATGCCCAAATACACCGGCAAATTGACCCCGGAAGAAATCGATACGCTGGTTCAGCAGATCAAAGCGGCCAACAAGAAATAACTAGAGCGATCAAGCGACGGGCGGCCCTTCGCCAAGCCCAGGACGAGCGCTCGCCCGTCGCCTAGTCCACAAAACCTCTCCTCAGAACCGCTAGAATTCCTGTGGTACAGTAACCAGTTTCCACATCTCTGTTCGCGTTGACGCCAAGGAGTCATCATGCAAAGCAGCATCGTGGGCACGACCATGCCCGTTCTTGAATTCATCCTCGAACCAAACGACGCCATCATTTCTGAAGCCGGACAGCTCTCATGGATGGCCAGTTCCATCCAGATGACCACGCACACGCAACTCGGCGGTGGTGGCGGAATCTTCGGGGCCATCAAACGCGTTGCCGGCGGCGGAACCCTGTTCATGACCGAATACCGCGCCATGGGCGGCCGCGGCGAACTCGCCTTCGCCACCAAACTTCCCGGACACATCGTTCCTGTCGAAGTCAGCGCCGGCCACGAGTTCATGATTCACCGTCACGGCTTCCTCTGTGCGACGCCACAAATTCAAATCGGAGTCGGCTTCCAGCAATCGCTCGGTGCAGGCATCTTCGGCGGCGATGGCTTCCTCCTGCAACGCCTCAGCGGACAAGGCACGGCATGGCTCGAACTCTCCGGCGAACTGGTAATCAAAGACCTGCAACCGGGAGAAACGCTGCGCGTGCATCCTGGCCACGTTGGAGCTTTCCAGTCGAGCGTGTCATTCCAGATCACCACCGTTCCTGGGATCAAGAACATCATCTTCGGCGGCGACGGACTCTTCCTCGCCGCGCTCACCGGACCGGGACGCATCTGGCTGCAGACTCTTCCCATTGCGAAGCTGGCCCATGAACTCATGGAATACATGCCGCGTCCGTCGAGCGATAGCGTCAAAGGTGGAGTGGTCGGCGGAATCGTCGGCTCGATTCTGGAGGGCATGAAGTAGGCCGCAAGTCACTTACACCATTTCACTCACACATGACCCAATCAACGCAACGTAGCGCGACGGTAATCGCACCTTCCGCGAATCGTCTCTCCCGTCTATCCTGGATCGACTGGATGCGCGGCCTGGCTTGCATCCTGATGTTCCAGACGCATTGCTACGACGCGTGGCTCGGCGGAGACGCCCGCAAGACAAGCTTCCTCGAATGGTCGCAACGTCTCGGTACTCTTCCTGCTCCGCTGTTCCTGTTTCTGGCTGGAGTTTCCTTCGCTTTGGTCACTGACAAGCTTATCCGCAAGGGCCTGAGTCCAGCCGAAATCACGCGCACCATGATCCGTCGCGGCGCGGAAATCCTCGGCTTTGGGCTTCTTTTCCGTCTGCAGGAATTCCTCATCGCGTGGGGATGGGCTCCGAAGTCCGATCTGTTGCGCGTGGATGTCCTCAACATCATCGGCATCTCCATGATGATGATGGCGCTGTTGTGTGGCGCAACGTTATTCGTGTGGGAATCTAAGCGACCAAACTATCGAACCGCAATCGTCTTCGCAGCGTTAGCCGCAACCGCAATCATTGCCTTACTGACTCCTCCGCTCTACACCACGTGGCGTCCAACCTGGCTTCCGTGGTGGCTCGAGTCCTACATCGACGGATGCCACAATTTCGGCGCGCCGCAGCCTTGGCTCTTCTCCATTTTCCCGTGGTCCGCTTTCGCCTTCGCCGGACTCGCTGCGGGATTCATCCTCTTCAGCGAGCAAGGACGCACGCAGTCCGCGAAAACTCTGGCCCTGTTCGCGACCATCGGAACCGCGGCGATCCTAGCGGCGTGGCTATTCGATCACTCGTCGATTCATCTTTACTCGACTTACGATTACTGGCATACGAGTCCAAACTTCCTGATGATGCGCGTCGGAATGTTGTTAGTGATCGCTTTCGTGAGTTATGCGTGGTGTCGTTGGGTGCTGGCAAAACTGGGAAGTTGGGCAACGCGCTTCAGTCCGCTGATTCAACTCGGGCAGACTTCGCTGCTCGTCTACTGGGTGCACATAGAATTTGTCTACGGACGATTTTCACTGCTCCTCAAACGAGCGGAATCAATCGCAGGCGCGACGCGCGGCTTGGTGGAGATCATCGTCTCCATGCTGATTCTGTCGGTGCTAAGAACGAAGATCGATTGGAAGAGTCTGGGCTGGAAAAAGATGATTCGTGGAGTGCAACCAGCGTAGCCCGAAAATATTTTTGATTACTCTGTCACTGAAAAATGGAAGAAATCGGCGTCTCATGGTGCATGTTTACTGGTTAGTAACCTACCCCCCCCCCCCCCCCCCCCCCCCCCTCGTTAGTGGAATGATGGAGTTGGCGGGAATTTTTCCAGTCGGTCTTTGAATCGAAAGGACTTATTGTCAAAGTATTCCGGAATAAAGACTTACGGGATTTCTTTGGCTTTGTGGGCTTTCGAAGTGGGGTGGAGCGTGTCAAGCTCCCTTTTTCGGGTCGAAAATCGGATTTTCAGGCGACTTTTCAAATTTTCAAAGACCGCCGAGGTGGGCGCACCTCAGCCCAGACACACAAGTCCCTCTATTGTCGGCGCTGGCGATTGAAAAGTCTGTGATGGTGCTCACTGAGCGTTGGTGATGAAAAAACCCGTAGGCTTCGTTGCCCTTGTCAAATCAAACGTCGATTCTAGCGACTGTCCAACACAATAAATGAAGCTTGTAATTCATTACACCTTATGGTGTAATGACTCTATGGATCAACTGTCCGATGTGCTAACCGCCATTTCTCACCCCACTCGGCGCGCGATTATCGGGCAACTGGCAAACGGACCCGCCCGATTCCTGGATGTCGCAAAGCCTTTCGACACCGCTTTGAACGCGGTGACGAAGCACCTAAAGCTGCTCGAAAGAGCTGGGCTCATCGAACGCAGAAAACAGGGGCGTGAAGTCTTCATCTCGTTTCGAGGTGAACCTCTTCGGGAAGTAGCGGGATGGATGCATGAGTACGAAAGGTTCTGGAACGCACGCCTCGATCTGTTTGAGCAGCATTTCAAGGACAAGAAACTAAGGAGAAGAAGTGATGAAGAACGCTAAGAAGACCTTGAATTTAAGTTTGAACGCACAATCCCGGCTCCTCCGGGCAAGGTGTTCGACGCATGGCTGGATCCAAAGATCCCGGGCAATCCCTGGAACGCGGCTGACAAGTTCATGTTGGATTCGAAAGTAGACGGGCTCTTTTACTGGAGCCTCAGGGGAACGTCCCATTACGGCCGGTTCACGGAGATGGAGCGGCCAGGGCGAATTCAGCATACCTGGATGTCACCCAACACCTTGGGAGAAGAGTCGACGGTCACCGTGACCTTTAAGAAACAGGGAGAAGACACGCTCATGACCCTGGTGCATTCCGATCTTCCGGATACCGACGGTGGAAGAGGGCATGAGAAAGGTTGGAACTACTTCCTGGAAATCTTTCGTGAGCAATTTGGAAATGGCTCACAGAAGAAATACCGATGGGAGGAAGCTCATCCCTCGGTGAAAAAATAATGAGGATGAGCTGCAAACAACGACTGGAGAGAGCCGATGGCTACATCGACCTTTGTCTACGTGACCTACATCCGCACCACGCCGGAGAAGCTGTGGGCGGCGTTGACCGACGTGGAGTTCATGAAGCAGTACTGGTTCGGCATTCGCTGCGAAAGCCACTGGACGGCGGGATCCTCGTGGAAGTTGTCGTACCCGGATGGGCGCAACACCGACGCCGGCGAGATCGTCGAGGCGGAACCGGCACGGCGGTTAGCGATCCGCTGGCGGCATCAAGACAAGCCCGAGCTCAAGGCCGAGGGCGAGTCATACTGCACGATGGAACTAGCAGCCAGTGGACCGGCGGCCAAACTCTCCATCACCCACAACATCGAACGCGAACACTCGAAATTCATCGCGGCGGTGGCGGTCGCCTGGCCGATGGTCATCTCCAACCTGAAGTCTCTACTGGAGACCGGCTCCGTCGTGCTGCAGAACCCGTATCCCATTGAGAGAGCCAATTCCAGAGAGGAATAACTATGGCGAAGGTCATTTTTGGAAATCACTCGTCGGTCATCGTTCCGCGGCAAGATCGGGACAGCATTCGCAAATTTTATTGTGATGTCCTCGGCGGCAAAATCATGAAACATGAAGTCGAAAGAGACTTCCTCTGTCTGGGAGAAAGCTTCTATATCGGCTTTCTCTATGGGGATGTCCCTGATGAGGGTGAGTTCTTGCGGACAGCAAGATCGGTCTGGCTGGAAATCAAGTCCGACAACGTGGAAGAGATGAGGCGGAAAATTGTCGAATCCGGGCTGGTGAGGAAGCTTGATATGCCAGATCCCCATCTTTATTTTCAGGCGCCGGGGGGACAAGTGTTGCGGCTGGTCGGAATCGACGAGGATCTTTCATTTTATGAAGGAGCCGGAGAGGGCCCGAACGTGGCTAAGGTAAAAGAAGCACTCCGGAAGGAGCCGACAATCAAGTAGGCTCATCAAGTTTGGAAAATGCGGTGACGAAGAATGAAACAATCCGAAGACTTCGTGCCGATTCAAAACAAATTCCGAGATTGGCACGAATGTGGAATTCCACAGCTTGAAATCGCACAACCCTTCGACAGTTTCAGGGCCCTGGTGCAACCGGCAGTCGGAATACCCACGTCTCGAAAAGCGCGAGACGTGGGGCACCCCCAGTTGTTTGCGTGTCAGCTTTGAACCCGCCCTACTCGCCCAGTTAAGCGGCGACCAGTTCCGCCGCCCGCGCCTTATGCGGCGGGCCCACGAAGGGGAACTGGGTGAGCAGGTCTTGGTGGGGCCCTACGTTGTCCCCCTTCACCTTTCCGTTGGTGAGGATAGGCATGAAGACATCCACGACGTCGTCGGCGAGCGCCCGGCCATTGTCGGGGAAGGACGCCGGCCGCGTCGGATCATAGAGGAGGACGTCCGGCAGCAGAGTCCCGGCGACCCGCGTCGCTTCCGCCGACGTATATCCACCGGCGTGCTCCAGCGCGTGCGCGAAAACGGGGATGAAACGGGCATCGTCCGCTGGCTCTGCCCCGAGATAGGCGGCGTTCTGCTCGCCTGACAGGAAGGGAGTTTGTTGTGGGCGCGCACCGCGATCGGCCTGAACCCACTTCCCGCTCGAGCCGTCGATTGTGCGAGCCCATATGCCCAGTTTTTTATTTTCGAACGCCGAGTTAGGCAGTTCCAGCACGATGCTGCACACATCCGCTTCGGCGAAATAATCGTCACCGGTGAATTGCAGGTTGTTGAGGGCTCCATTTACGTCGAAGAAAAAGGGATCGCTGCGCCAGCCGACGAAGAAGCGGTGGTCGCCCGCGTCTGCCACGTGTGTCTCAGCACCCGTCGAGACCGGCACTGCGTCGACGATGATCTTCCCGTCGTCACCGATCTCGGCAGCTTGCGCGCCTTCAACCCGGCGAAGCGTCGCGGTCTGCGTCCCGTGGTTGGCGGACGTGACTCGCACACGGTACGCGATATCGGCCACGTTATCGCCGTTCGTATCAATCCTAAGTTCATAAATCGCGTCGGGCGAGAGGGCGACATCAGTGGTGGGCCCCGGCGGGTTGGCGCCCGTGGATGGATGCACATTCATAATGAGGATCGACTTGCTGGCGTCCCCAGGCTTCGGGAAAGCGTACAGGTCGGTGAAGTCCAGGCGGGCATCCCCATGGGGGAACCCAAAATCGGGACCGGAATAGTGATGGGACATGGCTTTTTCCTCCTGTTTTCGGCTGAGATTGACGTTAGAAGCAGAGTTCCCAATTTCAACTTCTGGTGGCGGATTATACGCTTCCCCAGATGTCGACAAGATGAACATGCCTGATGGCGGGCGCACCCTCAGTCTGGAATGGGACCCGGCAGGACATCAATCCGAACGTGGACCGCTGGCCCAAGTTAGCGTCAAACACCGACGCGAACCTGCGGCACAATTCAGCCTCATTTGGCCTTGATTAGAAATTCTTCCCCAAACCCGGCGTCCTGGCGAAGGATTTCAGCGGGGCTAGGAACTGTCGGATTCGTTCCAGATCCGGTTCAGAAATCCTGAGGAACCTTAGACCCACGCCGCATCCTGGCGTGCTATAGGCGACTTCGCAATCTGCCATCACCTTGGTATCTGCGATCCAGAGGCCTATCCTCACTCGATCTTTTATCTGCAGCGGGAGAGCCATCTCAATGTAACAACCACCTACGCTCAGGTCCGAAATGGTTGCTCTGAAAGAGGCTCCGGCGGGCGTGTGAATCTCCACGGAATTCTGGCATTTGAACCGCTGGTGTTTGCGGTGCTCGGAGAACTGGATGCGGAAGTTGTCGAGTACGGCAGGTGGAAGCGGGAAATCCCAAAGGGGCTTATCTGGCGAAGCATTGAGCAAGCCGACATGACCCGCCTTGGGAGTACCTGCCTGGCCTACCCATTTGACGCGAAAGTGAGCTTTGTTTTTGCCGTAGGTGACACCGATCGTCTCATCGAGCTTGAGCTGGCATTCCACGCCGCTCAGTTCGACGCCCTGCTGGCTGACGTTGACGGTCACCGCTTTGGCGGAGAAAACCTGACCACTGCTATCGGTGCCAAAAATGCGCACGGGCACCTGGATCTCTTTGCGAGGCTCGCGACGTCGGCCCATCCCCGAGGTACCTCCCAGTCGATGAAGGAACCATGCAAAATCGGACCGCCCATTGTGCTCGGACACCCGTCAGAATGCAAGGCGAGGACCTGCTCCTTTTGATGCTCGCTGGCGCTCGCGGCGCGCGGATGGCGGATTTCACTATGCTCCACAAAACTTTTCCGGGAGAACCGGGTTCCATGCTCATAACCAAAGTTGTTCGTTGGTTGGAGCTTCCAGTCTCCACCGCTGGATCCCTTGACCCTTCCGTCAGCAAGGAGAATTGACCGTGAAACGAACTCTCAGAGTTTTGCTACTCTTCATGTTGCCACTCTTCGCCGCGCTCGCAGCGACTGCCGCCCACGCCCAGTACGGACCCAATCCTTTCAAGCATGTGATCGTGATCTTTCAGGAGAACCGCACGCCCGACAATCTCTTCCAGGGACTCTGCACCGCTAACGGCGGCGTTCCCGGATGCACTGCGACCGGCTCTGCGGGAACCTACGAGATCGTTTCGACCTATGTCGATGCCCAAGGCCAGACCGTGCCCTTAGCCCCGGTCGGATTGGCCACTAACTTCGATCTCGACCACAGCCACGGTGGACCGAAGCTCAACGCCACCATCAGCGGGTTCAATTTCGAATTCACGAACCAGGGAATCGCAGGCAAGCCGGCAGCAAACGTTCCTGCAGTCTGCGGAGCCAACATCTTTGGCTGCGTGGTTCCGACAACTAACTATTCGCAGTTCATGTATGTCTATAACTCGCCTGTGACCAACAGTAATGGAGTTAGGGGTGGACTTCTCGATCCCTACATCTCCTTAGCGACGACCTATGGATGGGCGAACCGCATGTATCAGACCAATCAAGGGCCGAGTTATCCGGCGCACCAATTCATTTTCGGTGCCACGTCGGCTCCCACCGCGGGAGACGACGCGGCTGGTGTTTTCGTCTCTGAGAACTCGGGCACAACCTATGGCTGTGGCTCGGGAAACTCGGTACAACTGATCCGGCCGAACGGGGCTTCCAGACCGCCGTATGGCACCGAAACTCCGGGCGACGAAACCGCCGAATGCTTCAACCGCAACGCTATGGATTATCTGTTCGACCAGCACAGTCCTAAGATTACCTGGACTTACTACGCCGAAGGTCAGACCAGCCTGTGGGTCGCGCCTAACTCATTGTCGAACATCTGCATTCCCTTCAACGGAGTATGCACAGGACCAAATTGGACGAAGGGCGAGTCGAACGGTTATGTCGATCAAGCGCCTCCGGATGTTTTGACCGACATCTCCAACTGCGCACTTTCGCAAGTAAGTTGGATCACACCCGCCGGACAATATTCTGACCACCCCATCAACAGCGGCCAAGGACCTTCGTGGGTGGCGGCAATTGTCAACGCCATTGGCAATAACACAACGTGCGATGGCGGCACTGGCTACTGGAAAGACACTGCCATCTTTATCACCTGGGACGATTGGGGAGGTTGGTACGATCACGTCCGTCCCGTGTTTCAGGCAGGCGCGAACCAAAACGACTACCAACTCGGCTTCCGCGTTCCGTTAGTCGTGGTTTCCGCTTACTCGCCAAAGCCCGGATACGTCAGCAATCTCGAGTACGATTTTGGCAGCATCCTGAAGGGAGTTGAGGGAATTTTGGGTCTCGGCAGTCTGGGAATGGCCGACGCGCGAGCGACCAATGATCTCCACGACTTTTTCAACTTTAAGCAAACGCCAACAACCTATAGGACGATTCCCGCGCCGCTGACGGGGGCTTTCTTCACCAAGACACAAACGCTCGAGGTCGATCCGCCGGACAACGACTAGGAAGCATAGAGCCTGACTTCCCCACACATTCGCGTTTTACTTAGCGAATGTGTGGGGAAGTCATGTCGCAAGAAGTCGCGGGAACTCTGAGGTTTCAACCTTCCGCCCGCGATGCCTGGATAGCCGCATTGCCGACAAGTTTCAGACCCACTTCCCAATTCTGGCGCGCGGTAGCTTCATCGTCTCCGTAACCGTTCACATACCAAGTGACGTAAAAACCTTCCTGCACTTCGCTGTTGTTGTCAAAGAGACATCGCCGCACGCACGCCTCGGCCGACGACGGAATCTCCGGCGCTCGCCGCAGCAACTCGACGAGTTTTTTGACAAACCGCTCGTGACGTGAAAATGAGCGTCGCGCTTCAGTTTCGGAAAACACCACGTCCACATAACTCGCAAACTTATGCGATGCGTTGTAGATCTCTTCTTCCGGACTTAATTCTGGGGTTGCCCATGCATCGCATTTCGCCGTCTCCAGCAGGCTAAGCGGCGAGTTCAGGATGTGCAGAAATTCTCTGAGTTCCGGAAACGCTTGTGCCTCTTCGATCTGCAAGATGGATTCGGGATGGCGCTTCAGGTCGACGAAAGCGAGCTTGCCCGATGGATCGGACCAGGGAAAATCGAGCACCGGATCGTCCGCGCCCAGTTCGATTGAGTAGTCAGCATCCATAGAAGTCAACCAGTTGTGTGCGTCAGAACCTGCGCAAGAAATTTACAATTTCGTGTTCGGCCCAATAGCCATCGTCATGACTGCCATTACGGTTGCGTGCGCCCACGAACGCGCAATGGCCGCCGTCTTCGGTTTCGATATAGGTGATGTTTGTGTTTGCCAGAAACTTCTTGCGCGTCTGGGGCGTGATGTGGACGAACGGATCGTTGGCCGCGTGCAGCACCAGCGTTGGAACGGCGATCCGGTCGACCACGTGCGACGCGGAGGCACGATCGTAGTAGTCGTCAACTCCGGTAAAACCGCAATAGTATGCGGTGATCTTGTGGTCAAACTCGCGCAGGCTGCGGATGCCGCGCAATCGGCTCGTATCGAAGTGCGCGGGAAACAGACGAGCCTTCTGCAGCATGCGCCGGCGCAGCGCCCAGAGAAAGTACGTTTCATAGATGCGGTTCGAGGGTTGGTGGAGCGCATCTGCCGACGTGGCTAAATCAATCGCCGGACAGCACACCGCGACCGCGCGGAGCTGCGGCGGAGCCTGCGCTCCCCATTCGCCGGCGAGTTTCAAAACGATGTTGCCGCCCATCGAGAAGCCGACGAGAGCAAGTTGCGTAACGCCGTCGCGAGCGATGATTTCCCGGGCCACAGCCGCTACGTCGTTCGAGAGTCCGGAGTGATATAGCACGGGAGCGAGCGCGTCGGTGCCGCCGCAATTGCGCTGGTTGTAGCGGATGACGTTCATCCCCGCAGCCAGAGCTTTCGCGGTGACTCCGAGCATGTACTGCGACTCGCTCGAGCCTTCGAGTCCGTGCACGACGATAAGCGTCAGCGCGCGCGTGCGGTCGGCCTGCCAATGGCAATGGCATAGAACCTTGATTCCGGGAGCGACTTCGATGAGGCGCTCTTCGGGAGCAGGCAGGGGAATTCGTCGCTGGATGAGGAAACTTGCGAGCGTCTGCACGTGTCCGCCGCGCAGCCAGCCGCGAGGCTTGAACGGACGCGTCGTGTCGTCGATCCCCTCGTGTGTTTGCGAAGTGCCCACGAATTGATTTTAAATAGAAGTCAGCCATTTGTTTGGCGGAGTCTTCTTCATGCCTATCTTCGAGTACATCTGCAAGGAATGCGAACACGAGTTCGAGGCGTTGATTTTCGGCAGCCAGAAGGCCGAATGCCCCAAGTGCCAGAGTAAGAAACTGGAGCCGCAGCTGTCGGTATTCGCCGTTTCGGCGAAGAGCGGAGCCAGTTCCCAGCCGCGCATGTCTGCGGGACCCTGCGGATCATGCGGGAATCCGGATGGTCCAGGGTCCTGCTCAATGAAGAACTGATCTGCAAGTCCCGGTGGTAATCACGCGGTAATAACCAGTGTGATCTATCCAGCAATCGCGCCAGGTCTTATGATCCGCCTTGAGTAAAGGACGCGGATCGAGGCTGCATGGACCGGCGAAAAGAACGCAGACTAAAACTGGAGCTGCCGGTGCGCATCTGGGGAGTCGACCGGATGGCACGGCCTTTCGCCGAGATTGTCCGCGTGCGCAACGTCAGCAACCGCGGCGCCGTACTGATTGGTGTGCGTTCGAAGGTGCAGACGGGCGAGGTTCTAGACGTGCAGCATGGCGCGTCGCGAGTGCAGTTTCGCATTGTGTGGATGAGTCTTTCGGGAGAGGCCGGAATACAGGCTCTGGCATTTGAGCCTCCTATCTTAGGGATCGGCCTCCCCAATGTTTTTGAGATGGTGGGGACCGGATAGGCCTAAGCCGAACGGCATTGATCGGCCAACTAACGTGGATTCACGTGGCCGGTTCCCACTTTTCTTTCCTCGGTCTGTTCCCCAATAAATCTGGCAAAAACTTCGTTCGATAAGAGCCGCCCACGCGCAGTGAGTCGCAGCATTGTGCCTTGCTGCTCTAGCAGGCTGTCCTCGATGCACATTGCGATGGCAGCATCGAAGAATGCAGGTCCTTCAGTCCGCTCCCAATGACAACCGTCTATTAATGGATCGAGTAACGACAGATCGACGCCTCGGTTGAGACGCAGGCCGAGGAAGAACGATTCTTCGATCGCCGCCTGCGCATCAACCGGAGTAACCGTGTGCGGTGCGTGATTCATGTAGGCGTCCAGCGAATCGGGAGTTGCGAAGCGTACTGACTGAACACCGTCTCGCGGATGAGTCGCGGCCAGCATCGAGTGTGCGTCGACTCCAAAGCCGAGGTACGGTTGCCGCGTCCAGTATTTGAGATTGTGGCGCGACTGGTTATCGTTCGACTCGATTCCAGAGCGTGCGAAGTTAGAGATTTCGTACTGCTGAATACCAGCGGAATCCAGCATGTCGCAGGCCCGCTGGTAGAAGTCCGCGGTCGCGTCGTCATCGGGCACAAAGTGGGCGTGATAGCGAACCCCTCCGGCAATCAGTTCGCGACCTAGCCTGGAATCGTCATCCACTTCGAGCATGTAAACGCTGGCGTGCGGGACCCCCGTCGCAATCGTTTCCGACACGGAGAAGGTCCAACTTTCGGCCGTCTGATGCGGCAGACCGGCGATCAGATCGATGCTGATGTTGGAGAGCCCGGCTTCGCGAAGGCGGTCGATCTCTTCAAGGACGGTATCGCGTTTGTGCAACCGTCCTACGGATTGGGCCTCCCGATCGACGAAGGATTGCACTCCCAGGCTGACCCGGTTCACTCCACATTGTTGCAGGGTTGCGATGAGCGCTGGCGTCAGCGTGCCCGGAGCGCATTCCACGGTAATTTCGGCATCGCGGCTAACCGCGAAGCGGCTTCGTACGGCGGCAAAAATACGCAGCAACTGCTGAGCGTCGAGGATCGAAGGAGTTCCTCCGCCCAGATAGATCGAGTCGACATCTTCGTCGAGCGTGCAGCCGAGGTCGGCCGCCAGTTTCGGTGAGCCCCCGATATCCTCAAACAGGCGAACAACATAACTTTCGTAGGCCGACTTCGAGAACACGTCGGACGCAAAGTTACAGTAGCTGCACTTGGTCCGGCAGAAGGGGACCGAGATGTAGAGGCCGAGAGACATGCTGTTCTTCATTCTATGGCAGTAGAATGTAAGCTTGGATCTTTACATCAGCGCTGGACAATCTAGAGGTGGCATTGTGGCGACGACGAATCCTCAGCAAGACTCGATCGAACTTTTGTGTAATCGATGCGGCAAAACATTTTCGACTTTTCTGCACCAGATGGCTGACCAAAATGCCAGGGTTGTATGCCCGGATTGCGGTGAGAATAGCGACTGCAGACCCTCACAGACGGCCCTGAACGACACTGCGGCGCGGAAGATCGAGAAAATTCAATAAGAGGTCAAGCCGTCGCGACAGCGGCGGAAGCTTTTTCCATCTTCGACCGCGGTTCGGCCATCTATTGAAGTAGTGTTTTTCAGGTAATTTGTAAGCGGAGCTTGGCGTTAGACACAGCTCGAATTTGTTGATTTGTCGCATGTCCGATGGCCTCCAATCAAGAAGAGGAAGTTTTAGGCAAAGCGTACGACGGCCGGCTGATACGGCGGCTGCTCACCTACCTGCGTCCGTATAAGTGGCACGTCGCGGCGGCGCTGGTCGCGATTATCCTGAAGTCCGGTCTCGACGTGCTGGGACCCTACCTTACCAAAATTGCCATCGATAAGTATCTGGCGAGGTCGGCGAACTCCCACTCCTGGATCGGCGACCGGCTGAGCGACATGCCTCTGGTAGGCATTGCCCAAATTGGCGGCCTTTACATTGGCATTCTCATTTTCACCTTCACGTTCGAATTCATCCAGACTTACCTGATGCAGTGGACCGGGCAGAAGGTAATGTTCGACCTGCGTAGCCAGATTTTCCGGCACCTGCAGCATATGCACGTCGCGTTCTTCGACAAGAATCCGGTGGGACGTCTTGTGACGCGCGTGACTACTGACGTCGACGCACTGAACGAAATGTTCACGGCTGGCGTGGTTTCGATTTTTGAAGACGTCTTCGTGCTGGCCGGGATTATCGCCATCATGATGAAGATGAACTGGAAGCTCGCGCTGATTACGTTCGCCGTGCTTCCGGTGATTGTCTATGCGACCCTGATCTTCCGCGACAAGGTGCGCGATTCGTACCGGCGCATTCGCACGGCCATTGCCCGGATCAATTCTTATCTGCAGGAAGCTGTCTCCGGGATGCTGGTATTGCAGTTATTCAATCGCGAGAAGCGCGCTTACCATAAATTTTCGGACATCAACGCTTCGCACATGGAGGCTTTCAAAGACGCCATCATGGCGTATGCCGTGTACTACCCTCTGGTCGAAATCCTGGCGGCGGTTGCGATTGCCAGCATCATCTGGTTTGGCGGGAACGATGTGATCCGCGGCGTTACGAGTATTGGCGTGCTGGTCGCATTCATGCAGTACGCGCAGCGATTTTTCCGCCCGATTCAGGATCTGAGCGAGAAGTACAACATTCTGCAGTCGGCTATGGCTGCCGGAGAGCGTGTGTTCAAGCTGCTCGACACGAAGATTGAAGTCACGTCGCCCACCGTGACGAAGAAACCCGGCGGTCCGGGGCGGATTGAATTTGATCATGTGTGGTTTGCGTACGGGAACAAGTCGACGGGAGAGAAGGCTGCTGACTCTTCGAGCATTCCTGGACAGCCATCCCCTGCCACCACGGATTCGGTCGAACCGGACTGGGTCTTGCGGGACGTGAGCTTCGTGCTCGAACCAAGCGAGACGATCGCGGTCGTCGGGCACACTGGGGCGGGAAAGACAACGCTGATCTCGCTCCTGATGCGCTTTTACGACGTGCAACGTGGCGCGATTCGCATCGACGGAGTCGACATCAAGGAGATGGATCTCGACGATCTACGCGGGCGCTTCGGCGTGGTCTTGCAGGATCCATTCCTATTCAGCGGCACGGTCGAGGGCAACATCCGCCTGGGGACGGCGCGCATTCAGGACGCGGATGTAGAGCAAGCGGCAGAGGACGTGAACCTTGCGGATTTCATACGGACTTTGCCGGGGGGATTCAAGGAAGAGGTCCGCGAGCGCGGCTCGACGCTCTCGACCGGACAAAAGCAGCTGATCAGCTTTGCGCGAGCGCTGGCGCACAATCCGAAGATTCTGATTCTCGATGAGGCGACCTCGAGCGTGGATACAGAAACGGAATTCCGCGTGCGCGATGCGCTCAGCCGCATGGTGGAAGGGCGGACCGCGTTGATTATCGCGCACCGGCTGTCGACGATCCAGCGCGCCGACAAGATCATCGTGATGCATAAGGGAAAGGTCCGCGAAATGGGATCGCACCAGCAACTGCTGGCGCAGCGCGGGATCTACTATAAGCTCTATCAACTGCAATATAAGGATCAGGAATTGCCGGTGGCGAATTCCCAGACGCCACAGCCTACGGTCAGCGCCGACGACTAGACATGGTCAGCGTCAACCCACGTATTTTGTCCGCAGTCCGGCCGCAGCCAGGCACAAGTCAGAAAATGCTCGCGCGGTAAATAACGACGACGCGCCAGCGTTCTGCAGAATTCTCGGAACGCCTCGCCGCAGGTCGCGGTACATCTTCATCATCTCAGGGACGGTTGGCTGGTTGGGCTTGACGAAGGCGTTGCACACTTCGCGCATCACACCGCTCACCGTTCCATCGTGGATGTAAGGGTCTGTACCGTCCAAATCGCTCATGGATTTTGCCAAACGACGCTTCATCGACTCAAAGACAAACCACTTATGATGTTGATTGGCGCGAGCCCAAGCGACCGCGAGGCCGAGTTCAAACGGCATATTGAAACGGGGTGTTCGTGGGGCTTTGGGATTGAGCTGCACGCGGGACAGGTCATGAATCGAATACGAACAGCTTTCGATGAGCGAGGCAATGCGGTCCAGCCTGCGATTGCCTCCAATGCCGAGAGTTGCCCGTGGTAGAAATCCCACCGCGCTCAGCGCTGTTACGTAGGCGAGATAGGTCCGCTCGAACTGCTCGTCGTAGGGAATGTTGAGGAATACCCGGTTGTTGTTGAGCTTTGGCATAGCGACGGCGCAACCTGGCCACCGGATCAAGAAATCCAGATCGAGAAGCTAGCGGGTGCTAACCGACTTACGAGCTACCTGGTGACGGACAGTTCGGAGCTTGGGGGAGCGAAGGCCTTGCGAGCCGCTCCCGGCGCCAGCACCAATCAAGGCAAGGATTCGCTGCGCCCTCTGGTGGGATATCCCCAACTGCCTGGCCGTTTCTTCCAGGGAAAGCGGTTCGAATTCGAGCTTGGTGCGACGTGACATCGGCGCCTTTTCCTCTCAGTTTCTAGCTAATTTTATCATGCGCGGTAGCGAGGAAACGCTAGCTGTCCTTGCGATACAAAAGGTTGCGCATTGCGTCCCGGCGAGCCTGGTTGGCTTCGCTTTGAGCCTTGCGTTCGACAGCATCCATCGGACGCCTCGCCGCCGGTTCCTCGGACTCGGGAGCGCTGCAGTCCGGGCAGCGATTGGCGAAACCGGGCTTGTCAGGCTTCAGTTCAAATTCCTCTCCGCAAACTGCACACACTTTTATGGGGAAAGCCATAAACACTCCGTAAAAAACAGTGACATTCATGATAGCTGATGAAATCAAGCTCTAAGGCGACTCAAGCATCAGTCGACGCGACCGCGCTCCCTTACAATTGCCACGTGCGAATTCTGATCTCGGCCGGCGAAGCCTCTGGGGAAATGTACGGCGCGCAACTGATGGAGGCGCTGCGGAGAAGAGCGGCGGATCTACGCTCTGCTGGACAGCCCGGGGCGGCTGATCTTGCGCAAGCCGGGGAGATTGAATTTTTCGGCGCTGGTGGCGAGCGCATGCAAACTGCCGGATGCGACATCATTGTCGATGCCAAGGATCTGGCAGTCGTCGGCATCACCGAAATAGTCAGTCACCTTCCGAAAATTCTCGGCCTCTATCGAAAGCTGATTCGCGCAGCCGACGAGTGCCGGCCCGATCTTGCCGTGGTCATCGACGCTCCGGCTTTTAACTGGCGCGTAGCGCGACAGATGCACAAGCGTGGAATTCCGGTGGTTTACTACGTCTGTCCGCAGTTCTGGGCGTGGCGGCAAGGACGGGTCAAGTTGCTGCGCAAGTACGTCGACAAAGCATTCGTCATTTTCCCGTTCGAGGAGAAGTTTTACCGAGATCGGGGAGTGGATGCGACGTTTGTAGGACATCCGCTGGCCGACCTGCCCGCTCCTGCAATTACCCGCGAAGCTTACGCCGTCGAGAACAAGCTCGACCTTGCCAAAACTTGGATCACTTTAATGCCGGGCAGCCGTCGCAAAGAAGTGCGGATGAACCTGCCGACAATTCTCGAAGCGGCGCAACGTTTAGGCAATAGTTACGAATTTCTCCTGCCCGTCGCGCGCACGCTGGACGCTTCCTTTCTTCGGAAGTTGATCGGGGCGCCTCCAAAGGAGACGCGGCGAGCCGCGTCTCTACCCAAGATTCATCTTGTCCCGGAGGCCTTGCCTGCGCTTTATCATTCGAGGGCGGGAATCGTGGCCAGCGGCACGGCTACGGTTGAGGCAGCAATCATGGGCACTCCATTTGTGATGGTGTACCGCGTGTCTCCACTCACTTATGCGCTCGGGAAGCCACGGGTCAAAGTTCCGTTCTTTGCGATGGTCAACCTGATCGCTGGGGAAGAGGTCGTGCCGGAACTGGTGCAGCAGAAGTTCACCGCGGAGAACGTCGCCGATGAGGTAAACAAGATCATCGTCGATGGTGAGCCGCGCCGACGAATGATTCAACACTTGGGAGCTGTGAGGGCTCGGCTGAGGCAAGGCAGCGGCGGTGGTGTCCATCCTCCCGAGATGGCGGCGGGGATCATTTTGCAAGTTGCCGGCCAACGATAGTGGCCAATTCAAACGCCGCGGGCGGGGGCGCCCGCGCCACATGGAGATGTAACAAATTTCGCTAAGCCTTGTCCTCACAGCATCTTTTGCGGGAAAATTAACATCTTAGGATTTGTAGCCCTGCCAGGAGACTCTACTTGAAGCTCTGCGATTCTCGGCCAGCGCGTTGGGCGCTGTGTTTCGTTATCTCCTTTTTTCTGAGTTTTATAGCGTCCCGGCCGGCTGTCGCTGCGGAAAAAGCGCGCCTGCGCGTCGACGACTATCAGATGGATGTCGAGCTTCTTCCGCAAACTCATAAGCTCACGGCACGGGCCGCCGTGAAGGTCACCGCGCTCGAAGACCTCAGCGTGGTCACGTTCCAGCTCAACAATGCCCTGCGTATTACCAAGCTCACGGACGCGAACAACAAGCCCCTTACTCCTGAACGCAACACGCAAGACTCGACCGTCCGCTTCGCTCTCAACAGCGGCATGGACAAGAACACGAGCACGACCTTTAATTTCGAATACGAAGGCACGCTGGAAAACGCCGACGATAGCCCGGTGCAAGGCCTGAAACTGGCCTATGTGGGCCCTGATACCAGCTATCTGCTTTATTCGGGATTATGGTTCCCCGTTGCCGGATACGGTGTGAACCGTTTCACTGCGACAATCAGCGTTACGGTTCCCTCGCACATGTTGGCGATTGGCAGCGGAAAGGAAGTGATCGGGACCGCGGGGACGGCGGGTAGCCCGAAAAAACCAGCAACCGTTCTCGGTAATTCCAAGACGTTCACCTTTACGTGGGACAAGCCAAGTTTCCCTGGCACGATTTTTGCCGGCACTTTTCAGGAGTACAAGAGCGACGAAGCAGGCATCGATATGCGTGTCTACTTCAAGGCGCGCCCTGATCAAGAGAATCTGAGTTCGGAATATGCGGCCACGGCAGTCAAGGCGTTCACCTATTTCGTCACACAGTATGGGAATGCACCTTCGACCCGTCTCAAACTCGTAGAGATTCCAGATGACACGGTTCCTTCGGCGTGGGCGCCAGAGATCGCGGCACTTTCCAGTCGCGCCATTACTCCAAAGACAAATTACCGGCTGCTATCGAATACGATTGCGCATCAATGGTGGGGCGCCTCGGTAAGTCCGGCGGCGAAAGAGGATTGGTGGCTGACCGACGGATTTTCGCGCTACTCCGAGGCTCGTTATGTGGAGAGCGCGGCGGGCGAGGCCGGGCTTGAGGAGATGGTGAAAGACATGTCGGTGGGTGCGCTGGCCTACGACAGTGTTCCGCTTTCCAGCGCGGCCAAGCTGGATTATTTCTCTCCTGAATTTCAGTCGCTGGTGACCGACAAGGGCGCGATGGTGCTGCACATGCTGCGCTGGGTGGTGGGAGAGAAAGAGTATCTCCGGCTCATGCGCGATTTCGCCACCAAGTATGCGGGCAAGTCGGCGAGCACTGACGATTTCCGCGAACTCAGCGAAAAGGTCTACGGGCAAAAGCTGACCTGGTTCTACTCGCAATGGATGGATTCCACCAGCGCACCCGAGTTCAAAGCCAAATACACCGTCTACCGGTTAGGTAGCAACAAAGGCTTTCGCATCGTGGGCGCGATCACGCAGGATCTCGACCTCTTCCGCATGCCGGTTGATTTAAGAATTGATACCGACGGAAAGACCGAGGAAAAACGCATCGACGTGGTCGGAACCGATTCGCCATTTTCGGTGGAAACTTTCGGACGCCCGCGGCGAATCTCGATCGATCCCGAAAACCGTGTGCTCACCAACTCGCGCGACATCAAACTGCGTTCTTCGATCTTGCGCGGACAGGGCCTGATCCAGCAGGGAGATCTGGCCGGGGCTTTGCTCGAGTTCAACAAGGCGCTGGAAGTCAACAAGAACAGCTCGTTGGCTCACTACCGCGTCGCCGAGGTGTTCTTCCTGCAGAAGAATTATCAGGCGTCTGCGAACGCTTACCGCGAGTCTCTGAATGGAGATGGTGAACCGCGCTGGACCGAAGTCTGGAGCCACTTGCAACTCGGCAAGATTTTCGACACCACCGGACAGCGCGAACGGGCAGTCAATGAATACCGGCAGGCCATCCAGACCAACGACAACACGCAAGGCGCGATCGAGGAATGCCGCAAGTACATGCAAAAACCCTTCGAGCGGGAAAAGGGCAGCTAGACTAAGTTCAACCCCGGCAGTTCATTGGTAATTCGACAACACAGACAAGAAGACCCGCACCGCAGGCGACCGCGGTACGGGCCAGGAGGATAGCGATTCAGAATATAGAACGTTTCCCTGTTAATGTCAAGCATGTCTATAGACTTCATTTAATAGCCCAGCACGGAAACGGTACGGGTATGCCCTATGGTAGTATCTTGGTAGTATGAAAGAGAAGACTTCTATCACACTGTCGACTGATGTTCTGGCCGGCCTGGATCGGCTGGCACGTGGAAAGCAATCTCGCTCCGCCATCATCGAGTCCGTGCTCCGGCAATACCTGCGAGAACACGCGAAGGCCAAACTCCGGACCCGTGACCTGGAGTTGCTGAACCGGGAGGCCGACCAGCTCAACGCTGAGGCGCTCGATGTCCTGGAGTTCCAGACATCGGAGAGCGAGGACTAAGACACAATGCGACGGGGCGAGCTTTACCGGGTTCGCAAACTCGGAACTAACGCCGGCAGCGACGATCCAAAGGGGTTCCGGGTCTTTGTGGTCGTGAGTCGCCAGGTTTTGCTCGATTCCCGATTCTCCACCGCGGTTTGCGCACCGGTGTTCTCAAGCGGCCAGGCGCTCTCAACTCAAGTTGCGGTCGGTCCGGAAGAAGGACTGAAACACGCTAGTTGGATCATGTGTGACAACCTTGTCTCGTTGCGCAAAAGCGATCTAACGCAGTTCGTCGGGTGCCTGTCCCGCACCAAGATCGCGGAGTTAAACCGGTCGCTGCAAACGGCGTTGGCTCTGGACTAGCGCTTCTACAACCACTCTCAGGCTTTCACCCCGGCGAATCCTTTTCGCCTTTGCTCACTATAGCGGTGGAGCGCGTCCTCGATAATCGGATAGGCCTCGGTGGCCGGCTGAATCTCGTCGACTTCTACGCTCTTGCCTTCCAGCTGTTTGTAGTCCTGAAAAAACCGGCGCAGCATGAGCAACCGGTGGGGGGGCATTTCCGCCGCTTCGCGGTAAGGATTAAACTCTGGATCTTCGGTGGCGATGGCGATGATTTTGTGGTCTTGCTTACCGGAGTCAATCATGGTCATGAGGCCGATGGCGCGGGCGTGGATGATGGTGAGCGGAACAACCGTCTCCTGGCATAAAACCAGCACATCAAGCGGGTCGTCATCCTCGGCCAGAGTTTGCGGGACAAAGCCGTAGTTCGCGGGATAGTAAACCGCCGAGTACAGAATGCGATCGAGTTTGATCAGGCCGCTCGTCTTGTCGAGTTCATATTTCACGCTCGAGCCGAAAGGAATCTCGATGACGGTGTTGAACTCCTGCGGTAGCTTGCTACCGGGGGTGACGTCGTGCCAAGGGTGGATCATGGAATCGAGCCTGCCTTTGTGAGTTCGTATCTCTTGTGAGTTCGAGGATATGCTGAAAGGCATTGTAAATGCAGCGGGATCAACGCGGGTCAGGGCGAGCGGATGGCGCCGCACGAAAGTGTAACCTTAGGGACCCACCTGTCCCACATCTTGACCCGCCCATAGGCAGCGCGTAGAGTTTTGTTAAACATAGAAGTTTCTTAGACAGAGTGTGAGGGTGCGATGTCCAGCGAAACCAGTCGATATTTGAAATTCGGGTCGGTAACCGTGTTGATTCTGCTATCGCTCGGCTATCTCGCCTATACCGGCGTGCAGGACAGCAAGAGCTACTACGTCACCATCAAAGAACTGAACGGCATGGGCAATGATGCCTATTCCAAGCGTCTGCGTGTCGCTGGCAACGTAGTTCCGGGCTCAATCAAGCGCTCGGGAACGCGCGTCGATTTCATGTTGAAGGAAAATGAACTGACGCTGCCTGTTTCCTACACCGGCACCGAAGCGCCTCCCGACACTTTCAAGGACGACTCGCAAGCTTTGGCCGATGGCAGTTTCGGGCGGGACGGTGTGTTCCACGCTAAGCAATTGCAGGCCAAGTGCGCATCGAAGTACGCGCCGAAACCAGGGCAGCCGGGAACTCCAGGCGCCGAACCTGCCAAGAGCATGTCGCAGAATCAGAATTCCAGCGCTGGCGGGATGGGGAATTAAGCCAAACAGTTTATGGCGCGCTTGAAAGCGTGCCCTGATACGATTCTCACTTCCATAGCAGGCTTCCGACCCATTGACTGAAACCGCGCCCGCCGCCGTCATTACAGTCTCGAACCTGATCAAGCAATTTGGCCGCTTCGCCGCGCTGCGCGGGGTTTCCGCGGAATTTTCCGCGGGGAAGCTCTACGCCATTCTTGGCGATAACGGCGCCGGCAAGACGACTCTGCTGCGCACGCTGGCCGGGCTGAACCATCAGACAAGCGGCGAGGTCACAATTCTCGGCTCGCGCAAGTTTCAGGACATCTGCCAGCAGGTCGGCTACATGGCGCATCCTTCCCTGCTCTACGACGAAATGTCGGGCATGGAGAACCTGGAATACTTTGCCCGGCTCTATGGCATCACCAGCCGTCTGCGCTGCGCGGAGGTGATTCGTGCCGTGGGGCTTGATCCGGATCTTGCCCGCCCAGTCGGACAGTATTCGCAAGGCATGCGACAGCGCATGTCGTTGGCGCGCGCGCTGCTGAACGATCCGAAAATTCTGCTGCTCGACGAACCTTTCTCGAACGTGGATCCGCATTCGGCGGCGGAGATGGTTCGATTGCTGGCCAGAACTCGCGACGAGGGCAAGACTATCTTCATCGTCACTCATCAGGCTTCGTTGCTCGAGGGCACCGCCGACGAATTTGTGTGGATGGCATTTGGCAAGATCATTGGGCGTACACGTGCTTTGAAAGAGCCGACCCTGCCGGATGAGGCCTCCCGATGAGCGCACCCAGCGGCATCACTCGCGTCTCTCTGCTCAAAGACCTGCGCCTGGAGTGGCGGTCAAAAGACGCCATCAACTCCATGCTGTTTTTTTCGTTGCTGGTGGTTGTCGTATTCAGCTTTTCGTTTGACCCGAGCGCAGAAGAATCGCGGCAGATTGCCGGCGGACTGATCTGGGTGGCCTTTCTATTTGCGGCCGTGGTAGCGTTGAACCAGACGTGGGCGCGTGAGATTCGCAATCAAGTGCTCGACGCTTATCGCGTTTCGCCGGCACCAGCGAACTCTCTATTTATGGCGAAGACGGTCGGCAATTTTATTTTCGTAACCGTGCTGGAAGCGCTGATGACGCCGCTGTTCATCGTTTTTTACCGGCTGCGCGCGCTTGGTCCGGTATGGCAATTGCTGCTGGTGGGAGTGCTAGGTACTTGGGCTCTAGTCGTAAACGGCACCTTCTTCGCCGCCATGTCTCTGCGGACGCGCAGCCGCGAAATCATGCTGCCGCTGTTGCTGTTTCCGATTTCAATCCCAGCCATCCTGGCTATGGTGCAGGCTACGACCGCTATACTCAATGGCGAGGGCGCGCGGTTCTGGATCGTATTGCTCGTCACCTACGATCTGGTGTTTACTACGGTGTGCTTGCTGCTGTTTGAAACGATACTGAACGCGGAGTGATCGCTGTTCGTCGTTCGCTGTTCGCGTTACAGCCTTTGGCTTTTGAGCTAAAAGCGAACGGCGAAAAGCGCTTTTATGAAAAAAGCCTTCCCCATCTTCGGAGTCCTGACTGCAATCCTGCTGAGCTACGCGCTTTACCAGGCGCTGGTCGTCGCTCCGACCGAACAGACCATGGGCGACGTACAGCGGATTTTCTACTACCACGTACCTTCGGCGTGGACGGCGTTCATCCTCTTCTTCATCAATTTCGGAGCCTCGATCTACTATCTGGCAAAGCGCAAGACCGCGGCCGACATCCTGGCCCTAACGTCAGCAGAAGTCGGTGTCGTATTTCTAACCGTGAATCTGGTGACCGGACCGATCTGGGCGCGCCCGGTGTGGGGCATTTGGTGGACCTGGGACTGGCGCCTGACCTCGACCCTGATCATGTGGCTCATTTACGTGAGCTATCTTTTCCTGCGCCGCTTTTCGTCAGGGGGGCAGACACCTTTGATGGCTGCGGCGCTTGCGGTCCTCGGCGCATTGTGCGTCCCGTTCGTTTACTTCTCGATCTGGTACTTTCGTACGCAGCACCCGCAACCGGTGATGGGCGGAGGCGGATCGATCGATCCACGCATGATGCACGCCCTGCTCATCAACTGGCTGGCCTTCTCCTGCTTTGCGTTTCTAGTGTGCTGGTCGCGCTATCGACTGGAGAAACTGAAGCGAGACGTCGATCAGGCCCACGCCCTCCAATCTCTGATGGACCCCCGAGGAACTGTGCGATGAAAAATGGATACCTGTTTGCCGCCTACGCTGTCACCTGGATCATCCACATTGGCTACATCTCGACCATCGTGACGCGGTATTCCCGACTGAAGGACGAAATTGCGGAACTGAAAAAACCGGGTGTCAGGTCTTAGGTGTCAGGTGTCAGGTTCCGCCCCGCGCAGCAAGCTGCGCGCCGCTGTTTTTCCTGAAACCTGCGACCTGCCAACTGAGACCTGTTTCCTTACAACCATTTGCCCCTCGTTATGCTTCTCACTATGCGGCGCATTGCGGCTGTCCGGCTTGACAGCGTATCTGTTGAATGTAAAAGTATTTGTTTGGTTTAATCCCAGTATTCTGGTGACAGGTACGCATCCGCTTCCTTAGGGCGTCGGGCCGCAGCGGTGTTTGTGTGCCATTCTTGTTCTCACCCCGCGAAATTGGGAAATCGGAGGAGCTTCGTGAATTGGAATTGCCCTGTGTCGGTAGGAGGATTGGTGAGACGTTCGGAGACAAGAAATACAGGTAATGGGATGAAGGTTGCGTTTCTGGCCGTGGCCGTACTCGCCATCGCAGGCGCTGCGATTTACTTTGAAAGCTCAGTTTATACAGCTAAGGCCAGCGGGCCGGTGTCCGCCGCACAAAACTCCGCCTCCCCGGCCCTTCGTTCTCAGTCCTTCACGTTGCCCCTTTTCTTCGAACAAAATCAGGGTCAGACCGCTCCTCAGGTCAAGTTCCTCGCACGTGGCTCTGGCTACGGGTTGTTTCTGACTTCGGATGAAGCGGTGCTGACGCTTCGGCGATCAAATCCCAGCTCTCAGATCTCAGTTCCCAGTTCTCAGAAAACGACCGGGTCCGTGATTCGGATGCGACTCGATGGAGCCAACACGTCGGCTCGCGTTTCTGGCGCTTCGCCAATGGCGGGCAAGAGCAACTACTTTATCGGCAACGACCGCTCCAAATGGCGAAGCGGCATTCCGCAATTCGCCCAGGTCGAATATCAGGCTGTGTATCCGGGTGTCGACCTCGTTTATTACGGTAATCAGGGACAACTCGAATACGATTTCCGTGTCGCTCCGGGCGCCGATCCGAACCAGATTGCTTTGAGTTTCAACGGAGCAGCCACGCGTCTTGAAGAGGGCGATCTCGTGCTCTCCACGGACAACGGTGACGTTCGCTTCCGCGCTCCGCGTATCTATCAGCCTGCGTCGAAGAATTCGCTGGTAACGGAGATGGCCGTAGCCGGGAGCTTCCGCCAGCTTGCCGACAACAAAATCGGATTCACCATCGGAGACTACGACCGCAGCCGCGAGCTCGTGATCGATCCAACCCTGACCTATTCCACATATCTAGGAGGCAGCGGCATCGAAGGTTCGGTGAAAGTGGCGGTCGATTCCGCCGGGTTGATTTATGTTGCGGGCTCGACCACTTCGTCGGACTTTCCGACCGACATCGCCTTGGCCAACAACCCCAACAACCCGCCGTATCAGCCCTGCCTCGGCGAGGCCGGGGGCTCCGCAACGAACTGCCCAACTAGCACTGCGACAAACATTTTCATCGCGGTCCTTAATCCGACGCTGATCCCGCCACTCTACTCTTGCACGCCAAACCCTCCGGATCCTCCGTACGCCTGCACGTCGCAACTGGTTTATGCGACCTATCTTGGCAGCTCTGGTGTTGACAACCTGTCGGGAGTCGCGGTCGATTCGGCCTTCAGTATCTATGTTGCGGGCACCACCACTTCCGCTTGCACGACGGCCGCCACCACGTCCTGTTTCCCGACAACCGGCAATGCGTTCCAGAACCAACCAGCGGTGGCCGGAACCCACGGATTTCTCAGCAAGCTAAGCTTCGGCGGCAATCCTCCCAATCTGGTGTACGGTCTCAGCTATTCCACCTATCTCGCCGGCAACGGAACGGACAATCTCACTGGTTTGGCCATCGACAGCGGATGCGGCCAGAAAGCCTGCAACGCGTATGTCACCGGGAATACCACATCCACGAACCCTGCTAGCGCTGGGTTCCCAGCCAACCCCAGCGCGTTTCAACTCTGTCCTTATGGGCCGATTAATCTGGACACAACGTGCCCTCCGGGCGGACCGTCCACGTTCTTCGCCAGCAAGATCAACACCACGGGCAGCGGTTTCCTAAGCATGATCTACTCCACTTACTTCGGGGGTGGGAATCCAGAGGGTGCAACCGCGGTGGGGGGCGGCGTTGCGGTGGACCAGACCGGACCAACGCCCTACATGTACATTACGGGTACGACCAACATGCTGCCCACGAGCGGCCCGAATGGGGAGGCGCCATTCCCCCTCGTCGCTGCCCAACAAGCCTGCCTGAACCTGGCGAGCGAGACGTCCTGCAATGGGGGTGGTGGTGGTACGAACACCGACGCCTTCGCCGCGAAGATTCTCCCAAAAGCTGGCTCTACCCTCGTCTACTCCACGTATCTGGGAGGGAGCGGCAACGACACTGGCAACGCTATTGCCGTGGACTCAGCCAGCAGCGCCTACATTACCGGATCGACCGCCTCGCCTAGTTGGGGCATCTGCAGCGGCTTTCAGTGCTCTTTAAACGGTTCAGTCAATGCGTTCGTGGTCAAAATCGGCCCCCTAACCGGGTCGGTATATCCCGTCAACTATTTCACCTACCTGGGCGGCTCCGGGCAGGACAGCGGCCAGGATATTAAGATCGATTCTCTGCAGGCAATCCATGTAGTGGGCAATACGACCGGTGGCTTGAACGTCCTCAATCCGCTCGCGCCGAGCGCAATCAGCAACTACGATGGCAGCGCATACGGCAGCGGGGGTGACGCGTTTGTCGCGCTGCTGGGAACGACATTAGCGGGCAGAGGTGCGGGAGATTATCTGACTTACTTGGGCGGCAACGATCTCGATCAGGGTACGGGCGTCGCGCTCGACCAATTCGGCGCCACCTACGTGGCCGGCACCACAAAGTCCTCGAATTTCCCGACAGTTACTCCGTTCCAGACCGGGCTGAACGCAAGTTCACAGGATGCCTTCGTGAGCAAACTCGGCGCCGCCAGCACTCTGCAAGTCGTGCAACCGACCAGCAGTCCATCGCCGAATCCGGTGAACGCTGGAGCTCCGGTTGCCTTTACTTTTGACATCATCAACAACGGGCCTGATAACGCTACGTTCGTCACCTTTTACGCGACTGTTCCGACAGGCCTGAACGTTATTTCGCAACAAGCGAAAGTCACCGGTGGCACCGGGACCTGTGGCACATTGCTTGGAGGGAACGTAATCTCCTGCAACATTCAGAACCTGGCCGCGTGCGGAACTTCCTGCACGACGGGAGCATCGGTTGAAGTTGATGTGACACCCACTACCGCCTACACTGCCGCAACCATCATGGTTTCGGGCGCCGCCAGCGCCAACGGCGGTCCAATCCAGGGAACGAAGTCGCAGACGGCTAATGTGGTCGACTTCCTCGTGAGTGCCTCGACGTCGACCCCCACGATCAACGCCGGCGATACAGGCCTGGTCAATATCAGCTTCTGTCCCTCGAATACGCAACTCGGGTACACGGGCACGATTACGCCATCGCAGACTACGGCGCCGTCGATGGTGACCGCGACCACTCCGACCTTCAACCCGACCACGGTCTCCCTTGCGGGCACGAGCTGCCAATCGACGACATTGAGCATTCCGACGGTGGCACGCCCGGTGACCACCGGCAGCTTGCTCCGCGGCAGCAGGTTCGCTACTTTTTCCGCAACGTGGCTCCCCATTGGTGGGCTAACTCTCGCTGGACTCGGGTTGGGTGCCGGACGCAAACGGCGGCGATGGCTGGCCGGAGCAGTTCTCTGCGTAATCGCCGGCATCGTCGCACTGCAAGCGGGCTGCGGCTCCTCCAGCAGCAGCGCGGTTACGGGCGGTGGCACGGTGGCGCAAACCTACACCATCACCATCAATGGCTCGGCGGGAACCGGCTCATCGCATAGCGCCTCGGTCAACATCCGGGTCAATTGACACCTTCATTGCCTTTTAAAGCCTCCGCTTCGGCGGAGGCTTTTTTCTTGGCCGTCAGCGCTCTGAGCGCCTCGAACCCTCGTTGCCAGGAAGCTCGGACGTAAGCCGCTAGAAACACGGGCGATCCACTCCTTGACAATATTTCAATTTGCGATATAGTTATCGCGATCTGGAATATGACACTGGGCGAAAAAATCCGTTACTTGCGCGAGGTCGAAGGCTCGCTGCGCGGCTTGAATCGGCCGCTCACGCAGCAGGAACTGATGAAAGGCATCAAGGCAGAAACAGGGAAGACCATGAGCCAGTCGTACCTGTCGCAGATTGAAGGCGGCAAGCGTCCGCACATGACGCAGTCGTCCCGCACCTTGCTGGCGCGTTTCTTCAAGGTGCATCCGGGATTCTTGGTGGATGACCCCGAGGGTTATCACACGGAGTTGCTCTCGGACCTGCGGACGACCGAAGGCCAGCTCGATGTCTGGCTGCTGCAAGGGTCAGAGCGGTTTGCCAGTGATCCGCCGGTCAGCGAAGTGTTGATCAAGATCGCGCGCGACAAAGATACCCGGCGGTGCCTGCTGTTGCTGGGAGAAATTCTGAACACGCCTGGGTTAGCGGACCGTCTGTTCGAAGCGCTGCGGCCAGAACTCGCGCGCGCCACTGGCGCCGCACCAAGGAGGCGAAGCTTATGACATGGAATGTGACCTGGGCCGATTTTTATTTGACGTGCTTCGCCGTCGGTTTCTTGCTGAGTGCGATCTCGTTCATTGCGGGCGGAATGCGGTGGCATCTGCATCTTCCGCATTTTCCGCACGGACATGTCGGCGGTGGACACGTTGGGACCGGGCACGCGCCGGTGGGTCACGGAACCACTGGCGACGGTGCGGCTCCGCATGCGGGGCACCCGGCGCCGGTGTCGCCGTTCAACTTCGTCACCTTGACGGCATTTCTGGCCTGGTTCGGAGGCACGGGATTTCTGATCACGCGCTTCTCGAGCATCTGGTTCGCGCTCGGGCTCCTGATTTCTCTGGGAGCCGGACTATTTGGAGCGGGCATCGTGTTCCTGTTCCTGACGCGCGTGCTGATTTCGCACGAGGAGAACATGGACGCCGCCGACTACGAAATGGTCGGGGTACTGGGACGAATCTCCATGCCGGTTCGCGCCGGAGGCACCGGGCGAGATCATTTACTCGCAGGCTGGCACCCGCCGCACCTGCGGCGCGCGCAGCGAAGATGGCACCGCTCTCGAAAAAGGAGCGGAGATCATGGTCTCGCGCTACGAGAAGGGCATTGCGTACGTAAAGCGCTGGGAGGAAGTCAGTGGGGAATAAACGCAGGTTTCAAGGTTTCAAGGTTTCAGAGTTTCAAGGTTTCAAGGTAATTACGCTCTTAGCCCTAGAAACGACGCAACTTTGAAACCTTGAAACGTTGAAACCTTGAAACTTGGCTCTTTATGCATCGTCGAATCTTCCAATTCGCAACTGTGTTGCTCTGGCTGGCATTACCGCTGGTCGCAGTGCAGTACCGTGAAGTCTGGGATCAGCTCCCGGTCCACGTGGCCACGCACTTCAATGCGGCTGGCCAGGCGAACGGCTGGATGTCGCGCCAAGAGGCGCTCCATTTCGGCGTGGGATTTGTGGCGTTCCTGCTGGTGATCTTCACCGCGCTACTGGTTTACAACTCGCGCAGCCGCATCGATTCGTTTTCGTGGGCGCTTCTTGGTTTTTCCGCTCTGATTCTCGGATGCATGGTTGAGGTGAACCGCGGCATCGTGAGCTACAACCTGAATGGCACATCAATGCAGTTGGGAGGCGTGCTGATCGCGATACCGATCGCCGTCGTCGTGTTGATAGCAATTTACATCGCAGCGCGGCGTGAACCGGCTCTTCCCTCCAGCCATGACGCGTCGAATGATCTGTTAGCGGACGAAAGGCATTCGGGACGCGCCTGGACGCTACTCATTCTCCCGGCCATCGCTGGGCCGGTTATTGCCGGCATGTTGGTGCCCGCCCCTGCCATCCGGATCTCGATGATGCTCGTCGGGTTGATCGGCCTCGGCACGATTGCCGCCGCCTGGAGCGGATTCCAGTATCGCTTTCTGGTGCACGGTATGGAGATTCGCGCGCTCGGCTTCCGCCTGCGTTCGATACCGAAACAACAGATCCAGAGTTATACGGTCGAGTCGTGGAGCGCGCTGCGTGGCTACGGCATTCGGGGAGTGGGCAATACGCGCGCCTATGTGTGGGGCAACAAAGTGGTCCACATCAAGACTTCGAACGGAGACATTTTCATCAGCCACAGCGATCCGGCGCGGATTGTGCGTGATCTGGATTTGGTGACGCAATCCCACCCATCGCAGAGTACGCGATGAGTGGCGCAGTCAAGGATTGCGAGTTGGTTTGGCAGTAGCTAAGAGCTACAGCTAAGAGTGATTTTCAGGAGGCGATATGTTCGGCATCGAATGGAAATAATCTGGGTCTCTGCAGGACTGATGGTTCTGGCCATCCTGTTCCTGATGAGCATGCTGGCCCGCTTATACCGCAAAGCGGGACCACATGAAGCGCTGATTGTTTACGGCTTTCGCGGAACCCGCGTGGTCCAGGGACACGGCACGGTCATCTTTCCGATGGTCGAGAACTGCAAGGACCTCTCGCTCGAACTGATGTCGTTCGACGTAGCTCCGCAGCAGGATCTCTACACCAAGCAGGGCGTCGCCGTCACGGTCGAGGCGGTCGCGCAAATCAAAGTGAAGTCCGACAAGGAGTCGATCCTCACCGCGGCCGAGCAGTTCCTCACCAAGACCGATCAGGAGCGCGAAAGCCTGATCCGGCTGGTGATGGAAGGCCACCTGCGCGGCATCATCGGACAACTCACGGTCGAAGAAATCGTCAAGCAGCCGGAGATGGTTGGCGACCGCATGCGCGGCACATGCGCCGACGATATGAACAAGATGGGCCTCGAAGTGATTTCGTTCACCATCAAAGAGGTCCGCGACAAGAACGAGTACATCACCAACATGGGCAAGCCCGACGTGGCCCGCATCAAACGCGACGCCGACGTTGCGACCGCCGAAGCCGAGCGCGATACCGCGATCAAGCGGGCGCAAGCGACGCGAGAAGCCGCGGTTGCGAAAGCGCAAGCCGATCAGGAGCGCGTGCTGGCCGAGACACTCTCGCAGGCCAAGCAGGCGGAATCAACACGCGACCTCGAGATCAAGAAGGCGCAGTACCTCGAAGTCACGAAAAGGCAGCAGGCACAGGCTGACAAGGCCTATGACATTCAGACCGCCGTCATGCAGCAGCAGGTGACGACGGAGAGCGTGAAGGTGCAGCAGGTCGAAAAAGAAGGACAGGTCAAAGTCCAGGATGCGGAAATCAGCCGGCGCGAAAAAGAATTGATCGCAACCGTGCTGAAACAGGCCGAGATCGAGCGCCAGCGCATCGAAACGATCGCTGCCGCCGAAAAGCAGCGTCTGATCGCGGAAGCCGAAGGTCATGCATCGGCGATTCGCGCACAAGGCGAGGCCGAGGCGGAAATCATCTTCAAAAAAGGTGAGGCTGAAGCAAAAGCCATGAACGTGAAGGCTGCTGCCTATCAGGAATACAACCAGGCGGCGGTGGTCGACAAGCTGATCACGAGCTTGCCGGAAATTGTGAAGGCTCTGGCCGCGCCGCTCGCCAACGTGGACAAGATCACCATCGTTTCCACCGGCAACGGGGACACCGCAGGAATGAGCAAGATCACCGGCGACATCACGAAAATGGCAGCGCAGGTGCCAGCGTTGTTCGAAACACTGAGCGGCATGCCGATGGGAGAACTGTTGGGCAAGGTCCGGCAGATTGGGGACAAGGCGCCAAGGCCGGAAGAGAAGAACTAGACAACGTCGTTCGCTGTTCGTCGTTAGTCGTTCGCAATGCCGGTAACGATGAAACGAATCGCGAACCGCGAACGACGAACTGCCAACGACTTTTTTAGGAGGCACCGTGCAAGAAGAACTACATCACGCTCGATCACTCGGCTTGTCGGTCGCCCTGGGAGCCGCCATGGGAGCGGCTCTAGGCGCGGCTACCGGCCACATGGGTGTCTGGGTCGCCGCCGGAATCGCAGCTTATATCGCGATCTCGCTGGTAGGCGGCGCCTGGAGCAAGCGACCGAACGACCATCGACGAACGACCAACGACTGAATTCCACGAGGTGTTTTATGGCATTACTCGAACGCGTTTCCACATTAGTAAGGGCCAATCTCAACGACTTGATCGACAAAGCAGAGGAGCCCGAGAAGATGATCAAGCAGGTCATCCTCGACATGAATAATCAACTGTTGCAGGTCAAGACGCAGGTCGCGATCGCCATCGCCGACCAGCATCTGCTCGAAAAGAAGAAAGTTGAAAATGACGAAAAGATCCAGGAATGGATGCGCAAAGCTGAACTCGCCGTCGATAAGAAGCAGGACGACCTCGCTCGCGCCGCGCTGCTCCGCGTGGAAAGCTATCGCGATCTGAGCGCCAACTTTGGGCAACAGCTCGACGACCAGAAAGCCCAGGTGGAGAATCTGAAATCGGCGCTGCGCAATCTCGATCAGAAACTGGCCGAAGCCAACGCCAAGGCCGATGTGCTCATCGCACAGCACCGCCGCGCCCGCGCTGCTTCAAGGGCTACTGATGCGCAGTCCGGCCTGGACGCCAACAGCAAGTCGGCCACGTTCGATCGCATGAAGCGAAAAGTAGCCCGCGAAGAGGCCATTGGCGGCGCCAAAGCACAGTTGCTCGCCGACGACGTGGAGAACCGGCTGGCGGCGCTGGAGAAAGAAGACCGTATTGAACAGCTGCTGGTGGAGCTAAAAACGAAAAGGGGCGCCTAAGCATGACCGTGTGGGGCAGGCATTCCTGCCCGCGTGGTCGACGTATCCGGCAGGTGCAACGTCGCAACAGACGCGGGAGCCTTCCGGTTACAATCAAACAACGATTCTATGCGCAAGATCTTCCATTTCGATTCGCCCGACAGCCAGTACGTGGCCGACGCGGCCGTGCTCTGCTGCTTCGATCACCGCATCGGCCAAGTGGTGAGAAAGTTTCTGAAGAAGCAGGGCATCGAACACGTCGACATGATCGTCGTCGCAGGAGGAGCGAAGACGCTCGCTTCTCCACGCAACGACTTCGAGCAGGACTTCATCCTCGAGCAAGTCCGCATGTCGATTCGCCTCCATCAGACCAAACGCGTCATGGTGATGAGTCACTCCGATTGCGCCACCTACGGAGGCCTCGCGCAGTTCAAAGGCGACCGCGAGGCCGAGGCCGCTCATCACCGCAGCGAACTGCTCCGCGCCGGCGAACTTCTCACTGCGAACTTTCCGGATATTTCTGTCGAGCCTTACTTCGTCCGCTTCGACGGCATCTGGGAGGTCAAGGGAGCCGACTATTTGAAAGACCCCAACCGCGCCGCCCTCGACATCGCCTGACGTGTCTCACGCCGTCGATTCCTGCTACAAATAAGCTGCTATGAAAATTCTGTTCATCGGCGGCACGGGAATCATCAGTACGGCTTGTACGGCTCTGACTGCGGCGCGAGGCATGGATGTCACCCTGCTGACGCGCGGCCAACACAAGACGCAGCTTCCCGCTTGCGTAAAGACGCTGGTTGCCGACGTGAATGATCCCGGCCTCATCCAGAAGCTAAAGGACGAGCGCTTCGATTCCGTCGTCGACTGGATCGCCTTCACCCCGGCTGAGATCGAACGCGACCTCGCGCTCTTTCGCGGACGGACGCGGCAGTTCATCTTCATCAGTTCGACGAGCGCTTATCAGAAGCCGCAAACCCACTACCTGATGACCGAATCCACGCCGTTGGCCAATCCTTACTGGGACTATTCTCGAAACAAGATTGCGTGTGAAGAGCGGCTGCTGCAGGCTTATCGGGACGATGGATTTCCGGTCACCATCGTGCGTCCTTCGCTCACCTACGGAGACACGCAGATTCCGCTCGTGCTCAATAGCTGGCAAAAACCATACACCGCGGTAGACCGTATGCTCCGCGGGCAAAAGCTGGTTGTGCCGGGAGATGGCACTTCGCTTTGGGTCGTAACGCACAACTCTGATTTTGCCAAAGGACTGGTGGGGCTGCTCGGCAATCAGCAAGCGATCGGACACGCATTTCACATCACGTCGGATGAAGTGCAGACCTGGGACCAGCTTTTCCGCATCGTCGGCGCCGCCGTGGGAGTGGAACCGAAGCTTGTGCATATTCCATCCGATTTCATCGCGGCTTGCCTGCCGGAGAAGATGGGCACATTGCTGGGCGACAAATCAGTGAGCGTGGTCTTCGACAATTCGAAGATCAAGCGCTTCGTTCCCGACTACAGCGCGACAATCACGTTTGCCGAAGGCATCCGGCAGACATTGGCATGGTTCGACGGCGATCCGAAGCGCAAGCAGATTGACGAGCAACTCAACGCGGATATGGACCGGCTGATTGAAGCGTACGAAAAGGGCATGAGCGAAGCAACACGAAGCTTCGCGCGAGCGGTGAGGCAACACACAAAGGACTAGGCGCTCGCCTTATCCAGCAGTGGCAGCGGCTTGTCGATTGATGGGGACGCCGGCGTCTCCAACTCCAATTGCTCCTGCCCGCTGAGCGCGGACACCTTGCCACGGTAATTCTTCAGATGCCGCTGGGCGGTCTCGAATGCTTCCTGCGCCTTGTTCAGATTCTTGCCGACATTTTCAAACTGATTCTGGAAGAAGTCGAACGACTTCTGCGCCTTCGCCAATTCAGCCCGGCTCTTCTCGAAACCCTTGGCAACTTCGTACCACTTATGGACGAGCGAAATCGTGTGCAGCGTCATCAGCAGCGTGTTGGGAGAAACGGGAAATACGTGCTGCTCGTTCATCCAGTCGCCCAGTTCGCGGTTGCGGATGACCTCCATGTACAAGGTTTCACTCGGCAGATACATGAGGGCGATGTCAGTGGTGCCATTCTCCGGCTGGATGTACTGCTGAATACGTTTCGCTTCCGCTTTCATAACGCGCACCAGAGCCACGCGGGCGGCGTCGATCTCAGCCTTGTCGTTGCTCTCGAAGAGTGCGATCACCTGCTCGCGCGGAAACTTGGCGTCGATCGGCAACGTGCGGTCGGGGAAATAGATGACGGCATCGGCGCGGCCCCCGCCCTCGCCCGGAGATGCCTGCAAGGCAAACATGTGCGCAGGCAGGAAGTCGGCGAGCAGACGTTCCAGGCTCGCCTCGCCGAATTGGCCGCGTAGATGAGGCAGTTTAAGCAAATTGTTCAGATCATTGATCGAATGGCCGAGCGCTCCGACTTCGCGAAGTTGCTCTTCCGCGGCCTTCAGATGCTGTTGCACTTTTTCGAATTGAGCGAAGCCTTCCTTGATGTTCTGATCGAGCTTCACCTGCACTTGCTCGGTGATAGCCATCAGCTTCGAGTCGACGCGATCACGAATCGAGTCGAGGCTCTGCGCGGTCTGCTGATTCAGGCTCTGAAACTCGACTTTCAGTTGCTGTGTAGTCAGCAGCAGAGAATTGGTCATCTCGCTGCGTCCGTCGCTTAAACTGCGATTTTGCTCTTCCCTGCCCGCCGCCAATTGCTGTTCAACCGCGCTGCGAATCTCTGAAAAGCCGTGCTGGATGCGGTCTGTGACCTGCTGGCGAAGGTCCCCTTTAGTCTGCTCCAGGCGAGTGGCCATGTCGGCAGTGCTGACACTGATCTTCTGGCCAAGGGTCGTATTGAACCTTTCGAGCTGATTGGCAACTTCCGCCTTTACATCGACTTGCGAGCCCGCCGAAACGCGGCGCAGCAAAACGGCCGAAACCCCAAGCAGGACAAGGGTTCCAGCGAGCACAGTAACCAGCAGTATGGTCTCCATAGTAAGTGGCTGTGATGAATTCTAGAAGCTAGCGTGAGAGTTGGAAAGCGGAACTTTACCCGGCAACCCCCAGGCCGGAACGCTAACCCAACCATCATGTTGCGGGCCCTATTGGTTTCCATCGCGATCCTGGCAGTCTATTGCGGCCCATGCGCGGCGGAAAAACCTTTGCCAGCAGCCGATTCTCACAGCGGCATTCGCAACACAGCAACCAACGAACAGCCCACCCCCCAATCGAGCTCGGCGGCCGAATCAACCTCTGGAGAGGACTCCGCCGCCGAGAACGAACTTCTGGAAGCGGCCAACAAAAACCGCGAGCTTGCTGGAGCACCACCGCTGCGCATGGACGAAAGTCTGCGCGAAGCAGCGCGTGCCCACGCCCGGCTCATGATTGCGAGCCGGCGTCTGGAGCACCAGTTGACCGGAGAGCCCGCGCTGCTCGAAAGAATTGCGCAAGTCAGCTCCCTGAAAATGGATCGGGCCGGGGAGAATCTGGCCGAGGCGACCTGCGCAGCAGGCGCGAACGACGTTCTGATGCACTCCGCCCCGCACCGTCAAAACCTGCTCGATCGCGGATTCAACGTCGCAGGCATCGCCGCCTTCTGGAGTAAGGGCCGGCTCTATGTGGTGCAGGATTTCGCGCGCGAGATCCCAACCTATTCTGCAAAGCAGAGTCGAGATTTGATCGGACGAGCGATCGGCGAAATGCGCCAGGAAGCAGGGCTTGCCGACCTTGAGCAGGTTTCGCCACCGAACCTCGACAACGCCGCCTGTTCGCTCGCCGCCGAGAACCGCCCGAATGCGCACTTGCTTGCAACAGCTTACGAGAATCGCAAAATCATCACCTACACCCAGAGCCGGCCTGAAGTCCTCCCGCCTGGCGCGCAGCGTCTGTTGCGCGACCCCGGCGTTCGACAGTTCGGTGTCGGCTCCTGTTACGCGCGAAATGCGGCCTATCCGACCGGCATGTATTGGGTCGCGATTCTGCTCTACTGATGGAGTACCAGCGCGCGCAGCACGCTGACGAGGGCGCCCGCCACACTCGCTGTGCTAATCTCCGAGCATCTAGCCTGCCTGCATGGAACCTGCTCCGCAAATACGCCTAGGAACCGCCGGTTGGTCGTATAAAGACTGGGATGGAATTCTCTATCCTCCAGAAGTGACGCGGAAGAAAATTCATCCAGTTGAGTTCCTCGCCCGATTCTTCGATGTCATCGAAATCAACACTTCGTTTTATGGACACATACGCCCCGAGCTCGGACGTCTGTGGGCGCGCAAGGCAGCGGCTGTCAATCCGAATTTTATGTTCACAGCCAAGCTGCACCGATCCTTCACTCATTCCCCGCTGGCTGTGATGGAGCCGACTTCGGCTGCGAGCATCCGCCCGAATGATACGGACGAGCGGCTGGCCCGCGAGGGCCTGGATTCGCTCGCCGCAGAAGGCAGGCTGGGCGCGCTACTCATTCAATTCCCTGTGTCATTCAAAAACACCAGCCTCAATCGCGAATATCTGGAGCAGTTGCTACGGCAGTTCATCGAGTATCCGCGGGTAGTCGAGGTACGGCACGAGAGCTGGGATAATCCGGAAACGATCGCCGAATTCATGCGCCACAACGTTGGCTTCTGCAACATCGACCAGCCGCTGCTGGGCCGGTCGCTGGCTCCGACTGAGCACGTCACTTCGGCAGTAGGGTACGTGCGCCTCCATGGCCGCAATTATGAAAGTTGGTTCGACACCGGCGGCGACAATCGCGACGATCGCTACAACTACCTTTACAAGCCGGCAGAACTGGAGAAGTGGAAGACCAAGATCGAGATCATCGCGCAACGGGCCGCGACGACCTTCGTCGTTGCCAATAATCATTTTCAGGCAAAGGCAGCGGTCAACGCGCTGGAGCTGCGCCATTTACTCGAGGGGAAGAAGGTCCGAGCCCCGGAAACGCTGGTCAAGCACTATCCCGAACTCCGGGAGATAGTTGAACTGGAAGACGCCAGCGGAAATTATTCGCTGCTGGCTTAGGCCTCCCAAATCCAAGCAAAACAAAGACTTCTTCTTTTTTCGCCAGCGTTCTTCAGGGCGATCTTTTGTAATGTTGTCACGCTGCGAGACTCGCGTGACAATTTGTAGTTGGCATTGAATTACGTCTCAGCGAAAGGCCCGTCCGTGAAGCTATTTTTCTGTCTTACTCTGTTATCTACCCTGACCATCTCCGCGTTGGCGCAGGACAATGTGTCGGTTGAATCCAAGATCGTCGCCATCGAAAAAGCCTGGAACCAAGCCTACAAGCTTCGCGACAAGAAGGCTCTCGGCGAAATACTTCACGATTCCATAGTGCTGGTGAATGACGATGGCAGCCTGCAATCGAAGAGCATTTTCCTTTCTAGTGTCGACACGGCCAAGCCTTCCGATCAGCAGCAGGCCGAGCCCGAGTCGATCTCTGTGCATGTGTTCGGAGACGTTGCCATCGCCACCGGAATTTTCCGAGAAAAAGGTGTCGAAAACGGCAAGCCTTATCTACGACGGAATCGATTTGTCGATACCTGGGTCAGCCACAACGGTTCATGGGTATGCGTGGCGGCTTCGGCAACCCCGGTTCACTGAAAGAACGCCCGCGATATACTAAGTGCACGCCTATGAACTCTGGCCGCATCGGATGCGAACTGGCTATGCTGGCAGTTGTCTGTGTCCTGACCATCTTTCTTTTCCCGGCAATGCAAGGTCCGTATTCTGCGGTCAATGGACCCGTAACAGCGCTTCAGGCGGCGCGAACTGCGATTCGATTGCGAAAGGCTATGGTGCAGAGCGCGTTGCAATCGCTCCGTCATAGACTCGCTGCACCTGGACTGGCTGCACCTGCTTTTTTCTCCTGGATGTCGCTCTGTGAAACGGAATTGCACTCGGGTTCGCTGCCAGAATGTACCTCCGTCCTACGTTGCTGATCTTTCGTACTTTTCACTTCCGACAACTTTCAATCTCAGCTCTGGTCGCAGGCGTCTTCTCGCGGCTGGGCTGAGGTTGCCTTTTCATTCATTGCTCTTGCTTCACAGCAACGTGTTTCTTCCTATGAGGAGGACTTACCGAAATGACGCAGAATCGATTCAGGCCAATTGTTCAAGTAGCAACTCTCGTATGCGCACTGACACTGGCAGGATGCGCAAAAAAAACCGCTAAAGTAACTCCGCCGCCTCCGCCAGCGCCGGCGCCGACGTCACCAACTGCCACACTGGCAGCGAACCCCAGCACCGTGCAGCCCGGCCAAACCTCCGTGCTCACGTGGCAAACCAGCAACGCCAGCGAAATTACGATTGCCGGACTGGGCACGCTGCCAGCCTCTGGATCGCGATCGGTCACGCCCACCGCGTCCATCACCTACACCGTCGTCGCCAAGGGTCCGGGAGGAACGAATGAGGCGTCGGCTCGCATCACCGTGAATGAACCTACCGCCAATGCCGCTCCTTCACCCTCGGATGAAGAATTGTTCGGCAGAAACGTCAAAGATGTATTTTTTGACTATGACCGGTTCGCACTCCGCCACGATGACGCTCCCGTAGTGCAAAACGACGAGGCGTTTCTCGCGCAGCATCCCAGCATCAAAGTTCTCGTCGAAGGACACTGCGACGATCGCGGATCCGAGGAGTACAACATCGCCCTCGGAACCAGCCGCGCCGAGTCGTTGAAACAAGCGCTGCAACAAGGAGGAATTTCCGCGGACCGAATCAAGACTGTCAGCTTTGGCAAAGAAAAACCTTTCTGTACTGAGGACAACGAGCAGTGCTGGCAGCAGAATCGTGTGGACCATTTCGTATTCCAACGGTAAGCATTCGAATTCTCTGCAATAGCGGGCGAAGGCGGCTCAGTTCCTTGGGACGCCTTCACCCCGCGATGCTCAACACGAAATCCGAGGATGGGCACGAAACATGTCGTACGGACGGCCTGTTATATGCTTCTGAAAGTGATCCGCTCATTATGAGTACAACTCCAAACACGATCGGCGCGAGTAAGTGGAGGGTCTGGCTATCGCTTCGCGTAGCGGAATTGCGGCAACGCGAAAGCCAGATCTTTCTGGTACTGGCGCTGGTGATCGGCGCACTGACCGGCTTGGCCGTCGTGGCATTCATCATGCTGACAGAGCGCCTCGGGATGCGCCTCTATCCCATGGGCGGAGCACCGTGGCGGCGCGTTTTGTTCCCGGTCGCTGGATCGCTCAGCATTGGCTACCTGCTCTATCGTTACTTCCCCAATGCGCGTGGCAGCGGCGTGCCCCAAACCAAAGCGGCGCTGTTCGCGCGCGATGGACGCATTACGTTGCGGACAGTATTCGGCAAGTTTTTCTGCACATCCGCAACACTCGCGAGTGGCATTCCTCTGGGACGCGAAGGACCTTCGGTGCAAGTAGGCGCGGGACTGGCGTCGGTTCTCGGTCGATCTCTCGGCCTGCCGACCGAGCAGGTTAAGAAACTGATTCCCGTAGGAGCGGCGGCGGCCATCGCGGCCGCGTTTAATACTCCGTTAGCAGCAGTGCTGTTTTCCCTCGAAGAAATCATGGGAGACCTGCACGCGCCCGTGATGGGCGCGGTCGTCCTCGCCTCAGCGACAGCATGGATGGTGTTACGCGTATTTCTCGGTGACCATCCGCTGTTTACGGTTCCGCAATACCAACTCGTACATCCGGCGGAGTTCGCAGTCTATGCAGCCCTAGGCGTCGCTGGCGGCGTGGTTTCTGCCGCGTTTACCAAACTCTTGCTGAGCATGCGCGGACGTTTTCTGAGGCTTCCGCCAAAGACGGCATGGTTCCAGCCGGTTGCTGGCGGGATAGTTGTCGGATTGATGGGCTGGTTTGTGCCCCAGGTTTTGGGAGTCGGTTATGGCTTCGTCGGCGAAGCGCTCAACGGACGCATGGCGTTCCAGATGATGGCGCTGCTGGTGGTTCTGAAACTAGTGGCCGTCACTACCAGCTACGCTTCCGGCAATGCCGGCGGCATCTTCGGACCATCTTTGTTCATCGGCGCGATGCTGGGAGGCACGGTGGGCACACTAGCACACCATTTGTTTCCTGCATACACTGCAAACCCTGGCGCGTACGCGCTGGTCGGAATGGGTGCAGTCTTCGCGGGGATCGTGCGCGCTCCTATGACTTCGGTGCTGATGATCTTTGAAATGACGCAGGATTACGCGGTCATTGTCCCACTCATGATCGCGAATCTGGTAAGCCTCTTCATCGCGTCGCAATTGCAACACGAACCGATCTACGAAGGACTGGCGATCCAGGACGGTATCCACCTGCCATCGGCAGGATCGCGTCAACGCCACGGCCAGAGACGAGTTGTCACTGTGATGCACGCCGCGGGCGAGGCGCTGCCGGCGGAGATCACGGTTCGAGAGGCGCTCGACCGTGCTGGCGCGAAGTCAGCGCGGACCTGGCTGGTCGCGGATGAACGTGGCCTTGTGGGCGTCATTGGTCTTGCGCGTCTGCAACAGGAGCTGACAGAAGGCGGCGATAAAAAGATTCGCGACTTGCTCGACCCGCTGCTTTTCCCCCATGTTCATCCCGATCAGGGGCTGGACTTAGCGCTCGAACGCATGGGTTCGAATCAAATTGACATCCTCCCGGTGGTCAATCGAGCAAACATGCGCAAACTGGAAGGCGTCGTGACGCTGCGCGATGTGTTGGATGCCTACGGCGTCAATCGCGCCTGATTGAGCCCTCCTCTGTGCAGAATCCAACAGACGCGTCGCCTCATCTATGCAACATGGACCTCGATCGCTTTTTCGTGGAAACACTCTCTTCAAATCCAGGACTGGCAGGAAGTTTTTCGGAGGAATCATCACAGCTAGCCCCTGAATCCCTGGACTCCTGCCTCCTCGACTCCTACTCACAGGCGGTGACCGCCGCGGTTGAGAAAGTCAGCCCCTCCGTCGTCAATGTTGAAGTGCATCGCCAGGCCAGCGGCCGAGCACGCGCGGGTGAGCCTCGCGAGCGCCGCGGAGGCGGTTCCGGTTTCGTGTTCACGCCGGATGGCTTGATCCTGACGAACAGCCACGTGGTACACGACGCAACCCGAATCGAAGTTGCGCTGGCGGATGGGCGGCGCGCTACGGCTCACACCATCGGCGATGACCCGGCCACCGACATCGCCGTCATTCGAATTGACGCCGGTGGTTTGCAAGCCGTATCGCTCGGCGATTCGCAGCACCTCCGGCCCGGGCAGATGGCGATTGCGATCGGCAATCCGTACGGATTTCAATCCACCGTGACCGCAGGCGTGATCAGTGCACTGGGAAGGTCGCTGCGCTCATACTCGGGGCGTTTGATTGAGGACGTGATTCAAACCGACGCGGCCCTGAATCCAGGCAATTCCGGCGGTCCACTTGTCGACTCGCGCGGTCAAGTGATTGGAGTCAACACGGCTACAATTCTCCCGGCACAGGGGATCTGCTTCGCCATCGGCATCAACACGGCGAAATTCGTTGCCAGCCGCTTGCTGCGCGACGGGCGGATTCGCCGTAGCTACATCGGAGTGTCCGCGCAGACGGTGCCCATTCACCGGCGCGTGGTGCGCTTCTATGGTCTCCCGCGTGAAACAGGAGTCGTCGTGGTAGGCATCGAGGAACGCAGTCCGGCGCGGACCGCAGGCGTGCGTGAGGGTGACGTGATTGTTGCGCTCGACGAGAAACCGGTCGCTGGAGTGGACGATCTGCATCGTTTGCTGACCGATGTTGAGGCGGGAGCACGCTGCGCGGTGACCGTCATTCGCCACACCGAAAAGCTGGTTCTGCCGATCTTTCCCGAAGAGGCAAGCTAGCGGCGAATTTGAGGCGGCGGAAGCTCCTATCACATTGCACGCACAGGATTTCGTGTGTTAGCTTCGATTCGGAGAGTTCCTCTTGCGACACTCGCTTCCGGCTGGGATCAAGATGGACCGCAAAGAATCGGAAGTTTACTTGCGGCTCGATCGGACGCGGCTTCCCCAGCATATCGCCATCATCATGGATGGAAACGGGCGTTGGGCCCGGCGCCGGCACATGCCGCGCGTTGCCGGACATCGCGCCGGGGTAGCCTCTGTGCGCTCGACCGTAGAAACCGCCGCCCGCATCGGAATTCCAGCTCTCACTCTCTACGCTTTTTCCGAGGAAAACTGGAAAAAGCGGCCGAAAACCGAAGTCGATTTCCTGATGCGCCTGCTGTGCCGCTATCTCAAGGCGGAAATCAAGACGCTCAACGAAAACAACATCCGTTTGAAATACATTGGACGCCAGCACGAGTTGCCGGAATCGGTGCAGCGCGAAATGGCCGAAGCGAGTGAGGCCACCGCAAAGAATACCGGAATGCTGCTGACTCTCGCGCTGAATTACAGCGCGCGCAGCGAGATCGTCGATGCCTTTCGCTCGCTGGCTGAGGCTGCCGCCCGCAATGGCGGCCTCGATCACATCAAGGTTGACGAGCAGTCGATCAGCGATCATCTTTATACACGTGGACTGCCCGATCCCGACTTAGTAATTCGCACCAGCGGCGAGATGCGACTGAGTAACTTCCTGCTCTGGCAGCTTGCCTATGCCGAGATTTATGTGACGCAGACGTTGTGGCCCGACTTCCGCGGCGTGCAACTGCTCGAGGGCATTGAGGAATACCAGAAACGCGACCGCCGCTACGGCGGGTTGGGGCCCGATGGACACGGTCCACAACACGCGCCGCAGCGGACCCACGCTGAGGTCAAGCGTTGATCGTGATCCGATGATCAAACGCATCGCGACCGCCGTCGTCCTCATTCCCCTTGTTCTGCTTCTGGTTCTGAAGGCGCCCGCTTATCTTCTTGTACTCGTCTCCGGGTTGGTCGCGCTTCTGGCCATCGCCGAATTTCTAAAGCTGGCAACGCACTACGGAGTTCAGCCGCTCGGGCTCTTGACCTACCTTTTCGTCGCTCTCTTCTTTATTTTTGTCATCATCGTGTCGTCCGGACGTACGGCTCTCCTGGAAACGACGGCCACGATCTATGGCATGGCACTGATGGCGGTTCTGGCTCCGTTTGTGTTCTTGACTGCCGCCATGCGGCGCGCTGAACTGAGCAGCGGCTATCCGGCAGCGGCGGCGTCAGCGTTCGCATTCGGATATATTGCAATGCCCATGGCCCTGCTGGTGGAAATCCGCCGCCAGCCTGCGGGAGCGATCTGGGTCATCTACACTCTGCTGGCTGTTTGGGCCGGAGATATTTTCGCGTACTTCGTCGGCAAGGCGCTCGGACGTCATCGCATGTCGCCGGAGATCAGCCCGAAGAAGACCTGGGAAGGCGCCGTCGCCTCAATCCTGGCCAGCGTCATAATAGGCACGCTGTGGATCCAGCACGGACCCGGCATCAGCGAGACCCTCCTACGTTGGGGACTGATTGATCGCGGCAGTGGAATGTGGGGACTGGAACAACCATCGCTGCTGCCGATCATTTTGCTCTCGGCGATCGTTAACATCACCGCCCAGTTAGGCGATCTGGTCGAGTCGCTCATCAAGCGTGGAGCGGGAGTCAAAGATTCCGGCACAATTCTTCCCGGCCACGGAGGTATGCTCGACCGCATCGACGCGATGCTCTTCGCAGTACCGGTGGTGTGGGCCTACGGGGCTTGGCGGCTAATGCAGTAACGTGGACTACAGTCCGAGTTGAGTCCTTATGGGAGACCTACTCTCCGCGGTCATATTCATGGGGATTGTCGTCGTCCTCGCTGCCGGCATTCTGGTGGTCGTGGATAAATTCAGCCTGCGGAAAAGTCTGACCGAGGAGGAAAGGGCTGCGGCAGTCGACAAGCGCAGCGAGCGATGGGGTCGAGCGTGGAGAATATTCTTCTGCGCCATGGCGGTTGTTTCCCTCCCCATCAACGTGCTCGGTCTGATTAGGAAGACAGAACCAGTGTTTCCTACCGTCATCTACATCGTCATCGCGCTATTCGTCCTTCTCAGTTTGCTGAACCCCTACCGACAGGATGATACGGAATGACGGGTAAGAAAGTCGCCACATGGGCTTGAACGCACTCGACCTACTAGTCATCGTCGTCTATCTGGGTGGGGTGACGCTTTTCGGTCTGCGTTTCCGCAAGAAGCAGCGCACCATCAAGGATTACTTTCTCGCCTCAAACACCATTCCCTGGTGGGCCATTTCTTTGTCGATCGTTGCGGCCGAAACGAGCACCCTCACTGTCATCAGCGTGCCGGGAATCGCCTACGAGAAAGACTTCCGCTTTCTGCAGTTGGTGTTCGGCTATCTGGTCGGCCGCGTCGTCATTTGTCTCCTGCTGATCCCCCAGTATTTTCGCGGCGATCTGGTCACCGCATATCAACTGATCGAGCGCCGCTTCGGGCAGAAACTCCGAACTCTGACGGCCGGCCTGTTTCTCATTACCCGCGCCGCGGCAGAGGGTGTCCGCGTATTCGCCGTCGCCATCGTCGTCGGGATTGCGCTCTCCAGTTTCTTCGCCAGCTTCAGCGACTTCGGCCGCGACGTCGCTGCCATCGGAATCGTCACCTGCCTCACGTTGATTTACACCTTCGAAGGCGGAATGGCAGCGGTAATCTGGACCGACGTAGTGCAATTGATCATCTATGTCTCGGGAACACTGGTCGGATTATTCACGCTGCTGCACTTGATTCCTGGCGGATGGAACACCGTTCACAGCATTGCAGGCTCGGCCGGAAAATTCCGCGTCTTTGATTTCTCCTGGAGCTTCTACTCTACATACACTTTCTGGTCGGGCGTGATTGGCGGCGCCTTCCTCACGACCGCGAGCCACGGCACCGATCAGCTGATTGTGCAGCGGTTGCTCGCCTCGCAGAATGAGCGGCAATCCAAGCTCGCCCTGCTGTCGAGCGGTCTGGCTATTCTCTTTCAGTTTTCACTCTTTCTTTTTGTAGGCGCGATGTTGTATGTGTTTTACCAACTTGCGCCTCCGGCTGCGCCGTTCGCAAGTTCAGATCGAATCTTCCCGACCTTTATCGTCACTCGCATGCCTCACGGCGTCAGCGGCCTGCTCATCTCGGCCATATTGGCGGCGGCCATGTCGAATCTGAGCGCGGCACTCAATTCCCTGTCCTCGATTTCCATTGTCGATTTCTACGCCCGGCTCCGGCCAGCATCGACCGAGCAGCGACGCGTCTTCTTGTCGCGGGTGGCAACGGTCGCCTGGGGACTCGTGCTGTTCGCGCTCGCCATCCTCGCGCGAAATGGCGGCAGAGTGCTCGAAGTTGGGCTTTCGATCGCATCCGTCGCCTACGGATCGCTGCTCGGAGTATTTCTCCTCGGAGTCCTCACCAGAAGAGCGTCGGAGCGAGGTGCGATGGTCGGCATGCTGTGCGGGTTTGTTCTCAACCTCTACTTGTGGAAGTTCACCAAAGTTCCCTTCACCTGGTATGTAGCATTGGGAAGCGCTACGACATTCTTGATTGGCTACACCGCCAGCTTTCTGTTGCCAGTAGGCCTGAACAAAGAAGCATTGGGGAGAAACGCGTGACGCACCGGAAGCCAGCTGACCTGAGAAGGCTCGAGACGGAGAAAACGAATGTAGCTTCCGCGAACCTCAGCCGGAAGTCGGCACTCGAGATCGCCAGCATCATCAATGCTGAAGACGCGAAGGTCGCCGGCGCGGTGAAACGCGCGCTTCCGCAGATTGGGCAGGCGATCGATCTCATTGCCGCGGCATTACGCAAAGGCGGACGCCTCATCTACGTCGGCGCCGGAACCAGCGGACGTCTCGGGGCGCTCGATGCTTCCGAGTGCACGCCCACATTCAACACCGATCCTCGGACGGTGCAGTTTGTGATCGCCGGAGGGCCGCGAGCCCTGGCTACTCCCGTCGAAGCCAGCGAAGATTCTGTCGAACTGGGCCGCAGCGAACTGGCGCGGAAAAAGCCGGGGAAGAACGACGTTGTCGTTGGCATCGCCGCCAGCGGACGCACTCCATTCACCGTGGCTGCGCTTCAATATGCTCGAACTCACGGAGCGAAGACGGTCGCGGTGACCAGCAATCCGAACTCGCCCCTCGGACGCGCCGCTCACGTGTCGATTGTTGCCGAAGTCGGTCCCGAAGTCGTTGCGGGGTCAACCCGGATGAAGGCGGGCACGGCGCAGAAAATGATTCTCAACATGTTGTCCACAGGAGCCATGACCCGCCTCGGGTATGTCTACGGCAACCTGATGGTCAACTTGCACTTGAAGAACGAAAAGCTGGTGGGACGCGGGATTGGCATTCTGGAAAAGGCGTCGGGCGTTGGCCGCGAAACCGTCAAGCGGACCTTGAAACAAGCCCGCAACAGCCTGCCTGTAGCGCTAGTGATGCTCGAGGCAAATGTCAGCCGCTCCACAGCAAAGGAAACCCTGAGTGCGGCGGCCGGCGATGTCGGGCAAGCGATCAAGCTGGCGCGTCACTGACGTTACTCTGGCAACAGGGCCGGACCGCGTAGTTCGCCGAATTCCCTTAAAATAGGAAGGCTTGTTCAAGGCCTCCATGAAGCGCATCGCCATCCTCGGTTCGACCGGCTCCATCGGCCGCAGCACCCTGAGTGTGGTCGAGAGCTATCCAGACCGATTTCAGATCGCCACGCTCGCGGCTGGCACAAACACCGAGCTCGCGTTCGAACAGGCCGTGCGCTGGAAGCCTCTCGTCCTCTCGATGGCAAAAGAGCAGGACGCAGAAACACTTCGCGCCAAATTGCGCACGGCGGGCCTCCCCGAAATTGAAGTCGTCTATGGCGCGCCGGGCACGGTCCGCGCAGCCACGCATCCCGAGGTCGATTTTGTCGTCAGCGCTATCGTAGGCGTCTCCGGCCTGGAAGCGACCTACGAAGCAGTCCGCGCCGGCAAGACCGTCGGCCTAGCCAACAAAGAGTGTCTAGTTGTAGCTGGCGAGTTGATCGTTGCCGAGGCGCGCCGGCAAGGCAAGCCCTTGCTGCCGATAGACAGCGAACATAACGCTGTCCATCAGTGTCTTCGCGGCGGACGGATGCAGGAAGTCAAGCGCATCTGGCTGACGGCTTCCGGGGGCCCATTTCTCCATACTCCCCAGTCCGAATTTGCCTCAATAACGGTGCAACAGGCGCTCAATCACCCGACCTGGAAGATGGGGAAAAGGATCACCATCGACTCCGCTACATTGATGAATAAGGGGTTCGAGGTCATCGAAGCCTGCCGCCTGTTTGACGTGCCCCCCGACCGCGTGCAAGTCATTGTGCATCCACAATCTACGATCCATTCGCTGGTCGAATTCGTGGATGGCAGCATACTTGCTCAAATTTCAGTGACGGACATGCGTCTGCCGATCCTGTATGCGTTGACTCATCCGGATCGGATCCCGTCAGACCTGCGCTTCTCGATCATGGACCTACGGCACCTCGATTTCTACCCGCCGGATATGGCTAAATTCCCTTGTCTGCGTTTGGCTTACGAGGCAGCCGAAACCGGAGGCGGAAAGACGATCGCCCTCAACGCGGCCGATGAGGTGGCGGTGGCGGCCTTTCTCGAGGAGCAGATCGGATTCGAGGACATCCCGCGCGTGATCGAAGAAACGATGGCTGCAACGCCAGCCGGACTTTTGGAATCTATAGAAAAGGTACTTGTTCTGGACACTGAGGCCCGCCTTTTGGCAAGCGAAATCGTGAAGCAACGCTGCCGAAAGGGATCGCCCATCAGGGCCATTTCGTAATATGAATAATGGAGTAATCTGAAGAATATGTCCCAGCTCCTGTCTGTTCTTCATACCGTTTTTGACATGGGGATTGTGCTCGGATTCATGATCCTGATTCATGAATTCGGCCACTACGCCGCAGCTAAGTATTTCGGCGTAAGGGTGGAAGTTTTTTCCATCGGATTCGGCAAGCGTTTGCTGGGCTTCAAGAGGGGCGACACCGACTATCGCATCAGCGCGATTCCGCTCGGCGGTTACGTCAAGATGTCGGGCGAGAACCCGATGGACGAACGCACGGGTGACGCAGGCGAGTTTCTGTCGCATCCGCGCTGGCAGCGGTTCATCGTAGCCCTGGCTGGTCCAGCGATGAACATCATGCTGGCCATCGCTCTGCTCACCGGCGTGTACATGGTGCACTACGAATATCCGGCTGTGCTGGACGAACCAGCTGTCGTCGGATGGGTGAGTCCGAATACTCCCGCCGAAAAGGCTGGCATTCAGCGCGGCGACAAGATTGTTCGCGTCGAGGAAATCGAGAACCCGAACTGGGAGCAAGTCGATGTTAAGGACGCCCTCAGTCCGAACCAGCCACTGAAATTCGCTATCGAGCGTGACGGCAAAGTCGTGGAGAAGGAATTGACTCCTGAGCCGTTCGGTCCGAACCAGTATGGCGCCATGGGCTGGGTGCCGCAGGAATCGAGCGTTACTTTGACCACCGTTGAACCGGGCATGCCCGCGGAAAAAGCCGGGCTCCAAGTCGGCGACCGCCTCATCAGCGCAAATGGCCAGGAAATTCCCGCCCTTGCGGCGTTAGTCCAATTGCTCAACCGGACCAAGGATCAGCCCTTGGAAATGGTGGTCCTCAGGAACAATCAGAAACTCAATTTCACCGTAAAACCAGTTCTGGCGCCGGCAAGCGCTGCGCAGGAATCCGGCTACCGAATCGGCATCGCGAGCGTTCTTACCAAAGTCGTGAAGCTCAATTTCTCGGACGCGCTGAACCGCTCTTTATCCGATAACAAAAAGAGTTCGTTCCTGATTCTCGAGCTGCTGCAGAAAATGGTGCAGCGCAAAGTTTCCATGAAGCAGGTCGATGGCCCAATCGGAATTGGCAGTGCCGTAGGTGCGGCCGCTCGCGAAAAAGGCTGGTCACCGCTGTTCGAGATTACCGCCGCCATCAGCTTAAATCTGGGCATCATGAATCTGCTGCCGATTCCAATTCTGGACGGCGGCGTAATTCTGCTGCTTTTCATCGAGAGCCTGATGCGCAAAGAGATCAGCCTCCCGATCAAGGAACGCATCTACCAGGCCGCGTTCGTCTTTCTGGTTCTGTTCGCAGTCATGGTGATCTACAACGATATCGTCAAGACCTTGCCTGGGCTCACCCGGATGCCGTAGGAAACCTTCAACCGATTTCATTCTGCCCGTCTCTCGCGGGCAGCCCGCCCCATTTGACCGCACAAGCCATCTGAGATACAATGTATCTCAAGGTCAATATGCCAGCTACCGAGATGGTCCACGTTCGGATTGACAAGCGAACCAAGGCGCGAGCCGCCAAAGCTCTGGCCGCAATGGGTCTTTCCGTGTCCGACGCGGTTCGCGTCCTGCTGACGCGTGTGGCAGCCGAGAAATCCCTGCCCTTCGAAGTGAAGACTCCCAACGCACCCACGGCTGCCGCGATGCGGGAGGCGCGGAATGGTGGGCTCCCTTCGTTCCGAAACGTCTCCGACCTGATGGCCGATTTGAATGCGGAGGATTGAGAGAACCAACGCTTTTCTCCGTGACTTTAAGCGCGAGATTCGCGGACGTCACCGTCACGAATTGGAAGCATTGTTGATGTTCGCCCTCGCCTTGCTAGCCGACGATAAGCCGTTACCGGACAAAAACCGCGACCATGGACTCGGAGGAGAGTGGCCCGACCACCGAGAATGCCACCTCAAACCGGACTTGCTGCTTATCTATCGCAAGCCGGATCCAGGCACTTTGCAGCTAGTTCGCTTGGGCTCGCACAGCGAGCTTTTCGGTTAACCCACCGACCTGATATCGCGCTTTTTTTCAGTGTGGTCTAAAATAGGTATTACAAATGGCTGAAATCAAGCGCAGAAAAACCCTTACCGCCTCGATTGGCGGCGTCCGCGTGGGCAGCAATGCACCGGTTATGGTGCAGTCCATGACCAACACCGATACAGCCGATATCCCCGGCACCATCAAGCAGGTGGCCGCGCTGGCTCGGGCCGGCAGCGAAGTTGTCCGCGTCACCGTCAACAATGACGATGCTGCGAAGGCGATCCCCCATATCGTTGAAGGACTCGCCAAGCAGGGCCTCAGCACGCCCATCGTCGGCGATTTCCACTACAACGGACATCTCCTGCTGACCAAGTACCCCGGCTGCGCCGAAGGGCTTGCCAAGTACCGCATCAACCCCGGCAACGCCAGCATCGGACGCAAGAACGACGACAACTTCCGCACCATGATTGAAGTCGCCGTGAAATACCAGAAGCCGGTACGCATCGGCGTGAACTGGGGCTCGCTCGATCAATCGCTTTTGACCAAAATGATGGACGAGAACTCGCTTCTGCCGGAGCCGAAGGACGCCCGCGAAGTGACCATGGAAGCGATTGTCGTCAGCGCCCTGACGTCGGCTGAACTGGCCGAGAAACACGGGCTGCGCCCCGACCAGATCATCCTCAGCGCGAAAGTCAGCGGCGTGCAGGACCTGATCGATGTCTACCGCATGCTCGCCTCGCGCTGCGAATACCCGTTGCATCTCGGACTGACCGAAGCAGGCATGGGAGCCAAAGGCATTGTGGCCTCAAGCGCAGCCATGGCCGTGCTCCTCCAGGAAGGTATCGGAGACACGATCCGCGTTTCGCTTACTCCCGCTCCCGGCGGCGATCGCACCGAAGAAGTCCGCGTAGCGCAGCAGATTCTGCAGTCGCTCGGGATTCGCAGTTTCACCCCGCAGGTCACGGCCTGTCCAGGTTGCGGACGCACCACCAGCACCTTCTTCCAGGAAATGGCCGAGCAGATTCAAACTTATCTGCGCGAGCAAATGCCCGTGTGGAAAGAAACCCACACCGGCGTGGAAGAGATGAAAGTCGCGGTCATGGGATGCGTCGTCAACGGTCCCGGAGAATCCAAACACGCGAGCCTCGGAATCTCTCTGCCCGGAACTTTTGAAGAACCAAAGGCTCCGGTTTACGTCGACGGCCGCCTATTCACCACGCTCAAAGGCGACAAGATTGTCGCCGAGTTCACCAAGATTCTCGACGACTATGTCGAGTCGCACTACGCGGTGCGCGAAAAGGAGCAAGTCGGCGCGCGGGACTGAATTCTCTGCTGATGCCAGGCCTGTTTCGACTCATTTCGTTTTATTTCGCGAGCTGGTCCGCGATTGACATCCTCAAAGTCCTAGAGTCCCGAACACCTCTCTGTTGAGGCACGCCTTCCATTCGCCGATCTTCGGCACTGTCGATAGATTTCTGCGCCCAGCCAAGGAAAAATCTGCTCTTGACAGCAGACGCCCTCATCAACGAAAGTTACTATTCGAAACAAATCGAAACCTTATGCCTTCGAACGGTCTGCTCAACGAAGAACGCCGCCGCGAGATCCTCGGCATCCTCCACCGGGATGGCCGGGTCCTGGTCAAGGATCTGGCGCGGCAATTTCATATTTCGCAGATCACCATCCGCAAAGATCTGGAGTTCCTGGACGGCCAGGGAGTTGTCCAGCGCACGCACGGCGGGGCCCTGCCTGTACAAGCGGGCGCCTTGCTGGATCCGTCTCTCCGCGAAAAAGAGAAATTGCACCGCAGGGAAAAGACGCAGATAGCTCACGCCGCCGCGCGCCTGGTGGAAGAAGGCCAGTCGGTGCTGCTTGATTCCGGAACCACGACCACCGCGATCGCGCGCTCTCTAAAAGACATGGCGCGGCTGACTGTCATCACCAACGCGATCAACATCGCCGCCGAACTGGCTGGCACGCACATCGAAGTCATCCTGACCGGAGGCATGCTGCGCAAGAACTCGTTTTCGCTGGTAGGACCTTTGGCAGAACGGACACTGCGCCAACTAAGCGCCGACATTTTATTTCTAGGCGTCGATGGCTTCGACACTCGCGCCGGACTTTTCACTCCGAATCTATTGGAATCGGAAGTGAACCGGGCGATGGTCGAGATAGCCCGCCGCACGATCGCAGTATGCGACTCGAGCAAGTTCGGACGGCGCAGCTTATGCAACATCATGCCCGTAACCGCGGTCCACGAAGTGATCACCGATAAACATATTCCCAAGTCGGATCTGCAGGCTTTGAAAGAAGCCGGAGTCAAAGTGACGCTGGTATAGCGGAAGCATCGGAGCAACTAGTCGCAAATGAAAACAGCAGAAATCACAGAATTCGGCCAGCACACGCTAAGCGAAATTTTCTCTCAACCTCAGTGTTGGAATACATGTTTGTCCAAGCTGGCGTCCAGCGCGGATCTTCGCGCGGCACAGCAAATGGCGCGGCCGGGAGCGGAGTGGATCTTCGTAGGTTGCGGTACAAGCTACTATCTGGCGCAAGCCGCCGCTTCGAGTTTCAATGCTCTAAAACTGGCCGCACGGGCTGTCCCCGCCTCTGACTTGCTGATGTACCCCGCTCTCACCTTGCAGACGGGCCGCGATTACATCCCGGTGGTGATTTCGCGCTCTGGCCGCACCTCGGAAGCAGTCCGCGCGGCGCAGATGATCGAGAAGCAATTCGACCTTCGCACGATTGCCATCACCTGCGCCAGCGGTCAACCACTCGAACCTGCTTGCACCGTGACGTTGAAACTTCTTGATGCCGACGAGCAGAGCACGGTCATGACGCGATCGTTCACCTCGATGCTTCTCGGACTGCAATATCTGGCGGCAAGCGTGTCAGGCGATGATGTTTTTCGACGCGCACTCACCGAATTGCCAGCGCGGGTCGAGCCGCTTCTGCAAGACATCCCTCAGCACCTGCGGTTGTTCGTCGAATCGCGCAGCTTCTCTGATTTCGTTTTTCTGGCCCAAGGTCCACTCTTCGGGATCGCGTCGGAATGCATGTTAAAGGTCACGGAATCTTCGTGCTCCTACGCGCAGGTATTTCATTCTCTCGAGTTCCGGCATGGCCCGAAGTCGATTGCCGGGCCAGATACGCTGATCACGTTCCTCATCTCGGAAACGTCGTACGACGCTGAGGTGGAGTTACTGGAAGAAATGAAAGCTCTAGGCGCAGCCACCATGGTGATTGCGAACCGCGTCGAAAGCCGCGCCCAGCAGGCTTCCGACTTCGCCATCGAACTTGGCCTGCTGGCGCCCGAGTATGCGCGTGCCGCGGCATTCGCGATCTGGGGCCAACTGTATGGCGTCTACTACGGCCTGAAAAAGGGACTCAACCCCGACTCGCCGAAGAACCTCACCCGCGTTGTCGAGCTGAAACCGACTGTTAGCATTTAGCCCTTAGCAAAGGCCCTAAGACCCGCACTATGCCGAAGCTCGATATCGCAATCGCCGGGGAAATCAATCTTGATCTGATTCTCTACGGCCTTCCCGCGCAGATGGCTACTGAGCGCGAGCTGCTGGCCAGCGACTTCGCGATGACGCTGGGAAGTTCTTCAGCGATCCTCGCGCATAATCTGGCCGCGCTCGGCAGCCGCGTGGGTTTCGTCACCAAGGTCGGCGACGACTCCTTCGGATCACTGGCCATGGACCGCCTTCGCGAGCGCGGTGTGGACCTCACGCGTGTCGTGCGCGGCGCCAAATCCGGCGTAACGTTGATTCTGCCGCATGGAGTCCAGCGTCACATTCTGACTTATCCCGGCACGATATCCGAGTTGCGATTCGCTGATCTCGATCTCGATTACCTTGGCTCCGCCCGCCACTTTCACATGTCATCGTTATTTCTGCAGCGCGAGCTTTTGCCGCATGTACCCGAATTGTTCCGGCGACTGAAGTCAGCGGGCCTCACGACCTCTCTCGACACCAATGACGATCCAGATGACCGCTGGGATGCAATTCTCGATGAGATATTGCCTCATGTGGACGTGCTGCTGCCGAATGAGCGCGAAGCGATGAAGATGTCACGTACCGATGACATAGAAGCCGCGCTGTCACGACTTGCGAAAAAGGCAGAAACAGTTGTCATCAAACTAGGCGCCGCAGGAGCGGTCGCGATTCAGAATGGCCACCGTTTCGCTGCACCAGCCGTGCCGGTCACAGTGATCGACCCGGTAGGCGCAGGCGACAGCTTCGACGCGGGATTTCTCCACCAGTTTTTGCGCGGAGCCGATATCGCCCAGTGCCTGGCCTACGGAAATCTCTGCGGCGCTCTCTCGACGACTGCCTGCGGCGGAACGGAAGCCTTCCGGGACGATGCTACGATGCGGCAATTCCTGCAGCACAATGCCACAAAGTGATCGTTGGACACGAAGCGTGAGAGGAGCCTGAGCGGCTCCCCCTCTCACACACTAGCTAGCTATGTCCCAGTTCCCGCAAGAGCGATTTTTTGAATGTTCGTGAGGGCTCCGTCTTTCACCGACAAGGTCCCAGTCCGCGTGCCTGTCACCGTCGGTGAAAAGGTCACGCTGATCGTGCAGTTTGCGCCGACCGAGAGTTTGGCAGGGCAAGTGTTTGTTTCCGCGAAGTCTCCCGCGACCGTGATGCTGGTGATCTTCAGCGGCGTTGCTCCAGGATTACTGACGGTGATTGCCATCGGCGCACTGGTCGTTCCCACTTTCTGCGATCCGAAAGTAAGGCTGGCAGTCGACAGTCCGATAACCGGTTCGTTGAGCAGGACGGTTGCCAAGCCGCTGTTTCCAAACGTGGACGCATCGGCCGTGGCCAGGTCGAGGCTGCCATCATTGTTGAAGTCCGCCGCCACGATTCCGATGGGATGCATACCTCCGTTAACCGGCACGAACGGTTCAGTAATAAGGTCCACTTCACTGGAAAAACTACCGTCGCCCAAGCCGGGCAAAATGGCTACGGATCCGGGAGCCCCCGGATTCACGAGGCTAAGCGCGACATCCAAAATGCCGTCGTGATTGAAATCGCCGACCGTGACCGCGTAACCGTTATTCGGGGTGCTGTACGTGACTGGCGCCTGAAAGGTGCCGTCGCCATTTCCTTTCAGAATGGCCAGTCCCGGAAAAGCACCCCCCAGACCAATCGCCAGGTCGAAGGTGTTGTTGCCCCGAAAGCTGCCTGCTGCCAAGGTTACTGGGTTGCCACCCACTGGAATCGGTGTCGGTCGCAGAGTGAACGTACCCGAACCGTCGGCCTTGTTCAGGAATATTGAAACTGTGTTGTCGGCGCTGTTGCCCACGGCGAAATCGAGCCAGCCATCGTTGTTGAAGTCCGCGACAACAACGCCAGTCGGTGCGGTTTTCCCGCCAGTCGCATAGGACTGATAAGCCTGAAATCCGGTGCCAGTACCCAAGAGCACCGAAGCGGTGAAGCCGGCGCTGCTTGTGCCCGTGGTCACGATGTCGAGGTGGCCATCCTTGTTGAAGTCTCCGACGGCAATCGCGTTCGCTCCCGTGAAGGAGCTACCGCCGGCGCCCCCGGCCACCGGGTATTCCGTGTGTGACGACAGAATTCCGCCGGTGCCGGTGTTGTAGAAAACTGAAACCGTGTAATGGCCCAAGCTGTCCGTGTTGGAATTGAGGACGGCGACATCGGTCCGGGGCAAGTTGTTGAAGTCGCCGGTGACAACAGCCGAAGGGCCGTAGGGATCGGTATAAGGCACAAACGTGTTGAACTTTCCGGTTCCTTTGTTAATCAGCACCGCGATCTGGCCAGCAAAGCTCTGCGCAAGGACCAAGTCGGGCTCGTTGTCACCATCCAGGCTTCCCGCTGCGATGCTGTTGGCATCGCTCGAAGACGTGCCGATGCCATAGGTCGTGCGCCCGTCGAACAGAGTCTTGCCGTTCGTCAGCAACACCGAAATGGCTCCGGTCGGGGGCCCGGAGAGGGCGGGGCTTACGGCCGTCACCAGGTCAAGTTTGCCGTCGCGGTTGAAATCCGCCGCAGCCACTGCCGATGGAAATAGTCCTGTGCCGAATGCCACGGCCGGCTTCAACTTCCCGGTTCCGAGGCCGGCCAAGATTGAGACCATGCCGACGGCTCCACCATTCGTGGCCGCTACGTCGAGCTTACCGTCACCATTGAAGTCGCCGACCACCAAGTCATCCACGCCGGCGGCAACCGTGAAAGTCTCCGTTGACGTAACAGGCACGAAAGTTCCGTCCCCCTTCGAGAGGAAAACTTCGATCACGCCGCTACTCTGGCATCCGGCAATCAGATCGATCTTGCCGACATGTCGAAGATCTCCAGTTGCAATACTGATACAGCCAGCCTGTCCGGTGCCGTACGGGGAACTGGGAGCGGTCGTGAACCCTCCATGGCCGTCGCCGAGCAGCACCGAGACATCTGATGTTCCAGCGCTGATCGTGGCCAGATCGAGTTTCTTGTCTCCATTGAAATCAGCGACCACCACCATCCGTGGATCAGCGGCCGTGTGATTTTGTTGCACTGTCCCAAACTTTCCCGTACCGTCGCCAAGCATTACGTCGACACCATTGTTCGGTGCTTCGTTATCCGCAATGGCGATGTCGAGTTTGCCGTCTCCGTTGAAATCACCGACGGCGACGCTCACGCCGAGCGGACCCGCCGGACTCACAATCGGCGTGGTTTGAAATGTGCCGTTGCCGTTACCGAGCAAGACCGCGACCTGCGCATTGAACACGCCGTAAACAACTACGATGTCCAGCTTGCCATCGCCGTTAAAGTCGCCGACTGCTACCGCGCTCGGCTCTCCGCCCGTCGCATAATTCACGGCTGTCGCAAACGTTCCGTCAGGCTTGCCGATCAGCACCGACACGTTGTTCGAAGACGGGTCATGCGTGTTGCCGACCACGATATCCATGATGCCGTCGTTGTTGAAGTCTCCAACGGCAAGCGTCTGCGGACCGACTCCGGTCGCGTAGTCGGCGCGGTTGAACATATAAGTTTGTGCTTGTGCGGCGGCAGATACGAGGGCCAGCGCCGCCATCACCACGATTAAGCTCAACGTGGCGCTCCACCGCGTAGGAATGATCGAGTTTTGAGATTGCGTTGTCTGCGTCATAACGTCTCCTTAATTCTATTGCCGTTTTCGAGCGCAGGATAAGCCGTTGCTAAGGCTCGTCCTGATGCACTTACTTGCGCTGTTGCTCAATCTCGTTTCACTGCGCGGCGGGATAAAGCTCGGGATGCAAGAAATGACTCCGCTCCCGCTCCGGCTTCCCACCTCCACCTGCAAGCGGTGGGCCGCAGCCCAAGGTTTCAACCTCATCCCAACACCTCTCGGGTTCCGGCCACGAACTCATTCCACCAAGCGGAAATCGGGCTTAGAAGACGACAATGTTGAACGGCGTGTCCTCCGCGCTGAGATCGCTGGTCCTGAAAGTGGAGATGCAGACCTGATTCCCGTTTCCACCACAGCTAAGATTCGCTGGCCGGCCGGCCACACCTCCATCCAGCGAATAACTCATCGCAAGAAAAAAGCGGTCGTCAACTTCAAAACCAAAGTCAACGATGTTAAAGCCTTGGCCCGTGTGGTTGACGGCGATTCCACAGGGAGGAGTGTTCACTGCCGCCCCCGTCATTTGAGAGTTGTAGCAACGTGTGACCGCGATCCCACCTTGTGCGAACGGGTCGAGGTAAGCCATCGCTTTAGCAATGCCACCAGCGGTGCGTGCCTGCGAGGCGTTGCCTTTGACACCTAAGTTCCCCGAAGGGTCGAGCGACATAGAGCCAGTATTGTCGTGGTCGAAGAACATCCAGCCCGTCGAGCTGCTGTTGATGTAGAGGTTGCCGCCGGTGTCGCCGCGCACGGCATAGTTGGCGCAACCGGAGAGTCCGGAATTGCTGAAGCCAATCGCCGTCGTACCGGAACCGCCGCAGCCCGGATCGCCGATAAGGGTCGCTAGTCCGTTGCCCGCTATTGAGGCTCCCGGTCCCGCTTTCAATGTTCCGGTGGTGGAGAGGTTGCCACTTCCGTCCAAGCTGAAAACGCTGTCCCCGGCGGAGTTCAATCCAGTCAGAATCAGCGCGGAACTGCCATTTGCCTGGAATTGTCCACCCACTGCGGCTCCAACTCCGGTCACACCATACGCGCCCGACCCGGCAACTCCGGTGCCTTGACCACTCAGTGAAAACCCGTACACACCCGTGCTCGTCCCGTTGCCGAAGCCTCCCGCACCCCCTTCGACTCCGATACCGCTATTGCTGGAACTGAGGCCGATCACGCCGCGGGTGTTCCCGCTGGCTGCGTTGGCAGAGCCATACAAGGCGCCCGTGCTGGCAGTCGAGGAAGTTGACGCATAAATCCCAGCCCCGGTACCAGCTTGCGTGACGTTGAGAATTTGGGAGGTATTGTTACCGCTGAATGCGCCGCCAGGTGCGGCCAACGAGCCGGAGCTCGAGAACGTTCCAGTGACAGTGGCATTTCCGCGGATCGTGGCTGCGCCCTTCACGTCCAGCGTGGTTGCCGGTGACGTCGTGCCGATACCAAGGCTGCCGCTCTTTTCGAAAAGCGTCGAGTTTCCAATCAGCGTGCTCCCCGTCCAGATCGGAAGGTAATTCGCCGTGCCGCTCCCGTGCACTGTGGGCGAGGATTGCGGACCACTTCCCGCAACACCATTCGGTGTCGCGTTCGCTTGATCCGCGGACTGGATCGCCTGTAAGAACGCTGAGGCCGGCTTTCCGCCAAGTGTGTCTGCGTCCGCCGCCTTCAACGCGTAAGGCACGCTGAGCAGCAGAACTCGCGGCTGCTCAGCCTGCCCCGCGGCTTGCACGCCGAGCCATCGCGCTTCCCCAGACGCGAACAACTCAGCCGGCAACCCTTCCGCCTTACTCGCACCGAGCATAACGGAGTAGCGGCCATTCGAATCCAGTTGCGCATTCTGTGTTTCCATCCACAGAGCGCCGCCGCCTTCCTGATCCTTGTAGAGCGAGAAGGTCAGCCCTGCGATCCCGGTAAGGCGCTTGCCTGCATCATCCTTAATCGTTCCGGCAAACCGTACCAGTCGAGGTACGACCGTTTCAGTCAGGGAACCCGAGCTGTATGTTGTGTTCGCCACTTGCGCCCACGTCGTCGAAACCAGCAGCAGTACCATCCAGAACATCGATTTGGTTTTCATAAATTCTCTCCTCGCGCACAATCTGAAACTCAGCACAGTTTCCCGACTCAGAAAACATCAGAAAATCAGGATGAAAAACGGAGTGTCGGTAAAATTCGGATCGTTCCCGGCCAACTGTCCCGGTGTGTAGAAAGTCAAAACTCCGATCTGGTTGCCGGTCGCGACCGAGTGGCAGGTCGTCGCGTCGCAGGTTTCGCCGCCGACCGTATTTGTATTTCCGACCGTATTTTTCACCGTCAGCGACGCGAAGCGGTCATCCACTTCGAAGCCGAAGTCGAGTACGTTCGATCCCAAGCCGACATGCGTGATGCTGAAGCCGCACGGTGGCGTGGACACGGCCGCACCGGATGCCTGCGAGTTATAGCAACGCGTGATAGCGATTCCGCCGCTGACAAATGGATCTACGTAAGCCATCGCCTTAGCAACGCCACCGCCGGTTCGCGCCTGCGAGACGTTGCCTTTGACACCCAAGTTGCCTGATGGGTCGAGCGACATCGAGCCAGTATTGTTGTGGTCGAAGAACATCCAACCGGTCGAACTGCTGTTGACGTAGAGATTGCCGCCATTGTCGCCACGCACCGCATAGTTGGAGCAATTGGAGAGTCCGGAATTGCTGAAGCCAATGGCGGTCGTTCCGGAGCCGCCGCAGCCTGGATCGCCGATGACCGTTTGCAGACCATTCGCGCTGATCGTTGCGCCAGCACCGGCGATGATCGGGCCATTCGATGCGATGTAGCCGTTTGCAAAAAGATTGCCGGCGTTGGATTGATTGCCAGCGCTGTCGACGTAGAACAACGTCGTCCCGGATGCGTTCTTGCCCTGCAGAATATATCCGGTGCTGTTGGCAAGAGTGAATGAACCGCCCACACTGTAGCCGATTCCCAGAATTCCCGTGCCGCCCTCACCGGACACGCCCACGCCCGCGTTGCTAGAGGACGCGCCGCTCACTCCGAAGTTCACCCCCGTCGTACCCGTGGCAAAGCCATAGATCGCCGTGCCGCTGCCTTTTTGAACGACGTTCAGCAGTTGATCGACAGATGTACCCATCATGGTCAGGTGGCCATTCAAAGTCTGGTTAGCGTTGAACGTGTTCGCAGCATTCAGTTGCGGAACCTTAGTGACATCGAGATTCAAGGTGACGTTTCCGCCCGAACCGCCGCCGGTCAGGTCCGTTCCAGCAGTCACGCCGGTGACCGTTCCGGTTCCCCCCGAACTACACGCCCATGTACTACCTGTCCATTGCATCACCGAGAGATTGGGACAGGTGATCGGTAAACTCAGCGTCACATTACCGCTAGTCCCTCCGCCAACCAGCCCAGGCCCGGGTGTAACGCCCGTGATCGTGCCCGATCCGCCGCCGGCAAACACAATGTCAAGTTCCGGCGGATGGCTTTGGCTCGTATTCTCCTTGCTGTCGAAACTGGCACTGAGCGGGCTGTTGCCCACGAGCGCGAGGCCATCGTTGGCCTGCGATCCGTTGAGCCACGCTGCCACGGCCAGCGTCACGTCGATCACGATGTAGTCGTGCACGTTGCTCTTCGCTAAAGGAACGCTCGCGACCACAGTTGTGCCGAGAGCAGGCGCGAGATTGGCGGTAATCGACTTTTCCGACCACGTTCCGTTGACGTAGTCGACGTTGAAGCTCCCCGCCGCCGTCACAGCATTGACGTAGAGCTTCAGACTGGCTTTCGCCACGTTGGCCCCGGTGTACCCGGAGGGAATCGATGACAGATCGAAAATGATGTAAGCCGTGTCCGAGGGATTGACGACGCTCAGCGTTGTTGCCGCTCCGTAGTTGGTGCCGGGAGACGCCGTGTTGGTATGGGCATCGTCCGTCGGCGTGTTTTGTCCGTACGCAGCAGACAGTGATATGAAGGTGAAGAGCAGTACCGCTGACAGGATTCCCGTTATTAAGTTCTTCATATATCTCTCCAGGATTTGCAGTTTCTTTACTGTCTTGTTTCGAACTTGCTAATCTTTCGCTCGTTAGCACCAGAACATTCGCCCGAAGGCTATCCCTTCGCTTCGCCACTGCCCTGATGTCCTTTGTCTGGCGCGGCTTCTCGTGGTAAATTCGGGTCCACTCGGCTGGGGTTTTTTGCCCCCAACCACCTCGAACGTGCGGCAGAATGCCTCGGTTGATGGATCAAAGTCCTCAGCGGCGGCTCAAAAAGTTCTCAAAAGACCTTCAATGTGGTTATGAGTAAGGAAAATAAGCACTTCTACGAGTTTGGCCCCTTTCGGATCGATCCTGGGGAAAGGCAATTACTTCGTGGCCCGGACCCAATTCCGCTCACTCCGAAGGCGTTTGACACGCTCTTAATCCTGATTCGCAGCTGTGAAAAGGTCGTGCTAAAGGACGACTTGATGACGGCCTTGTGGCCGGACAGCTTTGTCGAGGAGTCCAACCTTTCCCAGAACATCTTTGTTCTCAGGAAGGCGCTCGGCGACTCGGCCCAGGATGCACATTACATCGCCACTGTTCCCGGCCGGGGATACCGATTTGCTCAGAAAGTGAAAGAGGTCACGGCCGAAGAGGAACGGGCTCCGGTCGTGGAGACCCAACCGCCGCCTGCGACTGCGGCGATTGCAATGGATCAAAATTCGCCCGCCTTGGTCCCTCCACCTACCCAGCCCCGCCTTCCGGTTCAAGCTCTTGCCTTGGTTTTGATCGTGGCCGTATTGCTCGGGGCCGGTTATCTGACTTGGCGAGCAGTTCGTCGCGCTCCCCCAGCCCCGCCAAGAGTCATGTTGGCCGTGTTGCCATTTGTGAACCTAACCGGCGATCCGAGCCAGGAGTACATCAGCGATGGATTGACCGAGGAGATGATTGCGCAACTCGGAGAACTCAACCACGAGAGTCTGGGGATCATCGCCCGAACCTCGGCCATGGCCTACAAGGGCACCACCAAGTCCGTCGTCGAGATCGGTAAGGAACTCGGGGTCAAATATGTGCTGGAAGGCAGCGTACGCCGGTGGGGCGACCGGGTCCGCATCACTGCCCAGCTGATTCAGACTCCCGACCAGACCCACATCTGGGCCGAGAACTATGAAAGCGACCGGCAAGACATTCTGCGAGTGCAGAGTGAAGTGGCGCAAGCCATTGCGGAGCAGATCAAACTTACCCTGACTCCGCAGCAAAAGGCACGGGCCCAGACGGCTCCACGGGTGGATCCTCGCGTCTACGAGCTTTATCTGTTGGGGCGATACGAATGGAACAAGCGCACCGAGGCCGGGCTGAACCAGGCGATCAAGGACTTCCAGCGAGCCACCAGCGCTGATCCAAACTATGCTCCAGCCTTTGCTGGCATGGGCCAGGCTTATGCGCTGCTCCCTTATTACAGCGGAGGTTCCGCAAGCGAGGCTATCTCTAGCGCGCGGTCCGCCGCCGGCCAAGCTTTGCGCCTGGATGACAGCCTCGCCGAGGCCCATGCAACTCTGGGCATTATTGAAGCCAGTCGGTTCAACTGGCCCATTGCTGAAAAGGAATACCAACGCGCCTTGCAGCTGAACCCGAACTATGCCACGGCGCGGCACTGGTACTCATTTTTGCTGTGGATGACCAACCGGCACGACGAAGCCCTGAGCGAGATCGATCACGCGCGGCAACTTGACCCGCTTTCACTCATCATCAACGCGGACGAGGCCAGACTGCTTTGTGCCGCTCATCAAACCGACCAGGCCATCGAACTGCTGCAAAAGACGATCAGCTTGGATTCCAACTTCGCCGAGGCGCACCGGGTTTTGGCCCTTGCTTACATCCAGAAAGGCCAGAATTCGCTAGCCATCGACGAAGCGAGGCGCGGAGTTGAACTCGATCCTAATGACTACGAACGCGCCTCGCTGGGTTTTGTATATGCCGCGAGTGGGAAACAACAAGAGGCGCGAAAGCTTCTGGCGGAACTGAGCAAAACCAGCAACGGGCGAAAGGTATCTCCCGTCTACTTGTCATTCATCCGCGTGGGGCTGGGCGAGAAGGACCAGGCATTCGCACTCCTGGAAGATGCTTATCGGGACCGCTCCGCCGTATTTACCCAAGTGCAGTTCGAGGTGATCTTTGACTCCCTTCGATCGGATCCCCGGCTGCAAGATCTCTGGCAGCGGTCGGAAATACGATTCAAGGAAGAGTAAGGCAACTCAGACGGAAGATTGGGGTGGGAGACGGGAATTGAACCCGCAACCGTCGGAGCCACAGTCCGATGCTCTACCGATTGAGCTACTCCCACCGCAGGTATTGATTATACCAAGCGCGGAAGTGAGTCTTGCTCGCGCCGCCTGATGCCTCTGATATCATCCCGATTCTCACGGAGCCACTATGCGCAAGCTGATTTTCTCCTTTTTTCTACTCGTGTTCTCTGCCGCCCTCGCTACCGCTCAGCAGTACGACCTAGTTCTCGAAGGTGGACGAGTGATGGATCCGGAGACAGGACTGGACGCAGTCCGCAACGTCGGAATTAGAGACGGCAAGATCGCGAAGATTTCGTCCTACGCGCTCAGTGGACGCCACGTCATTCCGGCCAAGGGGCTGGTAGTCGCCCCCGGATTCATTGATCTCCATCAGCACGGTCAGGATCTCGACAGCGAGCGAGTCAAGGCTTTCGACGGAGTAACCACGGCCCTCGAGCTAGAAATCGGAGTCCCCGACGTCGCTCAGTTTTTGAAGGATAAAGAAGGCCACTCGCTGATTCACTACGGCACCTCGGCCAGCCATGTGGCGGCGCGGTCCCTGGTGTTCGGCGCACCACTGCCGTCTCATCCCAATAAAACTCACCCCGGCATTCCGGAAATCCTGCCCAAGAGTGGTCCGGCAACCGATCAGCCCGCCACACCGGAGCAGATTGACGTCATGCGCGAGCAGTTGCGAGCTGAGCTCGACGCCGGCGGCTTGGCCATCGGCATGGGCATTCAGTACACTCCCGGGGCGACGCGCCTTGAGGTGATCGATATATTCCGTCTTGCCGCCGAGCGCAGGTTGCCGGTCTACACCCATATGCGCAGCGCAGGCAAGGTTGAGCCGGGTTCGGCCATCGAGTCCGTCAGCGAAGTGATCGGAGCGGCCGCCGTCACCGGTGCCTCGCTGCATATCGTCCACATTAACAGCACCTGCGCGAGCGACGGACTCGAGTGTCTGTCTATGGTAGAGGGCGCACGAGCTCGCGGCCTTGACGTCACCACCGAGGCCTACCCGTACATCGCCGGAATGACATCCATCAATTCGGCCCTTTTCAATCCCGGATGGCAGAAGAAATTCGGCATCAGCTACAGCGAACTCATGCTGCCGGAAACGGGCGAGCACCTGACCAAGGATCGATTCGACGAGCTGCATAACTCGAGCACGACACAATCAGTGCTGATTTTCTCCAATACACAAGAGATGGTAGACAAGGTGATCACGAACCCGCTGGTGATGATTGCCAGCGACGGTGCCGAAGGCCATCCCCGCAACGCCGGAACCTACTCGCGAGTGCTGGCGCAATACGTCCGCGAAAAAGGAACTCTCACGTTAATGGATGCCATCCGGAAAATGACTCTGATGCCCGCGCAGATGCTGGAACGCTCCACGCCCGCCGGTCGTCAAAAAGGCAGACTGCAGGAGGGCGCCGACGCCGACATCGTGGTCTTCGACGCCGCAACCATCAGCGACCGCTCCACCTTCCAAAAACCGATGGAGCCGAGCACAGGTGTGCACTACCTCGTGGTAGGAGGAACCGTACTCATCGATGGAGGCCAGATCGTTCCCGATGTCTTCCCGGGCCGCGCGCTTCTCGGACCGGGCAAGCGAACGCTCCAGTAACAGGCAGCGATTTTCACCGAATTCTTTGAAGCGGTCGGCTTTGTCGTAAGCCTAGACTTGCTTACATCCAAAGAGCTTCCAGCTTGAGTCCTCAAGATGAAACTCACAAACTGAACGCAGATCCCCTCTCTCATACAGTTGGCTTGCCTCTATAACAGCCCTCCACTCCATCGGGGAGCCTTTGCCATGGACATAAGTGCCCTTGTTCTCGATCGCCTTGAGTCGTCCAAAGCGGGATTGAAGCTCAACTTGTTTTCCGGTAAAGACCTCGAAGGAGCTCGACCTCTTGAATGCCTCTCCGCAAAATTGGTAAGCCCTCGTGTAGTCGCCCGAAACCAATGCATGTGAATAACCGTCAAACGCAGCAGCCACAGCTCTTTTTTTTCCCACCCCTGGATAATTCCGGGAGTGTTGATTGCAAGTGCGATGACAGCGAAGGCAACGACAACATAGACGATTTTTCTGGATTTGCTCATAGCATCGATCTCTGGATCATGCAATATATGCTACCGTCCTGGCCACTTGTTTGTCGGGAACTGGAAGATATCCTGTCGAGAATGTACAGCGGGTCGATGGACCGCCCCCGATGGAGTGGAGCCCTTTTTTGCTGCCGACACATCCACCCCCACACCTTCGTTGACTTGCCGAGTCTTACAGACGTAAGATTCGACGCCTAAGTTTCGAAGTAAATGATCGGCCAATCCATCTCGCACTACCGCATCCTGCAGAAGCTGGGCGGCGGCGGCATGGGCGTCGTGTACGAGGCGGAAGATACCACTCTCGGCCGGCGCGTGGCGCTGAAGTTTCTCCCTCCTGAACTAAGTTCCGACGCAGCGGCGCTCGAGCGTTTCCAGCGCGAAGCGCGGGCTGCTTCTGCACTGAATCATCCCAACATCTGCACCATCCACGAAATCGGCCAGCAGGATGGTCAATACTTCATTGTGATGGAGTTACTGGAAGGTAAGACGCTGCGCGATCGAATCCTCGGTCGGGCATTACCCACGGAAGAACTGCTGACGCTCGCTGTCGGCATTGCGGAGGGCCTCGAGGCGGCGCACCGGAAAGGCATCATTCATCGCGACATTAAGCCAGCCAACATCTTCGTCACCGAGCACGGACACGCAAAGATTCTGGACTTCGGATTGGCAAAAGTGGCGCCGGGACAGGGCAGTTCGGCGGCGTCGCTCGGCGCGTCGCCAACGGTGATGAGTGAACTGCACCTGACCAGTCCGGGAACGGCGGTGGGAACGATCGCTTACATGTCACCGGAACAGGCGGCCGGCGACGAACTGGACGCGCGCACCGATCTGTTTTCATTTGGAGCCGTGCTCTACGAGATGGCGACGGGACTGCCGGCGTTTTCCGGAAATACCTCGGCAATGGTATTCGATGGAATTCTGCACAAGGCGCCGACGTCGCCGGTGCGATTGAATCCCAATCTTCCAGTTGAACTCGAGCAGCTCACCAACAAAGCCCTGGAAAAAGATCGCAAGCTCCGCTATCAAAGCGCTTCAGAAATGGGCGTCGATCTGAAGCGGCTGCGACGGGAAATCGATTCCGGGCGAACCGGAGTCGCTTCGACGTATTCGAGCGGGACGACGGCAGTACCCGTGACTACGACCGCACGGACTCAGTCCCAGCCGCGCCCACAAACCAAGTGGGTCGCGATCGCGGCGACGGCGGCAACGGCCTTGTTGGTTGTGGGAGTTCTCGCCTACGCATTACGTCCAACGTTTCCCCCTCCGCGAATTACCGGCTACACACAGCTCACCCACGATGGCCTGCCGAAAAGCTTCGGGGGGAAGGTGGTCGCAATCGTGCTCACGGATGGTGCCCGCATTTACATCCAGGAAAATCTCAACGGCCGATATGTGGCAGCGCAGGTTTCCGCGGCAGGTGGCGACACGGTTCCAATGCCGATGCCTTTTCCCAATGTCTCTCTTGACAACATCTCGCAGGACAAATCGGAACTGGTGGTAAGCAGTTTCACGGGTTCCGAAGTCAACCAGCCGATGTGGGTCGTGCCAGTGCTGGGTGGTTCACCCCGGCGGTTCGTTGAGCCACCGGGTGGCGACGGCATCTGGATGTCAAACGGAGACCGTCTGCTGGCCCAGAACAACCAGTTATTCGTTGTCAGCAATACGGGAGAGCAGAGGAAGCTGGCTTCTTTGCCGGAAGATTCCTTCGTCTACTGGCTGCGCTGGTCCCCCGATGGCAAAGTGCTGCACTTCCAGACCAACGGCCTGACCGGTGATCTCATGTGGGAGATGAGCCCGGATGGAAAGAATCTTCACCAGATGCTTGCGGATTGGCATGGGGAGAAGGAAGCTGGGCAGGGCAATTGGACGCCAGACGGAAAGTACTTTGTGTTTCGTAGCCCTCATAATGGTCGTTATGATCTATGGGCGATCCGGGAGAAGGGAGACTTGTTCCACAGGGTTAGTCATGAACCCGTGCGGCTGACTGCCGGGCCGCTGAGCCTGGAGTCGCCGCAACCCAGCCTGGATGGAAAGAAGATATTCGCAGTCGGTTCCCAGTTGCGAGCCGAACTGGTCCATTACGACACCAACTCTGCACAATTTGTGCCTTACCTTGGTGGAATCTCAGCCAGGAGCGTGAGTTTTTCGCGGGACGGGCATTGGGTAAGTTATGTCACTTGGCCCGAGGGCGAGTTGTGGCGCAGCCGTATGGATGGCAGTGAGAAGCTGCAGCTGACAACCGCGCCCTTGTTTGTGGAATCCGCGGAGTGGTCTCCAGATGACAGCCAGCTTGCGTATACCGCCGCGTTGCCCGGCGGCCGCGAATACCTGTTCATGGCATCGGCCAGTGGCGGAGCATCGCAGCAAATGACCACCGGAGGCCTTGACGTGCACCATGCGGGGTGGGCTCCCGATGGCAATTCCGTCCTTCTGTTCGAAGCCAACTCCCCGGAAAACTCCTCCCTCGGTTTCCTGGATTTGAAGACCATGAAGATGTCCGTCGTGCCCGATTCACGTGGGCGAGTGGCGGCAAGACTTTCGCCAGACGGACGTTACGTCGCGGCCACCTCGGTGGACGGTCAAAAGATCATGCTGTTCGATGTCCCAACCCAGAAATGGTCAGACTTGGTCAAACAGAGCGTCGGCGCCATGCAATGGTCCAGCGACAGTAAGTCTATTTACTTCGACACGGAATCCAGCGCAGAGCCGGCGATCTATCGCGTGCGGGTTTCCGATGGCAAGCTGGAACTGGTAGCGAGCCTGAAGGCCCTTCGTCGCGTCATCCTGCCTTTTCAAGGTTGGATGGGCCTGACTCCCGACGGCTCGCCGCTCCTGATGCGCGACACCGGCACGCAGGAGGTTTACGCGCTCGATTTCGAAGCACCCTAAACCGGGTCAATGAGATCGGTCAGATTGCCACTACGGCCGTCCCACGCCCATGTACTGGAATCCCATGGCGCGCAGGCGCGACGAGTCGAGCAGGTTCTTGGTGTCGATGATGATCGGCCGCTTGACGAGATGGCGGATCCTCGTGAAATCGAGCGTCCGGAACTCCGGCCACCCGGTCGCGACGATCAACGCATCGACGCCTTCCGCGACGCCGTAAGCGGACTCGCAGTATTTCACCGTGCCGTTCAGTTGCATCCGAGCGTCGGGAATCGCCACAGGATCATAAGCCCGAACCCGCGCTCCCCCCGCCAATAAGCTTTGCGCCAATTGGACCGATGCCGATCCCGCCACTGAGTTGGTGTTCGGCTTGAAAGCAAGGCCGAGAATTCCCACGTCTTTGTTCTGCACCGTATCGAGAGCGCCCGCTACTTTCTTCAGGAGTCGGTCGGCCAGGTTCAGATTCACTTCACGGGCAGCGTTTAAGACCTTCAGGTCCACGCGGTTCTCGCGCGCCAGTCCCGTCAACGATTCCATATCACTCTCGGCGAAGATTCCGCCCATTCCGGCGCCCGGTTGCAGGCAGCGCGGCGCGATCTTCTTGTCGAGGCCAAGCGCGAGTGAAAGGCTGACGGCGTCGGCATTTACGTGTTCGCACAAGCTGGCAATTTCATTGATGAACGATATCTTTGTCGCGACAAATGCCGTGGTCGCCTCGCGCGCGAGTTCCGCAGTCTCGTAATTTGTGACCAGCACCGGAACGCCCCGCATCACCAGCGGATGAAAAATCTGCTTCAGCGATGACACGGCTTCGCTCGATTGCGTCCCCAGTATGATCCGGTCCGGCCAGTTGAAATCTTCCACCGCACATCCATTGGTGAAGAACATGGGCTGGCACACCAGCAGGCTCTTCAGCCCCTTTTCCTTCAGAGTTTTTTCGATTTTCGCCGTCGAACCCACGCGAACCGGGGTGACAATCGACAGCACCTGAAATCGCCCAGCCGCACTCGACAAGCGAACGACCAACTCGTCCAAACCCTGGGGCGAATCTTCAGCAAGGAAGATCACCTGTGCCTTATGTGCCAGTTCTTCCGGATTCGCCGAATACACGAGCCGTCCCGAACGCACATTTCGCCGGATTACTTCCTGCAAGTTCTTTTCAAAGAAGGGAATGTTGCCCTTGGCCACTTCCATGATGCGGGTGCCATCCGCGTGACAGCAGCATACCGGCGTTCCAAAATCAGCCAGGCAGGCGGAGATGACAGTTGCGAGGTAGCCGGATCCATAGACCCCAATTTGCATATTCTCTTCTTCTGATCGAAATATCGATCAAACCCGCAGCCTGGGATCCGGCGCTTGGTCTGAAGCCCGTTAAATCTATGGTAATCCGACTGTTAGAGTTGGCAACGGGTGAAAAGTACATGTACCGAAGGACAGCGGAAATGGCCGCTAGTTACGGGTTTTCAAGGGGTTTTGGCGACCTGTTTTGGAAAGGACCTGAGCGAATGGCTAGCGCCCTAATAGCTCGCCGAAAAGACTCGCTTTGTATCAGGGTATCGCTTTAGCGATACCAAAACTTCTTTGATTTCAGATTCCCCTTCAGGGGCTGGATATTAGGTGTCGAGTTTTCAGCAAACTCTTTAGCCACTGCGGCGAGACCAGGTGGAAAGCACTCTTCCGCAGGCTGCTTAATCAACCATCACTTGGACGACAACTGCCGCCCCAATGCCAGGGGCGCCACATCCTGCCAGCACCCATCCCTTTCGCGGACGAACATCAACTCCTCGACGTGGACTCTCCGTTGACCCGGAAACGCAGCCCAGCGTTCTCGAGCCGTCGCTAACGCCGTGCGCGCCTGCTCATCCGTGTCTGTCTTCAAGATGGTGAGATGAGGAATATACGGCCAGTTTTCCTCGCAGCGTAGCCCCCGTCCACAAAGCTGATCGTGTAGTTCGCGCATGCGGTAGGCCGCGCGCTTGACCTGGATGAAGACCGTCGGAGTGGTCGGCAGAAACGTTTCCACTTCTCCCAGCTCGACATCGAAAGGAAGCGAATGGCTGCAAGCTTCCTCCAGGAATTCCAGAGCCGCCGCTTCGCTTCCGCTTAATTCTCGCGGAGGAAGAACGGTCAGGTGGGCCGCCATGTGGGTTGTAGTGGGATGGAGTTCCCGGCGCAGTTGTTCCACAAACTCGCCAACCGGATTCCGAACGTAACTGACCAACGCGTACCGTGAACTGACCATGACTTGCGAAGTGAGAATTATAGACCCAGCGAGGCCCGCCCGGGCACCCCACCTTTTGGGAGTGTCACGAAGGTCACGCACATGTCATCTTCCGCAATGGCATTTATAATCAAAACAGTCGGGGCGTAGCGCAGCCTGGTAGCGCACCTGCCTTGGGCGCAGGGGGTCCGCGGTTCAAATCCGCGCGCCCCGACCAATTTTCCAACCACCTCAACGGCTTGTCTGAGTTTCCTTCAATTCACTGGGGCAATACTCCGGTCTCGCCGCAAGAACCCGAATGAGACACTTTCTTCCCTATGATCGCCACGCCTAGAGCCCTCGAACGCAGGGACATTTCAACCCTTGCCGAGTTTCTGGTTCGAGTGTACAAATTTGCCCCAGACGATCATCACGCTGACCCGCGGCTACTTGAGTGGAAGTATCTCTCGCCAAGATCAGGCTGGCCCGGCAGCCGCAGTTACGTTCTTGAAAAAAACGGGCAGATCGTAGCTCATTGTGGTGTATGTCCAGTAACTTTCCAGTTATCCAACGGCGCGGTAATCGAAGCTACTACCATGATGGACTGGGCCGCCGACCCCGCCGTGCCGGGAATCGGCGTCTCACTCTTTCGGAAATTGATGGCGATGTCGCCCGTGTCTTTCCTCGTTGGGGGGTCCACAGCGACTCGTCAGATCGCCCTTCGCATTGGCTTCGAGAAGGTGGGAGAAGCTGACACATTCTCCGCCTGGCTTCGTCCTTGGCGTGAGTTTCGCGAGCGCGACCGCACAGGAAGATCCATCCTTAGACTTATACATGGCATCGCTCACCCGCTTCGAGGGCCTGCGCAACACGGCGACAGCTGGGAAGTTAGCCAGGTAATAGAATTTGACGACTCGCTGCAGCCGCTCTTGAAGAGTGCCCCCCGCCGTTGGACCGTTTGCAAGCGGACTCTCGCCGACTTGAACTACCTCTTGCAATGTCCCCACCTGGAAACCACTGGATTTCTGCTGCTGCGCCAGGCCCGACTCGCCGGCTATTTCATCGTGGTCAGGTCTGATTGGGAAGCCAGAGTGCTTGACGTATCTCTTGATTCAGACAATTTAGGAGATTGGGAAGCGGCGGTTCACATCATCACAAAAACCATTCGGCGTACCCCTGCAACCTGCCGGGTGCGAGTGCAAGCGTCCTTTCCGATTCTGAGCAAAGCGCTGGAAAGAAACGGATACTGGCGGCAATACGCCGAGCCCATCGTCATTCATGATCCTTCCCACGCCCTCGCTGGGGCATTCCCAGCGGCCTTCCAACTTTGTGATGGGGACGCAGGCTACTGATTGAGAAGTATTGATAAATTGCAGATTCTCAGGACCGTTCACCTCGAGTCGGTCACATGCGCCCGAATTGACTGCGCTACAATGTGGCGAAAAACTGAGAGGCACACTTGAGGTTTGTCAGTCCCGCCCTGAAGCGCGTCGTTTTCCCCCTACTCTCCTGGAGCGGTTATCTTCGCCACAATCTTGGAGACGGGCCTGCCGTTGTGACCTATCACGGCGTGTTTCCTTCCGGATACGAGCCTCGAAACCCCATGCTCGACGGGAATCTCGTGCATACGCACACGCTGAAGCGGCAACTTCAGTTACTGAAAAAACGCTACCACGTCATTGCTCCTGACGATTTCCGCCACTGGATTGAAGAAGGAAGTGCGTTACCTCCGCGTTCGGTTCTGCTTACATGTGACGACGCACTGCAGAACACACTTACGGAAATGGTCCCCATACTGAAGGAACTGGACCTATCCTGTCTTTTCTTCGCCACCGGAGCTTCGCTCGAGCCGGTGTCGTCCATGCTTTGGTACGAAGAACTCTATCTGATGTTATTGGACGCGCCCGCGCCGATCGTTTTGAACCTTCCCGAAGCGCAGATCGTGCTAAACATCTCCTCCCCGAGCGAGAGGCATGCTCGCTGGTGGAATATGGTCGAACAGCTTTCCAGATTTGGCAGCCAGGCGAGGCGCGGACTCCTTGATCAGATTCGCTCACAGCTCAGGCTTCCCGAGGCCTGGATAGAAGCATTCATCAGGGACGTCACACTTGCCGCCCGATTCCTGACCCTCGACGTGGCCGGATTACAGCAACTGAGGTCGGCAGGAATGGTCATTGGCGCACATTCGCTCTCCCACCCGGTTCTTGCGAGGACGTCGGACGAATTAGCATGGCAGGAGATCTCCGGGAGCCGTAACGCCCTCGAGAATGCTCTAGGGCAACAGATATGGGCCTTCGGCTATCCCTTTGGTAACGCTGCAACCATGACCCGGCGAGAAGTGCGTATGGCCGAGCGAGCAGGGTTTAGCTGCGCCTTCTTGAACATTGGCGGCGGGTTTGGAGCACGGTTCGACCGTTTCGCAGTGCCGCGCGTTCACGTAACTGCAGACGAGACTTTACCGGAGTTCGAAGCGCACGTTGCGGGCTTCTACCGGTCGCTGCGGGAGAGACTCGGCGCCATGGAAGAGACAATCAGCGCCTGACGGCAATTCTGCTTTTCGCTACTTGCCTGAGCCGGAGAGCTTGAGCACCGCCGTATTTCGCTCGTCCGAGGCGATCATCCGGTAGAACTTTTTCAGCTCGTCCATCTTGCTGACCGGGACGCTGAGTTCCTTGATCTCCATGCTCCGGACGTAGTGCAGCGTTTGTCCCTGCGCTTCCGTCTTACTGTGATAACTGCCAAAGCTGTACTCAACATCCATCGGCGGCGGCAACTCGTCCACCTCATAGCCGGGCGGCAGGGTAATCTCAAAACTGTCAGTATCGCGTGACGGGCCAGCGAACTCGAGCGGAAACTTGCGCGGTTCCTTCGTCTCCAATACTCCCCACGACTTGCTGCCCAATACTCGGGGACGCACCAGCAGCAGATTGCCCGCACTCTTGGCGTAGTTGTCGGACACGAACGTATAGTTGAAGCCGAATGGCTGATCTGTATGTTCGAGGTTGACCGCGCTCGCTTTCGTGATCTGGAAGCTGGAAAGCGATCCAGCCAGAAGGCTCTCAATGGGCTTTACCCGGTCGGCGTTATTGGTCACGGTGCGCAACCGCCAGCGTTCCGACCAAGCCCGGTCTCCCAGACGCACCTCCTCGACGTCTCCTCTCAACATCCCGCCGGCGTCAAGCGACAGTTTGCCTGATCGCTGAATGCTGTTCATGGCAGATGGTTGTTGCGGCAACTCAACCAACTCGCCCCCGTCCGGAGTCACCAGCAGGCCGTAATTCGCCTGTAGATAGCCCCCAATCTGGCCAAACGGCGTCAGGTCGTTGGTCGGGTCGAAGAACAGAATCTTACCCAGCTTCGGGTGCTGCATCACTGCGATCAGGGACGAATCTTTCACGTCATCCGGTACCTTGATCGCGAGAATCACGTGGTTAAATGCGTGATGTGCGGGCGTGTTGCTTGTAACTGATCCTCGTTGCGTGTTGATCACGACGTGATAGGAGTCCACCCCTACCTCGCGCAACATGGCGTGCATCAGCGTTGCTTTGTCTTTGCAATCTCCATAGCGATGCGAGAAGACATCGGAAGCAGCATGCGGTTGCCATCCGCCGATCCCCAACTCGATAGCGACATACCGAATGTCGTGCTGTGTAAATCCGGCGATGGCTTGCATCTTGGCCAGCGACGTAGTTTTGCCTGCGGTCAAACGGCCGACTTCTTGCTTAATCGGTTCGGACGCCTCCATTTGCCCGCCATAAAGGCCGGCGTACCAGACCCCCATGCCTTGCCAGTTTAAGAATTCGTTCTTCCGAGACGTTCCGCCGGGTGGGAAGAACGAAATGATCATCTGACCCGCCAGACCGCTCAGCGGTGGCATGTCCGGTTCACGCCGGATGCCTTTCACATCACTGATTACCCATTGCGAAAGATTCCCGGCTTCGGAGGGCTTTACTTCCGGATACGAAAGCCATGATGCCTTGTACTCCCAACCGGGGGGTAATTGCAGGGAGTAATGGCTCTCTCTGACCGGATCGGTCTCCTGGAAACGCCAGATGTCCTGTAACCAGAAAGGCTGTTCTTCCACTTCGTACTCATAACCGACGATGTTGCCTGGGTCGGCAGCGGGAATGCGTAACACACGGAACCTGACATCAGAGACCAACTCGCCACCCTCGATCGGCGCGGACACGTCGAGTGCATCTTTCTCCTTCACTTCATAATCTTTGCCTTGTGCTGGGATGCACCATCCGTGCAGGCTGGTGATTTTTCGTCCCCGATTAAAGTGGACTCCAACCGTGCCTCGTTCACGACCCTGAGGGCGCAAGATTTTGTAAGCCTCACGCACGCGAGTTCGAGTTTTGTCAGCAGATACCACCGTCACGCTCGTCTCGGAATACAACAAAACAGCATCGGTCTTCTCGTCGTAGGAAGGTAAGGAAATACCCGTCAGAGCGTGCATCCACTGCGGCGCTTCGCCACCCGCCTCAGCTCGCGGCGCGTTGCTCATCGCAAATATGGCCAGCCAGAACCCAATCAAGACCGTTTGGCGGCGCATAATTCTCCTAATTGCTCGCATGGATCTCCCCTTGCTGCAAAACAATTTGCTCGCCATCGCCGTTCCTCACTGTCTGGAAGAAGTTGCGCAATGCCCCGTAGTACTTCTGGTCCATCAGCAAGACATCGAAAGTTAGCTTCCGCGTCAGGCGCAGGGTGCCTGGGCTTTGTTCCACTTTCAAGTTGTAAACGATCACTCTTCCATCCTGATCCTGTGCTTTGGGCAGACTACCAACCTGCCATCCCTGGGGAAGGCTGATCGTGAGGTCGTCCGCTTTCTGGTAGGGATATTCAAAGTAGATAGGTTGCACTCGGTTGGCATGCTCAAAGACACCTTTTTCCCCGGTAGTAAAGATCGCGGCGGGAAGAATCACGCGTTTGCCGGCGTTCGAAGCCCAGCTAGGAATCTTCAGGGTAAATTCCGCGACAAGTGGCGCTTCCGAACTGGTCCAATCGGGCTTGTTGGTTAGTTCTGCTTCGGCAGAGGCTGGAATTTGCTCCGTTACCAATTCCTCCAGAAGCTTCTTGCGCGTTACCTCGTCCGCATTCCTTTCCTCCAACCGGTGATACATCGCTAACAACCCGGTATAAGTAACGGTTAGTTTTCCTTCGATATCCCCCGTATCCGAAAGACTCAGCTTCCCCACGCGTTCGATCCGCGACTCCGAAGCCTGCGGGAGCGTTGTCTTTATCCAGCTTCCACCGTCCTTATCCAGGCGCAACCCTTTGACTCCGGTTTCCGACCACGTCAGCATGCCAAACGGAGTAAAAGCAGCCCCTGGATCGAGAAAGAGGTCTTTCCCGTTAAGCTTCACCAGCACAACGTTCGTGTTGAGCTTGGCGCTTTGCATTGTCACCGCATTAAAGAAATATTCCCGCCGATCAGAAACCCAGCATCCATACGCTTCGAAGCCTGCGGCCCGAACCAGTCCCAAGAACAGCCATGTCAGCTGCACACTGTTACCATAGCCACGCTTCCAAACGTCCTCTACCGTTTCTGCCGTCTTTTCCTTTTCACGTTTTGTTTGCTGCTCTGTTTTGTGCTGTTCGTACGACGTGTTACGGATCTGCTGCACTCGGCCATAGATCTTTCGTAATTTCATCTCTTCTGAATCATTCGACGAGACGATCTGTGCAACTGCCTGCTCCATGGCTTTCTTCTTTCCGACGAAGCTTTCCAGATAACCGTTCCAATCCTTCCCGACGCGTCTCCAGTAACTCTCCTGGTCTTTCTCCGCGTTCCCCCTTTCATAGATAAAATCCACGCGCGACCGCATTTCGTTGGATGGAGGCATGTAGTCTTCCACCTGGAATGCCGGTATGTTAGCCGCTTCCATGCGTACGATGTGGTCGGGTCCCTGCTTGGGAACGGAGCCCTCAGGCAGCCCCAGCCAACTCCAGCGCAGCATGAACGAGTCATAGGAACTACCCCCATACGGTTTCAGCGAAAAGCGTGCTTTCCTGGTGAACAGCTCATCGCTCAGAATCCAATGGGAATCGAAGAGCATATGTTCTCCCAAATCCAAGGTGTAGGAGTATTCGATGATGCTGCCGATCTGCACCTCCGGGAGCGTAAAAGTCTTCGCCAGATACTTCACTCCTTTGCCCTTCACGAGGTACTTTTCGAAGATTTGACCATCAAAATCAGCGATTGCACCGTCCGGTTTGATGGTTCGAGCCTGCACTTTTATGACCTCCTGACTTCCCTTGAAGAAGGGGACCTCGACGTTGGCATATTTGCGGCCTTCTTCAGTCAGGATCTTGATGCGAAGATAGTCGTCTTCATGTGAAGTGCGGCCGTTGTCGTCCCGGTCCACTTGCCGATACAGGATGATCGCAGGCGCTCCCGGCGCCAGCGGTTCATTCTTCAGACTGAGTTCCTCGGGCACAACCGGCTGAAATCCCACCCCCGCCTTGGCTTGCTGCGCAGCCAAAATCCAGAACGCCAACCCGACCGTTAACCACGCGCTTAACCGGAACATAGTTCTCTCTCCCCAGGGAAATGCTTATTCATTTGAAGTCGATAAACGAGATCGTCTGCAGGCGGGAATCGCAGGTTAAGGGGGACGCACGGAACCATCCGCGGCGACAGCAATTCCGCCTCCTCCGGCTTCTGGGCCCCCTCGAGCCAGAGTCCGGCAACTGCTCTAGACGCCTGAGTATAGCCAGAAGTGGCCGTCAGTCAAGGACGTAAATCACAAGAGAATCGGCGCCAATACGGGATCTGGAAAGCTGGGGGTTGTTCGCTGAGATCTGACACCTGAGACCTGACACCAGCTTCTTACAGCTCGTACTTCTTCATCAGGTGCCGGAACGAGCGGTAGGAGATACCAAGCACGTCGGCGGCGCGAACTTGAACCCCGTTAGTCTGCCCGAGCGCGGACTGCAGCAGAGACCGCTCGATTTGCGCGACATAGTTTTCCATGTTCACGCCCTCCGGCAGGACCGTGCCAGCTGCAAAGGTCACGGCAGTCTCTGAACCCGCCGCCACCGCACGCGCCTTCGGCCTCTCCACCGGCAACTCGACTCGCAACTCGCTGCCAGTTTCCAGGGCCACCGCCCGCTCGATCGTGTTTTCGAGCTGCCGGACGTTTCCCGGCCAGTCGTAGCCGGTTAAAGCCTCAAGCGACGACGACGCAACTGCGTGAATGCTCTTCCCCGCCCCAGGAGCATATTTCTTCAGGAAATGATTCGCCAGTAGCGGAACATCCTCACGCCGTTCCCGCAGGCCCGGAACGCGAATCGGAATCACATTCAGGCGGTAGTAGAGGTCCTCGCGGAACGTGCCTTCCGTGACTTGGCGGTCGAGATCGCGGTTGGTGGCGGCGATGACCCGCACATCGATCGGAATCTCGCTGGTGCCGCCTACCGGACGCACGGTGCGCTCCTGCAAAACGCGCAGCAGTTTCACCTGCATGGGCATCGTCATCTCGCCGATTTCGTCGAGAAACAGAGTGCCCTGATCGGCAACTTCAAACAGCCCGCGCCGGTTCTGGTTCGCTCCGGTAAAAGCCCCCTTGACATAGCCGAACAGTTCACTTTCGAGTAGCGTTTCTGGGAACGCTCCGCAGTTGACCGATACAAAAGCCTCCCCGGCGCGCGGAGAGCAGGTATGCACCGCGCGTGCCACCAGCTCTTTACCGGTTCCGCTCTCTCCGTAGATGAGAATCGTGCTGCTCGTAGTCGCCACAGTGCGAATCGTCTGTTTCAGCTTTTCGAGTGCCGGACTCACTCCAACAATATTGTCCAGCGAGTTGCGCGTAGCCGCGTCCCGGCGCAACGCAAAATTTTGCCGGCTCAGCGAAACCTTGGTGAGCGATCGCGCAATCGCCAGCTTTACCTCATCCACCAGGCCTGGACTCTTGCGGATGTAGTCTGTTGCCCCGCCCGCCTTCACCGCTTGCACAGCCGCCTCATAATCATCCACGGCAGTCATTAGAATCACGGCGGATTCGGGCGATATCTGGTGCGCGTGCCGCAGGACTTCCACCCCATCCACATTCGGCATCTTGATGTCGGTAACGATCACGTCGAACAGCGCGCTGTCGATCTTCCGCTTCGCCATTTCGCCACCGGTGACCGTTTCCACCTTGTGGCCGTCGCGGCGCAGGGCGATATCCAGCAGTTCGCAGATGGAGCGTTCGTCGTCGCACACGAGGATGTTACCCACGCGACCCTCCGCTCGCACCGGTCGCTGCCAGTGCGAGGACTGACACTCCCGATGCCGAAGAAGTTCCACTGGCCAACTCCTGCTCCAATCGCCTCAACCGGAGCACAAAGCTGGTACCCTTACCAACCTCCGAACGCGCCCACACTTTTCCTTCATGCGCCTGGACGATCTGGTATACGATGGCCAAGCCGAGCCCGGTTCCACCTTCAAAGTTCGACTGGAAGGGCTCGAAGATTTTTTCCGTCTGCTGTGGGTTGATACCCGGTCCCGTGTCCGCAAAACTCATCTCCCAATCCGAGCCGCGTTCGGTCAGGGACACAGTCAGCTTTCCGCCTTTATTCTTCATCGCGCGCACGGCATTTTCGCAGAAGTTCCAGAACACCTGCTTGAGCCGGTCGCCATCTGCAAGCACCCAGGCCTCGGACTTGGCAAAACATCGCTCCAGAGTGATTCCGGCGCCCTCGGCCGCGAGCCGATGTTCGAGCAGAGTCAGCGTATCCTCCAGCAGCGGAACCAGACTCACCCGCTCAAAGCGGTATTGCTTGCCTCGGGAGTACGCCAGGAAATCCGTGATGATGTTATTCAGGCGGTCCGATTCCCGAATGACGATCTGCAACAGATCCCGTTCCTCGTCATTCAAGGCCGGAGCATCCGACAACATGCTGACTGATCCCGCAATAGAAGTCAGCGGATTACGAATTTCATGCGCGATTGCAGCCGCCAGCCGGCCCACCGCGGCCAGGCGATCCTGCATGCGCACTTCGCGCTCCAGGCGCCGGATCTCAGTCAAATCGTCGAAGGAATAAACAAAACCCAGATCGCTGCGCGCGCTCACATTGAGCGCGGAAACCATCACCCGAAACGTCTTCCGGAAGCCGTTACCCGCCACATAACGGACCTCGGCATCGGGACGAGCGCCGCCAAAATGCGGCAGCGGATCCTGAAAAAGGTCAGCCACCGAACGTCCCCGCAACTCGGTTTCGGGAATCTCGAGCAACTGCTGCGCTGCCCGATTGACCAGCGTAATTCTTCCATCCAGCCCAGTCGTTATGACTCCGCCGCTCATCGACTGCACGATGTTCTCATGCAGCGCCTGGAGATTTTCGAGCGCGCCGCTGGCATCCTTCAGCTGCACATCCACCTGTCGCAGCTTGCTCATCAGCAGTCCAGCCAGATACGCGATGGCAAAGTAAGCGAACAGGTTGACAAAGATGACGACCTGCAGCGCCTTCAGCTTGGGATGTGACGTCGCATACGAGGGGATGATCAGGTAATAGTCGAGCTCGAGAACGCTCCCAAACAAAATGAAGGCCAGCGCCGCGCTCAGATAACCCCATACTGGCGGCAGCAGCATGCAGGCAACGACGATGACCAGCGGGTAGAGGAAATTCAGCGAACTGTCGATTCCGCCCGTGACGTGGACCACCAGCGTAACCATCGCTAGATCGGCCAGCACCTGCAGAATGGCTTGCAGCCGATGTTCGGGCCAGACTGAAACCAGGAAAAGAAAAAACAGTGAGAGCACGAACCACAGCACCATCCCCGTAATAAAGGGCATGATGGGAAGCGGATTCGGCGTAAGACGGATGACCGCGAGCTCGATCGCGAGCAAGACCAGCAGGATCAGGATGCGAACCTTCACCAGCCAGCTCAGCCAATTCCGCTCGTGGGAGATCGAGTGCATGAAATTCGTCGTTCGCTGTTCGTCGTTCAGTTCGCGGTTTGTCCGACAGGCGACGAAGAGCGAAAAGCGAACGACGACCAGCGACGGTTTTCCTACCCCGCCAATTTCGCGATCATCGAGAACAACGGCATGTACAGCGAGATGACGATGCCGCCAATGGTGACGCCGAGCAGGCCGATGATGACCGGCTCGAGCATGGCCAACATGTCCTTCGTGGCCGAGTCCACTTCGTCTTCGTAGAAGTCAGCAATCTTCTGCAACATGGAGTCCATGGCGCCGGTAGCTTCGCCAACGCCGATCATCTGGGTCACCATATTGGGAAACACGCCGCATTCGCGCAACGGATCCACAATCGTGCGGCCTTCTTCGATCGCCTTGCGCACCTTCATTAGCGCTTCTTCGAGCACGGCATTGCCTGACGTGCGCGCCGTGATGGCCAAACCTTCAAGAATGGGAACACCCGACGTGATCAGCGTACCCAGGGTTCGGGTAAAGCGTGCAACGGCAATCTTGCGCAGCAGCAGTCCGATGATGGGCAGCTTGAGCAGCATCGCGTCAAAGTAGTAGCGTCCGCGAGGATGCTTGCGAATCTGCTTGACGCCAAAAACCATGCCCACTCCGCCCACGATGAAGAACCACCAGAAATGTCCAACGAAATCGCTCAGTCCGATGACGATGCGGGTCGGCAGAGGCAGCGCGACTCCCAAGCCCACGAACAGGTTCGCGAAGATCGGGACGACCCACTTCAGCAGTGCGGCCACAATGACCATAGCCAGGCCGACAACCGCAACCGGGTAGATCAACGCCGACTTGATTGCGGCGCGCAGCTTGACGGCCTTTTCAACGTAGATCGCGAGGCGCTGGAGAATGATGTCGAGAATACCGCCCGTCTCGCCCGCTTCGATCATGTTGGTGGTCAAGTCGTCGAAGACCACCGGGAATCCGCGCATGGCATTGGCCAGCGTGGCGCCACCTTCGACGGTGGTACGAACGCCGAGCAGCACTTTCTGAAAGGCCGGGTTCTCCTGGTTCGCGCCGAGAATCTCAAGGCACTGGACCAGCGGCAAGCCGGCGTCGATCATGACGGAGAATTGGCGGAAGAAAACCGCCGTCTCCTTGACCGTGACCTTCCCGCTGCCAAACGTGGGCATGACAAATTCCTTGCCCTTCTCACGAATGGAGCCCGGCGTGATGCGCTCCTTGCGGAGCTGCGAGGCGAGCCCGTCCTTAGTCGAGGCAACGCGTTCGCCCTGAACTTTCTCGCCCGTTGCGGTCTTCCCTGAAAATGTAAAAACCGGCATGGTTCCTTCTCCTTAGTCCCTATGTCGTGCCGCCCGTTGTGCTATCGGGCATTTCCCAATGTCATCGCTTCACTGGCATCCCGCCCTTGGCCATCGGCGCCGGATTGTTCCGGTTTGTCAGGCTGGCCCCGCGGGCAATCATTTCCTGCAGTTCATCCTGATTGCTGGAACGCATCAGCGCCATGTCCAGCGTGATCTGTTTCTGGAAGTAAGCAGTCGCCAGCGACTGGTTGAACGTCTGCATTCCATACTTCTCCTGCCCGGACTGCATGGCGGAGTAGATCTGGTGAATCTTGTCTTCGCGGATCAGGTTGCGTACCGCAGCGTTCGGCACCAGAATTTCCATGCACATGGCGCGTCCCTTGCCGTCAACCTTGGGCAACAAGCTTTGGCACATGATGCCTTCGAGCACCAGCGAAAGCTGGGCGCGGATCTGCGATTGCTGGTGCGCCGGGAACACGTCGATCACGCGGTTGATGGTGGAAGATGCTGAGTTGGTGTGCAACGTGCCGAAGGTGAGGTGGCCGGTTTCCGCAATTCGTAGCGCCGATTCAATGGTTTCCAGATCGCGCATTTCGCCGATCAGCACTACGTCCGGGTCTTCACGAAGCGCGGCGCGCAATGCATCGGTGAAGCTCTTAGTGTCCGAGTGCAATTCGCGCTGGTTGACCACGCAGTTCTTGTTCATGTGCACGAATTCGATCGGGTCCTCAATCGTGAGGATGTGCTCGTGGCGCTCCGTATTGATCTTGTCGATCATGGCTGCCAGCGTCGTCGATTTGCCCGAGCCGGTTGGCCCGGTCACCAACACGAGTCCGCGCGGTTTGTCGCACAGCTTGCTCACCACCGCAGGCAGTCCTAGCTGGTGGAACGATTTGATCTCAAACGGAATCAGACGGAAGACGCACGCCGAAGCGCCGCGCTGGTTGAAAACGTTGGCGCGGAAACGGGCCAGGCCCTTCAAACCGAATGAGAAGTCGAGTTCGAGACTCTCTTCGAACCGATGCTTCTGCGAATCGGTCATGACGCTGTAGGCCAGTTGCTTGGTCTCGGCCGGCGTCAACTGCGGCAGGTCGAGCGGCACCAGGTGTCCGTGCACGCGGATTTGTGGCGGCGAGTTGGTGGTGATGTGGAGGTCGCTTCCATTCATCTCCAGCATGCGGCGGAGCAGATCGCTGAGTGAGAGAGCCATAGTTTTTTCCGTCTTTCCTTGCTTCGTCGTTCGCTATTCGCTATTCGTCGTTCGCGCGGCGAACCGCGAACGACGAACAGCGAAAAGCGGTCCTAATGAATCGTTTCGCGGGCCACTTCTTCCAATGTGGTCCATCCCATCGCGACCTTGGTCAGCCCGCTGCGTCGCAGAGTGATCATGCCGCGTTCAATCGCTTTCTTTTTCAGTTCAAGTGCCGACGCGCCGACCAGAACTAGCTCGCGAATCTCGTCATCCACTTCCATCACTTCATAAAGACCAGTGCGGCCCTTGTATCCCGTCTTGTTGCAGGTGGTGCAGCCTTTGCCCTTCATGATCTGCACCGTCTTTGCTTCTTCCGGCGTGAAGCCTTCGTCGATCAGCGCCTGCGGAGGCATCTCCACCGGCTCGGCGCAGTCCTTGCAGATTCGACGGATCAAACGTTGTGCGCAGATCAGGTGAACCGAGGTCGCAACCAGAAAAGGCTCAATACCCATGTTCATAAGACGGGTAATTGTTTCCGGGGCACCGTTGGTGTGCAGCGTCGACAGAACAAGGTGGCCCGTAAGTGCGGCCTTAATCGCAATTTCAGCAGTTTCGAAGTCTCGAATTTCTCCGACCAGAATAATGTTGGGATCTTGCCGAAGGAAGGCGCGTAGCGCAGCCGCAAAGTTCAGACCGATCTGCTCCTTCATCTGGACCTGGTTCACGCCACCCAACTGGAACTCGACCGGATCTTCGGCGGTCATGATGTTCGTATCCGGTTGGTTGAGCTGCGAGATCGAAGAATACAGAGTGTTCGTCTTGCCCGATCCCGTCGGTCCCGTAACCAGCACCATGCCGTACGGTTTCAAAATCGCCTTCTGGAATTTGTCCAATGACTCCTGCTCGAAGCCGAGCTTGGTCATATCGAGTCGCAGGTTTTCCTTGTCCAGCAACCGGAGCACGATCTTCTCGCCCCACAGTGTAGGCAGCGTGGAAACGCGGAAGTCTAACTGCTTCTTCTTACCACCAATCTGCATCTTCAGCATGATGCGGCCGTCTTGCGGCAGCCGCTTTTCGCTGATATCGAGCTTCGCCATGATCTTCAGGCGCGATGTAATCGCATCCTTCAATTTGAGCGGCGGATTCATGATCAACTGCAGCACGCCGTCAATACGGAAGCGGACGCGGAACTCTTTTTCGTACGGCTCCATGTGAATGTCGCTGGCGCCGCGCTTCACAGCATCCGTAAGCACCAGGTTCACGAGCTTGACGATCGGAGCTTCGTCAGCCGCTTTCTCCAGTTCCTTGAGTTCAAGTTCCTGCTCTTCCGATTGCACTTCGACATCGGTGTCGCCGATGTCGTTCATCGACTGCATCACACTCTCAAGCTCTTCTTCTTTCGAAGTGCCGTAGGCCTTGTCGATTCCTTCAATAATCGAGCTTTCCGAAGCAACCACCGGTTCAATATTGAAACCGGTCATGAACTTGATATCGTCCATCGCAAAAACGTTGGTGGGATCCACCATGGCGATGGTGAGCGACGCGCCGACGCGGCTGAGCGGCAAGATCTGATAACGTTTCGCAGTTTCAAACGGAATCAGCTTTACGACGGCGGGATCGATTTCAAAGTATGAAAGATTGATGGCCGGCACGCCGTACTGGCGCGACAGAAAGTTGGTGACATCCTCATCCGAGAGGAATCCCAACTTCACCAGCGCCGAAGCCAGCCGGGTGTGAGACTCCTTCTGGAGCTTCGTCGCCTGTTCCAACTGCTCTGGGGTGATGACCTTTTCCTTGACGAGCAGGTCACCCAGCCGCTGAGACATATCTCTCCTGTATTCCCACGAAGTACTGGGTCGTGCGGCGGCGCTGATTCCAAAGAATCAGAGAGGAAGCTTTCGCACTGACACAAATTGTCAACCCAATGGGAATTCCGCAAAAGTAACTTAGGTACCTGTACTTCGCGGGGATAGCGGGTTTCGCCGAGTATTCACGGCATTTGCGCCAGAAATCATCGTGTGACAAGAATCACAACCCGCAGACCATGTTCTTCAGTGTGTGAATACAGCCCCGGAGGTCTGCACGAAGACGAGGTTGGTCGTTAGTCATCGGTCGTTAGTAGTGAGTCAGACTGTGCCCCAGAGCCTGCCCTGAGCTTGTCGAAGGGTTCGCGCCCGTTCTTTGGGCGCTAACCTGCGCCAGTTAAGGGGAAGTGTCCACCAGCGACCAACGACCAACGACCAGCGACTGAAACTGCCTAAAGTCACAACCGCACTGTGAGCAACGTCCTTTGCAGAAGTTCGGACCTCAGGCAAATTGATCCGACATGAGGATCACGCAAGCACTGGCACTGGCAGTCGCGATCGTCTGTTCAGCGTCAGGCAGCGATGTTAAGCAACAAGCTTTGCGTGAAGCCGCGCAGACGGCAGGCATGCTGATCGGCACGGCCGTAAGGCCGGCGCAACTCTCCGAAACGGCATACGCATCGACGCTCGCGCGCGAATTCAACATGGTGGAACCAGAAGACGCGCTCAAGTGGGAGGTAGTCCATCCGCAGCCAGAATCGTACGATTTTTCTCAAGCTGACCAGATCGTGCGTTTCGCAATCGAGCACAATATGAAAGTCCGAGGCCACACACTGGTCTGGCACCGGCAAAACCCGCCCTGGCTCACCGAAGGAAAATATACCTCTCTCGAACTCGAGAAGATTCTCGAGAGCCACATCAAAGCCGTCGTGGGACACTACCGTGGCAAGATTTTCGCCTGGGACGTGGTCAACGAAGCCTTCGACGAGATACATCCCGGACAACTTCGCAGCACAATCTGGCGCGACCAGCCCGGCATCGGACTGGCGTCCGACAGCACCGCCTACATCGAGCGCTGTTTTCGCTGGGCCCACGAAGCCGATCCTCAAGCCTTGCTGTTTTACAACGAGGCCGAGGCAGAGGTCATCAATGCCAAGTCAGATGCCATCTACGCTATGGTTCGCGATTTCCGCGAGCGCGGCGTTCCCATCAACGGCATCGGACTGCAGATGCATATCGCGAGCCTCCACGCCGACGTTCCATCTATTTCCGCGAACATCAAGCGGTTCACCGATCTCGGAGTCCAGGTCCACATCACCGAAATGGACATCGCCCTCCGTGTGAATGCCGAAGGCGATGCTCGTGCCGAAGACCTCCAGCAGCAGGCAGAACTCTACCGCCAGATTGCCGCCGCCTGTCTGTCTCACCACGGATGCACGGCAATCCAGACCTGGGGCTTCACCGACAAATACTCATGGATTGGCTCGCACTCAAAAAAGACCCAAGGCGCAGCACTTCTATTCGACCAGAGCTATCGACCCAAGCCCGCATACGAGTCCCTGCGCAATGCGCTGCAGGGGCACGAAGAACCCCGATCAACCAGCCACTAACGACCAGCGACTAACGACCAACGACTCTTTATAATGGAGGCCATTCTGTCTCCGGCTCTACATCCCGCCGAGACGCTTGGCCTTGCCCGCCCCGAATCCAATTCGCGACGAAACGACGACTTCGGGCCGCCGGAAAGCGGTCATCGCGCTAGCCGTCGGTGCGTTTCTCCTGCTCGGCATCCTGGTAGCCCAGGCCTCCTTCAATCTGAAGTTCATCAGCCCCGACAGCAATCAACAACTCCTGTTCTTCGCCGGACTCACCGGCCTCATCTTCTCCGCTTTCGTCGCCCTGACCCTGGTTCTCGGACGCAACCTCGTTAAGCTCTACGCCGAACGGCGGCAGGGCGTGGCCGGTTCGAAGTTCCGCACACGCCTCGTAGTGGTCAGCCTGCTCCTGTCTTTCCTGCCCGTGATTGCGATGTTCTGGTTTTCCTACGGACTGATCAACCGCTCCATCGACAAATGGTTTTCGCAGCCCGTCGAAGAGGTCCGCGCCGATACCGCCGCCATGTCGGCCCTCCTCTACGATTACGCCGGCCAGAATGCTACTTCGGAAGCTCAATCCATCGCCCAGACCGAAGAATTTCAACAAGCATTTATCAGCGGAAGTTTTTCGGAAGTGACGCAGGAACTCCGAGAACACATTCCAACCCTGCAAGGCGGCTTCGTTCTGGCCCTCGCAAAAGGTAACGCAGCCGCTAGTCTGAACGCGCCGACGCCATGGAATGAAATGAAGGATAGATTTCCCCTGGAGGCCGCCCTGCGCGGAGAACATCCTCATTTCCAGTGGGGTACAACCGACTACATTGTCGCCGCGACGCCAATGAAAGACGGCGCAGTGATTGTGGCCATGCCTCTTCCGCCGAAATTCGCTCAGACCGCCAAGCAGATTCAAGATAGCCAGAAGCGCTACATTGAACTCGCGGCCAAGAGAAAGTTGTTTCGCCGCACCTACATCGGATTTCTGCTGCTGCTGACCGTCTTGGTGCTCTTCGCATCCACCTGGCTCGCGCTCCTACTTTCGAAACTCGTCAACCGTCCCGTCGCGGCTCTGGCTGCCGGCACCGAGGCAATCTCCAAAGGACAACTCGACTACCGTGTCGATATCCGCGCCACCGACGAACTGGCCGAACTGGTGCAGTCTTTCAACAGCATGGCGGAGCAACTCGAATCCAGCCGCCACCAGATCGAAACCTCTAGTCGCGATGTGGGAGCGGCAAACGAGGCGCTCGAACGAAGGCGTCGCTATATCGAGACAGTCCTCGAGAGTATCCCCACGGGAGTGATTTCGGTTGATGCGGCCCGCCGCGTTACCTTAGCCAACGCCGCTTTTGCTCGCATGTTTTATGTCGAACGTAGCGAGTATCTGAACCCGGCAGCACTCACCAATCTGCCTCTACGGGACGTTATACCTGCCGACGTGCTGGCTGACCTCGAGCCACTACTGCGCCGCGCGGATCGTATGGGTATCACCGCCGCGAACATGGAGCTCTCCCTGCTCCACGCGAAGCTGAATGTCGCGGTGACCATATCTGCCCTGAGCCATGCTGCCGAAGGATTAGGATACGTCCTGGTATTCGAAGACCTCTCGGATTTGCTGCGCGCCCAGAAACAGGCAGCGTGGCGCGAAGTGGCGCGGCGCGTCGCGCACGAAATCAAGAACCCGCTGACTCCCATCGCTCTCTCCGCCGAGCGCATCCACCGCCATCTGGCCCGAGGCACTGCTCCCGATGAAGCCTCGCTTGAGGTGATCCGCACTTGCTCGGAGACAATTCGGAATGCAGTCGAAACCGTCCGCGCCCTGGTGGATGAGTTCGCGGTTCTGGCTCGCTTCCCGGCCTCCCGCCCACAACCCGCCAGCCTGAATAACCTGATCGAAGGGGCATTGATCATGTTCAACGGTCGTCTGGAAGGAATCCACGTGCGCACAGAGCTGGCAAGTGATCTACCCTCGGTGCTGGCCGATCCCGAAGCCATCAAGCGGGCCGTTGCGAATCTTGTCGACAATGCCGCCGAAGCGATGCAGGAAGCCATTCTGAAAGAGATCACGATTTCCACTTCACTAGTAGCGAGTCGCGATGCCGTTGAACTTGCGGTCTCCGACACCGGACAAGGAATCTCCCGTGACGTCAAAGAAAGGCTTTTCCTACCCTATTTTTCCACCAAGCAGCGCGGCACAGGACTGGGATTGGCCATCGTCAGCCGGATTGTGGAAGACCACCGCGGTTCGATCCGCGTCGAAGAAAATAAGCCTTTCGGTACCCGGTTCGTGATCGAGTTGCCCGTAGCCGCCGAAACAATCAGCGCACCGGCAGCAAGTTAAGAAAGAAAATCATGACCCGCCGGCAGCGCATCAGCAGCGCAGTATGGCGAACCGCGAACCGCGAACGACGAACGACGAACGACCAAAGACGAACGACCAACGACGCCGTTAATCTAAACCATGGCCCACATACTCATTGTCGACGACGAGTCCAGCATCCGTGAATCCTTGCGCGGCATCCTCGAGGACGAGGGATACAAAATCTCCACCAGCCCCAGCGGCGAAGACTGCCTCGAGTTGCTGCGCAAGACCAGTTTCGATCTCATTCTCCTCGATGTGTGGCTGACGGGAATCGACGGCCTGGAAGTGCTGGAGAGAATCCGCGCTAGCGAAGATCCTCCCGAAGTCATCATGATCTCGGGCCATGGCACCATCGAAACCGCCGTGCGCGCCACCAAACTCGGCGCCTACGATTTCGCCGAGAAGCCGCTCTCGCTCGAGAGGACGCTCATCTTAGTCAAGAATGCGATCGACGCGCGCCGCCTGCGCCACGAAAATCTCGACCTGCGCAAACAACTTCAGACCAAAAGCGTGATCGTCGGCGACAGCGTTCCCATGAAGGCCTTGCGTCAGCAGATCGCCTTGATGGCCCCCACCAACGGACGCGTCTTGATTTACGGTGAGTCGGGTACCGGCAAAGAACTCGTCGCTCACGCTATCCATACGCAAAGTCTTCGCAAAGACGAAATGTTTGTCGAGATGAACTGCGCCGCCATCCCCGAAGACCTGATCGACAGCGAACTTTTCGGACATCGCAAATCGTCGTTCCCTGGCGCTACCGCGGACAAAGAAGGCAAATTCCAGAAGGCCGACCGCGGCACTCTGTTTCTGGACGAAGTCGGCGACATGAGCCTGAAAACGCAGTCCAAGGTTCTGAGAACTCTCGAGCAGCAACGTTTCAACCCGGTGGGTAGCGACGATCCTGTGACCGTGGACGTCCGCGTGATTGCTTCCACTAACAAAGATCTGGAAGAAGAAATCGCGAAGGGCAATTTCCGTGAAGATCTTTTCTACCGTCTGAACGTGGTTCCATTCGTCGTGCCCCCGTTACGCGAGCGCAAAGAAGACATACCACTGTTTGCCCGGCACTTTCTGAAGGAGTTTGCTTCCGCCTACGGCCGACGCCCCCGGGAAATCACTGATGAAGCGATCGATGCCCTAATGCGTTATGCCTGGCCGGGCAACGTTCGCGAGTTGCGTAACGTGATCGAACGGATCGTCATCATGAATCCCACCACCTCGCGCTTCGAACGCAAGCATCTGCCACCACTCGTGCACCGCGACGGCAACCGGCGGGTGCCGGGTAGCGAAGGATCCACCTTGCATCAGGCGCGAGCCGCCTATGAGCGCGACTACATTCTCAAGAAATTAGATGAAAATCACGGCAACGTAAGCCGCACAGCAGAAGTCCTTGGCCTGGAGCGCAGCCACCTCTACCGCAAAATGAAAAGCCTGGGAATCGCAGCAAAAGAATAGGACAGCAGGTGCCAGGTCTCAGAAAGCGTCAGCGCCTGGCGGGTAGCAGGTGTTTCCTGAAACCCGATACCTAAGACCTGAGACCTGCCCTTCTATCTCTTTCTCATATGTATCTCAGTCCCATTCTTGTGGAACTGAACCTCGTCCATGAGCTGGTTGATGAGATAAATGCCGCGCCCGTGATTCGCGTAGAGGTTCTCACTATGCCGCGGGTCGGGGATTTTCGACGGATCAAAACCAGGGCCGGGATCCCGCACGATAATCAGCATGCCGCGATCCTGGTCGCATGCCACGTCGCATTCGATCACTTTGGATGAATCGCCCTTGGCGCCATGCACAACCGCATTCGCCAGAGCCTCCGCGAGGGCCAACTCGATGTCGTCTTCCCTGCCCGGCGCGCACTTCATTTCGCGCACCACATTCATCACACTGCGGACGACGGAATCGACTGCGGCGCGATCGGCGGCAAGGGTCACGCTCAGCTTGAGATCAAGCTTGCTGGCGTCAAAATTACAAGATTGCTCAGACGATGGGGAATCGGACATAAACGGCTTGTGGGCCCGCTTGCAGCTTCTCCAATTAGTAGGATGCAGAAGGACGCTGAGAGATTCTATGGACTTAAGAGCCCAGATGCAAACTTTATTTGGACGGAAGACAACCATTTTCCCGTTACGTTCGCGGGTTACTTTTGTGAATTCTGAGATCTGAGATCGCGGAGTGGCGGCAACTCGTCATCATTCCGGCTCTGCTGGTCCCCCAATCTGCTGCAGTTGACGCCGCCAATCGAGTTCTTCGACAAAGTTGCGCGAGTCTCGCCAACCAGCCTTAATCTTAACGAAAAGTTCCAGAAAGACCTTCGTGCCTACCATCTTCTCGATATCCAGACGAGCCGCCGTTCCGATCTTCTTCAGCATCTGCCCACCCTTACCCAGTAGGATGGCCTTCTGCCCCTCACGTTCGCAAAAAATTACGGCGGCAATACGAGTGAGTTTTGCGCCTTCCTCGTACTGCTCAATCATCACCGAGACGGCGTGCGGCACCTCTTCGTGCGTCTGCATGAGGACATGTTCGCGAATCAACTCCGCCGCCATGAATCGCACCGGCTGGTCCGTGATCTGGTCTTCTGGAAAATAACGAGGGCCGTTCGGCAGCGCTTTGAGCAGACAAGCCAATAGCTCATCAAGTCCTTTTTTCTTCAGCGCCGAGATCGGAACGATCTCCTTGAAATCGTGGAGAGTCTGGAACTGCGCCATCAGCGGCAACAACTTGCTCTTATCGTTCAGCAAGTCAATCTTGTTCAGCAGAAGAAAGACCGGGGTCCCCGCCTTTTTTGCCATATCGAGCACGAAGGTGTCTTCCCGGTCCCACTTCTTCTTCGCATCAACGATCAGCAAAATCAGTTCGCAGCCTTCGAGCGCTTCGCGCACTTCCGACATCATCTTGCGGCCCAGCGACGATCCGGAATGGTGAACTCCGGGAGTATCGATGAGCACAATCTGCCCCGCCTCCCGGCCTCTTTGTTTCGGAACATTGATGATGCCAAGAATTCGGTTGCGTGTAGTCTGCGGCTTCGGAGAAATGATAGCCAGCTTCTCGCCCACAAGCGCGTTCAACAATGTGCTCTTCCCGGCGTTAGGGCGGCCCAGAATACAAACAAATCCGGAGTGAAAAGACATGCAACTAGGGTACTAGGTTTCCCGGTCTGAGGTCAGCGAAGCTAGAGAGGTTTCTGGAGACTCACGAATCCGAGCCTCGTCGTGGTCAGCGCAGCTGGAAAGGTTTCGGCAAAACTCACGAATGCGTGCCTCGCGTGGAAGAGCGGCCCTTCAGGGCCGCGCAAGAAACCGAGGCAATGCGGGCTTTAGCCCCGGTGGCATTGTCGCGCCCAGAACGGCACGCACACTCAGTAACCGTTGCGCATCTTATCCTGAACGCTCTTCGCTAACTTCTGGATCTCCTGCGCCTTCTTGATGACGTCCATGGAAAGGACGTTGGCGCCAGTCCCGTCAACGTGCAACTTCAGCTCAGCGGCGAGCGCCAGCAGCTTTTCGGTGTCAACTCGAAGCTGCGTCTGCCGTTGCGCCAAGAGTCGCTTTACTTGTTCTTGCTCGAGTTGCTGGTGAGGATCGCCGGAGAAGTTGCTGTTCGCCGCTTCGCGTTCGGCAGCGATCTTCTGTATTTCGGCAGCATTCACCGTGACTGGTTTCGACTGAGAATTGGCGGGGATTACGAAAAACGTCAGCGACAAAAGAACAACTGCAACATACTTCAACATAACCGGGCTCCGCATAGCCGTCGCAGTTTGCGATGGCTAGGCAACTAGTTAGCACGGTTCATGTGAAGAAAAGAACGGGCAAAAGGGCCGCCGCAATACGAAGGTAACAATAACCTCAAAGTCGCGGCGCGGCCCACACGCAAAAAAGCGAGGGCCATAGCCCTCGCTTCGGAACTTCCCAAGACTTTACAACTGGCTCATCTTAGCCAGAAACTCACTGTTCGTCTGCGCCTTAGCCAGCCGCTCGATCAGCAACTCCATCGCTTCTACCGGAGACAGCGGATTCAGCACTTTGCGCAGCACCCAGATGCGCTGCAAGTCTTCCTTCGGAATCAGCAGCTCTTCCTTACGCGTGCCCGAGCGCTGGATATCAATTGCCGGGAACGTCCTCTTATCGACCAGCTTGCGGTCGAGAATGATTTCCGAGTTACCCGTGCCTTTGAATTCTTCGAAGATCACGTCGTCCATGCGCGAACCAGTATCGATCAGTGCGGTGGCAATGATGGTCAAAGATCCGCCTTCTTCGATGTTACGGGCCGATCCAAAAAACCGCTTCGGACGCTGCAGCGCATTCGAATCGACGCCGCCGGAGAGCACTTTGCCCGATGGCGGAACAATCGTGTTATAAGCGCGCGCCAGACGCGTGATCGAATCGAGCAGAATGACTACGTCGCGCTTGTGCTCAACCAGTCTCTTCGCTTTCTCAATCACCATTTCCGCAACTTGTACGTGCCGCGCGGCGGGCTCGTCAAAGGTCGACGAAATAACTTCGCCCTTCACCGACCGCTGCATGTCGGTGACTTCTTCCGGGCGCTCGTCGATGAGCAGCACCATCAGCACAACTTCCGGATGATTCGTCGTAATCGAGTTCGCTACGTTCTGCAGGAGCATCGTCTTGCCGGCCCGCGGAGGCGAAACGATCAAACCGCGCTGGCCTTTGCCAAGCGGCGTGAGCAGATCCATGACGCGCGCGCTGACGTTTTCACGAACCGTTTCGAGCTTCAACCGCTCCTGCGGATACAGCGGCGTCAGGTTGTCGAACAGTATCTTGTTGCGCGCTTCGTCGGGCGACTCAAAATTGACCGCCTCGATCTTCACCAGCGCAAAATATTTCTCGCCCTCGTGCGGCGGACGGACCTGGCCGCTGATCGTATCGCCGGTTTTCAGGTCAAATTTGCGGATCTGCGACGGCGACACGTAAATGTCATCCGGGCCCGGCAGGTAGTTGTAATCGGGCGAGCGCAGAAAGCCGTAGCCGTCAGGCAGGATTTCAAGTACGCCTTCGGCAAAGATGTGTCCTTCTTTTTCGCTTTGCGCCTGCAGGATTTTGAAGATGAGGTCCTGTTTGCGGAGTCCGCTGGCGCCGGGGAGTTCCAAAGATCGGGCGATCTTGGTCAGCTCCGTGATGTTTTTCTCTTTCAGTTCAGCAATGGTCATATGTACCTACGGGATTGGATTTTCGGGAGGGATTTTTTCTCTCGCGGGGATAGATTGCTTTGCCGCCGTGCAGGGCACACGGCGGAGCTGCTAAGCAGCTCGCCGTTGTGCTTCGGCAAAGTTCTCGGGTTCACTCAAAATGTCATGACGCTCCGCGTCAGCGATCTTGTCAAAAACCTGGTTCATCGTCTCTTGAATGCGGGTGTTCGGCCGGTGGAACTTCCGCGTCGCCTTCGAGGCGAGCTGGCAGAGCATATACCGGTTCCGCAAAGTATGAAGAGCATCAAATACGCGATCAGAACGCATGTTAGGTCGTTCTCCTTTTACAAGAATAATTTAGGTAGCATCCCATGACTTCGCCCACTGGGTGATGGTCGTCTACGGCAATCCGGGCCGAGCTCAACGGGATTTTCCAGAATTACCCAAGTAGATGCCCCGCCCTACCCGAAAGTTGCTCAATTCTTTAAGGAGTTCCACAACGCAGGCGGAGGTTCGTGAGGACCGGCAGAAACTGCTTAAATGTCCTTGAGAACGCCTAAGTATAACAAACCGAAAGGGCAGGTCAAGAAGAATTTGCAGCCCAATTGACCTTCCGAATAACCTTCCAGGTACGCTTCGTATCAGGCCAGTTGCACTTGGTTTCAGGCCATCTTGCGCTTCGTTTCAGGCCAGGTAGGCTTGCATCAGGCCACGTACCCTTGTATCAGGCCACGTACGCTTGTATCAGGGCATCGCTTAGCGATACCACCACTTGCTTTGTATCAGGGTATCGCTTTAGCGATACCGCCACTCTTCCCAAAACCAGTTGCCCCTTTAGGGGCTGGAACCTACTTCAGCGCGCTCAACCGCTTCGACAAGCGGGACTTGTAACGCGAGGCCGTATTTTCGTGTAGCACGCCCTTCTGGATCGCCTTGTCGAGCGCCGAAACCGTCTCCCGATACGTCTGGCCCGCGGCCGCCTTGTCGCCCTTTTCCAGGCTCTCGCGCAAGGTTCGCAGCGCGGTGCGCAGTTGCGACGTGTTGGCCCGGTTGCGGGCCGTTCGCTTCGTTGTCTGTCGGGCGCGCTTCAGCGCCGAAAAATGATTCGCCATGTGGCTTGATTACCTTTGTGTGTCCTAGTTTGCGCTAGGAGAGTATTCCGGTAGGAACCGAACTAGTATTCTACGGGAGCAAGTCGTACCGGGTCAAATGTTTACATTGCCATCGTATCCGCCTCAGTTTCTAACCGATGTCAAGTGTCTATGCTCGGAAGCGCGCTGGTTGTGCGGAATATCGCGCCGACCGCACTCAAGCCGCGAAGCGGCGTAAAAATGCAGCCCACGGCGCAAGCCGTGGATGCGATCGAAAATATTGCCCCAGCCCCATCGGGGCGAAAGAAAAAACTACCGCGTTGGTCAAGAACTGCTGAGGCCCAGATCAATGAATCCACTCGACCGACTCAAAATTCTCATCAACTCCTCAACCCCCATCGTGGTCATGGAGACGATCGAAGAGGTCCGCGCCCTCACCCTGGTCCGCAGCGCTTGTTCCGATCTGAATATGGCCGTCTTCGAATGGACCATCGCCGACGGCTTGATCCGCTCCGGCAGCGGCACTCCCGCACCGCAGCCCTCCATGCAGACGCGCATGGGCACAATTCCCCAAAGCAATCCTTACGACGCCGCCGCTAGTCCAAGATCCGCCATGTACAACACCGCTGACCCGGTGCAAGCTCTCGCCAATCTCGAAACCATGACCATCGAGGCGGTTTTCGTTCTAAAAGACTTCCATCGCCACATGGACAACCCTGTCGTCGTGCGCCGCCTGCGCGACGTAGGCCAGAAGTTTTCCGCTAACCGGCGCACGCTGATTCTCACCGCCCCCGCCATCGAGATGCCGCCCGAACTGGTCGGCCTGATCGAATTCCTAGATCTGCCGCTCCCCGACAAGGACCGTCTGCGCGACATCATCCGCGAAACTTACACCCGCATGTCCGGCACTCATACCCTCAAGCTCCAGCTCGACTCCAACGGAGTCGACGCCATGGCCACCAATCTACGGGGCCTGACCGAAGAAGCCGCCGAACGAGCCATCTCGCAAACCGTCGTAGCCCGCCTGGCCCTTTCGCCCGATTGCGTCACCGACGTGCTCGACGCCAAAAAAGCTTTGCTGCAGCGCTCTGAAATGCTGGAGTTCGTGCCCTCAACCGACAACATGTCGAGTGTAGGCGGCCTCGACAATCTGAAGCACTGGCTAGCCCAACGGCGAGGTGCCTGGGAAGACAGCGCGCGCCAGTTTGGCCTCGACCCGCCGAAGGGCGTGATCATCCTGGGCGTTCAAGGATGCGGCAAAAGTCTCTGCGCACGCGCCGTAGCCGGAGAATGGAAGTTGCCGCTAGTGAAATTCGACACCGCCGCCGTCTACGACAAGTTCATAGGCGAAACCGAAAAGCGCATCCAGAAAGTGTTCAAAGTAGCCGAAGGCCTGGCCCCCTGCGTCCTCTGGATCGACGAACTGGAAAAAGTCTTCGCCGGCAGCGGTCCCGATTCCGCCTCCGCCGATGCCGGAGTCTCCTCGCGCCTCCTGGCCTCGTTCCTCTCCTGGATGCAGGATCGCAAACCCGCCGTCTTCGTAGCCGCCACCTGTAACAACGTCACCGTCCTGCCACCGGAACTGATCCGCAAAGGCCGTTTCGACGAACTCTTCTTCGTAGACCTGCCCAGCCAAGCCGAACGCAAACAAATTTTCGGGATCCAACTAACCAAGCGAAAACGGAATCCCGCCGACTACGATCTAGACCGAGTGTCAGAAGCCGCCAAAGGCTTCTCCGGAGCAGAAATCGAATCTGCCGTCCAAACCGCCCTCTACGCCGCCTTCAGTAGAGATGGGGCTAGCCCCGTCTCCGCCGCGAGTAAAGATGACCTAACCACCGAAGACCTTCTCACCGCGCTATCGTCAACAGTGCCGTTGTCGATCACGCGGGCGGAGGAGATTGCCGAACTGCGGGATTGGGCGAAGACCCGGGCGGTATGGGCAAGTGAAGGCGAAGGGGCAAGAGCGCAGCGCGGGAAGTAGACTGGTTTGAAGGTTTGCGTGACGCCTGCGGAACCACGATCCCCAATTATGGCGGAAGTACTAAAGAGGCTGCTGGCCAAGAGCGCGCGTGTAGCAATCCGTGAAGTTCTCTGGTTGCTGGGGTGTATAGCCGCCGCTACGTTGTTCTGTTTCATCGCGCCAGAGTACGGTTACGATCCTGTCCCATTCTCTGCAGGATGCTTTTACCTTCTGATTGGAGTTCCTAGGTTCTTTATCTTCTGGCTGCGTCGACGAAATTTGATCCGCTAAGCAGCTTCCTCCTAATTGACTCCGCAACAGCAGTGCACACGCTTGGTGTTTCGGGCCTACGCTCGACTGAACATCTCCACCAATGTCTCCGACACATCCCGCGCCGTCTTCGCCGACACCGTTCCCAGCATCTTCACCAACCGCTGCCGGTCCACCGCGCGGAGTTGATCCAGCGCCACCTGACCTCGCTTCCCCTGAAAGCGCACTCCTACGCGCGTGGGATAAGGGCGTGCAACCGTTGTCATCGGAGCAATAATGACGGTTCGAAGATGCTGGTTCATTTCATCGGGAGAGATGACCAAACAAGGCCGCGTTTTCTGAATCTCCACGCCCTGAGCCGGATCCAGTGTCACCAGCCAGACCTGATCTAATTTTGGCGGTCGTTGTGGCGGGTTATGTTGCGAACTATGCGGCTGGCTCACCATTTCCATTTCTCACGATCGAAATCATTCGAGTCCGCGCCCTCCAGCATAAGTTCGTCTGTCGCCGTGGAGCCCGATGCGCGGAAGGCTGCGCTCCAGCCCTGGCGTGGCCGCCGTTCCGGGGACACGACCAAACAATCGCGCTCGACCCGCACTTCGACGGTCTCACCGAATCCGCATTGCTCGATGATTGGCTTCGGAATGCGAATGCCGCGCGAATTGCCGATTCGAACCAGTTCCGTCCTCATATTCAAAAGCTCCAATGTAATTACATTGTAATCACCCGTAGGTGAAATTGGCAAGCAACCCGGCGGGACAGCTCGTCAAAAGTCGGCCCTCTTTCCTGCGAACGGTCCCGGCCCATCCTGCCGCACAAGGCCATGCCGAATAGGCCCTGCCTATCTGAGTAAATCTGTGTCATTCGGCCCGCCCCTCAACTGGCCACTCGGACACCTCCTCGTTACACCGCCGCGATCTACTTTTTTAGCGACTCTACTTTCACACTGGGGACATGAGACTCCCCCAGTCCATCGCTCATAATCCTTCCCTCCATCCAGTTCACTTACTAAGCCAGAAATCAGCAATCCTACTGCGTAGATTCGTGCTGCTTAGATTCTCGCTGCTCACAGTCGTCCTGCTAGGAATGTCCTCTATCCCAGCCAGCGCGCAAAATTCGCAGCTCGTATGCACGCCCTCGAGACTCAAGTTTGGCGAGGTAGTAATTGGGCAGACCCAGACCTTGCAAGTTACGCTGACGAACGGCGGATCGACCAGCGTGACCGTCTCGGGAATCAGCATCAGCAATTCCGTTTTGACTACTTCCTACATAAGCCTGCCGCTGGTCTTACCGGCCGGCCAGAGTGTCGCCCTGAATGTCAACTTCTCTCCCACCGCCGAAGGCTGGACCTACGGAAAGATCACATTCTCCAGCAGCGCCTCCTACCTCAAGCTCGAAGCAGAGGGCAGCGGCGAGAACGGTCCATCCATCATCGCCAATCCTTCCACAGTGGCATTTGGACAAGCGGCCATCGGAACCATGTACACGACTCCAGTCGTACTCACAAATATTCGCTCGTATCGAGTCACCATCAAAGCATCGCAAGTCACAGGCAGCGGATTCTCATTCTCAATGAACGGCGCAACTTTCCCCCTCACTCTGAGCCCTGGACAAAGTGTTACCGTGAACGCCAACTTCGACCCGCAATCCGCCGGGACCATGGGCGGCTCACTATTATTTAACGGCCCCCAGTTGGTCATTCCTCTCAGCGGAACCGGCACTTCTCCCGGCCAGCTCGTCGCCAACCCCTCCAGCCTGACATTCGGCAGCGTCCAGGTCGGAGGTAACCTGACTCTAACCGACTCGTTCACCAACACCGGCGCGTCGAGTGTGACCATCTCGCAGGTGACAGTGGCGGGAGCAGGTTTCTCGGTTAGCGGTCTGAGCCTTCCACTGACGTTGAACCCGGGCGCCAGCGTCACTTTCAGCGGATTGTTTACTCCGCAAGCGGCAGGCAATGTCAGCGGCTCGATCAGCGTGGCGTCCAATGCCGGATCGAATCCGACCGTCACGCTCAGCGGTACGGGCACATCGCAAGGGCAAATCACCCTCACCCCAACATCAGCGAACTTCGGCAACACGACGGTCGGCACCAGCGCGAGCCAGACTGGCGTCCTGACCGCGAGCGGCAGCAGCGTATCCGTTTCGTCCGCCAGCCTCAGCGGCGCCGAATTCTCGCTCAGCGGACTTTCCCTTCCCGTCACCATCCCCGCCGGACAAAGCGTGCCCTTCACTCTCACCTTCGCTCCGCAAGCTACCGGGAGCGCCAGCGCCGTTCTGTCGGTCACTAGCAATGCCGCCAATAGTCCCACCGGAAATCTAAGCGGCATGGGCACGGCGCCAGCACAGCACAGCGTCTCTCTCACGTGGGCCGACAGTGGCTCGGGAATCATGGGCTACAACGTCTACCGCGGCGGCACCTCGGGAGGCCCCTACGTGGGGATTAACTCTGGATTGGATCCAACTACGGCCTATACCGACAACTCAGTCTCGGCCGGCCAGACCTACTATTACGTCGCCACTTCCGTCGACGGCAACGGAAAAGAGAGCCCCTTCTCCAATGAAACCCAGGCGGTGGTTCCAACCCCGTAGCTTCCAAAAGTACGCCGGCCGCCGGGCCCAGCAATCCTGGCACAACCGTGCCGACGGAACGAGCTGGCACAACCGTGTTGGCGCACCCGTGTCGACGCAACCGTGTTGGCGCACCCGTGTCGACGCAACCGTGTCGGCACAAACGTGAAAGAGCGGCCCTTCAGGGCCGCTCTTCCACAGCGACGCACGTATGCACGGCGATGCACGCATTTGTGTGTTTTTTCGCAACCTCCTAGGATGACCTGCCAATTACTTCGGTGACCTATCGGCGGCACCGCGGGCAGACTATTTTGGCCACAGGGCAATTCTCGCGCATTTATACCGCTGGAGGGACTCGTGAAACGTTGTGTTCTAAAAGGGCTTTTGCTGCTGTTGGCGGCTGGTCCGTTACGAGCTGAACAGGCTCCGGCGACGACCCCTTCTGATACCACTTTTCTCTGGCTGGCGTCGGGACTCTCTAGCGCGCGGATTCAACGGCTGGCACAGAATGCAGATGCGGATCGAAATCCCTCCTGCCACGCGACCCTGCAATGCACTCGTGCACTGCAAAAAGCCGGAGCCGATTCCGGATTGATTCAATCCGTTGCCCATCAAAGTGCCAGCCACAAATCGGTCGCCGTCAACGGTTGCAGCTGCTCCAGCCCAGCCGCTCAAATCGCTGCTCTGGTGCATGACAAGAACTTTACTGCCGCCGAAGAGACTCTACGCAGACAACTGCAGAGCGTTTCGGATGATGATGTGTCCACCCGCGCGCTGCTGCATTTTGTTCTCGGGACCGTTCTGCGTCATCAAGACCGTTTCGATGAGGCTCTCGACGAATTCACGGAGTCCTCGCAGTTGCAGCCGAGTTTTCCCGAAACCCACAGCCAGCTCGCTTATCTCTTTTATCGGACCGACGATCCTGACAACGCCCTGGCTGAAGCTCGGACCGCCCTCAGCATCGATCCCGCAAATGCGGAAGGCTATCGCTATCTGGGACTGGCGCTTTATGCCGACGGCCACTACGAGGCTGCCTTGCACGCATTCGAGGAAGCGCTATCGCGCGAGCCTGCCGGATCACTGGCGAACGCTGACGTCTACTTCGACGTGGGGATCACCTACCGCGATCAAGGTGACCCGCGGCGCGCTGCCATCGCCTATCGCCACGCGCTCAGTCTGCGCCCCGATTTCTGGGAGGCGCACAGTAACCTGGGCGTTGTGCTGCACGACGAGGGGAAACTGGATGAGGCAATCGCCGAGTATCGCGCGGCTAAGCGCTTGAATCCCGAAGAAGCCAGCGTCCGCAACAATCTTGGGAATACGCTTTGCGACAAGGAAGACTTCGACAGCGCCATCGCGGAATTCAAAAATCTCTATCGCCAGAATGCGGAGTGGGAAGGCGGTCACAATTGCCTGGCCCGCGCCTACATGTCGAAGCGCGACTATCCTTCGGCCATCCGCGAGCTGCAGGCTGCCATTCGAGTCAATCCGGCGGGAGCGGCGGAACATCGTGTATTGGGTCAGGCCCTGCTACTCGAGGGAAAAGACCAGGAAGCGGTCGATGTGCTGCGCCAAGCGGTCACGCTCAACCCGGAATCCGGACTTGGACATCATTATCTCGGCACTGCTCTGGTCAATACGCAGCAACTGGCTGAGGCGGAAAAGGAATTCCGCGAGGCGCTACGTCTGGAACCGAGCGCGCAGAACCACTACTCTCTTGCGGCGTGCCTGATGGCTCTCAACCAGTACGAGCAGGCGCTCGGAGAGCTGGAAATCGCATCCCGCATGGATCCCAGCGAGAATCTTTACCGGGCACGCATGCAGGAAGTCGTGCGGCTGATTACCGCCTCGAAGTAAAACCCGCGTCCATCAGGCGTTGTGGCCGGCCCGATCCCGGGAACTCGGTTGTTCATTACCTTCGCCATGCACTCACGTGTGTCGCCTCCAGCCATCAATAAACTTAAAATATCTCAGGAAAGGGCGGCGTTCGTGGCGCTGCCGGGGGCGATGATTCGATATGGAAACCAGCGCAACCAAGCAAGCTCGAGAAAAACTGGTTCAGGGAGCGGCGTTGAATACAGCAGAGCGGCGTATGCCCCGCAGTGCCGCGCACGAAGCCCTCGACAAAAAACCCGCTGGCTATGGCCTGCCTTGTTCACAGTGCCACGCCTACTATCCCGCGGACATGCATGCCTGCCCGATATGCAACTCGGCGGAACGTGTGTCGCCCAACGCGCCGGTGGCGCATTCCATGGCTTCTGCCGCGCCCCAGCTTGCGAACGCACCCATCGACGACGATCGGGAACGGTTCCTGAAGGAACTCAAGTCGCAGGCCTTTGCGTCTCACACTCAAATCAACGCCGCAGCGACCTTCCGGTGCGTTCTGGAACATCAGCACAGCGGAGCCACCGAGCCCGCTGCCGTTTGCCATAGCTGCTACAGCGAGGCGCGCCAACAGGCCGACCACATGGAAGCGGCTCTGCACATGGATCCAAAGGAAGCAGCAAAGATCGTTTATGAAGCCGTCTGGGCCGATACCTCTGACCCCAACACAACCTATTTGAACGCCGCCAATGCCCTTCTCTCGGAGTTGCGCAAGCGCGCCGGAATTGGCCTCATGCTGGGGGCAAACCAGCCGTTGGCGCACTAGCCGCAACGGAACGTCTACTACCCCTACGACCGCCGTTTCCGGCTGGCGATTCCTCGAATCCAGAACTGAGCGACCTTCGCTCACGGTCGCCGATGGTGCGACTTTTTGCTCCTATGCGCATCTTATTTGGCGGAGATTCATATGACTAACGAGATGACGGAAGAGACCAGCACTCAGAAGATCAACAAGACTGACGCTGAGTGGCGGCAGCAGCTCACCCCTGAGCAGTATCAAGTCGCCCGAGCTTGTGGAACGGAACCCGCTTTCACCGGCAGATACTGGAACAAGCACGACGATGGCTCTTACCATTGTGTATGCTGCGGTGTGCTCCTGTTCGGATCGGAGACGAAATTTGATTCAGGAACGGGATGGCCGAGCTTCTTCGCTGCCGCGGACAAGCAGAATATCAAAGAACTGGTCGACAATAGCTACGGTATGCGGCGGGTTGAGGCCCGCTGCGCAAAATGCGATGCGCACCTAGGGCATGTATTTCCTGATGGCCCGGGACCAGCAGGCCTGCGCTACTGCATGAATTCGGCTTCCCTCGATTTCAAGCCGAAGAAGTAAGCACTCCCGCAAAACAGAAAACGATGGAGCGCCCGGCGGTCTCGCCCGGCAGGACTGGCGAAACGCCAGTCCCTCCATCGTCGTTCTTGAATTCCGACTTCGAATTCAGACTTTGTTCGATTATGCGTTGCCCGCGGTCGCGGCCAGCGCTTTGGGTGGCTCGGGCTTGTTCTGCGCCTGCGCCTGATTCTGGTTCTGGTTCTGGTGTTTCTGATCCTTCTTTTCGGGGTTGCGTACTTCGACGCCGCCCTTGAGGATGGCGCCCTCTTCCACACTGATGCGGTGCGTGATCACATCGCCCGAGAGCAGGCCTTCGCTGCGGATATCCAAACGGTCCGCGCATTCAACGTTGCCCTGCACCTTGCCCATGATCACAACTTCTTTCGCAGTAATATTCGCCGCCACGTTTCCGTTGCGACCGATGGTGACGCGATTGTCAGGGAAGCTGATGGTACCTTCGACACGTCCGTCAATGAACAACGATTCTGCGCCTGAGACTTCACCCTTGATGACGAGCGAGCGGCCGATGTTGGCCTGATCCATGGGTGAGGTAGCCGGCTTGACCGGAGTGTAATTATTCGGAGCGGGTACTGCATTTGAAGAGAACTTCGGTTCCGGAGACTGCAACATGGATAAACCTCACTTGAGTTCCGCCACCGCAATGGAGTTGTCCTGCGGGCGCGGTCGATGGGTTTCTAACGGCAAAGCAAGAATTGCACGAAAGGACCTATTACGACAGGTTACTGAAGGGTGTGGCCGTTGGCGCGGACGTCACCCAGGTCACGAGGGAATTTCCCAGCCTTCGTCTTTCATCTTGCGATTGGTCCAGTGCTGCAGTTGTTCGAACAGAGCGGGTTCGATCACGATAAATCGCAAACCGGCTCGGCCGCCGGCCTCAGTCCACATCAATCGGCCTTTAGCGTGGATCACGGTTTCGCCCTCGGGCAGCAAGAAACTGACATCGAGCAATCCCGCGAAACCGGTGGCGTCGCCGACGGAATCAAGCCCCATGCCTCCCGTGCTCAGGTTGACCGCTTGCACCTGGAGCTCTTTGCCATGGTTATTTTTCAGGGTCACGGAGATGTTTACCTTGGCACGGAAGAATTTCTGCTGGTCCTCGCTGATGATGCCGAGCCTCGCCGAGCCACCGCGAGTGTCGATCTCATATTCGCGCAGTTTGCGGCTGAGAGTACGGCGTGAAATTCCTAGCTGCTCGGCCGCCTGGGCACGATGTCCGCCGGTCTGCTCGAGCGCGCGAATGATCATCTGCTCTTCCATGTTATCGAGATTGCCAAGCGGTACCGCGCCGCTGGTACGCTTCTCGATCCGGTGTTCGCCGCTTAACTCGGCGATGACTTCAGTGCCCGTGATCTGGCGTTCTTCGGTAGCCATCGCGAGCTTGGCGACAGTATTCCTGAGTTCGCGGATATTGCCGGGCCAGGGATGCCCTTGAAACGCGGTCAGCGCGTCTCCTGTAAAGCTCTTGGTCGCGGCTTTCAACGACAGGAAGTGGCGGGCGAGGACAACGATATCTTCGGGACGTTCGCGCAACGGCGGAACACGCAACTGGAACTGGCTGAGACGGTGGAAGAGATCCTGACGGAAGCGCCCTTCTTTTACCGCCAGTTCGAGATCCTGATTGGTAGCCGCCACCACGCGCACATCGACGGTAATCTTTCGATTTCCACCCAGGCGGTAATAAGGCTGGCCGTCGAGCACGCGCAGGAGCTTCACTTGAATCTGAGGCTGCAATTCGCCGATTTCGTCCAGAAAAATCGTGCTCTTGTCAGCCATTTCGAACAAGCCCGGTTTCGAAGAATCGGCGCCACTGAAGGCTCCCTTCTCGTAGCCGAACAGTTCGCTTTCGACCAGATGCTCGGGCAAAGCGGCGCAGTTGATGTCGACCAAGGCTTGTTTGTGACGATTCGAAGATTCGTGGATGGTGCGGGCGACTAACTCTTTTCCCGTGCCGGTTTCGCCGGTGACGAGCACGGTCTCTGTGTGACCGGCTACGCGATCGACCATGCCCATAAATTTATGCATGATCGGGCTCGCAATCAGAAACTGGGTTCCGTCAACTTCACGCCGCGCGAGAGGAAGGGCTAGCGCCTTGGCTGGGGCGGGCGGAGCCACGGCGTCGGCCGAACTGTTCGAATTTATGGCGATGGAAAATCCGAGAATGCCTGCCGGCGCCGCATGCGAATCGCGGAGTAGCGTCAAGCATAGATGGACCATTGCCGTCGCCGCGTTGGAGCTGCAGGTGAACTCTCTTTCAAATCGCCCTGCATCGATGACAGCAGCGATTGCCTGATCGACTTCGGTCTGCGAATCGACGCCGAAGAGTTCGGCCACCGTTTTTTCAAGCAGATCTTTCGGCGCGAAGCCGTATTGATCAACAGCTCTGTTGCAGCTTGTGATCTTCCCCTGGAGGTTGGTGATAAACACGACATCTTGTAGTTGGTCCAGGATGCCGGGCGCGATCAGCCCACGCGAAAGAAGGTCGCCCCCCTCGGCAGAGCTGCTGGCGGTTCGGGTAGCGATGGCTGGTTTCGATTTTCGCTCCGTTGGCGGAGTCTTCTGCGAAGTTGGCATGCTGTGTCGTTGACCCTACCGGGGAAGCGTTGCGTTGCGGTTATGGATCGCTTGATCCACTAGGACATGAGTCCGCCTCGCTCATCGTGCCACAACCGCGACCGGTTCCTGGGACGGATCGGCACGAACCTACACACCGAAGTAACTGACCACAGCGCTAGCTCCCGTGAATCGCGCTTCGGCTACGCTTTGGCCCCACCGCACCTATAAGGAGTTACCTAGGTAAGTATCTGACCCTGTGGGGGCTGAACTACCATCCGTCAGAATGGGCTGCACTAGATTTTCGCGCCGCGACGCCTGAAAACAGCGGCCGCGCGCGTGTAGTTGCACACTTGTAAACAGCAGTTGCAACTTGGCTTATGTCGATCCGTGCGAGATTTTTTATCGGAGCAACCGCAGCGCTCGGAGTGTGGGCGCTAGCCCACGCTCTGTGGCACTACCAAAGCACGGACCTGGCACGATTTTCGTGTTATCTCCTGGTCGCCGTTCTCGCGTCTAGCCTCAAGATTCAGTTGCCCGGCATCGACGGCACCATGTCAGTGAACTTTCTGTTTATCTTGCTCGGAATTCTCGAACTTAGTCTGCCGGAGACATTGCTGCTGGGCTGCACGGCCACGCTGGCCCAATGTCTTTTCGGAACGCGGCAAAAAATTGTTCCCGTCAAGATCGTCTTCAACGTCTTCAGCATGATGGCGAACGCCATCACCGTCTCATACTTTGCCTATCAGTCTCTGGAGCATGAGCTAGGGACGGGCACCCTGTTGCTGCTGGTTGTCACCGCGCTGATTTTCTTCGTGGCAAACACGGTTCCTGTCGCCGTCATTATCGCGCTGACCGAAGGCAAGTCGGCGCATAAGGTCTGGGCGGAATGCCACTTCTGGTCATTCCCTTTCTACATGGTCGGCGCAGCGATCGTATTTGCGGTTGGCTTGCTCAGCAAAGAAGTTGGATGGCAAACTTCACTGCTGGTGCTGCCGCTCATTTACTGGGTTTACCGCTCTTACCATCTCTACCTTGCGAAGCTGGCGGCGGAAAAGCGGCAGGTCGAAGTCGAAAAACGGAACGCAGAAGAAGTGGCTGCTCTGCATTTGCGTACCATCGAATCGCTGGCGCTTGCCATTGAAGCCAAGGACCATACTTCTCACCAGCATTTGCAGCGCGTACGTGTGTTTGCGGTTGAAGTCGCGAAGGAGCTGCAACTTCCCGAAGAGCACATCGAGGCGTTGCGCGCTGCCGCGCTTCTGCATGACATTGGCAAGCTCGCGATTCCCGAACACATCATCAACAAGCCCGGACGCCTGACACCGGAAGAATTTGAAAAGATGAAGATCCACACGGTGATCGGGGCCGAAATTCTGGAGCGCGTCGCATTCCCTTATCCGGTAGCGCCGATCGTCCGTTCACACCACGAGCGCTGGGATGGAACGGGCTATCCGGACGGTCTGAAAGGTGAGCAGATTCCGCAGGGCGCGCGGGTGCTCGCCGCGGTCGATTGTCTGGACGCGCTCGCTTCGCACCGGCAATACCGCGGAGCGCTTTCTCTTGAGGCGGCAATGGATAAAGTGGCCTCCATGTCGGGCTCAGCTTTTGAGCCTGTCATTGTCGACGTCTTGAAACGCCGTTACCGGGAACTAGAAAAGATGGTGCAGTCGGATTCGTCGGCCACGGAAGAGATCGCGCAAGCTGCATCCACCCAAGTCCGAGTAGAGGACAAGCAAGAGTCGGCGGCGGGTTTCGAACAATCAGCGCCGGTCGTGAACCAGGCCGCCGAGTCGGATTTCCTTTCTTCTATCGCCTCGGCGCGCCAGGAAGCGCAGACCATGTTCGAACTTAGTCAGGATCTGGGCAACTCGCTGAGCCTTGGTGAAACCCTGTCCGTGCTTTCCATACGCCTGCGCAAGATGGTTCCCTACGACTCGATGGCCGTATTCCTGCTGAAGGAAAATAAACTGATTCCCGAACTGGTGAGCGGCGACAACTTTCGCCTGCTCTCGTCGTTGAACATCGGACTCGGAGAAGGGCTGTGCGGCTGGGTGGCGGAAAAGCGCAAACCCATCGTCAATGGCAATCCTGAAGCTGAGGCGGGATACGTCAGCGATCCGACGAAGTTCACTACTCTGCGTTCCGCTCTCGCCGTGCCGCTCGAAGGGCTAGATGGTGTAGTCGGCGTTCTGGCCATGTATCGCGCCGACGTTGACGCGTTCTCGGCGGATCACCTGCGCATTCTGCTCGCAGTGAGCTCGAAGATTGCGCTTTCGGTCGAAAACGCGCTGAAGTATCAGCAGGCGGAGGATTCGGCGACTACCGACTATCTCACCGGACTGCCCAATGCACGCTCACTGTTCGTTCATCTGTCTCGCGAACTCGCGCGCTGCCGTCGCACGGGCACGTCACTGGCGGTGATGGTTTGCGACCTCGACAACTTCAAGCAGATTAATGATCTTCACGGACACCTCGAGGGCGACAATTTGCTCAAGGACTTTGCCGGCCATCTGAAAGAAGCATGCCGCGGCTATGACTATGTTGCCCGCATGGGCGGAGATGAGTTTGTCATCGTTGCTCCGGGATTGAGCTCCGAGGCATCCAGCGAAAAGGCGAGCCGCCTGAATCATCTGGCGATGGAAGCCGGCAAGAAAGTGGCCGGACGCGATCTCGTGGGCTTGAGCGTAGGGACGGCATTCTGTCCGGCAGATGGATTTGACGTCGAGCGTCTGCTCGCCGAAGCGGACCGCCGCATGTATTCCATGAAAAAGCTTCACCACTCTGACACTCCAACCGAGCACGGCACGCTGCCTTCGGTCCGTGCACGTGGCGCGACGGTGAATTAGGGCGGCCGCCATGTTGCACAGACCTCTACTTTGGAAAATCGCGCGGCATCTGGCCGCGATTGCTGGTCTCGTTTTACTCGGCGGACTGTTGTCCGCAACGCTGGTGCGTATGGCTCCCGGCTTCGACACTGACGAACGACAACTCGACCCAAGCCTGAGCGCTGAGAGCGTCCGTGCTTTGCACCAGTCGCGCGCTGCTGAACACAACATCGTCGGCTTTTATATCGGCTACCTGCGTGGGGCTGTTCACGGTGATCTTGGAACTTCGCATGCTCTCGGACAGCCTGTACAAACGCTATTGCGTGAACGCTGGCCAGTTACCTTGCGGGTGGCGGGAATCGGCCTCTTACTGGCGTGGGTTGTCGCTTCACTTCTGGCATTCATTGCTTGTGTGTGGCGTCTACCGGCATATGAAATTCTGGGGAGCACACTCAGTGGCGCGTTTCTGTGCATTCCGGCGGCGGTGCTGGCCTTGCTCTCGGTCATCCTCAATGCTCCGGGATACCTCGCAATCGCTTTGATAGTGTTTCCGAAGATCTACCGATATTCGCTGAACTTGCTCGATAAAGCCTACATCTTGCCTCACATTACGGCGGCGCGTTCCCGAGGAGTTGGCGAGTTCCGTATTCTCGCCTGGCATGTGCTTCCAGTCGCAGGGCCGCAGATGATTGCACTCGCCGGCGTCACTGTGAGCATTGCGCTCGGAGCGAGCATCCCTGTCGAATCGTTGTGCGGCCTGCCCGGCATCGGTCAACTGGCGTGGCAGGCGGCTCTTTCCAGAGACCTCCCTTTGCTCGTGAACCTGAGCGTGCTGGTTACACTCGTAACCTTGCTGGCAAACTCCGGGGCCGATGTAATGACTTACATATTGAAGCCTCGAGAGGCATAAACGCCGCATGAACGCAGCTCGCAAGCTCTCCTGTGTTGTGCTGCTCGCAGTGTGCGCGCTTTCGTTCGCGGCAAATTGGCTGGCTCCAGCGGGGTACGCCAAACAGTATCGCGAAGTGCCCAATGCGCCTCCTTCGCATCAGCATTTGCTCGGCACTGACGACGTTGGCCGTGACCGCTTCGCCCGAGTGCTTTACGGCACTCGCATCTCATTGCTGCTCGCTCCCGCCGCCGCACTGGTCTCCACCGTCTTGGCGGCGTTGGTCGGCGGGCTTGCCGGATACCTGGGCGGGATCTGGCTGCGACTGGCCCGAGGATTCACAGACTTGTTCCTCTCCCTACCCTGGCTTTTTCTGTTGATCACGGTTCGCGCGCTCATGCCGTTGAATGTCTCACCGCTGGTGTCGGTGCTGATTACATTCCTGATCCTCGGATTGCTCGGATGGGCCGCCTCGGCTCGCGTGCTTTCGACGAGCGCGGATGCGTTGCGGCATTCAGATTTCGTCTTGCAGGCTCGCGCTTCGGGTGTGTCTGGCCCGCGGCTTTTCCTTGTTCATGTGCTACCGAATCTGAAACCAGTGCTTTATGCACAATTCTGGATTTCGATTCCGGTTTTTATTTTGAGCGAGGCAAATCTTGGCATCCTTGGCCTCGGCGTTGCCGAACCGCTGCCCTCCTGGGGAAGCCTGCTGCGCGAACTTGAGGGAATGATTTCGTTTCGCGAAGAACCCTGGCGACTGGTGCCCCTGGTGCTTTTGATCGTGGTGATGACTTCGTTTCAATTGCTCTTGTCCAATAATGAGGAGGTGACCGCATGAGCGGACGCCGCGCATTTTTAGGATTACTAGTCTGTTTAGCTCTGGTCGCGGGCTCAGCCTTCTCACAGAGCGGCGGCGAATTGCGCTTCTGCCTGCGCGCAGAACCGAAGACTTTCGACCCTCTCTTGGTCGATGACGACTCTTCCCTGTCGATTCGCTACCTGACTGGCGGCGTGCTGATGCGCGCCAACCGCCAAACACAACAACTTGAGCCCGAACTCGCCGAGTCGTGGAAAATTTCGAAAGACGGCAAGCAGATCACGTTCCGGCTTCGCCACGGTGTCACGTTTTCCGACGGCAGTCCCTTTTCCGCCGAAGATGTTGCCTACACGATGCAGCGATTGATGGATCGCGCTGTGCATTCTTCCACGGGAGACGCATTTCGTTCCGGAAACGGTTCGCTCAGCACGAAAGTCCTCGCGCACGACCAAGTCGCGATCTCCTTCCCCGCGCCCGTTGCTGGTATGGACCGCCTCTTTGATCAGGTGGCGATTATGTCGGCGCATTCTCCGAAGAAAGAAGCCGCTGTCCTTGGACCTTTCATGGTTACCGAGTACAAGGCAGGATCGAGCGTCCTGTTACGGCGCAATCCGAACTATTGGAAAAAAGACGCACAAGGTCATCATCTGCCCTACCTCGATTCCATCCGGCTCGACATTCAACCGAATCGTGATGTCGAAATGCTGCGCTTCAAACGGGGCGAAGTTGACCTGATTAACGTGATCGACAGTGATTACTACGACCGCCTATCGGCGAGTTCGCCGGGACTCGCGCACGACGCAGGGGCCTCACTCGATTCCGACTTCATGTGGTTCAACCAGGTGGCGAACGCGCCGATTCCTGAATTCAAGCGCGCCTGGTTTCGTTCCGCGAATTTCCGGCGCGCAATTTCACAGGCCATCAATCGCGACGATCTGAGCCGCGTGGTCTTCAATGGACATGCGCAACCCGCTGTCGGGCCGGTTTCACCCGCCAATAAACTCTGGTTCGACAGCAAGCTGAAAGCAGAGCCATATCGTCCCGATGCCGCTCTGAAACGGTTGCAGGCCGACGGATTTCACCAGCAAAACGGTGCGTTGTTCGATAAGGTGGGTAACGCAGTTGAATTTTCGATTGTGATAAACGCAGGCAGCAAGCCGAGAGAACGCATGGCCGTGATGATTCAGGAAGACCTTGGGAAACTCGGCATTAAGGTCAACGTAGTCACGCTCGACTTCCCTTCTCTGATCGAGCGCATCCAGCAGAGGTTCAACTACGAAGCAGTCGTGTTCGGATTCCGCAACGTTGATCTCGATCCAAACGGGCAGATGAATATCTGGCTGAGTTCGGCCGAGCAGCACGCCTGGAATCCGAAGCAGAAGACTCCGGAAACGGCATGGGAAGCCGAAATTGACCGCTTGATGCAGGCGCAAGCCTCGTCGGTCGACCCCAAGAAACGAAAGGACGGTTTCGACCGAGTACAGGAAATTGTGGCGGAACAGGCTCCGTTCATCTATCTCGTCAATCAGAACGCGCTGTCGGCCATATCGAGTGCGGTGGAAGGCGCAAACCCAGGAATTCTATCGCCGCAAACTTTCTGGAATGCTGAGCGGCTCACGCTAAAGGCAAACGCGAACACGAACGCGCGAGCGAGCCGGTAAAAGAGTCTCTTACGATGTCATCAACCGCGACCGATTCTTCGCCGAGCTTGCTTTCCGCCCAGATAACGGTGCGCTATCCCGGAAAAACACCGGTATTGCGCGGAGTCTCGCTCGACATCGCGCGCGGAGAAATTGTCGGATTGGCTGGACAAAGCGGCTCCGGAAAAAGCACACTTGCCCTGGCCATTCTCGGATTGCTCGGACGTCAGCGCGCCGTGGTCGAAGGAAGCATCGTTTTCCAAGGCGAAAATCTACTCGCGCTGCGCGAGCGCCAACTTCGCGATCTTCGTGGACGTTCGTTGAGCCTGGTGCTGCAAAGTCCGCTAGCCTCACTCAACCCTGCGCTGCAAATTCGAACCCAGCTCCGGGAAGCCTGGCGCGCGCACAGCGACCCGGTTGCAACGAGTGACCATTGCGAGCAGGCGGTCGACTCGGCGCTGAAAAGCGTGAGTTTGCCGAGTGGCGATCGCGATTTCCTGAACAAGCGAGCTGCCCAGCTCAGTGTCGGGCAAGCACAGCGCGTGCTGATTGCCATGGCGATCATGCACCGGCCCGCTCTTCTGATCGCGGATGAAGCGACCAGTGCGCTCGACGTCATTACGCAATCGGAGATCCTGCAATTGTTCGCACGACTTAACCGCGAGACGGGGATGTCGATCCTGTACATTTCGCACGATCTGCCGTCGGTCGCGGGTATCTGTCAGAGGATTGCTATTCTGCACGAAGGTGAGATCGTAGAAAGCGGCCCGACCGAACAGATATTCAACGCGCCCGTCCATGCTTATACGAAGCGGCTGATGGCGGCCTTGCCGCAGCTTCCGAGCCGTCGCGAAGCGCCGGTCGTAAAGGCGCACGCCGCAACTTCGAAATAAACAGGCAAGATTCCTGACAACTGATTTCCTACACCTTCGCGAGTTGCTCAGCTGCCTCGGGCAATTTCGCAGCGTGCCATGCGTCGAAACCTCCAACGACATTGATCACATTGCGATGGCCGGCTCGTTCGAGAAGGCTGCAGGCGATCAGGCTACGGTAGCCGCTTTTGCAGTGGACGGCAACTGGGCGGTTTCTATCGATCAAGGGGAGCCCGCGGGGAAAGGTATCCAAAGCGCGGCACTGTACCTCGGGAATATGACCAGCCAGCCATTCGCCTTCGCGGCGCACGTCGAGAACGTCATCGGCACGCCAGTTGCCTTCGCGCAATTTCTGATCCAGCTGCTCCGGAGAAATCTGTGCTGTTTCGATCGTGGGCATTCCGGCGCTTTGCCACGCCAGCATTCCGCCGGCCAGATATCCGCGCAGTTCTTCGATCCCAACCCGGGCAAGGCGCAGTCGAGCTTCTTCGATTTGTTCCTGCGTATCTCCAATCAAGACTGGGTTGGAATGGATGCCTAGGATTCCTCCCGCCCAGGAGGCGAATTGTCCAGAGAGCGCAATGCCGATCGACCCGGGAATGTGCGCGGCGGCGAAGGTCTCGCCGGTGCGAACGTCGAGCAGATTGATGTTGGGATCCTTCTGCAACAAGGCTTCTAGTTCCGCGGGTGAAAGCCCGACGAGAGGTTGCAACTCCGTGAGTGCTGGCGCGCCTGAACGATTGATCTCGGCGTCTTCGAGAAAGTATTCGGGACGCGCCGGCAGATTTGCCGTCAACTGGGCGACGAACGCTTCGCGTGTGGGAATCTGCAGGGCATAGTTGGTAAGGCGCTCGGTGCCGATTGTAGAAGAACGCTCGGCCCTCATGGAGCGTCCGCAGAGCGATCCCGCCCCATGAGCGGGGTATACCGCGACAGCGTCGGGAAGCGTCAGCAGCTTCTGGTGCAGACTGTCGTAGAGCAAGCCGGCGAGCTCTTTTGGGGTGTGCGTCTTCGATAGATCGGGCCGACCCACGTCGCCGATGAACAAGGTATCGCCCGTCAGGACGGAGATGGGCTGCGGTGACGCTTCCTCGTCCGTGATCACGAAGCACATGCTCTCTGGGGTATGGCCGGGAGTTTCGAGGGCTCGAATGCGGATCGCTCCCATCTTCACCTCGAAGCCATCCGTGAGTGGGACGTGCGGGAACCCGGCATGCGCCTGGGCACCGATGTAGATCTTGGCGCCAGTGCGGGCCGCGAGCTCTTTGTGTCCGGATACGAAATCGGCGTGCAGATGCGTTTCGAAGATGTGGCAGATCTTGAGATTCTGTTCGGCGGCGGCTTTGAGATAGATATCGACGTCGCGCTGCGGATCGACGAGCGCCGCTTCGCCGTGCGACCCGATCATGTATGAAGCGTGCGACAAACAAGTCAGATAAAACTGCTCAAAATACATTTCGCGTCTCCGAACCCGATACAGGATACTGCGATTTTCGGATTATGCCATCGAAAAGGAAATTTGAACGCGAGTGTGGGGACCATTCAGAAGTTTTTGCACGGAACGTGGAGAATCATGAAAAAAATATCCTGAAAACTTCTGCCTGCTCTGATCCCCTGATGATTCGCGGCGCTCTCGCGGCGAGTCAAATCTGAGCGGCCCGACGACCGCGCATTGTCGGCGATTCTCAAGCTGTTGACGGCCTTATGGTTAATCGAGGTACCGTTTGCGTACTCCTTTTGTAACTTGGACTTGCACAGGAACCCAGCCTACAGTGAAAAGAGTCGTGGGATTTGGGTTTTCGGCCCCCGGCGTGCATCGAACGTAGTTGAAGGATCCGTCGATGACGAAGCGCCACGAATTCGGGATGAGACTTGAGGCAATGACGCTGGTTGCCTGCGCATTCGTCCTACTGGCATTGTGCGCATTGGTATCCGCGCAGAGCGCGCCCTATGTCGTCGCGGTTTCCAATGTTGCGATGGGCGCAGATAGCGCGGCCGCCGTTCCTGGTGCGACTGAAGAAGCGGATGAACCGATCCTGACAATCAAGAAGCGCGTTAATGAAGTTAACGTGCTGTTCATCGCGACCGATCGTCACGGCAAGTTTGTCCGTAATTTGAATCAGAATGATTTTTCGATCTTCGATGACCACAAGCCCGTGGAATCGATCCTGAACTTCCGCCGCGAAACCGACCTTCCCATTGAACTAGGCCTGCTAATGGACGTGAGCGGCTCCGTCCAGGGCCGCTTTGGGTTTGAAAAAGACGCGGCGACCGGATTCCTGCAACACCTCATTCGCCCCGGCTACGACCGAGCATTCGTGGTCGGTTTTAACAAAGAGAGCCATCTGACCCAGGATTTCACCGACAACGTGCCCTTGCTTGCCGCGGGCGTGCAGCACTTGAATGACGGCGGCGGCACGGCGCTCTACGATGCAATCTACAAGGCTTGCAAGGAGAAGCTACTGCGCGATCATTCCGATCACCCGATTCGCAAGGCGATCGTCATCTTGAGCGATGGAGAAGACAATCAGAGCGAATACACTCGCGCCCAGGCAATCGAAATGGCGCAGCGGGCCGAAGTTCTGATCTATGCTATCTCGACCGACGATAGCGGCTTGATTCTGCGCGGCGACAAGGTCCTCGAAGATCTTGCGTCGGCGACGGGCGGGCGCGCTTTCTTCCCCTACAAGATGAAAGACATCACGCACTCCTTCGCGGCGATTGAAGACGAATTGCGCAGTCAGTATGCGGTCTCGTACAAGCCGTCGGATTTTGACGCCGATGGTCGCTATCGTTCCATCCAGATCACGGCTATCAAGAAAGACCTGCAAGTCCGTGCGCGGCGCGGATACTACGCTCCCCAGCAGTAGGCCAAGTCGGCTAACCACCACGAATCAAACACTCTATATGCCGGGCGCTTACACCGTGCTAAGTTCCACTTGAATCCGCATCAAGGAGCATTCTCATGGGTTTCGTCTTCCTTGGCGTTATCGTCCTTCTGGGCGTCTTCCTGGTTGCGATGTACAACAGCCTGGTGCAACTGCGCGTGCGCTCGGAATCGGCCTGGTCTGACATCGATGTGCAGCTCAAGCGCCGCCACGACCTGATTCCAAATCTCGTCGAAACGGTGAAGGGGTATGCGACCCACGAAAAGACTACATTCGAAGACATTGCCAAGTACCGCTCCATGGCCATGCAGGCGACTGGTCCCGTGGACAAGGCCGCCGCGGAGAATCAGTTGAGCGGCGCGCTCAAGAGTCTTTTTGCCGTGGCGGAAAATTATCCGCAACTGCAGGCTTCGCAGGAATTCACCCAGCTGCAAAATTCGCTCAGCGAGATTGAGGACGCAATTCAGAACGCGCGGCGGTACTACAACGCCGTGGTGCGCGATCTGAACACCAAGATTCAATCGTTTCCCACCAATATTCTGGCGGGGATGTTCGGCTTCCAGCAAAAGCAGTTCTTCGAAGCGGCGGCCGCCGACCGCGAGCCGGTCGCTGTGAAGTTCTAGGCATGGCGCCGCAAACATCGCGTTGCCACCAACCGTTGAGCCAGCCTGGCCTTGGTTCTCCCGCGTGCGCCTCTGTGTCCACCGTGATGAAGGTACTGTTGTTGCTTCTGGGGTTGCTGTTGACGTCAATTTCCTCCTCCGCCCAGGGCCACAGCTGGCGCATCTCTGATTTCAAAGACACGATTTCCATCGCTCGCCGATGGCAAGGCCCTGGTCAGCGAGAAAATCACCCTGGCTTTCAGTGGACAGTGGCACGGCATTCACCGCACGCATTCCGGTCGAATATCCGGGAGCGGATGGAACCAACTACACGCTGTTTCTCGATGTCCTGAGCGTCACCGACGAAAACGGGAACAAGCTGAAGTACGATTCCAGCAAGTCCGGAGCCTATCGCGATCTCAAGATTTACATTCCCGACGCGGTCGATGCGACGCGCGTCGTCAACATCGATTACTCGGTTCGCAACGGTGTTCGCTTTTTCGATAACTACGACGAGTTTTACTGGAACGTGACCGGCAACGATTGGCCGGTACCCATCGACCATGCCTCGGCCTTCGTGACCTTCCCGGAAAATGCGGTTGGCGGACTGCGTGCTCAGGCCTTCACCGGAGCCTACGGTTCGAAAGAAAGCGATGCCACGCGCCGATGTGCAAAGGCGCGGACGTTGTTTCCGAAACTACGCGGCCGCTGTCCATGCGCGGCGGCCTGACCATCGACATTTATATTCCGCAGGGAGTCATCAAACCTCCCTCCGCACTGACCAAGTTGGGGTGGTTCCTGGGCAGCAATCCCATGGTGTTTCTGCCGCTGTTCACGCTCGCCGTGATGTTCGGTCTCTGGTATTCGGTGGGGCGCGATCCCGATCCCGGCGTGTCCGTGGCTCCGCAGTATGAGCCGCCGAAGGGCCTGACACCGGCCGAGGCCGGCACTTTGATCGGCGACACGATTCATCCCCGCGACATCACCAGCACCATCGTCGATCTCGCGGTGCGCGGCTACATCAAGATCGAGGAGAAAGTCGACACGTTCCTCGTTTTTCACCACAAGGATTACCTTTTCCACCTGCTTGAAGCCGAACACGAGCAGTGGGGCACCGGAACTTGACCCCGCACGAACGCGTGATGCTCGAGAACATCTTTGCTCGGCGGAACTGAAACGCGGCTTTCCGATCTGAAGAATCGTTTCTACACCGTGATTCCGGTGGTGCGCGAGGACATCATGTCCGCGCTCAAGAGCAAAGGCATCTACACGCTCGACCCGGAATCGGCCAATGGCTACAGCATCGTCGCCGGCGTCGTCATCGCGATCGTCGTGGTCGGCGTGCAAGTGCTGGGTTGGATGAACCTGTTCTATTCCGTTCCGCTGGTGATCGGCGAGCGTTGCTCGTTTCCGCGCTGATCTGGTGGCTGTTTGCACGCCAGATGACGGCCAAAACTGTGACCGGCGCGCGCATCCACGATCGCCGTCCTCGGATTTCAGGAGTTCATGAACCGCGTCGACGCCGACCGCATCAAGCGCATGCCACCCGACACGTTCGAAAAATTTCTGCCCTACGCCATGGCGCTGGGCGTCGAGCATCACTGGGCACAAGCGTTCGACGGAATCGTGAAGGATCCGCCGAGCTGGTACGTTTCGCCGAACGGCTACACCGGATTCAGTCCTCTGTATCTTTTCGAGTTCCATGCACAGCATGGCGTCGGACATGCACCAGGTGTTTACGTCCTGCTCCCAGAGCCAGTTCCGGCGGATCGGGCTTCAGCGACGGCGGCGGATCCTCGGGCGGAGGATTCTCCGGCGGCGGCTTCGGCGGCGGCGGCGGCAGCGCGTTCTAGTTTCAAAGTGGTTACAAGATCAGATTGCAGATTTGTGCTTCACAGCACTACTTCGGGATTGCCTCTTCCAGCCTGCACTCTTCCGCGGACTTATCGAATCGAAGTCCCATGAAGACTGGCGCACGCAGCTTCATGCCTCCATCGGCGGTCTCATGCGTCCACTCGGTGAACTTGATTTCTGCGACCAGTTCGGGACGCACGAAGTGAACTTTCCGCAATCCACCGATTTCGCCGTGGAAGGGATTCTCTTTCGTCTTTAAGGGTTCGAGACGAGTGAAGATCTCCTTCAGCATCTTGTGGTCGAAGCCCGTGCCTGCCTGGCCTACGTGAATGAGACGTTTCTTCTGATCATAAAGGCCGAGTACCAGCGCTCCGAAATATTCGCGGCTGCCTTCGGGATCGGTATAGCCTCCGATGACGCATTCTTGACGCTGTGTGATTTTGATTTTCTGCCAGTCGCTGGAACGCTTTTCTTCGTATCGGCTGTTGCGCTTCTTGGCGACGATGCCTTCCAGCCCACGTTGCTTCGCGGCCTCGAAAAGCTCGAGACCTTTCTCTTCGTAGTGGTCGGAAAACTGAATCAGGGGGCTCGTCCCGCCTACGTCTTTCTTTATCGCGTCATGCAGCAAGCGTTTGCGTTCCTCGAGCGGAACCCGGCGCAGATCGAAACCATCCAGATAAAGGAGATCGAACGCGTAGTAAACGACGGGCACGCCCTGGCGCCCCGGCAGACGGCGTTTGCCCGGTTGAAATCCGGTGCGCTGCTGCATCAGGCTAAACGAGGGCCGGCCCTCGTCGTCGAGCGCGACAACTTCTCCATCGAGAATGGCGCGCTCGGCTTTCAGGAATTTTGGCAGCGCGCCAAGCTCAGAAAATTGTCCTGTCAAGTCATTCTGATTGCGCGACACCAGTCGTAAGCGTCCGTTGTCGATGAAAGCTACGGCGCGATAGCCGTCCCATTTGATTTCGAAAAGCCAGTCGGGATTGTTGAACGCCTTAGCGACGGAGACTGCCAGCATGGGATGGATGGTCGAGGGCATCGGTCTTTGCTCCGCGCCAGAGAGCTTTAACCGCGGAGAGCGCCGAGTTCGCAGAGGATTTCTTGTTTTCTGTTTGCGAGGCAATCTTCTTCGCGGCACTACCGTTTGCCGCGGGGGACACATTCCTGGCTTTTGTCTTTTTCTTCTCTGCGACGAGAGCGCTCTCTGCGATTGATGCTTTTCGCTTCGAGTCAGCGCGCGCGATGGCGTCCGCCAGCCACGCGGCTTTCACTTTTCCGCGTGATGCAGGACGACTCGTCTTCCATTCGGCCGATCCTTTGTCTCCCGCAATCTGCGACATGGTGAGATTGGTGAGAATGGAAGTTTTGTAGGAGTCGATATCGAATCCAGGCTCGACCTCGTCGTCTTTTTTCTTGATCAGCAGCCATTCATTTCCCTTGCTTCCGGGCTTCCGTGCCTTGATGTGAACGAGAGCGAAATCACCTTTCAGCCGCTGCCCTTTCAGGCGAAACTTGAGATCGCCCTTCGCCAGCATGGCGTGCGCTTCTTTGTCTGTGCCTGGGACATACTCGCCATTGACGGGCACGGGCGACAGCGGCTCCCAAGTGCCTGCGTCCCACACCATCACCGTTCCGCCGCCATAGTTCCCTTCCGGGATGGTGCCTTCAAAATCGTAATAAGAGACGGGATGATCCTCGACCTGCATCGCCAGCCGTTTGTCGGCCGGATCGAGCGACGGGCCTTTGGGCACGGCCCACGATTTGAGTACGCCTTCCATCTCCAGGCGGAAGTCGTAGTGCAGTCGCGACGCGTCGTGGCGCTGAACGACGAAGCGATGCCGCGACTCTTTCTCCAGTTTGGGCGGAGGCTCGGGGGTCTCCTCAAAGCGCCGTTTGCGTTTGTACTCGTCGAGCGACATGTTGGGTATTGTAATTCCGGCTTGCGATTCGCGACTCCTTTAGCCGTTGTTCGCATATCAGACTGTCATTGCACGCTGGTGGTTGCTTTAGCCCTTATACTGTTGCAGTTTCCGAGGAGTACAAATGAATCAAGTGCGGCGGTCTGCCAGCGCAATAACCCTTATCCTTATTGTTGCAGTTCTCGAAGCTCGGATTCAGGGCCAGGCTTCGATCTCTGCCGCATTACGTGAGAAAGTAGATGCAACCGTCCGCAAAGCGGTAACCGATACAGGCATCCCGAGCGCCTCGATCGCCATCGTTCAAAATGGCGCCATCACGTATCTACAAGCGTATGGCGACGGCCGCATCGATCCGCGTACACCCGCGGTACCTTCGATGCGCTACAGCATCGGCTCCATTAGCAAACAATTCACGGCGTCGGCAGTGTTGCTGCTGGCGGAACAAGGTAAGCTTTCGCTCGACGATCCCGTATCGCATTTTGTGCCCAACCTGACGCGGGGCAACGAAGTCACGATCCGAGAATTGCTTTCGCACACCTCGGGCTATCAGGATTACTGGCCACAAGATTACGTTCCGCCGTTCATGCTGCACGAGATCACGGCCGACAAAATTCTCGACCAGTGGGCACGCAAGCCGCTTGATTTCGATCCGGGCACCCAATGGCAGTACAGCAACACGAATTTTGTCATCGCTGGACTGATTGTGGAGAAGGCCAGCGGGGAGCCTCTGCTGCAATTTCTGAGCGAGCATATTTTCACACCGCTCGGCATGACGAGTGTGATCAACATCGACCAGAACCGGCTCACGGAGACCGATGCGACCGGCTATTTACGATATGCGCTCGGGCCTCCGCGACTAGCTCCGAAAGAGGGCAAAGGATGGCTGTTTGCCGCGGGCGAGTTGGCGATGCCGGCGGAAGACCTAGCCAAATGGGACATCAGCATAATCAAACAGACTGTGCTGAAGCCAGATTCTTATTCGCAGATGGAGAAGGAAGTCGTGCTCAAGAACGGTCTGGGCACGCGCTATGGACTGGGCGTGGACGTGCGGCAGGATTTCGGGCAACGCGCACTGGAGCACGGAGGCGAAGTATCCGGGTTCACGGCTCAGAACATGGTTTTTCCGGACGCGCGCATGGCGGTAGTGGTACTGGTCAATGAAGATTCGGTCGGAGCTTCGGGAGACATTGCGCGTGCGATTGCGGGCCTTCTTTTCCGCGAATCTGATGCCGGCAAGCAGGAGGAACAGTCAAGAGAAATCTTTGCGTCCCTGCGGCAGGGGAAGATCGATCGCGCGCTGTTCACTGACAATTGCAACAGCTATTTCACTGAGCAGGCGCTCCACGATTTTTCGGCGAGCCTCGGACCGCTGGGATCACCAACCGCATTCATCCAGACTTACAAGCAGGAGCGCGGAGGAATGACCTTCCGGCTGTTTGACGTGCATTTTACTCAGAAGACAGTCGAAGTTTGGGAGCGGATCATGCCGGACGGGAAGATCGAGCAGTATCAGGTGGGAGCAAAATAGGCGGCACCTCGGATGAAACGTGAATACCCTGAAGCCCCGATCGTAGGCGTGGGTGCGGTCGTCGTGCAGAACAGCCGCGTTCTTCTGATCCGACGGGGAACGGCGCCACTACTAGGCGAATGGTCATTGCCGGGAGGCGCCCTCGAATGCGGCGAAACTCTGCGTGAGGCGGTCGCCCGTGAAGTCCGCGAAGAAACTGGCCTGCTGGTCGAGACCGCAGAGATGCTAGGAGTATATGAGCGCATCATTCCCGGGGACGAGGGAAGGGTGCGGTATCACTTTGTGCTGATTGATTTCTTATGTCGTGCGGTCGGCGGCGAGCTCAAAGCTGGAAGTGACGCCGCCGACGCGCGCTGGTTCTCGCGCGAGGAACTGCTGGCACTGAATCTCGCACATGATGCAAACGACGTCGTGCTCAAGGGGCTGGCGGTTTCGGACTCGACGGATTGAGAGGCTCATGGCCGCGCTTACGCTAAACCAAGTCATGGTCCAATTGAAGAAATTCTACGGTGCCCCAGAACCACCCCCGGTTACCGACCCGTTTGAGCAGGTGCTTTGGGAAAACGTGGCCTATCTTGCCGATGACGAAAAACGCGCAAAGGCGTTTTCAACTCTCCGCAAGACAGTTGGCCTCAACCCCACGGACATTCTCAAGGCGAAACCTGAGAAGTTGCTAGCCGTCACGCGCATGGGTGGTATGGTTCCGGATCCGCGGGCACAAAGGTTACGGCAGAGTGCCGAAATTGTGCAGGTCCTACTGCACGGCAAGCTGAACGCCGCGCTTGACGAATCTCTGCCGAAGGCAAAGAAAATACTGCAGCGATTTCCTACCATCGGAGAACCCGGAGCGGAGAAGATTTTGATGTTTGCGGAAAAGTACCCAGAGTTTGGTCTGGAGTCGAACGGGCTCCGCGTGCTGTTGCGCATGGGCTTTGCCGAGGAGCAGAAGAGTTACTCGGCCAGTTATCGAGCGGCGAAGAACGCTATTGCCAGCCAACTTCCCAAAGACTGCAAGTCCCTCGTCATATTGCATCAATTGTTGCGCAGGCACGGCCAGGAACTCTGCAAACGTTCCCGGCCGCTTTGCAATCAGTGCCCGTTAAGTGCAGCGTGCGCCTACGCATTACACCTCGATGCGAACCCTCTCTAGTCCGCCATTTTCGCTACGTGCACCGCGTAGCCCGTCTTCGGCAGCAGGGATGTCAACTCGAAAACCTTGAAACCATCGCCGGCAATTTCCGTCTGTCGATAGACACCAGGTTCGATATCGGCGGTTTCATGACGGCCCTGCAGGTTATCGATAAACCTCTGCGCGTCTTTGAGGCTCACCTCGGCGCTTTTAGCGCGCGTTACCACGGCCTCGGTGGCATAAGATCGCACCAGCTTCGGCCAATATTTTTGCAGCAGTTGCGTGCTCGCAAAGAGATCGGCCCAGACGATGTCTCCGTTGACGCTGACTACCACTCCCACGGCATTCTTCTCGCGCAACTGCCGAATCACGCTTTCATAGTTGCGCTGCACCGGCTCGGCGACCGCATCCACTTGCTTTTGCACTTCCTTGTTATCCATCACGCGCGCATAAGAAGTGGTCGAATTCACGGCGGCAGCTTCGCCAGTCACCTCGACCGTCTCGGCCATCGCCCTCTGCGAACTGCGAACGCTGTCCCAGACCTGCTGCTGATCCTTTGCGCCCATGGCTTTGCTGCGCACCACCGGCGAGGCTAGCAGACCTGGCGCGCCATTGGAGGCTGTGCCGAAATGCTCCTTGCCGTTTGCCGCCACCCAGCGGCCGGGCTCGACGCAGAACACGCTGAGGTCCACGGGATCGCTCTCCGCGGGCACAATGCGGTCCTTGCCGATGACGCGGTCCTGCTTGCCTCCAGTAACAATTTCGCCGGCGAGAAGCAGCAACGGGCGTTTCGAGTTATTGATCAAGACAAGCTGGTTCACTTGCGCATCGCCCATGGGATGGACAATCCCTGAATCTCCACGACGACGACGGATGAGTCCACGCGCCTGGCCAGCTTCGGTCACGACGACGTCGCCGCTGCGCAGACCTTCGTCCAGGGTGAGAAACTCGGCGGTTTCGTAAGATTTATTCGCAACGACGGGAAAGACGGTCAGATTTCCGCTGCGAATCGGGCTGAGCAGCGAGTAGCCGGATGACGGTGTAACTTCGCCGGCTTGTAACAAACATGGGACGATTACCGCCGAAGCAATCAACAGAGTGATTCCAGCAACCACGACTACTAGGCGCATATTGGCCTCCCCTCATAACCCCACCGGTAGAGACACCAGCGACGACACTGATGCTCCGGCATACGCGCCATGCCGTGCGCGCCGCCACCTCCCCGGCACGCTCCCTAAAACGTGCCGGGGTGCAACCCGCGAGACTTCCAGGAGTGTCTTTCTCTGCTCGCTGCTCAAAGAACGGACGATTTATTCTTACTTGCGTCTAAAAAATTGCTAGCATCATGTGGACCCATGACCAAGCCTGCTCAATCCGCGCTGGCCACCGGCACTGCCGCGTCTCTCTACGAGCGCAGTGGAGCGGCCGCCTACGCGCTGGATATTGAGCAGTTCGTATTCATCCTCGATGAGATTGTCCGGAAATATCTTCTTCGTGACGCATCGCCAGAAAGTGCATCTGAGTTTTGCGCTGCACTGCGTCTGGAAGAATTAGCGCTGGCGCGCGCGTGCGCTGCGGGGAGTGAGCAAGCGTGGCGGGACTTCATCAACCGATACCGGCAAAAACTTCACCACATGGCGTTGCACATAACGCGCGACGGAGCTACCGCGGCAGAATTGGCGGACTCGCTGTTTGCAGATCTCTACGGCGTGAATGCGCGCGACGGCGTCCGCCGTTCGAAGCTAGTTTTTTATACCGGGCGTGGCTCGCTCGAAGGCTGGTTACGCACGGTGATGGCGCAGGAATTCATCAACCGGTATCGCAAACAGAAGCGTACTGTCAGTCTGGAGGAGCAAACCGAGGAGGGCGTGCAGTTTGCCGCTGCGGTTCCTGAGCCCGTGTGCGCGACGGACCAGAGGCTTGAAACAGCGACGGACGAGGCGCTGGCTGAACTCTCCGCCGAGGACAGATTTACGCTTGCGTCTTATTATCTGGATGGACGGACGCTGGCCGAGATTGCCCGGACTTTGGGGCTCCATGAATCGAGCGTCAGCCGGCGGCTGGACCGGCTCTCTACGAGCCTGCGAAAGCGGATTCTGGCAGGCCTGCGAGCGCAGGGCATGAGCCATGCCCAGGCGGCGGAAGCACTCGAAACCGATGTGCGCGACCTTGGGCTAAATTTACGCTCCCGGCTGACGCAAGATTCCGGGCCAAAAGCGTTCCCTGGAAGCAAAGTCTCTGCCCCTGATCCCGGAGAAGGAGGGGGCGACTGATCCGCGTATGACCGAAGTAACCAAAATCGTATACGACCGGCTGCGAGCTGCTGAACTGGCGCGCGTGGCGTCCGGCACCTCGCATCCTGAGGCGGACTTGCTGACAGCCTTTGCCGAGCAGACCCTTTCGCCGGAGGAACGCCAGGGCGTCCTCGAGCATCTGGCTACGTGCGCAGACTGCCGCGAAATGGTCGTTTTGGCGCTGCCGGCTGAGGTAACACCCGTCATTCCGGATGCGGCCGAGACAGAAACGGCTCGAACACCCCTGCCCAAGCCAGATAATCGATGGCTGAGCGCTTTTGCATGGCCCAGCCTTCGTTGGGCGGCACTGGCGGCTGGAGTGATTGTCTCTGGCTCCTTACTCTTGTTGCATTCCAACAAGCAGGCCGTCGTCGTTGTCGACTCGTCACTCCCTGCGGCGGTCGCTTCGGCCCCAACCGTTGCCGGGCAGAAAGCACAGCCGCCAGTGGACCAGGTTGCAACCCTTGCGTCGACGTCCACGGATTCCGCAAAGGCAACGGCCCAGTCGTCTTTGTCCAAGAAAGCGAAAGCCGAACAGTTCGCGACGGCACCTGTGCAGTCAGCGTCCGGAATGGTGCTCGCTGACAACAAGATTGTCGGCACCAGGAAGGATTCCTTCCGTCCACAGAGTGTGCCGTCAGCGGGTTCTCCGGCGCTGGATTTGCAGGCTCCGCGGAGCATGAATGAAACCGTCGAGGTTTCGGGTGCCGAGGTTGCGGTCGACGCCAACGCTGCGCCGACGACCGCCGGCAACCTCATGGCTAGGAACGAAGCGCCAGCGGTTGTAAGAACCAAACCGGCGCCACCAGAGATCGCAGCACAGCAGGTTACCGCAGAAGCAAACGGAGCAGATGAGACGAAAGCCGCACCCGCTTCTGGATCAACCCGAGCGGCTTCGATGAGTAGCGCCTACGCTCTCAAGAAGTCGATTCCCGCCCGAGACGTTTTAACGCCGACTTTCGAGTTAAGGATTACCGCGGGCCAGTTGCAAAGGTCCATGGATGACGGCGTAAGCTGGCAAGTCGGGTTACACACCGACCGTCCTTTGATTGCCTTCGCCGCCCTGGGCTTGGACGCATGGGCTGGTGGCGAGGCGGGCACGCTGTTCCATTCAACCGATGGCGGCGTCACCTGGGCTCCCCTGCAACCGTCCGTCAAGGGTCAGGTGCTGAGCGCCAACGTTGTGGGCATTAAAGTCCGGCCGCCGCTAGTCCTCGTCGCCACGAGCGACAACGAAACCTGGAGCACGGCCGACGCCGGACAAACCTGGGACAAGAAGTAAGGGATCTCCCGCCTACGAATAGCAAACAAACTCCTTCCTGAGCAAAGTAACGTTACCTTTGCGCACAAAATCCGCGGTACTCATTTGCAGGCTGCCATTACGTAAGTGACATTTACACTGTGCCCGAACGGACATAGGATCAGCAGGTAGTTTGGCAGTTCTGGGGGAGGGCTGCCGAAGGCGCTCTGAGCTTATGCTCGGGGCGTTTTTTTTGCGCCCCGTTTTCGCCTGCAACTTCGCAGCGAACTACAAGAACCCAGTTACTAAACGGAATAAGAGACATTGTCGCCGGCCTCGTCGTGGTCGGTGCTCTCTGCCGTTGGCAGGGCGCCATTCGACTTACTGCCGCGCCGCATCGCGACGATACCTGTACGCACCATTTCCAGGATTCCGTAGGGACGCAATAACTCGAGGAGGCCATCGATCTTGTCCTCGGCGCCGGTGATTTCGATGGTCAGGGATTCAGGAGCGACGTCGACCACGCGAGCGCGAAAAACATTGGCCAATTCCAGCACGTGCGAGCGCGCTTCGTGAGCAGCCGCCACCCGGATCATGGCCAGATCGCGAATAATCGCCGACTGATTGGTGATGTTTTCGACCAACAGGACATTGACCAGTTTGTACAGATTGGCCTCGATCCGGCGTGCCTGGTCGTGGTCGGCATCGACCGTGATGGTCATGCGCGACACCTCTGGCTTCTCGGTACGTCCGACGGTCAACGAATCAATATTGAAAGCCCGGCGGCGGAATAGAGACGCCACGCGGGTCAGCACACCCGGCTTATTCTCGACATACACCATGAAAGTATTCAGCATAGTTTTATTGAGGCATTGAATCATTGAGACACTGAGTCATTGAGTCATTCAATGTCTAAGTGCATTTACTCGTCATCCGCCGTCTCGACGATCGGACTGGGCCGGCGGATCATGTCATGCAGCGCTGCGCCCGCCGCCACCATCGGATAGACGGTATCTTCCTGTTCGACTTTGAAATTGATCAGCATCGGTCCGTCGTGCTGGCGCGCTGCCTGTACCGTGGGCACGACCTGGGATCGTTCCGAGACCGTCGCACTACGGACGCCATAAGCGTCCGCCAACTTCGCGAAATCCGGATTGAGCAACGGCGTGGCGGCGTAATTGCGGTCGTAGAAAAATTCCTGCCACTGCCGCACCATGCCGAGAAAGCCGTTGTTGATGATGGCGATGTGTATCTTAAGATTCTCCTGCACGATGGTGGCGAGCTCACACATTGTCATCTGGAAACCACCATCGCCGACGATCACCCAAACTTCGGCATCCGGACAAGCAACCTTTGCGCCGATTGCGGCCGGCAGAGCAAAGCCCATCGTTCCGAGTCCACCGGAAGTAATCAGAGAACGCGACCGCTCATGCTTGTAATACTGCGCCTCCCACATCTGGTGCTGGCCCACGTCGGTGACCACGATCGTGTTGCCGTCATGAGTCTGCCGCCATAGGTCATTGATGACGTGCGCTGCGTAAAGATGGCCGCTGTCGGGGAGGTTCTGAATGTCGCGGACTGCGGAATCGCCCTTTAACTTGTCGATAGAATCCAGCCACTCGCTGCGGTCGATTGATTCGACTTTCGGCATGAGCTCCAGCAGGACTTCTCGCAAGTCGCCAACTAGGGGAACATCGACCTTGACGTTCTTGTTGATCTCCGCCGGATCGATCTCGATGTGAATCTTCTTTGCGTTAGGAGCGTAGTTCTTCAGGTTTCCGGTAACGCGGTCGTCAAAGCGCATGCCGAAGGCCAGCAGCAGATCCGCTTCCTGAATGGCATGATTCACCCACGACTCTCCGTGCATGCCCATCATGCCCAGATTCAGCGGGTGCGACGCGGGGAATGCGCCCAGGCCCAGCAGCGTCATAGCGACAGGAATACCGGCACGTTCGGCGAAGTCGCGCACCTCACGCATCGCTCCTGAAACGATGATGCCGTGACCGCCGAGAATGAGCGGACGCTTCGAATTGTGGATCAGTTCGAGCGCTTGCGCATACTCCTTGGGAGCAGGCGAGAGATCCGGTCGGTAACCGGGCAGCTGCGGCTTCGCCCCTTCCCAGTCGAATTCGCAGGTACCTTGCTGGGCATCCTTGGTGATGTCGACCAGTACCGGCCCGGGACGCCCGGAGCGCGCTACATAGAAAGCTTCGCGGATGGTGCGCGCCACTTCGTTGGCATGGGTGACCAGATAGTTGTGCTTGGTGATCGGCAGGGTGACCCCGGTGATGTCCGTTTCCTGGAACGCGTCGGAACCGATCAGCTTGCTACCGACTTGACCGGTAATGCAAACGATCGGGATCGAATCCAGCATGGCGGTTGCTATGCCGGTGACCATGTTGGTCGCGCCCGGGCCCGAAGTAGCAATGGCGACTCCGACTTCGCCGCTGGCGCGCGCATATCCGTCGGCCATGTGCGTGGCGCCCTGCTCATGGCGCACGAGAACGTGGTGAATCTTGCTATGTTTCAGAGCGTCATAAGCGGGCAGAATCGCGCCACCCGGATAACCGAAAACGACCCTGACCCCTTCCCGCTCCAGACATTCCCAGAGAATGGCCGCCCCGGTCATTGTTTTGGCGGGAGTCCTTGGTTTGTTGGTCGAGGCTTCGCTCATGGCTGGCGAAGTAGTCGTTGTCTTCTGATTCGTCATTACGTACCTCTCAGAATTGCCTGGATCAGACTTACCTCAGGAACGGCGAGCTGAAAAAACAAAACCCACCAAACCAGCTTCTCTGGCGGTGGGGGTCGGGAGGGGCTCACGATTTCCAGTTTATGAGCTCATGCCTTCCCCCGCGGCACAACCGGCGGCCATACTCGTAGCCCGGGAACTCTAAAGCTAATCGTACGGAGATCACGCCCAGTAGTCACGGCTGCTCCTTGCTAGGTAATGATGGTAACCGACCGACCGTCCGGTTGGCAAGCAGGAAGTCGAGCTTGAAACCAGTGCCGCCCATCACATCCCGCCACCCCCGCCTTTGCTAAAATCGCTCGCCTCAGGTGCTAGCTTGTCGAGTTCTTCTTCGTCTTCGTCCGTAGTCAACGAAACCGTCGTTGAGTTCCTGAAGACGGTTCCGCCGTTCCAGTTTTTGCCCAATGGAGAACTCACGCGGCTGGTTTCAAAGATGACGCTGGAGTACTTTCCGAAAGACACCACCATCATCAAGGCCGGACATCGCGCCTCGGACGCACTCTACATCGTTCACAAGGGTGCGGTCGAACTGGCCTTACGCACGCAGGTGGGGAAGCAACTGGTTTTCGACGTTCGCAGTGAAGGCGAGCTCTTCGGACTGCTCTCACTGATGGGTCGCGACATCGCCAGGCTCGACGTCACCGCTGTTGAAGACGCTCTTTGCTACCGCATTCCGGACACTGTGATTCAGGAAGTCGGCAGCCGTTTCCCTGAATTTTCGGAGTACCTGGTTCGCGCCTCGATCACTCGTTACCTTGACCGCAGTCTTAAAGAACTCAAGGACCAGACGAATCTGATGGGCAACGCCGAGCGTTTGTTGTACTCGCTGGCGGTCAAAGACATGGTCAGCGCTCCGGTCGTGGTTTGCAGCGCTGAAACTTCGATCGTAGAAGCCGCGCGGCTTGTGGCAAAATCGCGCGCCACTTGTCTGGCAGTGGTCGACCCGGGTGGGCGCGCGATTGGAATCGTGACCGATCGTGATTTTACTTACCGGGTATTGGCGAGGAGGGTCTCGCTCGACCTACCCGTGGGCAGCATCATGAGTTCACCCGTGGTTTCGGTTGAGAGTACAGCACGGCTGTTTCAAGCACTGCTGGCAATGATTTCCAAAGACATTCACCACGTGCTTGTTCTCGAAGAAGGACTGCCGAAGGTCGTTCTCTCCAGCCACGACCTGATCCTCCTACAAGGCAAATCACCGCTCACCGTCTCACGCCATATCGAGCAACAGACGTCTGTTGAAGGTCTGGCCGCGGCGCAGAAAAAGATCATGGAGATGCTTCCCCTGCTGCTGCGGGAAGGGGCGCGGGTCAGCCACATCACACGGGTTGTTTCAGAAATCAACGACCGCCTGATGGCCAAGATTCTGGAGTTCGCGGAAGCCGAACTTGGGCCGCCTCCGGTGCCTTACTGCTGGGTGGTGCTGGGCAGCGAAGGACGCCGCGAGCAGACTTTCAAGACCGACCAGGACAATGCCCTGATCTATGCGGATCCGGATGAGACTAACGCCAGCACAGTGCAGGAATATTTCGCGCGTTTTTCGTATTACGTTCGGGATGCGTTGGCCAGATGTGGTTATCCGCCCTGTACGGGCGATTACATGGCTAGCAACCCGCGATGGCGTCAACCGCTCTCCTCGTGGAAGAACTACTTCCGCGCTTGGATCGCGAGCGCCGACCTGCATTCGGTCGAGGACGCGCTGATCTTTTTCGATATGCGTCCGGTTGGTGGCGATCCTTCGCTGTTCGAAGGCCTGGCGGCGTCGATTAAAGAGTCTCTGCTGGAGGCTTCGTTTTTTAAGTCGGTGCTCGCCTACATCACCATTGACCGCAAACCACCCCTCGGATTTTTCCGCACGTTCGTGGTCGAACAATCGGGCGCACACAAGGAGGAGCTCGACATCAAGACGTTTGGAACCAGTCCAATCGTGAATGCTGCCCGTCTGCTGGCCATTGACGCGGGCATCGCAGCCACCAATACCGTGGAACGGCTTGATGCGGTGCAGTCGCTTCCGTACCTCGACGACGTTCTGCGTCGAGACCTTCTGGAGTCGTTCGAGTTGTTGACGCTGCTGCGTCTTGAGCATCAACTCCAGCAGTTACACACGTCGCAGCCACTCAGCAATTATGTAAATCCGGGAGGTCTGACTCAACTCCAGAGGAGCCTATTGAAAGAAGCCTTTCGAACCATCACCCGCGTCCAGTCGGCCATCGCCGACCGTTTTCGCACCGCTGTGTGGGCGCAACTGGGGTCGTCCTGAGGATGCCGTTCCAGATGCCCCACTGGCTCAAGTTCCGGCCGCAACCCGCAACGGGATATGCACCCGACACTCCACTGGGTTCGATCCGATATGCGGTCCTCGACACGGAATTCACGTCGCTCGATGAGCGATCGAACCGTCTGCTATCGGTGGGTGTCGTGATGATGGAGGGCTCCAGCATTCGCATGGGAGAGCAGTTTTACCGTGTGTTGAATCCCGGAGTCGATGTCCCCGCCAGTACGGTGCTCGTGCACAAGCTTCGGCCCAGCGACATCGAGCGGGGGGAATCGCCGGCACAAGTGCTGGCCGAACTGCGCGATTACCTCGCAGGTTCGGTGCTGATCGGCCACTTCGCCAGAATCGATGTAGACATATTACGGAAAGAGATGACAGTTGTTGGCCAGGTCCTTGAGAACCCGTATGTCTGTACGGCGCAAGTGCATCGCTGGTTATTACGGCAGGGACGTTACACGGAGGACCTCTTCCACCGGATGGAAAATGTGGACCTCGCCTCACTGGCCAGTATCTACGATATTGAAGTCCGCGAGGCCCACCACGCGCTCGATGATGCGTTTGTCACGGCTCGACTATGGCAAAAACAGATTCACGAGCTCGAATCCAACGGCGTGCGTACGCTGGAAAAATTGTTGAAGATCGGCGCATCGTAGCAAGAGGAAGACGAGCAGGAACGCCCATCCCTCCCCGATTACGCGATGACTACGCGAAGGCCTACATCCCCGGCCCATCCGGATACGTCGGTAGATCCGGCGGCCGCGCCGGAAGCTTCTTCGGATTCGCCTTGATCTGCTCCATGAGCATCTCAACCGCTTTTTCCAGTTGTGGGTCTTGTCCCTTGTGAACCAAGTCGGGCGGGTTGTCGACAACGACGTCCGGTTGCACACCGCGATTCTCAATCAGCCACTTGCCGTCCAGGCTGGACAGTGAGAATTCCGGACGAGTGATGTAGCCGTCATCCATCAGTGGAATTTCGCCGCGGATGCCGCGCACTCCGCCCCACGTGCGCTCGCCGATGAGCGGCCCCAGTTTGTATTCCTTGAAGAAGTAACTGAAGAAATCTCCATCAGACGCGGCGTAATGGTTGGTGATGCACGCCATATGACCGTAGAAGACGTTGGGCGGGGTCGTCCCTGATTCAAAGTTGCGAGCGGGGTTCATCGCAGAGAGTACACGGCGGAGGCGGGAGAAGATCAGCTGGTCGACGAAGCCGCCGCCGTTGTAGCGCACGTCGAAGATGATGCCTTCCTTGCGAATCTGCGGGAAGTACTGCTTCACGAACTCATTCAGCCCGTCGTCGCCCATGTTCGGCAGGTACACATAGCCGATGCGACCACCGCTGGCTGCGTCCACTTTTTGGCGGTTGGTCTCGATCATGTTCAATTCACGCAGGCTGAACTCATCGCCGATGGGTTTCACCACTACTTTGCGGGAACCATCCAGCGATGGCTTGGAATTGACGGTGAGCGTCACCACTTCGTTCGCCGTATTGGTTAGCAGTTCGTCGGGCGTTTGCGGAGCCTTCAGTGCGCGGCCGTTGATGGCTAAGAGGTAGTCGCCTTCTTTGATGTTGACGCCCGGCTCAGTCAGTGGAGAACGGGTGTGCGCGTCCCAGTTTTCTCCCGTGAAGATTTTCTTGATTCGATACGCGCCGCTTGCGGAATCCGCTTCGTAGTCCGCGCCCAGCAAGCCGACATTCACCGGATGCAGGTCCGGTAAGTCGCCACCACCGACATAAGTGTGCGAATTGGATAGTTCCGAGATCATTTCACCCATGATGTAAGTCAACGAATAGCGATCGGCCACATATGGGAGCAGTTGCGCGTATTGATCCTTCGTCTTCGGCCAATCCACACCGTTCATCGAAGCTTCGAAGAAGTAATCGCGCTCCTGCCGCCAGACTTCGTTGAATATCTGCTTCCATTCCTGCGGCGGATCAACCTCCACGCGCATGCCGTCGAGCTTGAGCGCGCCGTCTCCAACTTTATGTGGCGCGTCAGGCGGTTTCGCATCGATGATTCCGACAGGTGACCCTGGGCCGTCAGCACGGTAGAGCAACTTTGTGCCATCGTGAGAAAGCGCAAAGTGATCGGCGCCATCCACCAGCACTTTCTCTTTTCGTTCCTTCAGATCGTAGGCACGGATCGCCGGATTTTCGCCGGCCAGCGGCCCGGACAGGCCCTGCACCGGTACCGTCGAGTAGTAGATCGCTTCTTTCGAGGCGTCGAACGAACGAATAATGGCAGGTGGAACCGCCAGCGCCACGATCCGATCCTGGATGCCATCCAGATCAATCTTGAAAACTCTGGGAGGCTCCTTGGTTTCGGTCTGGGCTGCTTTCTCTTCGGTCGCCGGCTTCTCTTCTTTCTTCGACGGCTGCTTCGCGTTCTTCTTGCTGGCATCAGGCGTGGGAGTCGCTGCCGCTGGCTCTTCGGTCTTCACCTTTACTTCATCACTCAAGGCAGGAAATGGCGACGGCTCGTCCGCAGTCAATGTGACCACGTAGACGCGGGTGGTTTTCGGGTTCGCGAACTCAAAATCGATGTTGCCCAGAACTTCGTTGTAATCGCGGTCCGACAGGAAGTACAAATAGCGCTTGTCAGGATCGAACACTGCGGCATAACTGTTATTGAGAGGGGACGTCACCGCCGTGATTTTTCGGTCCGCCAATCCGTACAAGTAGACAACCGAATAGCCGCTATCCAGATTTTTATCGTACGCCAGCCATTTGCTGTCCGGAGACCATGCGTAATTCTGAATCTCGTTGAACTTGCCACAGTCGACTTCGACCCGCTTCTTCTCCTTGATATCGACATACCAGAGCTTCAGATCTTTGTCCGCCCAGGCAATCTTCGTGTTGTCCGGAGACCACGCAGGCTGGAACATGAAGCCCTTGTGCCCGCTGGTGATCTGCTCTTCGGTACCGAGGCCATCCTGGGGAGAAATATAGATCTCGTCTTCACCGGTTCGGTCAGACACGTAGGCGATCCATTGTCCGTTCGGCGACCACGCTACTTTTTGTTCACGAACACCCGGAGAATGCGTCAGGTTGCGAATGCTTCCATCTTTGGCTGGGACGGTGAAAACTTCTCCGCGCGCCGCGAATACGGCCCTTTTGCCATCGGGCGCGATATCGAAATCAGTGATGTGGCGACTGGCGTTTACCCAGTGCTTCATCGCCTGGTCGCGTTCGCCGTTCACATAGATCGTCAGCTTTTTTGACTGCCGCGTCTGCAGGTCGAAGGTATAGAGGTAGCCGCCGTTTTCAAAAATGATGGAATCAGAGCCGAGGCTCGGCCACATCACGTCGAATTCGTCGAACTTGGTAAGTTGCTCGACCTGTTTGCTGCCCTGGTCGTAAGCGTAGAGATTAAGCCGGTGAGACGAACCGCGATCAGAAGTGAAGTAGATCGTGTTCCCGTGCCACATAGGAAAAGTATCGGTGTAGTCGGTGTGCGGAATTACCTGGTCGACAACATTGTTCTTGATGTCGTAGATCGTGATGTCCTGCGCCAGTCCGCCTGTATAGCGCTTCCATTGGCGGAAATTTCGGAAGATCCGGTTGTAGGCGACTTTGCTTCCGTCCGCCGAGAACGAAAGCAATCCGCCTTCGTCCATCGGCATGGCCTGTGGGAGGCCACCATCGATGCTCACCGTGTACGGGCGTTTGGTCCAGCCGTTGGAAGCATCGCGGCGAGATAGAAATACGATGTTCTTACTATCCGGCGTCCAGCTCACGACCTGGTTCAGGATGCCCATGCGATCACTAAGACCCTGAGCCGACCCTTGATAGAAGGTCAATTGCTTCGGCTGCCCTCCATCGGAAGGCATCACATACACATTGAAGTTACCGTCATATTGCCCCGTGAAGGCGAGCCACTTTCCGTCCGGCGAAAATTTCGGGAATACTTCTCGTCCCGGATGCGACGTAATTCGGCGCGCCGTGCCTCCCGCGCTCGAAGCCAGCCAGAGATCGCCGGCGTACATAAATGCAATCTTGTCTTTATAGATATCGGGAAAACGCAGCAAACGGCCCTCTTGGGATTCTTGTGCTGCTGCAGCCGTCGCCGCTGCGACGACAAACGCGACGACCACCAACGCGACAAACCTGCGGATAGAAATCATGATTGGTCCTTTTAGGAGTTTCTCGGCGGGAATCAACAACGTGTGCGAAAACATTTGTGCAAGCGGGATTGTATCAGCTTGCCAGCAGTCTCTTCGCACACGAATTCGCTTTATTGCGGAGACGGGGAGTTAGCAGCCGCCTGTACCGCTTCCTGGCACGAGCCGGCGGCGGTTAACACTTTGTCAAAAGCTGTATCTGTGCGGAGCTTGGCCAGCAGAGGATCGGAGAGCAGATTGCTGTGGGCACAATAATTCTGTTCGACGGCACTCTGCAGCAAATGAAGAGCGGCCTGTTTCTTGCCGCAGAACGCGAAGAGTGATCCCTGGTAATACCAGGTCTCCGCGTCGGGCTCGGCGGGAAGGCTGGTTTCCGCTTCTTGTGCCATGCGGTCCAGATCAGTGGCCGGGCGCAATTGCAGGCAAGCCTCGAGCAGATCGCGATGATACCGCGGCGCAGTCGGCATTCGCTTCACTGCCTCGCGTGCCTCCGCAATCTTGCCTTCGCGAAGAAGTAGGGATGGCGTCATGTAAGCCGCCCACTCCGATCCGGCATCGAGGCGTATGAAATCCGCAGCCCGATCCATCTTACCCAATTCCATGAACGCCCATGCACAAGAACGAAAAGCGAAATTGCCGGGGTCGAGGGCCAGTGCTGTATTGCATTCACTTGTGGATTGCTCAAGCATCCCCGCATAGCGGTACACATACCCCATCGTCATGTGGGCATCTGCGCTTTCCGGACGTCGCTTCACCAGCGCCTGTGCTTCCTGGTAAGCCTTCCCCAGCTCGCCGCGCTCCACACTGTTCTTGATCAGCTGTCCTGCGGCAACGACTCGATTCGGATCGAGCTTGACGGCGGTTTCCAGGGCTTTATTGGACCGCTGGAACATCGGTTCGCCTCCGTCGGAATAGTCCGCGTCGTAGTAGCAACGCAGGCCGAGTTGTTCCCAAGCAGGCGCGTAGGTAGGGTCCACATCGACCACATGTTCCAGAACCGCGATGGCATCCTTATTCGGTGTAGCATCGTGCGGTAGCGCCAGACTATGCAGATAGAGATCGTAGGCCTCTGCGCTCTTCGGGCGACTGCCAGTATCCAGATAGCCGCCAGCCGCGCCAAGCGCCGGCAGTAACCCCTGGCGCATCTGGGCCGCCATCTGCGACTGCAGAGCAATCAGGTCCTGCGCGGGCGCAGTCACGTTGGTTTGCCAGAGAAGCTTGTTGCCATCTACTTGAATCGCCTCCAGCGTAATCAGTAGGCGGTCTCCTTGTTTCAGGAAGTGCCCGGTGAGAATGTTGGCAACGTGTACCTCTTTGCCAGCCTTCTGCGGATCGACGTCATTGGCCACAAATTTGCGCGTGATTGCCGAGGGACGAACGTCAAGTGTACGAGTGTAAGTAAGCGTGTTGGCAATCTCATCCGCCAGGGCGAACCGAAGGAACTCAACGCTGATGTCGCCGTTCATGTTTTGTAACGGAAGCACTGCAATCGTATTTTTCGGCGCGCTGCCACCCGTCATCTCCCGCTGTTTAAACCACCAGGCCCCAATGGCAACCAGCACCGTGAGCAACAACGCACTGACGCCCATCAGAAGATAGGTTGAAAACTTGCTGGTCGCCTGAAATGTGGTGGTAGCGATGCGATAAGGCAGGATCGGGCGTCGCGCCCCGCTTTTGGTCAGTCCCGATTGCGTTTCTTTGCGCAGCGACTGCAGATCGCCCTTCATCGCCTGTGCGTTCGGATAGCGATGTCCGCGATCTTTTTCCATCGCACGGCCGATGATGCCTTCCAGATCGACCGGAAGCGACGGATTGAGGCTCAGCGGCGAAACCGGCTTCTGGTTCAAAACAGCGTCGAGCGTGGTGATCACATTGCCGGTGGCAAACGGCTTTTTGCCAGTAGCCATCTCGTAGATCACGACTCCGAGAGAAAACAAGTCGCTGCGCGGGTCCAGTTCTTCTCCGCGCGCTTGCTCGGGCGACATGTAAACCGCGGTGCCTGGAATCACGCCGACCGCAGTGAGCGAATCTTCGAGTGCAGCTTCACTCGATCCTGGTTCGGGGATCGACTTGGCGAGTCCGAAATCCAGGATCTTCGTTTGCCCGGTCTGGGATACGAAAATATTGGCTGGCTTGATGTCACGGTGAATGATGCCCTTGGCATGGGACGCTGTCAACGCATCGGCTACCTGAATGCTGATATCGAGGATCTCATCGACCTCCATCTTCTTGCCGCGGATCCGCTCCTTCAGGCTGACGCCTTCGAGCTTCTCCATGACAATGAAGGGATGTCCCTCGTTGTCGTCGATATCGTGGATGGTGCAGATTCCAGGATGGTTCAGCTGCGAAGCAGCGCGAGCCTCTCGAACGAAGCGATCCAATGACTTCTTGTCGTGGACCATCTCGACTGGAATGAACTTGAGGGCGACATGACGCGATAGGCGCGTGTCTTCTGCCTCATACACCACGCCCATGCCACCACCGCCGAGCTTTCCGACGATGTGATAGTGGGAGACCGTCTGGCCTATCATTCCGGAAGCCTCAGTGCCGTCGGCGGTAATGGTAGGCCGTAGGCGGAATCCGGTCAACCCTTACGAGTGCATGGCTATGGAGATGGGAAGGCGCACGATCTCGCCGGTATATCTTGACCTTCCCGACCTGCACTTCTGGAGGATGCCGGAGAAAGATGGCCAGCCGAGTTAAGACCCGCAACCTGTTTTGCCGATCTAACAAGAGTACCTTCGCATACACGGGCTGTGACGATTTGCCTCTCCAGGAAAAGCATCGCTGTTGCTTATGATAGGTTGGGCGTTTTGTGTAGGTTTGTCCTAGCCAAATAGGGGGTATGGATGGGCGACCATTCGTTGTTTGATGCAGCGGAGGTCGGAGGTTCTACTCTCATGCAAGTGCTCGTCGTCGATGATTCCGCCGTCTATCGAAAGCTGATCGGTGACCATCTTCGAAGCTGGGACTTTGAGGTCACATTGGCGGAGAGTGGTTCCGCAGCGTGGGAGATACTCGAGCACCCCGATGCACCCAAGCTTGTCCTGCTGGACTGGGTTCTGCCCGACCTCGACGGCATCGAATTGTGCCAGCGCATTCGTCATGCCGGCTCGTGTGGCAGTTACGTCTACGTCATCCTGCTGACCAGCAAAGAAGGCCGCCAGAACATGCTCGACGCCATGAAAGCGGGCGCGGACGACTACCTGGCCAAGCCCTTCGACGAAATGGAATTGAAGGCTCGCCTGCTGGTCGGCAAGCGGATTCTCGACTTGCAGGAAGAGCTGGTGTCCGCGCGGGAATCGATGCGGCACGCTGCCACGCATGACAGTCTTACCGGCTTGATGAACCGCGGCGAGATTCTCGAAATGTTGCAGCGGGAATTAGAGCGCGGACGCCGGGACCACAAGCCGGTAGGCGTGATTCTGGGCGACATCGACCACTTCAAGAATGTCAACGACACACTCGGACATCTGTTTGGCGATGAGGCGCTTCGCGAAATCGGGCGGCGGTTGAAGTTGCAGTTGCGCGTCTACGACGGCGTTGGACGCTACGGTGGCGAGGAATTCCTCATGGTTCTGCCCAACTGCGATTTGCCGAACGCTGTACTGCGGGCCAATGAATTGCGTGAAATTATTAGCAAAACACCCGTGGTTTGTTCGGGCGAACAGAAGTCCATCACTATGAGCATGGGAGTTGCCGTCTCCGCCTGCGTGGGGAAGAGTGAAATCGAACTATTGCTGAACCAGGCTGATGCTGGTCTTTACGCGGCCAAGGAAAAGGGCAGAAACCGGATCGAACACTTCACGCCAGCCGCAAAGAAAGCTTCAACGACTCGCGCCCGCAAGAGCTAGATTGGCTTCGTGCCATGCAGATCTGGCAAGTGTTAGCCTCTTGTTGCAGGCGCACTCTCCAGCGCTATTGCCAACTTGCTTCCTGACCTTCCAACCCGAATCAAGGAGGTTGCCCGGCGCACCGGATTCGAGCTCTGCGGCATAGCGCCGATTCGGGACTTTGGCGAGTTGCGGGTCTTCCCTGCCTGGATTGCCGACGCCAAACATGGTGACATGAAGTACATGGAAGCCCGTGACGAAGCGGGCAACCTCAAGCGCGCGTCGCTCGCTCGAGTCGCTCCCTGGGCGCGCAGCGTGATTGTGTGCGCGCTCAATTACAACACCGCGCATCCGTATTCAACTCAGATCGGTGACGCAAGCGTCGGCTGGATTTCGCGCTATGCGTGGGCGCGCGAGGATTACCATGATGCGGTTCTCCGACGCTTGCGGAAGGTAGAGGATGAGTTGCGCTTACTACTCAACGCCTCCGAAAGTTCGCTCCAGTTCCGTTCGTACGTGGACACTGGTCCGCTGATTGAGCGCGTGTACGCCAAGTATGCGGGCGTCGGGTGGATTGGCAAGAATACCTGCATCATCAACCAGAAGCTTGGATCGTGGCTGTTTCTGGGAGTTATTCTCACTTCCCTCGAACTCGTGCCTGACTTGCCAGCGCCAGATCGTTGCGGAAAGTGCACACGCTGCATTGCCGCTTGTCCGACGGAAGCGATCACAGCGCCTGGAGTGCTCGACGCTCGGCTGTGTATTTCGTATCTCACGATTGAAAAGCGCGGCGAGATTCCCGAAGAACTGCGGGAAGGGATGGGACGACACGTCTTCGGGTGCGACATCTGCCAGGACGTTTGCCCCTGGAACCGCAAAGCGCCTGTGACTTCGGCGGTGGAGTTCGAGGCGCGCGAAGGGCTGGTGAATCCGACGCTCGACTGGCTAGTTCAGATGAAGGCGGAAGAGTTCCGCGAGGTCTTTCGCGGCTCACCCGTTCGCCGCGCCAAGCTTTCTGGATTGCGGCGGAATGCAGTGATTGCCATGGGAAACAGCGGCGACAAGAAGTTTCTGCCGACGCTGAAGGAACTCTGCGAAGATGCGGAACCAGTTGTCGCCGAACACGCGCGCTGGGCGCTGGGACGTTTGGACCCCTCTAGGTGCGGTCTTTAAGAATGAAAGACTTAGCGCGTGAAAAACGCCAGGTCTTTGAGGAATAAGAACTTAGCTGTAAAGTATTTATAAATCAATAAGTTAAGCGTTTTTTGGCGGAAGCGATCAAGGATGCGGTCCATGTCGCCAGCCTTGTCAGGGTCGGACATTTTCCGCTGCAAGGCTCCGAACTCGTGGTGGAGATCGCCGACGCGTCCGCTGCCTGCGATCGACGAGGAGCAACTGCTTGCCATACTGCTTATTGATGTTTGAGAAAGAGGATCATTTTGAAGGGGAGGTCGGGGTGCCGTGCCTCTTCCAGTGTAGCGCGAGCCCATTCGACAGGCTCAGCGCAGGCTTTGGATGGGCCACCTATCCCACACCTTAGAATTTCTCTGGGAATTCTCTTGCTGCCCTAAAAACGGTTGCGACTTCAATCAACTCATCTTGAACCCTGTACACCACGCGAAAACGTCCAACGATGACTTCGCGAATTTCAGGTTCATCTCGCTCTGGCACAATACGTCCCGAGCGGGGGAAACGGATCAACTGCTCGACAGCAGAGAAGATTCGCACGACGGTCAGACCTGCATAATGCTCAGAATCTTTGGCAATGTATTCGCGGATAGCGTCAAGATCGCGCAGCGATTGTGGCGACCATAGAATTACAGCCCAAAGCGACGCTTGGCCTGATCGTGCGGAATGCCTTCCGACCTATCAAGCTCGGCCAACCCGGTTTCGACTTTCGCCAAAAATACGAGCCGTTCAATAGCATCGTCGATGGTGGCATTTGGCGGCATCGCCTGGAGAGCCTCGATAATGCGGTCGCGGGTGAATGGCTCCTGCATGGCTTAATTGTAAACACATTTTCGCGGCAGGTGGAACTACATGCATAACGACCGATACCCACGAGCCAGTATTTCAAGCAGCTGCTCTTGCCGGCCAACGCTTGGCACGCCTGGGATCGGCAAACAGAAATCAGGGATCGCAAAATTCACACTTGACATTGACAGATAATCCACTACCATACGGTTGTGGATAAATTAGGTACAACGTTCGCCGCTTTGTCTGATCCAACCCGGCGGGCCATGATCGAACGACTCTCCCGTGGGTCTGCCTCTGTGCATGGATTGACGGAACCGTTTGCACTCTCGCAGCAGATGATTTCAAAACATATTGCCTACCTGGTGCGGGCGCGGATTGTGGTCAAGACGAAGCGTGGACGAGAGAGTGTGTGCACGCTTAGGCCAGCTGCGATCAAGACGGTCAGCGACTGGGCGATTAGCTATCGCCGGTTCTGGGAAGAGAGTTTCGACAAGCTGGAGGTAGTTGTGAACGAAATGAAAAAGAACGGAGATCAGAGATGACAAAAAACACAGCTAACGAAATCGAGCGGATGGTTGTCACAAGAGTTTTTGATGCCCCACGCGAATTGGTTTGGAAAGCGTGGACAGACCCGAAATATGTGATGCAGTGGTGGGGGCCGAAGGGTTTTACTGCGCCCGTTTGCCAGATGGATTTTCGCGTGGGCGGAAAATCTCTCCTCTGCATGAGAACGCCAGATGGGCAAGAGTTCTGGAATGCGGTTGAATACCACGAGATTGTTCCCCAAGAAAAGATCGTTTCCTTGATGTACTTTTCCGACTCGAAGGGAAACAAGGTTGACCCTGCGCAATTAGGAATAGAACATGAGGCCATCGACGGTGCCTACGACGTGACCATCTTTGAGGATCTCGGAAAAGGCCAGACGAAACTCACCTTCATTGGAAATGAACCCATGGAGAGCGCGAAAAATAGCGGTCAAATGGAGGGCTGGAACCAGATACTCGATAAAGTTGCCGCGGTTGTTGCGGGGCTAGCGCAGGCGAAATAAGAGGTTGGAGTGTTGATGATTGTCAGGGCCTAAAAAGACCGGGGACCTGTCCCCGGTCTTCCTCGCTGGCTGCGATCAGGCCGTCCAGAAACTTTGGGGGTGAGTGCACAACGCCTCGTTGACAGCTTAAACTCGCCATCCTAGACTGGCAGGTATGGAAGTCCATTTCACCCCCGAGCAAGAAGCGCAGTTAGCTCAAGTCGCCAGTCATGCGGGTACGGATACTGAGCGGTTGGTGAAGGATGCGGCCTTGCGTCTGCTTGAGCAGGACGCGCGATTTCGTGCCGCCGTGCGCGCGGGCATCGCGCAGGCCGACCGGGGCGAGTTTATCGAAGAGGAAGAGATGGAAGCACGCATCGAGCGGATGCTCAACTCCTGATGCGTATTCGCTGGACCCCCACAGCCGCAGCGGACTTGCAAAACATCTACGACTACCTCAAAGAACACGAACCTCATTTAGCCCGGCCCACTGTCATTGAAATCCGTAAATCTGCCCAGTCATTAAAAAAGTTCCCGCTGCGTGGACGCAACGGACGTGAGGAAGGCACCCGCGAATTATTGCAGCGCCGCTTGCCGCATATCATCGCCTATCGCGTGAAGGACGATGCCGTTGAAATTCTGCACATCTGGCACCCAGCGCAGGACAGATAGCCGGGGAATTTTCGGCGTCATCTCCACGATTCAGCAACGTATCGACGCTACTCTACCAGTGAGTGCCACATGTTCCTTGCCGTTGCTGCGCATCATGTGCTAAAGGGGAGACAGTAAGTACAGTGCAAGCACCCAGGTTTCGGAAATTCGGGGACAGACGGAAGTGACCCCAAACTACTTGGCGGGTGGCCCGGCCTTCCGAAGCCACCACAGCCTCGGGTGCGACGTCTATTGCTTCTCGTAGACGTAAATCTCTTTGTGGTCGTCTGCTTCGTGAGTGAGAGTTCGACCTTCAGCCGTCAGCGTCCACGTATCGACGACGGGCTTAAGTCCCGTGACAACGACAGTCGCGTTAGGGATTTTTATATCCAGCGTGGATTCGATGACAAGCACTGAGTCGTGCCAGCTCGCGCTCGAATTCAGTTGACCTGACGACATTTTCATCGAAGCGCGTTTCTTTCCATCCGGGGTGTAGGTTTCCGTCGACTTCTTGCCGTCGGTTTTGTAATGGAAAACAATTGCCGACTTCTTGTTTTCAATGACGATTGTCTCGGACTTGGTCGCGCTGTCCTTCGGAAGCGTGCTCTTTGCGACGTTGAGAACCCAAGTACCTGAGAAGTCGGGTGTCTCAGCAGCCATTGCGAACACCGAGAACATCACAGCGATAACTAGCGTAATTGGGATTAGAAACTGACGCATGACAGTGGCCTCTGCTTTCGCGAGTGATTGTAATAGATTTCTCGCAACAAACGGTCGGAGTTAGAATTCCATCGCGAAAGGCGGGCCCGCCCGCCATATGCTTATTGATATTTGAGAAAGAGGTCATCTTGAAGCAGCAACTCGCGGCACGCCGCCTCTCCTAGTTAGCGTGGCCAGAACAATCACCGGCCAACACTGGATATCTACGCCGAGCGGGCGGACGGAGTTATGAGTTCATGCGGCTGGCCCGCCCACAGTAGGTATATAGCAGGTATATAATTCGGCCCGACATAGTAAGTCAAAAGCAAAGGCAGGAGAAAAGAGTGTACACGCCGATTTGGGCAAGAGCGGATCGTGGAAGCGTTCGGGGAGTTTTGCTTGTGGCGCTGGCGCTCGTGGGCACGCTGTACGTCCCAGCGCAGGCCCAGACTGGTGGCGCCTCAGCGCCGTCCTGGCGCGGTTCGCAGGGCGCTGGCTCGCTTCCTCCGGCCAACAGACCGGGGCAAGGACACCTCCACCGACCGCGCCGGGCGGCGAGCGCGCAGACCGCGTCCGCCGCGTACACCGAGAGCGTTCTATACGGTTTTTCCAACGCTTGTGTGCAACCCGGCTGCTTGAATGGAGCTTCTCCCGAGGCTGGCCTGATCGAAGATGCTTCCGGCAACCTCTATGGAACGACCAGCGCTGGCGGTGCTAGCCAACTTTTTGGAACAGTCTTCAAGCTGACGCCGAATGGCAATGACAGCTACACCGAAAGCGTGCTCTACAATTTCTGCTCTCAAGGAGGTACCAACTGCACGGACGGTGCTAACCCCGTTGCAGGCCTGATCGAGGACGCTTCCGGCAACCTCTATGGGACGACCGCCAACGGCGGCGCCAATTATAGTTCCAATTGTTACAACGGTAGTTGCGGCACGGTCTTCAGGCTGGCTCCAAATGGCGACGGCAGCTACAGTCAGAGCGTGCTGTACAGCTTTTGCGCGCAAGGTGGCATGAGCTGCACGGACGGCGCTAATCCCCTGGTCGGCCTGATCGAAGACGCTTCCGGCAATCTCTATGGGACGACTTGGCAAGGCGGCGCAACGATACCATTCGGCGACCGCACAACTACTGGCGGTACAGTCTTCAAGCTGAAACCGAACGGCGACGGCACCTACAGCGAGAGCGTGCTCTACACTTTTTGTTCTCAAAGCGGCTGCACGGACGGCGAGTCGCCGTCATCAGGCCTGATCGAAGACGCCTCCGGAAATCTGTATGGGACAACCTCCAATGGAGGTGTCATTAGTTCCTATTGTGGCAACACGATCGGCTGCGGCACAGTGTTCAAATTGGCCCCAAATGGCGACGGCAGCTACAGTGAGAGCGTGCTATACAGCTTTTGTTCGCAAAGCGGCTGCACGGACGGCGACGATCCCGGGGAAGGCCTGATCGAAGACGTTTCCGGCAACCTCTATGGGACGACCGGGTATGGCGGCACAACCATAGGCACAACTACTGGCGGTACGGTCTTCAGGCTGGCGCCGAACAGCGACGGCAGCTACGGCGAGAGTGTGCTGTACAGCTTTTGTATGCAAACCGGCTGCACGGACGGCTATGAGCCCTCGTCCGGCTTGATCGAAGACGTCTCAGGCAACCTCTACGGAACGACGTTCGGTGGTGGCATTCATGATCAGAATGGTGACGGTGGCACAGTTTTTGAGCTTACGCCCAGCGGCACCGGCTACACAGAGACCGTGCTCTACAGCTTTTGCGCGCCAAGCTCGGGCTCCATCGCTTGCAGCGACGGCTCGCCACCCCAAGGAGGCGTGATCGAAGACGCTTCTGGAAATTTCTATGGGACAACCAACGGCGGCGGACCCAATTACTACGGTACGGTCTTCAAGCTCACGCCGCCTCCGCCTAGCTTCACGGTCTCGGCGAGCCCCACTTCAGTGACGATTGTGGCCGGGCAGAGCGGGACGGCGACGTTCACGGTCACGCCCGAAAACGGCTTTGCCTCGGCAGTCAGCTTTTCGTGCAGCGGTCTGCCGGCGGAATCGAGCTGCAGCTTCAGTCCCCAAACAGTGACGCCGAGCGGCGGCAAGTCCGCCGCGACGACGCTGACCATCACTACCACCGCTCCGACGTCGACGGCGTTGCGGAGAGTCGAGCACGGTACGCAAGCGGCCTATGTTTTGCTGCTCCCAGGGCTGGCGCTGGGGCTTGTGGGCGCAGAGCGCGGCAAGCGCAGGCGGCACGGCCTCCGGTTGCTGGGTCTGCTTGTGCTGCTGGAATTGGTGATGGCGCTGCCCTCGTGCGGCAGCAGCGGGAGCGGCGGCAACACTGGCACTCCGCCCGGCACAAGCACAGTCACAGTGACGGCGGGCGTCACGGGCGGCATCAGCCAGACCGCTAGCCTGACCTTCACAGTCACGCAGTAAAGCAAAACAAGCGGCAACGGGAGGGCCGGGATGGCAAGTGGATCGCCCGCGTGGCGGCGGCCGGGTGCCCCACACATTCGCGTACTTGGCGGTGGCCCCCTTCTGCGGTTTTAAAATCCGAAACCGTCCAGATCGCAAGCGCAATGGCGCGTTTACGATGCCGATCTGGAAGAATGGCAAATTCAGGAGTAAGCTCCTGTGCGTGAAAACAGAAGCCCTTACCCACGCTACTCGATGGCATGTCTTGTTGCGCGCCCTTTTCTGTTTGCTCGCGACACTGCCCTTCGGGTACGCGCAAAGCATTACCGAACTCAAGAACAAGGCTGAGGACGGTGATGTGCAAGCACAATTGGCCCTTGCCAAGGCGTATCACCTGGGTGAAGGAATCGAGAAGGATGAAGCACAAGCCGTGCGGTGGTGGGAGAAGGCCGCGGAGCACGGTGATATGGCGGCGGAAGTTAACCTTGGAACTGCTTATTCACTTGGAGCAGGAGTTCCAAAAAACTACGCCGCCGCCGTTCGCTGGTACACGAAGGCTGCCGATCAGGGCTTTGCAGAAGGCCAGCGGAACCTAGCATTCCTCTATCATTCGGGACAAGGCGTTCCGAAAGACGACGCTGAAGCCGCGCGATGGTATACCAAAGCTGCTGATCAGGGTAACACACAGGCCCAGACAGACCTTGCAGCGCTTTATCACTTGGGTGGAGAGGGTGTTTCACAAGACGAAGCCGCAGCCGTACGCTGGTGGAAGAAGGCCGCCGAGCAAGGCGATGTAACGGCTGAAGGCAATCTCGGGACGGCGTATGGCTTAGGAATAGGTGTTCCGAAAGATACCGCTGAAAGTCTGCGATGGCACACCAAGGCCGCAGAAAATGGCAACACTGCTTCCCAGTTCAGCCTAGGAATGTTCTATCTCCAGGGTGCTGGAGTTCCGCAGGACGAGGTAGAGGGAGCCAAGTGGCTTCGCAAATCCGCCGAACAAGGCAATCGCGATTCTCAACTCGCACTCGGCGAATCGTATCTCGCAGGGAGGGGTGTGGTTAAGGATGAGCGCGAAGCATTTCAATGGCTCTCTAAATCGGCAGACCAAGGGAATGCACAAGCTCAGCATGACGTTGGGTACTGCTACCTGCATGGAGTTGGAGTGGCACTGAACGAGACGGAATCTGTGCGCTGGTTTCAAAAGGCAGCAGAGCAGGGCAACACGGGTTCGATGTACAACCTCGGACAGGCGTATTCCTCGGGCACGGGTGTGCCGAAGAACATCCCTGAAGCGATTAAATGGTGGCGCAAAGCCGCTGAACTCGGTATCGGACATGCCCAATTTAATCTCGGCAACATCTACCACAGTGGGGATGGAGTACCCAAGGACGACGCTGAAGCCTATTTCTGGGTCTGCGTCGCATCTACTTCATCGGAACAGCGAATCATTGAACTTCGTGACAAGCTCAGGGACTCACTCCCGCCCGAAAAACGCTCCGAGGTGGAGACACGATGTCGCAAATGGACTGACGCGCACCAGAAACCTCCAGAACAGCAATACGTCTCGCAAGGTGAGGAGAAATGGAATGCACTCCTGCGGGATGCAGAAGCAGGTAGCGCAGATGCACAGGTCAAGGTAAGCCTCGCATATCTAGTTGGAGACGGACGGCCCAAAGACACAAACCTCGCAGCGCAGTGGATGACGAAAGCTGCTGAGCAGGGCAACCACGACGCCCAGTTTAATCTTGCAAATTTCTACCATCACGGAAATGGCGTATCTCAGAATGACCAGACGGCGGCTGAGTGGTACAAAAAAGCCGCTGAGGGTGGATCAGTTCAAGCCATGGGGAATCTCGGCAACATGTACTGTGCAGGCGCAGGCGTCGAGAATGACTGCAAGCGTGGCATCGAATGGACTAGAAAGGCTGCAGAAAAGGGCGACACTGTATCGATGACGAACCTAGGAGCATATTCCATGACGGGAACGTGTGTGGAGAAAGACCCTGCCGACGCGTTCCATTGGTATGGACTCGCCGCCGGAGCCGGGAGTCACGCGGGCGAGCTAGTGCTAGCGAAGCTGTACATGAACGGAATTGGGACTCAGAAAGACCTGAACAAAGCCCTCGAATTCTTCACCAAAGCTGCCAACGCTGGAGTCCCTGAAGCGCAGTTCTATCTTGCTCTTGCCTATTTGAATGGACAAGGAACCCAAAGGGACTACCTTTCTAGCTATCAATGGGCGACGATCACCCAGTGGGGTGGCACAGCGCGAGGGGATTTACTCACGATCTTAGAGGGCAAGATGCGGCCTGAAGAAGTGGCACAGGCCAAAGAGCGGGCGGCGGTCTGGCTGAAAGAGCATCCAGCCATACAGCAAACGAACACCGGTACAATGCGGGTACTGAAATGACGCCATGACAAATTCGGAGACTGCCGGAACTGACCCCAATTCAGCTAGGCCATACACTTGCCGGTGGTCGGCCCGCCGCACGACGCCCTTTGCATGACCACGAGTGGGGTTACATCGTCTGTCCCCGAATTCGTGGGCCCCGTTCGCCTACTACTGCAACGCGAATCCAGACGGCAAAGCTGCCTCAAGATTGATTGGTTCTCCAGTGATGGGGTGGTGGAATTTTAGAAATCGGGCGTGCAGGAAATATCCTCCATCGCCGGGGAGGCCGGGGAGATTTTCAAGAGGCTGTCCGGATAATCCGTACAGAGGATCGCCTACCAGCGGATGGCCGATGCATGCCAGATGGATTCTGATTTGATGAGAGCGTCCCGAACCTAGGCTTACCTCAAATGTTGTGGTGCCTGCTGTCCCGGTTGACGCCGTGCTGCTTGGTGTCCGTGAGATCACCTTCGCCAATGACTTTGACGGCTTGCCACTCGGGTTGGCGGCCCACACCAAGCCGATGCGCGGGTGCGGTACAAGTCCGATGGGTGTGAGGATTTCGTAGGCGTCGTGCTCGGCAATGTTTTGAGCCAGCGCCCAATAGATTTTTTGAATTCTGGGTGTGTTCCAGTCCGCGCTTAGTTTAGAGGCGGCCTGCGGTGTTTTGGCGAAGAGAACGATGCCGGTTGTGGCTCGGCCTAACCGGTGGACAGGGTTTGCGTTGGGGATTTGCTTTTGCACCAGGCGCAGGAGAGTGTTTTCCATGAAGCCGTACTTCAATCATTCT
>CAWKAZ010000007.1:0-125812 GCA_963847715.1 Terriglobia bacterium
ACTGGTTCGCGCGGATCAGCCCGCTCGGCGAGATCGGCGGGCTGCGCATCGGCTCCCGGCCGGCCAAGCGCGGGCTGGTCCCTTCGGGTTCCAACGGTCGAAGGGGCGCGGTGCCCGCCATGGACCTGGCCGACCTGCGGGCGATCCCGTGGGTCTTCGCCTGGTCGCAGACCCGGCTGAACCTGCCGGGCTGGTACGGGCTGGGCAGCGGGCTGGCCGCCATCGCCGACGCCGACGGCATCGAGGTGCTGCGCCGCGCGTACGGCGAGTGGCCGCTGTTCGGCGTGCTGCTCGACAACGCCGAGATGAGCCTGGCCAAGACGGACCGGCTGATCGGCGCCCGCTACCTCGCCCTCGGCGGCCGCGACGACCTGACCGAGCTCGTCCTCGCCGAGTACGACCTGACCAGGCGGCTGGTGCTCGCCGTCACCGGGCACGACCGGCTGCTGGCCGACCGGCAGGTGCTGTCCCGCGCGGTCGCGCTGCGCGACCCTTACGTGGACGCGCTCTCCTACCTGCAACTGCGGGCGCTCGCGGCGCTGCGCGAGGAGGAGCCGGCGACCGGTGACGACGACCGGGAGCGGCTGGAACGGCTGCTGCTGCTCAGCGTGAACGGCGTCGCGGCCGGCCTGCAGAACACCGGCTGACCACTGACCGGCCTCAGGCGTTCAGGTCCAGGCCTCAGGCGGTCAGGTCCAGGCTCTCAGGCGGTCAGGCCCAGCCGGCTCGATGCTCCATCGTTCCGGTGATAGCCGGCTCGATGCTTCATCGTGCTGGCATACCCGGGAACCGGATCGGGCAAGACGCTAGTCCGCGATGCGGATGCGCAGGCGGCGGAAGCCCTTGCCCTTGCTCTCCATCTTGACGACCTCGATCCGGCCGACCTGGCGGGTGGAGGCGACGTGCGTGCCGCCGTCGGCCTGCTGGTCCAGGCCTACGATGTCGACGATCCGCACCTCCTTGACCTCCGGCGGCACCAGGTTGGTCGCGGTGCGGATGATGTCAGGCAGGGCGAACGCCTCGTCCCGCGGCAGCACCCGGACGTCGATGCGCAGGCCGGCCTGGATCTCAGTGTTGCACGCCGCCTCGACGGCCTCGCGGAAGCCGGGCGGGACCTCCGGCAGGTCGAAGTCCATCCGCGCGGTCAGCGGCTCCATGTTGCCGCCGGTCACCAGCGCGCCGAAGTCGCGGAACACCACGCCGCACAGCACGTGCAGGCCGGAGTGCGTGCGCATCAGCGCGGTCCGGCGGTCGTCCTCGACGGCGCCGCGGACGGCGGTGCCGACGGCCGGAAGCGGATCCCCTTCGGCCGGGATCAGGTACAGGTGGATAAACCGGTACCGCTTCAAGGCTTCTTGATCTTTCCTGCAGTGAAGATCAGGACCGTTCGTCAACGAGAAATTGAGCAAGTGCGTGCGGGCGTGCCGTGAACATCGGTACAGAGAGACGCGCTTACCATCACCGATGAATCATGGGCTTCTAGCTAGGCTTGGGGTCGGGCTTACCACATGAACAGGAGTCCGCGAATTTGTGCCGCCCTGGATAGCCAGTGTCCTCAAGCACTTAAGCTATAAAAATCCGCTACGTCTGCCGTCACGCAATTATCTTATTTATTTACTTATACTTAAGACATAAGTAGCATCCGCTTTTGAGTCCGCTGCGTCTGCCAGTTCCGCCATCCCGGCTCAATATGCAAGTACCTGATTTCACGACATGTTTGTGGCCATGTTCCCTTTTCATCCCAAATGACGAATGTGCAACTGTGTAAGAAAGTGTGTCACTCTTCTCGGATTTCCACAGTGCATTGTCATTTTGCCCGTGAAGCGCTTTGCCGGCGATTGTCGGGCTAAGAGCCCATTGCCAAGTCATAAGAAAGCACCCGCACGAGACTCTACCACTTCATTAAGAGCTGCTACCCTTTGATTTCACGCGAAGCGGACGACTCCCCGTTCGAAAGAACATCACCGTTACGAGCCAGCAACTCAAGCGGTTCGAACTTTACAGGTCGTGGATATTTTTGCACGTATATAGAGAAGCTTGTCGCGATCCAACTTGCGGAGGTCGAACTCGTCGGGGATTGCTTCAGTTCTCCGCGTTCGCGCCAAATATGCTCGCACGTCCCGCCCATGAATTCGTGCCTACAAAAATGTGGCAGCTCGAGTCCATCCTTGAAAATGAGAACGGAATTGCCGTGACCATGTTCACCCAAAGCGACGAGCACACTGGGAAATGCTGGCCTGGAGAATTTCACCTCGTGCACCGCGTTGCCGAGTTGCCACAGGGCTCAAACGCACTGCTTTCACGGCTGAACCCGTTCAACTGCGCACTGCGCGGGATTGATGCCGAACTTCTTCATTCGAGAAAGCGCCCATACAGGGCGACGAGTAGTGGACAGTCACAGTGGCCGAGTATTCCCGAGCCACGCCGATAAAACCAGGAAGCAGACGCTCAGCGTTGCGGCATCACCACTACTTCTTCTCTTGGCAACGCATCGAGCGTAGCCTGATCGATTCCCAAGTGGGCGATCACCAGCTCTGGCGGAGTATGCGTAAGCCATTCCGATAGCGCCAGATCTTGATACGCATTGCTCTTAAACATTTCGAGAAATTTGAGATCGGTGTCGCCGGTGTTTTGCACATAGTGTGGCAACGTCTTTTGGATATAGCCAACGTCTCCTGCCTGAAAGTCCATGGTACGGGCCCGGCCTCCAGTAGCGAACACAGTCATTCTGCCAGTGCCGCTGATGAAGTACTGCCATTCGTCGGCGTTGGGATGCCAATGCAATTCACGAATCCCTCCGGGATGAACGGTGACGATGGCAGCCGCCATTGTCGTCGACACTTTGAACTTGCTGGAGTCGATGATTCGCACTTCCCCGCCCTTGGTGCGTTTCGAGACCGGTTGCTGGGCTACGCGAAACGCAAAATCCTGAGACGATGAACCGAGCGCGCCGGCGGCGGCCTTCTGATCTGTGGCCAAGGGACCGGGGACGGCCGCTTGAAAAATAAACTTCTCCTTACGCGGCATTTTTTCCATGGCCAGCTGACTGACTCCGAAGTTCGCCGAGAGCACGTCATGCGGCGTATGGGCCATCCAGTCGGTGAGCAACACGGTTTCATATTCGGAGAAGTTGCCATCATCAAACACCAGCAGAAACTCGGCGCCGTCAGGATTCAATCCCTGAATGGAGTGCGGAATCCCCGTGGGAAAATACCAGAGGTCGCCTTCGGTCACATCAGCGACAAAGCTCTTGCCCTCGAGATCAACCGCCGTGATGCGCGCATTGCCGTAGAGCATGATGGCCCACTCGGCGGCGGTGTGCCAGTGCAACTCGCGTATGCCTCCTGCCGTCAGTCTCATGTCGACGCCGGCAATCGACTTCGAAATTGGAAGCTCGCGCAGCGTGACTTCCCGCGACCATCCACCGTCTTGCATCCGTTTGTGAGAAAGACCAAAAGGGTATTTGAACGTCTGGACGCCGCCCGCATCGCTGGGCGGTGGCAAAAAAGAGTCGGGGTTCTGCGCATCAATGGCTGAATTGCCGGGGCCGGGAGCGCTGGCGCTTCGATCGCCCTTCGTGGGGTAAGGATGCTGTTCCTGCCCGGCCGCATCTGCCGTTAGCATTCCCGCAGCAGCTAGCGCGGCTGACCCCATTCCCAGGAATCCTCGCCTCGAAACCATGTCTTTCTTTGCGTCGCCCATTGATTTCTTCCTTTCGGAAATCCAGCCAACCTAGAGATTCAGATTGCAGCGCTTTGATTTCGCAAAACAATACGGTGGTCACAGAGCGTTGTCAATTCTTATATCAACCGTCCGCGTGGAACCGGCGTTGCCTTGCTTGTGAACTTCGATGGTGGTAGCGTCAGGAAATTCGATTGAGGGAATGAGAGAGAAAACATGGACAAAGTTTCACGCCGTCGCTGGATATTCAGTTCTGTAGCCCTGATCGCTCTATGTTTTTCGATTGTGCAGGCCCGGTCCTCCGAAACTCAAGGTGGTGCAACTGGAGGCGTTCCGAGCCCTCCGCAGATTCATGCGCTCAAGGTGACCCTGCTCTCAACCATGTTGGTGGGCAATACAACGGGACTGGGCGAGTGGGGATTCTCGGCGTTGATCGAGGCCGATGATCATCGCATTCTCCTCGATACCGGAGCCCATCCCGATACCGTGCTGCAAAACGCGCGCGACTTGAAGATTGACCTATCCGACGTTAAAGAAGTGATCCTGACCCACAATCATTGGGACCATGTCGGCGGTCTGATGACTCTTCGCACGGAGATGATGAAGAAGAATCCGTCGGCGTTGTCGATCGTTCACGTCGCACGCGGGATTTTTTACAGCCGTCCGGACCAACAAGGCGAAGATAACAGCATGATCGCCTTGAAAAAGGAATATGAAGCGACGGGAGGAAAGTTCATTGAGCACGAAACGGGATCAGAAATATTACCGGGCGCATGGCTGACAGGACCCGTGCCTCGTAAGTATCCAGAGCATAACTGGAGCAGTACTGGAAAGGTGCAAACACCAGCTGGATTGGTAGAGGACACGATTCCGGAGGACCAATCCCTGGTGCTGAACACTCGAGAGGGACTCGTTGTGATCACCGGGTGCGGGCATGCAGGAATCATCAACATACTTACTTTTGCCCGAACGGAATTCCCGAACGCGCCTGTCGCAGCGATCATCGGCGGACTTCATCTCTTCCCAGCAACCGACGAGCAACTCAATTGGACTGCCGACAAGATGAAGGATTTCAAAGTGGCGAACCTGGTCGGCGCACATTGCACGGGCATTGAAGCTGTATATCGCATCCGGGAGAGACTCGCTCTGCCGCGATCATCGGCGGTTGTTGGCACCGTAGGATCAAGCTTTGTGCTGGGCGAAGGCATACATCCCGGCCCGCTTGCGAAGTGAGCGTTATTCGGAATCCATTACGCGGCGAGATAGCCTCCGTCGACCGGCAGTATCGCTCCCGTCACCCATGACGATTCATCGCTTGCCAGATAGACGGCCAAACCTGCAATATCTTCCGGCGTTCCGAGTCGGCCAATAGGGTGCGCGGCGGTTCTTTGCTTTAATGCGGCCGCCGGATTGCTCAGTTGGCCGAGGATCCCCGCTGTGAGTTCGCTTTCCACAAACGATGGGCAAATCGCGTTTACGCGGATATTTTCATGCCCGTGATCGATCGCCATGCTCTTGGTTAATTGAACTACGGCACCCTTCGATGGGGCGTACGCGGCGCGGTTGGGAGCGCCGACCAGTCCGAGAGTGGAAGCCATGTTTATGATCGAGCCGCCGCCCGCTATTCTCATCGGAGGGAGCGCGGCCCGCGAGAGCAGCCAGACGGCACGCACGTTGATATGAAATGTTTGGTCCCATTGCTCTTCGGTAATCTGCTCCGCATTTCCCATGTGCAAGACACCGGCATTGTTCAGCAGAAAGTTCAATCCGCCAAATTGCTTCACTGCCTCGTCCAGCAAGCGACGAATTTCGCTCGGCTCGGAAACATCCACGGGAATCGCATACGCCAAGTCGCCGATCGCGTTCCCTACCTGCTCGATGCGATCCTTTCGTCTGCCCGCGAGCACCACACGCGCTCCCTCTTTCGCCAAAGCGATTGCGCATGCGCGCCCAATTCCGGTGCCCGCACCGGTCACGATTCCAACTTTGCCCTGCAGACGTTGACTCATGGCCAATCAGTTTAGCTGAAGAGCTCGGAGAACGCGGTCGGCTGCTGGCATTTCCACATCCCATTCTCTATTTATTGACATTGACCCAGGCATTAAGGTAATTGACTGTTCAGCGTGCGGCGTCCATTTATGCGCAATTCGGCCGAATCTGGAGACCCTAGGATAACCATGAAGAAGAATGGGATGTTGATCGTAGTCGTGCTGGCGATGTTGTCCGTATTTGTTCTCAATGCAGAGAGTGCTGACCCTGCGGCAGGTTCGCCTCCTCCCCCATCGATTCCGACGTTTTCTACCGAGAACATCGGACGGCAAGGGCATTTCTACGTTGGCGGCAAGTGGGTGGGCGAAGCCGGCAAGGAGAGGATGCGCGGTGCGATGTTTGTCGATGTGTGGGTGCCAAAGAAAATCCGGCATCCATACCCGATCCTGTTCGTAGAGGCGGGAGGGGGCCAAACCGACATCGCGTTGCTGCAAACGCCAGACGGGCGGCCAGGCTGGGCATACGATTTCGTTAACCAGGGTTACACCGTCTACATGATGGATTTTCCGGGGCGCGGCCGCGCCGCTTACGTTCCAGGAATGGATGGCGAGTTAACTCCGCCACGTACAGGTGCCCTGATGGAAGAGGTTTGGACGGGTGGCCATCCACCCACAAACCCGAAGCGCGATTGGCCCCAAGCGAAAAAATACACGCAGTGGCCGAGCGATGGGCCGAACAAAGGCAAGATCGGCGATCCGGTATTTGATTATTTCGCCAAGACTGAACTCGGGTTCCCATCGGCTGATGACATGGAATTGGTTTCCGCGGACGCGCTTGTACAGTTGGTGGATTTGATCCAACAACCCGTGATTCTTCTTCTCCATTCGAGATTAGCAACTTCGGGCTGGCTGCTTGCCGATGCCCGGCCGAAACTCATCAAGGGCATCATCGCAGCCGAGCCCTGGGGCCCCCCTATCGAGAACGCTGAATTGGATGCCCGAGGTCCTGGCCGCGTCTGGGGCCTCACAAACTTCCCAGTTCACTACGATCCCCCGATTAAAGACGCCTCTGAATTGCAGACCGTACGGCAAGACAAAGCCGATGGGCCTGATCTCGATCCCTGCTGGATCCAGAAGGAACCGGCGCGCAAACTGATCAACCTGGAAGGTATTCCGATCCTCAACGCGTCTGGAGAGGCCAGCTATCATCGGCCATACGCACACTGCACTGCCAAGTGGCTGAATCAGGCCGGCGTTAAAACCGAATACGTGAACCTTGAAGATGTCGGGCTGCCGGGAAATGGCCATCAGATGATGTCCGAAAAAAACAGCACCGGCATCGCGAAGTTCTTTATGAACTGGCTGGATAAGAACGTGCACTAAGCGCGACAGGCTGCATCGGACCGCGCAGTTAGCGCTTTACGCCTGAGTGGGATCGTCCGTCAGAAATTGACGCGCTGGGATAGCTGCTGAAATCGTGGATCCGTATGAAGGCCGTTGAGTTCGGGATCCTCTTTCAGAAAGACCATGGACGTGGATTTATCCTCATAAGCTTTTTGCAGCCAGGTCATGGCCTGATCATTCTCGCCAAGTCCAGCATGAACGAGCGCAATTGCATAGGCCGGCACATACTTCGCAGTGCGGCCTTCCAGGTCCTGTAGAACCTCTCGGGCCTGCTTCGTGTTCCCGGAGATTGCATAGACGTGCCCGAGCGAACCCTCATAGCAGGCATCGCCTCCGGAGAGGCTCACGGCCTGCTCCAGTTCGGAGATCGCCATTGCGTACAATTTCTTCTGCTCGTACGCTCTCCCCAGCCGATAGTGAGCGCGCGGAAAGGTGGGATCGATCTCGATGGCTTTTTTAAGGATTTCAATTGCCCGGTCGCCCTGGCCTGCCAGCGACAAGGTCCATCCCGCATTGCTGCCGATGATCAGCGAGAGGGGATCGTCTTCCAAAGCGCGCTGCGCCTCTGCAACTGCTTCCGGATATCGCCCCATGGCCACCAGGTTTTCGCCGTACCAGGAATGGGCCATGGCATAGTTGGGGTTGCTAGCCAGGGCGCGGTGAAATTCGTTGTTGGCAGCAACTGGATCCCAGTCGAAATAGAAGTTGATAAATCCCAACGTCGCATGGGCTTCGGCAAGTCCGTCGTCCATTTCCAGAGCGCGCTTCGTGGCTTCCTTGGCGGCCGGGAAAGCCTCCTTTGGCGGGAGCACCGCATAAAGCCCTAGCGTGGCATAGGAATCCGCGATGCCGACATATGCTTCCGCAAACGTTGGATCGAGAGCAACGGCCTGACGGAAGTATTCGAGGCCCTTTTTCATTCCCTTGTCGGTTCGTTTATTCCAGAAATACTGGCCCTTCACGTAGGCTTCGTACGCGTCTGGTCTCTCGGTCGAGCGTTTGGTTAGCCGTCGAGTTTCTTCGCCGGTCAGTTTCAAGCTGATGGATTGGGCGACGCGCTCCGAAAGTGCGTCCTCCAGGGCAAAAATATTGGTGAATTCCCGGTCGAAGGTCTCACCCCAGAGTTGCACACCGTCGCGCACCCGGATGAGTTGTACGGTCAGACGAACGCGATCAGCTTGTCGTTGAATGCGTCCGTCGAGTACTGCTTCGACCCCTTGCTCCCGGCCGGCGGCCTGGGGGCTGACATCCTCTCCGGCATACTTTTGAATGGAACTCGTAGGTCGGACGATGATCTTCCCTGTGTTGCCGAGCCGGGTGATCAAAGCATCAGCCATTCCGAGTCCCAGGTATTCGTCGCCGCCCTTTGCGCCCAGGGTTCGGAACGGGAGAACGGCTAGCGATTGAATCGTCGTCGGACCTTGAGTTTGGAGAGTTCCACTCCCACGCCGGAGCACCACCCTGACCAAGACCAACAATGTGACCAAGACGAGCGCAGCTACCAGAATGCTCCAGCGGGGGAATTCCTTCGGAGGGGTGGTTGGCACAACCGCCGGGACCTGCTCCGGAACCGCGTTCTCTCCCCTGGTCGCTCGATGATCGTCCAGTCGAGGCCGGGCAAGCATACTGTCCGATTCGTCCACTTCCCGGACATCGGCGACAAAACGATAACCACGGCCGGATATCGTCTCGATGTACTTGTGCAAGCCGCGATCGTCGTTCAAGGCCTTCCTGAGGAACGAAACCGTGACTGAAAGATTACCTTCCTCCACAATCGAGCCGCGCCACACGGCCCTCAGCAGTTCCTCCTTCTCGACCAGGTGTCCGCCTCTCTCCACCAGTGCAACCAGGAGGTCAAAGGCCTTGGGAGTCATGGGGATAGGCTGGCCGTCGCAGAGCAGGAGACGCTCTGGGGGGTTGAGCTGAAAGGGCCCGAACTCGTAGAGATGCTTGACTGGAGTTGCCATTACTATCGAAAAAGGAAATTCTTAAGATTTCTTTTGGCGATTCCACAAGACTTTCTGCCGCCAGAACCTCTAGGGTTCCTGCCGCAGCACCTTGGAAACGACGAAAGCCCCTGGGCAAAAGATTATAGCTCACTTGCAGTCTGGCAAAAAACAGCAAACCAGACGCGCAAATCCCAGGGACCGGTGTGGACGAAATTTGAGCGTTGGTGGCGGCAGAGAATTTGGATACACCCAGCTAAGGCAGTTGTTGGTTTGCAACCATCCTTGTGGTGGTTTCTGGATTTGCCATGAAGCAAAACCGAGGGGGTATTGTCGTGCGCAATCGAAGTTGGGAAAATCTCGCCAGTGCGTTTGTTCCACTCCTGGCCATCGTCCTCTTTGCAATTCTGCCCTTGCCCGCCGATGCCCAGGTCTCCGGCGCGACCCTCTCTGGCACGGTGACTGATTCTAGCGGCGCGATCATCCCCAACGTTCAAGTCGCGATCAAGAACCAAAGCACGGGGGAGGCCCGGTCTGTAACCGTTGACTCTGCGGGCTTTTACTCTGCGCCCAACCTGTTGCCGGGTAAGTACGAAATCACCGTGTCCGCTCCCGGATTTGCTACCTCGGTACAGAGCGGCATCACCTTGACGGTCGGCGCTCAACAACTGCTCAACTTCAAGATGCAGGTCGGCCAGGTGAATCAGAAAATTGAAGTGACGGACGTGGCCCCGTCCGTGCAGTTGGCCTCGTCCACAATTGGCGGCTTTGTGGGCCAGGACGCTGTCGTGCAACTTCCGTTGAATGGACGCGATTGGACTTCCCTGGCCACTCTGCAGCCCGGCGTCGATTCGGTGGGGTCCATTCAAGCGAGCACGGGCGGGCCGGATCGTCCGCGCCGTGGCTACGGCGCGCAAATGACCATCTCCGGTTCGCGGCCCACCCAAAACAATTACCGCATCGACGGCATCAGCGTGAACGATTATACAAATGGCAGCCCTGGCAGCGTGGAAGGCTCGACATTAGGAGCCGAGGCGGTGCAGGAGTTTTCCGTACTGACCAGCGACTATTCCGCGGATTATGGGCGCACCTCCGGAGGAGTAATCAACGCCCTCACCAAGTCCGGCACCAACAAATTCCACGGCGACGTCTACGAATTCCTTCGCAATAGCGCCCTGGACGCTAAGAATTACTTTGATCAAGGCGGAGGCCCACTGGCATTCCGTCGGAATCAGTTCGGAGCGTCTCTGGGTGGTCCGATTGTCAAGAACCGCACATTCTTCTTCGGGGATTACGAAGGATTGCGCCAGACGCAAGGCATTACATCTGTGGTGCCGGTTCCGTCCGCTGCGGTGCGACAAGGCACACTCTGTTCTCAGCCCCAAGGGAATCCTCCTCCTTGCTCGACGCACCAGGTTACGGGCGCTGCCAATCCAGATCCAACCACTGGCATCGATCAGGCGGTCTTGCCTTTCTTGGGGTTATGGGGGCCTGCTAATCCAACCTTGGGATTCCTCAACAACGGGGATGTAGGCTTTTACTCTTTTGGAGCTCCGCATCTAACATCCGAGAACTTCGGAACGGTCCGTGTCGATCACAGATTTTCAGACAGCGACAGCATGTTTGGCACCTACCAGTATGACTCGGCCACGGCCACGCAGCCGGACCCGGCAAACGATGTGCTCGTTGGGAACTCAACCGGCAGAACCTACGTTGCACTCGAAGAGACCCACATCTTCAGTTCACGCCTGCTCAACTCCGCTCGCTTCGGATTCAACCGCTCGTTGCACACGACACAGGCTTTGTCGGCGATTAATCCGCTGGCTAAAGATCCCAGTTTGGGTGCTATCGCCGGTGCGGATAATCCCCAAATCGACGTCGCGGGTTACGTGTCTGCTCAAGCTGGTCTGAACCAGATTGAGCACATCAACTTTTACGGAAATTCGTTCCAGGGTTACGATGACGTTTTCTGGACACGCGGCATTCACAGTTTGAAACTCGGCGTTGCCGTGGAACGGGTCCAGCTCAATGCCTACAACCCTGCTCCATTTCCTGAAATCGCGTTCAACTCACTGGCCGACCCCGCAGCCACCGGTTTCCTGACCAACAATCCATTGTTCATCGCTGCGCCGCTCCCCAGTGCGCCGTTTCTGCATTTTGGTTTTCGATCCACGATCTTCGGCGGATATTTTCAAGATGATCTAAGACTTCGCCCGACTCTGACGTTGAATCTGGGATTACGCTACGAGATGTCGACGGTTCCGGCGGAAGCCCGCGGTCACCTATCGGCATTGGCTAGCCCGTTTAATCAGACCTTTCAGAACACCGTCATCGGTTCCACGGTTTTTAAGAATCCGACGCGGCGTAACTTCGAGCCCCGACTCGGTTTTGCGTGGGACCCGTTTGGAAATGGTAAGAGTTCAGTGCGCGGCGGCTTTGCCGTTTTCGACATCCTGCCCCTTCCCTACCTGCTAGGGCAGTTTGCGACCAATGCCGCGCCTTTCACTGAGAACAGCCAGGTGAACGTGCTGACTCCCGGTTCGTTCCTGATCCCCGCCTTTAATACCCTCGTGACCAACGGTACGAACGGGATTGGCCTGCGTATTCCATATATTCAGCCGAATCCCAAGCGCAGCTACGTGATGCAGTGGAACGTCAGCATTCAGCGCGAGTTGGCCCCGAATCTCACAGGAATGGTCGCGTACGTGGGGTCTCGCGGAGTGCACATGATCTTCAGGGCCGACGATATCAACACGGTGCTGCCGATCAATGGCACCACGCCACCTTACATCTGGCCGTTGGCATCGTCCCCCACAGCACAACAAATCAGCCCGCAAATCGGGCGTATGGATACACTGCAATGGAACAACGATTCCTACTTCCACGGCCTCGAAGCGCAAATCAAGAAAGCGATGAGCCATGGCCTGCAGGTGGAAGGCAGTTATACCTGGAGCCGGGCTATTGATGGTGGAGACGGTTCTATCGCCAGCGATTCGTTCCAAAGCTCAATCCCAAGTCTTCTCTACTTTCTTCCAAAGTACCGGCGATCCGCATCCGATTTCCAGGTCACGCACAACCTGACAATCAACTACCTGTGGCAGATTCCGACTTCGAACTCACTCGCAGGGCCTGCGGCGTGGGTCGCAAAGGGATGGCAGGTAGGTGGTATTGCGCAGATTAGAAGTGGTTTGCCCTTTACTCCCCTGATCGGCGGCGACCCCCTTGGACTGAGAAATTCTTCTCCGTTTGCCTATCCTGATTACCTAAAAGGAGCAAAGGGCTGTTCCTCTCCTGTCCATCCACGCGACGGAGGCGGTTACATCAACATTAACTGCTTTGCTTTGCCAACGCTGCCGATTGCGCAGGCGGCTCTGTGCGATCAAACCATTTTCACCAACCCGGCTGCTCCCCCTCCGTCGGGTACTGTCTACTGTCCCAACCGGCTGGGTACGGGGGGCAGAAATGAAGTGTATGGGCCGGGTCTGGTCAACTTCGACTTTTCCGCAACGAAAGACACTAAGATTCGAGAAAATTTGAGCCTACAGTTCCGCGCGGAGGTTTTTAACATATTCAATCGCGCGAACTTCAATCCTCCACTGGCCAACAATACGATCTTTAACGCCGACGGCAGTCAGAATGGCGCGGGCAATGGAACAGCGGCACCTCTCGATTCCACTTCGACCAGCAGCCGTCAAATTCAGTTCGCGTTGAAGCTTATTTTCTGATCGCGCAATCGCAATCGAGGGTGGCGGAAACGCTACTGCCAAGCCACCCGGATCGCTTCCCGATCCTAACCACCGCCAGACGCGTCGGCGCTTAGTCCGATGCCAAGCCGTAGGAGTATAGAAATGTCGACAGCTTCGGATGTGAAGCCAGTACCGTTCCTCATCGACGGGGAATGGATCGCGGACACATCGTCTTATATAACGCACGTGAACCCAGCCACGGGGGAAGTCAACTACCAGGTTTGTGCCGGCACTGAAGCCCACATCGACGCGGCAGTCAACTCTGCCCACCAGGCTGCCCGCAAACCCACATGGCGCAACATGCTGCCGCACGTTCGGGCGCAAATACTAAATAAGATCGCGGATCTGATGATTGAGCGTTCCGATCTGCTCGCTCGGTGTCAGATGCTCGAGAACGGCAAAGTATGGAAGGAGTGCAAAAACCAGGTTATCAATGGCGCGGCCACTTTCCGTTTCTGCGCCGCAGCCATCGAGACCCTCGGCTCTGAAATTACACCTCCTCGCGGAAACTATCTGAGCATGACGGTTTACGAGCCGTGGGGAGTCGTCGCGGCGATTACTCCCTGGAACTCGCCGATTACCCTGACCTGCAACAAGATCGCAGCGGCATTGGCTGCCGGGAATGGCGTTGTCCTCAAGCCATCTTCCTATACGCCGACTTCCGGAATCGAGTTGGGACGGATCGCGCTTGACGCCGGCGTGCCGCCCGGTGTGTTGAACGTCGTACCAGGCCCAGGAGGCAGGATTGGCGACGCCCTCGTCTCCCATCCTCTGGTGCGGATGGTTTCGTTTACCGGCGGAACTGAAGTCGGACGAAGGATCTCCGAACTGGCCGGCAAGAAAATCATCCCGGCGGTGCTGGAACTCGGAGGTAAGTCACCCCACATCATTTTTGCGGATGCGAACTTGAAGGCAGCCGCAGACGCCGCGACGGTCGCCATCTTCGAAGGAACCGGTCAATCTTGTACGGCGGGCTCGCGTTTGTTCGTGGAGCGTAAGGTCTACGACGAAATGCTTTCCATGATCATCGAAAGAGCCCGCGCTCTGCGCGTTGATTTACCCGACGCCCCGAATGCACAGCTCGGTCCGAGCGCGAGTTTTGCGCAACGAGACTTCATTGAAAAGATCGTGGATGGCGCCCGCAAGGAAGGCGCCGAGATCTTGATCGGAGGCAGTCGGCCATCCGATCAGCATTTGACCAAGGGCGCGTTCTATCTGCCTACCATCGTTACCGGCATCACCAACAAATCCAACATCGCCCAGCAGGAGATTTTTGGTCCCGTGCTGTGCGCCATGCCCTTCGATAACGAGGACGACCTCATCCAGCAGGCCAATGACACAGCCTATGGTCTAGCTTCCGGTATCTGGACGGCCGACTACAGGCGCGCGTGGCGCGTGGCACGAGCATTGGAAGCAGGCATGGTGTGGATCAACACGTACAAGCAGTTCTCTACGGCTGCTCCCTTTGGCGGATTCAAGGATAGCGGCCTCGGTCGCGAAAAGGGCTTGCAGGGGATCAGAACTTACCAGCAGGTGAAGACCATGTTCTGGAGTATGTCCGATACCTTCGATGGCGGCTTCAGCATCGCGAAGTGATTTCAGAGGAGTTGCATGCCTGACAACAAACTACAACCGGCGAGCGTGAAGCCGGCTTCAAAGGGAGCCGAATACATCGCGGACTTCTTGGTCCAGCAGAAGGTCCCCTATGTATTCGGCGTTTGCGGTCATGGCATCCTTGGGTTGCTTGACGGTTTGTTCGACCGGCAAGAGGAAATCAAGACGATTTCCGTGCACCACGAATCCGCGGCGGGATTCATGGCGGAGGCTTATTTCCGGATCACGCAAAAACCGGTCGCCACCTACACCTCTTGTGGACCGGGTTCAGCCAATCTGATCCTCGCCATCGCAGCAGCATTCGCGGATTCCTCCGCCATGCTGAACATCACTGGGAACGTCCCGACCGGGCAGTGGAACCGTGGTCCGTTTCAGGAGACGGGGAAATACTTTCAAGGGGACTTTGTGAATGTCCTCCGCCCCTACGTCAAGCGCAGCTTTCAGCCAACCCGTCCGGATATGCTACCTCTCGCTCTGCGTCAGGCTTTTGCGCTGATGACCAATGGCCGACCTGGTCCGGTGCATCTCGATGTGCCCCTCAACGTGTTCGTGGAGCAAGTCGACGAGAACGCTGCGAAATTCGACAAGCAGTGGCCCGCGGCGGATTGGACTCGTCCCGCAGCCGATCCCGCAGCCGTGGATGAGGCAATGCGGCTCCTCCAGCATGCCGAGCGTCCTGTAATTGTCGCAGGGCACGGTGTCGAACTTAGCGGCGCGGAGCCGGAACTGCTGATGTTGGCCGAAGCCTTTCGCATTCCGGTAGCGACTACGCCGTTTGGCAAGGGAGTGATTGATCCCCGCCACGCTCTGAGTCTAGGGCCGACCGGACGTAACGGGTCTTACATGGCGAATGCCGCTTGCCGAAACGCCGACGTGATTCTGGCCCTTGGGACTCGATTTGATGATCGGGCGACAAGCGCATGGCTCCCCGGCTTTACCTACAACATCCCACCGAGCAAGCTGATTCATGTCGACATCGACGCCACTGAGATCGGCAGGAATTTTCGACCCGAAATCGGAATCATCGGCGACGCCAAACTTTTCTTGCAGCAGCTTCTCGCTGCGCGCCGTCTCGATCCCAATCTCAGTCGCAATGCCTGGCTCGAGCGGATTGCTGGATGGCGAAAGCGATGGGAGGCCGCGACGATCTCCCCGCGCACCTCGGACGCGATTCCGATTCGTCCAGAGCGCGCCGTAGCCGACTTGCGCAAGGTTGTGCCCGCCGACGGCATTGTTCTCGCGGACGTCGGCATCCACCACAACTGGCTGGTCGCCGAGTATGAGGCCTGGAAGACTCGCACCTTCCTCCAAACCTGGGGGTTTGCCTCGATGGGCTTCGCTGTGGCCGGTGCGCTCGGCGCAAAACTGGCGGCGCCGCACCAACCCGTCGTCTCTCTCTGCGGAGACGGTGCCTTCATGATGAATGCGAGTGCCGTGCTTACCGCAGTGGAATATGACATCCCGGTGGTGTGGCTAGTTTGGAATAACTTTGGTTACTGCGCGATTCGCGACCAGCAGCGCGGCTACTTTGGCAACAATCGCGAGCTGGCGACTAGCTTCACCGATGCGCGTGGAAATCTGTTTTCTGCTGACTACGCCATGATGGCCCGATCAATGGGCGCCGTGGGGCAAACTGTTGAGAAGCCCTCCGACCTGGCCCCACAGCTTGAAGCGGCCATCTCATCGGGCAAGCCCACGGTTCTCGATGTTCGTATCGACCGCGAAGTCCGCCCACTTGCGACCGGAAGCTGGGATTTACCGCCCATACCTCATCCCATGCCAAATTTTGGGTGGGGCGAAGACGAATGACAACCGGACCAATCACTGGCCTTGCGACGTCAACAGCAACGCCGTCCGCAATCGTCAAGATTGGTTCTCTGTGGACGAGCAAACGCTTCTACATCGCAGCATTGCTTTTCCTCAATCTATTTATCAACTTCATGCACCGCATCAATCTGTCAGTCGCCGCACCGGCGATCGCGAAGGATTTTGGGTGGGACGCCGGGAAAATGGGGCTGCTTTTTTCTTCGTACCAGTGGACCTATTGTCTCTTTCTATTGCTCTGGGGTTGGATGTCCGACCGGCTTGGAACGCGCTGGGTTAACGGGTTGTCGGTGACTCTCTGGTCAATCGCCGGCATGCTGACCGGCGTCGCCACGACTTTTGGCGGCATGTTGGCGACTCGATTGGCCCTTGGAGCTGGCGAGGCAGCTTCCTTCCCAACTGCGGGGAAGGTGGTCAGGCAATGGTTCCCGCCGCGTGAACGAGGGCTCGCGACCGCGATCTTCAACGCCGGCACCTTCGCGGGACCAGCATTCTCCGCACCCCTGGTGGCGTGGCTATTGCTGAAAGAAGGTTGGCGGGTCTCGTTCATGATGACTGGATCGCTGGGCTTCGTGTGGGTGGCGTTGTGGCTGACATTCTTTAGAACCCCGTCCGCCTGCACCTGGCTACCCGCTGAAGAGCGTGAGTACATTCTTGCCGAAACGGACTCACAGTCGAACACGGCACCTCCACCAAAGGGCACCTTGTTTCGCCTCATGGGGCGAAGAACCATGTGGGGTCTCTTCCTGACCCAGGGGTGCTGCGCCTACACGATGCTCCTTTTTCTCTTCTGGCTGCCGTCTTACCTGGTCCAATCTCGCCACATGTCGCTGACGAAAGCGAGTTGGTTCACTTCGGTGCCCTACGTCGTAGCGGTGGGATTGGGACTGCTCATTGGGAAATTGAGTGACAGCATCCTCACCCCCGACGCGATCAAACAAGGTAAACGTCGGACATTGCTGATCGTCTTCATCCTGTTATCGGGCGTCGTACTGCTGACCAACGTGGCCAGTAACGAATATGTTCTTTTGTTTCTAGTTTCAATTTCCTTGACCTGCATTTCCAGTGCGCTCTCGCTGAATATCGCCCTGACCAATGATCTGGTGTGGAATCCAGAGATCGTGGGTACCGCAACTGCTTTCCTGATCCTGGGCGGCAACATCTTCGGATCGTTCGTCCCCGTCGCTACCGGATACATCGTGAAATGGACGGGCAGCTTTGATCTCGCTTTTTACCTAGCTGGACTTCTGTTGTTCGTGGCCGCGCTGATTAGCTTCACGATGACACGCGTACCACTCCGTTTGGACGAACTTGCTGTGTGACCTTATGACAAGTCCTGACAAACAAGCGTGGTCCCTAAGCATGGTCTCGCCGCTGGAGCCGGGGATCGTATGTCTGGACATCAACCGTATGCTGGCGTTCTATACCAGCGTTTTGGCATTTACGTTTGTGTCGGACGCCGAGGCCTCGGCAGAGATGAGCACGGAATTTGGCACATCGCCGAATGGCTTCCGGATTATTCGTCTCCAAACTCCGTATGGCGAGCGAATCAAGCTCGTGCAGCCCAAGAAAGTGCTTCCGCAACAAAGCCCCGTGCCGGAATGGGTGTTTGAGGGTCAGGGGATCGCGTACCTCACGTTTGTCATCGCCGATGTTCAGGAGATCGCGAGGCGATTGAACAAGTGCGGAGTCGCCTTGATGAGCAAGGAACCAGTCAACATTCGCCAGGGGATCACCGCGATTTTCGCAAAGGATCCAGAAGGCAATTTTCTTGAGTTTGTTGAATATGCCGATCTCGCGTCCTATCGGCCAGATCTTTTCAAGTAGCTCTAGGTTTTTGAATGTGATCGGAATATAGCCTTGACCACGAATAGTTCGACCGCAGTGTCTCTACCCGATGTGCCCGCGATGCCTCCTGCCTCAAACGGGAAGCCCTTCTACACGACGTTGTGGTTTCAGGTTCTGGCGGCCATGGTGCTAGCGGTGGGATTCGGTTATCTCAGCCCCATCAAGGCAGTTGCCATGAAACCACTGGGCGACGCTTTTATTCGGCTGATCTCGATGGTGATCACGCTGATTATTTTCTGCACGGTCGTCTCCGGCATCGCGGGGATGGCTGACATGCGGAAGGTGGGGCGAGTCGGCGGCAAGGCCCTGTTGTACTTCGAGCTGGTCTCAACCCTGGCGCTTCTGGTCGGCTTGGTCGTGGGCAATGTCGTACAGACTGGACGTGGCTTCAATGCCAATCCAGCCACCCTGGACGCTCGAGAAGTGTCGGCCTACGCGGGACAGGCAAAGGCGCAGAACCTCACCGACTTCCTCATGCACATCATTCCGAATACGGTAGTGGATGCGTTCGCCAAAGGCGACATCCTGGAAGTCGTGTTCGTGGCGCTGCTGTTCGGATTCGCTTTATCTGGGTTGGGACCACGGGCTAAGCCTCTGCTCGATCTCGTCGATGCCTTGACCCGGACCGTGTTCCGAATCGTCGATGTCCTGATGAAGTTTGCTCCGATCGGCGCCTTCGGAGCAATGGCCTTCACCGTGGGCAAATACGGCATTGCTTCCCTTGGTCCGTTGGCTAAACTGATTGTGACCTTCTATGTAACGTCCATCCTTTTTGTGCTCATAGTAATGGGTGGAGTCGCCAGGGTGGCGGGCTTTGGCATTATCAAATTCCTGCTCTATATAAAGGAAGAGATCCTGCTGGTGCTGGCGACCAGTTCATCGGAGACTGTGCTGCCCACCTTGATGGAAAAATTGGAGCGGCTGGGCTGCTCCAAGTCGCTGGTCGGGTTAGTGGTCCCAACCGGCTACACTTTCAACACGGACGGCACTAGCATCTACATGACACTAGCCGCATTATTTGTTGCCCAGGCCACAAACACCCACCTGGACTTAATGCAGCAGGTCACCATATTAGGTGTTGCGATTCTGACTTCGAAAGGTGCGAGCGGCGTGCAGGGGGCGGCTTTCATCGCTCTCGTCGGTACGCTCATGGTCATTCCCGGCATCCCCGTGGCCGGCATGGCACTGATTCTGGGAATTGATCGCTTTATGAGTATGTTCCGAGCCTTGGTTAATATGATCGGCAACGGAGTGGCTACGTTGGTTGTGGCTCGCTGGGAGAATGAACTTGATGGTGCCACCCTGCGGCGCAATCTCGTTTGATGCGCTTGGATGAGCATCCCCGCCACTCATCTCGGTCCCAAATAAACAGGAGGTTCTTATGAATCTGTGGAAGTCAGATCTATCTCGTCGTTCTTGGTTGAGACAATCTGCGCGAGTTCTGGCGGGAAGTTTTGCCGCCGTTTCCACGACCCGTTTTATGGTCGCCCAGGAGAACTCGCAGCCATCAGGGCCAACCGCCGCGGACAACGAAAAGATAAAGATATGGAGCAGCGAATACTGGACGAAGAAGGGCGAACTCTCTCTCTACATATTTCGCAAGCGGATGGGGGCACCGCAGCAGGGGGAAACGCCCAGACCGGTTCTTTTTCTGGCGCACGGTTCATCCGTTTCATCACGACCGAGTTTCGATCTCACAGTTCCGGGCCATGGCGACTATTCACTGATGGACAAGTTCGCCGAATATGGCTTCGACGTCTGGACAATGGATTTCGAGGGCTACGGCAGGTCCGCGATCGGCCCCGGCAATTCCGACATTGCGTCCGGCGTGGACGATATCAAAGCCGCTTCCGAAGTGATTCTTCGTGAGACTCGGCAATCCCGTTTTCACTTATATGGCGAGTCTGGGGGAGCGCTTCGGGTCGGTGCGTTTGCCATGGCCGAACCCGCACGAGTAAGCCGGTTAGTTCTCGCGGCATTTACATGGACCGGACAAGGCTCATCCACGCTTTCAAAACGCTCCGAGTCGGTCGAATACTATCGCGCTCATAATCGGCGGCAGCGCGACAGAGATATGATTCGCAGCATCTTCACTCGAGACAAGCCCGGAACTTCCGATCCAGCGGTCGCAGAGGCGATGGCGGATGCGGAATTGAAATTCGGCGACACTGCGCCCACTGGCACGTATCTGGATATGACGACGCGACTGCCGATCGTTGATCCGTTGAAGGTACTGTCACCGGTGCTCATCGCGCGTGGGGAATACGACGGCATCGCAACCGAAGCGGATCTTCTCAACTTTTACCAGAAACTCCCTGTGCCGGACCGTGAGTTTGCCGTCCTGCCGGCAGCCTCCCACTCGATTGCTCTCGGCCTGAATCGTCACCAATTCTGGCACGTCATGCGCAGCTTTCTGGAAATGCCAAAGCGCTTTTGAGTCCGCTGCGTCTGCCAGTTCCGCCATCCCGGCGCGGATGACTCGGATTATTCTATCGCAACGACCTAGGAAGAGTCTCTTGATTGCTTCAGACTCGCGATATCGATAAAGATCTAATCTCTGCCGCAGAAAAAGGCCGCCTCCCGGCGGCCTCTTTCCTTGTTGTCTTCTTAATCCTAATGCTCTGGCGGTCTTACTCCTTACTTCAACGAAATCACACCGAACGTTCCTGCCAGATTCTTGTGCGGACCAGCGGTGAAGAAAAGTTGATTGGTTCGACCGTCGTTCGCGGTGCCTCCGCCGAATTCAATTCCCCACAGCTGATCGATCGTGATGTTCTTCCCGTTTGCATCCCGGATCGTACCTACGAATTGCCCGGTGACCGTATTGAACGCATTGATCGTACCGTTATTCGTGTTGTTGGAAACCAGCAGCGTGTTGCTCAGCTTGCCAAAATTCTTGGGCGCGACTGCCAAGCCCCATGGCTGAATCAAAGGTTTGCCCTGTGCAAGTGTCCGGACAAATGTTCCGTCTTCCTGAAAGATGTCGATCGCTCCGCCCGAGCTGCCGTCTGAGGGGGCGAAGGTTACATAAACGAATCCACCGATGTCCTGAACGCCGAAGGGCGCGAAGCCCGCCGGCAGAGTGCTATCGGTAAACGAAGTAACGAAGGTGAATGTTCCGTCGTACACATCGACCTTGTTGTTGGCGACATCCGCGGCATAGAGAAAATTTCCCGAAGCTTTGCTGCTAACGGCCAAGCCGGTATAGACCGTGCCCGTCGCCGAGTTATTCACTTCGATGACCGCAGTGTTGGGATTGGTCTGTGGAGACCATCCGCTGATCGTGCCATCCAAGGTTGCGAACAGGAAGAAGGTGGGCCAGCCCTGAATCTGGAAATCTGAGGAACCGTTAAAAACGATGCCCGTCGGCGATCCTGGACCACCACCGGAAGCAGACGGAACGACAACCTGCAGGCTCTTGGCGACTCCCTGCCCGGTATACAGTGTCGACCAACCTGAACCCTGATCGCTGATCCAGAACGGACCTCCCGGGCCGTACGCGAGTCCCCAGGCATTTACCAACAGTGGGTCAACATGCGATGCCCCACCTACTTGGTTTGAAACCAGATTCTTGAGTTGATATTGGGCCAAGGCTACATTCGAAACCATCATGACGACGAGCGCGAGGCAAAGTGTGAAAGCAAGTTTCCGACGCTGCATACAAACCTCCTGGGATGTGTACGGCAGAAGTGGAAAGAAGCCTTTTGTTTCTGCCGGCAACTGAATGCTAAGCAGCAGACCAGCCCCGAGTGTCAACACTCTGTCATCAATTTGCACAATTCTTGTCGGCTCACGGGAAACTTTGTCCCGGATGATGTTCAAGTAACAAGAAAATCGGGCGGCCGGGAAGCCGCCCGATTCGGATTGCCTGTTATTGATTTAGTTGCTCTGCGATGGACTTGCCACCCAACCGGCGTAAAACGCTGGCGTGCCGGTGCTGGGGTTCTTGAGGAAGAGGCCTCGGGTGATCAGTGGCACGGGCGTCGTGTCACCGGCCAGTGCGTTGAGTCCGTTCAGATTGAAAAACACCGTATCGTTACCGGTGTGAACTGTGACCGGACCACCGACGGAGAAGCCCAGCAAGCCGTTATTCGAAAGCTGGAAGCTGCCCGCATTTCCCTGAGTGACCGTAACGCTGCCCGGGACGAGTGTGCCATAAGCGCCTTGGCGTCGCAGGGAGATCATCTGCGGCGTGAATGTAGGATTCACAAAACCACCGCCGATGAAAATTCTCTGGCCAACTTCAAGCGAAGTGTCGTTGAACAGCAGGCCGGTCAGCGGACCATCCATAAAGCAGATGTCATACTCCGTGACTGCGCTGATGTCGACTGTCTGGATGGTGCGCGATTCGTTCAGGAGATCGGCGCCTGTTTCACCAACCCACATCGTCACCGACTGCGCTTGTCCGTTTCCATTGGCAATTACTTGCAGAATTCGCCCGGACAGAAACGACTGCGCGGTCGTGATAACTTCCACGGCGTCGGCGAGCAAGCTGCCATCGGCCTGGAATGAGCCCTGGACGCCGACAAATGCCGGAGCCGAAAGATCGTTAATGTTCCAACCGCTGTTGAACTGAGTGCTGTTGTTGACGTAGACGGTCAATTGGCGACCGTAGGGCCCTTGCATTACAAAGGAACTGTTAGCGGCATTTGCCGACACTAATCCGCCGGTCAAGTCGGTAACCTTGCCGTCTGGATCGCTCGCTCGCGTAGCCTTCACGTCGAGGACTGGATTGATAACCCCCGTGATCTGTCCGTTGCCGTCGACAGCCAACGACTGCCGGATATCGAACTCCATCTTCAGTCCAGCGAGGCCATTGCTCCCGACCACCATCGGCTTAGGGAAAGTAACGGTCATCGGGAAAGGAGATTGCGGCAGAGTGCCGTTGATCGTGTTCAGAGCCGGCGGATTCTGACTCATGTCGACATAGGAAATGACCGGGTTCGCCAGTACGATCGTCGCGGTGGTGTAGGTGTCAGCCGGGACGGTATTGAACGCCAATGGCGAACGGAGGCCCAAAAGGCGCGCGAAGTCGACCGTTTGCGGAGTCGAGATAAGCTGAGCCGAATTGTTCTGACCATTCAGAGTGACGGAATTGATGGTCACATCAATTCCGACTACCGATGGCAGAGGCGCGTCTTCGCCGGTGACGAAGACACTGCCGGTTTGTGATTGCATCGATGAACTGGAGTTGGACGACCCGCAACCGACAAGCACGAGGGTGGCGAGCAGAATTGTAGTAGTGAGAACTAGAAACCTTTTCATGGCAGCTCCGAGGTAGAGATTTTTGTCGTGGGGGAGCGAACTGTTTCCATACGAGAGGAGGAAACACTCACAGCTGCGGAATGTTGCGAGCACTTTCGTAAGTGTTACTTGAGCAGACGGAGGTGCCCAGTTTTGGGCTTCGCGCTAATCTACACATTTACAATGCTTTACAGCTTTTCAACTCCCGTAGCCGCAGTTATCAAAAATCGTTCGAAACGATTTGCCATCTCTCCACACTATCCAAATAAGTGGAAGACATCGCGGAGTGCGGCGATGAGCCACAGTTTAGGACCCTAGGCGGAAAAACATCCGGCTCGGTTCCAGTAAAGTGCCGGAGTCGACGGGGAAGCGACTCCGGCGCTTTGTATTTGCTCTTCTTCCCGTGGATAACTGAAAGCAATTGCGACATTGATCACCCATTGAAGGCCAGGAGTACTACCTTCCCAGTGCAAGCTGCCCGCATCATTCCGCCGTTCAACCGACGTTGCAGCGAGCGTAGGTCCGCGAAGCATCCGGCATCACCTACCCTGACGCTGGTCCCCAAAATCGGCCACCATCCGGCACTTCCGGTGCTAAACTGTGTGCCACTCCCGGCTGCGCGGAGCCAGCGCTTGCAATTTCACTCCTTTGACGAAGCCTACGTCGAGCGCCTACGCGCGGGAGACTTCCGCACGCAAGAACATTTCGGCGCCTATTTCGGCGCGCTGATTCAGGTGAAAATGCGGTCCCGTCTGCAATCGCGTGAAGCGATTGAGGATGTGCGCCAGGAAACCTTCGCCCGTTTCTATGTAGCTTTGCGGGAAGGAAAAATAAAACAGCCCGATCGGCTCGGTCCGTTTGTGAATTCGATTTGCAACAATGTTCTCCTGGAGCACTACCGCTCGAGCGCTCGTCAGACTTCGTTGGATGATGGTGACGAACCAAAGGAGATCCCTGCCCCGTTTTCGGATTTGCTCGGGGCGCTCGCCGCCAAGGAGACGGAGCAGAAAGTGCGCGAGATTCTGGATCAGCTCGGCGAACGGGATCGGCGGTTGCTCCGCGAGGTTTTTCTCGAGGAGCGAGACAAAGATGAGGTCTGCCGCGACTTCGGTGTTGACCGCGAGTATCTCAGGGTCTTGCTGCATCGCGCCAAGCAGTCCTTTAAGTCGCTGTATTTGAAAAGTAATAATTCGCCGGAATTTACGCCGGCCTAGCTGTGCAACGCCGGGTCGCGCCGGCGCACTATCTGTATATGTATGAGGGGGCAGGCATGGACCACGAAGCGGTGGTTCGTCAAAAAACGACGGAACAATATCTACTGAATGAGTTGGATCCCGAGGTGCGGGACGAATTTGAGCAGCATTTTTTCGACTGCCCGGATTGTGCTCGCGACGTCCACTCGGGAGCGTTGTTCATCGAGCAGAGCAAGGTTTTGCTGGCAGAACGTTCGGAGCCAGCCGCTGTCCATTTGCCTGAGCAGCTGCCTTCAGCCGGCAAACCGATATGGTCGTCCTGGTTTCGGCCGGCGATTGTCGTGCCGGTCATGGCGATGTTGCTGGCGGTGGTCGCATACCAGAATCTGATCACCGTCCCACAGATGCAACTGGCACTGCGCAGGCCGCAAGTCCTGCCGTGGGCATCGGTGAACGTCGGCACCTATGGTTCAGAGGGACCAGTCATAAAGGCGAACACTGGCGAAGGCTTTCTGCTCTTCGTGAGAATTCCGCCGGAGGGCATTTATTCAAGGTATACAGCGGAGTTGTATAATCCCGCCGGGAAATCGGAGTGGAGCGTCACCATTCCGGCATCGTCCACGCAAGATCAGTGGCCACTGCAAGTACCGGCAGCCAACCGGGAACCGGGTGCGTATTCCTTGGCTGTGCGCGGAGTAACGGCAACGGGCGAGACCAAGGAAATCGGTCGGGCATCATTTGAATTGCAAATTCAGAAGTGAGACGAAAAGGGGAGGGCGTCAACATGGCGGCAAATCCGAAATCACTGCCGGGCACCGGCCCGGTCACGGAACGCTATCACATCTATCACGCGGAAGCCCACGTTCTGAGCGGCCATCTGGAACATCCCATCAAACACCCGCTCGAAGACTACGGCCGGGTTGCTCTGGAACACACTCGCACCGAGACCCTGATCACGCAATCAGTCGGACCGACGAATGTCGAAGGCCTGATTTCTTTCGAGTCAGGACATACACGCGTCGCCGGCACTCAGGTCAAGGAGAAAACCGACATCTTCGGCAACGATCACGCAGGCTGGGTCACACTCTCGACAGCAACCCTCGAAGGCTACAACGTAATCGATACGATTACGGCAGACCGAGTAGTGGCTCAAGTCTCCACTGAACATCCGATGGTCAATGGCCACGTCCCGAAGGTAAGCTTTCTGGGCACGCGCTTCGAAAACGTGCAGATCGGCGGATATCCGGTCGAGGTCGAACTCAATCTCAACTTCTGCGGCGACAAGCCGGAAGGCGACCGATCGTATCTGGAAGATCGCGACTTTCTGAATGGCGTCGAGGAGCAGTTCGAAGGCGTATTGAACACGAAAGGCCTTCCGGATGGCCTCAAAAAGAAATACAAGGCTGAGATCCAGTACATCGACGATCTGCGGAAACGCGCCAAGGGACGGGCGAAAGGCGACCGGAACGGCTATCCTAAGCTGCAATGCTCACTGGTCAAGAGAATCGGCGAGATTCCGATTGCCGGAGTCAAGACATTCGGCAACCTGATCTTCATTCCGAACTTCGGGACAGTAGCGTTAGCCGGGATCGAAGTTGGAGTTGGATCCGGCCACGGCGAATTCGCGCAAGCAAAGCGGAATGGTCCGCAATCACCGAGCAACAGCAATTACTTCACGCTGAACATGTTCGAGATGCACCTCGGTTGTCCTGTCGGAGGCAAGACGAAGGGGCCCGGGGTTTCTGGCAACGGCACAACAAGTCCCTAGGTTGCTTTCTTGCATGCTTGATTCTTGTCTGCGGGCCATCCTGTCGAAGGGAGAACCCGCAGTTAGTTTTTGACCACGCGCACGAGGCCTTCCTTCGCGGAGATTTGAAGCAGAGTCAGGATGAAGCCCACGTAGCAGGCCAGCGATTTCAACATTCCAAACCGGAATGGTGTTGGCGATTCAGAATACTGGAAGCACAATCTCTGCTTTGGCAGGGAATGTATGCTCAGGCGCTAGTGTTTCTAAATTCCCAAGAATCTCAACCTAACGAAAAAGCCTCTCTGGTAGAAACCCTTGCGATCAAAGGCGTCGCAAATGCACGCCTGCATGACTTTGCCATCGCGCAGCGGGACATCGAACAAGCAACGCAAATGTGCCAACTGTCGCCCGAAAATACGTGCGGGGATGTCATTCGCGCATCCGGGATCCTGGCGGTTCAACGCGGTCAGGTGGACATTGCAAAACAGCTGTTTGAACAATCGCTGCAATTTGCTCGCACACACCACGATCAGTTTCTGGAATTAACTGCCCTCATCAATCTCGGCTCGACTTCGCTGCAGGATGAACATTTCGATGCGGCCATCGATTGGAGCAACGACGCCTATCAAACATCCGTGGCGCTCGGAGCTGCGGTGGAAGCTCAAAATGCTCTGGGCAACCTGGGCTGGGCATACTACAAACTTGGCGATATTGAAAAGTCTCTGGAGCTCTCTCTCGATGCTGAAAAACGCGCCCGGGACAGCGGCGATGTAATCCATCAGTTGTACTGGACCACCAACGTAGGTTACGTCTATGCGGAACTCGGCGACTTGGGTCGCGCCAAACAGTCATACGCAAACGCACTTGATCTTGCCAACCGAATCAAGGGTCGCGAAGGTATCTACAATGCGCTGCGCGCGCTGGCTCTAGTTTCTGTCGAGAGCGGTGATCTAAACGAGGCCCGCAATTATTCTGACCAGGCCATCGCGCTCGCGCAAGCCGACAACAATCGCCTGAACGAACTTTATCCACTCCTTGTGATGGGATTGATAGCCGCCCAGTCAAACGACGAAGCTAACGCGGAACGAATTTTTCGTGGGGTCGATCAGGACAAGAACGCCAATGCCTCCCTGAAATGGCGGTCCGAACACGCGCTGGCCCAAGTCTACGAAGATGAAGGCCATGCCGACAAGGCGGATCGAGAATACCGCGCCGCCCTGGCCACATTTGAATCCGCCCGATCTTCTCTGCAGCGCAATGACTCGAGGCTTCCCTTCTCTAACAACGCCTCGCGCATTTACGACGACTACGTGCATTTTCTGGTTGCCCGTGATCGCACCGACGAAGCGCTGCGCTGGGCTGACTACAGCCGCGCCCGCACATTGGCGGAAGGGTTGGGATTGCTGTCAACCGAAGCATCTGCGGGAGCTTCCTCGCTTGACGCTCGCTCCATCGCGCGACGCGCCAACAACACGATCCTCTTTTACTGGCTCGGCAAGAAGCAGTCCTATCTGTGGGCGGTGACTCCCCAGAAGACCAAATTATTTACGCTGCCTCCGGGATCGGGGATCGACGCCACAGTGCAGCGCTATCGCAAGGCTCTCGCCGGACCGCAGGACGTTCTCGCTCGGGCCGACCCGGACGGGCGCTGGCTCTGGAATACGCTAATCGCCCCCGCGCAATTGCTGCTCGAGAAAGACGCTCAGGTCGTCGTGATCCCGGACGGCAGCCTGAATACCTTGAACTTCGAAACTCTGCTCGTTTCCGAGCCGGGCGAGTCGCCACGTCCACCACATTTTTGGATCGAAGACGCAACCGTATCAAGTGCCAGCTCGTTGCGCGTGCTGGCGGCTTCGCAGCGGAGCATGGACCGGAAGCGTGATAAGCGGGATCGCAGTTTGCTGCTCGTGGGCAACAGCATTGCCCCGAGTACGAAGTATCCGGAACTCCCCGGAGCCGCTACACAGGCAGCAGCTGTTGCGCGGCATTTTCCAGTCGCAAAGCAACGTATATTCACCCGCGAGCAAGCCACTCCGAACGCGTATCTCAATGCCAGCCCAGAGAATTATTCTCACATCCATTTCGTGGCGCACGGCACCGCCAGTCGACTCAGTCCACTCGACTCCGCGATTGTTCTATCAAATCAGTCAGCATCGGGCGGCGGCGCAAACGGCGATTCCTTCAAGCTCTACGCTCGCGAAATCATGCGCCATCCTTTGCGGGCCGACTTGGTCACGATTTCGGCGTGTTATGGCGCTGGCGAGAGAGCCTATTCCGGCGAAGGACTGGTCGGGCTCTCGTGGGCGTTTCTACGGGCGGGAGCCCACAACGTGGTAGCCGCATTATGGGAAGCGTCAGATGCATCCACCCTGCAACTGATGGACAAGTTCTACGACGAGTTAGACAAGGGAACGAGCCCCGATGCCGCTCTGCGCTCCGCCAAGCTGACACTGCTTCACAGCCAGGGTTTCCACAATCCTTTTTATTGGGCGCCGTTTCAGCTCTACACCGGTTCGGGACCGTCTCTAGCTATACGCCGTGCCGGGAGCGAACTTGCCGACTCTAAAAGCCCGGCTGCGCCGTAATTCCCTTCCCTTCCACGCAAACATAGGATCGGCCGGCGGCCAGGCTCTTGTATTCTTCTGTTCTCTCGCTCGGCCAGGCGACGACCAGACGATCAACGCGGTCTCGCTTGCCGACGCCGAAAGTTACCGGTAACTCTGACTGAGACAGATAGCTTGATCCGCCTTTAACAATTCGTGACTGGGCAGAGGCTCCGTGAAAGATCCGAACTGACGCTCCAATACCATCACGGTTGGACTTTGTTCCGACCAGGTAGATTCGAATGCTTCGGTTCCCCGTATTTTGGTCATTGCGGTACAAATAACTCGGGCCGTTGTTGGTGGTAATCAGCAAATCGAGATCGCCGTCACGATCGAAATCCCCGTAGGCCAGGCCACGACCGACGATAGGTTGATTAAAGCTGCCGCCCACAGCAGCGGCTGCGTCAACAAAAGTTCCCTTCCCGTTGTTCAGGAACAATTGCGGAGGCTGCGCATATCCGACGCCGCTGACGTTACGGACGGTATCATCGATATGTCCGTTCACCACCGCCAAGTCAAGCGCACCGTCGAGATCGGCATCAAGAAACACGCATCCGAAGCCAAGCTTGTCTTTTGATGCCAGACCCACTCCGCTTTGCATCGCGATATCGACGTAATTGCCGCCGGAGGCACGGTATAGTCCCGTCATCTCGTTATCGAAGTTCGTGATGGCAATCCCGAAGTTGCCAGAATTATCGAAGTCCGCGGCATCCACACCCATTCCAGCGCGAGCGCGGCCTTCCGCGGAGAAGGCAATGCCGGCGTCCACGGCCACATCTTTGAAAGTTCCGTTGTGCTGGTTGCGATACAGCTTGTTGGGCTGCGTATCGTTCGTCACCAGGAGATCGGGCCAACCGTCGTGATCGTAGTCAAGCATGGCCACGCCCAGCGACTTCGAACTGCTGTCGAAAATGCCGCTGCTGGCGGTGACGTCTTCGAAGGTTCCATTCCCGCGATTATGGAACAGCCAGCAGGTTTCTCCGCGGTAGGCTTCGGGCGTGCAGTAAGACTTGCGTTTGCCGTCGAGGCTGCAGAAAACATCGTGTTCGGCGGACCACTTGACATAGTTGCAAACAAAAAGATCCAGCAGGCCATCGCGGTCAAAATCGAACCAAAGCGCGGACGTACTCAGCGCCTGCCGCCCACCGAGCCCGCTCGACTTGGTTACATCGACGAACGTTCCCTTGCCGGTATTCTTGAATAGCCGATTCTGCCCGACGCATGTAATAAGGATGTCGGGATAGCCGTCGTTGTCATAGTCTCCAACGGCGACTCCCATGCCGTACATCTCAACATCGAGCCCGGCGCTGCGAGTTACATCGGAAAACGTGCCATTACGATTGTTGCGGTAGAGCTTAAGCGTGCTTAGTTCTGTCTTGTGTTCGTACTTGTGTCCCGGCCAATCCGTGCCGTTGACTAGAAGAATGTCCTGCCAGCCGTCGCGGTCGTAATCGAGGAATGCGCAACCGGCGCCAAGCGTCTCCGGTAGCAACTTCCCGCCATAAGCGCCACTGTTGTGCCGGAAGTGGATTCCTGCTTGCGTGGTCACATCGACCAGCCTGAACCCGGGATCCGACGCGGCTTGAGCCGCCAACAGATCAAACCGCGAGCCCGCGATCGATGCCGACGCCAAGCCCGCCATTCCTCGGAGAAATGACCGACGATTTACGGGAGGGAACTTCACGGCAAATCAACCAACCCGTTACGGATCGCATAGACCACCAGATCAGCGGCCTTGTGAATTCCCAAGGTGTCCATCATGTTCGCGCGATGGACGGCAATCGTATTGGCACTAAGGTTGAGCACGGCCGCAATTTCCTTGTTCGACTTGCCATCTACGATCATCTGCAAGACTTCAAGTTCGCGAGGCGTCAGGCCGGTGTTGCGCTTGCCTTTTAAGGCAGGCGGACGCTTGAGTTGCGAATCGAGCACCGTCTCGCCCCTGACGACTTTTCGGATCGCCGCACCCAACTCCAAGTCAACTGCATTTTTCAATACATAACCCCGCGCGCCTGCATCAAGCGCTTGCCGAACCAGTGTCTCTTCCGGATGCATGCTGAGCATAAGGACCAAAGCTTCCGGATGCTTGCCAAGAATCTGGCGAGTGGCCTCAAGGCCGTTCATTCCGGGCATCGCGCAATCCATGACAATGACTCGCGGATGGTGTTCCGCAGCAAGTTTGACAGCTTCCCGTCCATCACCTGCCTCGCCGACCACAACGATGTCGTCCTCATCTTCGAGGATGCGGCGAAACCCTCGACGAACCAGCGCATGATCATCGACCAGCAAAACCGAAATTTTATCCTGCATGCGAATCCAGCTTCTCTCTTGGGACTGTCAATCGAACCAGTGTTCCACCCGGCGCGGGGTGCAAAAATTGAACAGTACCGCCCATCAACTCGGCGCGCTCTCGCATCGCCACCAGGCCAATGCCCTGCTTCGCCGCCTGTGCGTCAAAACCTTTGCCATGATCCTCCACTTCAACCTCCAGAGCTTGCGGCAAGAAACGCAGGCGCACCCACGCTTCTTTCGCGTCCGAATGGCGGGTCAGGTTGTTTAAGGCTTCCTGCACCACGCGATACACATGGATAGCGGAATTCCCATCCACGGGAAACGATTCGCCTGATTTTTCATAGGATACGTGAATTCCTGCCTGCCGCTCCACCACCGGCAGATACCAGTCGAGCGTACTCTCCAGTCCCGTTTCCTCGAGCATCACCGGATGCAGCGCCTGCGACAGGCTGCGTACTTTGTCGAGGGTGCCTTGCGTGATCTCGCAAACTTCGCGCAGTTCCGCGCGCAGTGGGGAGTTTTCGGGCGCCAGGTTTCCGGCGCGCGTCAGCATCATTCCTACCGCGGTTAGAATCTGGCCAAACTCGTCGTGCAGTTCGCGCGAGATGTGCCGTAATGTGGATTCCTGAGTCGCAATGAGCTTCTGGGCAAGTTCGCTGCGCTGTCCGGAAAGCGCGGCGAGCTGCGCGAACAAGCGCCGGTTTGAGCGGATCAGATACAAACTGGTGAACAGAATGGCAATCAGGGTCGCGGTCAGAAAAAGGTACACCTGCCGCTGCACGCGATCGTAAATCTGCGCGATCCGCAGCGCTGCCTGCTCTTCACTCTCATTATTCTGAACTAGCAGTCGCGACACAGCCGTGCTTAGCTCTTCCTGTCGCGCTCGCAACGAAACTCGTATTTGCGTCTGCGCTTCCGTCTGGTTGGCATCGTTTGCCAGCAGGAACGTTCGGTCCACGGCGTCCCAGAATTGTGCAACCGAGGTCTCAAGGTATTGCTCCTGCTCTGGTGTGCGATTCACAGGAGCAACTTGCTTCTCGCGCCGGAGGGCGTCGTCAAGATCAGTCCGGACGCGCTGGAATTGTGCCGACCATGCTGTCAACGGATACGGCTCGTCGTTGTCCAGCATGTCGCGCATGGCTAGCGCCAGCGAGTTCAAATCGTTCTGGATGCGCAGCAACTGCAAAGAATCTTTGCGGTTGCGATCCACCAGGTTGTTCTGCAGTTCGCGCAAGCCGGAGATTTGCCGCGTGATGTATCCCGAGTATGCCACCACTGCCGCCAGCGTGATAATCAACCCTAGAAAAAGCTTCGGAGCGGGAGATGTTTGGGACGTGGGCGAACGCTGCACGCCCCGAGAATACAATGTTGACGCCTTAATTTACCAATCTCCCCAGCGACGCGCGCAACTCGTCCGCCTTGAAACCGAATGGCCCTGGCTTGGCCTTATAGGCAACTCGGCCTTTCGAGTCGATCACGTAGAGTCGATCAGGCCAGCCGGTGTAAGCCCGCTCGGTCGAGTTGCCGAATTGATCGATCACGGCCGGGATCTCGATGCCGAGCTTCCGTACGCATGCTCCCGCGACCAGCGCGCGTTCTTCTTCATCTTTCGGACTGGCAAAGACCACTTTGTCTTTAACGTTGCTTTCCATCTGCCAGACGTCGCTCGGATGCGCTTCCGTGATGTAGACAACCAGAAACGTGGCCTTGTTCTGATACTGCTCGTAAAGCTTGTTGAGAGCGGGAACCTCCCGTCGGAAGGGCGGTCATGTGTAGCTGCCAAAGATCAACACGACCGGGCGGCCCTGCGCGGTCAAGGTCGAGAGTTGAACGGAGGCGCTTTTGTCGAGTTTCATCAGTGAGAAGTCGGGCGCGGGGTCGCCGACTTTCAGATCGCCGGCGCGGGCTCGCGTCCACAGCGTTTCAAATGGAAAAAGCACAAACGGAACCGGCCCGGGCAATTTGGCCATGAAACGGCCGAAGGTTTCCGGCGGTCGCCGCATCACGTGGTAGAGCGCGGCGCAACCTGCGAGCCAGACGATTGCGACTATTGCGAGAGTCTTGAACAATGTTCTTCTTATCGAATTGGTTTTTATGACCATCCTCCAACAACGTTGGATCGCGCTTCCCACCGAGCGCACGGGTGTTCAGAAACAATCATCCCCCTACCGAAGTGGGGTGATTATATGAACACAAACTGACTGGTCAATAATACGAAAGCATTACCGATCGACAATATCAGCCGCCAAAGCGCGAAGTCACGCTGATGCGTGATGGAGATCACCCGTTTCCAGTGCAGCTCTCTATACAAACAACTTAGCGTCGACCAAATGATTGCTTGCCACCGATTTTTGTGTTGGTTCTGGCGGCGCTAATAGGTTCCCACTACTGACTGGTGATTTTCGGTTCACTAGAATTGCGCGTCGTCATGAACCCCAAGTGGAACGGACAATTCTCCTGCTTCGATCTCGTCGCCAAGACCAGCGAGCGGTCTCGCAGTGTCGTGCGCGTGCGTGACCTGGAGATCGGCGGCAATGATTTCGTGGTCATGGCGGGACCTTGCGCCGTCGAGTCTGAGGACCAGTTATTGCGGACCGCCGACGCCGTGGCCCAAGCGGGTGCACGGATCCTGCGCGGCGGAGCCTACAAACCTCGATCCTCGCCCTATGCCTTCCAGGGCTTGGGATTGGAAGGTCTCAAGATTTTGTCAAAGGCTCGCGAAGCCACCGGACTGGCGATCATCACCGAGGTGATGAGCGAAGAAGATGTCGATCTCATCGCGGAGTATGCCGACATTATGCAGGTGGGCACTCGCAGCATGGAGAACTTTGCTTTGCTGGAGGCCCTTGGACAATGCGGGCGTCCGGTCCTCTTGAAACGCGGCATGACGGCAACTCTCGAAGAGCTTCTACGCTCCGCGCAGGTCATTGCGATGGCTGGCAATCCGGACATTATCCTCTGTGAGCGCGGCATCCGCACATTTGAAACCGCCACCCGCAATACGCTGGATGTCGCCGCAGTGCCGGTGTTGAAGATGGTTTCGCACCTGCCCGTCATCGTAGACCCAAGCCACGCCGCCGGTGTTCGGTGCCTGGTTCCCGTATTGTCGCGGGCCGCTGCAGTGGTTGGAGCCGACGGGTTGCTCGTAGAAGTTCATCCTCATCCCGAACACGCTTTGAGTGATGGGAACCAGTCGCTAAACTTCGACGAGTTCCGCGACATGATGGCTGACCTGCAACCTTACCTGGCGCTGCAGCAAGAGTCCCGGAAACTTGCTCCACAACTCCTCGCCCTAGTAGGAGCAGACTAGTGCTTCCGCGAATCCTTCTCGCTTGCCTGCTTTCTCTGTTCGCTGTTGGATTGATGCGTGGCGGACTTAACGTGTCGGCAAATACGGGGTCACCATCATTTTTATATACGGTTGCGCAAAGCTATGAACCGCTCGCGTGGATGCACGGCGCGCAGCGCTTTAGCGATGGCGCGATCATTCTCGTACATGACGCCGAAGGCCGCCATCCGCTTGTTCCGCAGTTCGCCGTGTCCGCGGATTCGGCCGTTTCGTTTGACGGACAGCGCGTTCTGTTCTCAGGCAAGCAGAAAGCACAGGACCCATGGCGGATCTGGCAACTCACTTTGGCCGACGGAAAGATTCGTCGCATCACTTCTGGCGACGAAGATTGTATTCGACCGTTCTATCTACCCGGCAATGGCCTTGAAGATCGCATCGTCTATTCCCGCAAAACTGGCGGTCGCTTCGTCATTGAAGTGGCGGACCTCGCAGGCGGGAGGCCGCTTCCTATCACTTATGGTCCGACAAGCTTTCTGGCTACCGATGTTCTTCGCGATGGACGCATCTTGTTCGAAGCCGCAAATCCGATGGGATCGGATAACTCAGCTGAGTTATATACCGTCTATTCCGATGGCAGCGGAGTTGAGTCGTATCGCTGTGACCATGTAGAGGCTCGCTACCAGGGACGGCAGATCAAATCTGGGGACATCATATTTGCCTCACGCTCCGGGTTAGCTCGATTCACCTCGGCACGGGCGCAGGAAGTTAAGATATCGGCCCCGGCTGGAGAGTTCGTGGGCGATATTGCGGAGACTTCTTCCGGCGATTGGCTCTTGCCATGGCGCGCGGACGCAAAAGCGAAATTTCAGTTGATGCTCTGGACTCCGGCGTCGCCCAGTTTGCGGTCGTTCGTGACAGAACAAAATGCCAATGCCATTCAGCCGACGCTTCTCGGCGAGCGAGCTGTACCGAATCGGCATCCGTCGGCCCTGCACGATTGGCCAAACGCGAACCTGCTTTGCCTGAATGCCTATACCTCCAAGTACCAGTTTGCTGCCGGGTCCATTCATTCCGTTCGGCTCTACACCCGCGACCTTGCCGGTAACCCGACGCTGCTTGGAACTGCGCCAGTCGAACGCGATGGTTCTTTTTTCATTCAGGTACCCACCGAGCAAGCGTTACAAATCGAACTGATGGATGCCTCGGGCAAGACGCTAAAGCGTGAAGCGGGATTCTTCTGGATGCGCCGAGGTGAACAGCGTCTTTGCGTTGGATGCCACGCCGGGCCGGAGACCGCTCCCGAAAACGCGGTGCCCATGATCTTGTTGAAGTCCACCACACCTGCGGACATGACTGGGGCGAACGTCCGCAACGCTTCGGGAGGACACTAACGTGAAACGCCGAATCCTCACACTGCTGCTCACGGCCTCTGCATCTATCGCGCTCGCGCAAACGCCGCCCACGAGTGCGCCGCCCAGTACGAACACGATTCGATTCGAGGACGCCACCGCGAAGTCCGGAATTCAGTTCACGCACAGTTTCGGCGCACAACAACTCGGCTCTCTGCTGGAGAGCACCGGCTCAGGCTGCGTCTGGTTCGACTACAACAACGACGGCCTGCCAGACCTTTACGTCGTCAGCGGTAAGCCGCTTGAGGATGGTATGCATCCTTATCCCCTCAAGCAGCCTCCCCTCAACCCGCCGCACAACCACCTCTACAGAAACAACAGCGATGGAACTTTCACCGACGTGACCGACCAAGCCGGCGTTGCAGCGAATATCTTCGGCACCACCGCGATCGCCGCTGACTTCGACAATGACGGATTCGTCGACCTATTCGTCACTGGATATGGGCGCGCCATCCTTTACCGCAATAGAGGTGATGGCACGTTTGAAGATGTAACCGTAAAGGCCGGAATCAAGGTCGATGGCTGGTCGATCGGTTCTGCCTGGCTTGATTATGATCGCGACGGCTGCGTCGATCTATTTGTCGGGCGCTACGTGAAGTTCGATCCTAAATACCGCAACTACTACGCGGCCGATAACTATCCGGGCCCGCTCGACTACGCGGCCGACACCAACCGGCTCTACCACAACAACTGCAACGGAACCTTCACCGACGTCACGGAGAAGTCCGGAATTGGCGCTTATAAGGGCCGCACGATGGGAGTGACGGCAGCCGACTATGACGGAGATGGATATCCCGATATCTACGTTGCCAATGACAAGACCGAGAACTTTCTCTTCCACAATAAGCACGACGGCACATTCGAAGAAGTCGCTGGTGATCTCGGAGTGGCATATGGCCAGAACGGAGAGAACACTTCGGCGATGGGCCCCGTTTTCGCGGATGTTGACGGCGATGGCCGCGTTGATCTGTGGGTGACCGATTCCAAGTACAACCGGCTCATGCGTAATGGGCCGAACGGGTTCGAAGATATCGGCCCCAGTTCCGGTATATCGCAGGCAACGGCCCAGTACACGAGTTGGGGAACGGGGATCTACGACTTCGACAACGACGGTTGGCTCGACATTCTAATCTTCCATGGCGGGTTGATTCACCTCGTCCCACAAGAGCAGTCGCTGTTTCGCGGCCTGGGCAGCGGCAAGTTCGCCGATGTGTCGCGCGAGGCTGGTCCCGTGCTCGATGTAAAGACGGTTTCGCGTGGAGCTTGTTTCGCCGACTACAACAATGATGGCAAAGTCGATGCCTTTGTCGTGAATCTCGGCGCACCAGCCATGCTCCTCCACAACGTCACTCAGAACAGCAACCACTGGCTCACGGTGAAATTGAAAGGTAAGAAGAGCAATCGCGACGGCATCGGAGCACACCTCGAATTGCTGTCTGGCGGCCGGCGGCAGATCGCCGAGCGTACGGCGGGTTCGGGCTATCTCTCGCAGGACGATGGCCGCGTCCATTTCGGGTTAGGCGCCGCGAACAAGGCCGACAAGCTCACGATCCACTGGCCCAGCGGACAGACTCAGGTTCTGGACAACATGGCCGTCGATCGAGTGCTCACGGTGGAGGAACCGTAGATGCCAGGGCTTCCTCCAAATCGTATGAACGCGGCACCACTCGCCAGAGTCGTCGCTATGCTCGGCCTGATTCTGCTGGCGGCCGCGATCAGACCCACTGCCAAGGCATCTTCTTCAGGAGCTACCGAACGGTATCTCTCCCCGCTCGAAATGGCACTTTCCGCCGATGGCCATCGTCTTTATGTGGTCTGCCAAGGCAGCGACGAGCTACGGATCGTGGATGCCGACAGCGGTGAGGTGGTGACGAGCGTTCCAGTCGGCCGGTCGCCGCGCGGAATCACACTCTCGCCAGAAGGCTCGCAAATATATATCACAAACTCCAGCGATGACACGGTGTCTGTCGTCGACGCGATCACTCTGAGAGTCACCCGTACGCTGCCCACTGGATACGGGCCCGCCGGTGTGGTTACCGACCTTATAGGCCAGACGCTCTATGTGGCGAACCGCCTCAGCAGCGACATCTCCGTAATCGATCTCAGCACGGGGCAAGAGGAGAAACGCCTTCTGGCAGGCCGCGGGTCAAGCTATCTGGCGCTCTCGCCGGATGGCAAGTTTATATACGGCACACACATCTACCCCAACCCAGGTGCATTTCGAACGCCTTCGAATTCAGAAATTACAGTGATCGATACGGCGCGACGGATCGTAATCGACCGCAAAGCACTTCACAACGTGGCCGGCGCATTTCACGTCGCACTATCCGCAGATGGCAGGCTGGGCGTAGTCGCGCAGCTTCGTCCCAAGAATCTGATCCCTCTGGCGCATGTCGAGCATGGATGGGTCTTCGGCAATACGCTCACCTTGTTTGGTAAGGACGTCGGTGACGACATTGGCAGAACGGTGCAGATACCGATCGACGAACTCGACCGCTACTATTCCCTGCCATGGGGCGTAGTGATTACGCCGGACAAGTCCCGGATATTCGTTACCACAGCCGCGTCCGAGAGCGTAACCGTGATCGATGTTCCCCGGTTGCTCGCCTATGCGCACGCGCGCCGCGAACCCTTTGCCAACGATCTCTCGGCATCAGCGAACTACGTCGTCACGAGGATTCCCGTAGGCCACAACCCGCGAGGCGTGTTGCTAACGAAGGATGGAACGCGGCTCTACGTCTCCAACCGTCTCGACGATAACATCTCAGTCATTGATACCCGAGCCAATCGGGTCACTTCCACCATCGACCTCGGCGGACCGAAAACCATCAATGCACTCCGCCGCGGAGAACGTCTGTTCTTTACCGCCGACTTTGCGTTCCAGGGACATTTTGGTTGCTCCAATTGCCATCTCGACGCCACCATCGACGGCCTGCAATGGGACCTCGAGCCCGACGGTTTCGGCAAGGATATCGTCGACAACCGCTCGCTCGAAAATCTGGCGGGCACCGAACCGTTCAAGTGGAATGGCGGGAATCCCGACATGCCAACGGAATGCGGTCCGCGCACCGAGAAGTTCTTTTTCCGCTCGCAGAGTTTCACCGATCACGAACTCACAGATTTAGTGACGTATGTCTACTCGCTTCCCTATCGCCCCAATCGGTTCCGGCTTCCCAACGGAGAACTGACGACAGCGCAAGCGCGAGGCAAAGCAATCTTCGAGCGGACGAAGTACAAGAACGGCAAGCCGATCCCGGAATCGAATCAGTGCGCCACTTGCCACAGCGGACCGAAATATACGAACCAGCATCAGGTCGATGTCGGCACGGGAAAGCCCACTGATCGCTCCCCGGTGCTCGACGTGCCGCATCTTTCGAACGTGGTCTACTCGGCGCCCTATCTACATGACGGCTCGGCGCAATCCCTGGAGGAAATCTGGACGGTATTCAATCCGAAAGATACCCACGGCGTAAGCAACGATCTGACCAAGGATGAATTGAACGATCTTATCGAGTACTTGAAGACGCTATGAAACTGAGAATGTGTTTTGCCGCGGTGACGTTGTTGATGGCGATCGCGCTGAGTAGCGCCCAGGAAATGCCGCTGTTTCGCTGGGAGAATTTCACCACGGTCGACGGCTTGCCCGACAATCACGTCTTTTGCGTTCTCGTGGATGGCGAGCGTGTCTGGGCCGGCACTGAAAACGGGCTCGGCCTTTACGAAAATGGCGTTTGGAAGATTTTCCGACCGTCTGTCCCCGGACAAAATTCTGCACTAGCAACTCAGAGCATCGCGCACCAAGCTGTACTCTCCCTCGCTCTCGATAAGCGTACCGGCGATGTATGGGTCGGCACGATGGGCGGACTTAGCCGGGTCTCAGCCGGCCGGATCGATAACTTCACCCAACTAAATTCCGGCTTGAGCAACGACATTGTCTACGGAGTCGGCGTCCAGGGGGATTTCGTTTGGACTGCGACGGCCGCTGGCGCCAGCCGGCTGAACACACGCACCGGGCAATGGGCTCTTTTCAACGAACGCAACACGCCGATGTACGAGATCTGGACCTATGCGGTCAGTCCGGCCGACGACAAAGTCTATTACGCCGTCTGGGGCGGCGGCGTGCTTGAGTACGACGTCGCAACAGAGCGCTGGAAAGATTACAACGATCCCGACGGAGAGACCGAACTTGTTCTGATGAAGGATCAGGGATTAATTCATGAGATCACAACATCCGTCAGCTACGTCGACAAGATTCTCTGGGTAGCGACCTACTTTGGTGCTAGTCGCTACGACGGCCGCTACTGGCACAACTTTCTGCAGAAAGACAGCGGCTTGCCCAGCAATTTTCTCAACCAGATCAAGGCCATCGACGCCAATCGCGCCTGGTTCTCCACCGACAAGGGGTTGGCCTACTACGACGGCGCAAACTGGGCGGTCTACCGTCCAGCACTCGACACCCAGAAACCGGAGATGCTGGTCCGCGATGCGGCCGGCACCGTGAAGAACATCGCGGTTCAAAGCGCCCCCGCCCACAACTACATTCTCGGCATCGATTTGCAAGGCGACGACATTTGGGTTGCAACGGCAAAAGGACTCAGCCACGGCATACGGCAGAAGAGTTCCGTGGAATCAGCACAAGCTCTAAGAACAAGTACGGATACACAAAAGAAATAACACGATCAGGAGCTATCAAAATGAACGTTGAGGAATTACTCGCGGAAGTAGCTACAGCGCCCGTCGTCAAGCGGGCGATCACCAATCACTCGGCGTTGAATGAGGCTTACGACTACGGCAGCGCCTTTTCTCGCGGCATGCGGATCGATTTGAACGGACTTACGATCCTGCTGATCTCGGGAACGGCCAGCATCGACGACGCAGGCCAGACCGTACACCAGGGCGACTTCCGTGCTCAACTCCGGCGCACCTTCGAAAACATCACAAAGTTGTTGGCGTCCGAAGGAGCGACATGGCACGACATCGTCCGGACCACCTGCTACCTTCGCGACATCGAGCGCGATTACGAGGTTTTCAACGATGAGCGCACCAGTTTTTACCACGAGCAGGGCCTGAGTCCTCTGCCCGCTTCCACCGGAATCCAGGCGATTCTCTGCCGCCCCGACCTCCTGGTCGAGATCGAAGCGATTGCCATGTTCCGCCAGAAGTCGCCCGTCGAACAGGAGTAGCGCCATGCGCTTTGTGTTTGCGGTTGCGATGGTTGCGGCGCTGGCGTGCACCGCTTTGGCCCAGCCATCCGTTCCGTGCTCGTGCGGCCACAACCCGCCGGGACCTCCCACAACTCGCTCCCTCAAGCCTTATACGGGTGCGCCGGAGGATCTGCGCCCATTTTCAAAGTTCACTACTCCCTACTACGAGTACTACCAGGATCTCATCGAATACAACGGCGCCGCCCGCGATCTTCCTGAACCAGTCGTCAAAGATCTTCCGGAAATTCGCATTGGCTTCATTGGACCGATCCATGATCATCCCGATCAAGCCTTGGGCAATCGCATGCTCAATGGCGCGACTCTTGCCATCGAGGAAGGGAACGCGACCGGTGGCTATGGTGGAAAGCCATTCAAGTTGATGTTGCACAATGACTCCGCAATTTGGGGCGCAGCCAGCAACGAGATCGTCAAGATGGTTTACGACGAGAAGGTTTGGGCCATGTTTGGCTCGATCAGCGGAGACACAACCCACATCGCTTTGCGGGTCACACTCAAAGCGGAAACTCCGCTGGTCAACAGCGCTTCGACCGACCCGACGATTCCGGAAACAACGATTCCATGGTATTTCACGGACCTTCAGGACGACCGCCTGCAAGGCTACACGCTGGCGCGCCACATCTACACAGAGCTGGGTTTGAAGCGAGTCGCCATCCTCCGCGTGAATGACCGATACGGCCGCTTCGGAGTCCTGAAATTCCGCGACGCATCCCGCCGTCTCGGCCATCCAGTGGTGATCGAGCAGAAGTTCATGCCCGGCGACACAGACTTCCGCCGCCAACTTCAAGTCATCGAAGACTCTCGCGCTGACGCCATCGTGCTTTGGACGAATGTTGAATCCGCCGCGGCAATCTTGCTTCAAATGCAGGAATTGGGCATGAAGCAACGTGTATTCGGCAGCCATCGCACGATCGGAGACGACTTGATCAAATTGGCGGGACCGGCAGCCGAAGGCTTCGAAGCGGTGTTCCCCTACGATCCAAGCCGATCCGATCTGCGCTGGCAGGAGTTTAACGCCCGCTATGAGGCCAGATTCCACGAAAAACCGGATCACTTCGCTGCGCTCGCCTATGACGCAATGCAGATTCTGCTGCAGGCAATCTGCCACGCTGGATTAAACCGCGGCCGCATTCGCGATGCCCTGACTGCGATTGAAAACTACAGAGGCGTGACCGGTGAGATGGTGTTCGATCCCAATTGCAAGAACATCAGCCCGTTGTTCCTCGCCACCGTGCATCATGGCTCGATCTCCTACCGGCGCATCACCATGGAGAAACCATACGCCCGCGTGAGTGAAGACGGAGTGCAATACGCTGGTCCGGCAACGTCAGAAAGCGATTCGAAGGAGCTGAAGATCGCTGTATTTGGGCCCAATGCTGACGAGATCATTCGTTCGTCGGGGGTGACCCATTTTCTGAAGGATTTAAACGCGGGCGGCCCACACTTCTCTCTAGTCAGTATTCCTGCAGAGCTTTCATGGGGCAAAGCTTCAACCGCGCTTGTGCAAGCGGTATATCAGGATCACGTGCTGGGCATCGTCGCTTTGGATCGGAACTCCAGTCATTTGGCAGAACAGATCAGCGTGAAGGCGTTCGTTCCCGTGATCGCAATCTCTTCCGACAAAATGCTGACCTCCACCAACATCCCCTGGATCTTCCGCCTTCCCGCCGGCACTCCGATCACCGACGCCGTACAGCTTTTCGCTCAGGCCGCGAAAACTTCCGGCGCGAATCGCGGAGAGATCCGTGAGTTCCTGGCATCGGGAAACTCAATCAGCGGAATGCGCTTTGACTCTACTGGAGAAATGCGCGCCGATGCCCAGGCCGTCCAGCACGCGGTTTGGCCGACCACTCGCGGAGCCGTAGGTGACCAATTGCCTACCAATGAGCGGACGACGACCCGTATGAAGGAAGAATGATTGCGCTCACTTTCAACGGAGAAAAGGGGGTAATGAAGAAATGGTAGGCACGAGGAGACTCGAACTCCTGACCTCTACCGTGTCAAGGTAGCGCTCTAACCAACTGAGCTACGCGCCTACATGGCCTGCAGGACTCTAAGCCGGGTCGGGCGGAATCGCCTTCGCACGCGGCTGTTTGTCATTTTACCATGCAAGTTTCTCCGGCGCCCGCGCTGTTGCTGAAGCGAAAAACATGGTAAAACCAAGCAAACGGGTTCTTGACCCGACTGGACATTGACTGCGATTTCGCAACACTTCCAGAATCGATTCAGACGAGAATTCGCAACAATAAAGAGGGCTCACCATGACATCGCAAACGAACACGCTTACAGCACCCGATGCAAAGGCCGTCAGCGAGAAGTCTTCTGCGCCACGAATTCTTCCCAATTTTGTAGGCGGTCGTTGGGTTCCGGCACAGTCGTCCGCGTTTGTCGATGTGACGAATCCTGCGAACGGCGAAGTGCTGGCGCGTTTGCCGCTATCGGGCGCGGCCGATGTGGAAGCCGCTGTCGTGGCTGCTAAAACCGCCCTCCCTGATTGGCGCGGGCGTTCCGTTGGCGAACGCACAGAGTTCATCTACGCGTTGCGCGAAAAGTTCCGCTCGCGCATCGACGAATTGGCCGAGTCGATCACCCGCGAAGGAGGCAAGGTCCTCTCCGACGCGCGAGCCGAGGTCACGCGCTCGATCGAAGTTCTCGAAGTCGCGTGCGCTACTCCTATGACTATGCAGGGACGTGTGCTGGAAGGCGTCTCGCGCGGTATCAACACGGAAACTTTCCGCCAGCCCGTAGGAGTCTGCGCCGCAATCACTCCTTTCAACTTCCCGGCAATGGTGCCGATGTGGTTTCTGCCCTTCGCGATTGTGTGCGGCAACACGTTCATATTGAAGCCGTCGGAGCAGGTTCCGCTCACCTCGGAAATCATCTGCCACATTCTCGACGAGATCGGCCTTCCACTAGGCGTCGTCAACCTCGTCCACGGCGCGCACGATGTGGTCAACGGCATCCTCGATAACCCGGGAATCAACGCTGTTTCGTTCGTCGGTTCGGTCAACACCGCGAAATACATTTACCGCCGGGCCGCCGAAAAGGGAAAGCGCGTACAAGCTTTGGGCGGCGCGAAGAATTACATGGTCGTCATGCCCGACGCGATCGTCGACAAGACCGTATCGAATATCCTCGGCAGCGCCTTCGGCAACGCCGGACAGCGCTGCATGGCCGGATCGGTGCTCGTTACTGTAGGCTCCGCCAAGGCCTCAATCATGGGCAAACTGAAAGAAGAGGCAGAGAAGGTAGTCGCCGGCGATGGCCGCGATCCGAAAGCAAGCCTCGGGCCGGTGATCTCGCCCGCAGCCTGCGAGCGCATTCACCAAGCCATCGAAACCGGCGTTAAAGAAGGAGCGGAACTGCTGGTCGACGGACGTCGCCCGAAGAACACTCCGGCAGGCGGCAACTTCGTCGGTCCCACGATCCTGAACAACGTGAAACCCGGCATGCACGCCGCGATCGACGAGATATTCGGCCCGGTGCTTTCCGTGATGCACGTCGATTCGCTCGACGAAGCCATCGCGCTCGTCAACAGCGATCCGCGCGGCAACGGTACCTCGATCTTCACTGAGAATGGCGCTGCAGTTCGCGAGTACAGTCGCCGCATCGAGGTCGGCATGGTGGGCGTGAACATCGGAGTCGCGGCTTCGCCCGCATATTTCCCCTTCTCAGGATGGAAGGATTCTTTCTTCGGCGACGTGCATGTCCACGGCTTGGACGCGGTCGAGTTCTTCACCCGGAAGAAGACAGTGACTTCGCGATATTTCTCGGCGGGAACGACCGGCAAGTTCTTCACCGAGCAGGGCGACAAGCACTGACGCATCAAGTTTGAATGCCCTATGGGTTTTCTACACAACCTGAAGCGGTCTTTGTTACCGTTGCGAATGACGGACCCTGATTTTGGGAGCCTGACTTTCGTGAACATGCCGCCCGCGGAACCTTCTTGGGAGGCGCCCGAATGGACTTTTCCCGCGACCGGTACCGGCGTTGTGATTGCGCTCCGAGGGGGCGAGAGTGGTCCGCTTCCCCAGGAGCGTGAGTTTTATTTGAGCTTGCCTGCGCGATTTGATTCCATCATGGCCGCGTGCCGTCCATTGTTAGATGAGGTCCTTCGCGAAAAGCGAGGTGGCCAATTGCCTGACAAATGTCTTCAGTGCTATCAAGCTCAGCGGATTCGGCGTTGAGGACGCGTTGGAAGAGCCTGTCCGATGGGATGTCGTATTCGAAACGACCGACCAGAAGCCTCTTGCGATCAGAATCCCGTTTGTCGGTGATAGAGCACAAGTAGCGCAAACGGACAGCTAGCGTTACGAAAAGTGCCGCAATCCCCCTTGTCTGCTAGACATTCTGCTACACATACCTAAGCCATGCATCGTTCCGTCGAGCCTTGAAATCAGCGAACCATCGGCAGGCAAAATAAAGCAACACGATCGCGACTGCCCAAGCTAAATAGAGAAGCGGCAAACTCCACACATACCCTTCTGGTGGCTCTGGATTTCCCATTGGATGGTTCGCGAAAAGCCACGGGCTGACATATCCAAGCCGCATTTTCGACACAACCAGCGCCAGCGCATGAATCAGTGGAATGTGGAGCATGTAAAAGAAGAACGGCACGCGTCCGAACATAGAGATTCGATCCACAAGAGCACCGCGCAGGCCGTCGAGCACTGGAATCATCGCGATGATCGGACCAAGCGTCATCAGCAGGAACAAGAGCGACGCAGGATACTTGGTCGTGTTCAGGAACGAGAGCCACGCTGGCATCGGTGGCAGGCCATTCCGCCCCTGTACAGCGGCATGCCACGGCCGCGGATCGCCGTACAAATTAAATCCTCGCAGCACCAGAAATAATCCGATCGCCGACAGTCCGATCGCCAGGCAGAGACGGTTTCTTTGCCCCGGCTCCAATGCCAGTATCTTGCCAAAACCGTAACCTGCGGCCATGACCCCAAGCCACGGGATGATTGAGTAAAGCACGATGAGGTTGGGACCGTCGGGACCAAACTGAATCGGGCCCGCGAAGAACCCCACGTAGAAGATCTTCCAGAGAGCCGAGAAGCGGTTGCCGTCGAGCCCCTCAATCAACTTGCCGACGTGCGAATCCATCAGGTTGTGCGCGGCGATGATCAGCAATCCAATCGTCCCGATCGCCGGCAGCGGCAGCTTCACCAATCCCGCCATCAGAATCATGCACCACCCAATCACCCAGATCACACCTGCCATCTCGTAATGTTTGAAGTCGAAGTTGAAAGTCCATGCGACGCGCAGGAACGTGAGTTCCAGAAAGATCAGCCACGCGCCGCGGATGAGGAGATGTTTCGACAGGTCGGCGTGCTTCCGACCATAGAAGAAGGCGCTCGTGCCAGCCAGAAAGATAAACGCCGGCGCGCAGAAGTGCGTGATCCACCGAGTGAAGAAGATTCCCGGGGTTGGACCTCCAGCTGGAAGGCCGGAAAAGACGCGAACGTGATCGATGGCCATCAGGATCATGACTGCGCCGCGAATCAGATCAACGGACGCAATTCGGGACGCAACTCGGGAGGCGACCTGCGATTTCGACGCAGCCAGCGCGTTCGCCGCCGTGGAAGAAACAGTAGCGTGCATGAATTACCAGACCTAAGTTAGGCTCGCGTGCTCGAGCCCGATTCGACCCCGCGCAGAACTGCGCTATGGCGCTGTGTACAGCGCGCGCTTCAGGAACTCTCCTGCTCCAGTGCGTCCCATGAACTTGTCTGCCTCCACCACCACGCGGCCGCGAGAAAGCACAACGTCCGGCATTCCAGTGACTTCGATTCCTTCAAACATCGAGTAATCCACCCGCATATGGTGCGTTTTCGCGCTGATCGTGTGCTTGCGTTTGGGGTCGAAGATTACGAGATCGGCATCGCTTCCGGCTGCAATCGTTCCCTTGCGCGGATAGAGGCCAAACAACTTCGCGGGGGTCGTTGAAACGAGTTCCACGAAGCGGTTGACACTGAATCTTCCCGCCGCGACTCCTCCGGAGTAGATCAGGCTCATGCGGTGCTCGACTCCCGGACCACCGTTCGGAATCTTGGTGAAGTCGTCTCTGCCGAGTTCCTTCTGCTCCTTGAAGCAGAACGGGCAATGATCGGTCGACACGACCTGCAAATGATCGCGCTTCAGGCCGTTCCAGAGCTTGTCCTGGTTCCACTTCTCGCGCAGCGGCGGAGTGAATACATATTTCGCGCCTTCGAATCCCGGAGCATCCATGTTCTCGAGCGACAGATACAAATACTGCGGGCAAGTTTCCGCATATACGGGCAGCCCTCGATCGCGCGCTTCACGCACTTTCTCCAGCGCGTCGTTGCAGCTCAGGTGCACGATGTAGACGGGCGATCCCGCCATTTCGGCGAGTGCAATCGCTCGTGATACGGCTTCTGCTTCCGCCGTCGTCGGACGCGTCAGCGCGTGATACTTCGGAGCCTTCTTCCCTTCCGCCAGAGCCTGCTGCACGATCACGTCGATCACGCTTCCGTTCTCGGCGTGCATGCAGACGAGACCACCATTCTTTGCCGTTGTGCGGAAGGCCTTGAAGATGCTCGCATCGTCGAGCATGAACACGCCTGGATACGCCATGAACAGCTTGAAGCTGGTTACGCCTTCGCGCACGAGCGCGTTCATCTCCTCGAGTTGCGCATCGGCGAGTTCGGTGATGATGCAGTGGAAGGCATAATCGCAGACGGCTTTGCCTGAGGCCTTCTGCATCCAGGCGTCGAAGGCGGTTCGGAGCGTCTGGCCCTTGTATTGGATCGCGAAGTCGATCAGCGTGGTCGTTCCACCGAAGGCTGCGGCGCGCGTTCCCGTCTCAAAGTCATCAGCGCTCGTCGTGCCTCCGAAGGGCATGTCGAGGTGCGTGTGCACGTCGATTCCTCCGGGCAGAACGTACTTCCCTGCGGCGTCGATGATCTTGGTGGCGTTCTCGCGAGGGAGATTCTGGCCGATGGCGGCAACTTTGCCGTCTTTGATCGCTACGTCCGCTGTGGAAGTGTCTGTTGCGGTTACGACCTGACCGTTGACGATGATGGTATCGAAGCCCATGAATGCCGGTTCTCCTTCGTCTTGGAAGCAACGATTTTATGCTAAACTCCCCAAACTAAGTAGCCGCCCTCAGCGAAAGCATTTACCGCAGAGGACGCCGAGTTCGCAGAGACATTTCTTGTTTTCATGGCATCAGGACTGCCTTCTTTCCTGCCTTAGAGTGGTAGGGCTTTTATTCTTTAGGCTTTTCTCGGCGAACTCTGCGTCCTCTGCGGTTAAAGCGTTTTCGCGGCGATGGAACACACAGCACCCCAGGAGACTGCATGCGTTTTGGAATCACCATCAAGCCTGATATGACGGTTGAGCGTATCGTCGCGCTGACGCGGCAAGCCGAAGATGCTGGCTTCGAATATGGATGGATCTTCGACTCGCATGTGCTCTGGCTTGAGCCTTATCCGATGCTCACGTTGATGGCGACGAATACGAAGCGCATGAAGTTTGGAACATGCGTGACCAATCCTGCGGTGCGCGACATTACGGTGACTTCCAGCCTGTTTGCCACGCTCAACCTCATCTCCGGAGGACGCATGCAGCTGGGCATTGGACGCGGAGACAGTTCTCGGCGCGTGCTCGGCAAAAAGCCGGTGACTTCGGCGCAACTGGAACAAGCGGTCGCAGACTTTCGCGCGTTGAACAGCGGCAAAGAGATCGACTACGAAGGTCGTCCTGCAAAGCTCACCTGGGCAACTGGCGGAGTTCCTCCGGTTTGGATTGCTGGTTATGGTCCGAAGGTGTTGGAACTTGCGGGACGAATTGCCGATGGCGTGATCCTGCAGTTTGCTGATCCTGACCTGATCGCGTGGTGTGTCAGCTTCGTGAAGAAGGGCGCTGAAGCTGCGGGACGCGACTTCCGCAAGATCGAGATCATGTCGGCTGCTCCAGTTTGGGTGTCGAACGACATGAAAGTCGCGCGCGATCGCGTGCGCTGGTTTCCTGCGCTGGTTTCGAATCATGTCGTCGATCTGGTTTCAAAGTACAAGCCCGAGGAACTTCCTCCGGCGCTGACTTCTTACATACGCGACAAGGGACATTACGATTACCTGCATCATTGCGAAGTCGGCAGCAGCAATGCCGATTTCGTCACCGATGACGTGATCGATCGTTTCTGTGTGCTCGGACCTGCGAAAGCGCAGATTGAAAAACTGCACGCGCTCGCGAAAGCAGGAGTGACTCAGTTCAATATCTATCTGATGTGCGGAGATGAGGAAGATACGCTGGAGAAGTATAAGAAGGAAGTTTTGCCTGCGTTTGGGAAGTAGGCTCTTAGCTGTTAGCTCTTAGCTTTTACCTATTGGCTCTTCGCGTTTAGTTGCTGTTTGCGTTTGCTTCTTTTTGAGCTTGCTGATTGCCATTTTTGGAATGGCCGTTGTTTACTTTTTGGTACTCCCATACCCCCCTTATCTCGGTCTTTTGGAATCAGATACTTAGCCGGAAACTTCCGCCAGGTCTTTGGATAATAAGGACTTAGAGGTAAAGTATTTGGTAATCAATCACTTAGGAAGTATTCCGTCCGACTTCCCGGCAAAGTATTGATTCGTATGGAATTACTCATCGATACCGCCAAAATATTGATATCACGTAGCTTAGCGAAGAAAAACGCCGAACCTGATGGGCCTTCTGACGGCGTATTTGCACGTAGCTACTAAGCCATCCCTCGCTGTTTTATCGTCGATTATTACTTACTAGTATATACCAAGCTGTCAAGGGAATTCTGATCCACTCCTTAGGTTTCGACCGTTGCGAAACCTGGGGTGGCGGCCAGGAACTCGGTCTTTCGCGGATACCGACGGATAACGACCCAAGAAAATATCGTAGACAAATCCCGCGCGCTCGATTGTCTTACCATTGAGAACCGCAGCATGGACCGAGTCGAGGCAAATGTCACTGAGATCGAGGTCCTATACCGCCAACACGGCGCGGCTCTCCTTTTGTTTGCCATGGCTATTACAGGCGAAAGAAGTCAAGCTCAAGATGCGGTTCATCAGGTGTTTCTGAAGTTGATTCAGAACGGGAACCTCAGTCGAGCTGAAGACAAAAAAGCTTACGTCTTCGCATGTGTACGCAATGCGGTTCTGAACGAACGGAAGCATGGAGATCGCGAAACTTCGCTCGATACAGAGACGGCCTGGTTCAGCCCACCAGACAGGGATTATGCGAGAGAACAAGACTTGAGACGGGCGCTGGGTACACTGTCGGATGATCAGAGACAGGTTGTCATTTTGCACGTGTGGGGTGAGCTCACGTTTTCGCAAATCGCAGATCTGCTGAGCGTCAGCTCAAACACAATCGCTTCCCGCTATCGATATGCGCTCGGCAAGCTACGGGACGCAATGTCAACCAAGGAGAATTCGTGTGCCGAATCTGGATGATGAGGGTTTCGAAGCCTATTTGAAGCAATTCCAGCCACTTGTGCCCGATGCTCTACCTTCCAAGGAGGCGTATCAGGAATCTTGGCGACATCGTTCGGTACTACGGATCTCGGTTGTCGGCGCTACGGCGCTGGTGATTCTAGGCGTCTGGAGTTTTCACGCCGTGAAGAGTCGCGTCGCCTATACGAGCAGCAATCGGGCGACGGTTCGGGTGGTTGTACCGGTTCAGCCAATGACGATGCGGGACGCGAATGCGTTGCTGGCCACCGCACCGTCATATAAGGCGGCAGTGGACAGCATGGCATTCCATATCCAGGGCTCAACGATTTCAAAAGACAAACAAAGCGCGCTTGCCGTGCTTGCAAAGGAGAAGATCAAGCTATGAGACGAATCAACATAATTGGACCGATGGTGGTGACCGCACTTCTAGCGATCGGGCCGGCAATTGCTCAGCAAACCGCTCCCCTAGCAGACAACGCGGCATTGCGGTACTGGGCAGCATTTTCCGAGCTGCAGGACACAGCGATAACCGACCAGGAAGCAAAAGAATTGAATGCAGCCCTGGATAACATGGGGCCGTTCGATTCTTCGAGATACAAAGACCTGCTTCAGAAGAACACCCCAGCTCTGGATATCATGGCGCGGGCGACCTTGCTCTCGAACTGTGACTGGGGATTGGATTACGGGCTGGGAGAGGATGTCCCGGTTGAGTATGCGAGAAAGGCATTAGTGCTTGGACGGCTGAATGTCCTATACGCAATTCAGGAGTATCACTCGGGCAATAAAGATGGAGCGGTTCGCGCCCTCGCGGCGGGATTGCGATTCTCTCACGACGTGAGCAACGGGGGTTCACTCTTTGCGACTCTTGTCGCGAAAGACCTTCTCGTCACTCATCTCACGGCAGTGAGCGTTGCACTCCGGGTGGGGCAGCTTTCAGCAACACAACAATCGCAATTGCAAAAAGCAGTGGCGGCGTTAGGGGATGGGCTCGATTGGTCGGCTGCAGCACGGCGCGATCTCGAAGCGTTGCACACGCACTACGCAAAGGACCAGCAGGCGGCTGCGTCCCTGAATCGCATCATCACGTCATATAGCGCTTTTCTCAACGATCGGGGCAAGCTGCCGATCCTGACTGAAGCGATCCATGACGCGCCGCAAGAACTTGCGAGTGTAATCCCAAATCCAAAAGGAGTACTTGAACAGAAACAAGAGCTGGCAGACAAGCTACTGCAAACGCGGGGACTGTTGCGGTAAGCGTCTACTATTCGACGCAAAGGAGCGATGCGCCTGGGGCACGCGCTACAATCGTGCGTGCCCCGAGGCTTTCATCAGCGCGTAGTAAGCCACGAACGACACCGCAAAGCCAACGAACCACGAATAGTCGTATAGAACTCGTACAGAAGGCACGACTAATCCCACCAGCGCTGTGCCTGCTCCGAAGAAAAGGGAGCCGATTGCCAGCCAGTTAAATCCGCGCGTGTATTCGTAAGTCCTGCCGCGAAGATATAAGTCATCCACGATGAGCACGCGGCGCCGAATGATGAAGTAATCGCAGATCATGATTCCCGCTACCGGGCCTAAGAACGCTGCGTAGCCTCCGAGCCATCCGAAGATGAAGGTGCCGTAATCGGCGAGAAGTTTCCAGGGCATCAGCGCGATGCCCATGAAGCAGGTGATGATGCCTCCGGTGCGGAAGCTGATCTTGCGCGGCCAGAGGTTGGAGAAGTCGTTGGCCGGAGAAACCACGTTCGCGCCGATGTTGACGTTCAGTGTGGCGAGCAGAATCGCCAGCAGCGAAATCACTACTGCTACGGGAGAATGAAACCGGCTCAGCAGTTGCACCGGATCCCAGATCGCGGTTCCGTAAATGACAACTGTCGCTGACGTCACCAAGATTCCGATCAGCGAGTAGAGTGTCATGGTTGTCGGGAGCGCGATGGCCTGTCCGATGGCTTGCTGGCGCTGGCTCTTGGCAAAGCGGGTGAAGTCGGGAATGTTGAGCGAGACAGTGGCCCAGAAACCGACGGTACCGTTTAACGCCGGAATTAGAAATTTGAGGAAGTCGGAGAATGTCGCGAAGCGCGTCGGCGCCGAGAGCATCGGGCCGAAGCCTCCAGCCGCGCGGTAAGCCCAGCCCAGCAACAATAATCCGACTCCGAGAAGAATGGGCGCGCTGATTCCTTGCAGCACGCGAATGTATTCGATGCCTTTCAGGATCACCGCCAAGTTGACGAGCCAGAACGCAAGGAAACAAATGGCAGTACTGTGCGGGACTTGCTTCCAACTGGGGGCGAGCGTGGCGATCAGCGTGTTGATGGCTTCGCCGCCGATCCAGGTCTGGATGCCGAACCATCCGCAGGCGACCAACGCGCGCAGGACGGCGGCGAAGTTTGCGCCCAGGACTCCGAACGACGCGCGGGCGAGCACGGGAAATGGAACGCCATAACGCGCGCCGGGATGCGAATTCAGCAGCATCGGGATCAAGACGATGGTGTTGCCGAGAAAGACCGTGAAGACGGCCTGCCTCCAGTTCATGCCACCCTGGATCAGGCTCGCGGCGAGCATATAGGTAAGGATGTTCACCGACATGCTTACCCAAAGCGCAGCAAAGTTGTATGTGCCCCAATGGCGGCGTTCGGGCCCGGCGGGAGCGAGGTCTTCGTTGTAGAGAGGGCTGGACTGGATTTGGGGAGATGCGGGCATTCGCTTTTAGTTCTCAGTTGTCATTTGTCAGTTCTCAGTAAAATCACGTCCGCAGTTTCTGAGAAGCGAGAACTGGGAACTGAGAACTACTCTTGTCCGCTCTGCGTCGTCAGTGCTCCATACGTCTCCGGACGCCTGTCGCGATAGAACTGCCAGACCCTTCTGACTTCCTGGATCATTTCGAAGTCGAGGTCGGCGACCAGCACTTCGTCTTTGTCGCGGCTTGCCTGGGCGACAATCTTGCCGCGCGGATTGCAGAAGTAGCTCTTGCCGTAGAATTCGCCGATGTTCCATGGCTTCTCGCGTCCGACGCGGTTGATGGCGCCGACGAAGTATCCGTTGGCAGCTGCGTGTGCGGGTTGCTCGAGCTCCCACAGATATTCGGAGAGGCCCGCAACTGTCGCGGAAGGATTGAAGACAATCTCGGCGCCGTTCAGGCCGAGCACGCGCGCGCCTTCGGGGAAATGGCGGTCGTAGCAGATGTAAACGCCGACCTTCGCATACTTGGTTTGGAAGACGGGATAGCCGAGGTCTCCGGGAGTGAAGTAGAACTTCTCCCAGAATCCGGGATGGACATGCGGAATATGGTGCTTGCGATATTTGCCGAGGTACTTGCCGTCGGCATCGATGACTGCGGCCGTGTTGAAGTAGAGGCCCGCCATCTGCTCTTCGTAGACGGGCACGACGATCACCATTCCGTGCTTGGCTGCTAGCTTCTGCATGAGCTGCGTGGTCGGTCCGTCAGGTACGCGCTCGGTAAGGTCGTACCAGCGGACGTCTTGCTCGGCACAGAAATAAGGACCGTAGAAGAGTTCCTGGAGGCAAAGAATCTTGACCTTCTTCTTCGCCGCCTGCTCGATCAGCTTCAGGTGCTTGTCGATCATGGCTTTCTTGACTGCAGGCAGCGACCGGCTATTGAGCGCGTTGCTTGCTTGAATCAGACCACAGCGCACGATGCGGGACATGGGGACCTCCGAGAGAAGCAATATATCAGAGTGGCTCTCAGCTCTTAGCTGCTGTCAGCTGTCAGCGCTCAGTTGTCAGTTGTCAGTTGTCAGTTAAATCAAAACCAAGAACAAGAGCAACGGCAAACGTCGCGGACAGGAATGTCCGCGGCCACACGGCTAGTGGAGGGCAGATAGGAGGGCCTGCTTCCAGCGCGTGTTGTCCATGGTCCAGCAGATTTTTGCCTTGTGTTTCTTTTCGAGGACGGAAGACCAGAGGGCACGATTGCGGTCATCCGCAGCGACGTTCAGGCGATCGACAACCGTCATGCCTCGAGTCAGTTCACTTTGGGTTTCGACGTCAATGTAATGCTCACTCCAGTTGGTTCCGATCGTGGGATCGAGCGCGATCGCCATGGCGATTGGATCTGGTAGCGAAATACCGTCCTCTCCGGTCTGCACTTTGTAGGCTTTGCGGGCGTGGCTGTTGCATTCGATGGTGAACTTTGCTAGCGGCGTGTTAAGCGCGAGGATGCGGGCGATATCGTCCTCGCGCACAACAGCATCTCCGCGGGAAAGATGCCAGCCAACGAGTTCGATAGGCAGGCCGCTATACATTACGATACGGGCGGCTTCGGGATCAACCCAGATGTTGTACTCCGCTGCGGGAGTCACGTTGCCTTCGCAGCAGGGCGCGCCGCCCATGATGACGCAGCGTCCGACTTTCGCCGCAATCTCTGGCTTCTTCGCTACGGCGAGCGCAATGTTGGTGAGCGGGCCGAGGGTGACCAGGACGAGTCCGGGGTTGTGTTCGACTGCGGAGATGATGGCATCCACCGCGTGCGTGGTTGCTGCTGACTGATGCGGCGCGGGATAGTTGTGATCGCCCAAGCCGTCACGTCCATGAAACCAGGTCGCGTTTTGATATGCGCGCAGCAGAGGCTGGTCGGCGCCGGTGTGGACGGGGACTGTGGCTCCGCAGAGCTCGACCGTGTAGAGCGCGTTGCGCGTAGATTGCTGGACGGGAACATTTCCGGCGACCGTGGTGATAGCAACGACACAGACGTCTGGCGCACGTAGGGCCATGATTAACGCGACAGCATCGTCGGAGGCGGTGTCGGTATCGATCAGGAAGGGTCGCGGCACGCGGGTAGGATAGCAGGAAGCTCTCAGTTGTCAGTTCTCAGTTCCCAGTTAAATCAAAATCAAGAACAAAGGCAAGAGCCGCGGACAGGAATGTCCGCGACCACACAAGAATGGGGACGGGCTTGTACCCGCCCCCACATAATCGATGCCAGCTCCGAACTTAGTGCGTGAAGGAGAAGTTCAGGCCAGTTGCCAACGTGATGTCGTTCCGCTCGATTCTCGGAGTTGAGGCCAGCGGATGGTTATCAAATACATCCGCGGCTGTAATTTGCCACCCTAGCCATTTGTGGATCTTGGTGGTCAAGGCGAGGTTGACTACGCCGCGCAAGATGCGGACATTGTCCGGCGAAGGAAAATTGAGATTGTCGGCGGGATTAATGTTGACCTGGCTGAAGGTGGGGTAGAGGAGGAAGCTCTGCGTGAAGACGCTGTTCTTCCCAAGTTTATGCATGAAATTGTCACCCACGGTCAAAGCTGCCGAGCTATCAGAGTGGTTGTAAGTGACTTCCGGAGGTCCTTGAGTTAGGACCAAGCCCGAGAAGCTTTCATGCGTGTAGTTGATTCCGGCGAGCAGATCAAGGGTTGTGTTGGGAGACTTGATCGCATGGAAGCCGATGCCGCCTCCGAGGATGTAGCGAAGATCGAGGTTTTGCAGTGAATTGTTGAAGAAATCCGCGCTCCCGAATCCAAATACTCTCGGCATGAAGTCGCGGTCGTAGCGAAGTCCACCACTGTTCGAGTTCGCGGTGGTTTGCGAGGGTATGGGTTGGAGGGCGAGTTTGCTCGTGCTCGCGTAAATCGAGGTTTCGTAGAGCGTCAGTTTGTCGTGGAGACCGGTGCGAGCGGCGTTGAGGCCGATGTTCAGATTCTTGGTTTCGCTATTGCCGGCAGTCAAAGCGAAGCCGAGGTTTGCGCCTCCGGCCCACCCTTGACCCCAGCCCGGATGCAGGCTTTTCTCATAAGCGGCTTCTTCGGCGGGGCTGCGAAGGATACTCACGGAGGAAATCGGCGCCTCGATCGAGCCGCCAGCTTTGGTGGCTACAACGATCTGATCGCCGCTGGTGGTGACCGGGCCAACCGCAGTTTTCGCATCAGCGGTCACGTTGAGATCGCCGGTTGTGGTCACGGACTGGATGACATCGAATTTGATGGTCACGTCGCCAGCGTAATCCGTTTTTAGAACGAGCGTCTTACCATCGGATTTGGCGACGGTACCGGTTAGTTTGTCGCCGTTTTTGAGAACGATCTGGTCGGCTAGAGCCGGGATCGTCAGTAACAAGATGAGACCAGCTACGAATTGCTTGTGCACAACACACCTCCTATATTTTTGGACCGCAAAACGGGATCGAATTCAGTATTTGGAGTAAACGGAGCCCTGCGGCAGCAAGAGAAGTGGGCACAAAAAGTTCCTTGCCGCCACAAACGAACTATCTCAGTATTTGGATTTAAAAATTATATCGGGTGGGCGCAGACTTGTCATTCAAACCGGCAGGCAGTCAGAGCCGAGTCAAGCTTTGTTTTCCGGTTTGGTGTCAGGCTTGGTCTCAGCCTTCGTGTCGGTGGGCGTATCCTTCATTCCATCTTTCAGGGCGCGAATTCCTTCGCCCAGACCCTTACCCAACTCAGGCAGCTTCTTGGGGCCGAAAACCAGCAATGCGATGAAGAAGATCACCAGCAGGTGCATGGGCTGAAAAAGACCTTCCAACATAAAACCTCCAGAACGGCGTGGCTACCAGCAGCGGGAGCCGCTATCACGTAGTGTACCGCAAGTGATCGGCTACGGTCTTATTTCAATTTCCGATGGGATTACCCGCAGGTGCTAGGGGGCTGGAAAGACTCCATCGGAGGAAAGGCGACCACCCGGGCTGAAGCCGGTGGTCGCTCTCTCCCATTGACTCCCCCGCCCACCCGCGCTAGGCTTTAATCAATGGTTGTCATCCGCCCCGTCGTTGGGGTGCGCAATTCGGTTCGGTCTACTTCCTCATCCAGCTATTTGCGTGCAAAAAATGCCGGCGCGAGTTCCGCCGATGGTAGCGGTCAACCTCATGCCGGAAACCCACATCGAACGGTGAGCCCTGTCTGGCTGCTGGAGGCGGCGACCCTTTTCTGAATGAAAAAACAAATTGAGCTTGGCCCTAATATCGAGACCCTGTTCGGAGCGCGCGACGAGAATCTTCACGTGCTCGAAGATGGCCTGAACATTAATATCGATCTCCGTTCTGACAGCATTGAACTTGAAGGAGCTCCGCGCGACGTAGCCCGCGCCGAGCAGCTCTTCGCCGACTACGAGCATCTGCGCAAGTCCGGACACCAGTTTCAGAATGGCGACCTGAGCAGTATGCTGCGCGTGGTCGTCACCGACCCGAACGCCACCCTCCGCGGACTCGCCGAGGCTGGACGCCAGCGTTCCTTTGGCCGGCGCACCGTCCAGCCGAAGAGCCCTAACCAGCGCCGCTACCTCGAAGCCATCGAGCACCACGACATGGTCTTCGGCGTCGGCCCCGCCGGCACCGGCAAGACTTATCTAGCGGTCGCCATGGCCATTTCGGCCCTGCTCAACAAGCAGGTGAATCGCATCATCCTGGCGCGCCCCGCCGTCGAAGCCGGCGAGCGTCTTGGCTTTTTGCCCGGCACGTTGCAGGAAAAAATCGATCCCTACCTGCGTCCTCTATACGACGCATTGTTTGACATGCTCGATCCCGAGCGCGTTGAGCGCTATCTCGAAAAGAACATCATCGAGATCGCCCCCATTGCCTTCATGCGCGGACGCACACTCAATGACTCATTCGTTATTCTCGACGAAGCCCAGAACACCACCTCCGAGCAAATGAAAATGTTCGTCACCCGCCTCGGGTTCGGTTCAAAAGCGGTGATTACGGGTGACGTCACCCAAATCGATCTTCCCAGCGCCCGCCGCAGCGGACTGATCGAAGCCGTCGACATTCTCCAAGGCGTGAACGGCATTTCCTTCGTTCACTTCGACGAGAGCGACGTAGTGCGTCATCATCTCGTGCAACGAATTATCCGCGCCTACGACGAGCACAAAACGCGTTTAGCCGAACAGCAGCTGTCGCTACTAGAACCGAAGCCAGTCGAGCGTCAGGGACTGCCAGAAGAACCACCCCTAAGGAACTAAAACTGATCGTGTGGTCGCGGACATTCCTGTCCGCGGCCTTTGACTTTGTTTTTGCATTTGCCTTTGTTGCTTTTGCTTTCGGCTTTCTGCTTTCGACTTTGCTTTTGTTTTCGACTTTGCTTTTGCTTTCGACTTTGCTTTTGTTTTGACTTTGCTTTTTGCTTTTGATTTTCGCGGACGAATTTAAGCCAGACCGAAGTCGAAGGCTCTGTCCGTATCACCCAGGAGGGAGCCTCACCGCTGCCTCCTTTTCGCTTTGGCGTCGGAGGTTCGTATCAGGGCATCGCTTCAGCGATGCCGCAGGTTTCTGAATTAGAAAACCCCTTTAGGGGCTGGCTTGGAGCCCTCAAACTTGGTCATCTTTCAAAAACGAGTTCCTAATCTCACCGAGCTAGCCCTCGACCGCTTCGTAGCGCGCGCCCGCCGCGCCGCAGGTTTGAAAGCCAAGGTCAATGTACTGGTCACCACTAGCGCCGAAATGAAATCGCTGAACCGCCAATTCCGCGACAAAGACAAACCCACCGACGTCCTCTCCTTTCCCGCCGAGCCCGGCCTTCAAAAAGAACTCGCCGGAGAGATCGCGATCTCCGCCGAGATCGCCACCAGGAACGCCCTAGCCTTAGGACACTCTCCGGCCGAGGAAATCAAAATCCTAGTCCTGCACGGCATCCTCCATCTGCGCGGCTACGATCATGAGTGCGACAATGGACAGATGGCCAGGCGCGAAAAACAGCTGCGCGCAAAACTCCACCTGCCGCTCGGACTGATCGAACGAACAGCATCAGACCGCGTCGAAACGAGCGCTAAGAGGAGGAACCGCTAGCCATGATTGGCGCCAGCGTCGGTCTCGTCCTTCTCTTCGCCCTGCTCACCCTCGTCTCGTATGTCGATCGCCTCTACCAGGAGATCGGCAAATTCCTCTCCCGCGAATTTCAGGACAACATCGACGCCTTCGAGCAGATCGTAGAGCCGCGCCTCGGCGTAACGCGCGAGCGCGCCTCGCTTTCCATGGCGATTCTGACCCAGCTAGTCACCGCCGCCATCGCCATGATCGTCGGCTTCACCGTGTTTCGCGATCGGGCCTGGAGCATCTACGAAGTCCTCGAAGCCACGCTCAGCCTGATTCTGATCATCATTGTCTTCAACCGCCTGCTGCCCTTCGTATTCTTTTCCCGCACCCGGGGACGCTGGCTCGAACACTTCGCGCTTCTCCTGCGTTCGCTGATCTACCTGGTTCTGCCGGTAACCCTGGTGCTCGGCTTCTGCCAGTCGGTCACCGCCCTAACCCGCGAGCACGGTGACGCCCAGCCCGAGACTTCTTCAGAAGCGGTGGACGCGCTGATCGAAGCCGGGCAGGAAGAGGGCATCATTCAGGAAGGCGACCGCGAACTGATCCAGTCCGTCGTCGAATTCAGCGGCAAGACTGTTCGCGAGGCCATGAAGCCGCGGCCCGAGATGGTCGCCGTTCCCTCCGACTACACGGTCGAGCAGATCGTCGAACTGCTGCGGGGCAAACCCTACTCACGCATCCCTGTCTATGAGGGTTCGATCCACCACATCAAAGGCATTCTCCACACCCAGGATGTCCTGCAGGTTCCCGACTCCGAAGCCCACGTACGCACGGTTGCGACACTCATGCGTACGGACGTCTACTTCGTCCCGGAGAGCAAACTGGTCAGCGACCTGTTGCGCGAGATGCAGCGCAGCAACGTCCGCATGGCCATCGTCGTCGATGAATATGGAGGCGTCGCCGGCCTGGTCACCATCGAAGACCTCGTCGAAGAAATCGTCGGCGAAATCGGCGACGAACACGAAAAAGCGCAGGTCGTGCAGGAGAACGATCATTCTTACGTCGTCCCCGGCAACATGGACGTCGACCGCCTAGACGAACTCTTCGGCATGCGTCCCGAGGGCCACGAATCTTCCACCATCGCCGGCCTGGTCAGCGAAATCGCCGGACGCATTCCCCGCAAAGGCGAAGTCATCGAAGACGAAGGCCTCAAGTTCGAAGTCCTGGACTCCACCGATCGCCGAGTAGAGCGAGTCCGCATCACCTCAACCGAACCAAAGCAACTGAAGCTGATCTAAGACCAATCCCTGACCGGCCGCTTTAACGAGCTAAACAAGAAATGTCATCCTGAGCCCAGCCGGGCCAGACGCGAAGCGAATGGCTCGGCGGAGTCGAAGGACCCCTACCCGCATGAGCCATCGATGAACCGAGCAAGGCGTTTTGTCGATGCCGTCAGAGTTTGAGCCTTTGGAGTGGCGCAGCGGTTTACCGCTGCGATTCGGGCGCCCAAATCGTGGCGGCTTTAGCCTCTGAGGGACTGCGGTTAGAACTCTAGGCAATTGCTCACCATGGTGACTTTCGTTACCACCCACCGCACTCCGGAGTACCGAGGTAACCTTCCCAAAGATACTTGCATGGTCGAAATTCATACAGTTGGCGCATGTCCATAGGACATGTCCCCCAGGAGGCTGTATGAAGTTCGGCGTTTGCAAGTTCGCTTTCTTGTCCGTGTTGGCCAGCGTCTGTGTCCTGGTCCTCGCCGGATGCGGCGCAAGCAACAATCTAAATCTGACGCAGGGTAACTGGTCGATGACGGCAACATCAACGGGTGGTGCCGGAACCTACTACGTCGGCGGAAATCTCACACAGAGCGGAAGCACACTGTCGGGCTCAATGTACGTAGTCAATTCATGCATCAATTCCTCGCAGGCGATCGCTTTCACCGGAACGGTTAACGGAAAGAATGTAACGCTGACTTCAGCGAGTGCATCCGGACAAGTCATCTCGGTGACCGCGTCCGGAACAGCGGGAGCCCTAAGTGGCAGCTACACCGTGACGGGTGGCTGCGCCGATGGAGATAAAGGAAGCGTCTCAGCCAGTTCCGTTCCATCCATCAGCGCCAACTGGAGCGGGCCGATTTCGGGTTCGGGCGGACCGAACGTCTCGATCGCGATCGCATTCACCCAGGCAACTACCGCTTCGTCGGACGGAACATTTGGTCTGACTGGTAATGTTACCTTCACCAACTCGAGTTGTTCTCTCACCGGCACAATCAATAGCTCGTTTATTGCGGGTCCCTACTTGGTGGTCAACGGCCAGACGAATGAAGTCGGTGGAGGCACGGGCGATTTCACTTACACCCAGGTGCTTTTGAATAATGCGGCAACTCCGACCAGCATGAAGGGCACCTACACTGTGATCGATGGCAACTGCGGCGGAGATCTGGATTCACCAACACTCACGAAACAATAACCCTCCTCCAAATCAAAAACGCCATCCAGTACGCTGGGTGGCGTTTTTCTTTGGCTCCAAGTCGCGAACCTTACTCCGAGCTAATCCGCATCCCGTAGAACGACCGGTACACGAAGAACACCGACACTGCAAAGAACGCGATCGCCAGGATGTGCGTCAGTCCGGTCCCCTGATCGCGCGTCAGCGATACCGCCAACTCCACGGCCAGCAGTCCGAACAACGTCGTGAACTTGATGACCGGGTTCATGGCCACCGAAGAAGTGTCCTTGAACGGATCGCCCACCGTATCGCCCACCACCGTGGCATCGTGCAGCGGTGTGCCCTTCTGCTTCAGCTTGGTCTCAACAATCTTCTTGGCGTTATCCCACGCCGCACCGGCGTTCGCCATGAAGATAGCCTGGTAGAGGCCGAAGATCGCGATCGAAATCAGGTAGCCGATAAAGAAGAACGGCTCCACGAAAGCGAACGTCAGCGTGCCAAAAAACACCGCAAGAAAGATGTTGAACATGCCCTTCTGCGCGTACTTGGTGCAGATTTCAACCACCTTCTTGCTGTCCGCAACCGAAGCCTTCTCCGCGCTCTCCAGCTTGATGTTCGCCTTGATGAACTCCACCGCTCGGTAAGCTCCGGTCGTCACGGCCTGCATGGATGCGCCGGTGAACCAATAAATCATCGCACCACCGGTAATCAGGCCCAGGAAGAATGGTGCATGCAGCAGCGAGAGCTTCTCCACATTCGTGGTCAGTCCGCTGGTCAGCGCCATGATGATGGAGAAGATCATCGTCGTCGCGCCCACCACCGCCGTCCCAATCAGCACGGGTTTGGCGGTCGCCTTAAACGTATTGCCGGCGCCGTCATTCTCTTCGAGCAGGTCCTTGGCGCGCTCGAAATTGACATCGATGTTGAAATCTTTCTTGATCTCCGCCTTAATGTTCGGCAGTTGCTCGATCGTCGATAGCTCGTAAACGGACTGCGCGTTATCAGTCACAGGACCATAAGAATCGACCGCAATCGTCACCGGCCCCATGCCCAGGAACCCAAAGGCCACCAGGCCAAACGCGAACACCGGAGCCGCAATCATGGTCGCCGCCACCGCCAATCCCATCCCGCTGAAGAAGTAGGCGACCGCCATCAGAGAGACCATCGCCAGCCCCAGCCAATACGCCGAAAAGTTTCCGGCGACCAGACCCGACAGGATGCCGAGTGATGCCCCGCCTTCTTTCGCCGACGTCACCACTTCGTTCACGTGACGCGAATCCACTGAGGTAAATGCCTTCACCAGTTCCGGAATCAGCGCCCCCGCCAGCGTTCCGCAGGAAATGATCGAAGCCAGCTTCCACCACTGCGACGTATCGCCACCGCTGCCCAGGCTGGGGATGATGAAGTACGAAACGATGTAAGTGGCCACGATCGAAACAATCGAAGTCAGCCAGACCAGCGAAGTCAGCGGCGTCTCGAAATTCATGTGGTCCGCAGTGCCGTACCGCGCTTTAGCAATCGCGCCGTTGATGAAGTACGCCAACGCGCTCGATACCAGCATCATGATGCGCATCACAAAAATCCAGACCAGCAACTGAACCTGCACCGATGGTTCCTTAACGCCAAGCAGGATAAAGGTGATCAGCGCGACGCCCGTGACGCCATAAGTCTCGAAGCCGTCAGCCGAAGGCCCAACCGAGTCGCCAGCATTGTCGCCCGTGCAATCGGCAATGACGCCGGGGTTGCGGGCATCATCTTCCTTGATCTTGAAAACAATCTTCATCAGATCGGCGCCGATGTCAGCAATCTTGGTAAAGATGCCGCCGGCGATACGCAGCGCCGCCGCGCCAAGCGACTCACCAATAGCAAATCCGATGAAACACGGCCCGGCATAATCGCCCGGCACGAAGAGCAGAATGAAGAGCATGATCAGCAGTTCGACCGAGATCAGCATCATGCCAATCGACATCCCAGCTTCCAGCGGAATCTGATAAACCGGATACGGTTTGCCGGGCAGCGATGCGAACGCCGTCCGCGAGTTCGCGAAGGTGTTGACGCGAATACCAAACCACGCCACGCCATAGCTTCCGGCAATGCCCACCAGGCTGAATACGAGAATGATCGCCACCCGCGGAATTTCAAAGTGCCGCAGGAATCCAAAATAGAGCACGATGATCGCCGCAATGAACGCCCACAGCAGCATCAGGAACTTGCCCTGCGTCACCAGATAAGTCTTGCACGTCTCATAAATCAGTTCCGAGATCTCGCGCATCGACCGGTGCACCGGCAGGTTCTTCAGACGCATAAAAATGACCATGCCGAAGCCCAGCCCGAAGACGCAGAACAACAATCCGATTAATAAGAGCTTGTGCCCGTCTATGGCGTTGTTCAGAAAACTGACCGAAGAAAGGTCGGGCAGTTTGAGGGCCGCCTCGCCGCCCTCTTCGGCAGGTTGGGCCAGTGCGTGGCCGACGGTCAGAAGCAATAGACTGGCGAGCATTGCGGAAGGTTTCGCGAGCCGGCGTCCACAAGACGCAAGATTGGCGTTCCAGGTGCGCATCAAAGTCCTCCTAAAATCCTTATCAGGGGTCACAACGTGTTTTCTCGCTCCGGCACGCTGACTGCCGCCACCGAAGTTCCAAACGCGCTTCCACCGCAAGGCATAACGATTAAAGAGGAGTGCCGATTTGGCCGCGTCGGAAAACTTTTGCCGCCAGCGCAACGCCCATGGTCCGGCCCCACACCTCGGCACAAAGCACTCGTTTATAGCACCTTGTCGGAAGTCGGGTCAATGCTCTGCGTCACACGCCTCGAAACAGACTCACTGCCCGCGGACCGTCGGAATCGAGTCGCTTCCGTATAATTAAAAAATCTGTCATGCCAGCATCGCTCGACTCCATCGTTGCGGCAGCCCGCCAACGCGTCTCCCGGAGCCGCAGGAATTGTGATCTGCGCGCTCTGGAGCAAGCGGCTGCCCGGCACACTCCGCGCGGATTTCGAAAGCGCCTGCACACGATGGCGCAAGACGGAATCGCAGTCATCGCCGAACTAAAGAAAGCCTCGCCCTCAAAAGGATTGATCCGCGCAGATTTCATCCCCAGCGAACTAGCACCGGAACTGGAGCACGCCGGCGCCGCCGCCCTATCGGTGTTAACCGACGAACAGTTTTTTCAGGGCTCGCTGGAATTCTTGCACCAAGCCTCGTCCAGCACCTCTCTTCCCTGCCTCCGAAAAGACTTCATAGTCGATGATTTCCAGATCGTCGAGGCCCGCGCCAACCAGGCCGATGCCATCCTCTTGATTGTCGCGGCGCTCGACCAGCGGGAACTGGTATCGCTTGCCACGACTGCCAGGGCACATGAACTCGACGTCCTCTGCGAAGCGCACGATGAACTGGAACTAGAGCGAGCGCTAGACGCCGGCTTCGACCTGATCGGAATCAACAGCCGCAATCTGCGAACTTTTGAAGTCGATCTGAATACTACCTTCCGCTTAGCAGACAAGATGCCGCCTTCATGTCTCCGCGTAGCAGAAAGTGGAATCGAAAAAGGTTCAGACTTAGCCAGGCTAAGATCGGCAGGCTACGAAGGCTTCCTGATAGGCGAATCGCTAATGAGAGCAAAGCATCCAGGCGCGGCGTTGACGAAGTTGCTGGAAGAAGCAAAAGGCGTGCTCACTAAGTAGTTGGTTTAACTGACAACTGACAACTGAGAACTGACAACTGTTCTTATGACTTGGATCAAAATCTGCGGAATCACCAACGTCGACGACGCACAAGCCGCCACCGACGCGGGCGCAAACGCGCTCGGTTTCGTCTTTTATCCAAAGAGTCCCCGCTATGTCACTCTCGAAACCGTCCGCTCGATCATCGCCAAGTTGCCGCCGCAACTCGAAAAAGTAGGCGTTTTCGTCAATGAATCCGTGGACTACGTAAGGGATTGCGTCAAACAAGCGGGTCTGACAACTGTTCAGTTGACCGGCGACGAGAGCGTGGAGTTCAGTCGCGCCCTCAACGAGGCGCTAGCCAGCGAACCGCACCGCACGCGAATATTCCGCACCTGGCCCGCCAAGGTTTTCGACGTCCCCGCAGGGCAATCCGTCGGATGGGACCCGGTCGCCGTCGGACTGGTCGAAAAAGATGACGCTTACAAAGGGAAACGAGTGCATAAGATCCACGTAGCCAAGAACGGAGACCTCTTCCTCGAAACCCACGGATTCCGCCCCGGCGTCATCTCAGGCGTGCTGCTGGATTCCTCCACCACCGAAGATCGCGGAGGCACGGGCCGCAAGTTCGATTGGGAACGCGTGCAGCCATGGGCCGGAATCATCAACAGCATAAGCAAACTAATCGTGGCCGGAGGCCTGCGCCCTGGCAACGTCCAGGAAGCGATTCACCTGCTTCACCCCTGGGGTGTCGACGTTTCCTCAGGCGTCGAAACCGAGCCCGGCAAAAAAGATCCGAACAAAGTCCGCGCCTTCGTGAAAGCCGTGCGGGCCATGGAAGAGGCAGGTTGATTAGGCTGGCGCACCAGCGAGACTCGGTTTCGTATCAGAGTATCGCTTTAGCGATAGCGCAGACGTACGTGAGAACTTATGAACGCATGCATCGCCGTGGAGGACACGGCACACTCCAAGCCGCGAAGCGGCGAAAGAATGCAGCCCACGGCGCAAGCCGTGGGGTAGAAGTGGAAAATGAAGAGCCCCAGAGGGGCGAAAGAATAGCTACGACACAGACTCTGTAGGGACGACACAGGCTCTCAAATGGCAACAACAATCATCTCGGAACGCGTGGCGCTTAAATCTGGGAAACAACCGGCGACCGCGACCGCCCCCGGCCGCTTCGGCCCCTACGGCGGACGCTACGTCCCCGAAACCCTGATGGCCGCGCTAGAAGAACTAGAGCGCGAATACGAAAAAGCCAAGCGCGATCCAAAATTCCAGCAGCGCCTAGATCTCCTACTGAAAACCTACGCCGGACGCCCCACGCCTCTCTTCTTCGCGCAGCGTCTAACAAAAAAACTAGGCGGCGCAAAAATCTATCTAAAACGCGAAGACCTCCTCCACACCGGAGCCCACAAAATCAACAACTGCCTGGGCCAAGGCCTTCTGGTCGAGCGCATGGGCAAGCGCCGCGTAATCGCCGAAACCGGAGCCGGCCAGCACGGCGTAGCCACCGCCACAGTCTGCGCCCTGCTGGGCTTCGAATGCGTGGTCTACATGGGCACCGAAGACATGCGCCGCCAGGAACTCAACGTCTTCCGCATGCGCTTGCTAGGAGCCGAAGTGCGCGGCGTGAGTTCCGGATCATGCACCCTGAAAGACGCGATCAATGAAGCCATGCGCGACTGGGTCACCAATGTCCGCACCACGCATTACCTGCTAGGCAGCGTCCTGGGAGCCCATCCCTATCCCACCATGGTCCGCGACTTCCATCGCGTAATCGGACGCGAAGCCCGCGCCCAAATTCAAAAAGCCGAAGGCAAATTGCCGAAGGCAATCATAGCCTGCGTAGGCGGAGGCTCGAACTCCATCGGAATTTTCTACGACTTCATAAAAGACAAGAAAGTAGAACTGATCGGCGTAGAAGCCGGAGGCAGAGGCGAATCCCTAGGCGACCACGCGGCCCGTTTCCGAGGCGGATCGCCCGGCGTCTTACAAGGCACTTACTCCTACGTCCTGCAAGACAAAGCAGGCCAAATCGCCCTGACGCACTCGGTCTCGGCAGGCCTGGACTACCCATCAATCGGCCCCGAACACGCCGAACTCCACGACACCGGCCGAGCCGAATACGTCCCCGCCAGCGACGCCGAAGCGTTAGAAGCAACAACGTTGCTGGCAAGAACCGAAGGAATAATCCCCGCCCTGGAATCCGCCCACGCAGTAGCCGAAGTAATCAAGCGCACCCCGAAGATGAAGAAGTCAGAAGTGGTTATAGTAAACATCTCCGGCCGCGGCGATAAAGACATCGGGATTATGCGGGAGAGCCTGAGGCTGGATTAGGCAGGGAAGTGCGCCTAGAGTAGGGTCTTGAACCGTCTGGTTCGACTACAATCACCATCGTCTGATTGAGAGCGATCAAGATGCGCACAACAAGTCTTGCAAAGCAACTCCTCGGCATTGTCGTATTGCTGGTAGGCTGTGTTCTTTTACTCGCGTCCCTTCGACGTTTGCTTCACATCTCGGAATTCTGGAAAACAGGCAATCCGGGGCTGATTCTGTGGAACGTCGCGGGGTTCGTTGTGCTTATTGCTGTCGGGGTATATTGCTTCCTTTCCGCGCTCCGGCTGTTGAATTCTCGGTTGGTCAAGAAGCCGAGATTTGGCTGGGGGAGAATCGTTTTAGGTTCTTTCATGCTTTACGTCCAGATCGGATCTGATCTTCATTTAGTTCCGGATGGGCCGGTCCCGACGTTTAAGCCATCAAACCCAGCCGAAGCCGCGACGATGAAAATGACGGGGATCGCATTGTGCTTCGCCTTCGCTTACGTGATTTATCGCGGGATTCGTGTCGGCTTCGCGAGGCCCGAATCTCCGGAGAGCACACCTGAGCTCGGTGCCCCAGGTTCGCGCCCGGGGTGTGGGCGCTAACCTGGGATCGGTGCGGAGATTCCTCACGCCCGAGCCAGATCCCGCCGCTCAAGCTTGGGCAGCGCCTGGATAGAATTTCCAGACCAGGTTCTGCGCAAGCCGCAGTTCGTAAAGGCTGTGGAGATTCAGCCAAAATTCCGCACTCGTGCCGAAAAAATGAGCGAGGCGCAGGGCCGTGTCGCCTGTGATTTCGCGAGTTCCGTTCAGTATCTGCGTAACGCGATTGGTCGGAACGTGGATCTTCCGCGCCAGCTCCGTCGCGCTCATATTGAGCTCTTTCAGCTCTTCAGCCTGGTGTTCGCCGGGATGAATAGCGGTCAGTTCCATAGGTACGTCTCGCGACAGCGAAGACTCTAGCGAAGACTCTCTTGATCTATTTCCCAGCTCCGAGAGCCTGTTCGAGTGTCAGACGAATAAACCGTTGATAAGGCAACCCCGCCCTCGCCGCGCGCTCGCGTACCGCGTCGTAGAGCTCCTCGGACAATCGCAGATTGATGGACTTGTCCTTGCGCTTGATTTCGAAGCGCACCAACTGCGCCCCCGAAAGGTCGTATTGCGAAAGGTCGGCTCGCTCGACGAACGCCTCCGCAGCACGGTCGCTCTTAAAGGTTGGGATTTTCCTTTTCATAAGCCTCAATCTCCTTCTTGTGCATGTAACGGGCGCTGATCGGCCGGATCAGAAGTTCTTCGTCTTTTTGCCGAAGCGTGAATATCATGAACACGCCGCGCCCCTTCTCCGTTCGTCCGATCGCTTTCAGGCGCTTTTCCTGTTACGAGTGGGCCGTGTCCGGGAGAATGGCCAGCGGGCGCGCAAACAGGCCTTCGACCGCCTCGACCGAAAGCCCATGCTTCTCGCACTTAGCCCGGTTACCCCGGTCCCAGTCAAAGCCGTTCGCCTGCAAAGCCATCCTAGCGTTAAGATATGCAATTGTATGGGCATATGTCAATCACGCAGAATACCTCTCCTCTCCAATTTCCCCGTAAGATATTTATTCCTCAATAACATACAAAGAAACTTCCCCTCAAAATATCCGCCATTCCGACCCTAACTCATTGATTTATAAACATCTTACAAGTAACTCCTTATTCTTCAAAGATCTGGCCAGAATCCCACTCTAACTCTTTTGTTTTCAAAGATCATCGCAGGGGGGAACTATAACTGAGTAGTAAACTCTGCCTCCTCGACGACCCAACTTCTGCAATCTGACCTCTGCAATCTACAATGTTCTCGTGCCCTTTCACTTCGAATCGAAACCAGCTCTCGTCGCCTACGTAACCTGCGGCGATCCCGATCTCACCACTACGAAAGAGGTCATTCTCGCTGCCATCGAAGCGGGAGCAAGCATCATCGAACTCGGAGTTCCCTTCAGCGATCCGCTCGCCGATGGACCCGTAATTCAGCGCGCCAGCGAACGGGCTCTGAAGCACGGAACCAGCCTCGAGCACGTCCTGAAACTCGCCGCCGAAATCCGCGAGCACTCGCAATCTGTTGGATTAGTCGTCTTTTCCTATCTAAATCCCATCCTGCGAATGGGCCTTGCCAAGTTCTGCCACGTAGCGCGACTCGCTGGAATCGACGGCACTCTGATCACCGACCTCCCGATCGAGGAATCGGCCGAATACCTCCGCGAGGCGCGCAAGAATGACCTCGCAACAATCTTTCTCGCCGCGCCCACTTCTCCCGATCAGCGCCTCAAACAGATTGCCGAGGTTTCGTCCGGCTTCATCTATGCCATCTCGCGCACCGGAGTCACTGGAGCCCGTGCCGAAATGACGGACGATGCGAAAAACCTAGTCAAGCGCATCCGCCGTTTCACCAAACTTCCCGTGGCAGTTGGCTTCGGAATCTCCACACCAGAACACTTCGCCGCGGTCGGAAAGTTTGCCGAAGCCGCAGTCGTGGGCAGCGCAATCGTTCACGCCATCGAACAAAATCCCGGACGGGAAGCCGACTCTGTGTCAAAATTCGTAAGGTCGCTGTTCGCTGTTCGCTTTTAGCCTTTCGCCTTTTGTCGAAGCATTCTGGATGTTTCTCGGCCGCTGCTTTGATCAGCCGCAGTCTTTGAATCCGCAGGCGAACTAGAAAGAGCAGGTGCGAACAGCGAGAAGCGAACAGCGAATAGCCTTGATGGACATTTCCGACTGGCGCGACAAAATCGACGACCTCGACCGCAAACTCGCGGTGCTGCTCAACGAGCGCGCTGCTGCCGTGGTCGAAATCGGGCGTCTGAAGCGCAAACTCGGAATGGGCATTTATGAGCCGAACCGGGAGCGCCAGGTCCTCGAGAACGTGCAGAGCAGCAGCAAAGGTCCGTTGGTAGAGGGCGATTTGATCAAGATCTACGAGCGGTTGCTCGACGTAATGCGCAACATACAGAAGCGCGAAATCGCTCCCGACGATCCACCCGCGCGAGAGACCGAACGCGATTCGCAATTTGAAGACTGAGTTGCAATTAAGAATTCGTACTGATAGCAAACGAGCCTACTCATGATTGTTGCCATGCAAGAAGCGGCCAGTGAAGTCCAGATTCAGCAGGTCATCGATCAGCTGATTCACTTCGGCTTTGAAGTCCACCGCTCCACAGGAGCACGACAAACCGTGCTCGGCGGCGTAGGAGTCCCTCACGATTTCGACACCCGCGAAGTGGAAATGCTTCCCGGAGTGCAGGAAGTCCACCGCATCACATCTCCCTACAAACTTGCCGGACGCAACTTCCGCCCCGAAGGCACCGTCGTCAAGTTCGCCAATGGAATCGAAATCGGCGGCAAGAAGATCGTCGTGATGGCTGGACCATGCTCGGTCGAATCGCGCGAGCAACTGTTCACCGTCACCGATCTGATCTCCAAAGCGGGAGCTCGCATACTTCGCGGCGGCGCGTTCAAACCCCGCTCCTCGCCCTACTCATTCCAAGGGCTCGGCCTCGACGGCCTGAAACTGCTGCGCGAGGCAGGAGACCACTTCAAGATGCTGGTGATCAGCGAGGTCATGGAGATTTCGCAGATCGAAGTAATGCTGCCCTATGTCGACATCTTCCAGGTAGGCGCGCGCAACATGCAGAACTTCAATCTGCTTCGCGAACTGGGCAAGGCCCGCAAACCTGTGTTGCTGAAGCGTGGCATCGCGGCAACCATCGAAGAGCTGCTCTGTTCCGCGGAATACCTGCTCGCCGGAGGCAACTACGAAATCATCCTCTGCGAGCGCGGCATTCGAACGTTCGAAACCTACACGCGCAACACGATGGATATTTCGGCGATTCCCATCGTTCACAAACTCTCGCATCTGCCCATGACCGCCGATCCGTCGCACGGCACCGGACGCCGCGACAAAGTGGCTCCCATGGCGCTAGCATCCGCGGCCGCCGGAGCCGATGCCATGCTGATCGAGGTGCATCATCAGCCGGACAAAGCGCTCTCCGATGGAGCCCAGTCGCTCTACCCGGAGCAATTCGCGAAGTTAATGGACCAGCTCCGCATGATCGCACCTGCAGTTGGGCGCGAAATCGCATGAGCCGCCTTCGTGTAATCTGCGACGTGCAAACGACCATCGACTAACGACCATCGACCTTCTCCCATGCCTTTCAAACAAGTCACCATCATCGGAACCGGCCTCATCGGAGGTTCGCTCGGCCTCGCCCTTAAGAAGCGCCATCTTGTCGGGCGAGTCGTTGGATGCGATCGAGCTCCCGTGCTGGAGCGGGCTCAGGATTGCGGCGCAATCGACACGGGAACAGCCAATCCCGCGGACGCCGTGCGCGGCAGCGATCTGGTTGTGCTAGCGACACCGGTGCTTCCAATCCTCGATCTGGTCGGCCGCCTCGGGCCGGCCTTGCCGCCGAAGACGCTCGTGACCGACGTCGGCAGTACGAAAGCGGAAGTCGTCGCGCGCGCCGTAAAGTCGTTTGGGAGAACTGCCGGTCATCGATTTCTCGCGGGCCATCCAATGGCCGGAAAAGAAAACGCCGGAGTCGAATTTGCCGACGCCGATCTCTTCGAAGGCGCGGCCTGGCTCTTCACGCCCCTACCCGGCCAGAACGTACACGCCGGACTCTGTGGAGAATTCATCCACTGCGCGGAGAGAATGGGCGCGCGGGTCGCCGTACTCGATCCAGCCAAGCATGATCGTTTCTGTGCCTGGATCAGCCACCTGCCCCAGATGATCTCGACAGCGCTGGCCGCCACGCTGGTCGACGAATTCGGCCCCGACGCACCCGTCCTCGATATCGGCGGCCGGGCCTTGCGTGAGATGACCCGCATCTCCGGCAGTCCGTATTCGATGTGGCGCGACATCGCCATCACCAACCGCAACAACCTCAGCGATGTGCTGCAGAAGCTCGAACAGCGCCTCGCGCACATCCGGGAGAATCTGGACTCGAAGCAACTAGCCGACGAATTCGAGCGCGCGCACCAACTGAGAAAGACGTCACCGCGAAAGCAAGGGGACATAGAGAAACAAAAGAAGTGATCTCCTCCGTGTCTCCGTGCCTCCGTGGTGGATTCCAGTTTTGACCTCTCCACTGAAATGATTTTCCGATAGAATTCCTGCTATGCACAAGGTTGTAGCGAGCGCCGAAGAGGCGATCCAGGACGTATTCGACGGCGCCACCATCATGGTGGGCGGATTCGGCCTGTGCGGAATGCCTGAGAATCTGATCCGCGCCCTCGCCAAAAAAGGCGTCAAGAACCTCACCACCATCAGCAACAACGCCGGCGTCGATGGATTTGGCGTCGGCATGCTTTTATCTAACGGCCAGATCAAGCGGCACATCGGAACCTATGTCGGCGAGAACAAGTTGCTCGAACAGATGGTGCTCAACGGAACAGTCCAACTCGACCTGGTGCCGCAAGGAACATTTTCCGAGCGCATTCGCGCCGCGGGCGCGGGAATCCCCGCCTTCTTCACGCCGACCGGAGTCGGCACGGTTGTCGCCGATGGCAAGGAAGCGCGCGAATTCGACGGCCGCACTTACATTATGGAACGCGCCCTCAAAGCCGACTTCGCATTCGTCAAAGCTTGGAAGGGCGACAAGTGGGGTAACCTTGTCTACCGAAAAACGGCGCGCAACTTCAACCCGATGATGGCCACCGCCGCCAAAATCACGATTGCCGAAGTCGAACACTTGGTCGAGCCGGGCGAACTCGATCCGGAAATGGTTCACACACCAAGCGTATTCGTAAAAAGAATTTTCCAAGGTGAGACTTTCGAGAAGAGAATAGAAAAAAGAACGGTGACGAAAGCCGCAGCAACCGGCTAGCGAAACAGTCGATGGTCGCTGGTCGATAGTCGTTCGGAAACAGATGTTTGGCCAACGACTAACGACGGACGACTAGCGACTTGTCTCTTCACCACCGGACCAGATCGAAGTAACCATGTCAACCTTACCCAAAGCTCCCAAAGACACCGACAAACGCGACCGCATCGTCAAGCGCATCGCCCGTGAATTGCGCGATGGATTCTACGTCAATCTCGGCATTGGCATGCCGACTCTGATTGCCAATTACGTTCCCGCGGGAATGGATGTGATTCTCCAGAGCGAAAACGGAATGCTCGGCATCGGGCCCTATCCGGTCGAAGGCACGGAAGATGCCGACCTGATCAACGCCGGCAAAGAAACCGTCAGCGAACTTCCAGGCACCGCGTACTTTTCGAGTGCCGACTCCTTCGGTATGATTCGCGGCGGCCACGTTGACCTGAGCGTGCTGGGAGCGATGGAAGTCGATGAACTCGGCAATCTGGCGAACTGGATGATCCCAGGCAAAATGGTCAAAGGCATGGGCGGCGCGATGGACCTCGTCGCGGGAGCGCGCCGCGTGATCATCGCCATGGAGCATGCCACCAAAGACGGCCAGCCGAAGATCCTGAAGAAATGCACCCTGCCCCTGACGGGCGTGAAAGTCGTCCACACCATCGTCACTGAGATGGCCTACATGCGTGTGACGCCGGAAGGCTTGCTGTTGGAAGAAATTGCTCCCGGGTTGACGGTAGACGACGTGCAACGGGCAACCGAAGCAAAGCTGCGTGTGAGTCCGACGCTCAAGACGATGTAGACGACAGCGGTCATCAGCTTCGCGCAAGCGTGCATCGGCATGGAAGAGCGGTCCTTCAGGGCCGCGCAAGCACGTCGAATCAATCCGGGCTTTAGCCCTGGTGGTCGGCTCTTCAAACTCTCGACAAACGAAATGGGGCGCTCAGCAACCGCGCCGGCAGCATGACTACGGCCCAGACCAGGGCAAGCACTCCATGAACAGCAATCCCCACCAACCGGAAGGGCAACAAGAGCAGCCACACAAATGGATAGAGGATGAGCGCTAGCAGGGCTATCGGCCAACAGACGATAAAAAGAAAGCACCACAACAAGAAAGCGATCATGGAGACACCTCCTCCTGCTCAATGATACGCAGACCGCGTGAAAAAGTTCAGCGAAGATGGCAGAAAATTTCCAAATGTGATCGACGATAGATGTGAGCCTTCAGGCGTTGAGAAACTTCCGCAGGAAGTGCAGGCTCCTGAGTCCAGCGTCGCGCCACACAGCCTCGTCCTCAAAACCGTGACCAACTCCGGGATATATCTTGATCTCGTAGAGTATTTTCTTTTTCTCCAGTAATTTCTGCAGTTGGTAAGCCTCGTCCACAGGCACGGTCGCGTCCTTTTCTCCGTGCAGGATCAGAACCGGGCAGAGACGCCGCATAAAGAGATTCATCTCCTTGGGCATCCCGCCGAAGAACTCGACCACAGCCTTCACTCGGGGATCGATGGCGGAGTTGGCTAGCGACAGATAGGCCCCGAGAGAAAAGCCAAGCAGCGCAATACGGTCGCGATCGACCTGCGGCTGTGTTTCGACAAAGCCGATCGCGTCCCAGAGCGTTTTCATCCACAGCGGAAAGTTGCGCATAATCGTCGGCTTGTCGGCAGATTCGATACCGGTGCGGTCAAAGTAGTGCAGAACGTAGACGGCGAAACCTTGGGCCGCCAGAGCGTTGGCATATTTTTCCATGCCCGTCACATTGCCGCCCGCGCCGTGAAGTGCGATAACAGTCGGTAACGAACCCGCGGGCGCATGGGGCAGGTAAGCGTCGAGGCGGACGAGTTTGCCGCCGCTTTCGAACTTGAGTTCAGACTGAGGAGTTAAGGGCATCGAGGTGTGTTTGGGAAGAGTTGCCGGGCTTTGCCCAGCCGGACAGCCGGGAACGGCTGTCCCATACGAGCCAACTAACTCCCCTCCACCAGTCTCTGCAGCGATTCGGTGTACGGAGCGCGTGCGATGCCTCTCTCGGTGATGATGGCGGCTACATATTTCGCCGGGGTCACATCGAAAGCTGGATTTTCGATTTCGACGCCATCGGGAGTCATCTGCTTCCCGGCAATATGCGTGATTTCTCGCGCATTGCGCTGCTCGATCGGAATCTTGCTTCCATCCGGCGTGGCCAGATCGACGGTAGAAATCGGCGCGGCCACGTAGAACGGGATTCCATGTTCCTTCGCGAGCACGGCGACCGTGTAGGTGCCAATCTTGTTGGCCACGTCTCCATTGGCGGCAATGCGGTCGGCGCCCACGACGATGGCTCCAATCTTGCCTTGCTGCATCATCACTCCGGCCATGTTGTCGGAGATGACAGTCGTCGGGATCCCGTCTTTCATCAGCTCCCACGCAGTTAGGCGTGAGCCTTGCAGGAAAGGCCGAGTCTCATCGGCATAGACGTGAATCTTCTTACCTGCTTCCACGGCCGCGCGAATCACACCAAGAGCCGTTCCGTAACCTGCGGTCGCTAGCGCTCCGGCATTGCAGTGGGTCAGCACTCCGCCGCTTGCCGGCATCAGCGTCGCGCCGTGACGTCCCATGGCCTGATTCGCTGCAATATCCTCAGCATGCATCCGCTGGGCTTCTTCCGTCAGAACCTGCTTGATTTGCGGAATCGGGCGAATGCGGAGGGATTCAAACTTCTCCTGCATTCGCCGGATCGCCCAGAACAGATTGACGGCGGTCGGGCGCGTCTGCCGGATGGCCTCGCAGATCGCATCGAAGTCCTTCTTGAGATCGGCGCCATTCTCGGCTTTCGAGTTCTTCACTCCGAGCGCAATACCCATGGCGGCAGAAACTCCAATAGCCGGTGCTCCGCGAACCACCATGTTGCGGATCACGTCGGCGACCTGCTGGTGCGTCGTGCAGGTTACATACACTTCTTCAGTCGGCAGCTTCGTCTGGTCGATGAAGACTACGCCTTTGTCGGTCCATTCCAGGGTTTGAATCATGAGTTGGTCGATGGTCGCTAGTCGTTGGTCGCTCGCTATTCGCTATCGCGCTAGATGCTAAGTGCTAACGGCTAAGTGCTCTTTTCTCACATCCGATGCTGTAAAGATCGAAATAAATTTTGCTGGCGCGGCGGCTTTTTCTACATTCGACCGTCCGTGGGCTTCCTCGCGCTCCACCAGGCACATCGCACCGACAACTTCGAAACCGAAGTCGCGCGCCGCCTGGATTGCCTCAATGGTCGACGCACCGGTCGTGCAAACGTCGTCCACAATCACGACACGCGCGCCCTTCTCGCGGAAGCCCTCAACGCGCTGTCCAGTGCCGTGTTTCTTCTCAGACTTGCGCACAAGAAAACCATGCAGCGTTCCGCTGACCACCGCAACCGAAACAACGATCGGATCCGCACCCATCGTCAACCCGCCCAGCGCATCGGCATGCCATCCCTGCCTGCGCATCTCTTCCAGAAACACTTGCCCCACTAACTGCGCTCCCCGCGCATCGAGGGTCGTGGCGCGGCAGTCAATGTAGTAGTCGCTCGTGCCGCCGGAAGATAACCGAAATTCTCCCAGCCGAAATGACTTGCGGGCCAGCAGTTTTAGCAGCTCTTGTCGGGCTTCAGACATGAATTTCTACGATAGCAGAAAAGATCTTCTCAGTTCTCGGGGTCAGCTCTCGAAACATCGGAGCTCCAACACTGAGAACTGAGAACCGGGAACTGAGAACTTCACTGATTCAGTTTCTCCAGATGCCGAAATCCATCCGTGGCGGCGAACATGGCGATCGTGATGGTTGCGTTGTATGCCATGTGCACCAGAACCCCGGCACCGACGGAATTTGTTTTCGCCCTCACCAGAGTCAAAACAACACCGACCAGAAAAATCACCAGCACCGGTCCCCACGAGAACATCAGCTGCGCTCCGTGAAGCAGAGCGAAACCGAGCGCAGTCAGAAAAACTGCCACCGACAATCCCAAACGCCGAGCCAGCACCGGATACAGAAACCCGCGAAAGAAAAGTTCCTCCATCAGCGGAGCCAGCGTGATGCTCAGGATCCCGAGCGCCCAGGCTTCAGCCGGCGTTTTGAAAAAGTTGTCGATGGGCAACTCTTTCGGGATCGGCAGAAAATGCGCCAAACCCTGCAGCGCCACCGAGAGTGCGAAGCCTGCCAAAACGTACCCGGCAATATTCGACGGCCAGTTCCACTGGACCGCGGCAAGAAAATCCGGCTGCCCGCGCTCGCGGGTCACCAGCACATACATATAGCCAAGAATCAACAGATACGCCAACGATTGCCCGGCAATGACCACCAGCGGGATACGAGCGATATCGCCAAGCGGTGTATGTGGGTAAATCTTCCACCTCGCGATGAGCAACACCGTAAACACACCGACGAATAGCGCCACAATGGTAAGAACGATCAGGCGTACCACATCCCAGCCATTCCAAGCCGGATCGGGCAGCGCGGAGCTTCGCTCTGGCTCCAAGGACGCAGGCATCTGTCCCAACCCCGGCGCAAACTCCCCGGGATCCGAAACTGTCACCGGATTCGTAACGGTCATTGGATGCTCGGGCTGGTCGTCAGTCGGAACGCTCACGCAGTTTCTCCCGGCGCAGCGGGCGCAAATTCGGCTTTAGCCGACCCACTCTTTACCGGGCCGCTCTTAGCCGATCCATTGAAATAAGTGCTCAACGCCTGCCCCGTATAAGACTTCTTGACCCGCGCGACCTGTTCGGGTGTGCCCTGCGCCACGATGCGGCCACCTTCTTCTCCACCTTCGGGACCCAGATCGAGAATCCAGTCAGCATTGCGAATGACATCCAGATTGTGTTCGATGATAATCACCGTGTTTCCCAAATCAGTGAGACGGTGCAGTACGTCGAGCAACTTGCGCACGTCATCAAAGTGCAATCCCGTCGTGGGCTCGTCCAGCAGATAAAGGGTTTTCCCGGTCTGGCGCTTGCTCAGCTCGCGAGCCAGTTTAATGCGCTGCGCTTCTCCGCCGGATAGTGTCACCGCGGATTGACCCAGGTGGATGTATCCCAACCCAACATCGACTAGTGTTTGCAACTTCTGCTTCACCTGCGGAATATTTTCCAGAATTTGCAACACATCCGACACCGGCATTTCCAGCAGGTCGGCGATGGAATAGCCGTTGTAGTGCACCGACAGAGTCTCGTGGTTGTACCGACGTCCACCGCAGACTTCGCACTCGACGTATACGTCGGGCAAGAAGTTCATCTCAATGCGGCGCTGCCCTTCTCCCTGGCAAGCCTCGCAGCGTCCACCAGAAACGTTAAAGGAGAAGCGCCCCGGCTTGTATCCGCGCTCACGCGATTCGGGCAGCATCGCGAACAGATCGCGCACTGCGGCAAAAATGCCCGTATAGGTTGCAGGATTCGACCGTGGCGTCCGTCCAATCGGCGACTGGTCAATGCGAATCACTTTGTCGATCAACTCCGCTCCGCTGATCGATTTGTGCGTGCCCGCCTCTTCCCGGGATCGATACAGCTGTTTCGCCAGCGCTCGGTACAGGATGTCATTCACCAAAGTCGACTTACCGGACCCGGAAACGCCGGTGACAACCGTCATCACTCCCAACGGAAACACGACGTCGAGATTCTTTAGGTTGTTCTCGCGCGCTCCGAGAATGGTGATCGCCTTGCCATTCGGACTCCTCCGCTGCGGGAGCATCGCGATCTGCTGGCGTCCGGAAATGTACGATCCGGTGAGCGAATCGGCCGATTCCATGATCTGCTTTGGAGTCCCACTGGCCACTAGCGCGCCGCCATGGCGTCCAGCGCCTGGGCCTAGATCGATCACATAGTCGGCGCGACGGATGGTTTCTTCGTCATGCTCGACCACAAGCACGGTGTTCCCCAGGTCGCGCAAATTTTCCAGCGCCAGCAGGAGGCGTCCATTGTCGCGGTGGTGCAGGCCGATCGACGGCTCATCGAGAACGTAAAGAACGCCGCGTAACTTAGATCCGATCTGTGTCGCCAAGCGGATACGCTGCCCTTCCCCGCCCGAAAGCGTTGCGGCCGAGCGTCCGAGCTGCAAATATCCGAGCCCGACGCTATGCAGGAATTCCAGCCGCTCCGTAATCTCATGAGCGATGCGCCCGGCGATGGTCAGTTCCCTGCCCGTCAGCTTAATGGTGCGCGCGGCTTCCAGCGCGCGCGCAATCGGAAGCTCGGTGAAATCGGCAATCGACATGCCGTTCACCTTCACCGCCAGGCTCTCCGGACGCAAGCGTTTGCCATGGCAGACGGAGCATTCCGTAGCCGACATGAAATCGAGCAAATAATCGCGATAGGTATCGGACGTGGAGGAATCGAGATTCTGCTTGAGATGTCCAAGAATCCCCAGGAACCCAGTCTTACCTCCACGCGTAGGCTCACCGTTCAGCAGCAGATTCTGAATCTTGTCAGGAAATTTCTCGAAGGGTGTCGCTAAGTCGATCCGATACGCTTCCCCCACCAACTGCAAGCCATGAATCAGATTCTGCGATGCCGACCCCGGCCCCAAACCACCATCGAGCAGAGGCTTCGACCAATCAACGATCACCTTCCCCGGATCAAGATCGTAGCGGCTTCCGAGTCCGTGGCACTCGGGACAAGCGCCATACGCACTGTTGAATGAGAACGAACGCGGCTCTAGCTGCGGAACGCTGATGCCGCAATCGGGGCAGGCAAGGCGAGCCGAGTAGAGCGTCTCATCTCCGTTGACCACGGCGACCAGCACCAACCCGCCGCCCAACTTCATAGCCAGGCCAACCGACTGTTCCAGGCGGTGCTCAATACCAGGCTTCACCAGCAGGCGGTCGACTACGACCTCGATTGTATGGTTCTTACGCTTGTCGAGCGCGAGGTCGTCCTCGAGATTCACCAGCTCCCCATCCACCCGCGCTCGCGAGAAGCCGTGCTGAACTAGCTTCTCCATTTCCTTTTTGAATTCACCTTTGCGGCCTCGAACGATGGGCGCCATGATCATGACGCGGTCATCGGGCGCGAGCGACATCACGCGCTGCACGATCTGCTCGGCCGACTGCCGGGTGATGGGCTTGCCGCAATTCGGGCAATGTGGCACTCCGATCGAGGAGTAGAGTAGACGCAAATAATCGTAGATCTCGGTAATCGTGCCCACCGTCGACCGCGGACTGCGGCTGGTGGTTTTCTGTTCGATGGAAATCGACGGGCTCAGACCGTCGATCGAATCAACGTCAGGCCGCTCCATCTGATCCAAAAACTGGCGCGCGTAAGCCGATAACGTTTCCACGTAACGCCGCTGGCCTTCAGCGTAAATCGTGTCGAAAGCGAGCGAAGATTTGCCGGATCCGCTCAGGCCGGTGATGACCGTCAGAGTATTACGAGGAATCTCGACGTCAATATTCTTCAGATTGTGTTGGCGCGCGCCGCGCACCGATATCCGCGTGATGGCCATTTAACACAGTACTTTATGGACTTCCGTAACGTGGACGGGTCCCAAGAAATATTGGAGAGTGGAGATACGCAGTTCGATTCCCGTATCTTATTTGTTAACAGTAGCGGGGGTCAAATGCGGATAAAGTTAATCATTTGCCGCCGCACGATTTTACAGGTGGCCGCAAAAAAGGGTTGTCATCGTGAGTCCACTTTTTGCCGGTTTCTTAGTCAGCAGCACCGCAATTCTAACGGTTGTTCTGGGCGTATTTGGCGCATATTGCGCGATTCGAGCGGTTCTGGCCGCGTTTAACCCATCGCGGCCCGCCAATGCACTGCGTTCTCTTGTACCCAATCAGGGTCACCTAAGCGGCGACTAAAATCCCGACCCGCAGAAATCCCTCCGTGCGGTGCGCACAGTCGTAAACTCTCAACTCTTGGCGTGGTGTCTACTGCGGGGGTGGTTGTTGCCCGGGGATGGTCGCTCCCGGCTGCATCTGTTGCTGCCTGCGCAGCATCTCGAGAATCTGCTCTGGAGTCTTGGGGCCAGCGTTAGGCTGATTCGGATCGGGTTGCTGTGGAGCCGCGCCCGCCTCTGGCTGCCCGGGCTGCGCTTGATCATCCGCGTTGTCGTCAGCGTTGTCGTCAGCAGCATCGTCTTTCGACTCTTCTTCTGCTGGTGCCGCCGCCTGCGCGTTCGGGTCGGGCCGCGGAATTGTCATCGTACCGGGACGGAATTGCGGGTTTCCCTGGAACGGAGGCGGCGCTTGAGGTGCGTTGTTTTGATAGACCGCCGCCACCTGTGGCTGCTCTCCCGCTCCCAAGGGTTTCGGTGAAAGCGCCAGGCTGGTAACCGCGCCCGGATCCGTATTCGATCCCAGCATCACGTAGTTGAACGAGGTGCCATTCAACAATACGGCGAGCACGTCTCGCGGCGCTCCAGGACCAAGGTGAGCAATCACGCGCTCATTCACACCCTGGCCCGCCGGCATATCAATCGAAGCTCCAGTCAACCGGCGAACGTCGCGCAGGATGTCCCACAGCGTAGAATTCTGCGCCGAGATGCTCAGCAATCCGTCTTCATAGCTCACTGTGGCCGGAGCCGCCGGAATCAGGTCCATCGGCAACTGGCTCAGCGCACCACTCGGAAGCGGAGGAAGCACCAGCGGCTTCAGTTGCTTTACATGTTTTTTCGACTTGTGATGTGTGGACGGGGTTTCAGCGAGCAGAAGCGGAGCCGTCAGCAGGAGTCCGAACACCATCCATTTGTGAATGTGCGGCATCAGAGTATCCCCGTCTCCGCGCGCGGCCAAGGACTTCGCAGCCACTGCGCCCTGGTCGATTTTACCACTGCTTGGGAGAACGTCGGAGGGCCTTATTTCTTGCGAGAAGATTACTTTCGATCACCTGCAGGTACAACCTGTGCAAGCATTTAGCCCTCCGCGGGCCGAGAGAGCGAGTAAAATGCCAGCGGAGGCTCTCCCCGTGGCCACTCCCTCGGAACCGTCACTCCGGCTTTGTCGTTCTTACCACAGCTGGCTCTGGCTTCTGTTTCTGGCGTGCACCGCCCACGCCCAAATTTGCCAGACCGGTGCGGACATGGATGCCTCGGTGCGAACCGCGCTCGAAAACACGGCCCAGCGCTATTTCGATATGTCGGCACGCGGCGACACCAGCACTCTGAAGCTCAATTCCATTGCCTCTGTGGCCGAGAGCTTTGCCGGCATCGAAAACGCCGTAAAAGAGAACCAACCGGCTTTCGTGGGAGCAAAGGCAACCGAGCGGCCGCCCTTCCTGCTCACGGCTGACGGCCCGGAGCCACTCGCCCGCGCCGAATTTCTCTGCGGAGTTTTTGGCAAGTCCGGTCAGACCAAAGACAGCGCCGTTTTCGTCCTACCCAATCTGCCGCCCGGAAAATACGGTGTCGCCATTCTGGACATCAGCGGGCCCAAATCGGCCATGACTCTGACCTTGGTGTTGCAGCAACTGGGCGCCGATTGGAAGCTTGCCGGGTTTTTCCCCAGATCCGCACAGGCGGCAGGCCATGATGCGGCGTGGTTTATTCAGAGTGCCCGGGAATTCAAGGCCAAGTCACAAAATCACAATTCCTGGCTCTACTATCGTGAAGCAGTCGCTTTGTCGGCTCCGGCGGACTTCATGAGCACCCAAGCCACCGACAAACTCTACGATGAGATCCAGGCAGCGCAGCCCGCCGACGTACCCGCCAATGGCGCGACTGTTGATTTAAGCGCGGCCGGAAAGGTGTATCACTTGATCGACATCTTCCCCCTGGCTGTGGGCAATGACCTCGATGTGGTCGTGAAGTATCAGGCTGCAGATGTGTCGGATACGGGCCTCGCATTTCGAGAAAACTCGGCAGTAATCAAAGCGCTGATCGCGAAGTTTCCCGAACTTCGCAACGCTTTTGCCGGAGTCGTCGCGCGCGCCGTTGATCCATCTGGAAGGGATTACGGCACGCTGCTGGCAATGAAGGACATCAAGTAAGGCGATTGAATCATTGAGTGATTGAGGCATTGAATCATTGAAGTCAAAACCCAAGCGTAGGCCTTAAGGTTTTTAATGATTCAATGTCTCAGTGATTCGATGCCTCAATCCATTTGCCTTCCCTAATCCGCGAGACTACTATTTTTCAGGGCCATTGCGTCGCATCCACTCGATCTCGTTCCTAAGGAGGACTTATGGGAATCGCACCTTCCCCAATCCAAATTGATTCACGCGTGAGCGACTTCATTGCCAAGCCGCGCAAAATGCTGATCGACGGCAAGTGGGTGAATGCCGTATCCGGCAAGACTTTTCCTACTTACAACCCCGCCACCGGCGAAGTTCTCGCGCAGGTCGCGGAAGGCGATCGTGCCGACATTGATGCCGCCGTAAAGGCTGCTCGCAGGGCATTCGACAGTGGCCCGTGGTCGCGTATGACTTCTTCCGAGCGTGGGAAGCTGGTGTGGAAACTGGCCGATCTGCTGGAAGAACATCTCGAAGAATTTGCAACCCTCGAAACACTGGACAACGGCAAGCCGCTGACCGTGGCGCGCGCGGCCGATGTCCCGCTCGCAGTCGACATGTTCCGCTACATGGCGGGCTGGGCGACCAAACTCGAAGGCACGACCATTCCAATCTCGGTCCCCTACACTCCGGGCGCGATCTATCACGCTTATACTCTGCGCGAACCGGTCGGCGTAATCGGACAGATCATTCCCTGGAACTTCCCGTTGCTGATGGCGGCCTGGAAACTGGGACCAGCGCTGGCCTCCGGATGTACGGTGGTGTTGAAACCGGCCGAGCAAACTCCGCTCTCCGCCCTGCGTCTCGGCGAGTTGATCATGGAAGCTGGATTCCCAGACGGTGTCGTCAACGTTGTCCCGGGATACGGCGAAACAGCCGGCGCTGCGCTCGCGGCTCACGATCTCGTCGACAAGATCGCGTTCACCGGATCAACCGAAGTCGGAAAGCTGATCGTCCACGCCGCCACTGGAAACTTAAAGAAAGTTTCGCTCGAACTGGGCGGCAAGTCGCCGAACGTCATATTCAAGGATGCGGACCTCGACGTCGCTATCGGCGGCGCCGCCAGCGCCATCTTTTTCAATCACGGACAATGCTGCTGCGCCGGTTCCCGACTGTTCGTCGAACGTCCAGTCTTCGATCGCGTGGTGGAAGGCGTCGCGGCGAAGGCAAAGAAGATCAAGGTCGGATCCGGCCTCGAGCCAGAAACTTCCATGGGACCTCTGGTCTCTGAGGAACAGTTGCAGCGCGTTTGCAACTACCTGGAGATTGGCTTGTCTGAAGGCGCAACCGCCATGGCCGGCGGAAAGAAAATCGGCGATAAGGGATACTTCGTCGAGCCCACCGTCCTCGTCAATACCAAAGACAGCATGCGCGTAGTGCAGGAAGAGATCTTTGGGCCGGTTGTGGCCGCGACTCCGTTCGACGATCCAGAAGAACTGATGCCGCGCGCCAATGACACCGTCTACGGTCTAGCGGCGGGCATCTGGACGAAAGACATTTCCAAAGCCCACCGATTAGCTTCCGCGATTCGCGCCGGGACGGTCTGGATCAACTGCTACAACATCTTCGACGCGGCATTACCCTTCGGCGGCTACAAGCAGTCCGGCTGGGGACGCGAAATGGGCAAAGACGCCCTCGAACTCTACACGCAGACAAAGGCGGTTTGCGCGCGGCTGTAAAGGATCAAACAGCACACTGGAGACGGGCGATTTTTCGCCCGTCTTTTTTTGCCTGGCTTTCTCCCTCCGCACTTCTGCGGCCTTTTAGAATCAACGACTACGGGGTACAAAATCTGACAGTCCCGGTGGTCACCTGGAATGGGTAACGCCGGTGTGTTGCGGCTCCCGCGCGGGGAGGATAGCGTCTTAGAGGCCCTCCTTTGCGGCCCGAGGTTCTTTCGAAAATGTCGCATCCCCATCACAGTGGTAGCCAACAACCATTGGAGATCGCATCCTTTAATCGTGCTCAAATTCTTAAACGTCGCAGCCGCCGCATCGCGCTCACTGCCCCCGTTTCGCTATCCGGAGAAGACCGCCAAAGATGCACTTTCACCATGCCCGCCCGAGCGACCAACCTGAACGGGCACGGCGCTGCCATCCAGCTGAGTCGCGAACTGTCGGTCGGTTCAGCAATCATGGTGCGAAATGCGCGCGGGACTGAGGCTTCCGCCCGTGTCGTCACCCAAGTCAGCGCAATTCAGGGAGTCCGTACCTATGGAATCGAGTTTCTAGACGATGGCGGAGTGCGGAATTTCTGGGGAATCAGTTTCCCCCCACCTTCATCGGAGACACAAAGATCGGTTTTTGATTTTCGCGGCTCGATCTCGCGATCCGCGTCGAGGTTGCACAACCCTGGAGTCGCAACCTCACGTCCGGGTCAACGAACGTAATCGCCGATTGCAACAATTAACTTCCGGATTGCCCACGCTCCTGGATCGATCCACCTACGTCCCTACGGAGCCGCTAATCGGACGAAGCATTTATCATTGCGACTCCGAGAAGAGTCCGGATCCCGTGCCAGTGTCCGGCTAAACATTTTGCTGCAAACCTCGGTCTCGAATCAGGTATCGCTTTAGCGATACCGCAACTTCTTTGACTTCAGATGCCCCCTTTAGGGGCTGGACAATGGGAGCCGAGTTTTCTCGGCAAACTGTAGAGGAGATACGTGACCACCCACGAGGAACGAGTTCGAAAAAGTTTTTCCATGCAGGCCTTCATGTCCACCTTGGGGGCCGAGCTCACAACCGTGGATCACGGCAATGTTGAAATTCGTCTGCCATTTTCGCCGGTTCTCACGCAACAGAACGGCTACCTGCATGCCGGTGCGATCACCGCGGTTCTGGATTCTGCGTGCGGTTATGCCGCCCTAACCATGGCAGCAGAAGACAAGGGTGTCCTCTCGGTGGAGTTCAAGGTGAACCTCCTGGCACCCGCCACCGGCGAAGTCTTCGTGGCGAGAGCGCAAGTGAAGAAAGCAGGACGGACGCTGACGGTTTGTGCAGCAGATGCCTTTGCTATCGGCAACGGCGGAGAGAAATTGGTTGCGACCATGCTGGCCACAATCATGGCTCTGCCGATAAACCCCGCGAAATAGCGTGGCTCAGCTCACGAACAGAACGCGGAAATCCTGAGTGAAGGTAAGAAGACGAAGCGCATGAGCAAGCCCCGTAGCCTCACCGTGGATGAGTTTCAGAAGTTCGTCACTCAACTGCGGCAACCATTCCGCACGATGGCCTTGCTGTGCGTCTGCCTTGGCCTTCGGATCAGCGAATGCTTGGCTCTGCGATGGTCAGATGTGGATTGGCTCAACGGTAAGCTCACCGTGGAACGGGGCATTGTTCGACAGCACGTTGACGATGTGAAAACCGAAACGTCCCACAAGCAAATGACCGTAGACGCGGGAGTGCTCGAAATCCTGAAAGCGTGGAAGCAGACAACACAGTTCTCCGCGCAAGAGGATTGGATTTTTGCATCCCCGGTTCTGCTTGGCCGATTGCCGTGGTCATATCCTTGGGTGTTGCGGGTGTTCGGGAAGGCAGCGTCAGATGCGGGCATAGCGCACGTCAGCACGCACACGATGCGGCACACCCACAGATCGTGGCTTGACGCTGTGGGGACTCCGATAGCCGTACAGCAGAAGCTCATGCGGCACGCGGACATCCGTACCACGATGAACATCTACGGGGATGTGGTCACCGATGAAATGGCTGTAGCAAGTGGCAAAGTGGCGGGGCTAGCCTTGAACGGATCACAAACGGATCACAGGGCCAGCTAAGCTATTGAAAGGTTGGAGGCGCGGGTGAGAATCGAACTCACGATAGAGGTTTTGCAGACCTCGGCCTTACCACTTGGCTACCGCGCCACTACTAGAACGTCACGCTAAAACGAAAAGCCCTCGCCGGGGGCTGGGCTTCGAAGAACTGGAGCGGGAGACGGGATTTGAACCCGCGACTTCGACCTTGGCAAGGTCGCACTCTACCACTGAGTTACTCCCGCCCAACCTTATGAGTATAAACGACCCCTCTAACCGGAGCAAACCCGGCCTTCATCACCCGATTGAACCCGCGCGACCGCGCTTTCTGCACCCGCAATACACCTGCCGCGCTAGTGATCCGGCCAGCCCTAGTCGATTCCGATTATGGACACGGCCCGACACAACAGTTAGAAACATGCCACCTGTTTGCGTGGGAATTGCACCCAGTTTCAACACAGCAGTCTAAAGTCTGCGACTGAAATCATTGGAGGGATCGTGCTTTCCAGGATGCTGGTGGCGTTTGTGTTGGCCGCGATTGTGGTTGGTGGCAGCGCGCATTGTGCGGCTCAGAGCGACGGATTCTTTACTCGCTGGGAGGACCGCGTGCGCGACACTCTGGCGGAACAACCCTCCTGGCCGATCCCGTTGGTCACCGCATCGTCGGGCCTGTTGCAAGTCGCCCGCACCGATTTTGTCCGCCAGATCGCACCCGCAGGCACCGACACCTGGAATTATGACAACAGCAAAGGGATCAATATCGTGCCCTGGTACAAAGTGGAGTTCGATCTGCTCGCCCCGCCCTATATCCAGCACAACTCGAAGGCACAGGATGGCTCAGGCGATTTTTCGATGCTTCTGAAATATCGTCTGGCGGCAGGTAACGAATCGCACGGAAACTATTCGGTCAGTTTTGCGCTGACCGGCAGTCTGCCAACGGGCAGCTACAAGAATGGGAGTCTTGACGCCACCATTGCTCCTACGTTGTGCGCGGGCAAAGGCTTTGGGAAGTTCGATGTGCAATCGACGCTGGGGGCGATCCTGCCCGCCGGCGACACATCAAAGCTGGGCCGCGTCGTCGTGTGGAACTCGGTCGGGCAGTACCGGGTAGGAAAGTATTTTTGGCCAGAGATCGAAAGCAACGCTACCTTCTATCACGGCGGACCGAACGACGGTCGCGCGCAGAACTTCATTACACCTGGCCTGATGCTGAGCAAGTTCAAGCTGGAGCGTGATCCGCGCAACCGTCTCGCCCTGGTCATCGGCGGTGGAATGCAGATCGCAACCACGAAATTCCATACCTACAATCACGGACTCGTGATCACGACACGAATTTTGTTCTGAGACGGACCGCCTCAGAACTGCGGTAAGACTGTCGTGCCCGGCTTAGAGCCACGCAGCGGCTGAAGAGTTTACTGAAAAACTCCGCAATGCGTGCACAACCGTGGAAGAGCGGCTCTTCAGAGCCGCGTAAGGCGTCGAATCAATGCGGGCTTCAGCCCGGCGGTGGCCCTGCTGCACGCTAATACTTCCCCGCCTGCGACTGATTCACACCAGCGGTGATCTGGTTGCGGACGTCCCAGAGATCTTTGTAAAGCCAGCTCTCCATTCGTTTCTGCAGCACTTCGACGGGAGTCCCCATGGTACCCACGACGTGCCCGCCGATAATTCGCTCGGCGAGCTTCAGGTGGTGGAAACGGAACAGTTGCATGCGTTCATCGAAGTCCAGCAAGCGCTCGGCGACATCGTGGAGTCCGAAGAATTCTTCGTGGCGGCGATAGAGATCGGCAATCGTCAGATTGGCGCGTTTGAGTTGATCGTAAAAAGCGATGCCGAGTCGTGGTCCAACGTGAAGGAGCGACAGAAAGCCCGGAGAGTCGAGCCCGCTCCCGTGGCCAAGCCCGGCGCGAATCACGTGATAGTCGTAGGGAGTAATCGTCTCGAGAATGTGCAGCAGCCCAATCGTAGGGTCGAGCATTTGGATCGCCCGGCGAATCACCCGCGTGCAATTGCCGAAGTCCGCATGTTCGAGTGCATCGAGCGCGCGCCCCAACTCGAAGGCTGCGCCCTTCAGCAGCAATTCCGAGCTCTGGTGCACGACCATGAAGGTCATTTCGTCTTTATGCAGCAGTTCTTCCGGCGACTTCTGTAGCGCAAGCAGTTCGTCGGTGTGCAGATAGCGCTCGTAATCGGTCGCGCCCTTGCCCGGCAGAATCGGTTTGGTGAATTCGTCGCGAGGTGGCATCAAAGACCTGTCTAATCGGAGACCTATCTGTTCGTGCTGACCGCAGGATGACGCGGCGCCCACTGCGGATCTTCATCCGGCGTCACGATCTCGCCGTCACGCATGTGGACAATGCGATCTCCATACTCAGCCGCTTCGGGATTGTGCGTAATCATGAGCACCGTCTGTCCCAGATCCTTGTTCGACTGACGCAACATGTCAAGCACCACGCCCGAGCTTTTCGTATCCAGATTGCCGGTCGGCTCGTCGGCGAGTACGATCGCGGGCCGGTTGATCAGCGCCCGGGCCAATGCGACTCGTTGCTGCTCGCCGCCGGAAAGCTCATTAGGTCTATGCTCCAGACGCTTCGCGATCCCGAGCATCTCGGTGATCTTCGTCAGAAATACCGGATCGGGCGTGCCCTTGCCGGCGATATCAACCGCGATCTCGATGTTCGAGCGCGCGCTGAGGGTCGGCAAGAGGTTAAATTTCTGGAAGACGAATCCGATTTTGCTTTTGCGCAGCCGTGTGCGCTCAGCATCGGAAAGTTTTGCAAAATCAACGCCGTCGATCGTGACGCTGCCCGAGTCGGCACGGGTCAGACCGCCGAGCATGTAGAAAAGCGTCGACTTGCCGCTGCCCGAAGGACCAACAATGGTGACGAACTCACCCTTTTGTACGCCGAAAGAAACGCCGCGCAGCGCGGGCACATCCACCTTGCCAACCCGGTAGGTTTTGCGGAGTTCCCTCGCTTCAATAAAGGCCTGCATCCAGTGAAAACGATATCACAGGAATGAGAGGCATTGAATCACGGGCGACTGAATCACCGAATTGAAACATCTGACCTTGAATGCTTAGCGTCTCAAGCTAATGATTCAATGCCTCAATGTTTCAATGATCCAATTTTTCGTTTATGCCACTGTCGCGTGTTGCGCTTGGGAAGCCGCCGAACGCGGTTCCACCTGCCGCTTCGGTCCACGTTTGCGCACCAGCAACAGCCGGATCCGTTCCAGCAACTCCGCCGGCTCGTACGATCCCTTGGGCAGGAAAACATCGGCCACATTTTCCCGCTCATAGATCTTGATTCGGCCGGAGATGAGAACGGCCGGAGTTTGCGGCGAAACTCTCTTGACCTCTTCGATCAGCCGCGAGCCATCCAGTCCCGGCATCATGAGGTCGCTGAGCACCAGATCCACACCACCGCGGTGGAAGGCCTCCAGAGCCTGCTCCCCATTGTTAAATGCCAGCACCTTGTAGCCGCGGGTTTCCAGCATGATCTTGCGGATGGAAAGTGCTTGTTCGTTATCGTCTACGCAGAGAATTGTTTTCTTGGGCTTCATCGATCCAACCGGGGGATTGTTCCTGCAAATGTTTTCTGAATTTTGTGCCTGATTTCTTTTTTGAGAACCGGAGCGAGGTGAATGCTAAATAGAAACGCGGCTCAGGTAAAGTGCCGTGCTCGCCAATGGCACTCTGGTGGAAGGCATCATCGTGCCATCGAGCGCGGAACCGCGACAGTCGTCATCTTTTCGTCCGCTAGATCGCGAGTGTGACTTCACCGCGAAGAACTTCTACACAATTTCCACCGACACGCACATTGACAACATGGTTATCACCGGATTTTGTGGCGCGCACAAAGAGGCGGCTGGGGCGCCGCATTTCGAGTCCCTGCTCAATCAGAACCTGTTCGTCGCTGCCCGCTACTCCATGCGCCACCATCCAGGCCGCGCAGCATCCAGCAGCCGAACCGGTGGCCGGATCGTCTCCGTTGTAAAAAATCATGCGGGCATGCAGGCGGGCTTTCGGATCGACGGTCTCGCGGCAAACGAAATACAGAAACTTTCCGCCGCTGCGGGCCAGATACTCGCCTGCCCGGTCCAGATCGAGGCAAAGCTTCTTCACCGCTTCCAGCGAGCGCAGCGCGACCATCGTGAAGGGTAGGCCAGTAGAAACGGTCTGAATCGGCGTGGAGCTGTCAAAGTCAGCCGCGCTGAGATTCGTGAGGCGCGCGATGTCATCGATCTGGTGAATCGCTCCGAATTCAGGATTCTTTTGTGTCATTTCTCCAAACGCAGCCTGCGCAGCACCATCAGTGAAGCGCACCGGGACCGTACCTGCCTTCAGATCGAGACGCACTTCAGCCGCACCAGTCCGTCCGCGCAGCACAAACGCCGTACCCAGCGTCGGATGCCCGGCAAAAGGCAACTCTTCCTGCACCGTGAAGATGCGAACGCGGACTCCCCGGTCCTTCTCGGCGGCAGCCTCTCCGGGCAGAATGAATGTCGTCTCCGACAGATTGGTCTCGCGCGCCAGGTCCTGCATGACCTCGCTGCTGAGACCGCGGCCATCGAGGAAAACTGCCAAAGAGTTGCCGGTAAGAGCGCGGTCGGTGAAGACATCCACCTGCACCATGGAGAGCGTTCGTGTAGAAGTCATCAGGAAAATCCTAGCGGGCCCAAACTCAGGTTCGAATCAAATATCGAGCAACCGCGCTCCTACACAAGATGCAGCGGGGTCTCGATTTGACGCGCTAATTTTTCGACGATACTTTAGACTTCTACAAAACAAGGCTCTACAAAACGAGGACCTAATTAATGACGCTACGCATCAATTCCGAAGCTCCCAACTTTACCGCCGAAACTACTCAGGGCCCGATCAATTTTCATGAATGGATCGGCGACGGCTATGCCATTCTTTTTTCTCATCCCAAGGATTTCACCCCCGTATGCACCACCGAACTCGGCTACATGGCCGGTCTGCAGCCGGAGTTTGCCAAGCGCAATACGAAAATTATCGGCCTGAGCGTCGATCCAGTCACCAACCACGGCAAATGGGCCGCCGACATTGAAGAAACTCAGGGTCACAAGGTGACCTTTCCCATGATCGGGGATCCCGAACTCAAAGTCGCGAAACTCTACGACATGCTGCCCGCCGAGGCCGGCGCGAGCTGCGAAGGCCGCACCGCCGCCGACAACGCCACCGTGCGCACGGTATTCGTCATCGGCCCCGACAAGAAGATTAAGCTCATGCTGATCTACCCCATGAGCAGCGGCCGCAACTTCGACGAAGTGCTGCGCGCTCTTGACTCGATCCAGCTCACCGCCAAGCACAATGTGGCGACGCCAGTGAACTGGAAGCCGGGCAACGACGTCATCATTCCAACCTCGGTGTCCGACGAGCAAGCCAAACAGAAATTTCCCGGTGGATGGAAGACGCTGAAACCATATCTGCGAGTGGCCCCGCAACCAAAGTAGCCGTGTTGAACTCGTGTTGATTCCTAAATCCGCGCCATTGTAGAGACGGGGCTTGCCCCGTCTCCGCTTTGTGCGTCCCGTGGAAGAGCGGTCCCTTCAGGGCCGCGTTAGCCTCGTCGAATCATGCGGGCTTCAGCCCCGGTGGTCGCTTTTTCTCCCGGGAACTATCCTTCGCGAAACACGTTCTATCACGCGAAGCTCCGATTGCGCCAAGCGGCGCCTCAGCGCTACGATGACGCCATGAGGTAAAGGTCATGAGCGAACAAAATTCCCGCCGAAATTTCCTGAAAACCACAACCGCCGTGACCGCCGGAGCCCTAGCCGGAAGCCTCCTCCCCGACACTGCGACAGCATCCACCGCCGCCTCCGCCCTTGCCCCATTCAATCCCGCCACCGCCGGAGCCATGCCCACCCGCAACCTCGGACGCACCGGACATCGCCCCGGTATCTTCAGCCTCGGCGGCCAGGCGTCCATCGAGCAACCGCACAACGACGCCGTCGCCGTGCCCATCATCGAGCGCGCTCTCGATCTCGGCGTCAACTACGTCGACACCGCCGCCGCCTACGGAGGCAGCGAGCGCTGGAGCCAGCGCTACATCGGTCAAGTCATGAAGCGCCGCCGCAGCCAGGTCTATCTCGCCAGTAAAACGCACGACCGCACCCGCGACGGCTCCCTCAAACTGCTGGAAGAGTCGCTCAAGTTGCTCAACACCGACCATCTCGATGCGTGGCAATTGCATCACATCGACGATCAAAACGACGTTGACAAAATTTTCGCCAAAGGCGGAGCCCTCGAAGCCCTCCTCCACGCCCGCGATCAGAAAATGGTCCGCTATCTCGGCGTCACCGGCCACTCCGATCCCGAAGTGCTCATGGAGTGCCTGCGCCGCTTCAACTTCGACCAGATCCTCATGGCGGTCAACGCAGCCGACTCGCATCACCGCAGTTTCCAGGAAAAACTCCTTCCCATGGCCGTCGACAAACAGATGGGCATCATCGGCATGAAGATTCCCGCCCGCGGCCGCATTCTGAGTTCCTGGCAGCCTGGCAAGAGCCACGACTCAGGCTGGGACCACCCCGCCCCCAAGCCCGGAGTCCTCGCGATGAAAGAAGCCATGTATTTCACCCTCAGCCTGCCGGTGAGCACGGTCATCATCGGATGCGACACGATCGCGCAACTGGAAGAAAACGTCCAACTAGCCCGCGACTTCACGCCCCTAAGCGAAACACAAATGGCCGGCCTAACCGGACGCACCCAACCCATCGCCAAGCAAGCCCTCTTCTTCAGAAACTGGGCGTAAGAGAAACTGGGCCGTTAGTGGAAAAACACACGAACGTGTGAACCACCGTGCAAGAGCGGCCCTTGAGGGCCGCGTAAGTCTCTTCAAACGATGCGAGCTATAGCCCCAGCGGGGACTATCCTTAATAGAGTCCTCCATGTCACTACTGCAGGAAGCAGTTGAGAACACCCAAGCGAGGCTCTGCGGCTCCTGCATGAAGCACGTTTCTCGAACGATGCGTGCAATGGAGATTTATCTTTCATTGACTTGTCCTAACTCTGGGCCTAAGCTTGCAGGCCGGAATGACCGGGCGGACCTCGAATGACGACACCCTTGCGAATGAGCTTCATAACTCTCGTGTTTTGTGTTACCGCGGCGCTTGGCTCGCCCGCGCAGACCGTTACTACGCTTTACAGCTTCTGCGCCGTGAAAGATCATTGCACTGATGGCGCGTCCCCGGAAATCGAGTTACTCCAGGCAACCGACGGGAATTTCTATGGGACCACTTTTTTTGGCGGGGCCACCCGCAATTGCTGCGGCACCGTCTTCAAGATCACTGCCTCCGGCGCGCTGACTACGCTATACACCTTCGATGGTCCTGACGGCGTCTACCCTCACGGCTCGCTGATTCAGGCGACCGACGGGAACTTCTATGGGACGACCAGCCAAGGCGGAGCCGTCGGCAAGGGCACCGTTTTCAAGATCACCCCCGCTGGAACGCTGACTACGCTGTATAGCTTTTGCTCGCAAACGAACTGCGCTGACGGCGCAACCCCTCAGTCTGGGTTGATCCAAGCCACCAACGGAAATTTCTACGGAACAACTTACGGCGGCGGAGCCAACGGTTACGGCTCGATTTTCAAGATGACCGCCGAGGGCACGCCGGCCACGATCTACAGCTTTTGCTCCCAGCCTAACTGCGCCGACGGCTCCTTGCCTTACGCCGGCCTGCTGCAAGCCACTGACGGCAACTTCTATGGCACAACCCAAGGGGGCGGAAGCTCGACTTGCGGTACAACCAACAGTTGCGGGACATTCTTCCAATTGACTCCTGCAGGCGTACTAACCACGCTTTACAATTTTTGCTCTCAACCCAACTGCGCAGACGGCGGCTTGCCTACCGCTGGACTCATTCAAGCTACTGATGGAAACTTCTACGGAACGACGAGTAGCACGACCTTCCGAATGACTCCCACGGGCACACTGACAACGCTCTATACCTTTGTCACGACCGGAATCCAAATTGCACCCAACCAATTAGTACAGGCGAGTGACGGAAATCTCTACGGCACAACTTACGGCTATAGTCCGAATGGACCTGGCCTTATTTACCGAATCACGCCTAACGACGTCTTCACCACCATATACAAGTTTGATGGGAATTCTTATGGAGGCAGGGCCCAGGCCGGGCTGATTCAAGCCAGCAACGGGAACCTCTACGGGACGACCGGGTTGGGTGGGGCTGCGCTCTGCGGCGGCGGTGGGACAGTCTTCAGTCTGGTTCTCTCCCCTTCCACGGTCACGATTTCACCCACCTCATTAGGTTTCTGCTCTCGGTCTATCGACGAAGTCAGCGTCGCCAAAACAGTGAAGCTGAAGAATACCGGTACCGCCCCGTTGACGATTGTCGGCATCACGACCAACGGAAACTTCGCTATCTCTGCAAATACCTGCGGAGCTGCGCTGCCCGCAGGCAAGACGTGCGACGTCGGAGTTACCGCCACGCCCACGGTGTTGGGCCCGCAGACTGGTGTTCTAACCTTTAACGACAGCGCCGCGAACAGCCCGCAGACGGTGCTGCTTACGGCCACCGGTGTCGAGCCTGCGACGCTAGGTCCGACCAAAGCCGCGTTCCCCAAACAGAAGGTAGGCACGACCAGCGCAGCGAAGACATTCACCTTAATCAACTACCAAGCCCTGGAGTTGACCAGCATTGCGATCTCGGTGACCGGCGACTTCACCGTGTCGTCAACGACCTGCGGGACGAGTTTGGGCGCCAGCGGGAAGTGCACGATCAGCGTGAAGTTCACGCCGACTCAGATCGGGACGAGGACAGGACAGCTAAGCGTGACCGATAGCGCCGCGAACAGCCCGCAAACGTCGACTCTCAAGGGCGCGGGCGAATAAGATCAGGTCGTCGACAAGGGCTCAGGAACCGGACCCTGCAGAAAATGCGGGACTCTTTCCGTTTGCGGTCGATGCCGGCTGTGCTCTTGCTGCCGCCTGTATCTTTCGAAGCGCGAGAACTGTTGTAATCAGGTGGCTTGGCCCCTCGCCCTTTTTCAAGGACAGCAACCTTCGTAACCTATCTGCTACGACTCCCCCAAAGGCACAATGCCATTCTGAACATCTGGTTTGGAGCACCTATGCTCAGCGGGCAGAGTCGATGACTACAATCGTTTTGGTCGGAGTGGCGAGTTTCCTCGTCGTGTGTGCAATCCTTGTGAAGGCTCGAGCCGGCAGATCCAAAAAGCCAGAAAAGTGGGAGAAGGCGCAGATTATGAAGCAACTTCTGGCACTGTCAGAACGTGAAGACACGGAGCAAGGGATTGCACGCCAACCATCGGCTTCGCAACGTCCGGCTCCACGCGCTCGAGCGGCGGCGGCCAGCTCTTCTTCCTCTCGAACAGCACGCCCCGCGTGACATTGCCGGATTCGCGGGACTAAGCTCGCCGGCCTCTACGAAACAATCCTGTTAACCAGAGCCGCGATTCTCTGCGGAGCATGCTCGCCGGAACTCTTCTCCAGCGTGTATGAGCGCTCGAACGCATTCGGCCCGAAAATCTTCATCTCCCACCGGTCACTTCCCTGCGAGCCGACGATCAATACCTGCCACTCGCCTGGCCGATCCGCGAGGATGTGTTCGACACTAGCGACCACATCTCGCTGCAACTCGAGATCGCCAGTGTTGTGCATTTCGACTCTCACTGCCATGCCCAAAGTGTACGACAGCAGCCCTGGTCGCGCTGTCGTAGTTGGTGAAAATCGGGATGTTTCGTCAACTGCGTAACGCCACACCTGGGCGGGTGCCCATCCTTGGCGTCTTTTGCGAGGGTGGGCAGCAGACCGACCACACCCTAGGTTTCGCCTCTCAAACAACGAGGGCACGAAATGAAACCCTCCATCGATGATGGTCATCACATCACCTGTATGACGGTCATCACAGTTGATGTCGTGTCATTCAAAGGAGGCATTGTGAAGCTCACAGGCAAAAAGGCTCTTGTTACCGGCGGTAACAGCGGCATCGGTCTTGCCACCGCCCGACTTTTCGTTGCGGAGGGCGCGCAAGTCGCCATCACCGGTCGTGATCAGAAAACACTGGATGCAGCGCTTGCAGAACTCGGACCCAACGCGCGTGGCTACCGCGCGGACCTCACCATTGCCGAAGACCGCAAGCGGCTCTTCGCAGCCCTGGCCAAAGATTTCGGGAGACTCGACATTGTCTTCGCCAATGCGGGCATCTCCGGTCGGACGCCCACTGGCTCAACCGACGAGGCCATTTTTGAGAACGTGATCCACACCAACCTGAATGGCGCTTTCTTTACGGTGAATTCAGCGGCGCCCCTGCTGAACGACAACGGCAGCATCATCTTTAACGGGTCGGTACATAACTATCTCGGACAACCCGGCGTCGCAGCCTATGCAGCCACGAAGGGCGGCCTCGTCTCCATGGCGCGTTCCATCGCCGCCGATCTTGCGCCGCGCAAAATTCGCGCGAACGTCGTCGCACCGGGAGCAACCAAGACGCCTATTTGGAAACGTGGTCCGCGCGCCGCGATATCTGCGAACGAGTCCGCCAAGGTGACAGAGTTCTTCGCGTCTGCCATTCCGATGGGCCGTTGGGGCGAGCCGGAAGACGTTGCCAAAGCCGTGCTCTTCCTTGCCTCGGATGATTCCTCATACGTCAACGCGATCGAGCTGATGGTCGATGGCGGAGTCACGGGTGCGCCGTTTGGAGCTCCCCTTCTTCGCGGCTGACCGCATGCGGTTGCTTGGGTGCCCCATCCTTCGCGCCTTTTGCGAAGGGTGGGGGCGGACGATCACCACACCCGCTTCCAGTACCGTCAACCTGTTCTCAGCGGGAGCAAGACGGCTGAGCTAGCCACTGCGTTCGACGGCGTGAACCGCCTTGCAGTGTTCTTCAAACTGCGCTTGCAGCGATTGTTTGTATTCTTCGCGATTGGGTCGGTGAGTCGCACCGTGCGCTCTAAAGGTAATCGTGGGACAAGCTGTGCATTGCGCTTCCACCGGAATGTCAGAAAGCCATTTTGTGACCCGCACCGTAGGTTTCTTAGCCATCTCGTCATCCAAAAAGCTGAGCCTGCGCCGGTGACTGCAGCTTTGCCGGAGCCGCACATTCTGCGTCATCATTCCGCACTTGATTGATTCGATCGCTAACCGGATAACAGCGCATCTGTCGAGCATCGAATGGCTTCAGCAACTCAGCCGCGGCGACGGAGTCTTTCATGCCGGGATCGAGCCAGAAATCGTAATCCTCCCTGGCTAGGATCACCGGCATTCGGTCGTGAATGGCAGATGTTACGGCGTTTGGCGTGGTCGTCAGAATCGAGAAGGACTTGATCCATTCCCGGTCCGGTCCCCGCCACGCTTCCCACAGGCCTGCAAACGCAAATATCTCGCCATCGTTCACTTCGAAGCAGTAGGGCTGCTTCGTTTTGCCAGTCCGTTGCCATTCGTAGAAGCCATCTGCGGGGACGAGACATCTGCGCAGACTCAAGGCGTCGCGAAAAGCAGGCATCGTCGCCGCTGTTTCCGATCTCGCGTTAATCATCCTGGCCGCGCCCGACGAGTCCTTGGCCCATGATGGGATCAGTCCCCACCGCATTCCGGAAAGGTCACGAACCGGATTCTTGGGGTGCTGTCGGATCACCGGAACAGTTTGCGTGGGCGCGATGTTGTAGCGCGGACTCCAATCCTCGGCGCCTGAGGAAACATCGAAATATTCCTCAACAATCTGCTTCCGCCGGGAGAGTCTGTAACGCCCGCACACCCGCTTATTATTGCAGAGTCAGTGGTTGCAGCGAGTGCTACCGCGACCCATTAGTCTCAGGTTGGCTCGTTACCGTCGATGAGGCATACCAATCGAGCGAGCGAGTGAAGTACATTGCCAAGGCTACTGTCAAGAAGCTGGCAATCGCGCCCAGCAACAGCGCGTTGTCCTCAAGCCGCAGAAGCAGGTAGATCAGTGTGTACAGCAAACTGAAAATACCCAGCGCCCTGATGCCCTGGAGTCGGCTGGAAAATATCCACATCGCATTCGCCGAAAGCAGGATGACCGTCGCCGCGCCTCCAAGCAAGAAGCCATAGCCGAAGCCAATTCTTTCGGCGAGCGACAGTAGGAGCAAATAAAAGATAATCTGAGCGACTCCCACTAGGATGTATTGTGCGGGGTGAACCCGCTTACCAGTAGTGGCCTCAAAGACGAAGTATGAGAGGAAAACGAGTCCCAAGAAAAGCGGCAAGTACTTCAGCGATCGGTTAACAGATTGATAGGGGTCTGCCACCTCGATGAAAGAAACACCGAGTTCGGTCGAATCGAGCCCGGTTATGGAATCCCCAGCACCTTCAGCGCGCACACCTCGTGCGATGAAAGGGACGGACCACTCAGCCTCAAATCCTTTGCCGGATATCGTTCGAGAGACCGGCAAGAATCCTCCATCAAATCCCGGGCTCGCCCAATCGCCTTGAGCGACGACGTGAGTAGTCTTGCCGTAAGCGAGGAGCGCAATCCGCTGCGCACCGGAAAATCGGAGTGCCGACGTAACGCTGAATTGTGCATTCGGTTTAGAAACGTCCTGAACGTTTGCTCCGAACAGGGCAAGCTTGACAGTCTGATCTCCGCTGATTGAGATGCTCTGGGAGATTTCGGCGGGAACTAGCGTCGAGGTTTTTCCGTTCGTCGTTAACATGGCATCCGTGAGCGCTCCGCGCGCGTCACTCACTCCGACCACGATTTCCGACCGGCTCCAATCGAATTCCGCACCTGGTGGGGCAGCGGCAGGTACACCGGTCAAATCAAACACACCATCGAGTTTCAAGTCTGCCCGGAAGACCGGCACCTTAAACAGTGAACGACGCCGCTCTTCAGTTGCGACCTTGAGAACTGCCGAGGCGCGTGTGGGAAACACTAGGTACATGCCATGCTTTGCCGAATCTAGTTGCGAACGCGCCGGAATGGTGTAAGGGATCGCTAAGGTCGGTCCGAGGAATGTCTGCTGACCACCGACATGGTTGCTGATCTCTCTGATCACGTCCGCCGCTCGGTTGGTTCTGTCTTCGACCAAGCTTCCCACAAAGAAAGCGGGGAGCATCATAATCAGAGCCAATACGCAAACCACGATGAGTTTAAGGCCCAACGATCGCGACTTGATCGCGGACGGCAGGCTCAATTGCACTGTCGAAACGCCAGTCATAGATGCTCCTTTTTTAACCGCACTTTGCGAGCAACGGGCCGCCCACAGCGTCCCTCAAACTAATACTTGTATAGCGATCCGAAGAGGCAGAGAGATTACGTGGGATAGGAAGAACCGCATAAGATGTCGCTCCCTCACTCTTGGGAGGCAAACACGTTGCCGAACTCTAAATTCAACCAAATCTATGTGGTTGGAGTTACAGATGCGTGAATCCATTGACACACATGTCTTCACATTGACACGTAGCGTTAAGACTCAGTTGACGAACCAGCCGTTTAGACTCATCGACCCTTTAACGAGGGGTTTTGAGTGCAATCGCAATGTTTCAACAATGACCGAATCATAATCGAAGGTGTGACCGAAGAGACGCATGGGTCGGACCGAGTTCCTGACCTGAAACCGACGCAGATTTATATCAACAGCCCAGTGCGACATCCTCCCAGTGATATTCTCGTCGAGTCGGAGAACAACTTGGCTTTCAAATTGAATCGCCCGATCTACGCGATCATGCTTCTATTGGTTTCTGTTTTCTTTATGTGCACGACGTTTCTCCCGTTCTTGTATTCAGTTGCGTTCCCGGATGAGAACCTCCAATCGTTTGTCGCTGCCTTGGAAGGGCACCACCCTCCGCCTCTAGACTCAGACACGGTTGTTCAGCAAACGATAGCCTCAGTCGGAACTTTGAATAGGACCATAAGGATTGGGCACTTCTATCAAGTCACCTCTAAGATTCACTATGCCGAACCTCGGACCACTGAGAAGGTGGAGGTGTCGCAAGACGTTAATATCGCCTGGTTCGAGAAGCACCCAGAGCCCATGCTCGTCGCATTCGCGTGCTACGAACGGGGGGATGGTCAAAAGGCATATGGGGTCAACCAAGTCAGTCCGCTTGTCGTGGTGCGTGGATATGGAGTCCCACTTTGCTTTTTCGGCATCTCGCTCTTTCTAGTGCGCAAAGGGAAATCTCCCGCCTCTGCTCAGTGAATCCTTTGACGATAAGTCCTTTAGATTCAAAGATCCACCGAAAAGATCGCGCTAACTCCATGATTCTAAAAGACCGGGCTAGGAGGGGTTAAGATACTAACCAGTAAACATCCATGAGAAACAACGGAAGAGCCTGCAGCCAGATCGTCCCCGTGAAGAACAATCTTGAGGCCCTCCAGCAGCACGAGCACGAAGCTCTTTCTGACAGCTGACAGCTGAGAGCTATATTGGAGACTGCGGAAGTGCATGCGGTCCGGTGATCGTCCCGGTCTTCAAAACCGGCGAGAGGCGCTCAGCGTCTCTGGTGGGTTCGACTCCCACTCGCTTCCGCCATAATCGTCGCAAGTAAGGCAGCCTGCGCGCGGTTACTAAAGTCCATTCACACGCACGCAGAAGGACAGTCCGCGAATGAACATCCGTGAGGACGACCAACACGGAAGGGCCATTTCGGTGTACACCTCACTGTATCTAATATCGCTTCATGCCTGTGCAAAACATCCGGGATGGCCTTCTCGCCACGCTTGTTCTTCGCTATGAACAGGATCGCGATCGTTTTGTGATCCTGTCCAAGCAAACTGTCGATTCCTCTTCCACTCGCTTGGCAATCGCTGAACTGAGGAATGAGGGACTAGTCGAAGAGCAAGTCCGGGGCGTAATTCGCCTCACCGCGCTGGGGTACATGAAGTACAAGAACGCGCTTCCATACGCGTATGCGGGCTAACTGAGCAGCGCCCGTGAGTGCAAACACGGATGGTCTGTTTTCCCGTTCGAATCGTACACGTGCCTTCGTAATCTCGCCGAGTCATCGACTCCGTAGCATGATCTCCTTGCGTGGTAACCTCCCCCATATCGCCCCGCACGCGCCGTCCCGTCCGTGTCCGACTTCCGGGCATGCCTTCAGCAACAATCCGATCTGGCGATGGTCAACACTCCACCGCTCGACTTCAGACCATTTCCATCACAGGCGGGCTGCTGCAAGTGCTCAAACCGATCACTTCAGGCGCAGTTGTCGAACTGCTGTTTTCGACGCACATCGGATCCGTCCTCGGCATGGCTGAAGTGCTCAGACCTTGTTCAGCCTCTGCGATCGGTTTGCAGCCGTTTCGTTTCGTCGCGATGGATAGTGCCGAGCTGCGAAAATTACGCGCCGCAATTGCGTCATCCTTGTGCGCGGAAACGAAGGCGGGAACACAAGCCGTGTCAATCCGACCTCTAGTTCGTTAGCCGGAAATCTACCGCCACGGTGGTCTCAACGCTGGCGGGTTGACCGTTTACAGAATAGGGTTCATAGCGCCACCACCGCACTGCATCCATGGCTGCTTGCGACAGTACGGACGGCCCACTGACAAGCTTCATTTGTGTCACAGCACCATCCCGACTCACGACCGTGTCGAGCACCACTCTGCCTTGCACTCCCGCCTGTCGTGCGTGCTCTGGATATTCTGGGAGGACGCGGTAGACGATGCGTTGCGCCATCGCGTCGGGTGGCACCTTCCACTGTGGTTGCACCGCCGCGGCATCTCTTGCCGGAAGATGTGCTTCTAATTCTGCCCATCCTTGCTGCCAGTGCTGCCAAGCCAGCCCGGCCGAGATCACCGCTATGGAAATGGCGAGCGCAGCAATGCGACGGATTTGGGACTTACGTATTGGATCTTCCAGCTTCGGAAGCACTTGAGGCTCTTCGGGGACTGCCTCAATGGCCTCGTCTTCGGGAGCAGCCCATAAAATCTCACCTTGGCGTCGAGTCCAGTAACGGACGATCGATTGCTGATCGAGTGGCAACCGCAGAAATTGAAGGCCAAAACAACGTTCACGCTGGTATCGCACGACCGCTGTCGCCCGCACAGGCGAACTCACGTGCGGAACAAGAAACTCGACGCGGACGGACTCGCCGACCTGGAGCTCCGACGCCGGCACAACTCCCATCCCGCCCTCACCGATCTCAAGCGTACGTCCAGGGATGTGGTTGGGAATACCCGAGCGCAATACTGTGAGAGCCAGGGGTACGGCCAGCTTGTAGCGAGGGACACTCCGCGTGGCGACGGTTCCTTGCGAGAATGCCGGACTCACTCCTGTGCTCATCGCTCAGCTCGTGACGTCGATAGGGCAGGCGATGTTCTTCGCGCGCACCCTAACGTCTTCAGATGATTGCTTTTTAACACAGGCGAGCACACTAATTGGTGTGACGGAGGTAACCAGAGACAACAGCAGGCCACTACGGTTTCAATACGCGGATAGCGGCGCACTATAATTGCGCCGATGGCCAGCGATCCCTTTCTAACTTGGGCGAACCGGACCGTGCCTCGCCCGGGACGCGAAGAGCCCTATCTGAGCATTCAGGATATCGTCGTTTTTGTCCGTGATCTCGAGGTGAGCAAGCGGTTCTACGTGCAGCAATTGGGCTTCGAACTCATCGCAGAACAACGCCTTCCCACCGGCGAACCCTGGATCGAAGTGGCGCCTCCCGACGGCAGCGCGAATCTTGCCGTGGTGCAGCCAAATCCCGAAAGCCCCGAATATCAACTGATTGGCGGCTACCGCTGGGTTCTTTTTATGACCGAAGATGTCAGCGCCAAGTACAAAGAATGGAGCGAGCGCGGCGTCCGTTTCTCAACCGCTCCGGAGACGCCGGGTTGGGGAGGAACCTATGCACGCTTCGAGGATCCGGACGGGAATGCGTTTGGGCTGGAAGGATTCGATGAGGTGAGGCGCAGCCTTGAATTGCGCCGACGTGTGCAGTCAGACAGGCTCGAGGCCGAACGCCGTGCCGCCCAGGAACTGGAAATCGCCAAGGAAGTGCAGGCCCGCTTGTTTCCCCAGATTCAACCGCAGTTGAAGACCGTGGACTACGCAGGCGTCTGTCTGCAGGCGCGACAAGTCGGAGGGGACTATTTCGACTTTCTGAATCTCGGACCGCAGCGGCTGGCGCTGATCATCGGGGATGTTTCCGGCAAGGGGATCGCCGCAGCTCTGCTGATGGCGAATTTGCAGGCCAGCCTGCGGAGCCAGTCGTCATTGGCCTTCGACCAGCCTCAGGTATTGCTCAGGTCAGTGAACCGCCTGTTCTATGACACCACCGGCGAGAGCGCCTACGCATCGCTTTTTTTTGCCGAGTACGACGACGCGACGCGGCGATTGCGCTACGCCAATTGCGGACATTTATCGGGCCTTTTGTTGAGAAGAGACGGCAACGTTGAGCAGCTTGGGTCGACGGGCACGCTGCTGGGGCTCTTCGAGGAATGGGATTGCTCCATGCGGGAGCAAGAGCTCTTTCCCGGCGACGTGCTTGCGCTCTACACAGATGGCGTCACCGAAGCCAGTAACGATCAAGGGGAAGAATTTGGCGAGCAGTTTCTGATTGAAGCACTGCGGGAACATCGAGAACTGCCGTGCCAGGATTTACTGGCTGCAATCGTGGAGAGGGTTCGGTGCTTCGGCTCTCAGGAACAGCACGACGACATAACGGCAATCGTCGCGAAGTTCAAGGCGAGTTGACATGACATCTCGACTGCATTCATTGACCGATGCCCGACGTTTGCCTTCCCGACCAACTCTGTTACTCTGCTGTGGAACTTTTTGACGGAGCCCCTCGACATGCAATGCAAGTTTCTTCGAATCCGATTTGCCCTGTTCCTGTGTTTTGTTCTGCCCCTGTCCATTTCTGCCGCTGACAAAAAAGACAAGAACGCGGCTGGTGAAGGCTCATCCTACGAACGTCCCCAGCCTGCCACGGAAAGCATCGATCTCACGATGTACCAGCGCATCCGCGACGAGGGTCTGACGCACTCGCATGTCATGGACTTCGCGTCAGGTCTCATGGATGGCATCGGCCCGCGCCTGACCGGCTCTCCCAACGTGCGAAAAGCCAACGAATGGACACGCGATCAGCTGACGGCCATGGGCTGCAGCAATGCGCATCTTGAAGATTGGGGCGAATTCGGCATGGGCTGGCAACAGCTCAACGCCTGGACACGAATGTCGGCGCCGGATACGGCCGTCTTCATCACGCAGGCGGCGCCGTGGTCGCCATCCAGCAACGGCGCGGTGAATGGCGCTGCCGTCTGGGTGCAGATCAAGGAAGAAAAGGATTTCGACAAGTACAAGGGCAAACTGGCGGGAAGAATCGTTCTGCTGGGAGACATGCGCGACGTGAAGCCGGTCGATAAGGCGCTATTCACCCGCATGGATGACAAAGACCTCGCGAAGGCCGCCGAATATCCGATTGATAAACCGAGATCGTTCAGCGACCAGCTTCCCGACTACGTAAAGCGGCGCGCGCTGCTTGAAAAAACAGGAAACTTCCTCGCCGCCGAACACGCTCTGGCTGTGATTCTTCCCAGCCGCGATGGACGCGACAACGGCGGCTCGGGCGGCACCATCTTCGACGATGGCAGCCTGGGATGGTTCACGTATAAGCGCGATCATGCCCTTCCTTTGCCTGTGGTCGTGATGGCCATCGAAAACTACGGACGTGTGTACCGCCTGCTAAAGGCGAATGTGCCCGTCAGCCTCGAAATGAATGTGGACGTGAAGTACTTTGGCGACCACGAGCATGGTTTTGACACCATCGCCGAGATTCCCGGCACCGATCCGAACCTCAAAGACGAGGTGGTCATGGTCGGCGGCCATCTCGATTCCTGGGCCTCTGCCACCGGCGCGACCGACAACGGTGCGGGGACCGTGGTTGCCATGGAGGTGATGCGCATCCTCAATGCTCTGCAGGTCAAACCGCGTCGCACGATTCGCATTGGCCTCTGGACGGGAGAAGAGCAGGGTTTATTCGGATCGATCGGTTACGTCAAACAGCATTTCGGGTCTGCGCCGCTCTCCACAAAGCGAGAAGAACTGGAAAAGCCGGAGTGGATGCGCAAAGTCGCGGGTCCGATCGTGCTCAAACCCGAACAACCGAAAATTTCCGGCTACTTCAATGTCGATAACGGGACGGGCAAGATTCTCGGGGTCCACTTGCAGCAGAATCTCGCTGTTGCCTCAATTTTTTCACAATGGATGGCCCCGCTGAAAGACCTGGGCGTGACCACCATTACCGCGCAGGACACGGGCGGCACAGATCACGAATCGTTCGACGCGGTTGGGATTCCCGGCTTCCAGTTCATTCAGGATCGGATGGACTATTCCTCGCGCACGCACCATTCCAACATGGACACGTATGAGCGCCTGCAACCCGGCGATCTGGCGCAGGCGGCGACGGTGGAAGCGATTTTCGTCTACAACACCGCCATGCGCGACCAGATGCTGCCACGCAAGCCACTGCCACATCCGGAACTCGACGAAAAGCGAGCAGCGCCGCTGAGGGTAATGCCCGGAGCCCTACCCGTGGAAGACGGGAAAGACAAGGAAAACAATTAGAGGGCGATCACAGGCGCCCTCGCAATCGCCTCAGGCGGCACCAACCGCGAGGTATACCGTAGCTGGCAGATGGATGCTATCGCCTTTCTGAAAGTGCCGCACTCCGTCTAAGACCTCGCGAATAACAGCGGCCGCTTGATCTGGCGGGATGGCTTCGATCAACTTCTTGAATGGGGCGGCCAACTCGCGCGTTGCTTCCCAGCATTCTTCCGCCGAACCCGGCCACGCGAAGATGAGGCTGTGCTTCTCGGTTTTCACGTCGCGGAAGCCGGCCGATGAAAGCGCGCTCGCAAGTTTAGCCTCGTCGCCGAAACGAAAAATATGGGGAGCATCCGGAGGCGGCGGTGGCAACTTCACTCGCTTTAGAAATGGCCCGAGGCTGACGAGAAAGAGCGGGTTCTCTTCGAGCGATCCGAACACCGCAAAACACACGCGGCCGCCGGGCTTCAAAACCCGGCGAATCTCTGCCATGGCTTTCGGAACATCTGCGAAAAACATGATACCGAAGCGGCAGGTCACGCGATCAAACTCTCCGTTAGAGAACGGCAAAGCTTCGGCATCGGCCGTGCGGAATTCGATGTTTTGCAGTCCTTGCGCCTGCGCGTTCTGACGAGCATATTCCAGCATCTCTGGAACGAGATCGGTAGCAATTATGCGCCCTTGCGATCCAACCGCTCTTGCCAGGCTCAATGCCGGCTCGCCGGTTCCACAGGCTAAGTCGAGAACCTTCATTCCGGCGCTAACTTCCGCGCGTTTCACCACCAACTCAGTCGCAGCACGAGTCTGCATGACGAACTTGCGGTTCCACTTCTGCCAGAGTGGAGCTGCTCCGGTCCACTCCTTTCGAACCATTTCTTTATGATTTGGAACTGGCGGGCTCGAACTCATTCTTTGCCACCTCCTCTGCTATGAAATGCAGCCTAGTTCGCCCCGAAGCCCTGACCCGGCATCAGCCGCAGAATTACGCCCAGCGCGGTTAGGACCACGGCAAAGTAGATCAGCGTGGTCCGGCTAGGATGGGCCGGCAAATCTCCAGCGAAGAATACTTGATACCCCGCTCCGATAGCGACAAGGAAGAAAAGATTCTCGTGGAATAAGAGCCACAAAGCAAGACACGTTGTCAGAAGCCAGATACGCTCGGTCTTGCTCAAGGCCAAGGCCGCCTGGCCGCCATCGAGCACCCACACGGGAATTAAATTCAGCAAATTCAGAAATGCTCCTGCCCGAGCCAACGCGGCCCAGAGCGCGTTGCCCGTCTGCCACCAAAGGACGGCGCATACCAGCGACGCGAGAAATCCAGCGAGTGGCCCGGCCAAGCTGACGGCCGCGCGTGTCTCCTGCGAGACGCCCAGCGCCCGCCATCGGACATAAGCTCCGAACCCGGGCAGGAAAACCGGCATATCCGCCGGCAGTCCTCGTCGCTTGATGTCGATATAGTGACCCATCTCGTGAATAAGGATGAGCACAGCGAATCCAATCCCGAACTTCATTCCGAACAAGGCCCAGTAAAAACCGAAGAAGGCCGCGAAGCTCAGGAGGAACTTCAACTTGAAGATTGCGGTGAACAGGACCTTGCCCTTGGCCAATAACACTGCGATCGGCGCGAGAGGGCCGAGACGTTTCGCCCACTCGTTATCCGTCGGCTGCGGTGCAGGTTGAATCTGCTCAGCCGCCACATCGAGGGAGCGCGCGTGCCGCTCGATCCAGTCTGCCTGTCGAGAGGTTGGCGGCAACAGTCGCAGACCACTGAGCCACTTTTCCCGCGCTTCGCGGAGTTGCTTTTTTGCTTCGAGAGCTTTCGCCTCGTCAGCGAGGCGCTCCAGTTCCTGCGAATAGACTAGTGCGTGGCACTTGTCGCACACCAGCGCTCCGGGAGTAAGTTCGTTCCCGCAGCGTTTACAGTTGCGAATCAGTTCAGGAGTGATGGTGGACACGGTCTGGACTCAGGGCGCGGGCTGCGAGGGTTCGAAAGGCCCGAATATCTGCAGCGGCCTGCCGGCCGTAATTCTCCACGCGATCCGGATGCCCACGATCAGGATCACGAGACCAATGGCCCAACCAAAGCTTGGGCCCGTCTCCCACACTTCCACTAGCGGAGAGGCAATTCCGAGTAGCGCTAACTTCCCGACCAGTGACGCCAGGCTGGGCCGCGGGCGCGGCGCATAATTTGGGTTGACGGCCTGCTCCTGCCGCTCAAACTCCTCATCCGAATTCGACGCCGGTCCCTTGGCGGCTAGTTGCTGCTTTTGTTCTGACCTGTGCTCGGTGGCATAGTGGATGCCGATCGGGACAGCTGCCATCGAAACCGCCGCGTACGTCAACAGCGCCGCCGTGATCTGATAACGTCTGCCGCCGACTCCGCCTGACCCTTTCATCATGGCCGTACCTACCATCCAACCGACTGCCAGCGACACGTAGCCGATGATAATCCCTGTCGCGATGGCGAAGGTTGCGTAGAGGGCCAGTCCTACGATGGCCGCGCCAATGCCGAACACGAGCGCACGGCTGAAAGCTGCATGCGTGTCCTTGGACAATTCGGCGCGCCCTTTCTCCGCGCACGCAGGGCACGCCAGCGAGTCATTAATTCGGTAGTAAGTGGCGGCGATAGGCTGGTGGCAGAACTGGCAATGATCGTTTCCGCCGGGGCCAGCGTATTCCGCTGTGCCGAACTGAGGACTGGGGTTGTTAAGGGCCTCGCTCATGGCCGGAAAGGGTAACACACGGTACATGGGAGAAACAGTGATTTCGCCGAGCGCTCGTGAGTAAGTAGCCGGGCGCCAGATACAAAAAAAAGGCAGTGGGACGCGTGGTTGCGCGCCTCACTGCTGGGAAGAGTGTTGCTATGCTGCGTTACTACGCTGGCCAAGAATCCAACGTAGAGTTACCGCCCATGTCTGCCGCCACCGCCGCCGTGCGAACTGCCACCGCCGTGCGATGATCCCCCACCGTGCGATGATCCGCCACCGCCGTGCGGAGCTCCACCACCGCTGGAACGGCCACCACCTCCGCCGAAGCTCGGCGCGCGACCGCCGCCGCCACCGTAACTTGGGGCCGGTCGGCCGCCGCCACCGTAGCTGCCGCGATTTCCGCCATACGGACCGCCGCTGTATCCACCTCCGCCGTAGGAGCGTGGAGTGACGATCGGCTGCCGCATGTTGAGCGGCGGGCGAGAGTATCCGCCGCCGTATCCGCGGCTTTCCGGACCATAGCTACGGCTCTCTGGACCGGCGCTACGCGGCGATCCGTAAGAACCAGAACCATAGGCTCCGCGATTTTCTGCGCCCATCGACGGACGTCCACTCGACTCAGACGGCCGTCCCATCGATTGACGCCCGATCGATTCAGAAGAACGCGTAGCCCAGAGGATGAGCGTGGTGGCATCGGAGTAAATCTCTGCCAGCTGCTGCCTTCAGAAGCACGCATCGAGTTGTTCACCGGACCCGTGCTACGCGACTGCGGCATGTTGCTCTGCCCCGACTGGCCGAAACGCTGGCGACCCCTCATTTGCTGGTCTGCCAACGCCTCTGTTTCCAAACGAACTCTCCTGCGGACGGTTCGTGTTCGAGATCTGCGACTGCCCACGATCAAACGAGCGCCCCGTTCCCGGGCCATTGTTGCGGGCCGAGAAGAAGTGCTGGTTCTGCGACAGGTTGCGTGTCGTCGAAGGAGCGGCTGCTCGTCCGCTGGCCGAGAAGCTTTCACGACTCGGAGTCACCGGCACTCTGCCGGTCGAGAAGCGCGCATTCTGGAACTGTGTATGATCCATCACGCGAGCTCTCACCTGGCCACGGCCAAACTCGCCGCTTGAGACCGACGATGCGCCACGGAAGTGCGAGTCATGCAGCGCCAGGTTCACGTTCGAGAAGCGCGAACCACCATGCAGTGCCGCAAATCCGCCGCGGTTGTAATCGTTGAAGCGGCCCTCGCCGTAGCGTCCGCCCCATCGTCCATACCACGGATGGAAGCGATCACACGGTCCCAGAGGCAGCCAGCCGATCGATCCCCAACCTCCGCCCCAGCCGAATCCGAAACCTCCGCCCCAACCAACGAACGAGACATAAGCTGGCGCCCAGATTGGACGGTAGTACGGATAACCATATGCCGGACCAGGCCACCATCCCCAACCACCGTCAATCATCATCCAGCGGCCGTAGTGATACGGAGCCCAGCCCCAAGATTCATAAGGGACCCAGGTCCAACCCCAATACGGCTCATACACCCAGCGTCCGTCGCGGTAGGGAGCCCAGTCGGGATCGGTTTCGGTTGGACGCCAAACGCGGCCGTAGTCCGGAACTTCCGACCACGTGCCGTGCGCATCGAGATCTTCGGTTCCAACGTAGTAGTCGTTTGTATTCTTCCGCGAGACTGAATTGCGGATCATGTTGTCGCGATCGCTGTTCCACTGATCCCAATCATCGCGAGCCGGAGCTTCGCCGATCTTGTACTGCGCCTGGTCGCCTGCGCCCTGAACGGTGATGAACTGCCCGGCCGTAACGCGCGTTCCACCTTGCGGAGTGGTGACGTCGACTTCGCCCTTGCGGACGAGAATTTCGGTGTGATCGTCGGCGCTCACCAGAATTCGAAAGCTGGATTCTTTGCGATCGGTGCGAATGGCGACGTTGGGGGTGTCGATTTCAGCATCGGCGTCGCTATTCTTGAGCACCGTGTAGTTCGCCATACCGCGCGAAAGTTGAATCTGAATTTGCGAACGGGTCAGCTGGGTAATGTTGGCCTGCGAATGCTCCGCCAGGCGGAACGTGTTGGCATAGTCGAGCTGAAGTTCGGTGCGGGCCTTGTCGCCGGTGGAAACACGGTCGCCCGCAAGTACGGGAGCATTCAACGCGGCAGCAGACCAAATACCGTTGTCGCCACGCTGCGTGGAAACGTCACCTTTGATCAGGCTGACTCGCGCGACGCCCCTGGTCTCTTCTGGAGCCGAAGTGTTGTAACTCTGGTTATTGGCGCCCTGATCGCTAGAGCCTGGATCTGTCGGCCCCTGGCTCATGGAACCCTGATTCATCGGGTCCCCGTTCGGACCTTGATCCATCGAGCCCTGATTCGCCGACCCTTGATTCATCGAACCCTGGTCGCTCGGAGACTGCATCTGGACGTTCGGTGACGGCTTCGCATCCTGTTCCGGCGCCTGGTCGTCAGCGCTCTGTGCGAAGACGGCGCCTGGAATCGCCATCATCAATCCTAAGAGTGCGGTGATTAGCTTGGATTTCATACGTTCCTCCAACTTGCTAGAGCAAACAAGCAATTGGTGCCTATGGAAAGGCAAGCGGGGGGCCAATGTCGGAGAGGGGCCTTGGATCAGTCTAAGGTCATACTGATCAATGGCTTATGGATGACCGCCGATGGCTGAAGAAGGCGGAGGAATGGCTGGTTTGGTGGCTGCGATGAGCCAAGGTGGTGGTTTTCGGCCAGAGAAGCGGACTGGTCTCCTCCCCCTGGGCGCGGTCTTTTGAAGTCAAAGACTTAGCGGACGTGAAACGCCAGGTCTTTGAGGAATAAGGAGTTAGAGGTAAAGTATTTATAAATCAATAAGTTGGCGACAATATCAGGTCTTAAGTCCTGGCTCAATTACTGCCAAGTCTTTGAAAAATAAACACCTTAGTGGATAATGACGGGTCAGCAAATCGCCGTGCGCTATGGCAGTCGGGAGTTCGGCAGCGCCCCATTTTGAGTTGTCTGTGGTCTCGCTATTTTAGGCTTGCCTGCGGTCTTCAAGAACTAACGTTTGGTGAGCTCACGTTCCGCAGAGGTTTGCCACCCCCTACCTTTTCATTCCTATCCGAGAGCTGATCCAAACCAAAGTGAGCCCGAGCGCTCCGGGTATGGCTCCAACCCAAGCCGGATCGGGACCCGCAGCATGAAGCCGATTCCAGCCAGAGCCAGAAAACAGCCGACAAAGACGCCTGCCATCCGGACGAAAGATTCCATTCACTTGCTCCGGTTCCTGAAATCGTAACAGAATTTTGTTTTTATTGACTTCAAGCCATGAAGCGGGATACCGTCCCTCCGTCGCGACCCGGACGCTAATTCTTCCCCGAGCAAGCGTTTAGTCAATTCGAAAAAGGAAAATCGCCTATGTTCGACTTTCGTGGTCGGTTTTTAAGATGGGGAGCTAGAGTCATGCTCGTGCTCTTTTTTGTGACATCCGGTGCGCAAGCGCAGGTTGCCTGTTCGACCTACAGTTTTCAAACGGGCCCATACCCCTGGATAGGTGGAGGAACGAAAGAACACAACAGCGGCGAGCATATCTGGGAAGTGGACCAAACGGGGATCTGCACCTATTCCACAGGGGTTGGGACGAATTGCGATACGGACTCGCAAGCCCGCTCCAGCATCGCCTACGCAATCGATGAGGGTTCGCTACAGGGACCACCACCGTATTATCACGTCCCCGGCTACAGCACGCAGTCAGGCCGATCGGACGCGAATGGCGCCGGGGCGACCAGCGATACCGCTGGGGCAGCCGCTTATGAAGGATGCCATTTGCCGGGATGCCAGGTGTCAGTGAGTATTTCGGGATCGGGCCATGGTCTTGGGTTTTCGTTCTCCTTCCCACCCGTGAATGTCTTCTCCGACAAGAGCGTCTATACTCGCGTCTGCACAACCATGCCGCCTTCGGGCGGCGGTGGGGGCGGTGGTGGCGGTGGGGGCTGTTGTCTGCTTACTTGCAGCCCAATTGTCGTCGACACGACTGGTGGAGGATTCCACTTCACCGACCCGACGAAGAATTGCATCCTATTCGACCTCAAGAACACAGGCAGTCCGATTTGCCTGTCCTGGCCGGTGCATGGCTCGGGTAATGCCTGGCTCGTCTACGACCGTGATGGCGACGGGATCATTGACACAGGCAACGAACTGTTTGGCAATACCACACCTCAGCCTGATTTCACAAGCATCACCCCTAACGGCTTCAATGCCTTAGCAGAATTCAATCTTGCGAAGAACGGCGGCAATGGGGACTTGGTACTCGACAAACAGGACTCGGTTTGGCCGCAACTCAAGTTGTGGATTGACGAACACTGCTACCTCAACCCGCAGGCACCGTGTACGTCTCAACCGTCGGAGCTGCACACCCTAGCAGAGTTCCAGATTTACTCAATCGGGCTGATTTACGACGCAGATCAGAAGTACGACCAGGTGGGGAACTTGTTTCGGTTCTATGCTTTTGTCAACCCCGCGGCGCGTGGCGCTGGCGGGAACCTGAATCAGACTTCCGCCGATGGGCTGCAACGTCGCATTTACGATGTCTACCTGACAGACAGCAGCGGCCAGGGGAATGGCGAGTGCAAATAGACGCACAGTTCCCGGTGGGGAAGAGCGAAGTGCCCGAGACAGTGTTCGGGCACTTTTCTTTTTGTGCGCCTCGGGCGTGGAGATCGCGAAAAACAACTCAAGGGCTTGTAGTGGTCGAAGAAGATCGCGCGGATCGAACGATTTAGTTGGTGGCAGACGAGGGTGTCGAGTATCAGACGGTGATGGGTGCGATGGACGTGGTCGAGAGCGCGGCGATGCCGGACGGGGAGCGGATCAGGGTACGGCTGATCACTCCCAAGGGGGATGGCGGGTGCGCAGTGCCGATCGTGGTTCCCCGTCTTGGCGCGAAGTAGGGCGGTTCCGTAACGCGCTTCGCGAACGAGTGGCCGCCCCTCAGCGGCTGAAGCCGCGGTGTTCTCCTCGGCATGAACTGGCACGACTGGAAGTCGTGCCCTTCCCGGTTGTGTCAGGTATCCAGAGTTGTTTGAGCAGATAATCAAGCCGCGTGCAATGTGCATAGCGCGCTTATCGCAGCGATGAAGAGAGGTGCACGCGCGAGAACCTGTGCCGTCCCTCCGGGACTCTGAACTCTTCCCACTTTACCCGGGACTTAGTTCCTGGGCTAACATATGTCGCCCCTTCGGGGCTTGGATCTTGTAAGTTCCGTCCTAACGGATTCACCCCGCCGAGTGGTTCTCTCCCACGTTCTGAAAGCGCTGCGCCACCCAAAACCCATCCGTTTCTTCGGCGTGCGCGATTCTGATCACGGGGAGAATGCCTTGCGGCGACAGGAGTGGCGTCGAACGAGTAGGGGTCCTTCGACTCCGCGGGAGCTTCACTTCGTGAATCTCCCACTCCGCCCAGGATGACATCCCACAAAAGCCAGTTCACTCCGCTTCGTTATCGTCGATGCCGATTTTGGAGAGGCGGTAGCGCAATGCGTTTCGTGAGAGTCCGAGGAGGCGCGCGGCTCGGGACTTGTTGCCGCCCGCACGTTTGAGCGCTTCGCGGATCATTTCGTCTTCCCACTGATCGAGCGTCATGCCCTCGGGCAGGAAGCGGTCGGAGGAGGTGGTTGTGCGGTTGCGCGGCGTATCGAGCTGAACGTCGCCGGCTTCCAACTGGCTTCCCGCTGCCAGGGCGCTGGCTCGTTCGATGACGTTCTGCAGTTCGCGCACGTTGCCTGGCCAATAATGACTGGTTAGCAGCTGCATGGCCGCCGGAGAAATGCCGGTGAATTTTACTTGTCTGCCGGAATCCTTGGCGAAGCGGGCTAGAAACAGGTTTGCTAATCCAGGAATATCTTCTTTGTGTTCGCGCAGTGGCGGGATGTCGATGGGAACGACGTTTAGGCGGTAGTAAAGATCTTCGCGAAATGTTCCGTCTTCTAGCGCGGCGCGGAGATCGCGATTGGTGGCGGCAATGAGCCGGACGTCAACTTTGATGGTGCGCGTTCCTCCGAGGCGCTCAAATTCCCGCTCCTGCAAAACGCGGAGAAGTTTGACCTGCGTCGCGGCGGGCACGTCTCCAATTTCGTCTAGAAACAGCGTGCCCTTGTCGGCTAGTTCGAACTTGCCCGGCTTGCTGGTGGTGGCTCCGGTGAAGGCTCCTTTTTCGTAACCGAAGAGTTCGCTCTCCAAGAGATTCTCGGGAATGGCAGTGCTGTTGATCTTCACAAACGGGCCGGAAGCGCGGCGCGATTTTTCATGGATGGCGCGCGCGATGAGATCTTTGCCCACTCCGCTTTCGCCGCCCAACAGCACGGTGGAGTTAGTGGGCGCCACGCGCTCGACCGTGGCCAGCACCTCCTGCATTTTGGGGCTGACGGCGACGATGTTCGGGTGGCTGTACTTCTGCCCGAGCGCTTCGCGCAGCGAACGGTTCTCCTCGCGCAGGCGGGAGTTGTCCAGCTCCTTGTGCACGACCATGCGCATTTCGGCGAGCGAAAATGGCTTGAGAACGTAGTCGCTGGCTCCAGCCTTCATCGCCTCGACTGCAGTTTCGACCGACCCGAAGGCGGTCATGACGACGACGGGCAGCGCCGGATTCTGCTGCTTGGCCGTCTGGAGCAATTCGAGTCCGCTGATGCCTGGCAGTTTGAGGTCGGTGAGGACGAGGTGAACCGGTTCGGACTGGAGCAGCTTCAATCCGGTTTCGGCGTCTCCAGCGGAGAGTGTTTTGAAGCCGTCTTCGCCAAGGTTCAGCTCGAGCAGGCGGCGCATTTTTGCTTCGTCTTCGACGATGAGGATGGTGGGCATGGTTCGGTCGTTAGTCGCTGGTCGTTGGTCGTTCGCTGTTCGTCGTTCGCTGTTCGCTGTTCGCTGTCCGTCCTTCGCTGCTTGTTGCTAACCCAACGGCTTCTTCGAGTGGAAAGAAAAGCTTAAACACTGCTCCTCCTTCTGGTCGGTTCTCTACCCGGATCGATCCTTGGTGGCCGTCCATGATCTTCGACACGATCGAAAGGCCCAGCCCGACGCCAGTCTTTTTCGTCGTGACGAAGGGATTGAAGATTTCTTCTCGTAGTTCTTCGGGCACGCCCGGCCCGGTGTCCGCTAAGCGAAGCTCGATTCCCTCCCGGGCATTTTGCGTGGCGGGTTGAACCTCGACACGCAACGTGCCACCAGTTTCCATGGCTTCATAAGCATTCTGCACTAAATTGAGGAATGCCTGCTCGCACAGGCTTTCGTCGAGCGGAACGAGTGGCAGGTCGTTCGCGTATTGGCGCACCACACGCACCGTCTGTTTGCCGACAAAACGATCGGCGACTACTTGCAGGACGCGATCGAGCAGTGCGATCAGGTTGGCGGGGTGCGGTTGAGCATGCAGGGGGCGGGCAAAGTCCAGGAATTCGGTAACGAGGGCGCTGAGACGGTTGACCTCGGTCGAAATGTATCCGGCAAGCTCGCGTGCGAGTTCGTCGGAGGCCTGCAACTTCTGCGTCAACATTTCAGCCGACCCTTTGATGACTCCGAGCGGATTGCGAATTTCATGCGCTAATCCAGCCGACAGTTGGCCAAGTGCGGCCAGCCGTTCGGAGCGCCGCGCCTCGGCCTGCGCCTGCTCCAGGCGGCGGTTGGTCTCGGCGAGACGTTCGGCCAATTCGCGGTACAGCTGGGTTTGATGCTGGCTTTGCTGGGAAAAGCGATTGACCACCATGGCTGCCAGAAAGAAAAACATGATGCGCAGCGCGAGGTAGGCGAACGCCTCGGGCGTGAGGTCGTACTCCTGCAGCGCGGGGTAGAGGTAGGAGCAGTAGGCAGCGGAGGCGACTGCGGTCCAAAGCAGCGTCAGCCACGGGCCACAATAAAGGGCGGCGGTGACCACTGGAACAAAATAAATCGGCCAGTAACTGCTGTTGATGCCGATTTCGCCGGTGTGATCGATGAGGAAGGTGGCGAGGAGAATCTTGAGAACGATGACGTAGACAATCCCGCGCTGCTGGAAGCGCGAGATCATTTTCGTCTCGAGCAGTTGCACGACGCCGATCGCAACCAGAATCAGCTGCTTGTGCCACTCGAGTTGTGGAGGCAGAACCGCTAGTCCGACGAGAAACAGGAGCCAGATGGCGAGCCACAGCGCATCCAGGCGGCTGAGGCGCCGGGAGTCGGGGTCGAAGATGGCGGGTAGGGGCGGCAACTGCATCCATCCAACCTCAGAAAGGGGGGTGGAGTCAAACGGGGGGAGATATTGCTTGATTGACGCGTTGTAATTCAGCTAATGTTGTGTTCTTTCGTGCTGACATGACATCAAAAGCTGTTCGTGCGCCGCAGACTTTGTTTTGGTGCTCCAAGTTATTAGCAAGTTGTACCTTGGCGCTGCTCCTTGCAAGGTGCGGTTCAGGAGGGGGGCAGACAGCGCCGCCGCCCCAGGATTTTAGCCTTTCCCAGTCTGCATTATCGCTGTCGGTGCAGCAACTAGGTGGTGGAGTTCCTTTTACCGTTACTATCACGCCGATCAATGGATTCGCTGGCCAGGTTGCGATCAGTTTCTTGAACTTGCCGGCCGGAGTAACCACTGTTCCTTCCGGTCCTTACTTGGCGTCGCCGGGTCAGCCACTCACTGTCAATTTTGGCGCGTCGCAGAACGCAGGAGTCGGAAGCAGCACGATCACCATTCAAGGAAGCAGCGGAAACTCCACCCATACGGCTTCGCTGGGCGTATCGGTGACTGCAGCGGTTCAATTTCAGCTGAACGTGTCACCGACGACGGTGAACATCGGTCCGAATAGTCAGGCGACAGCGCAGATCACGCTGGTGCCGGGCGCGAACTTCGGGAACAACTCAGTTTTGCTCGGCTCGGGATCGGCATTTGTCGGTAACACAGGAGTTCAACTGAGCATCAGCCCGGAATTTCTGACTGCGGCGCAGCCGACAGGGACGATTACGTTCCAGTCGGATTTCCAAGTGCAGACAGGAAATGGCGTCCCAGTAAACATCAGCGGCACCGTGGGCGGAGAAGTCGTAAGTCCTCCGTTATTCCTCAACATCACCGATCCGGCGCCGGCCTGCACAAGTCTGTCACGAACGACGACGCGCAGAACGGATATGGATCCCACCGGAGTCGTTTATGACCCGGTGCACAAACTTGTTTTTGCGGCTGTGGACCAGACCAACTCCGTGCAGGTTTATTCCTCGACGGATGCTCACACGGTCGCAACGATTCCGATTCCCGCGGCGCGTGGGCTCGATATCACGCCTGATGGCAGCCGCATTCTAGTGGGATCCGAGACACGCTATCTTTCATGGGTTGACCCAAACTCGTTGCAGGTGGTTGGACAGGTGCCGCTGGTCTCCAGTTTGTTCAACGGTGGCAACTCCCCCATGCCGCTCCGGCCCATTATCCTGGCCAGTGGCAAAGTCCTGGTTGATATGGGCGGTGCGCCGCTCGAATGGGACCCGGCGACGAATGTGTGGACGAATCCGACGCCACAAGGCTTCGCACCCGGGGACATCGTTTTTCGCAGGAGCGCGGATCACACGAAGGTTGTTGTGGCTCCGGTACAGCAAAACTCGCTCGCCATCTTTGATTCCGCCACCGACAGCTACGGCCCGGTGCAAAACATTACGGCCAGCGCTGCCGCGTTGAATTCCAATGGCAGCCGATTGGTTGCGGTTGTCGCTTCGCCGACGATTCCAGGCGGGAACCAAGTCACCTTGTATGACAACCAATTCCATGTGCTGGCAACGTATCAGTTGACTAACAATGTTGTTCCGACGGACGCGATTTTCAGCCGTGACGACAGTCTAGTCTATCTGTTGACTGGCGGTGGTTATGCGGTGGCGTTGAGTACGAACGGTCTTTCGTTCATGGGCGCTGTATCGAATGCGGGAACCGGTGGTGGGGCTGATTATCCTCCGGATATCGACGAAACGGGAATGATCTTTTCTCCCGGCAACGGCGAACGGAGCGCGATCTTCACCGATGCCAGCGCTCCATGCGCTCTGGGCGTCAACCAGCCATACAACCTGTCTCTCAGCCCGCCACAGGGAGTGCTCAGCGCGCCCGCGCCTACGCTACTGAGTGCGGTCGGCGGAATCACGGCGAATTCGCAGGTTTACTTTGGCGCTCCACCGGGATCGCCACAAGTCACGCCGGGAACGAATCTTGTTGCTAGCCCGCCAACCAGCGTTCAAGTAACGCCTCCGTCAGCGCAGTCGGCGGGAGCAGTGGACGTGACGGTGACCAACCCCGATGGGACGCTGGGCATTGTTTTTGACGGCTATAGTTATGGATCGAGCATCCTCGCGGTTCTGACAACTTCCGGACCCGCTAGTGGCGGAACATCCGTCAAGATGTACGGGTATGGCCTCGCTTTTGATCAAAGTCAGATTCAGGTGACCGTCGGCGGGCAAAACAGCGACGGTGACGAATGCTTTTGCGGGACCAGGAATTTCTCCTTTTCCGTTTCCGACGGATCAGGTGACGTTTACGACTCCGGCGGGGACTGCCGGGCCCCGCTGACATCGTGGTGACAACTCCTGTTGGCTCTGCGACCGTCTTCGGCGGTTTCGATTACGTGGAGAGCGTGCAGTCGTTCCCCGTCAGCGCCACTTTGTCTGAAGTGGTCTACGATCAATCGCGGCAGCGTCTCTATGCGGCGGATTACAACACGAATATTGTCGATGTTTTCGATTTGGCTGGTCAGAAGTATCTGACTCCGATCACGGTGGGGAATTCGCCGCAGGGGCTGGCGATCACTCCGGACTCGACAACTCTAGCCGTCACCAACGGCGCCGACGACACGCTTTCGATTGTCGACTTGACGGGCGTTACGGCCACCAAGACGGTTTCGCTTTCGAACATCGGTCTACCGGGCCAGTGCGGTCAGCAAATCCCTTATGCTGTCGCAGCCACGAGCCGAAACCAGGCAGTGGTTGCGGTAACTTGTGGCAGCCTGACCGTAGGTGAGTTTGTCGTCGTCGACTTGGCTACACAGGCGATCGGGTGTGGGGCATCGCAGGGTTGCGCGGCAATGCTCGCCGCGTATCCGCAGGCGACGTCTGAGTTCTTGTTCCTAGCCGCGACTCCAGATGGCACGAAGATATTCACGACGAGCGAGAATATGGCCGGGCTTTGGAACGTTCCCGCCGACACATTGATAGCTGGACCAACTAACGGCGCAGGATTCGCGCCGGTGGTCGTTACAGCGGCAGCATCGGATGGCACGGCTTTTGCCGTGGCCTTTGGCATCGTCGATCCAACCCTTTACGTTGCGTCCTTGATGCAGGATGTGGACTATCTGTTCACTGGCGTCGGGGACGTCAACGTGGATTTCGGCGAAAGAACGACAGCACGTTCGCCTCGTCGGGCAACTGCCCGGCCAGCGGCCGGCTCGCGCAGGATCAGGCTGACCCGCTGCCTGGTTTCGGCCAGCCGCTTGCCGGTGCGCAAGTAGAACGGCACGCCGCGCCAGCGGGGATTGTCGATCCACAGGCGGGCGGCCACGAATGTGTCCGTGGTGGAATTGGCGGCCACCCCGGGGACGTCGCGGTAACCGGCGAACTGGCCGAGCACCACCTCGGCCGGGTCGAGCGGCCGGAATGACCTGATGACCTTCTCCCGGGCGGCTTGCAGGTCGAGGGCGGCGAGGCTGGCCGGCGGTTCCATGGCGACCTCGGCGGCCACCTGGAACAGATGCGTGACGAGCATGTCGAGAACGGCGCCGGTCGCGTCGTAGAATACCGAGCGGTCGGTGATGCCGAGCTTCTCGGGCACGTCGATCTGGACGGATTCGACGTGCTCGCGGTCCCACATCGCGGCGAACAGCCCGTTGGCGAAGCGCAGCACGTGCAGGTCCTGCGTCGCCTCCTTCCCGAGGAAGTGGTCGATCCGGTAGACCTGCTGCTCTTCGAGGACCGAATGGACGACCCGGTCCAGGGCGCGGAAGGCCTGCGGCGACGTGCCGAACGGCTTTTCGTAGACGACCCGGGCGTCCTTGGCCAGGCCGTGCTTGCCGAGGGCCTTGGTGGTCGGCGCGAACGCCACCGGGGGCACCGCGAGATAGTGCACGAGCTGCGGGTCGCCGCCTACCGACTCGCGGGACTGGGCCAGGACATCCAGGAGGCTGCCGGGGTTGTCGCTGTTGAAGCCGCCGCCGGCGAACAGCAGCCGCTCGGAGAAGGCGTCCCAGGCCTGCTTGTCCGGGCGCGGGCCGAACTCGGTGAGCACGTTGCGGACGTGAGCGCGGAAGTCCTCGTGCGTGACGTTGCCGCGGCCGTTGCCCACGAGCAGCCACTGCCGCGGCAGCAGGCCGGCGGCGGCCAGCTGATAGAAGGCCGGCAGGACCAGTCGCTTGGCCAGGTCGCCGGTCGCGCCGAACAAGACGAAAATCGTCGGTCCGAGATCCAGGCTCGATTTACCGTTCCTCTTCCTGGCTGGCATGAATTCCACGCTACCTGGCTGGCATGAATTCCACGCTACGTGACCCGGTCGGCCAGGACCATCCCGTGCCTGACGGGCCGGGAGGCGACCGTACTAGGGTGGGAACGGATGTTTGATCAAAGATGATGAGGAGAACCGATGCCCACTCGCACCGCACGTACCGGCTGGACTGGAACCCTCGAGCAGGGCGTGGGAAAGGTCGAGCTGACGAGTTCTAAGATCGGCACCTTCGACGTGTCCTTTCCCAAGCGGGTCGCCGAGGACGCCGGGGGATGGACCAGTCCCGAGGAGCTCATCGCGGCCGCCCACTCCGCCTGCTACGCGATGCAGTTGTCCGCGCTGATCGCCCAGGCCGGCGGTACCCCGCAGGCGCTCGACGTGCAGGCTGACGTGTCGCTCGGGCCCGACCCGGCCGGCGGGTTCCGGCTGACCGGCATCAAGCTCACCGTCCGCGGCGAAGTCGAGGGCCTGGACGCGGAGCAGTTCGCCAAGGCGGCCGCGGACGCGAAGGCCGGCTGCCCGGTCAGCAAGGCGCTCACCGGCGTGGACATCACCCTGGACGCCCAGCTCGAGGAGTAACGCCCGGCTCGAGGGGTAACAGGGCCAGGCCGCCGTCGACGGGCACGATGGCCCCGGTCATGGCGCTGGCGCCCTCTCCGGCCAGGAACGCGAGCACCGCGGCCACCTCGGCCGGGCTCAGCAGCCGCCCGATGGGCTGCTGCGCAGCGAAGGCGCGGGCGCCGGGCAGGTCGTACAGGCGGGCGCTCTCGTCCAGGATGCGTGTCGCGGTCGATCCCGGGCTGACCGCGTTCGCGGTGACGCCGGTGCCGCCAAGCTCGACGGCCAGGGCTCGGACGAAGCCGGTCACACCCGCCTTAGCCGCGCCGTATGCGGCGAGCAGGGGCATACCGCGGGTGGCGGCGGCCGAAGCGACGGCCAGGAAGCGCCCGCGCCGCGGTTCCGGGCGGCGCAGCATGGCAGGCACCGCCACCCGGGCCAGGGTCAGCACGCCGCCTAGGTTGATGTCAAGCACGGCGCGCTGCTGCTCGAGCGGAAGCTGCCAGGCGGGAACTCCGCCGGCGATGACGCCTGCGGCTGCGACCGCCGCGTCAAGCCCGCCCCAGCGATCCTCGGCCAGCCTCACCGCGCTGGCCAGGGCATCGGGGTCGCGGGTGTCGGCTTGTGCCGCGATGACCGCCGCATCACCGGCCCCCGCGTCGCTAGCCACTGCGCAGGCGTCCGCGACCACGCGGTCCAGCTCGCCGCGCGAGCCGAGCGCGTACGGCAGAGCGGTGTCGTCGCCGCACCGGTCCACCGCTACGACGCGCCACCCGCCCGCCGCCAGTGCCGCGACGGTGGCCGCGCCGATACCGCGGGCCGCGCCCGTGACGAGCGCGACAGGAGTCGCAGCAGGACTCATGCCCGTTTTCCTCCCGTTTCGTGGGCTGCCGGGCTGCTCCCGGCGAAATGGCCTACTGGGATTGTCTCGCCTGCACCGTGCTGATCGTCACAGCTGGCCCTTCGGCGGGTCGCCGGCCGCACCGCCTGCAGCGCGATGACCTCTGGCCGCCCGGCGACCTTGCCCGCGAGCTGCGGGTTCATCGCGGCCAGGGCCGCGCCCCGGCTGTGCACGGCTAGGGCCTCGGGGCTAGCCCATTTCTCGATCATCACTAGCCGGTCCTCCGCCTGGTGCAAGGCGTAGAGCTCGCAGCCGTCCTCAGCGTGCACCTTCGGGATGGTCGCGGTGATGACGGCGATGACCTCATCGCGATACTCGGGCAGCGGGATGATCGTGGCGACGCAGTCGGACAGCAGCACCGCGCGGGCGTCCCTGGCCGGGACCCTGGCCAGCTCCCGCGCGGCGACTTGCAGCGGGAAGGCGATGTTGGTCAGGCCCTTGGCTGGAATGCGCAGCATCATATCGAGCAGTGACTGCGGCGGGACGTGCTGGCCGAGGTGGCTGAGGATCGCCGCGTCAGACCAGAACGCCACCACCCCGAGGTCGTCGCGGCTCAGCTCGGCGGCCAGGGCCCCGACGGTCGCCGCGGCGGTGCGGACCCGCTCGCCCCGCATCGAGCCGGACACGTCCGCCAGCAGCAGCACGCTGCGCCGGGTCCTGACCCGCTCGCGGACGATGATGTCGTCTTCTTCGGGCAGCGGGTGCTCCATGAGCTGCTCCACCGTCCGGTCCAGGTCGATGTCGTCCGAACCGCCCCGGTACCGGAGGCTGGCCAGCTCGCCGATGCCGCGCCGGGCGGTGGTATCCCGCCGCGGCCGGGGCATCGCCAGCCTGGTGGCGATCTGCCGGGCCCGCCGTACCGTCTCGGCGTCCGTCGGCGCCGCGCCGTCCAGGATTGCGGTCAGCGTGCCCCGCTCGCCGGTGATGCCCGGGCCGCCGCTGCCCCGGCGCGGAGCGGCGCGCCCGTCCCGGCGGCCGCCGGTGAGGATCAGGCCTCCGGCCCCGCCCCGGGCAGGCTCAAGCAGCTGTGGTTCGGCATCGAGCTGCTTGGGGCGGCGGCGCAGCGAGGTGCGGGCCGGGCCGGGCCGGCTGGTACGGCGCCGCAGCGGCGAGTCGGCCTCCACTGTCCTTCAACCGGGGGCCGCCGCGGCCGGGGCCAGGATGAACTGGTCCTCCCAGATCTGGCGCAGCACCGCCTCCGGGGTCGCCTCGACGGTCTCGTCCAGGAAGATCCGGCCCGACAGGGCGACCACCATCGCGTCGTACACCGTCTCCGGGTAGCCCTCGGCCAGCTCGCTGGTCACGCCGCGCAGGGCGAACGGCTCCCGGCCGGCCACCAGGGTGAGGTCGATGGCGCCGCGCACGCTGCTGCCCTGCCGGATGTCCGGGTGCTCGCGGGTCAGCGCGCGGGTGACCGCCACACATCACCGGCGAGCCGGTCGTACAGCACGGGGGCGAGTCGGGCAACGGCGCCCGCGCGCCACGATGCCGGCGTCGGCCTGCGCGTCCTGGTAGTCGCCGATCACCCGGCATATCCGGTCGTGCACCGAGGTGGACAGCCGGGTGGTGCCCACGTTGTCGTAGGGGTTCATCGAGGCCACCACGCGGAACGTGGGCGCCGCGACCACGGTCCCGGCGGTGGGTACCGCGATCTGCCGCTCGGCCATCGCGGTCAGCAGGGTGTTCAGCGTGTCCTCCCGGTCCAGCGCCTCGACCTCCTTGACCGTCTCGGCCAGGTCCTCGGGAGTGGACATCGGGTAGGGCACGGTCGTCACCTGGCCGCACAGGTCCACGGCGATGATGTCCGCACCCTCTTGGGCCAGCCGGATCGCGTGCGATCGCCCCTGGCCCTGGGCGGCGCCGGTGATGAAGGCGACCTTGCCCGCTACTCGTCCTGCCATGCTGTGTGCTCCTGTCGTTCCGACCACTGCTACTTACGTCGCTTCTTTCACTTCTGCCACACCTGTCGGCGTGCTTGATCACCTTGGCCACGCCACGGCGTGCCACCGCTCCCGCGGCATGGCCGGGTCTGCATGTCCTTCGCGAAGCTCAGCCGCCAGGTCTCGCCGCCCGGAACCGGGGCTGAAGCCGGCCAGCGGGTTCTCGTCGCAGGCGCGATCTGGCCGCAGGCCGTGGCCTGTCGGCGGCCGGGCGCCGATCGACACGGGCACCGGGTCTGCGGATCGGGAGCGGTGCGAGTGGTCGCCCGACGGGCGCGGCGCGGACGTCCAGGCGACCGCGGACAACGCGCGCTCGCCGTGGCCCTTGACGCACTCGGGGTCGGGGCCGTCGAGCGGCAGCCCGGTGAAAAACTTGGCCGCCATGCACCCGCCGCGGCATGAGTCGTAAGCCGAGCAAGAGTGGCACGCGCCGCCGGTCTGCGGCCAGGCGCAGGTCGGCGAACAGCTCAGATTCCCGCCAGACCGCGGCAAAGCCCCCGGGGCCACGCACGTTCCCGGCCAGGAAGCTGTCGTGGATC
>CAWKAZ010000008.1:0-56440 GCA_963847715.1 Terriglobia bacterium
GCCGCTGTGCCCGCGTCAGCTCAACCGGATCATCCACGACGCCGCCCGCAATGCTGGCATCGAGAAGCGCGTCTCGATGCATACGCTTGCGGCACTGCTTCGCCACCCACCTGCTGGAGCAGAAGGTGGACATCCGGGTGATCCAGGTGCTGCTCGGGCACAAGAAGCTGGACACGACGGCGCTTTACGCGCAGGTGGCCGACCGAGGCTGCTGCAGCGAGGTCGATCAGTCCGTCGAGAGCCAGCGACCGCAGCCGCCCACGACGTAACGGGGGCGCTGCGGGCGCCCCGGACCTGGAGGTGGCGGAGATCTTGCGCGTAGCCGCTACGGGCCAGCGTGGCGAGCAACGGCACACCTGAGCCTGGGGCAGCTGAAGGTCATGTCGGCCATCGAACAGTGCCGCACCGCGGCGCTGGGCGGGCATGTGCTGCGCTGTTCAGGGTGCGAGCACATCGAGGTGGTCTACAACTCCTGTCGCAACCGCCACTGCATGAAGTGCCAGGCCAGTGCCGCACACCGCTGGCTCGAAGCGCGCCAGGCCGATCTGCTGCCCGTGGAGTACTACCACGTAGTGTTCACGCTACCCGCGCCGATCAGCGCGATCGCCTGGTACAACAAGACGGTGATCTACGGGCTGCTGTTCGACATCGCCGCCGAAACACTGCGTACCATCGCGGCCGATCCGAAGCACCTGGGCGCACAGATTGGCGCCACGCTTGTGCTGCACACCTGGGGCTCGGCGCTCACGCATCATCCGCACGTGCACGGTATCGTTCTCGGTGGCGGCCTGTCGCCCGATGGTCAGAGGTGGATCGCCTGCCGGCCCGGCTTCTTTCTGCCGGTGCGCGTGCTCTCGCGCCTGTTCCGAAGGCGCTTCCTCGAAGCACTCGCAGACGCACACCGACGCGCCCAGCTGCAGTTCTTCGGCGAGTATGTGGGGCTCGCGGATCCAGCCGCCTTTGCTCGGTGGCTTGCGCCGCTACGTGCCTGCGAGTGGGTCGTGTACGCCAAGCGCCCGTTTGCAGGACCGGCAGCAGTGCTCGAGTACCTCTCACGCTATACGCACCGCGTAGCGATCTCCAATCAACGCCTAGTCGCATTCGATGAGCGCGGCGTGACCTTCCGCTGGAAGGACTACCGTGCGAAGGGACGCACCCGTTACAAGACCATGACGCTGGAGGCCGGCGAGTTCATGCGCCGCGTCCTGCTGCATGTGCTGCCCGGCGGCTTCCATCGCATCCGTCATTACGGGCTGCTTGCCAACCCGGTTCGCCGCGCCAACCTCGCGAAGGTGCGTGAGTTGCTGGACGTCGTGCCCGAGGTCCCCATCCGGCCCAACCAAACCGAGGTTGCTGTCGCTCCGGTCTTCGTCTGCCGGCACTGCGGTGTGCCAATGATCGTCATTGAGACCTTCATGCGCGTGCAGCGCATCCGCGCTCCACCTGCGCAGCCGGCGGCACCATGAGCACCATCAGCTTGCCTCCTCGGAATCGTCCGCTGGCACCTGAAACTTCGTCGCCGGCAGGCTATCGGCTTGCCTGGACCTACCCCCAGCGAGTCCGCTATCAAAATACGTTGCCCGTTAGCAGACAAACGCCACCAACCAAAGGCGACCTCAGAGCTTCGAGCGCACATACCGGCGCCAGCGCCAAGGCTTCCAATCACGTCAGCTCTGATCAAACCGCCATAGCAGCTCGCCGCTGCTGACTGCGGCACAAGTGCCCGCGGTTTCCTCCCTCGAGGCTTGGACGACGCCCGCCCTCCACGACAAAACCGGGCGCGACCAGCTACGCTTGCACGGGCGGGCATCGACCAACCCTTAACGTGTGCGCGAAATCGCGACCGGTGACGGCGCCGCGGTGCCTGGTCGGCAGTAGACCCGGAAAGAGGTCATCGGGAGACGCGGCACCTTCCCGAAGTCGGGTCTGCGGCGCTTCGCGACCGATGGCAAAATCGACAAGAGACGTGCCGGAATCGACGTTTCCGGCCAGAAGCAGTCCTCTGTTGGATGATGGCTGAAAATCCCCAACAGCTGACTTCCGAACCATGTTCCTTGCGATTCGCCATGGCAAAGGCAGTTTCGTCGAAGAGTCGAACCTGACCCAGACCATTTTCATGGTGCGGAAGGCGTTGGATGAGACGAGCGATCGGCGCTACATCCTCACGGTCCAAGGTCAGGGCTACCGGTTTCTGGTTCCAGTTACGGAAGCGGAGAGGACCGGGCCGGAGATCCAAGCGCCCGCGGCCGTTCCCGATGCGATCAGTTTCCCAGAAACTCGATTGGACTCACCCGAGCGAAGCGCAAGGCATTGGAGACCGATCGCCATCGCCTCCGCCGCTCTCGCGTTAGTCCTGTTCTTGGCCATTGCGGTGTGGCCGTGGCGTTCGCGGCATAGCGCGGTTGAACAGCCGAGCAGAACCATGCTGGCGGTCCTGCCGTTTGAGAATTTCACTGGGGACGCGGGGCAGGAGTATTTCAGCGACGGGCTGACAGAAGAGATGATCAGCCAGCTCGGGAACCTCGATCCTGCCCATCTCGGCGTAATCGCCCGGACTTCCGTGATGCACTACAAGCACTCGCAGGAATCAATTCCCCAGATCGGAAAAGATTTGGGGGTGCAGTATGTGATCGAGGGCAGCGTGCGTCGCGATTCGGAGCGCGTGCGAATCACCGCACAGCTGATCCAGGTAAAGGACCAGAGCCATCTATGGGCGCGGGAATACGATCGCGATCTGGGCCACTTGCTGGAGTTGCAATCGGAGATTTCGCGCGAAGTCGCCAATGAAATCGAATTCAGCCTGAGCGGGCGTCGACCGATCGAGACGGCGTGGGAGGCCGCTGCGCATGTGCCGGGCGCAAAGTTCGGGGCAACGCCCGGAGCGAAGTCCGGCGCGAACTCCTATGAAACTTTTGACCTGTATCTGAAGGGCCGGTATTTCTGGAACAAAAGGACGACGGAAGGATTTCGACAGGCAGCCGACTACTTCCAGCAGGCGATCGATAAGGATCCACAATATGGCCGGGCCTATGCGGGCCTAGCCGATACTTTTGCCCTGATGAGCACATGGTACGTGGGTCCGCAAAACGAGCTCATGCCGAAGGCGCGAACCGCGGCATTGCGGGCGCTCGAACTCGACAACACTCTCGCCGAGGCGCACGCCTCGCTCGCGCTGATCAAAGAGAACTACGATTACGATTGGCCGGGCGCGGAGAAGGAATTCCGCTTGGCAATTCAACTCGATCCGCAATATGCCACCGCGCACCAGTGGTATGCGGAGTCTCTTTCGTGGCAAGGGCGGTTCGAGGAAGCATTTGCGGAGAGCGAGCGAGCGCGGCAATTGGATCCACTGTCGCTGATTATTGCCAGCGATTACGCATCGATCCTTTATAACTCGCGGCAATACGACAGCGTCTTGAAGCAATGCCGCTCCGTGCTCGACCTCGATCCTAATTATGATCGTGCGCAGGGCATGATGATTCCTCCCTATTTGCAACTGGGCAGATATAGCGATGCGGTTGAGGCAATCAATCGCGTAGGGGATCGAGGAGGGCCATGGCTGCTGGCATGGAAGGTGGCCGTTTATAGTCGCTCGGGCCATACGGAAGAGGCACGCCGGGTGTTGACGAAACTTGAACAGATTGCTCGCTCGCGGACGGATGGAACGGCAACGTTGTTGATCGCTTATTCGGGTACCAGCCACAAAGAACGCGTGATCGAATTGCTGCAGAAAGCGTATTCAGAGCACTCGAATGCAGTGGTGCAAATCAAAGTAGACCCGATGTTTGACCCGGTTCGGAGTGATCCGCGCTTCGAGGATTTACTACGCCGCATTGGATTGCAACAGTAGGACAGGTCGGACTTTGCTCTCAGCATTGATAAATGCAAGGCAGAATGGCATCACCATGGACAGGCTGCGCACAACGCTCGGTTGGATTGCGGCTTGGGCGTGGACAATCCTCGCTGGCGGTGGCGGATTATGGCTTCTGTGGACGAAGGGGCCGCTGCCGCTCACGAACGGCTGGTTCGCGCTCTTCTCGGGCCTGGCAGCTTGTCCGCTGACCGCGTGGCTGCTCAAGAAATACGCCGGCATTACCTTCTCGGGCTGGGCTCGCCTTGCCGCCGCCGCGTTCTTTTTCATTGCTGGAAAAATCGCTTTACGCCTGGGCGTTTAGGCGAACGTTGGGCCAGAGACGAAACCCCGCCACAGCGCCAACCGTGGCCTTCCGGCCGATCTGCTGAATCCTTATTTAGGTGCAACCACGCCCCTGGGATTAGAATCAGATTAAGTAAGAGCTCGACGTTCTTCACAGTTTAGAAAAGCTCTTCGCTCGAACCCGCACTTCGGTTTCGAGGGAGGTTTCCGTTATGGGCCGATTCCGTCTTCTCCAGTCCCTTCTCGCATTTGCAGCTTTCATCGCTTTCTCTCTCATGCCTGTTGCGGTGTTCGCGCAGCGCGGCGGCGGCGGCGGTCACAGCGGTGGAGGCGGTGGTGGTGGTTTCCATGGTGGTGGAGGCGGCGGTGGCTTTCACGGCGGCAGTGGCGGCGGCGGATTTCACGGCGGTGGCGGATACGGCGGTGGCGAGCGCTCCTACGGCGGCGGGAGTTCCCATGCGGGCGGCGGCATGCGTGGTGAGTCCGGACCCCGCGGCGAGTCCGGCCTACGCGGCGGCGCGACCGGACGTTCCTTTGGCAACTCCCCGAGTAGCCGCGGCTTCGGCTCAGAAGGAAATCGTGCGGCGAATATTCATCCGGCCATCAACGACGGCCAGTGGCATTCGTTCGGCAATTCGGCGAGCGCCGTAAACGGCTCTTCGAACAGGATCGCGTCGACCAGAATCGCATCCGGCTCCTTCACCAGAGGATCCACTTCCGTGGCCGGTTATGGCTGGCGAGGCAACGGCTGGAGAGGCGGCTATCCGGGCTACGGATGGCGCGGCGGCTATGGCTGGGGTTGGGGAGGTTGGGGCTGGGGTGGCGGCTGGGCCTTCGGCTTTGGATATCCATATTGGGGGTTTGGTTGGGGTCCCTGGTATTACGACCCGTTCTGGTATGCTCCAGCGCCCGCGTATTATTCTTACCCGTATTACGGTTACAACTACGATTACAACTATGATTTCTACGATAATCCGCCCTATCGACAGGACTCCGACAACTACAGCGCGCCCGGAAGCGACGCGGGAAACGCCATAGGCTCGAACCATCAGAACAATCATCTCAGCAGTGAGCCGCAAAACAACGACGGCGCACGAGAGAATGATCAGACGCCGCAGCCCGACGCTGCGCCAAGTCCGGCTCCGGCAGCCCAGTCGGACTTGGTCTCGCGATCGCGAACCTGAAGGATAAAAGGCGCCCGCGATTCAACAGCGGGTGCCTCATCTTGAGCGGAACTTGATTTTGATTTTTCAGGGTGCCCCGTCCTCACGTTGCGTTCTGTGCGACGTTAGGGTGGGATTCCACGGACACGGACAGCTCGAGGCCTTCTTGATCTTGATTTTGCCGATTCAAAAAACCCTGTCATCTTGAGCGGAACACAGTCAGCGGCGAAGCCGCCGACTGTGTGGAGTCGAAAGACCCCTACACTCTCCCCTCCAGCAACACAACCGCAGGGAATTCTCCCCGTGCCCAATGTAGAGCGGGCGCCCCCGCCCGCTGCCCTTGATTTTCTAAAGTGGCGTTATACTTCGTGCTGTAGAAGTGGGCCACACGCGCAGTCTCATGGATTTCCCAAATTCGCCCTGCTCATTCTTCGTGAGAGCGGCCCTGTTCAAACTATTGCCGAGGATTAAGTCATGATCACTTCTTGCGAAATACACAACTTCCGCTGCTTCAAAAACCTCAACCTGAAAGGATTGCAGCGGTTTACATTCGTCGTCGGAGCGAGCGGAAGTGGTAAAACGGCGTTTCTTGAAGGGATGTTCTTGACTGGCGGGTCAAGCGCAGAGATTGCATTTCGCGTGCGTAGATGGCGAGGATTGGGCGAAAGTGCGATGGAGCTTTCTGGAACAAGAGACTCCTTCGACGCGATATTCAGCGATATGTTTCACAATTTTGACAAGGATGCTGGATTCTCAATCAGATTCAACGACACTGATCGAGGATGGCGATCTCTCGAAGTTGGGTTTGATCGTGAGAAGGGTACTTTGGAACTTCCGCTAGGGAAGGGTGCGAAGATAGAGAACGTTTTCTTGACAGCCCCTATCAATTTTAAATGGGAGAATCCCCAACGCGTAATGAATTCCAAGGTCGAAGTCAAGAATGGCGAACTGAAGATGGATGCCACTCCCGACGTGTTCCCTATTGTCTTCGTAAGTCCGCGCACTAGCAGCGCTAAATACGATGCTCAGAGATTTTCTGAGCTAAGTAGAAAAAACCGATCGGAACAAGCAGTTAAAGCACTCAAGCGGATTTTTCCAGACATTCTCGGGATCACCTTAGAAACGATTGCTGGTGAGATGGTCTTGCACGCCCAAATCGAGGGAATAAAAGAGAAACTTCCTCTTGTTGACCTGTCAGCCGGCTTAAACAAGTACCTCTCCATTGTTCTGTCCATATTGATCAACCGTCAGGGAACTGTGCTAGTAGATGAAATCGAAAATGGCTTCTATTATGCAAATCTGCCCGTTATTCTCGACGGGATTTTCGATCTATGTGACCAAGAGATGGTTCAACTGATCGCTTCCACTCATAGCTATGAGTTCTTGCAGTCGCTCGTAAAAGCTATGGACATCCGAGGGAAAGAAGGGAAGGGATTTTCGTGTATTCGGTTCGAGCGAAGTAGCGATAACTTGTCACTAGCTCAAGAACCCGTATCCTCTGTTATAGAGGGGGCTTCAATGAAATCCGCCATAGAAAACAACTTTGAGATTCGATAAGAAGTGCCGTCCATCCAACCAATCAAAATTGCCGGGGAGCGCCTGATTGTCGGCGAGGGGGACAGCGATGCTGTTTTCCTAAGATTCCTGTGTGACGTGAGGGGTATCAACAACTTTCAGATTCAGAATGTAACTGGAAACACCAGCTTCGGATCATTTCTCCAAGGCGTTAAGGGAGTTGTTGGCAGCAAACTAAAGTCCCTTATCTTAGTGGCAGACAATGACGAAACACCGGACGATCTCTTTCAGAGAGTAAGACGCCAAATTCCAGATGGTTGGGCACGCCCAAATAATCCCCTCGAGAAGGCGCAGCGCCCCGATACCCCTCAGGTCGTGATAATCATGCTGCCTTTCCCGAGGATTGGGGCAACGAGCCATGGATGCTTGGAAAGTATGCTCCTACAAGCGGCGGAGCCGACTCTGGCAGCACAAACGGCATGTCTCGATACTTATTGCGACTGCATCGGAACCGGAGCCTGGAGCATGACGGCCCGCGATAAGATGCGATTGCGATGCCTCATGTCGGCATCATTTCAAAATGATCCTAATGCCGGCATCCCATACTGTCTTAGACAGGAACGCGGGTTGATTCCTTTGACTCATCCCTACTTTGACGAGTTTGCAGACCTCTTGACCAATTTTGATGCATGGATAGCGTCACGTCATGTTTCATGGGGAGCGTGGAAAGTGAATCGTGCCGCCGGTGCCGCCCCACGGGCCGGATAACAATAGAAAAAAGCCGAGTCACCAATCGACTCGGCTTCTCAAAAGGGAGGGGGATTCAAGAAATGCGGGGACGGACGAGACGTTCACGTCCTCCGCACCGCCCTCGCCCTTCAGCTCCCCAAAATTTCCTCTACCCTGTAGGCCATGACCAGCATATTGTGCCGCAGCGCCTCGTAATTCGCGTCTGGCCCCGGCCCAAGATATTGTTCAATCTCGCGCGCCAGTTTCCGCGCTTCGCTCTGATGCACTCCTAACCGTTCCCGCGCCGCACTCGCCTCCCGCTTCAGTTTCGCCGCCATCTCTCCCTGGAACCCGACCGCCACATCCTCGAGTTCATGACCTTTCTCGTTCCCCGACCACGGAGTCATCCCCAGCGGCGTCTCCGCCACCTTCGGCAAATCCACCACAACCTGCTCCGGACGCGGCTTATCCGCCTCCATGCGCTTCAGGTTTGCCGACGCGATCTGCAGCGCATACAGCACCCGCCCCGCTTTCTTGTCGTCGATCTTGTCCTCGAGCAGCAGCATCACCACCTGCCGCACCATCGTCTGGATCGAGTGCGCGTCCTCGAATAACGGCACCAGAATCTTGCGCGCCTTCCCATCGGCACCCTTAACCGTGACCCGCTCCGGACGGCACTCCTGATGGTGGTAGCAGAACTTGCCGCCGCGGAGCGCGGGCGATCCACACTGCGTCCCGTTCGTCCTGATATGCTGACACCGCCGAACTTCCACTGGATAACTCAAATTGATTCCCCTCCCCGACTCCTGCCATAACAGTTTGCGGAAAAAAACGACGTTCGCCGCTCAGCCCCTAAAGGGGCGGTTGAAAAAGGCGGGTTGCGGCATCGCTAAAGCGATGCCCTGATACGAACCTAAGTTTTTCCGCAAGCTGTAAAGCGGAGGCTCTCCGACATCTGAGACCAAACCTGAGGCCAAAAAAAACGCGGCCCGATGGCCGCGCTGATCTTTCTTCTATCTAATTCTATTATTTCATTTTCGACCGATGAACCGGACACTTTTACCGATAAAATAAGGCCCACAATTACAATCACTTAGCCCAATTCGTGTCGTTTCTCCCTATTGACAGCGTTCGGCCGGACCGGACTTGTTTACTAGTTGGTATCGGAGAGCCTCCCTGGGCGATCTTTTGGAATCAATAACTTGCAGGGTAATTCTTGCCAACTCTTTGATACATAAGGAGTTATACGGACTCAGTCCTTGCGCGCAGTCGCTGCGATTGGCTCGAGTGCATCATGTGGCGCGAGTTCCGGGTCCAGCTTCGCGGTGAAGTGGCGCAAAAACGGAGCTTCGTAACTTAGTTTCAGGCCGTGAATCTGCTCGCGCTTTTTCCAGACCTCGAGGATGATTTCGACCACGTAGTCGATGTGGCTCTGGGTGTAGACGCGTCTGGGAATCGCGAGGCGAACCAGATCCATCTTCGCCGAAGCTCCGAACATCAGCGTGCCGATTTCTACCGAGCGAATTCCACCCTCGAGATAGAGTTCGTTGGCCAACGCGATCGCCGGAAAGTGATCGGGCGCAATGTGCGGCAGAAATGCGCGTGCATCGATGTAGACAGCGTGACCTCCGGGAGGCTGGACGATCGGCACTCCGTGATCGGCGATATGGTTGCCGAGATACGCAGTCGAGGCAATGCGATATTGCAGATAGTCTTCGTGCAAGGCTTCCTGCACACCGACTGCGATCGCTTCGAGGTCGCGTCCAGCGAGGCCTCCGTAAGTCGGATAACCTTCGGTGAGAATCAGCAGATTCTTCTCCTGCTGCGCGAGCAGATCGTCGTTGGTGCAGAGGAATCCGCCGATGTTCGCCATGCCATCTTTCTTCGCGGACATGGTGCAGCCATCGCCGTAACGGAACATCTCCTGCGCAATCTCTTTGGGCGTTTTGTGTTCGTAGCCACGTTCGCGGAGCTTGATGAAGTAAGCGTTCTCGGCGAAGCGGCAAGCGTCAAAGTAAAGCGGGATACGATGCTTGCGGCAGACGGCGCTGACGGCCTTCACGTTCTCCATGGAGACAGGCTGACCGCCTCCGGAATTGTTGGTGATGGTCAGCATGACGAGTGGAACGCGCTCGCGGCCAACTTTGTCGATGAGAGCTTCGAGCGAGGCGACGTCCATGTTGCCTTTGAAAGGATGCTTCAGGCTGGGCTCGCGGCCTTCGGGGATGACCAGGTCAACGGCTTCGGCTCCGACGAACTCGACGTTCGCACGCGTGGTATCGAAGTGCGTGTTGTTGGGGACGATGTCGCCCTTTTTACACATCACGCTGAAGAGAATGCGTTCAGCGGCGCGTCCCTGATGCGTGGGAATGACATGCTTGTAGCCAAAGATGTCGTGCACGGAGTCGCGAAACTGATCGAAGCTGCGGCTTCCAGCGTAGCTCTCGTCGCCTTCCATCATCGCCGCCCATTGATGTGTGGACATGGCTCCCGTGCCGGAATCGGTGAGCAGATCGATGAGAACATCGTCGGCCGGAAGCAGGAAGAGATTGTAATTGGCGGCGCGGAGCAGATGCTCGCGCTCGGCGCGGGTGGTCCAGTGAATGGGCTCGACGCTCTTGATGCGGAAAGGCTCGATGATCGTTCGGGGCATGCTCTTACGACATACTGTTGCGTTGCAGATGTCAGTGATGGGGATCACGAAGTAGGTGTCAGGTGTCAGGTGTCAGGCTTCGTCGCGAGCCAAAGCCCTTCCAAAGGCAAACGCAAGAGCAAGAGCAAGAGCAAAATCAAAAGCAGCGGGCGTGGGCCCGCTCCACACAATCACGGCACATTGACAGGATCTTTGCGTTCGGCGGGGACGTAGTTTACGGCAGCGGTGCGTTCCAGTTTGTCCCAGGCGAATGGCCGACCTTGAATGGCACGCTTCAGGGTGCGAAACAGAACGATCGAAAAGACCTGGCGATAAGCGAAGCGCTGCAGCCAGACCTGACTGAGCAGCCATGCATCTTCGCGGGCTTCGGGTTGACGGCGCTCCAGGGCAAAAGCGATGGCCGAGGCAACGAAGTCGATTACCAGGAAAGCCACGAAAAAGACGAGCAGACGCTGGAAACTGGCGGGATCGGTGGTATCAGGGTGAAAGTACTTTTGGATGAAATACCAGATCGTGCCCGCCACAAACATCAGGTCAATGAAGGGCGACACCAGTGGAAGAAGTATCTGGAAGATCAGGATGTTGGGCAGCGCGACAAAACCCAACGCGCCTTTGCGGGCGAAAACTCCCTTGTGCTTGAAGACGGCCTGCAGAATTCCGAATGACCAGCGAAACCGCTGGCGCATCAGGGCGTTGGCGTTGGTAGGAGCTTCGGTGAAGGCGAGCGCGAGATCTTCGTATTCGACGCGGTAGCCGTTGCGGAGCAGAGCCATGGTCAGGTCGGCGTCCTCGGCGACTGTATCGATGTGGTAGCCGCCCGCCTCGCGAACCGCGGAGGTGCGCCACGCTCCGATGGCGCCCGGTACAACGCTGACCGCTCCCATGGTATTGAGGGCGCGGCGTTCGAAGTTCTGGCTGGTGATGTATTCGAGGGCTTGCCAGCGGGTCCAGAGGTTGACGCGGTTGCCGACTTTGGCGTTGCCGGCTACGGCTCCTACCTTGGGATTCAAGAAGTGCGGCACGAGGCGGGCGATGGCATCGGGAGCGATGATGGTGTCCGCGTCAATGCCGACGAAGAATTCGGCATCGCCAATGTGCTCGAGTCCGAAGTTGAGCGCCTCCGCCTTGCCGCCGTTGGGCTTGGTGAGAATCATGACGCGGCCATCGGCTTCTTCGGCGGCGAAAGCGCGGCGCGCGATTTCCAACGTGCGGTCTTTCGAGCCGTCGTCGATGACGATGACGCGCAGGTTGGGATAATCGGAGTCGAGCGCGCCCTGGATCGTTCGCTCGATGACCTTCTCCTCGTTATACGCGGGAATCAGAACCGCGACGCGAGGGTGAAAGGCCGCGATCTCGGCGGGGGTTCCGTAAACATGCGAGCGCAGACGATCATAGATGGCGAGGACGCCAACCGAGATAAGGCGTCCTGTCATCAGGATGTCGCCGAGGAAAAAGGTTAGGGTGATCCCGGTCATGACTGCGCCGGCCAGCCAGAAGCCGATCCAATTCAGGCGCGCGGACCAGAACTCGTTGGCGGCCAACGGCGGCATGACGTCGGCGCTGGTTTTGCCCATCAACTTATAAACGGGGACAAACTGGAATCCGCGGGCGCGTGCGCCATCGATGATCAGCGGCAGAGCGAGCACGGTTCGTTCGCGATTGCCGCCACCATCGTGCATCAGAATAATGTTGCCGCACTGCGTGTCGTTTGGCTGGCACGGCGGCAGGTGGTCGAGCACGCGCGCAGCAATTTCCTGCGGCGTAAGCGCAGGCTGGTCATTCCAGTCCTTGGTGTCGATCTTGTTGCCGATGGTGATGTAGCCCATGCTCTGCGTGAGTTCGAGCGGACGCACCTGGTCTTCGGTGTCGGGCTCGGCGTCGACGGAATACGGCGGGCGGAACAGCATGGTGCGAATGCCGAGACGGCTGGCAAACAGCCGCTCGGTGAGATTCAATTCAACCTTCATGTATCCCGTACCGATTGAGCTGATGTCGGGATGCGTAAAAGTGTGGTTTCCGATTTCGTTGCCTTCGCGATAGATCCGCTTAGTCAGGCCGCCGAACTTCTCGGCCTGGATTCCGATCAGGAAGAATGTGCCGGGCACATGCTCGCGTTTGAGGACGTCGAGAATTTTCGGAGTCCACTCGGGATCGGGGCCATCGTCGAAGGTGATCGAGAGTTGATTTTTGCTCGCGCCGTAGCGAGCTACGCGATAGGGCTCCGGGAGGCTCTTGAAGCTTTCGTCGTCGATGAGCCCGGTGGACTTATCGATGGACAGGTCGCGCTCGCCGTCCGTTGGCTTGGCCTCGATGTGCAGAATTTCGCCGAAGCCCTCCATGTCAACGTCCTGACCGGGAGGAACGTCTTTCAACCGGTCGGAGGCATTGGCTTCGCCCGGCATATCCCAGACGCGCCATAGGGAGCGGTCTTCCGCGCCAAGCCGCCACAGGGCGAAGGTCTGGATGCCGACACTCTGGGCGGCGCGCATTTCGTTCAGTGCAGTGACCGCATCGAGGAACCAGACATCGTGGCGGAAGTTATCGTCATCGCGATAGCTGAAATGGGGGTTGAGCGCGTCACCATCGAAGTCGACATCCTCTTCGGCATCGCGCGAGCCGATCCACGCCTCTTGTACCGAAACGCTCTTGTCCGCGAGTCCTTCGGGAAGCTTGCCTTTTTTCGGCCGCTCGACCCAGTCATATCCGTAGTTGCCGATCGCACAGATCAGCTTTTCTTTTGGAATCTCCTTAACTGCGGACTCCAGGTTACCCGTGAACCATTCCTGCGAGGCGACGGGGCCGGGCGTTCCTCCGGGAAAGTGCTCGTCGTAATTCATGATGACGACGCCATCGACGGCAGCGGAGATTGCCTTGTAATTAAAGTCCTCGTTCCGTACCTGAACGCTGACATAGAGCTTCATGCCTTTGGCATGCAGGTCCGAGGAAAGTTCGTTGAGCAAGGCGACGTATCCGGGTTGCGCTTTCTTGGGGAAGGACTCGAAATCGATCATCAGCCCGCGATAGTGATCGGAGGCGAGAAAGAGCCCGATTTCGCGCCGAAAATTCGCGCGCGCTTGCGGATCCATCAGAAACGCACTGACGCCAGGAACGAAGTCGGTGCCGTCGAAGTTCTGCACCACCGGGAAGACTTCCATGTCGGTGTCTTCCGCCTTCAGAAACTGCATGACCTTGTCATCCACGGGGCGAATGTTTTGTCCGTGAACCACGTCGAACATCGTGTTGGTTTCGGGATCCGAGGCCTGCAGATGGCCATCCGGACTGAGCACCTGTAGCCACGTGGGGAATAGCAAATCGATCTGACGGGCGTATTCGCGCAAGGATGAGAAACTTGCCGGGTCCCATCCAACGTAGAATGCAGCGCGAACTCCCTGCTCGGAATTGACGGTGAGTTGGGAGTGGGCTTTGCGGGTCTGGTGGCGGTGCCCGGCGCGAGCAAGGGTCGCCAGGCGGCGCTTTTCTTTGGCCTTCGCCTTTTCGTTTTCCTTCAGAGCGTGATAAGGCCTTTTTTCTGTCAGCCAGGAAAGGTCGGGTAACGGTTCACTTCGCAAGGCGCTATATATGAAGAAAACGACCAGCAGGGAAAAAGCCAGAGCGGCCGCGTCGAAAACGCGGCGAATCCGCCGCCAGCGGGCCTGCTTGGGATCGTAGAAGACCTGTTTCGCCATCTGTTTGTGGTCTCTTCATCCTAAGGTGAGAGGCGCGGGGGGTCAAACCGGAACGTCGTTCGCTATTCGGCGTTCGCTTTTCGTCGTTCGCTTTCTACTGGGTCCGTCGCGGGTCCCCGGTTCTTGGCGAAAAGCGAACACCGACCGATGTGAGCGGTCGTAAGAACGCGGAAAAATCGGTCATTCGCGATATATTGCCTAGGTGCTCCGCTTGATGAGCGAACATCGCAGGTTTTTCCTGGGAATCATTCTGGCCGGCCTGGTTTTGCGGCTGTTTTTCTTTGTCTACTTCCCATCGCTTACGGACGATTCCCGAATTTACGCCGACCTCGCGACGAACTTGCTGCAGCACGGCATCTATGGCGAAACGCAGGGAGCGCAGATTGTCCCGACCGATGCGCGACTGCCTGGGTATCCGATTTTTCTGGCCAAGATGTTCTTTTTCTTCGGCGGCGGAAACTTCAGAGCCGTTCTGCTGACGCAGATACTGATGGACCTCGGCACTTGCCTGATCATCGCCGATCTGGCCCGGCGGATGGTGTCCGCGCGGGCGGCGAAGATCGCGTTTGCACTGGCGGCGCTCTGCCCTTTTCTTGCGAATTATGCGTCGGCTGTGCTCACCGAGACTCTGGAGATATTCTTCACGGCTTTGGCTCTCGATTGCGCGGTGGCTGCGCTCGAACGGATGGACGACGGCAGTACCTGGGTCAACCGGCTCTGGGGAGCAGCGGGTGTGGCGATTGCGTATTGCATTCTGCTGCGACCGGACGGCGGGATTCCGCTGGCGGTGGTTGTGCTTTACCTGGTGGCAACAGCCCCTAAAGGGGCTTTTTCTTCTGGCCAGGGTGCGGCATCGCTGAAGCGATGCCCTGATACGAAACCTGGGCTGTTCAGCCGCCGCTTCGTTGCCGTCATCATCGTTTCGGTATTCGCGATTGCGCCGCTGGCTCCTTGGGCGCTGCGCAATTATGTGACGCTCCATCATTGGCAGCCTCTGGCTCCGCGCTACGCCAACGAGTCGGATGAACTTGTTCCCCGAGGTTTCATCCGGTGGGTCAAGACGTGGATCGCCGATTACGCTTCGGTGGAAGAAATCTACTGGAACGTGCCGGGCGCAACAATTGACGCTGGAAAGCTGCCGTCACGCGCTTTCGAGGATCAGGCACAGCGGGACGCTACGCTCGCCGTCATCGAAGACTACAACCAGTCGTCTCAGCAAGTGACGCCGCAACTGGATGCACGGTTTGGAGAAATTGCCGCGGAACGGATTCGCGCTCACCCGGTTCGCTATTATGTCGGGCTTCCACTGGTACGCGCCACGGACATGTGGCTGCGGCCGCGAACAGAACTTCTGCCTCCGGATGTGCGGTGGTGGGAGTTGAATGACGACGCAAAGTACATGGCGCTGGCTTTGGGATTTGGTTTGCTGAACTTGCTTTATGTCTTGACAGCGCTGTGGACGCTGCTCTGGCGGCGAGCGCAGGTTCGATGGGTTGGATTGCTGGTGAGCTTTCTGCTGCTGCGCACCGCACTGTTGTTCATCCTGGAAAACCCGGAACCACGATATACGCTGGAGTGCTATCCGGCGGTAATTGTGCTGGCGGCGGCGGCGATGGCGCGGCGATAGCTTGGTTTTATTGAGACGGTGGCTTCGTTTTCTCGGCGCGGGCCTGTTCTGCTTTTGCATCCGTGGGCCGTCCTAACTGCGCGTAGGCCTCGGCCAGAAACAGGTGGGCTTCGCGCGAGTCCGGTTCAACTGACGCGGCCTTCTGCAGGTTGGGCAAGCCTTCTGCAGGCTTGCCGAGCAGCGAGAGCAGGCGTCCGCGGAGCAGGTTGGCGCGGTAGTGATCGGGGCTGAGCGCGAGCGCCTTGTCGAGTTCGTCCATCGCTCCGGGGACGCGGTCGATGCGCGCATACACAGCCGCCAGCGAAAAGTGAGCGTCCGCCCAGCGCGGACTGCGGGCAACCGCCTGCTCGAATTGCGGCGCGGCTTCTTTCCAATTCCCCGTCTCAAACAGCGCGAGGCCGAGTTCATATTGCGCGAGTCCGGAGTCGGCCTTCAGTTCGACTGCTTTCTGCAGAATGGGGAGAGCTTTTGGATAGTCCTTCAATCGCGTCCATGCGGTTCCTAACTGGACGTAGGCGATGGCCGAGTCCGGCTCGGTCTGAATCACGCGCTCGAGTTTCGCAATCGCACTTCGGAATTCGCCTTGCTCTACCTCAAGGATGCCGTCGTGCATGAGGTTCGCGACTTCGATGCGGTCTTTGGGATCGATGCCGCCGATTTTTCCTTCGTGTCCCGCACCGGTATCGCCACCAACGTAGCCGAGAGCGCGCAGTTTCTCAGCCTGGTCGGGATCGAGTTTCGCCGCAACTGCAAGGTCGGCCGCAGTTTGCTCGCGGAACTTTTCGACTTGCGCAAGTAAAGTGTCAGTGACAGCCGGAGAGGACGGAGCCAGATTTTTCAGCGTTTTCGGATCCGCTGTCTGATCGTAGAGCTCCGGCTTTGGAGCTTCGATGGCCAGATATTTTTCTGTGCGCAGCGCGCGCAATGAGCTCCACTTGAAGGCGCGATGCGGGTAGTCGGTTTCGGAATAAATGGGACGTTCGTTGACTTTCTCTGATTGCAGCGCACTCACCAACGACTGGCCTTGCATCTCTGGCGGAATTGCGATGCCGGCGATCTGTAGAATCGTCGGTGCCACATCGACCAGACCGACGCGGGTGTCAGTCGTCGGCATATGCTTCGGCACTTGCTTGCCGCGCGGACCCGCAATCGAGGGCAACTTGATCACGAGCGGCACGTGGATTGTTTCGTCGTAGAGAAAGATGCCGTGGGTGCGCTCTCCGTGCTCGCCGAAGGCTTCGCCGTGGTCGGCCATCATGGCGATGAGCGAATCCTGATAAAGGCCGGCGGTCTTAAGAGCGCCAAACAGCCTGCCCAGCATGGCATCGGCGTAGGCGATCTCTCCGTCATAGCGATCGGCAAATTTCGATTTGTATGGCTCCGGTGGATCGTAAGGATCATGCGGATCGTACAAATGCACCCACAAAAAAAATGGCGGAGCATTGGCAGGGCGCATTTTCAGCCAGGCGAGTGCGTGCCCGACGACGTCTCCAGCGCGGCGCTCGATGGTGTCGTAACGATTGTCGCGAGCGGTCTTGATGCGGAACCCTGCGTCGTAGAGATCGAATCCGCGATCGAAGCCGGGAGCGGTTCCGGCAATCGGATCGAGAATCAACGACCCAACGAATGCCGCCGTCTTGTAGCCCTGGTGATGCAGAATGTCGGGCAGATAGGGCAATCCAGCGGCTAGAGGAACTCCAAAGTCATTGACGTGGCTGTATTGCGGGTACGTTCCGGTGAGGATTGTCGCGTGCGACGCGGTGGTCAGCGGAACGTGCGAATAGGCGTGTGTGAAGGCTGTGCCGTCGTGTGCTAGCGCGTCGAGATTCGGGGAGAGCCCGCGCGTCGAGCCGAGGAATCCCATGCGATCGGCGCGCGTGGTGTCGACGGTGATGAGGATGATGTTGGGACGGGGCAGAACAGACGGAACGGCTTTCAGACGATGCGAAGTGGGCTGCGAAGATGGTTCTGATTGGGCGCTGACGCGCCAGCAGTTTAAGGCAAGAACGAAGAGCGCCAAAATCCGCAGAGCCCGCATGACAAAAAGGGAGTCTAGCATGGCCAGACTCCCGGAAAACCGTCGATCAACTTCGCTCGGCTCAAAAAGTAAACTTGAGCGAGAGATTCATATTGCGCGGACCGCCTTGGGCGATGACAGGGTTGCCGGCGGCCACGTCGGATGTCTCTTTAATCTGCCCGAACCCCGCGCTCTGCGACAAAGTGTTATTGGGGAGGTAATAGAAGTTTCCGCGGTTCAGGACGTTGAACACTTCCCAGCGCAACTCGACGTTCAGACGTTCGGTGATTTTCGTGTTTTTCATCATTGTCATATCCCATTGAGCCAATCCCGGCCCGATTAAAGTATTGCGACGCATGTTTCCGACAGTGCCATCGCAGGGGCGGTAGAAGGGAGTGAGAGGGAGCCCGCCGCCTGGGCGACCGCACGGGTCAAGCTGGCCAACTGCAGTATAGGTTTCCTCCACATAGTTGTCTGGATTCCGCGGGTTGTACTTGATCGGAGTCCCATCCCATTCCGGACGAATGCTATTGCCGATCAGTCCCTGGCCAGATGTGTCGGCGCCGCCAAGGATCGGCGTGAATGGCCGCCCGCTGATGGCGGTGAAAATGGTGCTGATCTGCCATCCCGATCCCAAGCGAGTCCCGAACTGCCGAATCTTCGGCAACTCATAGACACCGCTGACGTTGAAGTTAAGGCGAACGTCATGGTCGCAAAGGCCGCGATTATCCCCGATGTTGACGGTGGCCAAGGCAGTGCTGCCCACTGGGTTCATGTTGTTGAGCTGCGGATAGTCTCCACCGGCGCCTCCGCGGTTGCTGGAGTTGTCGTCGAAACACTTGCTATAAGTCAAGTTGTATTCGGTGTCAACACCGTGCCATCCGCGCTGGTTGAACGAGGCCTGCAAGCTGTCGTACTGCGATGAGGCGAGGTTCGTGGCTTCGACCACGTGCCGGAAAAGCGGGTTCCCGGAAGAGTCCGTGTAAACACTCGACAGCGGCCGGAATTGGTCACAGGCGTTCCCGGTGCAGACAGAGCCGCCCTGGCTCGCTGGAATCCCGGATCCCAGCGGAGAGGCGTTGAGGTCGCGATAGATGAGAAGGTTACTCCCACGCTGTCCTGAATAGCCAACCGTGAGCACATTGTTGTGGAAAAGCTCGCGCTGCACGCTGAGATTGAAGTTGTGGTAACGTGGCGTTTTTAAGTTGCTGACGAGCGCAAACGCATTGTTAGGGAGTTGATTTGTCGGGTTGGCACCAAACAGCGGACCCGCGACTGCCTGGTCGAAACAAATGTAATCGCCGGTGCCAGCCGCTGGGTTATAGCACGTCGCGGCGGGATTAGTCGGAGAGTTATACCCTATGCAATTACCCATGTTGTCAAAATAGTCACAGACGCCCGCGCCAACACCCGAGGCGTTGTTTACATTAAAGAAATTCAGGTTCGCTTGCGTGAAAACACCGGTTGTGGCGTGGGCAAAGCTATAGGGATCCGCAAAGGCTCCGAAGTTGGCGACGTCGTGGGTTAACGAATAACCGCCGCGCAAAGCGGTTTTTCCGTTGCCAAAAATATCCCAGGCGAAGCCAGCGTGCGGACCAAAGTCTTTGTAGTCCACGTTGTGAATACCGTTGATGCCGTGGCCAACCTGGAGAAGACCAGTGGGTGATCCGGGAACAAATTCAGCCTCTAGATTGTTCTTGTCACGCATGGTGCCGTTGATTTCGTAGCGCAAGCCGAAACTGAGTGTGAAATTCTTCTTGATCTTCCAGTCGTCCTGGCCGTAGAAGCCAACGGAGTTCTGGTAAATGTGGCGGTGAGTATCGCCAAAACTGCGGTCGGCGAGGTCAGCCTTTCCGAGAAGCAGTTCTTCCACATCGCCAGCCACGCCGCCCGGAAACGGCGTCGTGAAGTAGTATGAGTAGTTGCTGAAATATCCGGCCGTCAGGCCGCTGCGCGCATCGTTGCGAATGCTGTTGGTGACCGCGCGCTGGAAGTTCCCACCAATCTTGATGGTGTGATTACCCTTCACCCACGAGAAGTGCTCTGACCAATCATAGGTCGCATCGGGTCGAGTCGAAATGGGATACCCCTGCACGCCCCCGATGTAGCCACCATATCCCAGGTGGTACAGGTAGACGTAGGGCACGCCGAAGTCGGCGGGGCCGAGCGGGCCGGTGTCGATGCCCAGGCTCTTGGGATCGATCTTATTGTTGGGTCCGAGAATCTGCGAGAAACGAGTGTAACCGAAACGGCTTTCGAGGATCTTGGAGGGGCTGAAATTCGTGATCCAACTGACGCCCGCCATCTGAGCCCGCGATGCCGCAACTGAGTTAAAGAGATTTGGATTGCTGCCCGCAGCCGGCAGCCCAGCGAAAGGTGGGGCACTCTGGAGACTGTCGCCAAAGATGTAACGTAACGCGAGCGAGTTGGTGGAATTCACCTTGTAATCGAACTTCACGCCGAAACTGTTGGCACTGGCGAAAGTCGGCGTGCTGGTAATGTATTGGCCGGTAGGCGTGATGGGGAAGTAATTGAGCAATGTCTGCCCAACGGGATCCACGGTAAGGTTGTTGGCTGCAATATCCGCCATGGCCGTGGCGACATCGGAGGTCATGGGAACGACGCGATCGGAAACGGATGACGATTTGTAGCGCTGTCCCTCGTAGTAAAGAAACAAGAAGGCACGATCTTTGATAATCGGTCCACCGATGGTTCCATTGAACTGGTTATTGTGGATGCTGGTTGCCTGGCACTCTCCGGGGGAGGCGCAGTTATCGGTGTTGTGCTTTCCGAAATAGTTGATGGCGTCACCCAAGCCGCTGTGATTCACCCAGGTTCCTGATCCGTGCCAGGTGTTGGTGCCGCTCTTCATGCTGAGCAGAATGGGAGCGCCACCCTTCACACCAAATTCGGCGGAGGGCGTTTCTTGCACGCTGAGTTCCTCGATCGCCTCGGGGGGGAAAAGAACGGCCGGGATGCCGACAATGCCGGTTTCTCCGATGGCAGAGTCCCCGTAGTAGCGATCGTTGTTGTAGAGGCCGTCGATGAAGTAGTTGTTTGAAGTCGTGCGGGCGCCGTTGATGCTGACGGCCAAGAAGCCTCCCCCAGGGGCCCGCTGCACGCCAGGAGTAATCGCGATCAGGGAGTTGAAGTCGCGGCCATTGATCGGGACATTCTCGATTTTTTCGCTGTCAACGTAGTTGCTGTTATTGGGAGAGAGATCGACTAGGGGAGCGCTGCCTTCGACCTCAATCGTTTCCGTGCGTTGTCCGACTTGCAGTTTGAACTCGGCGCGAGTGACGGCGCCGGCTAGAACTTCCGCCGGTTGCACGACAGTCTTGAATCCCTCCGCCACTGCCGTGACTTTGTATTTGCCAATCGCTAAGTCAGGAACACGGTAGCTACCGCTAGAAGTCGTGGTTGCAGTTCGCTTTTCAGAGGTGCCCAGGCTCTCTACTGTGACGGTCGCGCCCGCAACGACGGCGCCCGATGTGTCGGTGACATCACCTGAAATCGTGCCCGTAATCGTTTGCGCCGGGAGCCACTGGCCGAGACACACCAGCAGCACTGCAATCGAGACAAAGAGACCCCAAACTGACCGCATGTCAAGCCCCCTGGGATTTTTTGGCCGCCACGTTAGAGCTAATTGGGAGTTAAGTTTAGTGCTGATTGTCGGAAAGTCAACACATTCAAAATTTCATAGGAATGACCACCGGTCAATCAAGCAACTGAAAAGCAAGGTGGCTCTTCAACTTTGACGACGCAGAAGGAAAATCGATAGGAATAACGCGAAGATTAGCTCAACGGTGAGTCGCTCATGCGGAAGCGCGTGCGGACATGCTCGGACAGCAGTTCGATGGCACCGCGATTGTTCACCGGATCGGCCTTCGCCAGGTACTTCATGGCTTCGACCAGCATTTTCTGGCCGTCGACGTAGCGGGGATCGTCGGTACGAATGCGCTTCTTGCGGGACAAGTCGGGCGGAACGGTGATGGTAAAGACTTTGGCCATTCGAACTCTACTCTCCGGGGGCTCTTGTGCAGTATATAACCGTATGCAGTCTTTTTCAGCTTGTTTCTATTGGTTCCGGTGGCCGCAATCCACACAACAACTTAGCCTTGAGGAGACAAAAACTTCGTCTTGCCGGTGGTTTTCAGTTTAAAGGCGCTGTCGGGAAGCTTCTGGTTAATCTGCGGGTCGAAATACTTGGCCAGTCGATAGTCTCCGCTGGGCTCAAAGAACTGCTGTTGGACCGAGATTCCGTGGGCGGGGTCGATCCAAAGCAGAATGCGGGCAAAATAACCTCTTACGTGCGCGGACTTCGGGATCAGCTCCAGCTTTCCGGCGGCGATGTTGTTGACGGTCTCGGTCCCGAGGAATTTCACGTCGTACGATTTCAGCAGGTCGTGTCCGCTGCCGCCAAAACCTAGCACGAGGTAACTTTCGACATCTCCGCGACTCTTGCCGGCGTTGTATTCGGTGACCTGATCGATTTTGGGCTGGTACAACTGGATTTTGCCGCCGCTGTATAGAACGTACTTTTTGTCGGGCTCGACGAAGTCGATGGCCATCTGCACTTCGCCGTTCTCACGCCGGAAGAAGATCTTGCCTTTCTCGGCCTCCGATTCGTCGATGACTTTCTGATATTGGTCCCACTCGACCTTTGCTTCTGTGGAGCGAAAATTCTTGGCGGCCGTGTCCATCTGGCCGAGGACTCGCTCGAGCTCCGGAGGTTCGCTCTGCGCCCACGCGGCGCCGGCCAGCAGGCTGGCGATCAGAACGGCTCTCAGAGCCAGCGAGTTGGGCGCGAATGTCATCCTGCAATCAGTCCTAGCGGCCCGTGGCGAAAGTCGAACGGCCAAATCCTGCGCCTGAAGGCGCTGTCATAACAAAGCAACTATGGCATGCCTGAAGGCATGCCCTGATACGGATCTTAATGCCGTGATGCGGATCTTAAATTCCTAATACCTATCTTACTGGCACCCGGGCTGCTAGTCTTTTTCGACCCAGACTTTGTAGCTGAGCGTGTGTCCGTGGGCATCCTGCACGGGTTCGTAACGGGTGATGCTGACTGCGCCCGAAATGGGCTCAATAATCTTCTCCAGTTGCCGGCGAATGTCCTGACCGGACTCGCTATTCACAGCGGAGGCCTGGACCTGGTAGATCAGTCCGCCCTTCTCGTCGGGAATCACGACAACGCCCGTAAGATGCGGATTGCGCTCGACCGGTTTGTCTTTGAAGTTGATGAAGCGAGGCGAGAGAAAAACGAACAGCAGAATCAGCGTGACCATGATGTCGTAGTGCAGGCTTCCCCGCTCATACGACCAAAGAATGTATCCGCGGATTGTGCGCCAGATCGCGCCCATGGGAGAGACGGGACTACCGACAACCGTCGAGGATGTCGCAGAACTCTGCAAGTGTATTTGGGAATTCATGGGATGGCAAACTGGCTTAGCGGAAGTGGTCTCGATCCCCGACTCCGCCAACACCCACCACGGAGACACGGAGTCACGGAGAAAATCCTCAAATCTAGAAAACTCAAGGTTATCTCAATCCTCAGGAATTCCTCCGTGACTCCGTGCCTCCGTGGTGGGTGTTGTTTTTCCACAGCCTCTTCAATTGCTCCTTGCTGGCGCCGGAATCCGATCGGTGCCCATGTACGGTTGCAGCGCTTCCGGGATACGCACGCTGCCATCGGCTTGCTGATAGTTTTCGACGATTGCAACCCACGTACGTCCAACGGCCAGGGCGCTGCCGTTCAGCGTGTGCAGAAACTCCGTCTTGCTTTTGCCCTCCGGACGGTAGCGGATGTTGGCGCGTCGTGCCTGGAAGCTTTCGAAGTTCGAGCACGAAGAAATTTCGCGGAACAGATTCTGCCCGGGTAGCCAGACTTCAATGTCGTAGGTCTTCGCCGAGGAGAATCCCATGTCGGCGGTGCACAGCGCCATCACACGATAATGCAGGCCTAACTTCTGCAGGACAGTTTCGGCGTTGTTGGTGAGCTTCTCGAGTTCGTCATAGGAAGTCTCGGGCCGAGCAAACTTGACGAGCTCTACCTTTTGAAACTGGTGTTGGCGAATGATTCCGCGAACGTCTTTGCCGTAGGATCCGGCTTCGCTGCGAAAGCAGGGAGTGTAGGCCGTCAGGCTCACCGGCAGGCGCGCGCCGTCAAGCACCTCGTCGCGATAGAGATTTGTAACCGGAACTTCGGCAGTCGGAATCAGCCAAAGGTCTTTCTCCCCGTGCGGCACGCGAAACAAATCTTGCGCAAATTTCGGAAGCTGTCCGGTGCCGTACATCGATTCGGAATTCACGAGGTATGGAGGAAGCACTTCGGTGTATCCGTGCTCGCGCGTGTGCAGGTCGAGCATGAAATTCGCGAGAGCGCGCTCGAGCCGGGCTCCCAGCGCCCAGTAGACTGCGAAACGGGCGCCAGATAACTTCGCGGCGCGCTCGAGATCAAGGATGCCAAGCTGCTCGCCGAGTTCCCAGTGCGGCTTGGGCTTGAAATCGAACTGCGGCGGCGCACCCCAGCGGCGGGCTTCGACGTTGTCGGCCTCGCTCTTGCCCACGGGTACACTGGCGTGAGGAAGATTTGGGATCGCTGTAAGAATTTCGCGCAGGCGTGCTTCCTGTTCAGTGGCCTTCTTTTCCGATTCCTGAATCTTTTCGCGGAGTTCTTTCGTTTCATTGATCTGTGCGGTTGCGTCTTGCCCGCTTTTCTTGAGCTTGGCAATTTCCTCGGACGCGCGGTTGCGGCGCGCCTGGAGAGTTTCCGCGGCGGTGATCGCCTGCCGACGTTCGGCGTCAATGGCCTGGAAGTCTTTCAGGACCACGGCCGGATCCATTCCTCGCTGGCGCAGTTTTTCCTCGACGACGGCAAGGTTGTCGCGAACAAAATTGAGATCGAGCATTCTGCATTAACTTTAGCTGAAAAATACACTTTGGTGCACGCAGACGATTCACGTCTTTAACCGCAGAGAACGCAGAGATCGCAGAGAAGAATGGGCCAAAACCTTCAGCAGCCTCCTGCGTTCTCGGCGGATCGCTTCTTTTCTGCGGTAAACTAACTCGCGATGAGACTCCCCCGTCCTCTGCTTGTGGCGTTGGTGGCGCTAGTTCTTCTTTCTTCGATCCCCGCCGCCTTCGCGTCCGCTTACAACGCCCGTCCGAAGCTGGTAGTGGTCATTGTCATTGACCAGTTTCGCGGCGACTACCTGGAGCGATATCGCGATCAGTTTGGCGAGGGAGGCTTCCGGGTGTTTCTGGATCGCGGAGCGTATTTCGCAGACTGCAACTATGACTATGCCAACACGCGGACGGCTCCGGGCCACGCCACGTTGTTCACGGGAAGCTACACCAGCGGACACGGCATCGTGGCAAATGAGTGGTGGGATCCGCAGAAAAAGAAAAGGGTGACCTCGGTCGAAGACGATTCTACGAAACTTGTAGGTTCCAGCAGTACCGGTCCGGGCGCATCGCCTCACAACCTTCTGAGCGACACGCTCGGCGATGAGTTGAAACTCTCGACCGGCGGCAAAGCGCGCGTATTTGCCGTGTCACTGAAGGACCGCGCAGCTGTTCTGCCCGCGGGATTCGCAGGCGACGGCGCTTATTGGATCGATCACAAGAGCGGCGACTGGATAACCTCGAGCTACTACCGACCCGATCTCCCCGAGTGGGTAAACAAATTCAATGCGAGTCACCGCGCGGAAAAATACTGGAACCGGCAATGGAAAGATTCTGACGGGAACGTCCTCGGATCGACGGTGCGTCCCGAGGGCAAGGAAGGTGAGGCGGCGTTCTACCCGATCGTAGGATCGACTCCGTTTGCGAACGATTATCAGCTCGAGTTTGCCAAGGAGCTTGTTCTTTACGAGAGACTGGGCGCGGGCGAGGCGACCGACCTGCTGGTGATCAGTCTCTCCGCCAACGATATTCTTGGCCATCAGTTCGGACCGGATTCTCCTCAGATGCACAGCATGGCGCTCGAACTCGACCGGAGTCTGGCGGAATTTTTCACATTCCTCGGACATCAGGTCGGAATGGCCAACGTGTGGATGGCTCTCTCGGCCGATCACGGTGTTGCGCCGCTGCCCGACTTCGCAAAGAGTCTTCGGTTACCCGCTGCCAATCTCGATACGAAGGCGCTGCAGGAAAAGGTCAATTCCCTGCTCTCGAAAAAATACGACAAGAAGGCAGATTACGTGCAGGGGTTGGACTATCCGATGGCCTGGCTGAACGAAGACGCCTTCGCCGGAAAGAAGGAATCCGATGCCGAAGCCGACGCGGGCGAGGCCATGAAACAAGCGGGGTGGGCGGGATACTTTACTAAGTTCCAACTGGCGCGGGGAGACACTCCGGCGACGGAGATCGGGCTCAGGTATGCGCATAGTTACTCGCCCGAGGGTGGATGGTATGTGATCGGATTCCCCAGCCCGTTTCTCGTCGGAAGCGGAAAGGGCACTGACCACGCAACACCTTTCTCCTACGATACCCACGTGCCGCTTGCCTTTTACGGTCTCGCGTTTCAGCCGGGAACCTATCGCACGCACGCCGAGCCGGTTGATCTGGCCGTCACGCTTGCTTCCTTGCTTGGGATCAACGCACCCGCCAAGGCCACGGGACGAGTGTTGACAGAGGCGCTTCAGCCGGCGCATCGGGTTCCGGCCGCCGCTGCAGGAGCGGTCCAATGACGCCGGTGGCCCATCCTGACTTGAGCGTCAGCTTCGCCGGCATCGAGTTGAAGAACCCGATCATCGCCGCGTCGGGCACATTCGGCTACGGGATCGAGTTCGAAGACATCGTGCATCTGGATCGTCTCGGTGGGCTGGTGGTCAAAGGCCTATCGAAAGAGCCGATGACGGGCAATCCACCGCCGCGTTTGTTTGAGACAGCTGCCGGAATGCTGAATGCGATCGGACTGCAGAATATCGGCGCTCCGGCATTTCTCACCGAAAAACTACCCGCCCTGCGCGAGAAGAAGAATGTCGTCGTGTTTGCCAATGTCTTCGGTTACACGCGCGCGGATTACGAGCAGACGATCGAGATTCTGAATCAGGGCGAAGGAATCGCAGCCTACGAGATCAACGTATCTTGCCCGAACACGGCGCACGGCGGAATTCAGTTTGGGAGCGATCCGCATATGCTGGACGAGGTAGTGCGGACTGCAAAACGCACGGCGACGCGGCCGATTATCGTGAAGCTTTCACCGAATGTGACTTCGATCGCATTGATGGCACGGGTCGCCGAGGAGGCGGGTGCGGACGCGATTTCGCTGGTGAATACGTTTGTGGCCATGGCGATCGATGCGGAAACGCGGCGTCCGAGAATCGCGAATGTGACAGCCGGACTCTCCGGTCCGGCCATCAAGCCGATCGCGCTGCGCATGGTGTACGACGCCGCGCATGCGGTGAAGATTCCGGTGATTGGCATGGGAGGGATTTCGACTCCCGCGGACGTCGTGGAATTCATGCTGGCGGGCGCGAGCGCGGTGCAAGTTGGAACGGTGAGCTACTTCGATCCGGTGGCAACCGAGACTCTGGTCGAAGAATTAACCGAATATTGCCGCCACCACAGGATTGAGCGGCTCAGCGATTTGACGGGTGGGATGCTGACGGACTAGAGAGCAGTTCTCGGTTCTCGGTGAGGTTGGATCGTCAGATGTTGAGAGTGTTGCCTGATGGGGTTGGGTTATTCCGGGAGAAGCGATAGTTAGTTAGGCCTGACATCTGACACCCAAGACCTTACACCTGATACCTGGTTCTCTCACCTTCCGCTGGCGTGCCAGATGGATCCTGGCGATTGGTAGTTCTGGCCTTCGCCCCACACGATGTGGGTGTCGTTGTGGTTGTCGATGGCGAGGCCGAAATAATCGCCGAACGGGAAACTGAAGCCTTCCTTGTTGATGTAGTGGTAGCCGGGCACGTATTGCGAGACGGCAATCTCTTCGCCCCAGGTCGCTCCGCCGTTGCTTGAACTTCGATAGTAGGTGTTCCAGCGCGGCGAGCTTCGTTTATCCATCCACGCGATGCGAACGTCTCCGCTGTTACCAGCGACGATGGCGGGGAAAGCGTGCTCGACCTCGGGCCCGGCGCCAGAAACGCTGAACTTCGGCAGCCAGTTCTCTCCACCGTTCGTTGAGGACGAAAAATAAATTCGCTGCGCGCCCGATGGTTTGCCGCCCGCGTTCCAGAGAGCGTAGAGGGTTCCGTCGGCATCGGAGGCGAGCGCGATTTGTGCGCCCAGATAACCTTCGCCACATTCCTCGTCGTCGCATCCGGGCGCGGCGGCGGAAACTTCGAGCAGATTTGTAGTCCAAGTCTTGCCCGTATCGGGCGACTTGGCAACGTAGAGGTTGACCGAACCGCGCGCGCCTCCAGCTTTAGAGTACGAAGCCCAGGCCAGATACGAGTTGCCCGCGGGATCAACCGTTGCCGCGCCTAACAGAGACCATCCCGGACGGCTATCAGCGTTGACCCGGCTGGGCAGGAAGCTGCGTCCACCATCTTGCGAGGCCGCAATCCAGACCTGCTCTTCGTGATTGAAGGCAACATAGACGTTCTGTCCGCGAACGGCCAGGGCCGGCTTGTCGAGCTCGACTTCGCTGCGCACCGCGAGCGTAAAACTCCAGGTCGCGCCAAAATCGGCGGACTTGGCAAGCATCACCGCGCGCTTGCCATTCTGCAGCCATGCTGCGTAGACAGTGCGGCGGTCGGCGGGGTCGACTGCGACCTGCGCATCGAACTGGCCGGTATCGGATTCGAACATGACGTGCGGGGTCTGCCAGGTCTTGCCGTTGTCGGTGCTCGTGACCATCAGCATGGTGGGCATGCGACAAGGCTTGCAGTCGGGAACTTTCCCATAGTGCGGGTAGAGAACGTAAATGTGTCCGGAGCCATCGGCGGCAACGGAAGGTTCCCACTGGTCGCCGGTCGTAAGGCCGACGCGTTTCTGCGTGGAAAATTGCGGTGCTGCCGCCCAGGCAAAGCTGGAGACGGCGAACAGGAGTATCCCGAACTTGGCGAAGACGGGGCGCATCGAGAACTAGGGCGGGGAGGAGACTGGACCCTAGCTTGAAACTTTATCCCGAAGATGGCCGCCGGTCAACCGTCCAGAAGCGTTAAACCAAACTGATGCCCTAACTAGCGGTGAGCAGGATTGGCGAGCCGGAGGTAACCACCAAAGTATGCTCAAAATGGGCAGAGAGCGCGTGATCGGTTGTGCGCACCGTCCAGCCATCCTTGTCGGTAAAAACCCGTCCGGAACCGGCGGAAATGATCGGCTCCACGGTGATGACCAGCCCATCGTTCATGATCTGGCGGGCTTGCGGGTCGGCATAGTTGGGGACGTGCGGCGCCTCATGGATGGTGCGACCGATGCCGTGTCCGCCAAGTTCGCGGACCACGGCGAAGCCGGACTTTTTCACCTCGCGCTCGACAATCTTTCCGATTTCAAAGACGCGGAATCCGGCACGGGAGACCAGCATAGCCTTGTGAAAGGCGCGCTCGGCACAATCGAGCAACTGCTGGGCCTGCGGGCTGACCCGTCCAACCGGCACGGTTATCGCGGCGTCCGCCATGTAGCCATCTTTCTCGACCGTCACATCGAGCTTCACCAGGTCGCCTTCTTTGAGTTGGCGATCGCCCGGCACTCCATGAACGGCTTCGTCGTTCAAGCTGATGCAGTTGGCGCCGGGAAACTGGTAGACCATCGAGGGAGCGGACCGGGCTCCATTTTGTTCCATCACACGAGCGCCGATCTCATCGAGGTACCGGGTAGTCACACCGGGCCGGACCTCCGCCTGCATCGCGTCTAGCACCAGACGAACGACGCGGCCCGCAGCTCTTAAAGCGGCCAGATCTTGCTCGTCTTGAATGCTCATGGCGTTGCCCCCAAGCCTGAAGATGAATAGAAACTATCGCACTCGCGAGTTCCTGGCTAGCTTCTGCAAGTTTGGGTGCGTCTCTCGCGCGTAGAATCGACGGGCTGCGCCGGTTTCTTCATGCAGATTGGGAAAATGCGCTATTTTTGCCTGAAGCCGGATAACTCTTTCTTCCAAAAGTCTTGTTCTTCCAAAATGTCGAGCCCGACCAGGAACTGAAAGGCGCCGTCCTTCTTCACCCACGCGACCCTCGTAGCGCCGCGCAAAGGCTCGGTCACTTTTTGGATCCAGATCTTGTCGTCCATCGTGCAGGATCCAGTCGTGGCAATGCAAACGCCTTTTTTGCTGACATTGACCGTGTGGGTGAGTTCTCGATCCGCGGTTGGATCGGTGTCGCGATACACAAGAATAGGCATATTGAGCGGCACCCGGGGACTTCTCTGAACGCGCTTGTAAAGGCCGGAAGCCGCCACGGACAGGTCCCGCAGTTGCTCACGTTGCCAGGGACTGAGGAATTTTGCGCGGATCGTTAGTGTCGTTGTCTGGCCAATCAATTCTGAGAGAAACCTGAGCATCTCCGCACGAGGTGCACCGGCCGGTTCGCTTTTTTGCAGGCTCTCCTTGTGCTCCTGGACCCGCTTGGCAGCGATGTCATAAAAATGACTGCGGCACAACTTCCGGCCGCTCAGTGCCGCTTCCGCATTCTGGCCGCAGCCGATACATCCGCAAGTAACCGTATCCATTCCGTTCTCGATCCTCCGCTTACCCTTTGTAGCGAGACCCAGTTGCTTGAATTGGCATCAAGCTTTACTGACTCTCACAACGAAGACTTGCCCCCTCTAACGTTGAGTTCACCTACACAGAAAGCTATTAGCAGAATTTTTCTCAGCTCTTCCATGCGGAAGGGTTTCTGAATAAAAAAGCTACCCGCATGTCTTTCAGCGTGGCGGTTCCATTCCGGCTCGGACAACGCGGCCGACATGTAGATGAGGCGAATTCCCGGTCGATTCCTTGCAATTTCGTTCGCGCAATCCCACCCCGACCTACGGCCAAGTTCGACGTCGGTCAGCAACACGTCGATATCTCCCGGATGCGTCCGCGCGGCGCGAATTGCTGCCGCGCCGTTTGATGCTTCGAGGACTTGAACATTCAGGGACTCGAGGAAGTCGCGCAGCATTGCACGCAGCACATCGACATCTTCAGCAAGGAGGACAGTTTTCAAATCGTGTAATTTCCCGGTTTTTCGTGGTTAGGACGGCGTCGGGCCTGCTATAAAAGGACTCTGTTACCGCAAGTCATGCTGCAAGATACCAGCGCGGGCGATCTTCAATTGTCACTGCATTCACATTCTCTGAAGTAAGTGAGTCCGGAGAGTCACCCCGCGGTACATGGACGAAATGTTCCACTGATTTTGTAACTACATTCTTAATTTGTGAGAATTAGTGAAAATGGATCTGGAAGCCGCTCGGGAAACCATGTCGAAAATGGGTTGGCTTTCGCAGCAACCTTCGGAATTTCGCAATGCGCTGCTTGGCCGGACGACCCTGCGATCGTTCGCCAAGAACGAATATCTTTACCACCTTGACGACTCTCCGGGCATGATGTTTGGCATCGTCGAAGGAGCGGTCCTGATCGGCATTGCCCATCCGATCATCGGTCTCTATCAGGCGCACCTTGGACGCCCAGGGGACTGGTACGGTGAAGCCGCCGCACTGCACGGTGTGAGGCGACGCGTGGCCGTAGAAGCGGCTGTGCCTGTGCAGATCCTTGGCTTGCCAATTCATGCTGTCGAGAACATGCTGGAGGAGCGCCCCCGTTGGCAACGGAACCTTTCCTCGCTGTTGTTGTGGAACCAGGAGAATGCGATCCGGTCGGCTGCTGACCTTTTGATTCGTGAACCCCGAGCACGCGTGAGCGCGAGGTTGTTGACACTGTGTGGCGTCAGGACGGGCCAGGCACCTCCGAAGACTCCGATCGAATTGCCCGTGACGCAGGATCAGTTCGCCGTCATGTGTGGATTATCCCGAAAAACCGTTCACACCACGCTGACCCGCTTGGCCGCAGAGGGTCTTTGCGAAAACCGCTACGGCGAAATCGTGGTGTTGAACCCGGAGGCGCTCGAGAAGAACCTGATGTCTCTCGCTTCGAACCGCGATCCCTCGACCGCCTCCAGCTCCAGAGCCAAGAGCCAAGCCTGAAAGGCCCAAAGAAGTTACACTAGCGGCGGAGAAATTCATGCCCCGGTGTCTTACTTGTAGCGCTGAGGTGCCGATTGCCAGCCGCTTCTGCTCCGCTTGTGGGGCGCCGGTTGGGTCGGACGATGCGACGTTGACCGCTCTGCCGGATGCGGACGAGACCATTGCGTCTGCCAAGATTTCTGACTCTGTAGGCTCCCCTCGCAGGCCCTCCGCGCCAAAGATGAATACCGACGATGTGGCGACGATGGAGTTTGCGAACGCCAAGTCGCCGGCATCTCCGCGGCTGGGTTCTCCGCGGCCAGCATCGTCGTCGTCCTCGCGTCCGCCGAGTTCTGCCGCGTTTTCTCTGAACGAAGGGCGGTTTCTTCCCGGACGCTTGTTATCCGGACGCTATCGCATCATCGCGCTCCTCGGCAAAGGCGGCATGGGCGAGGTGTACCGCGCTGACGACCTTACTCTCGGCCAGCCGGTTGCGCTGAAATTTCTGCCCGAGGAAGCATCCCGCGACGAAGGACTGCTAGAGCGCTTCCGGAATGAAGTGCGTATCGCGCGGCGGGTTTCGCATCCGAATGTTTGCCGTGTGTACGACGTGGGAGAAGTCGACGACCACACATTCTTCACCATGGAATACGTGGACGGCGAAGATCTCGCGTCATTGCTGCGGCGCATCGGGCGGCTGCCTCAAGATAAAGCCATCGACATCGCGCGCCAGCTCTGCGCCGGCTTAGCCGCAGCGCATGCGAAAGGAGTGTTGCATCGCGATCTGAAGCCCGCCAACATCATGCTTGACGGGCGCGGGCAAGTCGTCATGACCGATTTCGGACTCGCCGGACTCAGCGATGAAATTCGCGCTGCTGACATTCGCAGCGGCACCCCCGCCTACATGGCTCCCGAACAACTGTCGGGCAAGGAAGTGACGGCGCAGAGCGACATCTACGCGCTCGGCCTCGTTCTCTACGAAGTCTTCACCGGTAAGCGCGCATTCACGGCGGAAGCTCTGACGGCGCTGGTGCGCGGAGGAGAAGCGACGCCTCCGAGCAAGCCGTCATCGGTAGTGAAGGATCTCGATCCGGCGATCGAACGCGTGATTTTGCGCTGCCTCGAACCCGAGCCGCGCTTGCGTCCGAAATCGGCGCTGAGCGTCGCGGGCGCGTTGCCCGGCGGAGACCCGTTGGCCGCGGCATTGGCGGCGGGAGAAACGCCCTCGCCCGAGATGGTGGCTGCAGCCGGAGAGACCGCTGGAATCGCACGGCGCATCGCCATCGGATGCCTCGCTGCAATCTTGATCGGTTTAGCAGGCGCCGTTGGTCTCGGTATCCGGTACAGCGCGCTCGACCAGATGGCAGTGGAGTTGTCGCCCGACGTACTTACCCAAAAAGCCCGGGAAACAATTGCGCGGCTCGGATATGAAGGCAAGCCTGCGGACAGCTTTTTCGATTTTGACTATGGTGCGGACTATCTTGACTATGCGGAGAAGAATGATAAGCCGCGTCCGAACTGGGATCAGATCCTGCGGTCGCGGCCCTCGTTGCTGGAATTCTGGTACCGGCAGAGTCCGCAACCCTTGGTTGCCACCGATTTTCATACCTTTCCGCTGATGACACCGGGACTGGTCGACCAGGGCGACCCTCCCCGAGTGATCTCGGGAATGATCCGTCTGGAACTCGATCCGAAAGGAAGGCTGATCAACTTTGAGGCGGTGCCGCCGGAGGTGTTCAGCGCATCCGCGCATCCGGCTTCGCCCTATAACTGGGATCTTCTATTCAGCGCAGCCGATCTGGATCCCTCACAATTTCAGCCAGCCCAGCCTACATGGAATTCGCTTGCCTCCTCGGATACGCGCGCCGCGTGGACGGGAAAGTGGCCGGGTACCGATCGGGCCCTTCGTATCGAGGCAGCTGCCTTCCAGGGGAAACCGGTTTTCTTTCGCCTGATCAGCGACTGGACAGAGCCTTCGCGAATGCAGGAAAAGCCAGCATCCACGGCGAAGAAGGCCGCCCAGATCGGAACCTTAGTTATTTTAGTGATTGGCCTGGTGGCGGTGGTTTGGCTGGCGCGCCGCAACTACCGTCACGGCCGCGGAGACCAACCAGGAGCTGCGCTGCTCGCCAAAATTGTGTTCGGTTTGATGATCGCGCTTTGGTTGCTGCGCAGCCACCTTGCGCCGGGGATTGGAACTCTGATGCCGATGGTTTTGGCGATCAGTACGGGATTGTTTCTGTCGGCGCTAACATTTGTCATGTATCTTGCGCTCGAACCCTACCTGCGGCGCTATTGGCCGCAAGCCATCATTTCGTGGAGCCGCTTGCTGGCCGGGAGGTGGCGTGATCCGCTGGTCGGTCGTGATGTTTTGTTCGGCGTGCTGCTGGGCGTGGTATGGATCGTGGTCTTTAAGGTCAATCAGTTTGTGGTGATGAAAATGGGGGGCGCGCCCAATTTATTTTCAAACAACTACTTGCTGGACACGCGCCGCGCTCTCGGCGAATGGGCGCTTCAGATTCCCATGGCCATTCTCGGAACCTTGGAGTTCTTCTTATTCTTCCTGGGGGGAAAAGTCATATTCAAAAGGGAATGGCTGGCCACAATCGCTGTGGTCGCGATTTTTACGGCGTTGCGGATGCCGGGCTCGACTCATCTCGCGATCGATGCGATTACGGTGGCTCTCGTTTATCTGATCCTGGCAGTCATCATCTATCGCTTCGGCCTGGTCGCGTTGATGTGCGCTATCTTCACCGTCAACCTCTTTCAGAGCGTGCCCTTCACCGGCGATGTCTCAGCCTGGTATTTCGGCATGACGGTGTTTGCCTTGCTCAGCATCGTCGCGCTGGCGGGGTGGGGGTTCTATCATTCGCTGGGAGAGCAGTTGGAAGCGGCCGATCGGTTTTGATTGCGCCGGCAGAGGAGCTAATAAGCATGTCGAGAATCCGAACTTTCCGCATCGCCGCCGTCATGGCGCTGCTTGCTCTCCCTTTAGCAATGGCGAAGAAGCCGCCCGACTCGCCCTCAGCTCCGATCCCAGCGCAGGTTCTCTCCGCGAAGAGAGTATTCATCTCCTACGGGGAAAGCGATGCTGATCCGGGAGCCCCGGACCTGACCTACAACGAGTTCTATGCACTGATGAAGAGCTGGGGCAAGTATGAGCTGGTATCGTCTCCGGCTGATGCCGATTTGGTTTTTGAAATTCGCTTTCTGAGTGGAATCACCGATTCCCAACTTCGACTGTCGATCGTGGATCCGAAAACGCACATTGTGCTGTGGCCGTTCATCCAGCACGTAGAAAACTCGTCCCGGGAAACGGCACGCCGCAAGAAGTTCGATGAAGCCATGACCGATTTAGTAGATGACGTGAAGAAGGTAACGTCCCAGCCTGCCGCGGCAACTAAATAGCGGATTGCTGGTTCATCGGACCGGCGATCGCAACGCTCTCGGCGAATACAACAGAAGAAGTACGATGCCGCCTAGATAGAATCCCCAAACATTGACCAGAGTAAAACCAGCCAGGCGCAGAATCAGTCCGAACAAACCGAGCATCTCGCAAAGCGCATACAGGACGATATAGCCCGTTCTCCAACGCGAGAAGGCTAGATTGTCCTGCTTCTGCTCGAGCGCTGCTTCGGAGGGAACGATGAGCGTCCGGCGCACCACCACGGTCGCGCCCACCAGGCTGATCGAAATCAGGGAGAAGACATGAAATAAAGTGGTGGTAGCCGGGCGGTGCAGGTTCCGGGAAAGCATTTCTCCGGCCACCGCGTAAAGCACAATGGTCACCAGCATGGCGATTTGAATCTGGCGGATGACCTTTACAGCAGCTTCCATATCCCATTTTGCCCTGAAACCCAGGACCCGTCATGGCGTATCTGCGTTCAGGACATCTTTTGGTAACCTTTTTTTTGATCTGCGCTTCAATTCTTCGAATGATCGTGGTGCCCTGATCCCGGACGCACTCGCACGAAAATCTGAAATGAGACCGGGTTGGTGCCGTACGACGTATCAAGCGCCGCGGGCTTCGAGTAGAACGTGAGATCCGCTCCCAGGGCCAACCGCCACAGGTGACGTTGGAAGATGTCGCGGGCGCCGCCGAAAGTATAGGCTCCGATGCGAAAAGCAGGGAGCGAGGAGTTGCCGGGAAATAATTCGTCCTTGTCGACCAGTTCCATGCGCTCGAAAACATAATTGCGCGATAGAAAGTTGGCGGTCGATTCGAGCAAATAGCTGTTCAGGTTGCGATCGTCCGCGACCTTGTGCACTCGGCCCCAGATCAGCGACGTTGCCCACGAACCCTTCGTGAACGGGCGCACATATTCGACCGAGGCGGTCTGACGAAACTGGCTGCCCGGTTCCAACGCCTCGGGATGCTCCAGCCGCCCGTAGCTGTACTGCGCTGTCCAGTTGCGCGAGGGAGCCACGCTTAGTCGCGCCGACCAGGAATCGAGCGCCGCGAACTGGATGCTGTAGCGCTTCTCGTTCGGCTCGCGGCCGTTGAATACGGAACCTTCGAGCTTGACGTGATCGAAGGTCAAGCCGGTGGTGATCACTCCAAAGCTGGTGTGGGTGGAATCCTGCAGATGATGCGACAGTGGCGCCATTGGCAACTCCGAAGCGGAAGCCCGGTGCATGTACGCGACCGGGCCGAGCGCCGGCTCTCCGGCGGCAGCGCCATAAAATAGCCATTGGAATTTCTTGTCGAATGTCTGCGTGTATTCGAATGCAAGCTCAGCAAAAACATTGTGCGGGTGCTGATGGTCAACGAGCGGCTGGCCGTGATACGTTTCACCGGTTTGAAAGAGCTCTGGAAATCCAGGATGCGGCGCGGTTAACGACTCGGCGGAAGACATTTCGCGAAACAGAATGCTCCCGCTGCCCAGCTTGTGCTGCTCCATCAGCATTACCCAATTGACCGAATCCGCTTTGCCTGCGCCGCGCGGGCCGCCCGACTGTGTGTAATCCAGAAACACGACGCCGTGCGCCATCACGTCCCAGGAGCCGACGGTTTTCATCCACATGTGATCGGCGGTTGCGGCCGGCTGCCATCCGGTGCCGGAACCGAGATGCGGCGAGGGCATCCAGGACGGTTCGGATGTGGACATATTCATGCCGGGCATATCCATACCAGGCATGTTCATGCCGGGCATGTCATTCTTCTGCTGTGCCGGATTTTGGTCTTGTTGTACCTGCGCATGAGACTCCAAGGCGACGTCTTGCGCGCGTGCATACAGACTGAGAAAGACGATGATCGAGATTACGAGCCGCATGACAGACTCCGGATGCGGAAAGCGTGAACAATTCGTGTCGTACCTACGGGACTTGCCCGGGATGCGCTCATGCTCAGCACTCACGTGCCGGCTAACGAATGTCGCCCCTTACGGGCTTGTCTTTAGTTAAGGGGGAATTTTCTTACAGTTCGGCGGTCAGTTTAAACGCGAAGCGGAGTTGTGCCCGGGGGATCTGGCGATACAATCCCGAATTCTGAATTGGTCAACTGAAAGAGAGCGTTTGCAATTTCATCAGAAAGTGCGAGGCGAGAGTACTGAACTAACGGCGGCGCGACGTCGAGCGCGCGAACGGCAGCCACATCGTGACCTGTGAGGCAACACTGGTAGCTTACAGGCTGTGGGGAGCGCGGAGTTGAGCTTGGAAGCGTCGTGCCCGCGTGATGGCAATGCGGTGTGATCTGCGCGCGTGGAGCGAGCGTCGCAGCAGCGTGGCCGGTCTCGACGAGAGATCCCATCGATTGCGCGGTGACGGCAAGCGCCGCAATCAGGATAAAGCTCGATAGTTTTGACACAGTCTTCATGCGTGTTGACGACATGCGTGTTTACGATCCGGTAATCTTGACTCGCAATTCTTCCGGCAAGCGCTCGCGAATCTCGGCGGGGAGACGGTCGTGCACATGTCGCGCACCTAGTTTCGCCACATCAACCACCGCCATGGGCGCAGGAGTGGCGACGGCCACAACCAGCCAGATCAGTGCCGAAAGAGCAAAGCCCGCGAGTGCGCCCACCTCGAGCCAGAAGGCGTGGCGCAATCCAAAATGCCGGATCACGGCAAACGCCAACAAAAATACTGCGGCAGACGCCGAGGCCAGCGCAATCAGGGAAATGTCGATGATGCGGTGCAGTTTCTGGCGGCTGCGGCAATGTTCGCAGGTCGCAAAGTGTAGCTCGTAATCGCCTCGCATCTCCGGAGCCAGGCCGGAAATATCGTAACGCCATCCCGCAAGGATTTTCCCCACGATCGGTTCCACACACTGGCTCATAAGAGGCTATAACCGGATGGATTCGAGAACCGCCGTCTGGGTTGCCAATAACACACGATTGTGCCAAAGCCCCTGACGCCCGCTGAGTGCCTGTTCTGCTGCGGCTCGCGCGATTTCGGGATGGTTGTTTTGTTCAGACAAATGGGCCAAAACCAAATATTCCGCTCCTCCATCATAATCGTTGGAGAAGAATTCGGCGAGCGCATCATTCGACAAATGCCCAACCCGGCTCATTACCCGCTGCTTCACCGACCACGGATACGGACCGGAGCGGAGCATCTCCACATCATGATTCGACTCCATCAGTAATACGGTGCAGCCACGCAAATGGTTCCGCACGCTGACCGGCATATACCCCAAGTCGGTGGCAAAACCAACCTTCACGCCTTCCGCGCGAAAGGTGAAACCCACGGGGTCTGCAGCATCGTGTGGAATAGTAAATGGCATCACTTCGATATCGCCCACGCGGAATCCACGCCCTGCGGAAAAGCGCTCCGACTTCGGCAGCACGGGAATCGCGCCCTCGCGATCGCGCACGTCGCGGCTCCAGGCATGGTGGGTGGGTGCGGTAAGAAAAACCGGCACATTCAACTTTGTGGCCAGCCGCTGCAATCCGGCAACATGGTCGGAGTGCTCGTGCGTGATCAGGATGGCGGAGATATCATCGGTGCGCTCGCCGAGCGCGCGCAGCCGCTTGAACGTCTCGCGGCCTGACAGACCGGCATCCACGAGAATACGGGTTGAACTCGATGCGACGAGCGCGCAGTTTCCACGACTGCCGCTAGCTAGCACCGATACGGACACTCCCATAGCCGTAGCTTACCCCCAGCGACTGTGGAAACGGGAACAGTTTTTCAGTAGTCGGTACCTTTGATGAAACTGCCGGAGAGGCTGTCTAATGACAGCCTGGCTCAACTTCCTTACTCTATGTCTGAAATATCCGCTCAATGGGCATTAGCGAGGGCAAGCGCCTGGTTGGCGACGAGCATGGCGCCCGCGGCCTTCGCATCCGCTTCGAGAGCAACCAGATTCGCTCGCGCGGAGGACGATCGCATGCCCAACTCGATTTCAGCAAGCGCAAGGCGCGTCTGCAGTTCGTAGAGACGATATCCAAACTTGTGGGTCGCCCCGAGCGTCGACTCAAGTTCGCGGCGAGCTTCTGACGCGCTGCCTGACTTCGCTTTCACTCGGGAATCGGCGAAAGTAGCTTCGAAGCGCGGTGTTTGTCCGGCCGCCTGGCGCGAGAGAGCGAGGGCCTGGGTAGCTGCGCTTTGCGCGTCCTTCACGTTACCTTCACTCAAAAGATTACGTGCCAGTACGGCACGAGCCCACGCGCCGCTTGCTGCAGCGTTCGTCTTATCGAATTGCGCCACCGTCTGACGAGCGAGCGACTCTCCGTCGGAAAATCTTCCTTCGAACAGCGCGACCGAAGCGAGAGCGGTTTGGATCTGGGCGGCAAAATCGTCATCTTTGATTTCTTCGCAGACTGCTAGCGCCTGTTCGTATTGTTTACGAGCACCCGCCAGGTCTCCTCGCGCCAGCAATACATCCGCCATGCCGGACATGGGATACGGCTGCCCGCCACGGTAGGTGATTTCCTGCGCTATCGACAGCGCCTGATCGTAGAACTTTTTGGCCGCGTCGAGGTTCCCCATCTCTACCGACAGGTTCCCAAGATTATTCAAAGTAGCGGACGAGCCGCGCCGGTCGCCGATCTCGTTAAACGCCGCGAGAGCTTGTTGCTGCATCTTGAGCGCGCCGCCTAAATCTCCGAGACCGTCGAGGGTGTTCGCGATGTTGCCATAGTCGCTGGCCAGCCCGGTGGGATCATGAACGGTGCGGTCGAAACGCAGAGCAAGGTCATAGTACTTTCCGGCTTCTTGATATTTTCCCTGCTGATAGAGAATGTTCCCGATGCGCTCGTGCGCACCGCGAATACTTTTCTGCGCGCCAATTTCCTGAAATACCGGAAGCGCCTCCTCGACTTTCTTGCGCGCCCCTTCGAAGTCTCCCTGATCGAACAGTACATCGGCGGTCAGCAGCAAAGTGCGAGCCGCGCCCTGGCGGTAGCCGGCGGAGGAGCAAAGGTCTCTCGCCTGGGCCACCAGTTGTATCGCCTTGTCCGGCTGCCCCATACGCTCGTAGGCGTTCGCCTCGAGTTGCAATGCTTCCGCGACGAGCAAATTGGCACCCACGGCGCGTCCCCGGTTCGCGGCCTGTTCGGCTAGAGCTTGCTCGCGCTTGAAGTCGCTCTGCGACCCGACGACGTTCGCCTCGGCCAGGTCAATGCGGGCGGCATCGGCTTCGGAGACTGTCAATTTTCGAAGATCGGCAAGGGTGGCTGCCGCGTCATTGCCACGACCGGCATTCCCCTGGGCGCGAATCAGGAAGAGACCGTAGTCAACGCGATCGGGAAAGAATTGCCAGAGGGCGCGGTAGCTTTCGATGGCCGCGGGTTGATCGGCGAGGATCTCATGGGAGCGACCCTCAATCAGCAATCGCTCTTCGCGCGAAAACTTGCCCGAAGACTCGGAAGATAACTCCAACGCCCGTTTTGCCTGCTGTTTCGCCTTGTCGTCATATCCGAGTGTTGACCAGGCTTGGGCAAGCGCCGAATAGGTTGGGGCGTGGCTCGGATCGAGGGCGATCGCCTTCTCCAACAAATCGCGAGCCGCGAGGGCATCATAAACACGCAGCTTCTGCAAACCTTCGGCATACAAACGTGCAGCCTCGGGATTCGACGGCAACGAGGTTCGCACCAGCGCCGACTGCTCGTCAGAGAGCGCAGCGACACCGAGCTTCGCGCGCAGCTCGGCACCTGCCTTACTGACCAGCGTATCGATCTCAGACTCGCTTCCCTTCTCCGATACCGAAATCAGAGTCTCTCCCGCATTCGCATCCTGCATCCGCAGGTCCAACCGCAGGACGCCGTTGCCCAGCGGGAGATACGATCCGACAACGACATCATCGCTGCCCAGATTTTGCCGGATGCGGTTCAACGTTTGCGGGCTATAGCTGTCGGCATCGGGGATCGCGAGACTCGCCCGCATTTGCGCGACGCTCTCTCCAGGAATGGTGCGTAACTGGTCGCCCTGGCTGAGTTCGGTGGTCATCATTTCTGAAAGTGCGGTGGAGAGCCACGATTTCTCGGGATTGCCCGAGAGGTTTTTGAAACCCAGCACAGCGACAGAACGACGGCGGACCGCCGTTGGCAAACTCGAAACGGCCTGCTTTTTCTGATGCATCAGGAAATAGCCGCCGATTGCCGCGATCAAGAGCATCACCGCCAAGGCGCTCGCCGCGTAATATCCGCCGTGCTTTGGCCGAGCGGCAAAGACTGGACCGCTAGCGGACGGCCATGCCAGCCCCACGGCCAGTTCACCGGCCGTCTGGTATCGCTGTGTCGCATCCTTGGCTAACGCTTTGCGAATGACTTCATCCAGCACTGGAGGGACGGCGGGGTTCACCCGGCTCGCCGGTTCGGGAGACTGATTCAGAATTGCATTAATAAGAAGAGGAGAATTCGTTTCCACGAATGGCCGCCGCCCGGTTGCCATTTCATGAAGCACAGCGCCTGCCGACCAGACGTCGCTGCGTGCGTCCGCCGCTTCCCCCCGTAGCTGTTCAGGAGCCATGTAAGGAAGCGTGCCCGTGACTTCCTGCGACTGCGTCAGGGTGACGGTAAGCCCCTGCTCACTCGCCTGCGGCATGAACTGGGCTAACCCGAAGTCGAGAATCTTCAACCGGCCATCCGTGGTCAGGCGAAGATTGCCGGGCTTCAGATCACGATGCACAATGCCCTGCTGGTGGGCTGCGGCCAGCCCCTGCGCCAGTTGCAGTCCGAGACGGAAGACCTCCTCGGCAGGAAGAGCTCCGCCTGCAAGCTTGACATCGAGAGTCATGCCGGCGATGTACTCGGTTACCAGGAAGTCGAGACCATCCTGGCTGCCAAATTCGTGGACGGTTGCGATGTTGGGGTGATTCAGCCGAGCTAGCGAAAGGGCTTCTGTACGAAATCGCTTCCGTCGAGTTTCATCCGTCAGCGACCCGGCGCGCAGAATCTTGACGGCGACATCGCGATCGAGTTGCTCATCGTGCGCGCGGTACACGACTCCCATGCCGCCAGCGCCGATTTTTTCTACGATCCGGTAATGCGAAAGCCGTTGCCCAATCATGTCGGCCTGCGATCAAGGCCAAAGGATAACAGCTTATTCCAACGGTGAGATCGTATACGCGGAATTCCGCGCTCACTTCTTCGCGAACAGGTTGTCGACTACGCCGCGGCCGACGGATCCGCCGAAGGCGCCGGCGATTCCTGGTAGAAACGCCAGAAAGGATTCATACACCTGGGCTCGCTCCGGCTTTTGGGTGAGGAAGAAATATGCCAGCCACTCCACGATGGGGACGCATATTCCGATGATGATCACCCAGCGCCACGGCCGTGCTGGGCTCAGATATCCGAGCAGCATGTTTGCCGCGAGCACCACCATCGCAGTCAGCAGCAAGTCGCCGACTTTGATGTCCAGCCACCCGGCCAACGCGCCCGACAAAACCGCCAGTGTGTAATAGATTGCGTCTCCGCCGGGCTTTCGATCCGGGAGAATTTGGCCCCACGCCGTTGTCATGGTTCAGTTCACAGCTTTCGATCAGATGCCGAAAATGAAGACTATGGATAGGTGTAAAAACCACGCCCGCTCTTCCGGCCCAACCAGCCGGCATCGACCATCTTGATCAGCAATGGGCAGGGCCGATACTTTGGATCGCCCAAGCCATCCTGCAGCACGCGCATGATGTCAAGACACACGTCCAGGCCGATAAAGTCGGCGAGGGTCAACGGTCCCATCGGATGCGCCATCCCAAGCTTGAACACTTCGTCTACGGCCTGCGGTGTGGCAACCCCTTCCATGACTGCATACATCGCTTCATTCAGCAGCGGCATCAAGACGCGGTTCGAGACAAATCCGGGCGCGTCGTTTACCTCCACCGGAGTTTTTTCGAGCTTCACTGCCAGGTCGCGCACCGCTTCAAACGTGGCTTGTGACGTGGCGAGGCCGCGAATCACTTCAACCAGTTTCATCACGGGCACAGGATTAAAGAAGTGCATGCCAATAACATTGGCAGCGCGCTTGGTCAACGCGCCAATCTTTGTAATCGAGATCGAGGACGTATTACTAGCCAGAATGACTTCGGGCTTCATGATGCGGTCGAGATCGCGGAAGATCTCCGCCTTGATTTCGAACTTCTCGGTTGCCGCCTCGATGACCAGATCGCACCCGGCCAGCTTCGCCCGATCCAGAACGGTTGTAATTCGGCCTAGCGTCGATGTTTTGTCATCATTCGTTATTTTGTTCTTCGCCACTTCCCGATCGAGGTTCTTGCTGATGGTTGCGAGGCCGCGTTCAAGAAACCGCTGCTCGACGTCGCACAAAACGACGTTCAATCCACTTCGCGCAAACACATGGGCAATGCCATTGCCCATGGTGCCTGCTCCAATCACTCCCACCGACTGAATTGCCATGATTGCCTCGCTCAGAATCTTGACGTACTCGGTACCGAGCAGCAACGAGAACCGGAAAGTTTAGCAGAACGCAGCAGTCTAACGTGGGCCCTAACCACCGAGATACATCCTTCCGTGGGATACGGTGCAAACCACAAAGTATTCTGCTAAACTCTGCGCGAAGGCCATAGCAGTTACTGACACGGATCGGCTGAGATAGTGAACTTAGAGGATGCAGGTGCAATCTCTAAGATCAGAACAGATTCGGCGGCTGCACATTTCAATCTGGCCGGTCAAGACTTTATCAAACTCCAGCCGATTGCCAACGGGTGAGCTATGCCATCGCACCCCGAACAACGGAAGCCCCACACTCCGGAAGAATTGCCTCTCGGGTGGGACCTGACCCGCCGCGAGCCTTACCAAAACACAGACTGGTATCGCGATCTGGTGGAGCACAGCGATGACATGTTGTGCGTGCACGATCTCCAGGGCCGACTCCTGTCGACAAACCCCGTTGCCGCGCGTCTGCTTGGCTACAGCGTGGGCGAACTCTTGCAGATTCCCGTGCGGGATTTTATCGATCCGCAATATCGCTCACAGTTTGACGACTATCTACGCGAAATCGAGCGGTCGGGGGAAGCCCATGGCGTAATCGCGGTCATCACACGCACGGGAGAGCAGCGATTCTGGGAGTACTCCAACACTTTGCGGACTGAGAGCGCAGAGACTCCCGTTGTGCGCGGCATTGCGCACGATGTCACCGACCGCGTTCGCGTGGAACGATCGCTGCGTGAGACCAACGAGAAACTCCGGCACAACGCGGGAGAACTGGATAAATCCGTCCGCGAACTGCAACTGTTTCGGACGCTGCTCGACCAGTCGAACGATGCGATCGTGGTCGTGGACGCCCCGACGCTGCGTATCCTCGATGTGAACGAGAAGATGTGCTCCGAACTTGGATATAGCCGTGAAGAGCTTTTGCACATGACCATTTATGCCATCAATCCCAGCATCGTCCGCGAGAGGGTTCCGCAAGATGTTGACGCGCTGAGACAGTGCGGCTTCTTGGTGCGGGAGACCGTTCATCGCCGTAAGGATGGAACGACGTTCCCGGTCGAGGTGAATATTAAGTACGTACACCTGGGCCGCGAATATCTGGTGGCGCTGTCGCGCGACATCACCGAGCGCAAACGAGCGGCAAGGTTGCTGGAAGAAAGCGAGAAACGGTTCCGCACGGTTTACGAAGGAAGTCCGGTAGGAATTTGTGTCATCGAAACGTCGACCGGACGATTTCTGCAAACGAATCCCAAGTATTGCGAAATTGTCGGGCGCACACAGCCGGACTTATTGACCCGCGATTTCTTCAGCATTACCCACCCCGACGACATAACGGTGAACCGCACCAAGGCGATTCAACTGGCCGGGGGCAAGGTGCCCAGCTACGAGATAGAAAAGAGGTATGTGAGGCCCGATGGATCGATCCGTTGGGTCCACGTCAATGCGGTGAACCTGCCCGGGGGAGGAAGCGACGCACCGTGGAGTATCGGTATCGTGCAGGACATCACGGAACGCAGACAAGCGGAGCAAGCGCTGCGCGAGAGCGAGGCGCGGGAACGCGCGCGAGCGCGAGAACTGGAGACGATTCTGGATACTCTCCCGGTTTCCGTGCTGATTGCACACGACCCGGAATGCCGGCGGATGACGGCGAATCGAGCCCGGCTGGAGGCTCTACATCTGGAACCGGGCGCGAATGCCTCGGCCAGCGCTCCGCCGGGGGAACGCCATCAGGTGCGCTTTATTCGAGATGGAGTCGAAATCCCCACGGGCGAATTGCCGATGCAGCGCGCGGCCGCGACCGGACGGCCGACACGCGGAATGATGCTCAAACTAGTCTTCGAAGATGGGTCAGAACGATATGAACTCGGGAATGCCGCGCCTTTGCTCGATGAGGCAGGAAAGGTCCGAGGCGCAGTCGGAGCATCCCTCGACATCACGGATCGGGTGCGGATGGAGGAGACACTACGCGAGAGTGAGGAGAGGCTGCGGCTGGCGCAGGAAGTGGCGCGAGTCGGAATGTTCGAGCGGAATTTGATCGACGGAGAAAGCCGGTGGACGCCTCAAATGGAGGCGATGTACGGCCTCGCTCCGGGCAAGTACCCGAGAACGCTCGACAAATTTCTAGAGCTCGTGCATCCCGAGGACATGCCCCGCGTTTCAGAATTGTTTCGCAAGTCAATGGAGACCGGAGAGGCCCGGGGCGAATGGCGAGTCATCTGGCCGGATGGGACCCTGCATTGGATTTCGGGGCGCTGGCGAGTTTTCAAGAACGCGAGTGGAACCCCGGTACGAGCGATTGGGATGGATTTCGACATTACCGAACGCAAGCAGATCGAGGAAGCATTGCGACAGAGTGAGGAACGATTCCGCGTGGCGCTGAAACATTCTCCCATTGCGGTGTTCAATCAGGACCGGGATCTGCGGTACACATGGATGTACAACCCACAAATGCCGGTACCGGCGAGTGAAAAACTTGGAAAGAGTCTAGCGGAACTGTTTGACTCGGAGGAAGCAACCCGCGTCGCGGAAGTCCGGCGGCGGGTGCTCGAAACCGGCGTGGGAGTCCGCGACGAAATGCAATTCACTTACGGCGGCAAGAAGCACTATTTCGATACCAGGATCGAGCCGGTTCTGGGTCCGGGTGGGACCGTGATCGGTCTCACCGGCGCGAGCACGGAGATCACCGACCTCCGGGAGGCAACCGAGGCACTGCGCGAAGCCAAAGAAAGGCTCACGGAGGAAAAGCTCTATCTCGAACACGAAATCAATACCGAACTGGGATTCGGGGAGATCATCGGGCGAAGTCCGTCCTTGCAGGAAGTCATGAGATTGGCTAGCACTGTCGCTTCCAGCGATGCCACCGTGCTTCTGCTGGGTGAGACAGGAACGGGCAAGGAACTGGTGGCGCGTGCGATCCACCGGATGAGCCGTCGTGCAAGCAACAGTTTCATCAAACTGAATTGCGCTGCGATTCCCTCGGGGCTTTTGGAGAGCGAGTTATTTGGGAGCGAAAAGGGCTCATTCACAGGGTCGGTGAGCCGGAGACCTGGACGACTCGAGCTATCCGATGAAGGAACGCTGTTCCTCGACGAGATCGGGGAGATTTCTCTGGACTTGCAGCCCAAGCTGCTGCGCGTTTTGCAAGACCACGAATTCGAACGGTTGGGTGGAACGCAAACTCTGAAAGTGAACTTCCGTTTGATCGCCGCCACCAATCGCGACCTCGCGAATTGCGTGCGGGACAATGAGTTTCGGAGCGATCTTTACTACCGTCTGAACGTCTTTCCCATCCGAGTGCCACCGCTGCGGGAACGCCGCGACGATATTCAGATACTGGTGGAATATTTTGTGCAGAAATGCGCGCGCCGCATGAAAAAGACTATCACCAGTATTCCCAGGAAAACCGTGGATGCTCTCAAGGAGTGGCAATGGCCAGGCAACATTCGCGAACTCGAAAACTTTATCGAGCGGTCGGTGATTCTGACGCTGGGTTCGGTACTGGTTGCACCGTTAAGCGAACTACAGACGATTTCGCCGGGAGGGCCAATCACGAACGAAATCATGGATGAAACTCTGGAGGCGGCGGAACGCGAGCACATTTTGAAGGTAATGCAGGAGTGCCACGGACAGATTGGCGGTTCGAAAGGAGCAGCCGCGCGGTTGGGCATGAAGCGAACCACGCTGCAATCAAAACTGAAGCGCCTGGGAATCAACCCGACACGAGGACCGCGAGAACAGTAGCACACCTGAGCGCTCAGGGCAGTCAAGCCGTGCGGACGCCGGAAGGCAACTGCTGATGCGTGAACATCCGGCAGATGCCCAAGGCGCTGCAGTTCGGTTACAATCCTCGCGCACATGAACCGCGAATATCACAAACAATACAGCCACGAATTGGGCCGCGACATGGAGTCGCTTGTCTTCGGGCACGGGGGGCAGCCGATCCTCGTTTTCCCGACTTCCATGGGACGTTATTTTGAGTACGAAGACGCGGGAATGATCCGAGCGCTGGCCGGAAAACTGGAGGCGGGCCGATCCAGGTATTTTGCGTGGACAGCGTCGATGGCGAGAGTTGGTACAACAAGAGCGCGCATCCGGGCGCCCGCATCTGGCGGCATGTGCAATACGAGCGCTACATCATCAACGAATTCATGCCGCTGTTAAAGTGGAAGAATTGGGCTCCACAAATCGTAGTGACCGGCTGTAGCTTTGGCGGCTATCACGCGCTGAATTTTTCTATGCGGCATCCGGACATCGTGTCCGGTTGCGTAACCATGAGCGGATCGTTCGATATCAAGAGCTTTCTCGACGGCTATTACGACGACAACGTCTATTTCAATAATCCTGCGGATTACTTGCCGCAGACCGGCGATGACTGGTTCCTGAGCCGGTACCGGCAGATGAAGATTGTTCTGGGAACGTCGGACTGGGACATGTGCCTGGACGCGAACGTGAAAATGTCGGCCATTCTGCACGCCAAAAGCGTTCCGCACTGGCTCGACATTTTTGGAGACAACAGCAAACACGATTGGCCGCTGTGGCAGCGGATGGCGGGAAAGTACTTTTAGTCGATGGTCGCTTGTCGTTAGTCGTTCGTGGAAGGGCGTGCGCTTAACAACGCGCTCACCACGATGACGGGTATTGAGGAGAGTGTATGGCTAAGAAAATCGGAATCCTTTTCGGAATGGAAAATACTTTTCCGCCTGCGCTGGTTGACAAGATCAACTCGATGAAAGCCGCGGGCGTGACAGCCGAGTTCGTAAAGATTGGCGGCATCCGCATGGATGAGCCGAAAAAGTACGACGTCATCATCGATCGCATCTCGCAGGACATCCCGTTCTACCGCGCCTACCTGAAGAACGCGGTGCTGCAAGGAACGACGGTCATCAACAATCCCTTCTGGTGGACGGCGGACGACAAGTTCTTCAATTACGCGCATGGCGCACAAGATGGGTGTCGCGATTCCGCCGACGGTGATTTTGCCGCATCACAAGCATCCGCCCGACACGACCGACAAATCGATGCGGAACCTGATGTATCCGCTGAATTGGGAGGAAGTGTTTGAGTATGTCGGCTTCCCGGCATTTCTGAAACCTTACGCCGGAGGCGGCTGGAAGCACGTGTACAAGGTGCACTCTCCGGAGGAATTTTTTCATAACTACAACCAGACGGGCGACCTCTGCATGACGCTGCAGCATGGCGTGGAGTTTGAGGACTATTACCGCTGTTACGTGGTCGGGCAGGAGAAAGTGCACATCATGAAGTACGACCCGAAGGCTCCGCATCACGAGCGGTATGTGAAGGGGAATCCACAGCCGGACGCGAAGTTGAAGGAGCGGATCGAGAAAGATGCTCTTTCCTTGTGCCGCGCGCTGGGCTACGACCTGAACACGGTGGAATTCGCAGTAGAAGATGGCGTGCCCTATGCGATTGACTTCATGAATCCTGCGCCGGACGCGGAAATTACCTCCGTCGGGCAGCAGAATTTCGATTGGGTGGTAGACGCCGTGGCCGAGATGGCGGTTGCGAAGGCCTTGAGCGACGAGAAGCCGTACGACGAGATGCGCTGGGCTTCGTTCCTCAGCGGACCGAAGTGGATCGATATTCGGACACCGAAAGCGCGGAAGAAGGCGTGAGCATGTTGGCTGTCTTGATGGCGATTTTGCTCATGGCGGTGTTCTTCGCTAATCTGGTCGCACCATTTCTGATTGATGCCCGCCATTGGTGGCCTCGCAAGCGCAAACGGTAGGTGGATGGGATCGTCCGACGGCCGAGGACGGTTCATCCTGCGTGGCTTGAAGTGGACCCCACCTTTCGCGGACAGGAATGTCCGCGCCACACGAGCTCATTGGTATACTAGTTGGACTCTGTCAGAGTAGCTCCCACCTGGCAGCTCTGGACGCTACCATGAAGCCTACATTCACACTCGGAATCGAAGAGGAGTATCAGACCGTCGATCCCGACACTCGCGATCTGCGGTCGCACATTCACGCCGAGATTATCGAGAAGGGCCGGTTGATTCTGCAAGAGCGGGTCAAGACCGAGATGCACCAGTCGGTAGTGGAAGTGGGGACGTCGGTTTGTAAGAACATTAAGGAAGCCCGTGAAGAGCTGAAGAGTCTGCGTCGGCACATGATCCGACTGTCGAAGGAAAACGGGTTGCGACTCGCGGCTGCGGCGACGCATCCGTTTGCGGACTGGCGGGTGCAGGAAGTCACTCCGGGCGAGCGTTACAAGAATATTGTGCAGGATATGCAACTCGTAGCCCGCGCCAATCTTATTTTCGGGCTGCACGTGCACGTGGGCATCGAGGACCGCGAAACCGTCATCCAGATGATGAATCACGCGCGCTACTTTGTGCCGCACCTGCTGGCGCTGTCCACGAACTCTCCATTCTGGCTGGGGATGGATACGGGGCTTCATTCGTACCGCTGTAAGGTGTTCGACAAGTTTCCGCGGACGAACCTGCCGGATTATTTTCCGAGTTGGGGCGAATACGAGAACTACGTCAAGCTGCTGGTCAAGACCAACTCCATCGACAACGCGAAGAAGATCTGGTGGGACATGCGGCCGCATCCATTCTTTAATACACTCGAGTTCCGCGTATGCGATCTGCCGATGCGGGTTGACGAGACGATCGCCTTGGCCGCGCTGATTCAGGCGACGGTGGCGAAGCTCTACAAGTTGCACACGCAGAATCAGGGATTCCGTCTCTATCGCAAGTCGCTGCTCATGGAGAACAAGTGGCGCGCGGCGCGCTATGGGATCAACGGGAAGCTGATCGACTTCGGCAAGCAGATGGAAGTTCCAGAACGCGATCTGATCGAAGAGTATCTGGAATTTGTGGATGACGTGTTGGATGAATTGGATTGCCGCACCGAAGTCGAATACATCCGCGAAATCATGAAGATGGGCACGGGCGCGGACCGGCAACTAGATGTTTATCGCAAGACCGGCGACATGAAAGCCGTAATGGACTACATCATTGAGGAGACAGAAGTCGGCGTCGACGAGGTGGATAGCATGCCCACCGCCCGTGCCGTCTAGTGAGTTTGATGAATATTTCTACCAACACTGCGGAACAATCCAAACGACAACTGAATCAGATGGCTTTTGATCCGGAACTCTCGCAGGGCGCGAGGAATGCGGTGCGCGTCTGCCTGCGCGTGCAGCCTTCGGAAAAAGTCACGGTCATCACCGATGAAGCGAGCCTGGAGATAGCGGCGGCCATCGTCCACGAACTGGAAGATGTGGGCTGCCGTTACCAGACCTGGGTGCTGGAAGATGTGGCGACTCGTCCGCTGACGGATTTGCCCCTGCCGATCGCCGATGACATGGAGTCGAGTCAGGTCAGCATCTTTGCCGTGGTTGCGCAGATGAACGAATTGAAGTCACGCATGCAGATGACGGACATCGTGAACCGCAACAAGATCCGGCATGCGCACATGGTCAACATCAATAAGCGCATCATGCTGGAAGGCATGCGCGCCGACTTTCAGAAGGTTGATCGGTTGAGCGTCAAGGTCGTCGAAACCGTCCGCAAGGCGAAACAAATCCGGGCGAGGACGCCGTCAGGAACCGATCTCGTGGCCGATTTGAATCCGAATTACAAATGGGTGAAGACGAGCGGCATTATCAGCACGGAAAAGTGGGGCAACCTGCCGGGCGGAGAAGTGTTCACGACGCCGGGCGAGGTGAATGGAACATTCGTGATTGATGGCGTGGTAGGCGATTATCTGTGCGCCAAGTTTGGCGACCTGAAGTCGCACCCGCTTTCCGTCCATATCCGGGGAAATCGCGTGATTGAAGCGCACTCCGCAAATAAGGAACTGAAAGACGATTTCTGGGCCTACACGCACACGGACGAGAACAGCAATCGCGTGGGCGAATTCGCGATCGGCACGAACATCGAACTGAAGGACGTGATCGGCGAAATTCTGCAGGATGAAAAATATCCGGGCGTGCACATTGCATTCGGCAATCCCTACGGCGCGCATACCGGAGCGGAGTGGTATTCGTCGACGCATATTGATGTCGTCGGACGCAATTTCGATATTTGGGTGGATGGCGAACAGATCATGCGCAGCGGCCAGTTTTTGATTGAGGCGTAGGGCCCTTCACCGCCGAGACGCGGAGAGCGCCGAGAAAGCTATACCGACTTTGGCTTGGAGGGAGCACAGCCCCGTCCGCACGCGAGCGTCCATGATTCCTTCCTACCGACAAGACTTCAACTCGCGATTCACTGCCTGAAAAATACGAACAACTGCGCCGCGAGATGACTTCTCGCTGCGGCATGGAAGTTCCATTCGCCCTTTGCGAGACGCCCTGCTTTTTCCCCGATGCGCTAGTCGCCCGCATGGGCGAGGACGGCAAAGCGCTGATCCGGCAGCTTGTGGACAATCCCGAGTACCGCGCGCGTTCCGAGGCTTCGATCCCTGCAGAATTCCGCGTGCCGAATGAATCGCCGCATCCGATGTTTATTCAGGTCGACTTCGGACTGGTGCGCGATGCGGCGGGTGAGTTACATCCGAAACTTGTCGAGTTACAGGCCTTCCCTTCTCTGTACGCTTATCAGCCGGTTTTGTCGCAGGCCTACATCGATGTCTTCGGCCTCGACGCGCAGCTTCGTTATTTTTTGGGTGGGCTTGACTCGGCTGTCTTACAAACGGCTTCTGCAAGATGCAATTGTCGCGGGACACGATCCGGCGAACGTCGTGCTGATGGAAGTGCATCCGGAGGAGCAGAAGACCCGGCCGGATTTCTTGCTTACCGAGAACCTGCTCGGCATTCGCACCGTCTGCATCACGAAGATTCACAAAGAAGGACGGCGGCTCTTTTATAAAGAAGGGGGCAAGCGCGTCCCGATCGAACGAATCTACAACCGCACCATCGTCGATGAACTCGAGCGCAAAAGCATCACACCACCCTTTGATTTTCGCGATGATCTCGATGTGGAGTGGGCCGGGCATCCGAACTGGTATTTCCGCATCAGTAAGTACTCGATTCCGTACCTGAAGCATCCGTCGGTGCCGCGCACGTGGTTCCTCGATCAACTGCCTGAGGTGCCTGCCGACCTGGAAAACTTTGTGCTGAAGCCGCTCTACTCTTTTGCCGGATTAGGCGTAGTGATTGCGCCGTCCCGGGCCGACATCGAGGCGATTCCTGCGGCCAAACGCGGCGAGTACATCCTGCAGGAACGGATGAATTTCACGCCGGTCGTCGAGACTCCGCACGGTGCGACCAAGGTCGAACTGCGCATCATGTATGTGTGGCTTGATGAATTGAAACCCGTTTTGACGATCGTCCGCATGGGCCGCGGGTTGATGATGGGCGTCGATCAGAATAAAGGCATGAAGTGGGTGGGATCGTCCGCCGCCCTGGTTAGCGAATAAATATAGAACAATACCTCAAGTCCCCTAGGAGTCTGTGTCACAGCGATTCTTTCGCCCCTCTGGGGCTCTGCCATTTTCCACTTCTTCCCCCACGGCTTGCGCCGTGGGCTGCATTCTTTCGCCGCTTCGCGGCTTGGAGTGTGTCGCGTCTTCCACTTTTTCCAGACGTGATCGAGCTATGACGGAGACCCCATAGGGACGAGAGAAATTCCCTGCGTTGCTTTGGAGTTTGGTCACGACCTCCCGTGACCTGAATCACAGGCGGCTCCCAGCAACAGTGGCATCATTGCGACGCTTCGCCGTCCCTTTGGCGATGAGAGGAATTGTATGGCCACCTGCACCCCGGTCAGTTCTCGCATCCTGAATTCCAGCCTTGCTTCCCGCATCATGAGCGCCGACGAAGCGGCCGCTCTGATCAACTTCGGCACTCGCATCGGCATGAGCGGGTTCACGGGCTCGGGCTATCCAAAAGCCGTACCGATGGCGTTGGCTCGACGCATCTCAGACGCCAATCTGCGTGGCCAGAAATGTCAGGTCAGCATCTTCACCGGCGCTTCCACCGGGCCGGAGTTGGACGGCGCGCTCGCCATGGCGGGCGGCATCCAGTTGCGCCTGCCTTATCAGTCCGACCCCGAGACGCGAAAACGCATCAACGCCGGCGAGATGGAGTACATGGACATCCACCTCGGCCACGTTGCGCAGTACGTCGAGTATGGCTTCCTCGGAAAAATGGATTGGGCGCTCGTCGAAGTTACGGCGATTCTCGAAGACGGGCGGCTGGTGCCGAGTTCCTCGATCGGCAATAACCGGACCTGGATCGACCAGGCAGAGAAAGTAATTCTCGAAGTAAATGCGTGGCAACCGGCCGAGTTGGAGGGCATGCACGACATTTATTACGGAATGCAGCCTCCGCCATATCGCCAGCCGATTCCGCTTACCCATCCGGGGCAAAGAATCGGCACTCCTTATTTACGCATCGACCCTGAGAAAGTTGCGGCGATCGTGCTGACCGATTCTCCCGACCGCAATAGCGCGTTCAAAGCTCCGGACGACGCTTCACGCCGCATTGCCGGGCACATCCTGGAATTCCTCGCGTGGGAAGTGAAGTCCGGACGGATTCCTCCTTCACTGCTGCCGCTGCAGTCGGGCGTGGGAAACATCGCCAATGCCGTGTTGCTCGGCCTGCTCGAGGGAAAATTTGAAAACCTGACCTCTTACACCGAGGTCATTCAAGACGGCATGATCGAACTCTTGCGCAGCGGCAAGCTCACTTGCGCCTCGGCAACGGCGTTTTCGCTCAGTCCGAACATGCTGGCGCAGGTCAACGCCGAGATGGCCAGCTTCCGCAAACAGATCGTTCTTCGTCCGCAGGAAATCTCCAACCATTCGGAAATCATCCGCCGCCTGGGCGTCATTGGCATGAACGGCATGATTGAAGCAGATATCTATGGCAACGTGAATTCCACCCATGTGATGGGATCGCGCATTCAGAACGGCATTGGCGGCTCGGGCGACTTCGCCCGCAATGGATACCTAGCAATCTTCATGGCGCCGTCAACCGCGCAGAAAGGTGCCATCACGACGATCGTCCCGATGGTCTCGCACGTCGATCACACCGAGCACGACGTGGGCGTGATTGTGACCGAGCAAGGGCTCGCCGATCTGCGAGGCTCGTCGCCACGGCAACGAGCAAAACTGGTTATCGAAAATTGCGCGCATCCCGATTACCGTCCACTGCTGCGCGATTACCAGGAGCGCGCCGAACGGCTTTCTTTCGGGAAGCACACTCCTCATTTGCTCCATGAGAGTCTGGGCTGGCATGACCGTTACGTTCGCAGCGGACGAATGCTGCCGCGCGAGGAATAAGAATTCACCCACTGCGCTGCATAAACCCCATGGTGCAGACGGTCGAACTGCCCCCGCCTTGCGTCACCCGACCGACACGTCAAGTGATTGTGGATAATACTCAATACGCCGGGCTGCCGTTCACTCCGGCCCGCGATGCCCACCGAAACCAGGACTGTGAACCGCCCCACGAACGCGCTACTCTTCGCCGCCGACATGGCCGGAACCCTGCTCTTTGCGATCGAGGGGGCGGAGGCCGCTATCACCGGCAATCTCGACTTGCTTGGACTGATGGTGCTCGCCTTCGCCACGGCACTAGGAGGAGGTATCTTCCGCGATCTTCTCATTGGCGCCATCCCGCCGAGTTCCCTGCGCGATTGGCGCTACTCGGCGATGGCCTTCACCGGAGCCGCGATTGCCTTCTTTGCGTATCGCTTTGTTGCGGGGATTCCCAGCACCGTCATCCTCGTTCTGGATGCTGCCGGCTTGTCGCTGTTCGCAGTCGCCGGAACCGAAAAGGCGCTCCTCTACGAGATGCACCCTTTTATAGCGATCTTACTGGGGACCATCACGGGCGTCGGCGGAGGCACGGTGCGTGATATCTTCCTGGCGCGGGTTCCCAACGTCCTGCGCTCCGACATCTACGCCACGGCGGCGATGGCCGGAGCAGCGGTAATGATCGCGAGCCGAAAACTGAAGGTGTCTCCCACCTGGGCGGCCGTGTTCGGTGGCACGTTCTGTTTTGTTCTGCGGCTGGTCAGCGTGTGGCGTGGCTGGAATCTGCCGAAAGTCATGACGCAATGACGTCACGCCAGTCGCTTCCCTAATCTTGGTTGACCCAGCCGGAATGACCCTCTACCATTACGCCTTCGCGGGTTAGGGCCATCTTGGCCTGCTCTGCACGTACAATCAAAGGCTACGGCGGCGGACTAGAGTCTCCGCCCCACACGATTTATGGAGATTGTCGGGCAAACGGTATCCCATTACCGCGTTCTCGGGAAACTGGGCGGCGGCGGGATGGGGATTGTTTACGAAGCGGAAGACCTTCGTCTTGGGCGCCATGTCGCTCTGAAGTTTATTCCTGAGCATCTGGCCAAGGACCCGCGATCGCTCGAGCGCTTTACGCGCGAAGCCCGCGCCGCCTCACAGCTGAACCATCCGAACATCTGCACCATCCACGACATTGAGGACAACGACGGGCATCCGTTCATTGTCATGGAGAAACTGGAAGGCGAGAGCCTGAAGCAGCGGATCCATGGCAAGCCGCTGGAGATCGACGACCTGCTGGATATTGCCGTACAAGTGGCGGACGCGCTGGCAGCATCGCACGCCAAAGGAATCGTCCATCGCGATATCAAGCCGGCGAATATCTTTCTCACTCCGGGCGGGCAAGTGAAAATTCTCGACTTCGGGCTCGCGAAACTCGCCAAGGACGGCAGCGTGGGCACGACCACCGACTCTTCGCTGGAAGATTCGTTGACGGCAGTGGGAGTGATTCCCGGGACGGCGGTGTATATGTCGCCCGAGCAAGCCCGCTCGGAAGATCTCGATGTTCGCAGCGACATATTTTCGTTTGGCGTCGTGCTGTTCGAAATGGCCACTGGGAAAAAGCCGTTCACCGGGACAAACGTGGTCACGACGTTGCATGCCGTGATCAATTCGAAGCCGGCGTCGCCCCGGTCGATTAATCCGGAGGTACCGCCGGAGCTTGAAACCATCATCGGCAAGGCGATGGAGAAGGACCGCGACAAGCGTTACAAGAACGCGA
>CAWKAZ010000009.1:0-542083 GCA_963847715.1 Terriglobia bacterium
GCCGCCGACCAGCGCAACATTGACGCCCGTCTCATCGACCTCGACGGCACGCCCAATAAAGGACGCCTCGGCGCCAACGCGATCCTGGCCGTTTCCATGGCGGCCGCTCGCGCCTCAGCCCGCGCCTGCGAACTCCCGCTCTATCGCTATCTAGGCGGAGCCGCCGCGAACACCCTGCCGACGCCCATGATGAACATCCTCAACGGCGGCGCGCACGCAGACAACAACGTCGACTTCCAGGAATTCATGGTGATGCCGGTAGGAGCGCCCAGCTTTTCCGAGGCCCTGCGCTGGGGCGTAGAAGTCTTCCATACTCTAAAAGGAGTGCTCAAAAAGCGCGGCTACAACACCGCCGTCGGCGACGAAGGCGGTTTCGCCCCGTCAGTGAAGTCAAATGTCGAGGCTATCGAAGTCGTGCTCGAAGCCATCCAGCAGGCCGGATACAAGCCGGGCGCGGAAATCGCCATCGCACTCGATCCCGCCGCCAGCGAGTTCTACCAGGACGGCAAGTACGTCTTCAAAAAATCCGACAAGTCAGCGAAAACCTCCGAAGAAATGGTGAAGTACTGGGCGAAGTGGGCGAAGGATTATCCCATCGTCTCGCTGGAAGACGGCCTGGCTGAGGACGACTGGGACGGATGGGCGCTCCTGACTAAAGCCCTCGGAGACAGCATTCAACTGGTAGGCGACGATTTGTTCGTCACCAACGTGAAGCGCCTGCAAGAGGGAATCGACAAAGGCGTAGGCAACTCGATTCTCATCAAGGTCAACCAGATCGGCACGGTCAGCGAGACTCTCGACTCGATCGACCTGGCCCGCCGCAACGGATACACCTCGGTCATCTCCCACCGCTCCGGCGAAAGCGAAGACACCTTCATCGCCGATCTGGCCGTAGCGACCGGCGCAGGCCAGATCAAAACCGGCTCCGCCTCCCGCACCGACCGCATCGCGAAGTACAACCAGTTGCTGCGGATTGAAGAAGAACTGGGCGGGGCGGCGCGGTTCTTAGGAGTGAAGGCGCTGAACTACAAGGGCTAATAGTCAAGAGCTGGCCGTTCACATCGTGCTGCTAGACTGGCTCCCGCTCAGAACGAGACTTGTCGGAGTTGTGAATGCTAGCGCCTGCTAACGTCAATTTGTGGAAACTTGGCACGTTGTAGCGGGGTCTCATTACATATATGCGGCAAGCGTTGATTTTGGGCTGCGCGGCTGTCCTTCTGTTGAGCCACTATGCGCAGGCATGTGAAAAGCGGTCAGAAAATCTGCGAGCAGAGGCGATGTCGAAGCGCATCGTTACGCGAACGCCAATCGTAACGCAAGCGCATGTTGCTCGCATTACTGGAAGCATCGAACTGTTCCTCGCAATCGACGCCGACGGCAAGCCATCCTGTATCTCGGTTGTGCGCGGGCACCCAATACTGACGTCGGCTGCGGTTTCCAGCGTGAAGGACTGGCGATTCCGGCCATATCGCGTTAAAGGGAAACTTGTGACGTATTCAGGCTCGCTAGTTATCTACGCAAAGGACTTCGCTGATGGTTATCCGCAACAGTAGGGCAACTGGCGAAACATCCCGATTTCACTCATTGCCCCTGACTTGATCAGTTGAGCGTGTTGTCCATCAGTGATCCGCCATCCAGACCGCTAGCAGAATCACAACAATCACACCAATGGCTGTACCTATGAGGCGAAGTTTGCCGTAATTGGGCTTGTGTAATCTGATCGCCTCAGCCTCCGCATGGTTCTCCATCTTCTTGAAGAACTCATCGGTCAACTTGGAAAAGGGTCTGTGATTCATTCGCTGTGAGTATACCCCCGTGACTCAGGCCAATTGGCGTAACATCGCGATTTACACCGATTGACCTCTGAAACCGATGAATCACGACCAAAAGGCATGTCCTCTATGCGGCGACCGCATTGAGAAAACCGCAAAAGGAGGCAGGCGCAAGTACTCGTGCCTCAACTGCGGAGCCACCATAAACAAGTTGCTTATCTGTGAACGCTGCGGCACGAAGCGAGTGTGGCAAGGTAAGCGGGGAGCGGCATGCAGCGGTTGCGGTGCGCCGTACACTCGATAGTTGTTGCAAAATCCGATTACACTAAAGACCTGGCAATCCGGCAGACTCGCATCGCATCGGTCCTGCAGTTGACTTAGCTAAGGACTTAGTCTAGTATAAGCCCATGGAAGTCAACATCCACGAAGCCAAAACCCATCTCTCCCGCCTGCTGGAGCGGGTTGCCTTAGGCGAAGAGGTCATCATCGCCAAGGCCGGAACTCCCGTCGCCAAGCTGGTTCCAATTAAGCAGACGAATCGCGGGTTCAAGTTTGGATCGGCCAAGGGAAAAATTGTCATTGCCGATGACTTCAACGATCCTCTTCCGAAAGAGATTGAAGATCTGTTCTGGTAATGAAAGTCCTACTGGATACCCGCACTTTTATTTGGGCGATCATGGATGAGAGACGGCTGTCTCCAACAGCGCGTAATCTGATCGCTTCGTCCGATTTATGGTGGAGCGTAGTGAGCCTGTGGGAGGCGATTCAAAAGGCACAGATCGGAAAGCTTTCCCTACCGTTGCCGGCTGGCCCTTTCTTGACTGGCGAACTCAGCTCCAGCCATGTTCGATTGTTGCCCGTCAGCCCAAGCCACGTCCTGCGAGTCGAAGAGTTGCCCCTCCATCATCGCGACCCATTCGACAGAATGCTCATCGCTCAGAGCGTCGAGGAAGGCTGGCCGATCATCACAGCCGACCCCAGGTTCGCACGCTATCCGGTCGACGTGATCTGGTAGGTCAAACGGTTTAACTGAGAACTGACAACTGAGAACTGGCCGCAGTCAGAACCCCATCGTGTCATCCGCCGAAGGCCCGTACGTCGCCGGCAACGGCTTCTCATTCAATCGCAGATATACGCCAAGCTGCGCGCGGTGATGCACCAGGTGGTTGAGGAACATCTGCCGGTAGGCCATGAAACGCGTCCCGCTAAAGACGGGCTTGCCTCCGAAACTCAGCTTCCATGGCTCTGTCCACGCTTCATCCGGCATCTTCTGGAGAACGTCCCGCATCTTGGCAGCGCCATCCTCCAAAGCCTGCACCAACTGCGCCGCCGACTCAAACGGCAGAGGCTTGTACGAGGTCTTTGCGAAATCAAGTTCCGGAGTGGTGAGCACCGAAAGCCCAAAGCCGGGCAACTCCGCAACATGCGGCGCGAGCCTCTTCAGCGGCATCGACTTCGGATGCGGTTTGAACTCCCCTTTATCTTCCGGGACACGTTCCAGAGTCGCGCGCGTCTTTTTCATTTCTTCGTTGAATTCGGATAGAAATAGTTCGCTGATCGACATGTGACTCCTCCGCGATAGTATAAACGGCCAATCCGCAGCTCATTTGAAAAGCCGCAAGCCCTCCTATAGATTCTACTGTCACCTGTTTTCTCCGTGTCTCAGTGCCTCCGTGGTGGATTTTTCGGAAGCGAACAGCGAACAGCCAAGAGCTAAGAGCCAAGAGCCAAGAGCTAAAAGCCAGGAGCCGATTTTGCGTCCTAAACCTCTAGTCCTAATCATCCTCGACGGCTGGGGATACCGCGCCGAAACGAAAGCCAACGCCATCGCCCTCGCTCGCAAACCAACCTACGACCGTCTGCTGCGCGAGTATCCCAACACTCTCATCCACACCAGCGGCCCGTTTGTCGGGCTCCCCGAAGGCCAGATGGGCAACAGCGAAGTCGGCCACCTGAACATGGGCGCCGGACGCATCGTGCACATGGACATCACCCGCATCGACCTCATGATCCAGAATGGCGAATTCTTCTCGCATCCCGTGCTGCTCGAAGCGATGAAGAACGCCCGCACCAGCGGACGCAAGCTGCACCTCTTCGGACTCGTCTCCGATGGCGGCGTTCACTCCCGCCAGGAGCATCTTTACGCGCTCCTGAAAATGGCGAAGCAGCAGGGAGTCGATCGCGTTTTCGTCCACGCCTTCATGGACGGCCGCGACACCCTGCCCACCAACGGCGCCGGATATCTCGAACAACTGCAGCAGAAGATGCGCGAGTACAACTCCGGCAAAATTGCGACCGTCAACGGCCGCTACTACGCCATGGATCGCGACCGGCGCTGGGAGCGCATCTCCAAGGCCTACACCGCGATGGTCGACGGCAAAGCCGAAGGCGGAACGCAGACCGACGCCGTGCAGGGCATGAAAGCGTCCTATAACAAGGATGTGACCGACGAATTCGTCATCCCCTTCGTCTGCACCGACAGCCGCGGCGAGCCCATAGCGAAGATGGGCGACGACGATTCCTGCATCTGCTTCAACTTTCGCGCCGACCGCGTCCGTCAGATCACGCGCGCCCTCTGCCGCAACAGCGGCTTGAACGACAAAGGAGGCAGCGATCTCCCCGGCGCTGCCGATCTAGATGCGGCTATTCCGCGCGACCGCGTGCCCAAGAATCTGAAGTACGTCTGCATGACGCACTACGACAAGAATTTCAGCCTCCCCGTAGTGATTCCGCCGGAGTCAATGGCGAACATCCTCGCCAACGTCATGGGCGGAATGAACATGCGCAACCTCCGCGTGGCCGAAACCGAAAAATACGCGCACGTCACCTACTTCTTCAACGGAGGAGTCGAAACGCCGTTCCCCGGGGAAGAACGCGTGCTGGTCCAGTCTCCGAAAGTCGCCACCTACGATCTGAAGCCGGAGATGAGCGCTGCCGGAATCGCCGAGGCGGTCGTGAAAGCCACGAATGACGGCACCTTCGACGTGATGATCGTCAACTTCGCCAACGCCGACATGGTCGGCCACTCCGGCAAACTCGAGCCCACGATTAAAGCGGTAGAAACCGTCGATGCCTGCCTCGCCGAAATTGAAAAAGCGATCCGCGCCAAAGGCGGAGCCATGCTGATCACCGCCGACCACGGCAACGCCGAAATGATGATCGATCCAGCCACCGGAGGCCCGCACACCGCGCACACCACGAATCCAGTTCCGTTCATCGTCATCGCCGAAGACTCGAAGCAATACACGCTCAAGCCGAATGGCTCCCTGCGCGACATCTCGCCGACGATCTTAGGAATGCTAGGAGTCACCGAGCCGAAAGAAATGACGGGATCAGACCTGCGGATGAAAAAGACCTGATAGCAGGAGGAGAGAGAGGCCTTCCTCCGTGTAACTCTGTGCCCTCTGTGGTTAAGATTTTGATCTCCCATGAAACTCATCGTCTGCGTACATCATCCTTTCGACCAATGGACCGCGCCGGACTGGTTTCCCGAACGGTTGCGGCGCGAGTTTCCGCAAATCGCGGTTACACACCTTCCCGACTACAAGAATTTGAGCGCGGAAATCCTCGACGCCGAAATCCTGATCGCCTGGTCGATCCGGCCCGAACAAGTATCGTCCGCAAAGAAGCTGCGCTGGATCCACTCTCCCGCCGCCGCCGTAAATCAGCTGATGTTTCCCGAAATCGTCAACAGCGACATCGTCATCACCAACGCTCGCGAGGTGCATGGCCCAGTTGTGGCCGAGCACGTCATAGCCCTCATCTTCGCGCTCGCCAAAAAAATTCCGCAGTCAGCGCTCCTGCAGCAGAAGCACGTCTGGGGACAGCAAATTCTCTGGGACGAGCAGCCGCGCATTCGCGAAGTCGCCGGAGCAACGCTAGGCATGGTCGGTCTGGGCAGCATCGGCAGGGCGGTAGTGAAAAGCGCGAAGGCTCTGGGCATGCGGGTGATGGCGGTTCGCGAGCATCCGGAGAAGGGAAGCGAAGGCGCCGATCAAGTCGTCCCTCCCGCGCAGATCGACGAAGTCTTCCGCCAGTCCGCCTACATCGTGCTAGCCGCGCCGGTCACCGCGAGCACAACTGCAGTCGCGAACGCCGAACGCCTCGCACTCATGAAGCCCGGCGCGTGCCTCATCAACGTAGGCCGCGGCCCGCTGGTCGATGAGCCCGCACTGATCCAAGCACTGCGTAATAGCAAAATAGGAGGAGCAGCGCTCGATGTATTTCCCCAAGAACCGCTTCCTGCCGATTCGCCGCTGTGGGACGTTCCGAATCTCCTGATCACTCCGCACACCGCGGCCCTGACGGACAAGTTATGGGAGCGTCACTATACGTTGTTCTCAGAGAACCTGCGTCGGTATCTGATCGGCAAGCCGAAGCTGGCCGTGGTAAACAAACAAAAGGGATATTAGCCAGCTGGACTATGGCACAAACGAGTTTATCGGCAGTTGCTGGTCAGGTTTGAAGGGCGTGCTATTGGCCTTTTGACTGGCACTGGAGATCTGTTGCGCGGTTAGCAGTTCTTTCAGTGCCGCAATCAGATAGTCACCGCGACGGTCGCCAGCTGTCGACGCGGCGGAAATCCAGGCATACGCGGTCTCGGGGTCCTTCTTCACGCCGAGGCCGTTCGCATACATGTAGCCGAGCTTAATGCGTGCACTAGTGGAGCCCTGGATGGCTGCTTTCTCGAATAAGCGAAAGGCCTCGGAGTTATTCTGAGGAGTGCCTTCGCCTCTCAGATACATATCCGCAAGATTATTTTCGCCGATGGCATTTCCGGCATCGGCAGCTTTGCGATACCACGACACAGCCATCGCTGCGCCGTGCGGGCAGCCGAGCCCTTGATCGTACAGGTAGCCCAGATTTGTCTGGGCGTCTGCATCGTTCGCTTCCGCCCCTTTTTGAAACCAACGAAAGGCCTCGGCATAATCCTGACGGACGCCCTGTCCATTGAGGAACAAAATTCCGAGATTGTAGTATGCGCGCGGGAACCCTTGAGCGGCTGCAGCATAGAGCCAACTGGAGGGCTGCGGCATAGTTCACCGGAGTTCCCCAGCCGTTCGCGTACATCACCGCCAGGTTGACTTGGGCAGGCGGGTATCCGCGATGTGCGGCGCGCTCGAACCATTTCAGAGCGTCATTCTCACTATATTCCGGTCCGATTACGAGCATGGAAGCCATTCCTAGCTGGTTTTGTTCAAACGCATGCCCGCGCCGCACCATCTCTTGAACGACCTTCGAACTGCAAACGAGATGTCTGTTGCCGATGGGTTTCGAAAGGATTGCCAGGCTACATTGCTCGGGTGACGACTTCTGGGCAGAGAGCTGGCTCGCCCCAGCGAGCAACGGAAACATCACCGCCAGGATCCCGAATCGGTTTTTCATACGACCTCCATCTCGGCTCAGATTGAAACCGGCGAGAATGTGAGATCGAATTTGAGCTTGGGCTTCCGATACCTCAATGCACACGCGATACTTTCTCGGGACCGCGGAGGTCATCCGACAAGTGCATGACATGAAATAGCTTACAGTTACGTCAACGAACCGGCAGCAACTCGATGAGGTGGGTCAATCGGCCTGGGCGGCGTGTTCCGGGTCAGAAGTGCCGCTTCTCGTTGCTCACCATTGGAGAGCATGGGGCGTCTATATCAATTATTGTCTGCAAGCGGGGAACCTCTGTCTCGCGTAACGCGTAGTTACAAATTGAGCCGGATGCGTGGGAGGGGTACGCCTGCGCCGCCCAGCAACATCGTTGTGACGATGATGGAGACGCGGCGCATGCCCTGTGGAATGCGTTCTCTAGGACAAGTGACCACGGAAGATCGAGGGAACTCTGGACATGAGACCGAATAACCGGCCGCGCTGCGTTCGATTCGGACCTTACGAAGCTGACTTTCACACCCAGGAACTCCGAAAACACGGAATGAAGCTCAAGCTTTCGGGCCAGCCTCTACAAATCCTGGAGATGCTGCTTGCGCGTCCCGGAGAGTTGGTGACTCGCGAGGAACTTCAGAAGCAACTTTGGACCGACGATGTCTACGTGGACTCCAACCATGGGCTGAACGCGGCCGTGAATAAACTGCGGGACGCGCTGAGCGATTCGGCGGAGGAGCCGAAGTATATTGAGACGCTTCCGCGGCGAGGCTACAGGTTCATCGGGACGATTCAATCTGAACGTCGCAGGCGACGCAACCAGCCCGTGATTCCGGTCACGGCTGCCGTATCCGATTCCATCCGTTCGCGAGAACGTGGAAAAACTGCCTGCGCCGAACTGCGCCCAAACACATTGCGGATGCTCCGCCTGCGGTTGCGCCACGGCGAAGCTGGGCCGAGCGCTGGGTGTTGTTTGCGAGCGCGGCGATGCTGCTTGTTGGAGTGCCAGTCGCCCTGTTCCTGAGCAGAAATCCGGAGATGGCTGAAAATATCTTGAGGATGGTTCGGAAGGATGTGGCCGAGAACCTGGCCGCCGCGGCCAAGAGTTCGCAAGGGCAGCCAGATGCGCACCGGCTGGAAGGCCGGCGAAGCGATCATTCCCGAAGGCAACAACAGTAACGAGGAAGCGGAAGTTCTGGCGCGCCGCAAGCGCGGCGACGAAGGCCGATTGGTAACGTGCGGACCAAAGCGCCGAGAATAGTGTGCTGCTGGGCACTGCTGAGGCTTCCGCGCATGCGTGACGGTTTCAGAACAGAAGTCAGCCAGCTCCGATGCTGCGCACGGTCGTCGCGGACGACAGCGGCAACGCGGCTCCGCAATTTTCACCCGATGGCAAACGAATCGCCTACATGTCGACCCGCACAGGTGCTTGGCAAATCTGGGTAAGCGACACGAACGGCGCAAATCCGCGGCAGGTCAGTTTCACGGAAAGTGCCGGAACTCCGCGCTGGTCGCCAGATGGACGCAGCATTGCCTTTGACGCTCCCTACGACGGGCAGACACGAATCTTCGTGATCAAGGTCGATGGCAACGAGCAGGCGCGGCCCATCGTGAAGGGCCTGGTGCCGAGTTTTTCCCGCGACGGAAAGTGGATTTACTTCGCCTCCGATCAAACCGGAGACTGGCAGGTGTGGAAGGTGCCCGCCAGCGGCGGCCGCGAAGTGCAACTCACCACGAACGGCGGGTTTGCCGCGCTGGAATCGGCAGACGGTTATGTCTACTACTCGAAGTCGAGGTATCCGCAGCCGGAAATCTGCCGAGTTCCTGTCAATGGCGGGACGGAGGCCTGCGTACTCCAGCACCTGCGGCCACGAACCTGGGCGAGCTGGGCGGTGACGCGCGAGGGAATCATGTTCGCCGAAGACTTGCCGAACGGGCGTCCCACGCTCAGTTTCTATGACCCGGCCAAACGCCAGGTGCGCGACTTGGTTTCGCTGCGGAGTGCTCCGTTCTGGGTGGGCGCCAGCGCGGATGGGAAACGGGCGATTATGAATGATGCCGATGAACGCGAGATTTCGATGGTGGATCATCTGCCGTAAGTGTGCCCATCGCCACCGTGACGGGCGGGTGCCCCATCCTAGCGCGTTCTTTGCGCTAGGTGGGATTCCACTACTTACCGCCGAGGCTTTTTTCCGGCGCGCTTGGCGGACACCTTGCTCGCCCCATTGCCTGCCGACGCCGCGCTTCGCTTCGCCATCTGCGCCCGCCCCGCCTTGGACATCATGCGCGATTGTTCGTATATCTCGATCCACTTCTCGCTCGAAATCGCCGCGATCAGCTTGCCAATCGCTGCGAGCGGCAAATCGTCCGGCGTCTTGAACTGAAGGCAACACTTCCCCATGTCGAGCTTCTTCCCCGCCGCCTTGAACGCCGCCTTCAGTTGCTCGAGCTGACTCGCACTCCAAAACGCGCCCAACAAGTAAAGCGAACAGTAGTTCTTCTGCGACGACACCGCGACGTAGCAGATCGGCTGCTGGTTGTGCGTGTCTGGATATCGAGACAGGGGGATCGTCCAGCCGATCGTGCCCCAGACGAGACACTCCTCGTAGCCGCGCGGAATGTGCTTGTTCACGAATGCGCGCACCGTCGCGATCGTCTTCGCACGATCGGCGGGGAGCGAGGCGATGTATTGCGCTGGCGTCTTGACGTTCGATGGTGGTTTCATGGATTCGTCGTCTTCGGGAACGAAGTCTATCACCGAACCCTTGAGCGGAGTCGAAGGGTGCGTAGCAAACTGCCAGCACTATTGGTGATTGTTTCTCGGCGGATGGTACGCCTGTTGACGCCGACAGTGGGAATGCCCACGTCTCGAAAAGTGCGAGACGTAGGGCACCCCCAGTGATTTCCCTGTCAGCTTCGAACCGCGTTAGACTCCTGGAGATGCTGGCCACCCAGCCAACCTTACGGTGTCCGAATGAAGCCGTGATACACATTGCTCGCATCGATGTAATATCCCGCGATTGCCCCGAATAGGTTGATGGCACTGGGGTAGGTGCCGTTGTAATCCCCAGGATTCAGGTCCGCGCCGGGAGCGTCGAACGTGCTGAATTCTCCTTCCGGACTGCGCTCGAAACCGTGATACACCTCGTTGACGTCAAGGTCACTTCCCGCGATCGCTCCGAAGTCGTTGAGGCTCGCGGGGAACGTGCCGTTAAACGGTATCGTCGTGTCCGCCCCAGGAGCTTCGAATTTGATGAACGTGCCGTTGGGTTTTCGCAGGAAGCCGTGGAACGCATAGTTCGCATCGGAGTAGAGTCCCGTAATCGCTCCCTCATTGTTGAGGCCTGAAGAGAATGCAGGCTGTGTGCCCTGGCCAGCTTGCATGGAAGATCCGGGAACCGAGAACGTCTTGAACGTTCCGTCGGGATAGCGTATGAAGGTGTGCGCCACAAAGTTGCCACTCGTGTCCTCGTACGGCCCGACGATCGTTCCAAAGAGGTTGATGTTCCATGCCCCCGTGCCATGACAGCCTTGGGCGGTGCCGGTAGTGCACTCGCCTGGAGCAACAAAGTTGATGAAAGTGCCGTCCGGACTGCGCCGAAAGCCGTGAAACGCACTGTTCGTGTCCATATAAGCGCCCACGATCGTTCCGTCGAGGCCGATGGCGCGAGGGTTGGTGAACGCGGCGGCCACCGTGCCGGTCCAAGGGACGTCGAACGTCGTGATTTTCCCGGCCGGAGTGCGGAAAAAGCCATGACGCCCTCCGTTCGTATCAATATCAAATCCCGTGACAACGCCGAGGTCGTTGATGGATACAGGGCAGGTGCAGCCGACGACAGGGTCAGCACCGGGAGCATCAAACACTGTGAATTCGCCATCGCGTGTACGCACGAAACCGTGGGTGCCATAGTTGCTATCCGTGACGTTCCCGGTGATCGTGCCAAACCAATTCATCGCTAGGGGCTGGGTACCCTGCCCGATGCTCGTGCCCGCACCGGGAGCGTCGAACGTGGTGATTTGTTGTGCACCGGCCTGAACGGTCGCGGCCAGGGCGCCGGATAGACATAAGGAGTAACCCGGGGACAGACGGGACGTTCACGTCATTTTTCGGCGCCCTGTCCAGCTTTCCCGATTTGAAACCGACCAAAACGATTGTGACTCACATCCTTGCAACGATCCCCGCGGCTCGCGAAACTGCCGATAGGGCCCGTGGTGCAAACGGTAGCACAGCTCTCTGTCAAAGTTGAGTCGCTTTGCAGGCGTGAGCGAAGCGGAAGCCTGCAGCCGAAATCCCGAGCGAAGCGAGAGACCGGCGGGTTCGAATCCCGCCGGGTCCATTCTCCGTTCTGTGGAGAAGATCTATACCGGGGAGAGAACGCAGAGATAATCTCCCCGAGTAACTTGACATTGTCTCCACCACCGCCAATACTGAGGTTGACAGAGAGCTGCACCACGTTCTGCATGGCCCCGGATATCCGGGGCCATTTGCATGATTCATCTATCCAGTTCTGACGGATGGTCAAAAAACTGTGAATGTGGGGACAGACGGGGACGTCCACCCACTAAGCCACCTCTGGTGGCCTGGCTCTTGTCAAGATTGACTTTTCAGTCGGGACGAAGTGTGGTCTCCAAACCGCGAGGTAGCAAAGGTGGAGCCCCAACCGGCAGCGGAAGCGGTTCTAAGTCTAAGAAGAATAAATACTTTAGCTCTAAGTCCTTATTCCCCAAAGACCTGGCGAGAGAGATGCTCTAAGTCTTTGATTCTAAAAGACCGGTCTGGGGGGGGGAGCTACCCCAGTACTAACCAGTAACCAGCAGACCGCAGAAAAAGCAAAAAAGCCAACCGTCAAAGCAGTCGCCAAAATATTTATTTTAGACACCGAAAACTGCGAGGATTTCCTTACCGCGTATCGACTCCAAATCCCAGAATCGCGTTTACTTCCACCGCATCATTCCCGCGAAATGCCGGACGGAATTTCCAGCCATGCAGAGCTGCCAGAATCTTGGAGGTTGATTCGGCAGCGCCGGGTTCGAGGACTCGGATGTCTTTCAGCTCTCCGGAACGGTCCAGAGTGCAGGCGATGATCACGCGCGTTGGACGAAGTCCTGTGGGTAATTCTTTGCGGAGAGGTTCGGGCTCGCTCAAGGTCTCGCGCGACGTCTCGCGCGATGGATGTGCTGCCGATGATGGGTCGGAATACTGCATCACCGCTGTTCCGAGCGACGTTTCGATGTAGATGGAATAGTTGTCGCCCTTGAGCAAGCCGTAGTAAGGCAACACTCCACCGGAGCGCGAGGTTGCGACTACCGTAATTCCGGAGCGTTTGTGATCGTTGGCTGATGAGTGTCCTGGACCGGAAGAAGGCGCATCGCCTCCAGGGCCTCCGAAGCTGGGCAGGTTGACAGTCGTTGTTCCGCCTTCGACCGACACGCCCGGAATCGCGGGATTGCCGCTCGTGCCTGTGCCTGATCCGCCAGGACCAGGATAAGGAGAGATGCCTCCGCGTGCGTTCGGATCGGAGCCGCGTCCAGCGCCTTCTTTGCCCGCACCTGAACCTTCGCCTTGCAATCCGCTTCCAGGACCGTTGCCTTTGCCGATTCCACCACCGCCTCCGCTGCCTCCGAGTCCGCTCTTTGCTGTGCCGTTTGGCGACATGGCCAGCGAGCCGCCTCCGCCGGAGTTTGGCAAGCCCGGTTTATTTCCGGGCTGGCTCGAGAGGACGACTGCTGTTCCAGCGGCGTTGCCTGCGTTGCTGGGCGGAGCGACGGAAGAGCCCATGTCGAGCGGGCCTCCGAGGCCTGTGCCTTTTGTGCCTCGTCCCATGCCTGAGGAGGCTTGTCCGCCGCCTAATCCTGGAGGAGGCGGAACGACTTCGGCGGCGCCGAGTTGCGCGCCTCCGTTTTGTCCGGAGGATGAACCGGAACCGTTGCCGCGCTGTGAGCCGACTCCGCCGATGCTGGCTGGAGGAGGAACGACTTGCGTTGCGAATCCGGAACCAGCGCCGGATCGAGAAGATGAGCCTCCTCCCGCTGCGGTCGGCGGAGGAGGAACGGGCTTCAGTCGCAAGTCTCCGGAAGCGGTGCTGCCCCAACTGTTGAGATCGCGGCTGACTTGCGACGGCGGAGGCGCGACGACTGCGGGAGCAGGCAACGTCATCTTTGGTGTGGACGACACGTCACGCGCGGGAGCGGAAACTGGAGGCGCAACTACGTCGACTGTTTGGTTGAGTGGCACACGCGAACTGGCGAGATCACGCGGAGTTTCCCGCGGAGCAGGTGCGACTACGGTAGGCGCAAGCGGGTTCGTCGTGCGCATCTGGTCGCGCGATACATTCGGCGCTGGCGGAACTACGGCTGCGCTCAAGGCAGGAGAATTGCGGCTGCTGGAGCGCGAAACTTCGGGCGCGGGAGGAACGATGTTCGTTGTCAGATTGTTGGAGGAGCGTCCCGGAGTCGACTTCAATTCGGGCGAAGGCGCTATCGCGCTGAGCGCAGGGAGAACGGGCGCGGTAAGAGATGAACGCAGGCCTTCGGCAGGAGGCGGTCCGGGATTCGGCTTAAAGGCGAGCAGATTGGCGACGGCGGAATCGGAATGTGGCAGATTGATTTTGGGAGCATCGACCACTTTCTCGGTCGGCTTGTCGCCACGCGCGACGCGGATGGTTTGCGTGCGGTGATGAGCATGCTGGCCTCCGGCGCGTCCGGATTTGCCGGCCTGTGCGCCGCCTCGGTCTTGCGTTTGTGGCAGTTCGTCGGCGGAGTAGTAAATCACGTCGTATTGCGGATGCGTGGGAGCGTCGGGGATCTGGAGGCTGACGAAGCGTCCGGGAAGCACGATGATAGCAATCAGCAGCAGCGCTTCGAGCACCCAACACGCGAGCATGCCGCGATAGGGGAAGATGCCGATGGGCGCTTCTCCGGCGAGGGCTTTGGGCGAGCGCGTAAGGGCGGGACCGAACGCGGTCTTGAATTCTTCCCAGCGCGACGACCATTCAACCAGCAGATGCGGCGGGTCGGGCCACCGGTCATCGGGCCGTTGATTGATGCGCTCCGGGATGAGGTCGACGTTGCTCACACGATTGCTGGTTATTCCGTTACTTGTAGTGCGGGTGCGTTTTTCGAATCACGATGCGGCTTGACCAGGATTTCGACGTCCTGATCTAGGGCTACTAGGAAGCGCAAAAGCCGTTCGACGGAAAATTGCCGGAACTCGCCGCGCAGCATTTTGGAGACGTCAGGCTGGCGGATTCCAAAAAGCGTGGCCGCCTCGACCTGCTTCAGCGCGCGCTTTTTCAGGAGCGCGTCGATCTTGAAAACCAGTTGCGCTTTGATGAAGTGTTCGTCTGTATTTCGAGCGCCGAGATCCTTGAACGCGCTTCGGCCGTCGCTTTCGTAGTCCTTTTTGATCATGGCGGGTCCTCGGTGGGGGATTGCTTTCAACATAGTGATATCACTATATGTTGTCAAGTGTCAGTTGGTCTGAAAGACACGAGCTAGACGCTAGAAAGGCGACCACTGGAGCTGAAGCCCACACGACTCGAGGAGAGTGACGCCGCCAGGGCCGCTCTTCCACGGTTGTGCGAGCAGTTTCGAAGGTTTCCAATGATTTCAGGCTGCGTCGCGGATGGGGCGTTCCAGGTGAATGTCTACCTGGTCTCCGATTGCTGTGAGGGACTCTTTTATGGTGCCGGTTGGAAGCTCCAGCACGGAAGACGCCTGTACGCGGACCGCGGCTAGCCGCCAAGGCTTCAGTTCCTCTTCGATGTGAATGACGATGCGCTCCTGATCAAGGTAGACGGCGTCTATCGCAAAACGCATGGCGAAGGTATGGATGCCGTGAGATGGGCTGATCCATAATCCCTGGCCGCGGGTGAAGCGGGAGGAGTCGGTGGCCATCAGCCCGCGGAATCGCGACCAGTGGGTGCTCGCGATTACGAGATCGGTGGCGAGGTAGGTGGTGCGGGTGCGGTTGAACGCGTATCCCTTGGGCCCGGGGCGGGACATGAGACTCCTTCTATTGAATCATTTAGTCATTGAGGCATTGAATCGAATTATCTGAGCGATGACGGATTGAAGTTAATGATTCAATGACTAAATGACTCAACGCCCCTCACTTTTTTGCGGGAATGAAGATGTGCATTAACTGGATGACGGCTGGTCCGACGGTAACAAAGATGAGGGAGGGCATGACGAACAGGACGAGGGGGATGATCATCTTCACGGTGGTTTTGGCAGCCTGTTCCTCGGCGCGCTGGCGACGCTCGGTGCGCAGGGAATCGGAATGCACGCGGAGCGCTTGGGCTACGCTGGTGCCGAAACGGTCGGTCTGAATCAAGGTGCCGACCAGCGAGCGAATGTCATCGACTCCGGTGCGTTCGGCGAGATTGCGCAGCGCTTCGACGCGTGGCTTGCCAGCGCGTGTTTCGAGATCGAAGAGATGGAATTCGCCGCTTAATTCGGGGTGCGCGTAGCTGAGATCGTTGCCGACCCGCATCATGGCCTGGTCCAACGACAACCCGGCCTCGACGCAGATGACCGTCAGGTCGAGCCCATCGGGAAGTCCGAGGCGAATGCGCCGTTGGCGTTCTTGCAGCTTCTTCTTGAGGATGAATCGGGGCAAAAAGAATCCGAGGCCGGTCAATCCCACCAGCAGCATCGGAGAATTGAACCCGCTGATGGCGAAAACGGAAAGGAACCCCAAGGCCGCGCCCAATACGCGCAGCCCGCGATAGATCGTGTAGTGTTGGGGGTTACGATAGCCGGCCTGAATCAGCCAGAGTCTGGTTTTCGAGACCTCCGATGGCGAGATCGGTAGAGCGCGGCTGAGCGGATCGAGCGCCTGCTGCATGCGCTCGCGCATAACCGGTTTCGTTTCGGCTTTCGAGCGCTGCCAGCCGATTTCCCGCAAGCGCGATCCGAGGACGGACGATGGAGCCACTGAGGCCGCTCCAAAGGCAAAGACAATCACCGCGATGGTGACGAATACGACAATCGATAATACGAGCGCGAGAGGCATGAATAAGTTCCCAGTTCTCAGTTCTCAGTTCTCAGTTCTCAGTAAAAGCCAAAGCCTATGGTTCGCCGGTTTCACTGAGAACTGAAAACTGAGAACTTCATTTCTAGACCTGAATCCTGATAATTCTGCGAATGAAAAAGTAACCTAGCGTCTGCAACGTGATGCCGCCGACGATCAAGGCGTGTCCGATCGGATCCGTAAACAGCGGTTGAATAAATCCACGGTTGAGAATCGACATGATCAGCACAATCGTGGGCGGCAGCGCCATGAGTAGGACCATGGTGAGACGCCCTTGCGCCGTGTGGACGCGAACCTGGCGAAGGATCTTGAAGCGTTCGCGGATCACGTATGACAGGTTGTCGAGAATCTCAGCCAGATTGCCGCCGGTTTCGCGCTGCAACATCACGGCAGTGACGAAGAACTTGACGTCGACCAGCGGAACGCGGTCGGCGAGATTGAGCAGTGCGTCGCGGACCGGAAGGCCGAATTTCTGTTCTTCGTAGAGCTGGCGGAATTCTCCCGCCACCGGTTCGGAGACCTCGTTGGCGATCATTTCCAGCGCGGTGGTGAAGGCGTGGCCGGCACGAACCGCGCGGGCGAGGGTGTCGATAGCTTCGGGAAATTTTTCTTCGAATTTCTGGAAACGCTTGGTGCGCATATGCGAGGCGTAAGCGTAAGGGAGAAAGAACCCGAGAATGGCGCCAGCCCATGCGAACAACAAGTTCCCGGCAGCGATGGCAACGACCAGAGCCAGAACCAGTGCGGACACCACGCAAAGCAGCAAGAAATTACCAGCGCGAACATCCACGCTGCCCTGCGCCAGCATTTTTTGCAAAACCGACACCCGCTCGGAGCGGCGTAGAAAGGTGTCAAGGGCCGGAATGCGGCTCATCACTTCATCGCGCAGCAGGGCAACGTCTGGAGTGGCCTGTTCGGCAGGCGCCTGCACGTTAGAGAGGCGATCGCGCAGAAGGCGGGCTTGCGCCTTGCGCTCGTCAAACAGAGACATGACTGCAAAGACCGCCAGACTGACCGCGACAAAAACCAATACCGCAATAAGGAACTGCATCGGTCAGACCTCCATCTGGGACTCGAAAAGAGCCGTGCTCAGACGGCACCCGGCGGTAGCCAGACGCTCCGCGAAATGAGGCGGACGTCCGGTGGAATGGAACATGCCGCGCACCTTTCCCGTCTCGTCAATTCCGCTGCGTTCAAAGACAAAAACGTCCTGCAGCGTAATCATGTCCGCGTCCATGCCAGTGACTTCGGAAACCGTGATGACCTTGCGCGAGCCGTCAGAGAGACGCGCTACCTGAACGACTGCATGAACGGCATTCGCAATCTGTTGGCGAATCGCCCGCTCCGGGATGTTCAGGTTGGCCATCGAAACCATGTTCTCGATACGAGCCAGGGCATCCCGCGGCGAGTTCGCGTGAACCGTGGTGAGCGAACCCTCGTGACCGGTATTCATGGCCTGAAGCATGTCGAAAGCCTCTTCGCCACGCACCTCGCCCACCACAATGCGGTCGGGACGCATACGCAGACTATTGATGACTAACTGGCGCATGCGGACCGCGCCCTTGCCTTCGATGTTGGGAGGGCGGGTTTCGAGTCGCACGACGTGTTCCTGCTTCATCTGCAATTCGGCCGCGTCTTCGATGGTGACAATGCGCTCCGAGTTCGGGATGTATCCGGAAAGTACGTTCAAGACCGTGGTTTTGCCGGCGCCGGTGCCGCCGGAAATAATGAGGTTCAGACGGCCCTTGACCATGGCGGAAAGCAGTTCCAGCATGGGCTCGGTGAGCGTCTTGTTTTCGAGCATGTTGCGGGCCGTCACCGGGTCGCGGCCAAAACGGCGAATCGACAGGCACGCTCCGTCGAGAGCGAGCGGAGGAATGATGGCGTTGACGCGGGAGCCATCCTGCAGGCGGGCATCGACCATGGGAGAAGACTCGTCGACGCGCCGTCCAATACGCGACACGATGCGATCGATGATCTGCATCAGGTGCTGATTGTCTTTGAACGAGAGGCCAGTGACTTCCAGCTTTCCGTTGCGTTCCACATAGACGCGGTCGAATCGATTGACCAGAATGTCGGAAATGGTGGGATCTTTCAGCAACGGTTCCAGCGGTCCCAGGCCAAAAATCTCGTCCAGAATCTCGCGTGACAGTTGTTCTCGTTCGGCGAAACTGAGGGGAACGGCCTCGCTGTTCACCGAACTGCGAATCAGGATCAGAACTTCTTCGCGGGCCGAGTCGCCCGTCGAGCGCCCAAGTTTTTCGAGGTCGAGGCGGTCGAGAATCTTGCGATGCAGGTCCGCCTTGACCTGCTGGTACTCGGTTCGTTCGAAGGCTTGCAGATTGGCCATAATTCTATTGAATCATTGAATCATTGAATCGTTGAATCGTTGAGTCAATATCTCAATGGTTCAATGACTGAATGAATTATTACACTGTTTTAAACAGCGACCATGCTGTGCGCTTCACGTCCAGGTCGTCTTTGGTCAGGTAGTCTGCCAGTCCGGAAATAGAGCGAGCGATCTCGGTTGTACCCTGCTGCATGATCGGAACTCCACGATCGATGGCGGTCGACACGGCGAAGTATTGATTGGGAATCCGCCACAGCACGGGCGCGCCAATTGCGGCCTCGGTCTCGGTTTCGTTGAACCCAGCTACCTTTCTATAACGATTCAACACCAGCGCAAACCGGTCACGCGATCCAGTCTCACCGAGATATTGGGCGACCCGCCCCGCGCTCCAAAGGGAAGCAACGTCGGCATGAGCGATGATCAAGGTCTTTTCTGATAGGTTGCTGACCAAACGAGTCGCGCTGTCGAGTCGTGATGAGGCGTCCACGACGATGTAGTGGAAGGACCCGACCATCGTGTCAAACAGGCGTGCAAAATCGGAGGCCGACGGTTCTATAGTCGTAGGATTCGCCGAGCCGGCGAGCACCTGCAATCCGCGATCATGGCGGGCCATGAAACTGTCGAGCAGGGAGGAATCGAGCCGGTGCAAGTTTGTGATCGCATCGGAGACAGTAAAGGTTGGCTTGAGGTTCAGATGCAAAGCGCAGTGACCGAGGGGCGCCAGGTCGACGAGCGCAGTACTGTGATGAATCGATTGCAACGCCAGCGCCAGATTGACGGCGACCGTCGTTGCGCCGCTACCGCCTTTTGCATTCACGATGGTAAAGACTTTTCCGCGAGTGCTTTCGCGCCCAGGTTTGCGGCGCGTCGAGGTGAGGCGGACGAATGCTTCCAGCAGATCGGTCGTAGAAGTGGGCCGCTCGATGTATTCTCGAACGCCTGCCCGCATGGCGCTGATAATCAGTTGCGGTTGCGTCATGGGGCCGACGGCGAACACGGCCGCATCGGGAAATTCCTGGTGGAGTAACTCGATCGCTCGCAATGCCGTTGTGACGCCATCGCTGCCGATATCAACCAGAATGACGTTGGGAGTGTAGCCCTGCGTTCTCCGGATCACCGGATCGGTGGCCGCCAAAGGCATGGTGGGGCTGTTGCACACGGTGCGCGCGACGCTGGTGCCATCCACCAGAACTTGCAGCACCGCGCGCTGGTCATTGTCGGTGGCAAATACGGCTACTGACAACTCCGGCATAACTTGGTCCCCAAGACCCTCTCAAGAACAGCCCACATACGTCGCCTTCTGCGACGAGTTCCCGGTTACTAAAAAGGCTTCTTAGTATCGAACTTGCCCTTGTTAGTATCGAACTTACCTTTGTCTAAAAATGGTTCCGGAGTTGCAGGTCCGGCCGGCGTCTGCGTGCTTGGCGAAACCCGGCGCACCGTGCACAGCACCATCAATTCCGAGTTGTTCTTCTGCGCACTCTTGCTTTTGAAGAAATTACCGAGGATCGGCACATCCCCTAGCCATGGAACCTTACTAATAATGTCAGTAACCCGATTATCCATCAGACCGGCGATCACGAAACTCTGGCCGTCTTGCAGTTCAAATTCCGTATCCGCCTTGCGCGTACTGATGGCGGGGATGGTAGTCCCGGAAACAGTGACTGAGTTCGCAAAATCCAGAGTGCTCACTTCGGGAAGCACATGCAAGTGGATGTTGCCGTTCGGTTGAATCACGGGAGTGAACTTCAGTCTTACTCCGAACTCGCGAAACTGGACGGTGACAGTTGAAATTCCCCCCGCGCCCGGCTGCACCACGGGAAACGGAAACTCACCACCGGCCAGGAAACTGGCTTCTTTGCCGTTGACTGCGACGAGATTCGGCTCCGCTAGAATCTGCAGAAGGTTTCTTGATTGCAGCGCTTGGATGGCAGCGCCCAAGTGAATCTGGGGATTGAAGAAGAACAGGTTGAGGACATTGGTCAACGTGGGCAGAGTGGCCGTGGTGCCCGTGCCGTTACTGTTGGTCGATTGGCTGATGGTCGTTGTGCCCACCGTACCGAACTGGCCGGTCGTTGTGGTGCCAATCGTGTTTCCAATGCCCGTGGAAAACAGATTCATACCCAACTGAGTTAGGGCCGTGCGATCCACTTCCGCAAACTTCACTTCCAGCAAAACTTCTTCGGCTCCGACCGGTCCGAAGGTCAGCACATTCACCACGTTCTTCGAGTATGCAGAGGCCAGCAGACCGGCATGCTTCGCGACATCCTCGGTGGTAACGTGACCGGAAACGACGATCGCGTTGCGCGAAGGCGTGACATTGATCTGTTCGTCCGGGAACAGACGGTGCATTTCTTCGGACGCGGCGGTAATGTCAACATCCACGCGCAGATCGAAGCTGCGAGAGCGTTCCAACTCGTCCCAGATGAGCAAGGAAACTTCGCCGGGAGCGAGGCCATTGACCAGGACTTGCGTCGGCGTCACGACCAGCGCATCTGCGACGCTGGAATCGGTGACGGACACACGTTTCAGCCTTTCCGTCGTGTTAATCAGAAGAGACTTGCCGACCATTACGCGCAACGGAGCTGCACCGGGCGTCTCGGTGCCGGATGGGGTTGCGCTGCTCGCTGGTATCTGTGCGGTGGCCGGATTGGGTGAAGGCGCCGCGGGTGTGTCCTGTTGGTTGCCGTCAGCCCCGGGGCTCGCAAGCAACGTTGTCGCGCCGAGCAACAGAACGGCTGCGACCAGCTTAAGAAATTTCATGAATTCGCACCTCTGCGAGGTAGCACGAGCAAATCCATCGAGGTATGACCCGTTGAGATAATGGAAGTAGGAATATCGTTATTTGCTTTCTGGGAACTTGGTCTCATCCCTTTTGCTGCCTCGAATCGTTTCCACCTGGTACGGAGTATTCGGCAAGACAGCCGGCGCCGGAGCTTTCACCGCCGCCTTCCGGACCTTTGGTTTGACATCGGTCGTAGCCGCTGTCTTGTCGCCGAGATACAGGGAACTGCTGCGCGTCGCTCCGATGCCGCCCTTTTTTGTATCCAATGGATTGCGCAGAGACAGCTGAATGCGCCCTTCTTGCGACACTAACGCGAGTTTCTGCGCGTCGTCGGGCGAAACCAGAAGGGTGATCACCGGCGCGGTTTGGGCATCGCCAGAGGCGCTGCGATCCAGGTTCTTACCGACGGCGATGACCGCGACGTTCTCAAGCACGGTGGTCGTCTGGCGATCGTTGCCACCGGCTCCGCCTGTCGCCAGCACGTCCACGCGCGTGCCGGGCTGCACGAAGCCGGCTACGGAAACGACGTCATTAACGCGTACTGACACGGCGCGCATTCCCTGCGGGATCAAGGATGGCAAGCCCGATCCGGCGTTGAGCGCTGCCAGTTTGCTTTGGAGAATGAATTCGCCGGTGCTGATCGGAAGAACGGCGCCGCGTCCGATGATCTGCGACGTACCGGCAAATGAACCGGGAGGAATTGCCGATTGTGGCACCGTGATGATCCGCAGATCGCGAGCCTCCAACTTTGCGCCGACGGCAATGTCACTTGCCGCCACCACGACTTGGACAGCGCGTTCACTGCCCGCCGCCCCCGCAAAGCTCCGCAACCGGTTATAGACAGTAAAACTGACAAGCAGGCCAATCGCTAGCGCCAAGCCTCCGATCATTAACAAACGGCTTCGGTTCATGGCTTTATCCCTTCGCGGTATTCCTACGTACTAAGTGTTGGCCACAGCGGGTTCATGGTCCAAGGACAAAACATTCTTCGAACATTTACTGAATCTGACTGGCTACTGACGAGAACACGTTGTTGGCGTTGCCGCCGATCAGACGTACCGTGCCAATCACGATCACCAGAATGACCGCCAACATCACAGCGTATTCTGCGATGTCCTGCCCTTGTTCGTTGTGCCACAAGAGCTTAGCTAGGTCTACCATTCTAGACTCCTTCAAGGGTTGGGCCAGAGGCTTTTGGCTGAGGGATCAGCTTCGGCACCTAGCGTCGTATGCGCCCTAGTTTCGCAGATTCCGGAAGGCTCTGGGAAATATTTTTTCACTTTTTTGCCCTTTCGACGACGTCCGCGCGGGCACTTCCAGCATTTTCGCGGGTGGGCTGCGTCTTCACCAGTACAATTGCCGTCGGGTCGCGGAACACTGTCGTCCAATTGCCGTCGAGAAGCAGGGCTTGAGCCAAGGCGCAGGAGGGTGGAATGAGCACAGTTCCGACCTTCCAGCCGTCCAGAACCTCTCGCCAGCCGGTGCGGATCTGCAAAGCGGTCTTGAACTGGTGCAGGATGTCGTTACCGTAGAGGTCGGCGCGGCCATCGACGAAGACCCGATATTCGGGATAGAGATTCCAAATCGCGTAGCCTCCCCAGTCATAGTAGGCGAAAAGTCTTCCCGGCTCGTTCGTGCTCTGGAGGAAGGCGATGGCCTTGTCGGGAAACAGCTCCGCCTCGCGGGCAGTCTGGCTGTGGCTAAGGGCCGTCCATTTCGTGATCGCGAAAGCCGCCAACAGGAACAGGACTGCGGCATTGAAAATTGGCCGGAAGCGCGCAAGGCTGCCACGTTTTTCTGAAATCAGCACGGCTGAGGAAGCGGCCGGCAGGGCCGCGGCAATCACCGGGATGGCGACCAGCACGAAAATAGGGATGTGGCGGACGGCGTCCAGCGCGGCAAACGAAACGAGGAGCAGAGGAACGATTACACGACCCTTGGGACGCGAACGTGAACTGGCGAGCGCGGTCAACAGCAACAGCCACGCCAGCAAGAACGGCTGATAGAGCGATGAGTGAAAGTTTGGCGAGAACCACTCCACGATGAACGAGCGCATTCCCGACGAACGCAGTGTGTCGAAGGGGTAGCGATAGAGTTGTGCTCCGCTAGGATTCAGAGGAACGAGCGCCAGGCAAGCCGTCACGAGCAGCATCACCCGCACGACCATGGGGCGGACTTCCTTCCATGCGATGCTGCCGACGGCCGCTTCAGTAATCAGGCCGATGCCATACGCCAACAAAAGCGCCGGGCCGAGAGCAAATCCGGCGTGCAGATTCAGCCACAACAGAAAAAGCGGCGGCATCCAAAAGAGCAATTTAGGTCGCTGCTCTCCGGCTTCGACCAGCCAAAGAAGCAAGCTAGCCATGGTGAAGGTAAACATCTGAGGTCGTACTCCCCAGGAGGGGGCCGCCGCCAATGCGCCGATTGCTGTCGCGGCTGCTGCCCAGTGCTTCTTGCCCGGGCAACGCAGGTAGAGCAGCATAAAACCGGCGGTGGTCACGATCGAAGAGAAGACGATAAGCGCTGCCGCGCCGACGCGCTTCCAGAGTTCGTAGAACAGCACTTCCGACAACCACTCATGCGACACCCACGCTTGGCCAGCGCGCGTGAACGAAAAAGGATCAGAATGAGGCACGTGCCCGGTCTCTACGATCCACTGACCGGTGCGCAGATGCCACCAGAGATCGGGATCGACCGCACTGCGCGCCGTCATCGCCAGCAGGCCGAACAGCAGAGTGCCCCCAAAAAGCACGGGTCCGTTCCAGCGACGAATTTCGAACCTCACCATGGATGGGGATTATAGAATCAGTTGTCCGCAAATGCTTTTTATGGTTTTGACGCCTCAAAAACGGAGATTTCTGCTTGTCGCTTTTCTGGTGGCGATGACGTTCTGCAATCTCACTCTAGCCATTCGTGTGATCCCAAAGCTGCGGAACGGATATCAGGACTTCACAATTTTCTATACAGGTGCGCGCCTGCTGCGTACGGGCCAAGCCTCGGCTCTTTATAGCTTGTCGACGCAATACAGGATGCAACAGACATTTACCGATGTCCCCATCCGGCTAGGGCCGCTTCCGTTCAATCATCCGCCGTTTGAAGCGCTCTTCTTTGTCCCGTTCACGGCGCTAAGCTATTGGCCGGCGTATCTGCTTTGGACTGTTCTGAACTTCGTGATGATGGGAGCAACCATCGCTTTGCTCAGGGTTCGGTTTCCCCAGCTGAGAGCGGTATCGCCTCTGATTCTTGCTCTCGGCGCCACAACCTTTTTTCCTTTGGCGATGGGAATCATTCAGGGTCAGGACGTGATGCTCCTGCTGCTGCTATTCATCGTCGCGATCCTCTGCCTTGATCAAGACAAGGACGTATTGGCAGGTGCTTTGCTCGGCGCTGGTCTTTTTCGCCCCCAGATGACGGTGCCACTGCTGGTTCTAATCGCCATTCGCCGCTGGCGGGTTCTCGTCGGATATGTGCCCGTCGCGCTCGGTCTGCTCGGGATCACGATCGTGATCATGGGCTGGCACGGCCCGCTCGACTACGCGCGATTTGTTCTAAGTCTGGAAGGAACCAAGTCCCGCGCCTTCGGGCCGGGGGCCGTTCCAAATATCCGCGGGCTGATCGAGACGGTGACCGGCTCGGAAGCTTCCAGTCCAATCATCGCGGTGCTCATTTTCATCTGGTCAGCGGTGGTAGTGTTCTTCGCTGTGCGCCGCATCCTTAAGGGACAGGACTCAATGATGTACGCGGCAAGTCTTTCCACGGTTACAGCAATCCTGGTCAGTTTTCACGGACTTGTGTATGACCTTACCTTGCTCGTCCCCATCGTGTTCTTCCTGCTCTCTCGATCGCTGCAGGACGAGTCGAAAATCGATCTTCAGGGGATCTTGCTGCTTGTGCTGCTATGTTTCACTCCTCTTTATGTCTTTCTACTCTTGAAAGTCGATTCCTTCGCTTACTTTTCCCTGATTCTGCTTGGACTTTTTGTGCGACTGCTTAGGATCCCTCCGCCCGCCGAGGTGCCGGCCTGAGCATGCGCTCCTCTTTTTTAGTGCATTCGAAGTGGTGGATGGTGGCATTCTCGGTAATTCTGGCCGTCGGCGGATGGCTCTATTTGCAGCGGGTGCTGATCGCGCACCAGGTTCGCGATGCTGCGGCAAATAACCGGCCACGCGGAAATCTTTCCGATCTTTACCCGCGCTGGCTCGGCGCGCGGGAATTGCTGTTGCATGGACGCGATCCCTATAGCGCCGAAGTGACTCGGGAAATTCAAGCCGGGTACTACGGTCGTCCGCTGGATACGACGCGTTCGGGCGACCCGCGCGATAAGGCAGGCTTTGCTTATCCTGTCTATGTCGTATTCTTTCTGTCGCCAACCGTTAAACTTCCTTTCGCGATCGTGCAGAGGAGCTTCTTCTGGCTACTGGTTTTTCTGACCGCCGTAAGCACGGTTCTCTGGTTTCGGGTGGTGCACTGGTCGCCGCCGGTCGCAACTCAGTGCGCCGCGCTTACGCTCGCACTCGGAAGCATCGCCGTGATGCAAGGCTTGAAGCTTCAACAGATCAGCCTTCTGATTACTGCGCTTATCTGCGGTGTCATCATTCTGCTGGCAGCCGATTACGTTGTGGCTGCGGGCGTGTTGCTGGCGATTGCGAGCGTGAAACCTCAACTTGTTATCCTGCTGCTGGTGTGGCTCGCCATCTGGACCCTCGGCGACTGGCGGAGGCGCTACCGGCTGGCCGTTTCGTTCGGCTTGTCGATGGCGATCCTGCTGGCGGCGTCGGAGTGGGTTCTGCCGCACTGGATTCCCCGCTTTTGGCACGCACTCGGGGAATATCGAGACTACGCTCCGTCCAGTTCCGTGATGGACGGGTTGATCGGCACTCCATGGAGTCGGGCGCTCGAGCTTCTGGCGGTTGCCGGCCTGGTCGGTGCGTGCTGGAAAGAGCGCCGGCACGCGGCCAATAGCGAATCGTTTGCTTTTATGGCGAGCATGGTACTTGCTACCACAGTCCTTGTTCTGCCTATGCCCGCTCAGTACAACCAGGTGTTCTTGATCCCGGCTTTGCTCTTCTTGACGAAAGAGCGAGGCTCGATCTGGCGGAGAAATATTCTCGACCGCATACTCATGGCGACGATGGCTAGCCTCCTCTTGTGGTCGTGGGTCGCGAGCGCGGTGTTGGCCGGACTGTCATTCGTCGCGCCCGAGAGGGCCGAGCGGGCCTGGGCGGCACCTATCTGGACAACGCCCCAGATTCCCGTGGCCGTGGCCGCATTGATGCTGGTCCACTACTATCAGCGGACTTTTGCTGCCCCGTCCGGGCCGGGCTCGTCGTAGAATGCTGGGGGGCCCTTGTCAGCCACGGGTGTTTTTGCTGATGTCGCTGATGTGACGGGCGCAGGGAGAATCATCGGTACATGTCGGCTTCGTCGCATTCGGGCATTTCCAGCATCTTTCCTGTTGCCATCTTCGTGCAGGGAAGCGATCAACAAACGCTATCGCTGAATCACACGCCCTATACCGTAGGCCGCAAGGTCGATCGCGACCTGGTGATTGCCGATCCGCGTGTGTCGCGTGAGCATGCGCAGATCGTCTCCGAGAACGGCGAGTTTTTTGTTCTCGACAATGGCAGCAAGCACGGCACCTTCGTCAACGGCGAGAAGGTGGATCGCCACAAGCTGCAGCGGAATGACCGCCTCGAATTTGGCGCTCGCGATTCTGCGTACTTGATCTTCCACCCTCTGCACGCGACGTCAAATACAGCGCGCGAGTTCCTGAGCCAGATTTCCGGCATCCAGATTGCTCCCGAGGCGAGCGATCTCGAAAAACTGACGCTGTTCATGGAAGCCGCCCGCAAGCTAAACACCATTGGCGTGCTCGATGAAATCCTTGTCACGTTGATCGATGCCACCCTGAAACTGACCCGTGCTGAACGCGGCTACATCTTCCTTCGTGATATTGACGGGACTCTCACCCTCGCCGCCGGACGCAACTCCAAAGGAGAGCCACTACTCGACGACAAGACAATTTCACGCTCGGTGCTTGACGGCGCGTTGACCTCGAACTCCGAATACATGGTCACCGACACCAGCAAGGAGCTGGATGTGAAGCAGCGGCAGAGCATTGTGGCCTTCGATCTGCGCACCGTGATCTGCATGCCGTTGCGCAAGCCGATGGTGCAAACCAAGCGTGAGAATCAGCCCGCCGGCGGGGAAGTGATGGGCGCGCTTTACGTTGACTCGCGTTTTGCCTCGCGAGATATCAGCAGCGTGAGCACCGATATTCTGCGGGCGATTGCGACAGAAGCCGCGCAGCTGATCGAAAACGCCCGACTGGTGCAGGCGGAAGAGGCCGGACGCCGCTACCAGCAAGAGTTGGGGATTGCCGCATCGATTCAGCAGCGTTTGCTGGCGGTGACCCTGCCGGAAGTTGCCTTTGCGCGCGTCAACGGACGCAACATGTCTTGTAAGGAAATCGGCGGCGACTTTTTCGAAGCGGTCAACACGCCTCAGGGCTTGGCCGTTGTGCTGGCCGACGTGAGCGGCAAAGGAGTCTCGGCCGCTCTACTCGCTTCGATTCTGCAGGGGATGGTGTACTCCCAGCTGATCTCCGGCATGCCGCTGGTTGAGATTGTGGACGCCGTGAATCGCTTCTTTACCTATAAACATATTGGCGAGAAGTACGCGACCATGATCATCACGCGCCTGCGCAACGACGGCGACCTGGAGTACGTAAACTGCGGGCACGTTCCTCCGGTATGGATCTGCGGAAACGAAGTGCTGCGTCCGTCACACGGCAACCTGCCCGTTGGCCTGTTGGCGGATGCTACCTACTCGAGCGACCGCTGCCAGATGCGGCCCGGAGATCGGTTGATCCTCGTGACTGATGGTGTTACCGAAGCTGAAAATGCTCGGGGAGATATGTTCGACAGCGAACGTCTGGAACACGTGGCGGGGAAAAGCAGTTCGATGGAAGACGTATTCGCCGCTGTCGCCGACTTCTGCGGAGGTACTCCGCTGAACGATGACTGCACAGTGGTGGAACTGTCTTACACGGGCAGCTAGTTTGCGTCCTTTTGATTTATTCCTATATCTATTTATCTATTCCAACGGCCGCGCGTCTTTGTGAATCTCAACCGTAGACCAGGTCTTGTCCGCAGCGTGACATAGCTTTTCTATCCCGCAATCGGCGCACTTCGGACCTCTCGCCACACAGACCTTTCGGCCATGCCAGATCACTTCGTGCGAAAAATCCGTCCAGCGGTCGCGCGGAATAATCAGCATCAGGTCCTCTTCAATCTTTTTCGCGTCTTCCTGCGTCGTCAGCTCCAGGCGGCGGGAGATTCGGGTTACGTGCGTATCGACGACGACTCCTTCATTCTTCTTGAACCAGGTTCCGAGCACCACGTTCGCCGTCTTGCGCGCTACGCCCGGAAGGCTGAGCAGTTCGTCCATGGTCTGCGGTACTTGACCGCCAAAGTCGGCGACGATTTTTCGCGCCGCGCCTACTACCGATTTCGACTTGTTGCGGAAAAATCCGGTGGAGTAGATGTCCGGTTGAAGTTGTTCGGGCTCGAGTGCGGCGAAATCCTGGACGGTGGGATACTTCTGGAAGAGCGCCGGCGTGACCATATTCACGCGCACATCCGTCGACTGGGCCGAAAGAATCGTCGCTACCAGCAATTCCCACGCGCTGCGGTGCGTGAGTGCACACGTTACTCCCGGATACATATGGTCGAGTCCGGCGATGATCTCGCGGACGCGTTCGGGCGCTACGGGATCGTAGCCTGATGCAGACTTCTTTTTCGCCGTAGCGGCACTGGTTGCGGCTGAAGCCTTATGGGGAGGATTCTTTGTCAGATCCAGGTTTTTCTTTTGCGGCGCAGCTTTCAATGGCGCGCTCTTGCGGCGTGTTCCTTCCTGACGTCCGGTACGACTCGGTTGACGCGGTGCATTTCCGCGAGGCATTGCTTCCTCCTGGTGAGGGCTTCATGGTAACAAAGACAAAGTGCGCCGGGCAGCGCGGGCAGGAATGCCCGCGCCACACGAGCCGTGTGCGGACTAAGGTAACCCTTGCCGCAATTGACGATGTGGCAGGCGGGTCGGTAGTCTGGCCTTAGAGGACAAACCGTGGCCGTGAAAAGTGTTCAACTCGGACAAGTCTGGCGACAGGATGCAACCGGCCAGGACCATCTCGTCACCAAGGTGTATAGCGAAGTGTTCACGCAATACGCGGTGCTCCGTCCCGCCGAAGTCACCGCGCCCGACGCGCCTGTGGTGAAAGTAAAGGTCTCGAAATCGGCCGACGGAGTGACCTTGCCCGGCTTCAGCTTCACGCAGGAAGGGGCCTTTTAGATCGGGTCATCGGGTGATTGAAGCCCGAATCTTCAGATGACCGATGATGGCGATCATCCGATCCCCCGATTTCTAAATCCTAATCTTCAATGACGGAAAAAATTCTCACTGCACTTTTTGGTTTTATAAGTTCTCTCGTGGCGTCGACCGGCTATGGCGGCATCGCGCTGCTGATGGCGATCGAGTCGGCATGCATCCCGTTGCCTTCGGAGCTGATCATGCCTTTCGCCGGCTACCTCGTTTATACGGGAGTGATGAAGCTGGTCTGGGCCGCGACCGCTGGCGCGATTGGATGCAACTTGGGATCGCTTGTCGCCTACGAGATTGGTTGTTACGGAGGGCGCCCGCTAGTCGAACGCTACGGCCGCTGGATTCTCATGGGGCGTCGCGAACTCGACTGGGCCGACCAATTCTTTCAACGTCGCGGAGAGATGGCGGTTTTCGTCGGTCGGCTGCTGCCGGTGATCCGAACTTTCATCGCGCTCCCGGCTGGAATCGCCCGCATGCCCCGTGGCAAATTCCACATCTACACGTTTCTGGGATCGTGGCCCTGGTGCTTCATGCTGGCCTACTTCGGCATGAAACTGGGAGAGAACTGGCGTTCGCTAGGCAAGTACTTCCACAAATTCGATGCGGTCATCGGAGCATTTCTGCTGATTGGGATTGCCTGGTTCCTCTGGTCGCACTGGCAGAACCGGATGCGAGTGAGTGAAGAGTAGGGAAGTTGGGATCGTCGGAACTTACAGGTCAATGAGCGTAATTGGGATTTTCGCCAAGAACCGGCAGAATCGAATGCAAAGTGCCGTTACGCTATTCTCGGTGAATCCACTTTTCGCTGCCGACAATCTGATCGATTGTCTCCTCTAACTCCCTGACCGCATCTGGCATACCCTCATACTCGCCGACGTAATCGACCACGGATTTGTGCAAGGTGTCGAACGCGATTGACGTTATGTACGTGGGGTTATCGGTTACCCCTGCAATGTACTTGTCTTCCAGCGAGAAGTAGTCAGCAGAGCGAAACGTCTCGACGAGTTGGAGAACGCTCGATTGTGAAATTTGTCCCCGGCGCTCTCCCGAAACGGCAACGAAAGACTTGCCTGTGTAAAGGAAAGTCCCGTCGCCACGGATTTCGACCTTGTAGCTTGGGCAAGTCCCGTAGCATCCGGTTCGTTCAAGCGTAATAACCAACGTGCTCCAATCGCCCACCTTCGGAAATGGAATGTGTGCAGAAGGAAGGCGCTCCGGCGGCAAAATGGAGATCCTATCTTGGATCTGCACAACAATGGGGCGACCCCAACGCAGAAAAGGTTTGTATTTCCACGTTTGCGACCGCGCAATGGCGTCAGAATAGAACTCCTTTGGTCCATCCGTGGTCTTCGCGGAAATCACGCTACCGTCGGTTCCAATGATCAGTTCAAGCCCGACGCCTCCCAAGTATCCAAAACCTTTGGAGTTTGCAGAGTGGATTGGTTTGCGATAGCCGAGTCGATGCCTCCAGACCTCTCGGTTGGAGACTTCTCTTGCTTTCACCGAGTCTTGATCATGACGAATCGGGTGGGACCCGTCTGATTCTTGGCATCTAACGAGCGAGGTTTTGCTCAAAAGAAGCACGATCGCGATCAGAAAAGCAGATAGCTGTTTCATTAACCTAAATTGTACATTTCCAGTCACATAGTCCCGTGCACAGCCTAGTCTGACAAAGACAGGCGATTCCACTTATCATTCGGTCAAACTTCCCCCGGGCCGCGCCAGCTGCGAAGCTACGATCTTCCACTCTCCGTCGCTCTTCCGCAGCACGTCCAGATATACGTAGCGAACGACAAACCGCTTTCCACCAGCCTCCACCTCATCCGACTCCGACCCATGCACAACTGCCGTGTCGCCGAAGATGCGAATCAAGCGCCCGGTAGACACAATCGACGGATACCGAATTGCCCCCGTCCGGAAGTTATCCAGAACGTCTTGCTTCGTGAACGCCTTACCTTCCTCGTTGTACTGCACGTAGTCGTCGGCGAAGATGCGCGCCAGCACAGCCAGATCGGCGCTCATCAGCGCGCGGTCTCCTGCCTCATGCAGCGCCAGAATCTGTGCCTCATCGTCTTGAATCGACATCGTGGCTCCTAGCGGCAGACGCGGCAAGCCGCGTCTCTACCAAAGAGTTCCTGTGACTCCGGCGGCGCGTTGCCACCCCGCAGTCACTTTCTCCATCTTCCACAAATGTGTAATCTCACGCTAGGGCCAGCGAGGCCCGCACCGAGATGGGATATTTCTTATTTCCCTGGGGCATCATTCTCCAGGGACTGGCCATTGTCCACTTCATCCGCCGCCGGCCGGATAACTACTGGATTTTCGTCATCCTATTTCTCGGCCCGATCGGCGCGATCATCTATCTTGCCATCGAAGCGCTGCCCGATATCGGATTAGTTGGCCAGTCGTTCAAAGTCTTCCCGCGCCGCAAGCGCATTCGCGAACTAGAGGCCGCCATCCACGACAACCCGTCCGCCGGAAACTACGAAGAACTCGGCGACCTCTACATGGATGACGGCAAGCTCGCCCAGGCCCGCGCCGCCTTCGACAAAGCCATCGCCGCCCGCGCCGATACGCCCGACCCCTTCTACCGTCGCGGAGTCTGTGCCATCCAGCTAGGAGACGCCGCCGCCGCGCTGCCCGACCTCGAACGCGTGGTCAGCAAGGAGTCCGACTATGACTTCCAGCGCGCCGCCGGATTGCTGGCCCACGCCTACGCCCAGACCGGGCAAAAAGAAAAAGCCGAGAAGCTGTTCCGGCAAGTGACGATCACGTCGACCTTGTCGGAGACCTATTTGAATTTCGCGGAGTTACTGGCGTCCGAAGGCAAGAACGGCGAAGCGCGCGAATGGGCGCAGAAGGTGCTGGATAAGAAGCCGTCGATGCCGGGATATCTGCGACGGCGCGAGCGGCCGTGGTTTCGGAGGGCGCAGGAAGTGCTGAAACGAATTCCGGCGTAGGGTTGTTTCGTGCGTCGAAAAGAGGTACTTTGAGGGCATGGGAAGCCTCAATTCTGACGAACTCGCGCAGTTGAGCCCGGAGGAGCGTTTGGCCCTCATTGGCCAGCTTTGGGACAGTCTGGGCGACGCTGAAGTTCCACTTCCCGAAGCCCAAAAGGCCGAATTGGCGAGGCGCCTGTCCAGTTACGATCAGGACCGAGCGCAAGCGGTTATGTGGGAACAATTGCGGGCAGAGTTGGCTCGACGCCGTCCCTAGCGATGCAAGTAATCTTCACGCCGGCTGCTCGAGCCGAACTCATCAATGCAGAAGATTGGTACGAGGCGAGACTTCCGGGCCTCGGGATGCGCTTTCGTGAAGAAGTTGGATAGACTGTGCTGCGTATGCGGGACAACCCGCACCAGTTCCCAGTCGTTCTTCGAGACGTTCATCGCGCTCGTCTGCATAAATTTCCGTATGGTCTCTTCTTTCGCGTCGAAATCGACACACTTGTAGTGATCGCGTGTTTTCATGGGAGCCGCGATCCCCAGCGCTGGGAACGCCAGGTCTGAGCATCGCTGGATACCTGAAACACCTGCGAGCGTGGGACTAACGAGCTCGGACAGGTCACATCCTGCATTGAGAAAGGTTTCGGAATGATCACGATGAGGTTCTATCGGTGGTTTATGTTTAGCGGGTTGACTTTAATGAGCGCGGTCATCGTATTTACTCTCGTCCTAGTATTTACCCATCGAGTCCACTATTTACATGATTTCCGAAGGATTTAGCTTTGTCGCGTCGGGGACGACTTGTTTGCTAGCGTTGCTCGCCAGCCAATCGTCGCAACGCAGGGACCTCTCGCTGCTGACACAGTTGTATATAACAAATCCACGAACAGGATTGCCTCCAGGTGGGTGCAGCTAATTCTGCTTGCCTATTGTGCAGTCTATCTTCTGAGCATGGGTAGGTAGACTCGGCACTTGCGGACGAGATGACCATAACGGCCAAGATGCTATCCTTCCCTCGATGCGAATCTCCTACCTTGAATGCACGCGTTGCGGAGACCACCTTTCCGCCGACCGCCCGCAAAATGCCTGTCCCAAAGACGGTGGAGTGCTCTATGTCCGCTACGATCTTGCCAGCCTGAAACGGAAGTTGCGCCGCGAAGATTTATCCGGACGCGTGGCCAGCATGTGGCGCTACGCCGAAGTACTCCCTGAGCTTCCGGCAAACGAAAAGCCAGTAACGCTCGGTGAAGGATTCACTCCCATGCTCACAAGCCGCGAGCATGCGAATGTTTACATCAAGGATGAAGGCCTGAATCCGACTGGATCATTCAAGGCGCGCGGCATGTCGGCCGCCGTGACCATGGCAAAACATTATGGATTGAAAAAGTTGGCTGCTCCTTCTGCTGGAAACGCTGGAGGCGCGCTCGCCGCCTACGCTGCTGCGGCGGCGATCGAAGCGTACATCTTCATGCCGAAAGATGTGCCCATCGCCAATCGCATGGAATGCGACTACTACGGAGCGCACGTCACGCTGGTTGACGGCCTGATCAGCGATTGCGGCCGCATGGTCGCGGAGAGAAAAGACAAAGAAGGATGGTTCGACGTCTCCACGCTGAAAGAGCCCTTCCGTGTCGAGGGCAAAAAGACGATGGGCTACGAGGTCGCCGAACAACTCGGCTGGAAACTGCCGGAAGCGATCATCTATCCAACCGGAGGCGGCGTGGGCATGATCGGCATGTGGAAGGCCTTCGACGAAATGGAAGAACTCGGCTGGATCGGCTCCGAGCGTCCGAAGATGATCACCGTCCAGGCCGCTGGCTGCGCGCCGATTGTGAGGGCATGGGAGGCAGGGAAGGGCGTCTCCGAAATGTGGGCGGGCGCCGAGACCTTCGCCGCCGGCTTGCGTGTGCCGAAGGCCTATGGCGACTATCTGATTCTCGACATCCTAAAGGAAAGCCACGGAACGGCCGTCGCGGCAACCGACGACGAGATCCTCGCCGCTGCGCGCCACTGGGCGAGCGCTGAAGGCATCTTCGCCGCACCGGAAGGAGCGGCATCCCTCGTCGCCTACCAAAAGCTACGGGCTGCAGGCTTTCTCAGCGCCGCTGACAAAGTTGTGCTCTTTAATACCGGATCGGCGTACAAGTATCTCGACATGATTGAGGCGCAGGAGAAGAGAGGGAAGCGAGTCGAACCAGCCGCACGCAACATCGGCGGTATCATCGGGCCTTATTAATGCGTCCGCAGAACGGCGACTTCCAGCAGCAGCGCGAGGCCATGGCCCGTGTGCAGCTCGCCGGGTGCGGAATCCGCGAACCGCGCGTGCTCGAGGCGATGCGGATGGTGCCGCGACACGAATTTCGTTCCTGAATCTCTCCAGCAATCCGCCTACGAAGATCACCCATTGCCAATCGGCGAAGGCCAAACCATCTCGCAGCCGTATATCGTGGCCGCAATGCTGGAGCACCTCTCTCTCCAGTCCACTGATCGCGTCCTCGAAATCGGTACCGGTTCCGGCTACGTGACCGCGTTGCTCTCGCTGCTATGCGCCGGGGTGTACTCGGTGGAGCGTGACGCGATACTGGCAGGCGCGGCGGAGAGCACGTTGCAACGGCTGGAGTATCGCAACGTGAAAACCAAAGCCGGAGATGGACGCCTGGGTTGGGCCGAGTACGCGCCCTTCGATGCGATTCTTGTTTCGGCCGCAACCGCGGAGATTCCTCCTGCCCTCTTCGCCCAGTTGCGCCAGGGCGGACGCATGATTCTGCCAGTCGGTCCGTCCTTCAGTCAGGAATTGCAACTCATAAGGAAGATTGACGGGCAGCCCGAAGTCGAGGTCCTTGAAGGTTGCCGGTTTGTCCCGCTAGTGGAAGGTACAGTGGGCGGGGAGTAGAATGCGTTTCGAAGTCAGAATATTTACGTCGTGCGTATAGATCTCACCTCCGTGAGCAAGCACTCGGCCGCGAGACTGCTGTACAGTGCCGTATTGTGGTCGTGCATTGGTGGGGTTTGGCTCGGAGAGGGAATTCAGCTGTGCTTGCGGGAGAGGTTGTCCTATTCGTGGGTCTCGTACTTTCTTTTAGGATCCGTCTCCGTAGCGTTTGGAATTTTCTGGGCTGTGATGCTCAAGCGGCGGATAGACCCACCTCCTAAAGAAGAGCCAGGAGCTAGTAGCTAGTAGCCGTACAATTATCCCGTGGCCTTTTTCCGCAATCTGAAAATCACGCTCGAGATGATCAAGTGGGAGCACTCGATTTTTGCGCTCCCGTTCGCGCTCTGCGGAGCTCTACTGGCCGCCGGAGGCTTGCCTGCGTGGCGGCAATTGGGATGGATCGTCGTCGCCATGGTCTCTGCGCGCTCTGCTGCCATGGCCTTCAATCGACTGGCAGACGCCTCGATCGACGCTGCTAATCCACGCACCGCGACTCGCGCCTTGCCGGTCGGACAACTCACGCCAGCGTTTGTCAGTACGTTCGTGGCGATTTCCTGCGGCATCTTTGTTCTGGCTGCTTCGCAACTGAATCGCCTGACACTTTGGCTTTCTCCGGTCGCGCTGGCAGTGGTGCTGCTCTATTCCTACACCAAGCGTTTCACCCGCTGGTCGCATTTGTTCTTAGGATTTGCCCTGGGCATCGCGCCGGCCGCCGCCTGGATTGCGGTACGGGGCTCGCTTGATCCGCGGATTCTTTTGCTCACCGCCGCCGTGACGTTCTGGGTCGGCGGGTTCGACGTGATCTACGCCTGCCAGGATTACGACTACGATTGCGGCCATGGGCTGCACTCGGTTCCGCGTTATCTCGGAATCAAGAACGCGCTAATCGTTGCACGCGTATTTCATCTCGTCATGCTCGGCCTGCTGGTCGCACTGATCGTCACCTTCGGATTAGGCAAGCTTGCGATAGTGGGAGTCGCTGCCGTGGCCGCCCTCTTGCTCTACGAACACACGCTGGTTCGTCACAACGACCTGAGCATGCTGAACGCCGCGTTCTTCACCATGAACGGAGTGATCTCGGTGGTGTTCTTTTTGTTTGTGGCCGCCGACCGTCTGCTCGGCAAGTGATCAGGTTTACCGCCGCATTACTCTCGTAATTTCGCCAGCGATAACTGGATTGCCGGCCACCCGCACTGCTCCTTAGAGTTGGAAGGCGGGGTCTGTTATCCGCAAGTGAGTCAAGTCGCATCGTCTAGTTGACGACGTACTTCGACGGGGCGCAACCCGAGTTATGCCTTCAGATCGCAAGCAAATCCTTAAAGCTGGCCTCAGCGGACTGCTCCTCGCGGCGTTACTCGCGCTTTCCTCGAACCACCGCACGTTGTTGGTTTCTGCGTATCTGGCAGTGGGACTGGTTTGCGCTCTGATCGCGTATGCGGTGATCCGGCGTTCGTGGCGAGAATTGCTCTGGGTTGTGGGGGGCGGGAGTTTCCTGGCTGCGCTGGACTATTGGGGAGGAGGCTCGCAGCTGATCTTCATGGGCGCCTGCGCATTTGTCAGCCTGGCGACGGTCGTCGTGCTGGGCGAACATATCATTTGGGCGGAGCGGGCAGACCGAAAGCTTCTACTGTGCTGTTTTGTGCCGTCGATTCCGGTGATCACGCTGGATTGGTTTGCGGGTTCGATGCACCACGTTACAGAAATGCTCCATCCGAAGACCTTCGATCTGTTTTTGTATGCCTTTGATTGCAGTATGCGGTTGCAAATCAGTTTTCTGATGGGGCAGGCTTTCTCGAAGTTGCCGGCCCTGCAGGTCGCCTCCCTGGTCATCTACAACACCCTGCCGTGGGCGCTGGCGTTGACGTTCGCCGCGCAATTGCGGCGCAGCGTGCGGGACGCCATGATGGTAATGATCGTTTTCGTGGTCACGGCGCCGATTGGATTCCTCTTCTACAACCTGCTGCCGGCCTGCGGCCCAATGCACGTTTTTGGAGCGGGGTTTCCCGGGCATCCGCCCTCGATTGCTGAAGTGGCGCAGTGGCAGGTCCAGCCGATCCTGGTGAAGGGCCTGCGCAACGCGATCCCTTCGCTGCACATGACCTGGGTGCTGCTGGTGTGGTGGAACTCGAAGGGGCTCGCGCGCTGGGTCCGGGCGATCGCTATGGTCTTCGTTGTCTTCACCATAATGGCAACTCTAGGTACCGGGGAACACTACTTCATCGATCTGGTGGTGGCATTCCCGTTCTCTCTAATGGTGCAGGCGGTGTGCTCTTATCGGCTGTCGATGCGAGCCGGAGAGCGGCGCACCGCCTTCCTCTTCGGCTTGTTCGTTACCTTGACCTGGATCAGTCTGCTCAGCTACGCGACGAGCTTGTTCTGGATTTCAGCGGTGCTGCCCTGGGCGATGATCGTAGCTACCGTGTGGCCATCGGTAGTAATGTGGCAACGTTTGCTGCGGGCCGGGACGGTGGAGCAACGGGTGCAGCTGCGAGCTGCGGCGGCAACGGCATAGAAACTCGGCAATCCTGCGGTATCATAAACGAGATGCCAGTCTCATCTCAGGCCCGCGCATTTCAGACCGATGACGCGCGCCTCGTCCCTATCAAAGATAAGGTTCTCGCCGGAGAGCGCCTGAACGAAGCCGATGCCCTCGCCCTTTACGGTACTGGCGACATCTTGGCCGTTGGTTGGCTCGCCAACTGGGTGCGCGAGCGGATGCACGGCGACACGGCGTACTTCAACGTAAACCGGCACATCAATCCGACCAATGTGTGCGTCGCCGCCTGCCGCTTGTGCGCTTTTGGACGCAAGAAGGATACTCCCGGCGCCTACACCATGGCGCTCGAAGAAGCCTTTCAGACGGCCGCTTCCGGATATACGGAAGCCGTCACTGAGTTTCACATTGTCGGCGGCCTGCATCCCGATTTGCCGTTCCAGTATTTTCTCGACCTCGTTTCTGGATTGAAAGGGCGCTTCCCGCAGGTTCACCTGAAGGCTTTCACCATGGTCGAAGTCGCCTATCTGGCGAAGCGATCGAAGCTGACCATCCGCGAGACGCTCGTGAAGATGAAAGAGGCCGGAGTCGATTCGCTCCCTGGCGGCGGCGCTGAAATTTTCTCGGATCGAGTGCGGCACATCATCTGCGATCACAAGATTGATGGCGGCGAATGGCTCGACACCGCACGCCTCGCCCACCAGATCGGATTGAAGTCGAACGCCACCATGCTCTACGGTCACGTCGAGAACGACGAAGACCGCGTCGATCACCTGCTCAAACTGCGCACCTTGCAGGACGAAACCCACGGCTTCCAGACTTTCATCCCGCTGGCCTTTCATCCGGCGAATACGCCGCTGCAACATCTGTTCACAACGACCGGCATGGAAGACATCAAGCAGATCGCGGTCAGCCGCCTGGTGCTCGACAACTTCCCGCACATCAAGTCGTACTGGCAGATGATGACGCCGAAGATCGCGCAAATCTCGTTGCGCTTCGGGGCTGATGACATCGACGGCACGGTGGTCGAAGAAAAGATTTACCACGATGCGGGGGCGACCACTCCGCAAGGGCTGCGGCGGCATGACCTGGTCCGCCTGATCAAGGAAGCCGGACGCGAGCCGATCGAGCGCGACACGCTGTACCGTCCAGTAACTCGTACGGAGACTTCGTTTACAGTCTCGGTGTAAGTCGCGGACTAACCTACCCGTTGTGAAAAACTCCGGCGCCGTGGGAAACGGCGACCACCAGGGCTGAAGCCCGCGTTGATTCGAGGCGATTTACGCTGCCCCGAAAGGCCGCTCTTCCACGGTGTTGCCCGCATTCGCAGAGTCGTTTCCACAAACTGTTTCGCCGCTGCCGTGACTGTGGAATGACAACGCCATCGTAATCCCTCGCCGCTACCTCACTTCTGCGGTACGATCACTCTTTGTTCGCGGATATATCGATTCATGCGCTTCCTCAAAAAGTTCATCGTTCTGACCTGCGCTCTTGTACCGTGCCTGAGCCTCGCTGCCGAGCCGCAGTGGGTCGAAGTCCGGTCGCCGAATTTCTCGGTGATCACCGATGCCGGCGCGAAACGCGGCCGCGACGTCGCCCTCCATTTCGAGCAGATGCGGTCGGTGTTCGGAACGCTCATGACCAAGGCGAACGTGAATCTGCCCATCCCCCTGCAGATTGTTGCCTTGCGCAGTTCGAAAGAGATGCGGTCAATGGCGCCCGTATTCCACGGGAAGCCCACCGAGATGGCTGGCTTTTTTCAGAGTGGAGACGACCGCTGCTTCATCATGCTCGACATGTCGGTCGATAATCCCTGGTCGGTGGTGTTTCACGAATACGCGCACCAGTTGATGAACGGCAACCTGTCGGTCCGTACCGATCCGTGGTTCGAGGAGGGCTTCGCTGAATATTTCTCGAGCATTGAGGTGGATAGCAAAGAGGCCCGCGTCGGCAAGATTCCCGAAGAGACTTATCGCATTCTGCAAGAGAACGGGATGATGCGGGTCACTGAGTTGCTGCGGGTGCGGCAATACACCAAGACCTACAACGAGAGTGGAGACCATCGCAACACGTTCTATGAGGAGTCGGGTCTGGTCGTGCATTATCTTTACGACAAGCAACTTATGCCGAAAGTTGCCGATTATTTCGACGCCTTGATCAATCAGAAGAAGCCGGTCGAACAGGCATTCCAGCAAGCTTTTGGCATGGCTCCGGAAGGTTTCGATAAAGTTCTGCGTGACTATTTGAGCAGCGGCAGATTCAAATACTATCCAATTCCTACTCCGTCCAACATCGTGGCGGCGCAGTTTACTGAAACGCCCGTCAGTGCGGCCGATGCACACGCGGTGCTCGCCGATGTCGATGCCCACTCTCTTGACCACCACGACCGGGCGCTTGGGGAATTCCAGGATGTGCTGAACCTCGACCCTAACAACGCGTCCGCGCTGCGCGGTATCGGGTATGCGTACCTGCAGCGGCAGGAGTTCGAGCAAGCCGCGGAATATTTGAAGCGCGCCTCGGAGCGCGACAGCAAAGACCCTCGCCTGCACTACTACAATGCACTACTCATGAATCGCTCCGGCGGTCTCGCCGGAGGCGCGAAGTCGGACGCGATCAAGAAAGAGCTGGAGGCGGCGATCGCCCTTGATCCGAAGCTGGCCGATGCCTATTCGCTGCTGGGCTATGCGCAGGCTTTGTCGGGCGAACCCGACAAGGGTCTGGCAACCATGCTGAAGGCAGTGGAATTGTCGCCCCGGAACGAAACCTATCAATTCAATCTGGCCAATATCTACCTGGCAGATCGTAAGATCGACGAGGCCATCGCATTGTTGCGCAAGCTTACGAGCAGCGGAAATCCAGACGTGGCGGGCCATGCCAGTGTGGCCTTGGAGCAGGCTGAGGTCGTCAAAGAACAGATGAAAGCGCCGGGGGCGCGCCTGGTGATCCGAGGGTCGGAAGATGGTCCGGCGTCGCGTAATCGCAATCCTGAAGACAATCCACCGGCTCTCAGGGAAAGAGAGAGTCAGACAACCGCGGTTTCAGCGGGTCCAGTTCGATTCATCAGAGGCAAGCTGACCAGCATTGATTGCTCGGCGGCTCCGCAAGCGTTGCTGACCGTCGTGTTCGGAAGCCGCACTTTGAAGATGCATATTCGGGATAGCAAACATGTTGTGCTGATCGGGGCCGATGAGTTTTCCTGTGAATGGCAGAACAAGGCGGTGGCCGTCAATTATCGCGAACGTCAAAATGGCGAGGGCGATGTGGTGTCGCTCGAAGTCCAATAAAAGGCGACCACTGGAGCTGAAGCGAATATTCATTTGAGCACTTACGCGGCCCCTTCGGCAGGCTCAGGGCAGGCTCTGAAAGGGCCGCTCTTCCGCGGTTATGCGAATATTTGGTTGCACGAACATTGCCGAGTTTCCAGCAAAACGGCGATTCCCAGCCGGAGGGCAGTCGAAACTTCCTTCAGGCAAAGGCATCTAACGGGCATGTCTAAAGAACAGACAGCAGTTTTCGGCGGTGGATGTTTCTGGTGCATCGAGGCCATTTTCCAGCGTTTGACCGGTGTAACCCACGTCGAGTCGGGCTACATGGGCGGACGCGCCGACCAGGCAACCTACAAACAGGTGTGCGACGGCGATACCGGGCATGTCGAAGTGGTACGCGTCACGTTCGATCCGGCGCAGATCAGCTACCGTGATCTGCTCGATGTATTTTTTGCGGTGCATGACCCCACGACGCTCAACAGGCAGGGCAATGATGCGGGCGAGCAATACCGCTCCGTGATTTTCTATGCGGATGATGACCAGCAGAAGATTGCCGAGAATACGATTGCGGAATTGACCGCAGCCAAGGCTTTCCCGGAGCCGATTGTCACCGCGGTCGAGCCGGCCGAGGAATTCCATGTGGCCGAAGGCTACCACCAGAATTACTACAACGAGAATTCACGCCAACCTTACTGCATGTTTGTGATTTCGCCGAAGCTGGCGAAGCTCGAAAAGAAGTTTGCGGAAAAATTGCGAGCCTGAGGGCTAAGCTGCGGGATCCTCGCCCTGGGAGTCGTCCGCGGATTCGCTCACTACAGGCGTTTCAATCCGTTCATCCAGCAGAAGCCGGCGCAAGGTGCGCAGGTCATTGAGTAGGCGGCTGCTGGTCTGCAGGTGTCGCTCCAACTGATCGAGTTTTACCTGCACCACTTGCAAGGCCTGCATCCGCCGGTCCGACTTGGATTGCTCGGCCGCCCCAATGTCGGTTGCGATTTCCTGCTTCGCCTCGGCGATCGCCTCGACCAGAAGATGCACGTACCGCTGGGCATTCTCAACGCTGTCGAACGGGGTCTGAACGGCAGCATTCATAGGTTTGAGCCAGCGGAAAATATGGCGGAGAGGGTGGGATTTGAACCCACGATACCCGTTAAGGTATGTCCGCTTTCGAGGCGGATCGTTTCAACCACTCACGCACCTCTCCGAACAACAGTTCTCAGTCGTCAGTGTTCAGTCGTCAGTTAAGGCTGGCAAGAAAAGCGAACGACGAACGACCACGACTAGCGACGATTCCTAAAAAACCCCTGCAATATCTCCGCCGAACGTCCGGCCAAAACACCGCCCCGGATCTCCATTTGATGATTCAGGTTCGGGTGATTGACCACCTGCAGAATCGAATGGACAGCGCCTGCCTTCGGGTCGTCGGCACCATATACCAGCCGACGCACGCGGGCGTGAACGGCCGCTCCTGCGCACATGGCGCACGGCTCAATTGTAGCAAACAGTTCGCAGTCGCCGAGCCGGTAGTTGCCCACGTTTTGTCCGGCTTCGCGCAACGCAACCACTTCCGCGTGCGCCGTCGGATCGTTGTCGGTCAGGTTCCGGTTCCAGCCTCGTCCGACTACCTCGCCGTTGCAGACCACGACCGCTCCGACCGGCACTTCGCCGGATTCGAGCGCCCGCCGGGCACACCGCAAAGCTTCCTGCATCCACAGTTCGTCGGAAGAGTGCTCATCGGACGAAGCCCCAGCGGGCTGACCCTCAGCAGGACGGATTGCGACAGCGGGATTTTTCATTTTCCTAAGGGAGACGGATTCCCGCTCCTTCGATCCATTCTAACGGTCAAAAGGTCGCCTTCGCGGTGGGAAGTTTACTTCCCATGTAACGTTCCCGATTTTGCGCAGGGGCCCACTCGACCCTGTGAATAGGTGAAATCTAACGCAACAACTGCATTGCTAACATACAGTTAGGTGATATTCCTTAAAAAAGAATCAAAGATGAAAAACGGCATCGGGATTGCACTTTACCTGTCCGGTGCGGTGTCCCGTGACCCAGGAACCTTCAGACACCCGCGCCCTGATGCTCGCTCCACAGAGGAGGACCCCTGTGAAAGTCACCCGTAAAACTGCACTCGTCGCCCTGATTGCTCTCGTGTTCTGCTCCTTCGCATCCGCGCAGGTCATGTTTAGCGTAGTAAAGATTCCCGGCTCGATGGCGAACTCTCTGATTGCGATCAACAACAGCGGACAGGTCGTCATAAATAGCACTGTGAGCGGTGTGAGCCAGGTGGCGATTTGGACCCGCCTGGGCGGAGCCATGACCCTTGTCGTCCCAGGGACAAACGTCGCTGGCGCTGACATCAACAGTTCCGCACAAGTCGCCGGTGCCGGAGATCCCGATCATTCCGGTAGCCAGCAGGCATTCATCTATCGCCCCAGCACCGGCGCACAGTTTCTTGGGTCGCTTGGGGGTCCGCTGAGCGCGGCCAGCGGCATCAACGATGCCGGCGATGCTGTTGGCATGGCCTACACCACTGCGAATTTGCAGCACGCATTTCTCTGGACCCAGGCCAGCGGCATGCAGGATCTGACGCCAACCCTCACCAGTCTTGGCGGAGCCAGTGCGGTCGCAATCAACTCCTCGAATGAGGTTGTCGGCTACTATTTCCCGAATGGCAGCAACACCACCACGGGGTTTACCTGGACGCAATCCGGTGGTTTCCAGAACCTGGGATCGTCCGGCACTCTCGCCTACGCCATCAACAACGCAGGAACGGTCGTGGGGCAAACTAAGATTGCGAACGGAAGCAAGCACGCTTTTTCCTATACGCCCAGCACTGGAATTGTTGATCTCGGCACGCTTGGCGGCAGTTCGAGTTCCGCGCTTGGCGTCAGCAACAAGGGATGGATTGTCGGCAACTCTCTGATCACCGGGAGTGGCTTTCTGCACGGTTTCTTGCACACACCCACTGCGGGCATGCAGGATTTCGCTGTGCTGGCAGGGCTCAGCAAGAGCCAACAGACCTACTCGGTGCAGGCGAACGATTTCGGAGTCATCGCGCTCTCGACAAACTCGGCCTGCTACCTCCTGATCCCAAAGATGGTTGGGGCGCTCACTTCGTCCGTGAACCCATCGGTCGTCGGACAAGCAGTGACGTTCACCGTCACCATGAACTCGATCGCGGGGCCTCCGCCGGACGGTGAGCTGATTCAATTCCTGGTCAGCGGCAAACTGGTGGCGACGGTGCCGCTGAAGGGCGGAGTCGCGCAGTTCACGACTTCGACCATGACGGCCGGTCCGCACGTGATTCAGGCTAAATACGCGGGAGACGCGAATTATCTCGCTTACAAATATCTGTTTTCGCAAACCGTCAACCCATAAACCGTACCCTCGTTTTGCGTATCGTTTTCGCTTCCACAGAGACGCGGTCTGCCGCGTCTCTGTCTCGAAGCCCTCCTGTGACCTATCTCACATCTACCTGTTTCCCGTCGGTGATATCCTATGCGGGTTATGGGAATGACCGAAATCCTGCGCAAGGTGTTCCTGGTCGATCTGATCCAGGGACTGGGCGTCACGTTTCGCTATCAGGATCCGAAAGAGATCTACACCGAGCAATATCCGCTGGAGCGTCCGCAAGTCGCCGAACGCTACCGCGGAGCGCCGCGCCTGAACGTCAATCCCGATACCGACGAGAGTCTCTGCATTTCCTGTGATCTCTGCGCGCTTGCCTGTCCCGAAAATCTGATCGTCGTCACCAGCGAGCGCAACGAAAAAACGCGCCGCAAAGAGCTCGTCAACTTCACCTACGATTTGAGCCGCTGCATGTTCTGCGGACTCTGCGAAGATGCCTGTCCCACCGACGCCCTGGAACTTACCCAGGATTTTGAGCTTGCCAACTACACTCGCGAAGGCATGATCTGGGACCGCGAGGCGCTGGAAAAAGGTCCACAACCCACCGTCTACAAGAAGTAGAGTCCGATCGTTCGCAGCGCTTCCACCTACGTCCAAAAGGTCGTGTCCGAATATCCGCTTTTGTGTCCTCTCTCTCCTGCTCGCCTTTGTCTTTAGCGTCTAAAGCCTTCACCGGAGCAACCGATAGTTGACTGTGTGTGTGGGAAATCACGCCGGATTGTGCACGTGATCACAAGGAACCCCAGTCACCTTCGCGTGCCAAGAGGCGCGAACGGACTTTTGTGACGGATTCCGTGTTGCGAGAGGAAGACCATAATGACGGAACGCGATTCTTCCCAAGTTCTGCTGGTTGCCGACAAACCCGGAGATGCCGACTTGGTCCGTTTGCGCCTGCTCGAAAGTAAGCGCAAGTTCCACGTGAACTGCGTCACGCGGCTCTCGGATGCTCTGGCTTGCCTGGAAGTCGAAACGCCTTCACTGGTACTGCTCGACCCGAACCTTTCCGATAGCCATGGTGCCGAGACCATTCGCCGGATCACGCAGAAAGCTCCCAATGTTCCGGTGGTTATTCTTTCTGGTCATGATGATGACGAATTGGCGATGAAAGCTGTTCGCCAGGGCGTTCAGGATTACCTGGTCAAAGGCGATGTCACCTGTAAACACATGGAACGTTCGATCCGCTATGCGGTGGAACGCAAGGAACTGATGCGCGCTCTGGAAATCACGCGCCAGCAAAAGCTGGAACTCAAAGATCAGTTCCTGTCGCACGTTTCCCACGAACTGCGCACGCCGCTGACCAGTATTTACCAATATGTAACCTTGCTTCTGGATGGTTTAGCTGGTCCATTGGCGCCGAACCAAACCGATCACCTCAAGTCAGTACTGAAGAGCGTGAATCAGTTGCATGCGATGATCCGCGACCTGCTGCAGGCAACGCGCGCCGACAGCGGCAAGTTGAGGATCGAGCAGCGCTGCATCGACATCGGTTCGCTGATTCAGCAGGCAATGGCAATGATGCGTCCCACAGCGGACGAAAGTCGCGTGCGCCTCGAGGTTGTGCTCGATCAGACGATTCCTCTGGTCTATGCAGATCCCGACCGTGCTCTCGAAGTGCTGATCAACCTGATCGACAATGCCATCAAGTTCACTCCGGCGGATGGCTCGGTCACGGTGAAAGCGTCGATCGTAGAGACCGATCGAAGCGCAGTCTATCTCTCGGTGACCGACAGCGGTCGCGGAATTCCTTCAGAAGGCATTTCCCAGGTTTTCGACCGTCTCTACCAGGATCCCAATGCCATCGACGGCAATAAGAGCGGACTTGGCCTCGGGCTTTACATCGCCAAAGAGATTGTCATTCGTCACGGCGGCAGAATGTGGGTTGCTAGCGAACTCGGAGCGGGCAGCACGTTCTCGTTCACTTTGCCGCTGTATTCACTGGCCAAACTGCTGCTGCCGGTGATTGCCCATAACGGACGATTGCGCGAGCATCTTGTGCTGGTTCGCGTGGAACTGACTCCGCTTTCGAAGGCTCTGCGTGGCAGCTGGAAGGAAGTCTGCCAGCGCTCCCTCGAGCGGCTTCGACAGTGCATTTACGTCGATAAGGACCTGGTTCTGCCAACCATGGAAAGCAGTGGATCCGGCGAAACCTTCTTTGTGGTCGCCTCGACAGATATGCAGCGCGTCAACATTCTGCTGGATCGCATCCGCGATCAGGTCGGAGCCTTGCCGAAGGTGAAGGGCAACGGCACCTTGCAGGTGACGGCTGAGTCAATTCCAGTCCCTGACGCGACTGACACAAGAACGCTGGAACAGCAAGTCTGGAGCGTTGCCGATCATGTCACTGATGTGATTCAGCGGGGACTTCGCAACCAACGAAATCACAAAGAATAAGGAGAAAGAAAACGATGCGCATTGAAAATTGCAACGATGAGCAGCCGGTGAAACGAGCCAAGATCATGGTGGTGGATGACGATCCAGACCTCCGGCAGGCGCTGAGCCTGCGTCTGCGGGCCAATCACTTCGAGACCTTGAATGTTTGTGACGGTTATTCTGCCATCGCGATGGCTCTAAAGGAGCGTCCGCACCTCATCATCCTGGACCTTGGCTTACCCGCGGGCGATGGATTCTCGGTGCTGAAGACTCTGCAAGAATATCCGGCGCTCTCCTGTGTTCCGGTGATCGTACTGACGGCGCGCGACCCGGAGGCGAATGAGAAACGTACGCTCGAGTCGGGAGCGGTTGCCTTCTTCCAGAAACCGGCTGACAACGAGGAATTGCTGGGAGTGATTCGGGCCTGCCTGCAGGCCGATCCGGGACTGGGGTGCGGTTTGCCATCGTAACTTCGGTAAGAGTAACTTCCCCCAACTCGCAACTCATAACTCGCAACTCCATCAACCGCCGCATTTCCTGAAGGAGCACGACATGTTCGTCGAAAGCCGGAGGACCCCACTCCGTTCGCGCGCGTTCGAGATACGCCGGCGGGAACCGCGCTATGTATCCAGTGTCCCTGTCATGCTGCAACGCTACCTGCGGTTTGGTCCGGTCTACACGCGGGGAGTTTCTCTCGACTTCAGCATGCGCGGGATGTCGGCGCTGGTGTGTGGAGCTCCCCAGGTCGGAGAAACCGTGGTCATCGAACTGCCTATGCATAGTGTTCGCTTCGAGCTGCTGGCTACAGTGCGGCATAGCACCAACGCGCGCACCGGATTCGAGTTTTTTCCGCTCTCCCCGGTTGCCGAGCAGGGCATGCTGGACTGGATTCAGGAACTGGGGCACCACGACGAAACGCTGTTCCCTTATGCGTACATGGTGAAGGACAAGGCACGGCAACATTGACGAGTGAGCGAGTAAGAGAACGATCCTAAATTGAATGGGGCACGGCTGAGGAGTTTGTTGAAAAACACTAGGCTCTTGATGTCCAGCCCTGAAGGGGTACCTGAGTTCTAAGAAGGTGCGGTATCGCTAAAGCGATATCCTGATATAAAACTGACCTACTACGCAGACCACGGGCTTCCCGCCAGTGGGTCCCTTCCCTGTACAATTCCCGGAATCTGGCACACCCGGATGATTGTGCCTGATGGAGCTGGAACACCGCGGGGAGGATAGGGATGCGCATCGCGAGCGTGGGACATGTGGTCTTTGCGGCGACATTTATCGGGCTTGGAATCCTGGGCCTGATCAAAGGCGATTTCACCCCAGTATGGCAGCCAGTGCCGAAGAGTGTGCCCGCGCGGGAGGTGCTGGTTTATCTCTGCGCGTTGGTTTCCCTGGGATGCGGCATCGGCCTGCTTTGGCGTCGCACCGCCGCTCCGGCTGCCCGCGTGCTGCTTGGCTGTCTCCTGATTTGGGTGCTGGTGTGGAGAGTGCCTGACATTTTTCGCGCGCCCACGAAGCAGGATCCCTGGTCAGGCATCGGTGAGACCGCGGTGATGGTGGCGGGCGCCTGGGTGTTGTTTGCCTGGTTCGCAAGTGACTGGGACAGGCAGCGCCTTAGTTTTCGCGACCGGCGACAAGGGGCTGCGCTTTGCGAGGCTGCTCTACGGACTGGCCATGATCCCGTTCGGCGTGGCCCATTTCACTTATCTCAAAGAGACCGCTGGGCTGGTGCCGGGATGGCTGCCATGGCATGTGTTCTGGGCGTATTTCTGTGGCTGCGCGTTTCTCGCGGCGGGCGTAGCGGTGCTCACAGGGGTGTGTGCGCGGCTGGCAGCGGTGCTCTCGGCGTTGCAGATCGGCATGTTCACGGTGCTGGTGTGGGTTCCCGATCGTGGCGGCGGGATCGAAGAACGCGTTTGTATGGAGCGAGACGATTATTTCCGTGGCGCTGACGGCGGGAGCTTGGGTGGTGGCGGATTCGTATCGCGGTGTGGCGCGACAACTGAGAGCTGAGAACTGACAGCTATTCCCCCAGCAGCGGTAGTCCCTGAATTCCCCACGAGATGTGGTGGACTGCGCTATTGGTCGCTAGAACGGCGGACTTGCCGGGAGCGAAGGCCAGTCCGACCAGGCCTTGGCCGGAGACTTCGAGAGTGGCTTTGGCTTGTGGAGTGATTTTCACGATGCCGCGTTTTCCGCCCAGCGACGCAGCGACGTAGATGTTGCCTTCGACGATCGAGCGCGAGGCCTTGCGGACGTCCGAGGCCGCGATAGAAGACGGAGACGGTCCCGTGCGGATCGACCTTGTGGACGCAGTCGAAGCTCGAGGTGCTGGGACCGGTGACGAAGAGGTCTCCGTGCGGGTCCGAAGGCTAGGTGATAGGCGGAGACGCTCGGCTCGAGCGTCGCGAAGACAAAAATCTGGCGGTCGCGCGAGATTTTGAAGATGGTTCCGTTGCGGTCGCCGACGTAGAGATTTTCTTCGCGGTCGAAGGCGATTCCGGTGGCGACGCCCATGCCTTCGGCGTACGTGGACATGGTGCCGTTGGGCGCGACCTTGTAGACGGCTTCGTCGTTCCGCGAGGAAACGTACATCTCTCCGGCGCGATCGAAGGCGATCGACGTGGCGTTCATCATGTCGCTGAGGAACGGCTTCATGGCGTAGTTCGTGTCGATCTTGAAGATCGATACCGGCACTTTTTGTCCGCGCGATCCGGAGAAGGTGACGAAGATGTTGCCTTCGCGGTCGATGGCTGGATTCGTGACCGGATGAAGATTGTCGGCGACGGGAACGGCGACCTTAATCGGAGCGGCTATTGCTGACTTGGCCGTTGGTGCCGACTACGATTGGACCGGATTGCGCTTCGTCGGGGACGCGCGCGACGACGAAGTCGTCGGAACTGATCAGGACCGAGCCTTCGATCTCTCCGAAGCGGACGCTTGGACGACGCAGTTCGTGGGGACGCAGGCTCTTTCCGGAGATGCGGACTTCACCGCCGGGCAAAGCAAAGGCGGGCGCGATCGCCTCGATGTGCGGCTTGCCGTTCACGTCTTTTTTCCCCAGCAGGCGGTCGGAGATGCTCATAAGGACAGCTATCAGCTCTCAGTTGTTAGTTTTCAGTAAAAGCTTTATTGCTACTTCATTAGAAGACCGAAGTGCAGCAGAAGATGCATCACGGCGAGCGCGTATAAGCCCGCTCCCACGTCGTCGAATACGATACCCGAGCCTTCGGGAAGCCGCTCCAATCGCCGGATGGGGAACGGCTTCAGAATATCGTAGACACGAAAGAGTATAAGGCCCGTCGAGAAAGGTTTTCCAACCGAGCGGGACGGCGATGAGGGTGATGAGTTGTCCGGCGACTTCGTCGATAACGACGAATTGCGGGTCTTTGCCTCCGGTCGCGCGGGCTACCAGCGTGGCCGCCGGAATTCCGATGAGAGTTACGGCGAGGGCCGCGATGATGGTTGCCCAGGTTCGGCTGGCGACGGGGATTCGGGAACTCGCGAGCGCCCAGAGGATGACGGTGGCGACTGAGCCCCAGGTGCCGGGACCGGGCTTGAGGCGTCCGATGCCGAAGAAGGTGGCGACGAGAGTGGCCCAGAGCGGAGCTTTCGGGGTGGCGGCGATCTGCGAGCGAGGAGTCGGTCACTTTTTCGGTCAATCTCCGTCCTCGTCGGGGATGTCTTGACGGATTTCTTCTTCGGCGTCGGTGACGGGCGAGGAGATTACGTAGCCTCCGCTGGCCCACTTGCCGAGGTCGATCTGGCGACAGTGATCACTGCAGAAAGGGAAGTCGGGGTCGGCGGACTTGACGGCCTTCTTGCAGATCGGACAGCGAAGCTTGATGGTGCCTTTACGCGGCATAGTTTTTTGTAAAGACGGGAGCTTGCCCCGTCTCTACGCGAGATTTCAAACGATTTCGGCGACGAGGTCATAATCGTGCGCTTCCGTGATGCGGCAGCGGTAGAACTCGCCCTCTTTCGGTTCGTCGCCTTCGGGATAGTCGTTCACGAAAACTTTGCCGTCGATTTCGGGGGCGTGCATCGCGGTGCGACCTTCGAGAAGGAGGTCGGTTTCGGTCGATGGGCCCTCCAGCAGGAGATCGAATTCGCGGCCAATCAGCTTTTTCTTGCTGGCGCGGCTAATCTTCTTCTGGATCGACATCAGCGACTTGCGGCGGCTCTCGATCTCGCGAGCGGAGAGCTTCTTCTCCTGGTCATAGTCATAAGCGCCTGCGCCTTCCTGGTCGGAATAGCCGAAGGCTCCCATCCACTCGAAGGAAGCTTCTTTTACGAAGTCGCAAAGCTCGTCGAATTCTTTCTCGGTTTCGCCGGGGAAGCCGACGATGAAGGACGTGCGTAGAGTGACTTCTGGGATGACACGCCGCATTTTCTCGATCGAGCGCAGGAACAGGTCAGCGCCACCGCCGCGCTTCATGCGCTTCAGAACCGTTGGCGACGCGTGTTGCAGCGGAACGTCAATGTAGGAGCAGATGTTGTCGTGGGCAGCGATCGTGTCGAGCAGGCGCCCTGTGATTTTGTTGGGATACGCGTAGAGGAAGCGGATCCAGCGGAGGCCGTCGACGGCTGCCAGCTTTTCGAGAAGCAGCGGCAGTCCGTCTTTCAGGTCGAGATCTTCGCCGTAGCAGGTCGTGTCCTGGCCGATCAGGGTGATTTCGTGGACGCCCGATTGCGCGAGGCGCTCGGCTTCGGCGATGACTGATTCGAAGCGGCGTGAGCGAAACTGCCCGCGGAGCTGAGGAATGATGCAGAAGGTGCAGGGATGATCGCAGCCTTCGGCAATCTTGATGTAGGCCGAAGAGCGCGGCGTGGTCAAGATGCGCGGCGTGTGATCGTCGTAGAGATAGTTGGGAAGATCAGCGACGGCGCCATCCCAGGCGTTACGATCGAAGCGGCCTTGCTCGCGGCGATGATCGCCCTCGGGGCGCGAGGTGAGAATATTGAACGGACTTGGCGTGCGAGGTGTGGATGCCACGCCAGCGGCGGCCAGAATCTTGTCTAGTTCGCCGGTGCCGACGACCGCGTCGACCTCGGGAATGTTCTTGCGGATCTCGTCATGAAAGCGCTCGACCAGGCATCCGGCGACGACCAGGCGTTTCGCCTTGCCGCCGGTTTTGTGGCGGGCCATCTCGAGGATGGTGTCGATGGATTCCTGCTGGGCGGTGCCGATGAAGGAGCAGGTATTGACCACGATAACGTCGGCATTCTCCGCGTTGGGAGTGAGCTCGGCGCCGGCCTGGGCGAGCATGCCCATCATGACCTCGCTGTCGACGAGGTTTTTCGGGCAGCCGAGGCTTACAAAGCCGACCTTGGCCGGGGCAACCGGGGCGATTGGCCCCGCGATCGCGGATGTGGTTTTTCTTGTGGACACTGGGAAATAATCAGCGGGAAACCTAGCTATTTGATTCTAGCATCCGATGTGGTCAGATATCGATTTCCAGACGGGTGGGAGCGGGGCATCTAGGACGGTACTCAGGATTTCAGCCGTATCTGGCCGAGCGTGCTAATCTTATTGAAACAAAAACTACATCCCTCAATACCCGGAGGAGAGATGTCAGCTCAGCGTCTCGCTGTTTTATTGGTTGCAATTCTTGTCGTAGTCTCCAGCGCAGTGGCGCAGGTGAATGAAGTTTCGGTGACGGCGGGGAAGAGCTTCGTGAGTACCCGGAGCATCCTGAATCCGCCTGCAGGTGATCTCGATCCGAAGATTCATTTCGGAAACGAAGAAACAGTTGAGTTCAATTACGGCCGGTTTGCTCACGAGCAAGAGGATATTCGGCATCTATGCGGAACTGCCGGTGGCAATTTATCCGCGTATGGACCTGAATACCTACGCCAACTCGATTCCTAAAGACATCGGCGCGCTTTTTATCACTCCGTCTGTGCGAGTGAACATTTTCTCCGGTGACTCGGTCACCCCATGGGTTAGCGTCGGTGGAGGGTACGGCCGCTTTCGGGAAGCTCCGGTTCGCAATTTCTATGGCCCGAATCCAGGTGCAACCGGCACCAACACCGGTGTAGTCCAGTTTGGAGCAGGCCTGGACGTCTGGTTCTGGCATAGCTGGGGCGTGCGGGCTGAGGCGCGTGATTTTTACTCCGGGCTGCCTGATTACACGGTCACGACCCAGAGTGGCCGTCAGCACAATTATTATGTGGGTGTTGGCGTCGTGCATCGGTTTTAGGGAACGCAGCGGCTCACGGATCACCGGGGCTGAAGCCCTCGCTCATTTTTATGATCTTACGCGGCCCTGAAGGGCCGCTCTTCCACCCCAAACCGGAACCGCTCTTCCACGGTGATCCGCCCATTCATGAGTTCCTACCATCGGTATGACCATCTCCCTAGCAGACGGCTTGGCTCTTGGTCTCGGCTGAATCTGCTGTATCGCGGGTTGAGATGTCTCGGAAGAGTTCGGGAAGACTCTGAGCATCGCTGGCTGATTCGCCAAAGCGGGCTGATTCGTAGGCGTGCGTGAATCTGGCCACCTTCTTGCGCAACTCCGCTTCCTGAATCGCGGCCACAAAATCCAGTGGAGTTTGCGACGGCAATTTTCGCCACCCAAGTCTTGCCAGGCGGCTCACCATGCGCTCATACCAGAGAGCGGCGGATTCGCGCGGGGCTCGCTCCGGGTGGGCGCGCAGACTCAGGGCGCGCAGCGCTCGCACCAGGCGCGGAAGATTCAACAGCGCGAACAGGAGCGCCAGAACGATGAGGACACCGCCCAGCCATTGCATAGGGAAATCGCTGATATGGCGGTGAACGCGCCGTGCCGAGCGCAACATGGCGCGATGTCGGCGTCCAATCCAGCGGCGGGCATCATCGAGGAAATGCCGAGTGTTGGTGACGGTATCCTTGCCCAGAGTGCGCTGGTGGTTGACGTCGTAGTTTATGATCCACTCGCGCCAGAACGATGCGGCCGCGTCCATATAAAGCTGCATACGTGACCAGCCGCTGCGCGTCGGCACGCTTCCGGCGGGTGTGGGATCGAAGCTGATCCATCCAGCACCGGGAAAATAGGCCTCAACCCAGGAGTGGGCGTCGCTCGCGCGTACAAGATACTGACCGGTGAGGTCGTTGAATTCGCCACCACGAAATCCGGTGACAATGCGCGATGGGATGTGCAACGAGCGCAGCATTACGGCCATGGAGCTGGCGAAATACTCGCAATGTCCCTTCTTTCGCTCAAATAGGAAGTTGGCCAGCGGATCCTGCGGCATGGCGCGGGGCAGTTCGAGGGTGTATCCGAAGTGGGTGGCGAGATACCGCTCCAGCGTTACAGCCTTGTCATAGTTGCTGTTGTTGGCGGCGGTGATGGTCTCGGCGAGGTTGGGAATGCGTGGGTCGAGGGGCGGCAGCTTGAGGTAACGGTCCATGCTGACCGGCGCCAGATTCGAGGCCAGGCGCAGTTCGTCGACGTCCGGTTCGGCCAAGAGCGAATCGGATTCGTAACGATTAATTGGATGATCGGTGTCGAGGTTGTAAACCGCACCGCCGCCGTCCATGCTGACAATCCGGAAATCTCCGGCGAGACTCTGCGGTCTTTCGGCGAGGAAGAAGACGTTGGTGCCGAGCGGCTCCATGAGCACTTTGTAGTGGATGGTGCGACGGGCTGAGACCGCGACAGGAGCGGGCGGCTGGGGCAGACGATAGCTCCCGTCGGGTGATGGCCGCAGCTGGATCTGCTCATAGGAGTTCGACCACATCCTGCCGTCGAAGTTGCTGAGGGCTACGCCGCGCCACTTCAGATCGTATGCACCCTGCAGATCGTTCTGAATCTCGATGTGCATGACGGCGGCGCGCAGACTGCTGGATCTGGCCGATGCGGCCGAGTTGCACGCGATCGGTGAAGCCGGTGGAGACGTCGCTCGCTGGGGTGTAGGCGCTCAGATAACGGGATGAGACGCGGGGCAGGAAGAAGAAGATCAGGAAACTTCCCGCCATGATCATGAGCATGAGGGCCGGAGCGATGGCTAAGAGTCCGTAGGCCATGCGGCGGTTCGGAGCGGCGACTCGCGGGTCGAGTGCGTGGGTCTGCTCGGCGGCGACGGAGTGCCGCATTTCCATGAGGACGAAAGTGATGACGGCGACCAGCAGGAATCCGGCAAAGGAGATCAGGAACACGCTGCCGACGGTGAGAACGGCGGCGGCCAGCACCATGAGAAACGAGAGGACGGCAAGCATGTAGTGGTCGCGGGTCTTCTGCAGAGAGAATAGGCGGACGACCATGGTGAAAAGGACAAGATGGACGGTGGCCGCGAGAAAGCCACGGGAGAAGATAGAAATAGTCAGCGGCGTAGACAGCGACGTAGATCAGCGTCAGGATGGTGGTCCAACGCTCGGGGATGGAAAATTCACGGCGCGACAGAAGCTGATATCCGCGTATCGCTAACGCGAGGGAGACGAGAACGACGGCGGGGAGGTCGAGGCCTCCGGTGGATGCGAGAGCGCCGAAGCCGCTGAGGACAAGCATGTAGAGCGCAACGTTAAAGTAGCGCTCGATGGCTTTAGCCATGGTTCCGGGCGGTCTGGTAGAGGCGTCTTTCATGCCTATCTTCTATTGTTGGCGAAACCGGGGCAGAAGGGAAGTGTCGGGGGTAACAACGATTTGAAGATATCGAAATCCAGCCCCGGCCCCTAAAGGGGCGTAGGTTGAGCGGGATTTGCGGTATCGCTAAAGCGATACCCTGATACAAGGCCCAGCTTCAGCAAAACTGAGAGCACTCGATCCTAGGTTGGCGGAGGATTTAACGCTCGGGATTTGCGGTAAGAAATTCGAAGCCGGCGCGATTTTGGCGGATGCGCCGGGAAAAGTCGGGTGCGTCGTCGAGGGTGACGGCGACGGGGTTGATGAGCGCCTGCTTCTTGAGTTCCGGGAGGGGTAGATTGCCGGCGAAGTTGCCGCCCTTGTAGAGCATCTCGGGAGCGCGGCCATTCAGGATCACCCACCAGGAATAGCGCGAACTTCCCGCCGGGAGGTGGCCGGTCGCTGCCATCTCGTCAAAGATGTTGGTGGTGCAGTTGCTCGTGATGGCGTTGAACCAGCGTGGGTGGTCGCGCAAGGAATTTGCTTGTTGCAGGTACTGAAGGAAGAGCGACCGCGACCATTCCGGGGCGGCGACCATGTGGTAGAGATAAACATCTTCGCCCGAGCGGTAGTTGGTGCGGAGGCGGACGAGATCCCGTTCACTTGCGAACACGTAAATGATGGTGAACTGACGAAAGAAGGAGCGAATGGGCGAGTAGTCCTGACCAATCTGATAACGCGCCTCGATCGAGGTCGCCACGTAGTCGGCATCCTCGTTACCGAACTGGAAGCTGACGATGGGATGCGCGATCCACGGCGAACCCCAGTAGTCCACGAAGAGGTCGATGCCGTGAATTTGAGACAGGAAGACCGTCTTATCAAGCCACTCACAAGTGAAATCGTGCTCGCTGCGATAAAAGCAGTGGCGGAAGTTGTGGATGGTGACGCGGTCGCCCTCGATTTCGGCCCAGGGAGTTTGAGAATTGTCCGGCTTCCACGGGCGATTGTTGGATGGCTGGAGCGAGAGCCAGCGGATCAGGACAATGAGAAAGCCGCCGAGGCAGATGGCCATTCTCGCTCGGCGATTCCTTGCGATGAGTATCAGAGTCGCTACAACTACGAGATAAAGGATCGGGGTCAGGGCTGGCAGGCGGGAGATGGAGAGATCGAAGTACAGGGCGCCTGAGGCCCAGAGTGTGAGGCACGCGAGCAGGAGCCAGGCAAGGCTGACGCCAAGCCAACGAAGAACTTTCCGGCTGAAAGATTGGTTGGTCGGGTTCTCCATGGAGCGATCATGGTAATCGGATGCCTGAATTTAGTCACGGCGCAACGCGAAGGTCTGCCAAGTAGTTGGGTTTCTCCGCCGTCTCTGTGACTCCGCGGTGGGAACGCGTTTACAATACCTGCCCATGGACTATCTTTTGAAGACGGAACCGACGGTATATTCCTTTGCCAACCTGGAGCGCGACAAAACGACGATTTGGGATGGCGTCACCAATCCGGCGGCAGTGAAACATCTGCGCGAGATGAAGCCGGGGGAGCGGCTGGTGATTTATCACACGGGAGATGAGAAGAGCGTTGTGGGCACTGCGGAAGTCGTATCGGTCGACGGCAAAGATCCGAAGACTCCGCTGGTAAAAATAAAAGTCGGGAAGGCAGTCGGGAAGCCGAAAACGCTGGCCGAGATCAAGGCGAACAAATTGTTTTCGGAGTCTCCGTTGGTGCGGCAAGGCAGGTTGAGCGTGGTGCCGTTGACGGCGGCTCAGTTTGGGTGGCTCACTGGGGAGTGAGTCAGGATTCAGACGTCAGAGCCGCGGACAAGAGTGCTCGCGCTACACCGGTCAAGTTCTGACTACGCGCTCGCTGCAGTCGGGCTCGGGGCAGGCGTAGGTTACGTGATTGCGTTGCCGATCGAGACTGATGATGAACATCGGGCGCCCGTGCCGATCGCACTTGGGCTGATTGGGAGTAGACTCGGGCGCATCGCCGCGCTTGGGAGTGCTGTAGCCGACGCGCTCTCCGAAGCAGCGATGGCAGAACTTGTCGGTGCAGCGAAAGTACTCGATGGAATAGTCGGCGTTGTAAGGAGCCAGTGCGGGCTCCATGGTGCGGTAGTGCTGGTCGCAAAGGGGCAGGATGTCTGTCCGCATCGAGTACACCATTGAGTCATTGAATCATCGATTCATTGAGTCATTGGATCACTGAGTCTAAACCATCGGCGGGTCAGGATTTGCTTTTAATTGAGTCAATTCCTCAGCCAATGTAGCGCAAGGCGTCGACTATCCCGAGGTTCGAGGCGCGGTACGACGGGATGACGCCGCTCACCAGTCCGACAAGAATTGCGACTAGCATCACGACCAGTGCCGTCGGGATGTTCATGTGCATCGAGACCGGCATGCCGATGCCGGGGCGCGACATGGCCTTGATGACCACGCTTCCGAACGCGATACCAACCGCACCGCCAATCAGAGCAATCACGATAGATTCGCTGAGCAGCAATTTGAGGATGCTTCCCTGGGTGAAGCCCAGAGTGCGCAGGACAGCCACTTCGCGGGTCCGTTCACGAATCGACATGGCCATCGTGTTGGCGCACACGAGCAGAGTGGTGAAGACAACGGCTCCGCAGATGGTGAGGATGAAGGCCTTCACATTGCCGAGCGTGGCGATGAAATCTGCTTTAAATGCCTGTTCGCTTTCGCTCTTTGTGGGGACAGGGCTGCCGTGGAACATGTCGTCGATGGCATGGGCGGCGATGGGCATGTGCTCTGAGGTGTCGACGCGCGTGAAGTAGAAGCCGGCAGTGTCCTTGAACCAGTCGACGGACTCTTCCAGATACTTGGTGTGGAAATAGAGGGCGCTGTTCGGCGGGTCGATGGTGTAGATGCCGCGCAAGGTCAGATCAAGGTTCGTCGGAAAGATTGTGCCTTGCAGAACGATGTGATCGCCGATCTTCCAGTGGTGTTTGTCGGCGAGTATGACGTCGACGACACAGCCGGCGCGGTCACGCTTCCATGCGGCCAGTTGATCGGCGGGCATGATCTTGTCGGCGGCCACGTCGAAGTACTCGTCGGGGTCGGTGGCGAACTGGGGGAAGTAGTTCTCCGGCTTGTCGTCCTTATATTTGCCTCCAAACCAGGTCATGGGGACCACGTGCACAACGCCAGGAACGGAGCGGATCTTCTCGCGGTAGTAAATCGGAAGAAAGTTGGCCAGAGAAACTTTGTGCCGCGTCATGATGCGAAGCGCGGAGTCGGGAGCTCCCGGATCGATGTAGAAACTGCGCCAGACGCAGAGCATGATGCAGAGTAGGAGCAGGGAGAACGAAATGCTGGCCACCGTGAGCAGGCTTCGGCGTTTATTGCGGAAAGCGGATTTGGCGACGAAGCCGGTGATGGTCATGACCGTATTTTAGCGCGTGTTTTCGCCTTGGATGAGGGGCGGCGCGGCTATCGAGTTTAAGTGAGGATTTTGCGGAGTTCGCGGCGCAAGATTTTTCCAGAGGGCGTTCGCGGGACTGTTTCTACGAAGCGAATTTCGCGAGGTTGTTTGTGGTGGGCTAGGCGGTCGGCCACGAAGCAGCGCAACTCGGCCTCGAGGGCAGCGGAGGGCTCGAAGCCGGCGCGCAATACGACGAAGGCGCACGGGATTTCTCCGGCGGAGAGGTCGGGCTTGGCGACTACGCCGCAGTCGCGGACAGCGGGATGCTCGAGCAGAAGCGCCTCGACCTCGGCGGGAGCGACCGGGAATCCTTTGTACTTGATCATCTCCTTGCTGCGATCAAGGACATAGTAGAAGCCCTCGGCGTCGGTACGCACGATGTCACCCGAAAAATACCAGCCATCGCGCAGGACGGCGGCCGTGGCTTGCGGCTCTTTCCAGTATCCCTGCATGAATTGCGGGCCGCGCATGACGAGTTCGCCTGGCTCGCCGCTTGCGACGACGTCACCGTTGACGTTCAGGACACGACATTCGGTGAGGGCGAGTGGTTGGCCGATCGAAGCGGGGCGATACATTTCGGCCGGAGTCAGACATCCGACATGGGTGACCGGGGAAGCTTCCGTCATGCCGTAGCCCTGATTTACGAGGATGCCGGTGAGGTCGGTCATGCGGCGGGCGAGTTCGGGAGCGAGGGGAGCAGCACCGCTCTTGACCCATCGGACTTTGTGTTCCTTGGGGAAAATGCCCGCTTCGGAAGCCTGGCACATCGCATTAATCGCTGGTGGAACGACCGGCATCATAGTCACGTTTTCCTGCACCAGAAGTGCGGAAAGCTTTGTCATGTCGAAGCGCGGCATGAGGACCAGAGTTGAGCCGAGGGTGAGCGACAGCGTCAGAGCCACGGTGAGTCCGTAAATGTGGTAGAGCGGCAAGAAGCAGAGCATAACGTCGTCGGAGGTAAGCGGCGCCGCGTTCGGCCCGATGGTCTGATAAACATTGGCCACCAGGTTGTAGTGCGAGAGCATGACGCCTTTGGGGAGTCCCGTAGTACCGCTCGAATAGGGAAGAGCGCCGAGGGTTTGCTGGGGGCTGCGCTCAGCGGCAGGCAGTTTGGCTGACGACGGGCGCAGGAGGGTGGCGAAATTTTCACAGCCTCCGCGTTCGTAACGTGTGGTGAAGACGCGGCGCAGGGCGGGGAGTCCGGCGAGGTTTACGTTTTCGAGAAGTGGTGCGTCGGTGATGAGGAATGTGGCGTCGGAGTTTTCCAGTTGAAAACGGATCTCACGCTCGCGATAGGAAGGGTTGAGCAGAGTGGGAATCGCTCCGGCGAGCGTGGCGGCGTGGTATGTGATTGCAAACTCCCAGGAGTTGGGAAGGAAGATGGCGACGACTTCTCCGGGAGCGAGGCCGGCGGCAACGAGGCCACGGGCAAGCGATTCGACCAGGCTGGCATATTCGGCGAAGGTAAGACGACGATCGGAAGAGGAATCAAACAGTGCCGTTTTGTTGGCGTTCTTCTGGCAGCTTTCAAGAACAACATCGTGGACGAATCGGCCCGTGGGATCTGCGGAGAGTTGGGTACGTTGCATTCGGGAGTGATTGTACTGGCAGAATTCAGAAGTTAAAAGGTGGGGCAGAATGTTGAGTCGGCGCTGGTGAAACCTCTTACCACAGGGAACACGGCGGAAGGCCATCCGTTCCTCAGGCGCTTAGTTTGCGCAGGAATTCCTGCTCGTCCATGCGGTACTTGAAGGCTTTGCGTCCGTTGATGAAGACGACAGGGACTTGGTCGGTATAGAGGCGGCGAATTTCAGCGTCGGAGTCGACGTCAATCTCGCGCCAGACGAAGCCGCCACGCTTTTGCAGCTTGATGAGGCTCTCTTTGACGATTTCGCAGAGATGACATCCCTTGCGTGAATAAACGATAACTTCGCGGGGCTCTGACATGCGGGGAAGTGTAGCAGTTTTGGTGCAGCGGTTCCAAGGCACGAAGAGACGCAGACAGCGCGCCATGGAAGGCAGGTAGAATTTCAAGATGACCATGAACGGACGGACACTTTCAGGAAAGACGGTCCTTGTGACAGGAGCGGCCAAACGACTGGGGCGTGCAATCGCGTTAGCCGCAGCCAAAGAAGGCGCGGATGTGGCAATCACTTATCGCGAATCGGCACGAGAGGCGCGGGAGTTGGTGAGAGAACTCGCGCGGCACCGGGTGGAGGCGCTGGCGGTGCGCTGTGATGTTACTGATGAAGAGTCGGTGCGAGAGATGGTCAAGGAAGTGGCGAGAGATCTCGGCGGGATCGACGTGCTGGTGAATAACGCAGCGAATTACGAAACTGTCCCGTTCGAGAAGCTCACGGTCGCGCAGTGGGATGCGATTTTCGCCTCAAACACCCGCGGCCCGTTTCTGGTGTCACGTGAAGCGCTGCCGTACTTGAGAAAGCGCCGCGGACGCATCGTGAATATGGGGTCACTGGGCGGCCTGCGTCCCTGGGCGACGCATGCGCACTATTGTTCTTCGAAGGCGGCAGTGCACATGCTGACAAAAGTTATGGCGAAGGCACTTGCGCCGGAGATTGCCGTGAATGCGGTGGCTCCGGGGATGATTGATCTCGGAGAGAAGGCGGCGGCTGCGTTCATGCGAAAGATGGCGCGACAGACGCCGATGCGGCGTAACGGGACGGGCGAGGAGACTGCGGCGGCGGTGATGTTTTTTGCGACCGCTCCGCAGTTTATTACTGGACAGATAATGGCGGTGGATGGCGGGTTGGGGCTGTAGAACTCAGCGGCTTAAAGCCGCACTGTCGCAACAGAGATCGAGTGCCGCCTGGTGGCGATTTGTTTCTTGTGTCCGGTTCGCGTATCGTTCCGTTTCGACCTTGAAACACACTATGAAACGATCAGCGTGGGTGGTTGGGTTCCTGTTGGCGGTTCTTGGTTGCGCGGTGGCTCAGGATCGTCCGGAGGAGGGCGGTCGCGAACTCCAGGTCTGGACCGGCGGCGGACGCTCGGTTCCGGGCGGGACCAAAGACACCAGCGTCTGGAATGCCGGGGTTCGCTACGGCTGGATTCTGACGGCACCGCATGGTCCGGGATTTTTGAGCGGGCGCTTTGAATATGCCGTAGATGCCGTGCCGGCGTTTGTTGTTTTTCAACCCGCCAATACAGCGTATGGCGCGGGAGTGAATCCGCTGGGGTTGAAATGGATCTTCGCCACGCGAGGCAGCGTGGCGCCTTACCTGGAACTGAACGGCGGCACACTGTTTACCAACCACGAAGTTCCGACCGGAACGTCGACCGTAAATTTCACCTCGAGCGCGGCGTTGGGGATGCATTTCCTGAACGAACACGCCTGGACGGTTGAAGTCCGCTACATGCACATCTCCAATGCCGGGCTGACCAAGCCGAATCCGGGGATCAATACGGTGCAGGTGAGATTCGGATTTGGGAAGTTCTTCGGGAAGAAGTAGCTGCGGGTGAAACCCGCACGGGCGAAGAATTCGCTTCTGGACGCCATAAAACCAGTATAAAATCGTTTCAATATTGGGTTGGCGCCAGTCGGCGGCGACGGTCTGCGGGGTCAATGCTATGAAGATTGCGGCAGAGAAATACCCCTCCTCACGGTTTTTCAGTTTCGCGCAATTATTTCTTTGCGTGTCCGTCTGCTTGATGGCGAGCGCGACGGCTCAATCATCGTCAAGCCCTAAACGGCTTTTGGGGTACTACCCGGAGTGGTCGAAGTACAACAATCCTCCATTTGTTTATTCGGCGGACAAGATTCCGTACGCGCAGCTCACTCACATTGCGCACGCGTTTGTGCTCCTCCCGGCGAAAGCGGATGGGACTCTGAAGGTTCCGGGTGGATATGTTGAACCGGCATTGATCACGAAGGCGCACGCTGCGGGCGTGAAGGTGCTGGTGTCGATCGGTGGCGGCGATGGCATCCAGGGGCCGCGCTTCAACAAAATGGCGCGGTCGGAATCTGCGCGACAGGCATTCGTCAAGAATGTGCACACGTTTCTCAGCGCGAATGAGTATGACGGCGTCGACATTGATTGGGAAATTCCGAATGCGCAAGACACGTCAAACTGCGTGACGTTGATGCAGGAACTGCGCAATGAACTGCCCGCAGGAAAGTGGCTGATTTCGATGGCGACGCCTTCGGATCCGCGCAGCTGGGGAGCGGGGTTCGATATTCCCGCGCTGGCTCCGCTGGTGGATTTCATGAACGTGATGACCTACGACTTCACCGGATCGTGGGCGGGATATACGGGCCTGAATTCTCCGCTGCTGCAGGACCCGGCGGACCCGATTCAGAGCGGCAGTTTGAAGACTTCGATGGACCTTTACGCGAACATCTATGGAGTGCCACTGACCCAGCTGAACATTGGGACTCCGTTTTATGGGTACGAGTTTGACGGCGCGGACGTGCTCTGGGCGGCTTGTAGCACCTGCGCTGTGAACCAGCAGAATTACGGAGATTACATCAAGCCGCTGATGCATTCTTCCGACTGGAAGAAAGGGATGGATGTGGCAGCGAGGTCTCCGTTTATGGTGAACTCGACGACGCCGGGCTTCATCAGTTACGACAACGTATCGTCCACCAGCGCGAAGACGAAGTACGTGATGAAGGAGCGCGGCTTTGGCGGCGTGTTCATGTGGGAGCTAAGCGCCGATTACGATGGCAAGTCGCAGGATTTAATGGATGCGATGTATAAGGAGTGGGCGGCGGCGCAGTAGGGGTGCTAATCGTGCCGAGCTGCAGGGCTTTGTTCAGGACGACAACTCCGACAAATTAGCGCTCGTTTGTCAGTGCGCCGATTGTTCGCCTGGTTTCGGGCTGCCTTCCGCAGCACGGACCGGGAGGTATCGGTGAGCCGTGGGGGCAAGTTTTCGGATGTCCCAAAAACGCGCAGATTTTGTCGGTCGCTTCGGCGGACAGGATGTGCTCGAACTTGCAGGCCTGCTGCTCAATTTCGGTTTCGCTGTCCATGGCGAGCGAGTCGGTGAAGAGGCGCTCGGCCAGGCGGTGACGGCGAATGATGTCGGCGGCGCGCTGGTGGCCACGCGGCGTGAGTTCGACGATCATCGAGCCGTCGCCGGAGGAAACGCCAGCGGGCTTGAGCGCGTCATGGCAGGGATTGATGAACGGCTTGTGATCGTGTGCTTCTGGCGGATGCTCACGGGTGGTTACCAGTCCCATAGCGGCCATCTTTTCTACTGCAATGGATACGGGGAGAGCGCCGTGGACTTCCATGCGTCCGATCTCGGCGATCTGGCCGTGCTCCTCGAGGGCGAAGAGTTCTTCGAGCACTTCGTCGAACTGCTCGTCGTCGGCCATGGAAAAAACTTCCTGCGCGGCGATTTTCCCGTGATGCAGTTCGATGCGACGATCGGCCAGGCGAGCGACCACGGGGTCGTGCGTCACCATAACGATGGTACGTCCCTGCTGGTGAAGTTCGCGGAGCAGGCGCAGCACGATTTCTTCGTTAGCCGCGTCGAGATTGCCAGTCGGTTCGTCGGCTAGAACAATCTTCGGATCATTGATGAGGGCGCGAGCGATGCAGACGCGCTGTTGCTCGCCTCCAGAGAGTTGCGAAGGCAGGTGCCCCGCGCGGTCTTTGAGGCCGACACGGTCGAGGGCTTCGAGGGCTTCTTTTTCGTCGGTCATACTGTGGAAGTACTGCGCGAGCATGACGTTTTCGACGGCTGTGAGATACGGGATCATGTGGAACTGCTGGAAGACGAAGCCGATGGTCTCGGCGCGGACGTGATTCAGGTCGGAGGCGCTGAGGCTGGCGACGTTTTGACCGTCGAGCCAGATTTCGCCGGTGGTCGGACGGTCGAGGCATCCGATGAGATTGACCATGGTGCTTTTGCCGGAGCCCGAGGGACCCATCATGGCGACCCATTCGCCGGGGACGATGGAGAGAGAAATGTCGTCGAGGGCGTTGATGAGGGTTCGACCGCCGTTATTTTCCTCGGCTCTGGCGGGATAACTCTTGGTGACGTTTTTGAGTTGAATCATCTAAATTTCTTCTTTCTAAGAACCGACTCATCGACATTGAATCATTGAGACATTGAATCATTGCTATGTCGATTTAATGTTTCAATGATTCAATGACCCGATGTCTCAATCGCACTCCGTTACTCTCCCCTCAAAATAATAGCGGGTTGCACCCGGCGCAGCAGTTCGATGGGCAGAATGGCCGCCAGAAGTGCCACGGCGACGCTGCCTGCTAATACATATGGAAACACGCTGAAACGCGGGACAACGGGCGCGTGGAAATTGACGCGTCCGATCCAGACCGCCACGCCGATGCCGATGGCGAAGCCGAGTATCGAACCTACTACGCCGAGGGCGGCGGCTTCGGCTGCGAAGAATCCGTTGACCAGCCGTTCGGATGCGCCCAGTGCTTTCATGATGGCGAAGTCGCGACGGCGATCGAAGACCCATCCGATGAGCGTGGCCAGCACGCAGAGCGCAGACGTGAGAATGACGAGGGCGGCGGAGGCGTAGAGCGTGGCGCGCGTCTTGTTCAGCACGTTGGCCTCGCCTTCCATGATTTGGCGGACGGGGCGAACCTCGGCGCTCGGCAACAGCTGCGCGAGTTGACGAATCGATGATTCGACTTCCGCGGTCGTTCCGTTGGCGGCGACCTCGATCGTTGAGGGAGAGACGCCGGTCCAGTTCTCGAATTCCGATTGATCGAGGTAGATGCGGCTGTCTTCGCCGGCTCCGGTCTGGAGCATGCCGGCGGGATTGAGTTGAATTGATTTGCCCTGGAATGTGAGTTCGAAGGGCTGCCGATTGGGCGTTACCGATGCTGCGGCGCGCATGCCGACTAAGGCTTCATAGGGCGCACTTGGCCAGCGGCTCACTTTCCACCATTGATTCAACTGGTGGGCTCGGGCGAAGTCGGTGCCGACGACTACAACAGATTGTCCATCTTTGGTGCGGGCGACGGCGTAGGCGAAGGGAACAGCCAGCGTCTTCGCGCCAAGAACGGATTCGACTTTCGTGATGGCGTCGGCGGACAGCGATTGTCCTTCTTTTGCGACGACGACCACGTTTGCGCCGTAGTTTCGGAACTCCGTCCGGAGCTTGGCTTGCACGTCCACGTAAAGATTCATCATCGCGGTGGCGACAGCGGCGGCCACGATCATGGCCAGCAGGGCCGAGGCGGCACGGCGGCGGCGCAGAACAGCGGCGCGAAGAAGCATGCGCGCGAACATCGACGTGTGCGGCGCGGCGGCGCGACGGTCGGAAACCTGCTCTGGAGTGAGGAGAATGTCGCGAGTGCTCGTCATCATCCTTCACCTCGCAGGGCAAAGACGGGATCGAACTTCACGGCGCGGCGGATGGCGGCGGCGCTTCCGGCGAAGGTGACGAAGACGGCGATGGTCATGATGATGGGGAAGAGCACGGGCTCGATGGCAATCTGCGAATTGAAAATGGAGCGGCCGATCTGGTGTGCGAGCAGCGCTCCGGCGGAAAATCCGACTAGGCCCCCGACCAGCGCCAGCAGCAGCGCCTCGGCAAAGAAGATCGCGGAGACGACGACGCTGCCAGCGCCCAGGGCTTTCATCAAACCGACTTCCACGCGACGCTCGTAAATGGCGGTGGCCATGGCCGCGGAAACAGCGAGGGCAGAGGCGAACAGCGCGGCGAAGGTGATCAGCAGCATCAGGCCTTTGATACGCGAGAGCACGGTGCCTTCGTTCTGGGCGACCTGGCGGATTTGTTCGGCGTGAGAATGCGGGATGACTTCCTGCAACTGGTAGGCAATCGACTGCACGTAGGGCGAGCAGTACCAGCGATCGTAAATTTCGGGGCTCATCGTTTTCGGGTCGCGGACGGCGAGTGCGTCTTGGGGCTTGGTCAGAGCGCTGACGTATACACGGCGAACGGCATTGGGCCTGCCTAGAATCAACTGAGCGACGAAGAGAGGCGCGATGATCTGGTCGTCTTCGGGGCCTCCGGTGGAGAGGACACCGGAGATGGGGAGTTCGCGGCCGCTAATCTCGAGTTTATCGCCGGGTTGCTTGTTCAGCTTGGCGGCGAGGCGTTCGCCTACGAGGACACTCTGTGTTTCGTCATTTGGCCAGCCGCATGCAGTTGGCGAAGCTTCGATTTGACTTGCACGGGGCGCGGCCCCGTCACCACAGGGACCACTAACTTTCCACCATGGGTGGGTGATCTTTACTCCGGTGGTGAAATCCTCTTTGCCGAAGGTTGCATGCTTGTTGAAGTAGGTGCCGACGAGGGTGACATCTTTCTCGCTTCCTGCGACCTTGACGGTGACTGGCAGCATCGGCGAGAAGCCCACGATATTGTTGTGCCAGAACGTGCCGCGAATTTTCGGGAGATCGGTTTCGTTGAGGAACGCACCGTCGCTCGGCGGCTTCAGGTTGACGCCTCCAACCTCCACATCGAGCGTGTCTTCCTGCGGTGTGACGACGAGATTCGCACCGTAGCTGCGCAGTTCGCGGTTGATTTTGTCGCCAATGTCGGTGGCTACGGCGATCATGGCGGTAGCGACCGCTACTCCAAGCGTGATGGCAATCCCCGCGAGCAGTTTGCGGCGGGCCTGGTGGCGAAACGATTCGTAGACGAGGCGAGGGAACATTACTTGGTCTCGAAGTAGTGGCGTCCGGCCGCGACGTCGGCTTCGGACACGATGACCGCGTCGTCGGTGACCTGCGCCTTCAACGGAATCGGGTTGCAGCCGCCGGGCATGCCCACTGATTGCGGATTGATCGGAGCGGCGCAGTTCTTGCAGATCACGCCCTGCGCTCCTTTATAGAAGCCAACCGGACCACAGATTTCGCAGGCGTCAAAGAGCGTCGCGATTTTTCCGTCTGGCTTCTGATAGAGCCAGAAACGAACTCCGATGCCGCCTTCCTTCGCTTCGTAGCGGTGCAGTTCGCCATCGTAAATCTGTTTCAGCGGGATGGAGACTTTGCCGTCGACGAAGGTGACTTCGGTGGCCGGCGAAAGGGCGCTAGCGCTCTTCTCGTAAATGAAACTCGCCGTGATCATCACGATGAACAGGAACGAGCAGACGTAGACCGAAGCCATCCACAGGCGTTCTTTACGGACGGTCCAGAGCGCTTTGCGGCGGGCAGGGCCGGCTGCGGGGAGATCAACTGGTTGGCGGCTCTTCATTTCGAAGAGCACCATGAGCCCGGCCAGCACCAGGATCGTAATAAAGAAGAAGAGTTCGTTGCGGACGATGGGACCGATGATCGCCATCTCCTGGCGGGAAGAGGGAAGCACGCCGTTCTCGGAAAGCTCGTGCAGGCCGCCAATCACCAGTTGCGCGGCGACCAGGAAGAGGATGGCGGTGGTGACGCGGAAGAATTTCTGCAGGTTGATCTTGATGCTGCCCTTGACGAACATTACTCCGAAGAGAATGGCGACGCCGACTCCGAGAACGGTGCCGATGAAGCTCATCAATTCGGTCGAGTTCAGGGTGACGGCGGAGAGGATGAGGACGGTTTCGACGCCTTCGCGGAGCACCATCAGGAAGACGAAGAGGAAGAGGCCAATCCATGCGTCTTCGCGGGCGAAGAGACCGATCTTGCCTTCAATTTCTCCTTTAAGTTTTCTGCCGGTCTTCATCATGAAAATGATCATGGTGACTACGAAAACGGCGGCCACCAGCATCACCCAGCCTTCGAAGATGTCTTGGTTCCACTTGAACCGGGAGAGCACGACGGCCATGCCGATGGACCCGGCAAAAGCGGCGGCAAGGGCCGCGTAGACGGACTTGCGGAGGTCGTTGCGTCCGATTTTGGCGAGATAGGCGAGGGTGATGCCGACGATCAGGGCGGCTTCAACGCCTTCGCGGAGCGTGATGATGAATGCCTGGAGCATGAAATTTGAGCGCTTTCTAATTGAAAATGAAATTCAATTTCAATATCAATAGGATACGGTTTTGCGGGGAGACGGTCAACGCGAGGTGTCACCGATGGCTGTGATTTGCATCACACGGGGAATTGGGGCAGCGAATGGGAAAGAAGTCGCTCTCAGGAAGCTTCAGGGTTCACGAGCTTTTCAGACGCCGCCGGGGAATGCCCATTCCCGATTTCTCCAATGGCGAGAATTTCACCGGTCGAGCTATATTCTGGGTCGAGGTTTTGGGTCTCGGTTGGCGCGGGCTTTCGCTGTACCCAACGATTCAGATAGAAAACCAAAATCAGTAATAACCCGAACTCCAAAAGCGAGCCAAACAGACTTTCCCATGGCAAAGGCCGAGTAGCCGTTCCAGAGAAGAGTACCGACTCCGTATTGCCTCGAAGTCCCCTGCTGATGAGTGGGATGAATAGATACCAGGTCAGCGCGTTGACGAGACGCCAAACTGCCTGTGCCAACACTACCGCGAGGGCGATCTGTCCGACTCTTTTTCGAAGGAGGGAGGACCGCAATTCTTCGACGAACGCTTTGGGCGTGTCATCCACGGTGCCCCTACTCTATTGGTATTCACTCGGGGCTTACAACCCTTATTTGTGATCAGGGGCGCACCTCCTTACGCCATGCGCAGAAACTTGCGGGCCTGCGCTGCTTCCGGGAAGAGGTTTTCCTCTATCATGAACTCCTTCGAGTGCACGCATCTCCGACTTCCGCGCAACTTCACCGGATGTTTCAGGTGCAGCATTTCGTGGTAGAGGATGTACTCGACGGCATAGCGTGGGACGCGCGGGTCGTCGAAGACTCGGCTGATCACGATGGCGTTGTGGGCGGGGTCGTAGTGGCCGAGGCGGTTGCGGGCGTGGTCGCGGCTCCAGGTGAGTTGGGGGCGGCCCATTAATCCGTGGAAGAAGCGGCGATTGAGGTCGTCGAAAAGTTCTTCGAGATGGTAGTGGTGGCCGCGGGCGGAGTGGATGTGCTTGCGTCCGCGCATCTGGCGCACCAGTCGCGCCTTCGCAGTCAGGTCGTGACTGGCAATATAGCGGCGATAACGAGTGCTTAGGGCGCGATCGATGGGCTTGCGATAGAGCTTGGCGAGCAGGATGTGCGCGATGGCGTGCAACACCGGTTCCGGCGCGCCTTCGAGCAGGTCGGAGACGCGGGCATAGAGCGCTCCCTGTCGCAGCCGGATCGTGTTGTTGATCGACACGAACGGATAGAAGCGGACGTGCATCGGCGGCGCGGGCGTGCGCGGACGCAGGTCGCCGTAGGCATGGTGAAAGATTTCGGCGAGCTTGTGGGACACGTTGAGGGAAGAGTAGCACGAGAACAGCTGTCAGCTCTCAGCTGTCAGTTCTCAGTTCTGAATGGATTAAGGAACAACTGGTTTGCAACTTTGCGGGGCTCGAGCCTGAAGAACGGCTTCCAGCGTGCGCGGCATCTGCTTCGGAATTTCAAACACCACTACTTGCGAAACGGCATCGGCGCCGAGATACGAGATGCGGAAATAGTGGCTGTGCTGGCGCATCTTGAGCAGCCCAACGGCGATCGCGGGCATCACGCCAAGATGATGCGAGACTTCTTTTGAGTATGCGAACGACTCAATAGCGGCGTAGGGAATGTGCAGTTTCGTTCCCGAATAATCGAAGATCAAAGCAGCTTCGGACGTCGTGTCCAAGTGCCCGACGACGCCTGCATGCAGCGAGGGGCCCGTCCCGCCCAGGTACATGACCTGCTCATCCTCGACTGCCGCCAGTGGCAGCGCGAACCCGATTAGCAGACAAATCGTTAGCAATCTCTTCATGCCGAACCTCCTCAGTGTTCAATTGCATTCTGAGCGATTTGGGGGATTGTGGAGCCGGAATTGTGACACTTTCCAGAGTGTTACTCGGCGAGCGGGTTCTGGATGAATTCTACGTAACGGCGGAGTTCGGCGACGCAAGCCTCGGACAGCAATGGGAAGGGAATCGCGCGACAGTTGGCGGGTACCAGGGTCGCGGTGAGCGTGTCGCAGACTACTGCTGCCGTCTGCTGGAGTCCTCGCAGCCAGTTGGCTTTGCGCGCGTCTCGAAAGACGAGCGAGTCGGGATGGAATCCGGCCGCCTGCAGGATCGTGCGTGCCAGTTTTAGAAACTCGGGCCAGGCGGAGGCTACTCCGACGAGTGTCCCCGAGGGGGCGGGGAGCCATCCGGCAAGCGAAGATGTCACGGAGCTGGTTTGCAGCGTCAGCACGTCGATGCCTTCGGGCAGAGCCTTTCGGGCTAACGCAGCGCGATTCGGGAGAGCGACGGGAATGGCTCCGTCCACTGATTTCGCGCACTCCTTGATGCTGCAACTCTGGACGGGAAACTTGACCGCGTGCGCGATTTCTGCGGTCAGGATTTTTCTCAGTTCTTCGTCGGGCTCGACCAGCAGGAAGTGGTCGGGCGGCTGCAATTCGAGCCACTGACGCAGGCGGGAGCGCACGCTAGCGAGCGGCGCGCCGATTTCGCGTGCCGATCGGAAGAGTCGCGCGATCAATTGATCGAGAGCCATGGCCGACGGTGGCGGCAGGTCGGGCCGGCGCTCGCGGACGTACACGCCGCTGCCATGGCGGAATTCAACCCATTGCTCTTCCTGCAGCTGACGGTATCCGGCACTGACGGTGTTGGGATGGAGGCGAAAGCGGCGCGCTAGCTCTCTGGTACTGGGGAGGCGCTGGCCGGCGCGCAGATCGTCGCTGAGAATTCCGAGGATGATCTGGGTGACGAGTTGTTCGCGGATGGTGACTTCGCTGCCGCGGGCGAACCAGAGTTGCACGGGAACATCTTAAATGCGCTGTTAGCTTTTAGCTCTTGGCTTTTAGCTAAGGGTCAAAGGCTACGGCTAAGAGCTATTTTGCTGTCTTCTTTTGTTTCTTTACGTAGGCCTCTACTTCCGTCACGGTCTTGCGGTGGTCTTCGGCGCTTGAGTCCACGGTGTCGAGCGCGTCAGTCAGCAGGAATTCGTACACGGTAGCTTCTTCGGCGTTCGTATTGGCGGCGTTTTTGATGGCGCGCAGCTTGGACTGGAATTCCGTGTCGGCTTCGATGATGAGCTTGAGTGGCTTGCGAATGTCGTCTTTGCGGCCGACGTACATGTCGATGTTGTCGTTGAGTTCGTCGTAGAGCGCGAGAAAATCTTCGAGCATGTCGTGGGTCTGGCGGGCGCGATCGACGGTCTTGGGGTCGCTGCGCATTTGTTCAAGCTTCGTCATGCGATCCCGGGAAAACTGCACGTAAAGCTTTAAGCGCTCGGGCGGGTCGAGCATGGCGTCGCGGAGTTGGTCAACTTCCAGCGGATTCAGGGGGTCGCGGCGCTTTTGCGCGCTTAGCAGACTGGAAAGAGAGAGCGCGAGGACGATGGCCAAGCCGAATGCCATCCGCCAGCATGGGACCGGCTTCATTTTTTCTCCTTCTTGAACATCTCTTTGAGCAGGTCGGTGCGGATATCTTCGAGGTGGCGGATGGCTTGTTCGACGGGAGCTTGATCTTCGAAGGCGAGAGTGCGTTTGAGATCTCGCAACCGGTCGGCAATCTTGCGGACGTCGATTTCCACGTTCTTGAGGTGTTTCTTAGTTTCCGTCGCAGCGTCGCGCGCCTTGTCGCAATAAGACACCACGTCTCCGACAGCCGCGCTCGCGTCCTGGACCTTACCGTCGGCGTAGAGCTTGTCTGCATTGCGCAACTCATGCTGTGCAATTTGGATGGCGAGCGGGGCCTTGTCTTCGGGACGAGCAGTTGCAAAACGTGCTTTGAGTCCGTCGATGGTTTCTTCTTTGGCCGAGGTGCACACGACCAGCGCGAAGGCTAGAAAGAAAACCGATATGGCCAGTCCGCGCATGGTTTCAACGCTTTTTCGGCTCGATTGCGATCAGGCGATGTCGAGCCTGCCATTCCTGATCGGGATACTTCCCGCCAGCGGAATCGAGAAATTGATGATAATCGACGGACGCCTGTTTGTAGTCACGCAGATGATCGTAGGCCGAGGCGCGGAAGAAGTAGCAGAGCGCGGGCATCTCGGCATTGAGCTTTTCGCGTATATCGAGAGCCTTGATGGTGAGCTCGTAATTCTTGTTCTCGCTGGCCGCGAAGGCCAGATCGACGTAGACGTCGGGCCAGTCTTTCCTCAACTGGACAGCACTCCAGAATTCCTGCTGCGCCTCGGGAAACTTCTTCTGGCGTAATAAGGCCTGTCCCAGGCCGCGGTGCAGTTGGGGATCGTTCGGATGAGCAACGAGCAGCGAGTGATACATGGTTTCCGCAAGATCGTTCTTTCCGGCGGCGGAATAAAGATCGGTGAGTTCACGTTGTGCGTCGGCGTCGGCGGGTGCAAGTTTCAGCGCGGTCTGGAACTCGGTGATCGCGTCATCATTCTTATTCTGAGCCGCGAGTACGCGCCCGAGTTGGAGATGAATGCCGGCATCATCCGGACGCTCGCCGGCGAGGCGGCGCAACATCGGTTCGGCATCGCCCAAGCGGCCAGACTTCATATAGATGTTGGTAAGGCCGATGGTGGCCTCGGAGGAGCGCGGGTCAAGCGCCAGGACTTGTTTGTATTCAGGTTCCGCGGCTGTGAATTCCCTCTGTCGCTCATGCAGCAGAGCAGCAGAGAGATGGGGCTCGGGATCTTTGGGTGTGAGCCCAGCAGCTTGGGCATAGGCTTTGAGCGCCTCGTCCGGGTTTGTATTTTCGAGCAGGTGTGCGATGGCGAGCCAGGCGCGCGCCTTGCCTTCCTCCGGCCGGGAAGTGGGCTTGAGCGTGGTTGCTGCGCGAAGAAATTTCTCGGCCTCGGGATCGTGCGCGCGATCGAGCATGAGGCCGAGGTTCAGGTTCGATTCGAAGACGTCGGGTTTGGCAGCGACGGACTTGCGATAGGCGGCGATGGATTCGTCCGAGCGGTTTAGACGATTCAGTACGAACCCGAGGTCGAACCACGCCTGGTAGTTGTTGGCATCCTTCTCGATCGCCTTTTTCAGGAGGGCTTCCGCGGCGGGAAAGTCGTTCTTCTGGATCGCGTCTTCTGCCTGAGCGATCTCCGCCGATTGATCTTCGACAAGTTCTTTATGATGCCGGACGGTAGTGTGGGTTTGTGAGAACAGAGCGCTGCAAGTGGTCAGAACGATGACGATGAGAGGCCACACAAAGCTCCACCGACGGGTTTTTCTACTGGTCGCCTTTGAGCACCGCGTGTCCATTCAAGACCTGCTTCAGGTACTGCCCAGTGTATGAGTTGTTCAATTCCGCGATTGCTTCCGGAGGGCCTGCACCTACTAGGTTACCGCCACGATTTCCGCCTTCCGGGCCGAGGTCGATCACCCAATCTGCGGTCTTAATAACCTCGAGATTGTGCTCGATGACGACAATTGAGCCCCCTGCATCGATTAGACGCCGGAAAGCGGAAAGGAGCTTGCTGACATCGTCAAAATGTAGTCCTGTTGTGGGTTCGTCAAAAATGTAGAGCACGCGGCGCTTGCGTTTGGGCGTGTCTCCGTTCTCTGCCGGACGGCTGATGGGGCGGATTCCGGGCTGCAGGTGCGCGGCTAGCTTCATGCGCTGGGCTTCGCCTCCGGAAAGCGTGGTCGCCGACTGACCGAGCCGCAGATAGCCGAGGCCGACTTCGTCGAGGACGCGCAGTTTCTCGGTGAGCCGGGGAACTTCGGCGAAAAACTTCAGAGCTTCGCGAATGGTGAGGTTCAGGACCTCGTGAATATTCTTTCCTTTGTAGGTAATCTCCAGCACTTGCGGTTTGTAGCGCGTGCCCTTGCACTCGTCGCAGACCAGTTCGACGTCGGCGAGGAATTGCATTTCGACGGTGACGGTGCCGTCGCCCTGACAGTTCTCACAGCGGCCGCCGGGGACGTTGAAGGAGAAATGTCCGGCAGGGAAACCGCGCTTTTTCGCCTCGGGCAAGGAAGAGAAAACTTCGCGGATGATATCGAACGCCTTGATATAAGTGACCGGATTCGAGCGCGGCGTGCGTCCAATGGGCGATTGATCGACGAGAACCACTTCGTCGAGGTAGTCGTCGCCTTCAATACTGTCCCATAGAACGGCTGACGTGCTGTTCGTCTGCCGCTTGGCGATAGCGATTCCCTGATAAAGCACATCGTGGAGCAGCGATGATTTGCCCGAGCCCGAAACTCCGGTGATGGCAACCAGCATGCTCAAGGGGATATCGAGATCGATGTGCTTCAGATTGTGCGATCGCGCTCCAGTGATGCGGAGCTTGTGCGGTCCGGGTTCGCGGCGCTTGGTCGGAATCTGAATATGAAGCTCGTCGGCGAGATAGCGTCCGGTGAGCGAGTGTGGCATTTTCAGGATCTCGTTATACGTTCCCGCGCCCACTACTTTGCCACCGTTCTCGCCGGCGCCCGGACCGAGATCGAGAATGTGGTCGGCGGCGCGCATGATGTCGGGATCGTGCTCGACGACGAGGATGGTATTGCCGAGGTCGCGCAGGTCATGCAGGATCTTGATGAGGCGATGGGTGTCCCGGCTATGCAGGCCGATGGAAGGCTCGTCGAGCACATAAAGGGTGCCGACCAGGCGCGACCCGAGAGAGGTCGCGAGCTGAATGCGCTGCGCTTCGCCGCCAGACAGCGTAGATGAAAGCCGGTCCAGCGTAAGGTACTCAAGTCCGACTTCATTGAGAAAACGCAGGCGCTCGCGCAGTTCAACCAGAAGCTTGTCCGCAATCGCGGCCTGTTGAGGTGAGAGGTCAAGGCCGGCGAAGAAGCGGGCTGCTTCCTCGACCGTCATAGTGCACACCTCGCAGATGTTCTTGCCATCGATCTTTACCTGACGGGCCTCGACCCGCAGACGGGTCCCTCCGCACGCGGAGCAGAGCGAGTATCCGCGATAGCGGCTGAGAAAGACGCGGACGTGCAGCTTGTACTTCTTGCGCTCGAGATGCTGGAAGAAGCCGCGGACACCGCCAAAATTCTTATCGCCATCGACGATCAGCTTTTGCTGTTCGGGATCCAGTTCATACCAGGGTACGTCGAGCGGGATCCCGGCTTGGCGCGCGTAGCGCTTGAGTTCAGTGAACAGCGGCCGGTACTTGGGCTTCGTCCAGGGGTCAATGGCGCCTTCATTAATGGTCTTGCTTTTGTCGGGGATGACGAGATCGAGGTCGAAATCGATGGTATTGCCGAAACCTTGACAGCGCGGACACGCCCCATAGGGATTGTTGAACGAAAACAGTCGCGGCTCAGGCTCCTCGTAACGGCTGCCGTCGTGCTTGCACTCGAAACGCTGGGAGAAACGCAGTCGCCGGGATGGCTCGCCTTCGCGCGGAGCAGTTTCGAAGATCACTTCACCAGCTTCGCGGTAGCCGATTTCGATGGCATCGACAATACGTGAGCGCTGATCGGCTGCAACGACAAGTCGATCGACTAGTCCGAAAACGGGTTCGGCAAAGTTGACTTCGAGCAAGGATTCCGGCGTGGAAAACTCGAAGATCTGGCCATTCTGAAAGAGGCGATTGAAGCCGCGTTTGCGGAGGTCGAACAGACGCACCCGCATCGCATCGGAGATTGTGGTGGCGACCTGAGCAGCTTCGGCCGCTTTCTTTTTTCCACGAGACTTCTTGGGCTTCTCTTCAGCGGCGGATGTGTAGGGCTGAATCGGGAACAGCACATTCAGGCGTGTGCCTTCGCCGAGAGCGAGCACGCTCTCGACGACTTCGTCTACCGTGTCTTTCTTTACTTCCTGTCCACAGGTTAGGCAATACGTGCGCCCGATGCGGGCGAAGAGCAGGCGTAGGTAATCGAAGATTTCGGTAGCGGTAGCAACGGTCGAGCGCGGGTTGCGGGTGGAGTTCTTCTGCTTGATAGCAACGGCGGGGGCGATGCCATCGATCAAGTCGACATCCGGCTTTTCGATCCGCTCGAGAAACTGCCGCGCATAGGCCGACAACGATTCGACATAACGGCGCTGCCCTTCGGCGTAGATGGTATCGAAGGCAAGCGACGATTTCCCCGAACCGGAGACACCGGTGACCACGGTCAGGGCGTTGTGCTCGATTTCAAAATCAATGTTCTTGAGGTTGTGAACCCGGGCCCCACGAACGACTATGCTGTCTGTCGACATCTTCCCCTGGCACTACAGATGGATCCAAAATCGATAGTGAATCTTTCTATTATAAATCGTCGGCGGTCGCCGGCAGGAAGCCTAAAAGCTAGATGAGGTTACGACTTCAATGTGAACGTGGGCGGCGGAGCCAAAGGGGAAGGATTGGGTGTTTTCCGAACAGCTCCAGAACCTGAGATTCGGTCCGAGGTCCTGCTAGTGCCGGTCAGATCCGGTCTGGGGGCCAAAAGATTTCTCAGTTCCATCGATCAGAGCTTGTTTCTCGGCTGCCGTGAGTCTCGCGTCGGGATGCATCGGGAGGTAGTACCACGGCGGCATGTCACCTTTTCTCACCTGCTCGGCGATGTCCTTGGCGTGTCGTTGCGGAACTTTCCAGTCGGTAAAATTCAGATGCCTGCGGCCGACATTCACATCTCTCTGGAGAAGCCACGATACGGGTGCGACATTGGAGTACCAGGGCCACACGGTTTCGTTGCTGTGACAATCAAAGCAGGCCCGGTGGATCAATTGCCTCGTTTCCGGCGAATTCCACGCGGGCTCGCCAGTCGCCGAAGGATTCTTGTGGTTGTGGCCGAATGGAATGAATTGAATGAAGACAGCAGTCAACAAAATCCATTTGAGAATCCTCATAGAGACGTACATTAAGCAACCTTGGCAGAAACTTCGGGGGCTGTCCATCGCGCTAGGCCGCTGTGCCGTGGGCGCAGGCGAGAAGTTCGCGACGCTCGGCAGCTTCCCGACGCAGGTCGCAAAACGACAATCACAATAACACGGAAACGAGTTGTCCATCAGCTTGCGGTTCGAGTGTAGAGGTTCAGGTAGTGGCCGTTGTGAATCGAATCGCTAAGAATTAAAGACGACTCACTGTGCCGCGAATGAAAACAATACGAGGATGTAGATCCACAGGCCCGTCATCGCATGCCAGTACCAGGAGGTGATATCGATGATGATGCGGCGCGTTTCTACGGGACGATGCAGAATAGCCGCGGCGTTAGCGACCAGCAGAGCGATGATGCCACCCGAAAGATGCTGTCCATGCATCGCGGTGAGCATGTAGACGAAGGAACTGCTGGTACCGCCGGCAAAGTGAAATCCGCGAGAAGAAAGTTGGCTCCAAACCAAGAGCTGTCCGGCAAGAAATAGCATTCCGAGAATCGTGGTCAGCGACAGCCATGGAAAGTGATGCTCATCGCCGAGCGAGACGCCAGGAATGGATTGGACGGGCGCTAGCGCGGCTTCTCGCGTGATGCTACGCCGCGCGCGGTCGATGGTCAGGCTGCTGAGAATAAGGATGGCCGTGTTGGCGAACAGCAGGCTCCAAGGCAAATGGACGGGAAGCCACATTCTCTTGTAGGTTGCGTCGCTGACATCCATCCCGACAAAACCCCGCCGGATTAGGTATGCCGCCGTGAAAGAAATGAAGAGCACGAGGATGGGAGCCATCGCGATAGCCAATCCCATCCGCGCCTTGCGCAGGCGGTCGCCGTAATTGGGGATGAAGTCTGGGCGACTGTCGCCGCCGCCACCGCCACCACCGCCGGTACGAGGCGGAAGGGATGCTCCGTGGTGGCCGGTGGGACGCGTCGGAACTGGAGTCAGTCGGGACATGGCAGGCCTCGGCGTCGCCGGCTGGAATCAGCACCTCTGAGAATAGAATCGAAAAACATGTCGATCTCTTCTTCCGATAGCGGACGCGACGAACGGGAACACTGGAACCAGAAATACGCGGGGTCGCCCAGCCATTGGCTAGAGCCCGACGCTTTTCTGCCGTGGGCATTCTCCGAATACATTCGGCCGGCGTTTCCTCGCGGAGGAACGGCGCTCGACGTTGCGGGAGGAGCCGGACGCCACGCGATCTGGCTCGCGAAACAAGATTGGGAAGTCACGCTGATCGACATCTCGGATACCGGAGTCGAGCAGGCACGGCAGAATGCCGGGCCGCTCGCGTCTCACATTCACTTTGTAGTAAATGATCTCACTCACTTTCAAGCTTCGCAAATGCAGTTTGACGTAGTCATGGTGTTCTTTTATCTGGAGCGCCAGATTTTTCCTGAAATCGTGAAGGCACTAAAGCCGGGCGGGCTGCTTATCTACAAGACTCACATTGTGGCGCAGGCGAAGCTGGCGAAGGGGCCGAAGAATCCGGCGAACATGCTCCAACCGGAGGAGCTTCCGAAATTAGCGGCTGGTTTGCGCGTTTTGTATTACCGAGAACATGTGGCCGAGAAAGCGACGGCGGAATTACTAGCAAAGAAGGAGAATTGAGCCGACACCAGCCCAGACCGCCTTCTGGAAATAAAAACCATCAAGAAAAGAATGGCGGGGACGACGGGACTCGAACCCGCGGCCTCTGCCGTGACAGAGTCGCTGGCCGATGTAACTTATTGGAACTGAACGGTACTGACAGCCCGTTCTTAGTCCTCTAAGGCAACTCAAGAGAACTCTTTGCCCGTTCTATTGGACCCAGATCGGACCCAGAATTGGCAGAAAACCACAGTTCCCTCTCAATCTTCTTCAGTCTGCAGCCACCGCCCAAGGGGCGCTCGGGCTTGGTGGCAATTAGGGCTTTACCTCTTTTCCTTGAGTCACCTCGAAACGTGATGGCTTCACGGTCACGGAGGCGTCGGGATTGTAATAGTCGTAGAGCAGTGACGGAGCGGTCTCTGCCTGCATCGCGAACCGAGGCCGGAACTGAAATGTAAACTCCGATCCACCGGCGCTCGGCCACATATACAGGATCACGCGGTCCGGTAATACGTCATAGCGATATACCGAGTTCTCGCCCTTGAGCGCGCGCTCTAGGCTCTCGCGATCGACATCCGCTCCCGGAGGCAGCCCGACCTCGCCGAGCATCATGCCGTAGCCACGGTATCCAATCCTTTCGGCTCGAACCCGGCATTCGATCTTGTCGTCAGTCGTCGCCTGCGTCGTCGAATAGGTAACTGTGAACTTCAAGGCGCTGCTCGTGTTTGGCTCTGATTTCGCAATCGTGCTCGCATCGTCCCGCCAGGCCACATATGAGTCCGCAACAAACTGAACACTGATCATGCCCTCGCTGGAGGTGGCCAACGCCAACTGATTGGAGCCGGTTTTGACGAATTCTGTAGCATCCACTTCGATCGGTGCGACCACCATCTGTCCGTCTGGCAAGTCGATCGCAGGGAAATCCTTATCGTTGACCCGCATGGACAGTTTGGCGCCCGATTCGCGGCCTCGCATCGCCACCATGCTCAACAGAGTCTTAAGCACGTGGACCGTCGTCTGGCCGCAGTACCACATGCCGTCTTTGTCTTCATTGCGCAATAAGAACAGCAACCCGTGGCTTATCAGTTCGCGGTCGGCACTGTCCGCGTCTCCTGAAGAAGTCAGCACACGTAACGCTAAAGCTGTGGATTCCAAACGGCCTGCGCGCCCCCAACCATAGAACGGCGTATTTCGCTCCAACGCCCAATAAGCTGCGCCGTCTTCATAGTGGACGTTCTTGCGCAGCCAGCCAAGCAGTCCAGCGAACTCCTGGTCGTTGCCAGCCGCTTTTGCCGCCAGTGCGTAGCTCGCAACGACGTACGGCTCGTCAATCAGATCGCGATGCGTCGCCAAAAAGGCCAGCGCTTTCCCCCGACCAGAGCGGAGGTTCGACGTCTGCTCATCCTTCTCCCCGATGACGCTCAGCATCTCTGCAACGTAGGCAGTCTGAAGAGTCGCTTGTTTGTCATTCTTGTCCCAATGACCGCGCCACGCCCCATCCGTGCCCTGCTGTCCCAATATCCACTTTTCAGCTTTCTGTATAACGTTGTCGTCTACCTGTATGAAACGTGCAGCGTGAAGCAGGAACTCCGCTGCATAAGCGGTGAGTGCAACGTCCGGGTCTCCGTGGCCCCAGTAGGTGAAGCCGCCTGATAGATCCTGATATCGCAGCAACCGCTCGTATCCGGCTACCAAGTAACGTTGCGCCTTCAACGCCACCGCCGGCTTTTTCTCCGACGTGGCGTAAGCCTCGGTGATCAGCAGGCTCGGGTAGGTCGAGGAAATTGTCTGCTCTCCGCATCCGTGCGGCCTTTCCAAGCCGGCTTCAAGATTCTCGACCACGTGGGCCAATAGATTCGGGTAGATCTTCAGTCTCGCTCTTACCGACCCGGGGATCGCATCTTCCGGCACTTGCAGTGTGAGAGATCCTTTCTTATCCATCACACTTGTTGCCGTCACCGTTGTCGGGCGTCCAAACGGATGAACGTCAACGGGTTTCTGTGCCGCATCGCTGATCTCGGCGTTTGCCGCGCTCACTTGTTGCTTGCCGTCAGTGACCACGTTCACGGCACGATAACGAAATACGGCGCGCGCTGCATCGCCAGCCTCAACTGTCACCGGCAACTCCGCGAGACCGAGCAACGTGAACCACTTCTCCGGCTTGATCGATGCTTTCAGCCTCTGCGCATGGTCAAGATAGTTTCGCAACACTAGCGGATACGCGATCTCATCGCCTTGGGTAAGGATCCGCGGCGGATCGTGCTCGACAAAGAACGGTTGGAATGCGCGCAAGTCCTTCTCTGCGCGGCCCAGTTCGCCATTCTTGGTGGAGGCTATAGCTGTCAGCTTCCAAGTCGTAATATTGTCCGCCAGCTTGAAATTGAGCCGCGCTCTCCCTCGGCGGTCGGTCACCACTGTCGGCTCCCACAGCATCGTTTCGGGAAAATCCTGCCGCAAGCGTGGCGTGCTCATGGCTCCGGAGACCGCGCCGAAGCTCGCCCCCGGAGCCAGCTTCACCAGATTTGGGAGAGCCCGCACAGAGCTGACCATCGATGAGGAACTGGTTTCGACCTGAAGAGGCGCGCCATCCACTTCGACCGTCTCCGTCGCTCGCCCCACCGAGAGTTGAAAGCTGATTTCCGTCACGGCCTTTGCCTGCACTGGAACCGCGGTCACCCTCAGCGATTGAAACCCCTGAGACAAGCTCACTAACTGATAGGTTCCGGGCTTCAGATCCTTCAGTTCAAATCTGCCGTTATTGTCGGTCTGCGTAGAGAGTTTCTCGTCCGTCCCTTCCCGTCTCGCTTCCACCGTCGCATTCGCAATAACCGCCCCCGTCATATCTTCCACCGTGCCGGTGATCGCTCCCGTGTTCTGGGCCAAGTTCATTTCTGTCGGAGCTTTTATCGGCTTTTCGTCCTTCGCGCTCTGCTCCGACACCAACACCGAATATCCCGCTACTTGGAAGTCGTCACTGGTGCCGGGTTGCTTATCCATTCCAGCACTCATCACCCGCACCTCTTTCCGGATCAGCGTCACGGGCTCACCCAATCGTTCGCCGGAGATCTGCCTCTGCCGGATTTCGATCCGGTCGCCGTAGGCCGCCACGTTCTTGAAAACTACGTAGTAAGGTTCTCCCCACGGATCGCGCAACTCATCCAGGTTCACGCCGGCTTCGCGCAAGATGACTCTGAACTCCTCTTCGTTCTTGGGGTAGGTGCCACCAGCGTGCAGATGAGCCGTCAGCACCCGGTCAATGTGCTGCCGCGCCGTCACGAAATAATCCACTCTGTCTTCCCACACAACCGTTCCAGTCTCCTTCGCTTTCTTTCTAGCTGCATCCTGCTTTCTGGATTCATCCTCGCCATGGCTCGCAATTTGCGTGACGTAGTAAGAACCCGAAATCACGAATCTGGTTTCGTAAGAATTTCCCCAGGGATCGCGCAGAGCTTCGAAATCAACACCTCTCTTCAGCATTTCAGCTTGCAGAGTTTTGCGATCCCGGATGAAATGCCCTTCTCTGTCCCCAACTTCCCGCGTAGTCTGTCCGAGGAGATTGCCGTAATAAAGGAAGAATTTGCGTTCGGTCTCGCGCGCAGTGAAATCGTCGGTCGTGCCAAACTGCTTATCCGGCCCGGCTGAAATCACTTTGAAGAAATGACTTGCATCCGCGAAACGAAGCTCATATCTGTAAGGCGTGCCCCAGGGATCGCGCAAGCTCGGAACATCCACTCCATACTCCGCGCCCAAAACTACAAGTTCTGCTTCGCTACGCGGAAGCTTGCCGCGTTCATTCCATTCCCGAAGACCTCGTTCGAGTGTCTCGAATTGCTTGCTCACGATCTTCGAAAACACTTCTGCTGCGGAACGATCGGGGGTATCGCTTAGCAGTTCCGGCGCGTCGCGATTTCCGGAGCGCAAGATATACTCCGCCACCAGGTCCAGGTCTTGTGGCACAGGTTCGTTCAGATCAACCCGGTCGAGATCGTCGCGGGAGACGCCGCTAAAGCCAGTATTATTGTCCGTGGACCAGAGCGACCAGCGCCACCAACTCCATTCAGAACGTTGTCCAAAATCGCTGTCTGTTTGGGCACGCTCTTCCACCGCGGTGTCCACAATCTTTACTCCAACCACGCTCTCTGCCCCGGTTGTGTCGGGCTGCCGCACCGCAAATTGCGCCCTCGCGTTTTCGCCTGGCCGGTGTTCATCTTTATCAAGGTCGACCGCAACCGCAAGTTGTCTGTTCTTTGGATACAAGACTGTACTTGAACCTTCAAACAAGCTGTACGGAGTCGCCTCTTGCTCCAGCGAGTATCCTACGATCGTGACCTCGTCGCTAAAGCGCTCATCGTACGGAAACACTAAATGCGCTTGCCCGTTCCGCAATCGCGCTTGTTGCGTTGCCAGCACTGCGCCCTCTCGCAGCGCTTCCACAACAACACGCAGATTGGGTTGCGTACTTCGCAGAGTCACTTCGATGGGGTCGCCTTTTTTGTGAATCGCGTGCGCTGTTGCGACCTCCAGAATCCCGAGATCTTGCTGGTACACCCTCTCCACACCTCTCCCCGCCATGCCTTTCTGGTCAAACGCCTCAGCCATGAGCGAGTTGTCGCTATCTGCGGCGATCTTCAGTTGCTCCACCTTCGCCAATCCGTACTTATTGGTCTCCACCGCGCGTAGCGGATGTTTAGTTGACTGCTCTTCGTCATCGTCAAACGAACTCAGGCGCACTTTGCAGTGTGCCGGCGTACCATCCGCATAAAAAGTCGAAATGTAATATGAGGGCGGAAGCTTTCCGCTCGTAGCGCCTTCTTCAATCACATAGACGTGAATCGGATCGCGAGTCACTCGAATCGAAAACCGTCTTTGTTCCGTGCGACCCGTGGTTAGATCAGTCACGTACGCGGCTAAGTCGATATCTCGGAATTTTGTGTAGTCGTTCTGGTCGGCTAGATCCTTGTGGTCTTGACTCAGGTCGAATCGCGCCGTGAAGCGGCCATCCCGATCCAGATCCCCACTCTGAACCCGCCCTTCCTTCATTTCCCACTGCTGCTTGCGGAAGTTCCAATTTCTCTCCTCTTCTTCGGCTACTCGAATTTTGCCATGCATTACCGGCTTGCCGAATAGATACTCCGCAGAGATCGCCACTTCCGCATTCTGCGTAGGCAGGTAGTATCCGCGATCCGGTTTCGCGGCGACTCTGAAATTCGGCAAATCGTAGCGGTAGATATGGACGGACTTAGTGATGCTCCCACGTCTCTCATCATCTCCGTCTGTGCTGGCTCCGGCTCGTATCTGGTAGTTTCCCTGCAGAATATTGGCCGGGATCGACCAATCCAAGTGCGCCACGCCGAAAGCATCGGTTGTAACACTCTGCCGTGAAACCAACGTGTTTTCTTCATCGACGACTCGCACGTCCAGCAGCTCTTTCTCCACGGCTTTTCGCTTCGAATCGAACCTCAACATGCGTGCGTGCAGCGTCTGGCCAGGCTGATAAATATCTTTGTCGGTATCGAGGAGCAGATAATTTGCTGCACGGAAATAGACGTCGTGTTCTACCGACCGAGAGATCATGCCATGCAGCGCATGCACATCAAGTTGTCCGGAGTCAGCATGAACTGCGTTTGGGATAAGGAACTGCAAAGTGCCGTTTCCTTCAGAATTGGTAATAGCCGCGGCACTGAGATTCTGCTCGCCTTCATCGGCATCCCAAGTAAGTTTGCCTTGAAGCCGAACCCCACGCAGGGGCGCGCCGCCGTCAGCCTTCACGTGAACCGGCACCTGATACCAGCGGCCTTCTGCGGCTACGCGCCCAGCCGCTGCGGTCAAAATAAACGACTTTGTTATCTCGGCACGCAACGCTTCTATCCCAGAAGCAAGGACCTCTTCATCATTTGTACGCACCTCGTACTTCAGGCGTAGCCAGTGCAACTCATCCATTTCTTGAGCTGGCACATTGTCGAATAGCTTCGGTAAATTAACGATGAGTTGTCTCTGTTTGGGACCCAGCTCTACGTCGCTGGCGAGTACTGCACGGACTATATCCTCAGGATTGAGCAACTCAACCCTTACCCGGACTGATCGGGGCTTGCCCACCGGATGTATCAGTGGCAGTGTGAGCTTAATGGCCTCTTTGGCCACCTGAAGCCGTATGCGCGGAGCACCAGAAGAGGAGGAAGCCTGCTCACTCAACAGGGGAGCGGCCAAGTTGAAAGAAGCGGCCAACAGGATTGCGAAGCATGCACAAACGCGGACCAAGCGAAAAGGACTCATCGACGCCCTCAGCTCAAGTTAGACAACTCGCCGAATGCTAGCATGAGCCCGCACCCAACAGTAATCGGCCTCGAAACGGCATCTACAGCCTAGGATCGACGGGCTCGCTTTCGAGTGCCAGCACGCCAAACACGCACTCGTGAACTCGACGTAATGGCTCTTTTTGGACAAACCGCTCCAGAGCTTCCAATCCTAAAGAGAACTCTCGCAGAGCCAGGGACCGCTTCGCACCCAGCCCGCGACTCTTGAGACGCTGCAAGTTTTCGGGCAGCGTGTACTCTGGCCCGTAGATAATCCGGAGGTATTCTCGCCCACGGACTTTCACAGCGGGTTGCACCATCCCTTTCCGGCCCTTGGTTACGAACTCCAGCGGCTTGACTACCATTCCCTCGCCACCAGTTGCAGTCAGTTCTTCCCACCACTTGATGCCCTTCTCCTGGTCAGCTGGCTCGGTAAGGTCCACTGCTTGGAACGGTGTCGCAAGCAGCAACTCAGGATCAGCCTTGCAGATCCCGGCAAGGGTCTCCATGTGCCAGACGTGGTCTTTGGCGCTGTGAACAACTCCTTCGCTGGCAAGGATATGGAACGGCGCTAGCTTCAGATCGGCGAGAGAATGCACCGTCCAGCAGTAGCGCCGGTATGCCTCAACATAGAGATCAGCTGCATTTTTCCGTTGACGATATTGGTCAACCAGCGATGCGACTTCAGAATTGCTCGCTGCGGCCGTCAGTGCCGCTATTGCTGCCGGAAGGGCTGCTCGTGCGGCTGCGCCAGTCGGGGCGTATTGCAGTCGTAACAATTCCTGTGCTTTGGCTGACCACGGCATTAACTCGCAATCCAGACACACCCAGTCTGTCTTAAGACTTTCCCAAATGCCTGCCGCCTCTACCGCTTTTCTAACCCGGTCCAGGAACTGCACTTCCAGCGGGACGTCATTGAAGAATCGCCGCCCGGTTCGCGTGTAGCAGACTCCGGTCTCTCCTTCCATGATTCCAAAGCGTGTGCGTGCCGCGTCTGCGTCGCGGCAGACCACGACTACTGCCCGCGATCCCATGTGCTTCTGCTCGCAGACGACTTTGTGTACACCTTCGTGAAGAAAGTAGGCAAACGCCTCTTCGGGATGCTCAAGCAGGCCGTCGCGCTTACTCGTCTCGCACGGAGACATCGTCGGCGGGAGATAAATCAGCCACTTCGGATTCGCAGCCCACCGGCTCATCACTTCAAGAGCTGTGGTCGCGTTCTCTTCGCGGATGGTCACGCTGCGATGCAGTCGGGTCTCAATGATGCGCTTGCCAATCACATCCTCGATGTCGAGCAGGTCATCGAGTTGTTGCTGCGCGGTGAGTGCAGGAGCGGACTCCTCCTCAGCCAAGAAAGGTTTGGCAGACTTGTAATAAGTTTGCTGTGCCGGAACCGAAACCAGCTCTTTCTCCGGATACCGAAGAGCTGTCAACTTCCCGCCAAAGACGCAGCCAGTGTCAATATTGATGGTGCGGTTCAGCCATTCCGGTTCCGCGACCGGCGTGTGGCCATAAACCACCAGCGCCTTGCCTCGATATTCTGCCGCCCAGTTGTAGCGGACAGGAAGGCCGTACTCATCGGTCTCGCCCGTTGTTTCTCCGTAGAGGGCAAAGTCACGCACCTTACCCGAGCCACGTCCCTGCATCTCTTCTTTCATGCCGGCGTGCGCGACAACGAGTTTGCCATCGTCGAACAGGTAGTGACTAACCATGTCATCGAGAAACTTGATTACGGCTTGCTTGAATTCAGGAGTCTCCCGATCGAGCTGTTCAATGGAGTCCGCCAAACCGTGGGTTAGCTGCACATCGCGGCCCTTGAGCTTCCGCATCAGTTTCATGTCGTGGTTTCCCGGAACGCAGAACGCCGTCCCGTCCTCCACCATATTCATGACGAGCCGCAACACTTCGGGAATCTTGGGCCCGCGGTCAACAAGGTCACCAACGAAAATTGCTCTGCGTCCGTCTGGCGGAATCGCTTTCGGGCCAGCTGGGTAGCTTTCGATCCGGTAACCAAGCTGAACGAACAGGGCAGCCAATTCCTCATAGCAACCATGCACGTCCCCGATGATGTCGAAAGGTCCATTCTCGTGTTTCAGATTGTTCCAGAGCGGCTGTCGCGTGATCGCGACGGACGAGACCTCTTCCGAGGTCGAGAGGACGAAGACATGCCGAAACCCTTCGCGTTCGAGTCCTCGAATCGAACGCCGCAATTGTTGCGATTGGTTTCGTACAACGTGGGGACCGAACTGACGGTCGGGCCGATTCCGATTACGCTCGTGACACAGCTTTTCGGGTAAGTTCAAAACGATGGCAACGGGTAACACATGGAACTCGCGAGCAAGGGCGACGAGTGGCTTACGTCCCTCGGGCTGGACGTTCGTCGCGTCGACCACCGTCAGGCGGCCACCGGCAAGCCTCTTGCGAGCTATATAATGCAGAACATCGAACGCATCATTCGTGGCTTCTTGGGAATTCTCGTCGTCCGAAACACGTCCGCGGCAGAAGTCAGAAGAGAGGACTTCGGTTGGCTTGAAGTGAGCCCGAGCGAAGCTTGACTTCCCGCAACCGGAAGGGCCGATCAGTACGACCAGGGAGAGTTCGGGGATGGTGATGTTCACAGAGAGATCTCCCGATCTTTCGAGACCAATGTGACAGCCCTCTCGACGCCTACGGTTCGTAAGCGAACTCGAACCAGCAGCTCGTTCAACGCGGCTCTCGCAGTTTGAGACTCGGGAAGAGACGTCGTACTCGCCTCTTCCTCAAGTCTTTTGCGTATCTGATCGTACTCACTGGCATAGAACGAAGTTTCAGCCGCATCCAAGGTCTGGTGTTCGGCACCTCGCGTCTTCCGCTCAATCAACTCCGGTAGGTAGGCCAGTTTGTACTGCTCGTTCAGGATATTCAAGTTTGCTTCCACAATTCCTGTCCGCATCAGATGGATTCCCGTCAGGAGCACGCGAAAGACATATAGCAAGGGCTTCAACCTCGGCGGGTTTTCTTTTTGAAACAGCCGCCATTGATTCTCGGCAAACCCAAAATAATGATGCGCGTGATGGCGGGTGATGCAGCCCTTCGCGATCGATTTCAATTCTTCGTGCTCTGCTGTTGTATGCACCACGAGTGGAGAGTACAACTGCTCAAGGACGTATCCGTTCGATTTCAAAAGCAGTCCAAAGAATTTGTGGATATCATGCGTTACCAGATCGAGGTCGATAGGGTCTTTCTTCGAGACCTCCACGGTGTCACGGACTGAGGCCAGCCCAAGCACTTCGTCCGCGGGCAGGATATGAACACCCCTGAGGTCATAGTCCGAATCAGGCGATGGAAACCCGTAGAGATGCGCTCCGCTGATCGTTGCGAATAGAAGCGGATACGGGTGTTCCTTGACCGCCAGCAGCAACTGTTCGTTCACGCGCGTGCACCCCCGACGGTCGAGCGGCGCGCTTTTATGAGCAAACTATTCGCCGCGGCGTAATTGGGCTCGTCGGGCAACTTGGTCGAGCGAAACACCTCCTCAAACTCTCGATGCAGTGCGAGTCTCCAGTTGTTCACTTCATCCCACTTCATTTGTCCGTCACGGATGGAAAGCAACGTGTCACGGCGCTCCGTAATCTGCACCGGAACGTACCCGTCTCTGAGTATCGTCACACCCTCTAGCAACAGCCGGATCAGATGCATTGCGTGTTTCCACTTGATCTGACCGGAGGTACGCAAATCTTGCTCCAGCTTCTTGAATTGCGACACCACGTAACCGTTGTAGGTCTGATAAACCAATTTCGAGAGGAAAATCTCTCGGCTCGCTAGCAACTCATCGGCAATCGGCGTCCGTTTTTCAATAATCGGCGTGTAGAGGCACTCCAGAATGTTTGGATTGGCCTTAAGAGCCAGAACCATGAATTTTTTCAATTCCCAGTAACACTCTTCGCTCTCTCTGCTTTCGAGTTGTTCGGGCACGCCGTACAAAGACCACTCCAGTTCCGCGGGAGCGAGGTAGATGCCTCGCCGGTCCACGTCGGAACTGTCCCGATCCAAACCGTAGGCCTGGGACCCGACCACGCACTTATAGATCACGTTTTCGTAGAGGTCGTACTCTGCCAACACGTGGGCGGGATCCCCGAGCGGTCCTGACTTTACCTGCTTCAGTATCGAGAATTCATGGCGACGCACGCTGAACTCGACTCCATCCGTCACCCTTGCACGATAGGAGTGGCCTCCGTCATCCGGCGGGCGCACGATCTCCGCTACCGAGCCACGGGGGTACTCTGTCTGCGAAGCATGGACGAAAACATCTGTTCGCAAAACAATCTGGGTTCCTATGGGAACAATCAAGCGAAGAGTCGATCTTGAGCTTTCAACCAAGACTGAAAACCCCCATTTGCGTCGGTGCTCCGACTTGAGGATCTTCTTCCCCTACAGGCAGAAAACGAACCCCGTACCCAAAGCGCTCCGACATTCGGCCCGACCACTGCTCGAACTGTTTCCTTGTCCACTCGAAACGATGGTCTTTGTGGCGAAACTGCCCGGCCGGCAGAGTATCGAACTTCACGTTGTACTCGGCGTTGGGCGTAGTCACAATCACGGTCTTCGGGCGTGCGGCCTCAAAAAGAACGCGCTCGAACGCGGCTAGGCGTGGCGCATCGAGATGTTCGATGACTTCCACGACTGTCGCCGCGTCGTATCCAGCCAAACGCTTGTCGCGATACATCAACGAGCCGTGCATCAATTTCAGGCGTTCCCTTTGCTTCGCGGGCATTCGATCGAGGTGGAGGTTTCGACTTGCAATTTCAAGGCTACGATACGAAACATCCATGCCAACAATCTCCGTCAGAGCCTTCTCCTCCAATAGAGACCGCAATAGCTTTCCTTCACCACAGCCCAAGTCGAGCACCCGCTTTGCGCCTGAGGATCGGAGCACAGCAACCACCGCTCCCATGCGCTGCTGCCAGAGCCGAATCGGCTCCTCCATCTTCGTCTCCTCTTTCGAGTTCGCCTCTTCCTTCGCATCCGGATCGGGATTGTCTTCCTCTGCCAGCTGAGCGAGCGCCTCTCGCGCCAATTGCCGCTGTCGTGGCAGATAGCGTTTTACGATCGCCTCTTTGTGCGGATGGGCCGCTAGCCAGCCCTCTCCCTTACGAAGAAGCTTGTCGACCTCATCTTGCCCGATCCAGTAATGCTTCTCAGCATCGAGCACGGGCACAAGCACGTAAAGATGATTCAGAAGATCTTGGAGACGGACGTTGCCCTGAAGCTTGACTGTGTAGTACGGCCCCTCGCCCCACTCGGGGAACGTCTCGTCGAGCGGATGATGTTCGGCGCTAACCTCATATCCCAGTGGCTCAAACAAGTCTCTGAGTAGTTGCTCGCCGCCTCGGCACGCCACCACCGCCAACGTTGCTGTCAGCGGAATCTTCTGATCCGCCAGTTCCTGTCTCCCCTTGCTCCGGCCCGTCATAGCTGTTCCCAAGGCACGGCCCATCGCCACGCTGAGGAACGAAGAGAGTACATAAGGTCTGTCATTCACATACTGATCAAGAGTGCCGCCCTCATGCTGCCCTCGCTTGCCTCGCACCAAGCCAACCGGATCGACATCAAGCAGCAGCGCAGCTGTACACCGCTCTGGAGTCGCTTCTGGGTAGAAAAGATGTGCCTTACCGAATGACAGCTCAAACGAATGCATCCTCTCCGGATTCTTGTGGAGGAGGTAGCCCAAATCCGTTGCCGGGTTGTGCGTGGTCGCGATGGTCAGCAACATGGTTGGAATTATACGGGTCTGTGCTCTTTGAGTTTTGGTGTGGACAGTCGTGCGACATCCACGGCGTCAAGGCAGCGATCCAGTCAGGCTGCGACAGCCAAAAGCTGACGCCCGATCAGTTTCAGTTATGAACTCACGTGCTGCCGGACTGCCCTGATGCCTTGCGATCCGGCGCCTTTTTCAACTAGGGCATGTTGTTACTGCTTTGCGGCGGCAGTAGCAAGCGTTTTTCTTAGGATCACGAGATTTCCTGCTCCCATTCCCCAGGTCGGCGAAGCTCGTACGATCAAGGGCGGCGCGGAGTTGGAATTGCGTGCCACGGGAGGAGACAATATGCAGGAAGGAAGTGTGATTCGAGAACACCGAAAACTGGGTCCGGATGTTTGGAGCTACCGATGGTGGGAATCAGGCCCCAACGGCAACAGAGTCCACAGACGAATCGTCTTGGGTACTGCCGACCAGCTGCGCGACCTATCATCCGCTCGCCAAATGACCACTGGACTGATGCGGGAAATCAATGCCACAGACATCCGGATGGCAGGAACATCCATAACAGTGGCACAGTTGGCTGATCATTTCCAGCAGCGGGAGCTTGGCTGCTCGAACGGACGAATCTCGTACTCCACCAAGAAGGCCTATCAGGGCTACCTCGGCAAATGGATCGTTCCGCGTTGGGGAGACTATACTCTGCCAAACATCAAGGCCGTCGAAGTGGAGCTATGGCTCAAACATCTGCAACGGGCACCGGGCACCTGTTGCAAAATCAGGAACGTGATGAGCGTCCTGTTCAACCATGCCCGTCGCTACGATCTCTACGACCGCAACCCGATTCAGTGGGTGCGGCAGAGCTCCAAACGACGTAGTGCTCCTGACGTCCTCACTAGCAACGAGGTCCGGCAGTTGCTGGCGTCGCTAGAGCCGCGGGAGCGAGTCATGGTCTTGCTGGATGTGGCAACGGGACTGAGACAAAGCGAACTGTTTGCTCTCAAGTGGAAGGACGTCGACTTCAAGAATAAGCAACTCTGGGTCACTCGATCGATCGTGCAACAGGTCGTCGGAAGGTGCAAGACGGAGGCTTCACAAAAGCCTGTGCCCCTTAACGATCATCTGATCCGTGGTCTCCGGAGCTGGCGCCTTAGAACCCGCTATCGAACGCCGGAGAGTTGGGTGTTCGCTAGCTCCCAGAATCGGGGAAAGAACCCTTATTGGGGACAACAAGTTCTTCGTCATCACATTCGTCCGGTTGCGCAAGAACTAGGCATCACGAAACGTATCGGGTGGCACACATTCCGCAGGACATACTCTACCCTGCTCCGCGCTACTGGGGCCGAGTTCAAGGTTATGCAGGAACTGATGCGGCATTCAACGATCCGCGTCACTCTAGATACCTACACCCAAGCCGTCACTAGTGAGAAGCGCGCTGCTCAAACTGCCGTGGTTTCGCTTTTTGTTAGAAAGAAGAAGAGAAGCAAAGCCGCCTAATAAAGATGCGGCGGAGGCGTCAATCAGAGAGAAGGTTCTCGGGAGCGGAAGCAGACCGTTCGTTGCAATTCGAGCTTGTGCCTATTTGGTACCTTTTTGTCCCTACGCTGGAACAACGCCATTTTCTGTAAATGCTTGATTTGAAATGGCGGGGACGACGGGACTCGAACCCGCGGCCTCTGCCGTGACAGGGCAGCGTTCTAACCAACTGAACTACGTCCCCAAACCTTTGCAGAAGTGCCTTGTGGGACAAGACTTTGCAAGTTCGCTTGCGGCGTGCCGCTGGGCGGTCTTTGCTGTCGGCAGCTGTCCCTGCCAATCGACCGATGGATTACTTGTGAAATCGGCGCGCGCTCGCGAAGAGTTATTTTAACATCGAACCCGCGCGAAGTGCCACTCGCATCATCCTATCGCCACTATCACGCGCTCGCACTGCAGCGATGTTCTACAGACTACCGAGCGATCCTACCTGATGCTCAGCCCTCCATCGTCGAGACATCCCCTGCGTCCTGGCCGGTTTCTTGAGCCTTCAGAATACGGCGCAGAATTTTCCCCGATCTCGTTTTCGGCAGAGAGGCCACAAACTGCAACGACGACGGGGTTGCGATCGGCCCCAGTTCTCTACGCACGTGTTCAATCAGCGTTGCCGCTAGAGCATCGGAGGCCTGGTGGTCGGACCGCACTTGCACGAATACTTTGATCGTCTCGCCCTTCATCGGATCGGGAACTCCGATGGCGGCGGCCTCGGCCACCGCGGGATGTGAGACGAGCGCACTTTCAACTTCGGCGGTACCGATGCGGTGTCCCGCAACGTTGAGCACGTCGTCGTAGCGGCCGAGTACGGCGATGTATCCGTCTTTGTCTTTTGTCGCCACGTCGCCGGTGACATAGCAACCGGGGATGACCTTCCAGTCGCGTTCGTAGCGTTCGGGGTCTCGCCAGACGGTGCGCAACATGTGCGGGAAGGGACGCTTCAACACTAAACGTCCGCCAACTCCGGCGGGAGCGGAATTGCCGTTTTCATCGAGGACATCGGCCTCGGCTCCGGGAACAGCGACACCCACTCTGCCCGGACGCATTGCCATCGACGGCGGAGTGCCAAGCGCGGGTCCTCCTAGTTCGGTCTGCCACCAATTGTCGATGACGTATCCCCATTTGCCGTCGCCGGCCAGATGAGTTTGCGCCCATCGCCATGCTTCGGGATTGAGCGGCTCCCCGGCGCAGGCGATCACACGCAGGCTGGTCAGGTCATACTTTGCCGGATAACTCTCGCCATAGCGCATGAACATTCGCAGCGCGGTTGGAGCGGTAAACATCTTGGTCACGCCGTAGCGTTCGACGATCTCCCAGGCAACTCCTGGATTCGGGAAGTCGATGGCTCCTTCGCGGAACAGCGTGGTCACGCCCGCGCAGAGCGGAGCGTACACAATATAGGAATGGCCAACGACCCATCCAATGTCGGAAGTGCACCAGAAGATGTCGCGGTCGCCGACGTCGTAATAACTATCGAGGTGGTAAGTCGTGCCGACCATGTAGCCGCCGTGCACGTGCACCACGCCTTTGGGCTTGCCGGTGGAACCGGAAGTGTAAAGAAGGAAAAGCGGATCTTCGGAGTCCATTTCTTCCGCGGGACAATGCGGCGAGAACTTGAGCAGTTCGTTGAAGTCTATTTCACGGGGAGCAGTGAGTTCGGCCGCGCCTCGCGAGTACACGACGACCTTCTCGACACATTCGAGCTTGTCGATCGCTTCATCGACGATGGCTTTGAGCGCAACGGTCTTGCCGCGTCGGTAGCCGACATCTCCAGCGATGACGATCTTTGCTTGGGCGTCGGTGATGCGATCGCGAAGCGCTGTGTGACCCAGGCCGGCATACACCACGGAGTGAATCGCTCCAATGCGCGCGCAGGCCAGCATTGCGACTGCGCCTTCAATGGTCAGCGGCATGTAAATGATGACGCGATCGCCTTTCACCACGCCGAGCGACTTCAATCCGTTCGCGAAGCGACAAACGAGGCGATGGAGTTGTCCATAGGTGACGATGCGCTCACTGCCGTCTTCGCCCAGCCAAATGAAGGCGGCGCGATTGCAACGGTCCGACTCGGCATGGCGATCGAGAGCGTTGATGGTGATATTGGTCTTGGCGCCTGTGAACCAGCGATGATGCACTCCATCCCACTCGAGCACGCGGTCCCACTTGCGAGTCCACGCGAAGCGGGCGGCATAGTCTCCCCAGAAGCCATCAGGATCTTTCTGCGCGCGCGCGCATTCTCCCAGCCAGTCTTTTTGAATCGTGTTGTTTTTCACGATGGCAGGCGCGGCATATTCCTGATCCATGACCAGCAGGTTCGAAATATCTTCAGGCTTCGAGGTGGTGAGAGCGCTCATGTGGGACCTCCGGATTGGGGCGAGCCACTAACACTAATAGGTTGGCGAGGATTTTGCTCTGCCTCTAACTGGTGGGCAGTGACGCAGATCACAGCACGTTGTGTTTTGACAAAGTGAACACTCCTGATTGACAGCACTCACGAAGATATGTGACCGGCGTCACAGCCACGGCCGTGAAAAGGACATAGCGTTGCGCCCCATGTTCTGTGCCCAGGCTTAAGCCGGGCGGGAACTAGGAGGACACCGTCTATGCTGAAGTTGAAAGGGTGGTTGCTGAGCCTGCTGGTATTGGCCATTACGGCTGTGCCCGTCATGGCGGGAAACAACGACGCAAAAACCGAAAATACGAATGCCAACACGACGTCTACGGAAGGCGGCCCGGCGGGCGCGCCGACGCCGAGTCCCAGCCTGGGATCGAGTGTTGCGCCAGCAGGCGATGCCAATGTCACGGCGCTGCTCGGCGTACTTGTGATGAAAGGTGTTCTGGCTCCGACCGAGGCCAACGCCATTCGAAATGCCGCACCCAATGCTCAATTTCAAGCTCTCATTGAAGCCCTCTCGCAAAAAGGTTTGGTGAACGCACAAGACTTAGCCGCGATTTCATCGGCCCTACCGACGTCGCAACCAGCGGCGCTAACAATCCCGGTGTCGGCTGCTCTGTCCACGCAAGCCGCAGCGCCGAAGGCCGTGGCGGAGACCAAGCCTGCTGGCCCGTCGGTGATCCCGGCGATCGCCCCGTTGCGGGTACTGCCCGTCGATCCACCGAAGAAAGACGGTCTGAAAGCCGCTTTCAACCTGGGTCCAGTGAAGATGACGCCCTACGGATTCTTGAAGGCCACCGGGGTTTACGACAGCAGCAATCCCAATGGCGATGACATGCCATTTCCCGGTTTGTTTCTTGCCACGCCTCAGGTTTTCAGCACCGGCCCGACGAAAGATCCAGAATTTCACTTAAAAGCGCGCTCCGCTCGTATCGGAGCCAACTTCGAGTGGTCGGACCTCTCTCCGAAGCTGACCGTAACTGGCCGACTCGAAGGAGACTTTGAGGGCAACTTCACCGAAGTGGACAACCGCGACGTTTCGTCCATTCGCAGCAGTCAGTTCTCGATCCGCCAAGCCTGGATGCGTTTGGACTATGCCGCCAGCGAGAACACGGATGTCTTCTTCGAGGGCGGGCAGGACTGGACGCTGTTCGGATCAAGCGCGCTGCCCAATCTCCTGGAGACTACGGCCCTAGGCTACTGGTACGGCGACGTCTACGAGCGTTCTCCCCAACTCCAGTTTGGGTTAGTGCAGAAGCTTACTCCGTGGCGCAACCTCAAGGTCGCCCCCACCTTCGCTATGATGATGCCAAGCACTGGACAGATCGAAAAGCTGGGCGCGAACGGTTTGGCTGGTCAACTTGCGCAGGCCGAACGCGAGGGCGCTGACTCTGCCCGTCCCGAGATAGAAGGCAGAGTGGCCTTCCAATTCCAGCTCGACCCAGCCCCGGCCGTGGCCCCGGCACAAATCATTTTCTCCGGAGTCCATGGACGGCGTACCTCCATCGTTCCCAATTCGTCGTACGGGACAATGTGCGCGACAACGCCTAATTACTGTGCTGCCTTTCCCAACGGCTTTACGAGTTCGAGCACCATTTGGGGAGGACAATTCGCGGTCCAACTGCCGACGCGTTGGTTCACGCTCGTTGCCAGCGCCTATAAAGGCGGTGACCTTCGCTTCTTCTTCGGCGGTCAGGTTAACACTTACGCCACAGATACAGGCGGGCTGGTGGGTATTCACGGACCCTTCTCCACTTTGGATGGCGGCCCGCTGGTGGCTGCCGGTGGCGCCGTACTGGGTTGCAATACCGCTCTTGATCCTGTGACCGGTGACTGCCCAACGCCTGGGAACGTCGTGGCGGCTCCACAACGCCCAATCCGCGCCTTTGGCGGATTCATCAACCTTGGATTGCCGCTTTCCCGCTGGTTCAATGCCGACCCTAAGGGCCGCAACGCCGGCTGGCAGCTCTTCCTCCACGCCGGTAAGGACCAGGTGGTAAATCGCGATCTCAACAACCCTGGTTTCACTGGCAACGCCAATACCCTGGCGCCGCTGCCACTCCTGATGGGCAAGCTGGCGGCAGTTACTCTGTACTACAAACTCAACCCCTACGTCAGCTTCGGCTTTGAGCAGTCGCTCTACGCCACTCGCTTGGCGAATCATCTCACCTTGTACTCGATTGCCGGAAAATCGTCCAACGAGTGGCAAGACCATCGCACCGAGTTCGGACCGATTTTCACGTTCTAGAGCGGCCCGGATTTGACGACACGCCGGCGCGCCGGATGACCGCGCTGGGATAACGAGTGGAGAACGGATTGACTCGGGCGATGGCCTGGAGCCGAGTCCGTTCTCCCAAGTCTCCTCCAGCGAGAAAAATCGTTGTGTGGAGCAGACAAAAGGATCAAAATGTGCCGAATCTCCAAAGCCGGTGTCCCGAGTCATCCGGAAAACCAGCCAGGGGATTCGTTGCACAGTTCGGGGGAGTCAGTTTCATGAGCATGCGTCGATTCGCGGCCTTCGTTGCCAGTCTTTTGTTGCTGACCGTGTTGGCGAACGCCGTTGCGCGGAACAACACGATACGGATAAAGGTGCTGGATTCGGAAACGCACTCAGTCAACATTGGCGACGGTGTACCCAAGAATTGCGACGGCGTCAATTTCGACGCCTATTGCCACAACAGCAATAGCGTACAAATCACGCATACCTTGCTGGTGCAGGAAGAGAACGGAACGCCGTTCCGCGTTGCTTGCGATGTAAACACAAAATGGTCCAGGTGCACACTCCTGCCGAGAGGGGAGAGCTTCGAGGCGCGGAAAGAAAAAAAGGGGATAACCGTTTACTACATCGATGATGCAGGAAAGGCTCGAAGCCAGTTGTATGTTCTGGTCGCTGCAGAAGCAAACGCCAACCCGGCGGCTGGCGCAACTGCTGCCCCAACTCAACTCGCTCCGGTCGCAGCTGAAAAAACAGTCCCCGCCGTGGCCGCGGCTTCTGTGGTGAAGCCGGAGACAGTGAAGTGCAGTTTCAGTTCAACGCCCTCCGGAGCGGACGTAACTCTCGATGGACGATATGTTGGCAGCACGCCCTCCGTCGTTGGCCTGACCACGGGCAATCATGTTGTGGTGATCTCAACGACGGGTTTTGCGCAGTGGAAGCGCGAACTGACCGTGACGCCTGGATCGGAGTTGACAGTCAATGCAGTTTTGCAGAAAGCGCAATGAAGCGCGGGATCATCATGGTTGATGTGAACCATGATGCTGGCTGTAGAAGACGCTTGAAGTCAAGGTTCGTTTGCAGGAAGCACGCGTATGCGGTGCGAGAGCCATCAAGTTAACGCGGTGAGCACGGCTCCCGGTTCTAAGAACGTCACTTCCATCAGAGGAGAAAAAACTGTGGCTAACGCAAATATTCGAGGAGGAGCCCCATGGCAGAAGCATTGAAGCGCGCCGACGCGCGTCCGGAAGAGCGCTATCAGGGATCCCAGGCATCATGGGACAAGATTGCAGAGAGCAGGGAATTCAAGGATTTGATGTCCACGAAGAAAACCTTTATTGTGCCGGCATTTATTTTCTTCGTTCTCTACTATTTCGCACTGCCCGTGCTTGTAGGTTACGCACCCGCGTTCATGTCAACGAAGGTGCTGGGCGTAAACCTTGCTTACCTCTTCGCCCTGTCTCAGTTTTTTGTCGCGTGGATCATTGCCGCGCTCTATGTGAAAGCGGCCAACGGCTTTGACCGGCTCGCCAAAGACATTGTCGAGAAGGCCGAAGTTATCAAAGGAGGCAAGTAGCCATGTCGAACGTCCCTCTGATTATGTTCCTGGTATTCATTGCCATTACGCTCGGCATTACCTATTGGGCTTCCAAGCGTTCCTCCGGCGCGAATGCGTACTTTGCCGCCAGCCGGCAGATCAAAGGCTGGCAAAATGGAATCGCCGTCGCTGGCGACTACATGAGTGCAGCATCTTTCCTCGGAATCGCTGGCATCATCGCCTTCCAGGGCTATGACGGCTTTCTGTTTTCCGTGGGTTGGCTGGTTGCATACTTGACCGTTCTTCTCGTCATTGCGGAGCCGCTGCGCAACGCCGGCAAATACACCATGGCCGACGTGCTCGCGTACCGCCTCAAGCCAAGGCCGGTACGCGCCATGGCATCACTCAGTACACTCACGGTCAGCACGTTTTACATGATCGCGCAGATGGTAGGCGCGGGCGCGCTAGTAAAGCTGCTGCTTGGCGGGCGGGTCAACTACAACCAGGCGGTGACTGGAGTCGGCATTTTGATGATTGTCTATGTCGTGTTCGGTGGAATGTTGGCCACGACTTGGGTGCAGATCATCAAAGCGATTCTGCTGATGGCGGGAACATTCCTGCTCAGCATTCTGGTCATGGCCCACTTCGGTTTCAGCTTTTCGAACTTCCTCGGCGCTATCGGCCACGTCACCTATCACGATGCAAAAGGGGCCGAGGTCGTCAAGGACTTCATGACTCCAGGACTTCGCTTCAAGCCGCCGTACGGGCCGCTCGATCTGATTTCACTCGGCCTTGCCCTGATCTTCGGCACCGCGGGACTACCGCACATCCTGGTACGGTTCTACACCGTGCCCGACGCCAAAACCGCCCGTCACAGCGTGGTTTGGGCCATGGTGCTGATCGGCAGCTTCTACATCATGACCACATTCCTCGGCTTCGGAGCTGCGACCATTGTCGGCCCCGACTTTATCAAAACCCACGGTGGCACGAATATGAGTGCACCGCTGCTCGCGCAAGCTCTGGCCGGCGATATTTTCTTCGCCTTCATTTCGGCCATTGCTTTTGCCACGATCCTGGCCGTGGTCGCGGGTCTCACCATCAGCGCGACGACGTCTTTCTCGCACGACTTCTGGACCAACGTCATCCACAACGGAGTCGAGCGCAAGCCCGGCGAAGAAGTGCTGGTGGCGCGCATCTCGGCTTTTGCGGTTGGTGCGGTTGCGATCACCATCGCGATTCTGCTCGGACCGACGGCCAATGTCGCGTTCCTGGTGGCGCTTGCCTTCGCTGTGGCTGCATCTGCGAACTTGCCAGTGATCGTGCTGTCAATTTTCTGGCGCAGGTTCAATACGACGGGAGCAGTTGCTGGACTTGCCGTTGGCTTGCTGGCTTCCATTGGACTGATCGTCGTGAGCCCCAGCTTGATGGCGATCGACCCGCCCACGGTGGTTGGAACTGCGCGGCACCTGATTCAAGCCAAAGCCTGGTTCCCGCTTGAGAATCCTGGAATTCTGAGTATTCCTCTGGGATTCATCGGAGCCATCCTTGGCACGCTGCTGAGCAACGAACCCAGTTCGCAGGAGAAGTTCAATGAACTGCTGGTCCGCTCCAACACCGGGCTCGGGGCGGAAAGGGCGGGTTCACACTAGGACTGAGGCACATTGCATACGGAGCGGCTGAGGACGGCTTTCGCGTTCGTCTTCAGCCGCTTTTTTGTCTAGGGCTATCGCACGAGATGCTTAAGTGATCTTGATCAGCGGCTTGCCTACCGATTTTCTATTCTCCAGATCCTCGTGCGCTTGTTCTACGTTGTCGAGTGTGTATTGTCGGGCCAGCGTGATCGATAAAGCGCCGTCAATTAGCCCAGAAAAGATGTCGGCTGCGCGACGCCGGATGATCTCTCGGTCGGGCAGATGATCAGCCAACCGAGGCCGCGTCAGAAACAGGGAACCAGCCTCGCCGAGTTCGATCGGGTTGAGGTCTTTGATGTCTCCGCCGACACTCCCGAAGCTGACAACCAGGCCCTTCGCCCGAGTGGCCCGCAGGCTGTCGCGTAGCGTGGGCTTGCCGACGGCGTCGAAGACGACGTCGACTCCGCGACCGCCGGTCAACTCCCGTACTGTGTCGGCGAATCGGCCGTTGTCGTAGAGGAACGCCGCCTTGGCACCACGGTCGCGGGCGATTTGCGCTTTTGCCTCCGTACTTGTCGTCGCGTAGATCGTTGCGCCCAACCGTTTGCCAAGTTGCACCAGCAACTGTCCAATTCCGCCGGATGCAGAATGTACGAGGCACGTCACGCCGGGACCGAATTTACCGATGTCGTAAGCCAGATAATGCGCTGTCAGGCCATGAAACATCGATGCGGCAGCTAATTCGAGCGGCAGTTCATCGGGAACGGGAACGACCTGCCACGCCGCCACGACCGCATAGTCGGCGTAGCTGCCCCAAGACAAACAGTAGGCGACTCGATCGCCTGTTTTGAAGTCACGAACTCCGTCGCCCACCACCTCGATCGTGCCGGCGCCTTCAATGCCGAGAGTCGTTGGCAGCGTCTGCGGGTATGTACGAGAACCGGCATACTTCCCCTGCCGCGTATGAATGTCCATGAAATTAATGCCCGAATAGGCAAGGCGGATGAGAACCTCGCCGGCGCCCGGGGTGGGTAGTGGGAGCTCGCGGCGAATGACAACCTCAGGACCACCATAGCGGTCGATCTGAATGGCTCTCACGGTTTAGACTCACCGGGCATGAAGAAAAGGGACAAGTGAAATCCGGGATGAAAGATTGGTGCGAAAGGGGGGACTCGAACCCCCACGGTTTTACCCGCCAGATCCTAAGTCTGGTGCGTCTGCCAATTCCGCCACTCTCGCATTTGTGCTGTGACCGACGTCGACTGCTACTGACTTATTGTAAATGCATCGGCCGCACTCAGTTGGGCAAAACCATACCTGCGGGAGCTCCAGCGGCGGCACGGCAGGATACGAAATTTATTTTGCAGACTTGATCTCGCCGGTCATTTCTAATTCCACTTCAACAACTGGCTTGACCTTGAGCAGAAAATTGCTTGGATCTTTGATCCCCCACTGGACGTAGGGGACTTCGAACTTGCTGGTGCCTTTCCAGTGGTCGCCTGCCAAATCAGCGTGTACCTGCGCAATCACGTCATGGTCTGCCCCGTGGATCGAAAATACGCCGCGTAGCTTTACGTCGGACGCCCCGGTCGGGCCGACTTTGCCGTCAATTTGGGTTGGCCGAAAAATCACACTGGGATATTTTTCCGTTTCCAGAATCTCCTTGTGCATACGCTTATCGCGCGCGCTGCTGCCGCTCTCTCCACTCGGAGCGAAGACGATGATTTCACCGCTGGCCTTGCCTGTCTCCGGATCAAAATGCACCGTGCCGCTTCTCAGGGCAAATGTGCCATGAACCGTGTGCAGCGTACTATCGACGATCCAATGAACCGTGGATTGCGCTGGGTCGAGCGTCAGTACAATTTCGGAGGCCCGGGCCGGAGTCCCTTGCTGGGCGGGCGCAGGCGCCGCAGCGGCGAGAATCACGATCAATACGAAGGCGGCGCATGCTCGGCTGGATCTTTCTCCGCTCAAATGGTCACCGCCCGCCGCACCATTCCTAACGCTTCGGTCCAGAAGGACGGTGAAGTCTGGGCCATGGCGACGATGTCGCGTATGCCGTTGACGAATTCATCCAATTGCGACTCGGTAACGTTTAGAGGCGGCGCGGCCTTCAGGACCATGAAGTTGTTTCCGCAGATCTGGGTAAGGATGCCTTTTTCGCGGAACATGCGCATCACCACGATTTGACCGAACATCGCCGGATGGATTTTGTTGAAGGCCTCGTAGAGAGCGCGAAAGGCTAGCTTCTTCGGAGGGACAAATTCGATTCCGCTTAGCAGTCCCATACCGCGCACTTCGTTCACCATATCGAAGTCCGCCAGTTCGCGGCGTAACTTGGTGCGAAATTCTTCGCCAAGCAGCAGCGCGCGTGGCCCGAGTTGCTCCCGTTCGAGGACGTCCAGCGTGGCCAGACCGGCCCGCATCGAGAGCCCGTTTTCGCTGAAAGTCGAGGTGTGCACGATGGCGCGCTTCAGCGATGAATAGACGGAATTGTAAATCTTGTTAGTCATCAAGACCGCGCTGACAGGCATGAGGCCGCCACTGAGCGCTTTGGCGAGGACCACAATGTCGGGTTGCACGTCGAACTGGTGCGCGGCGAGAAAGGTTCCCGTGCGATACATTCCGGTTTGAACTTCGTCGAGGATGAAAAGCGTTCCGCTTCGACGGCATGCGTCCTGAGCTTTTTGCAGGTACGCGCGCGAAGGCACCTTGATTCCGCCTTCCGCTTGCAGCGGCTCGACGATAAAAGCAGCGTGACGTTTGCTGGCGAGCGCACCCTCGAGGGCGCCAATATCGCCGAACGGCACGCCGAGGGTGTCCGGCAGGAGCGGGCCGAAGCCCTCCCGCCAGAACGCATCATTCATCAGCGACAGCGCGCCGTTGGTCAATCCATGAAAACTGCTCTTCGCGTAAACGATGCTGGAGCGCCCGGTGTTTGCGCGCGCGAATTTGATGGCTGCTTCCACGCCTTCACTGCCGCTGCTGCCGAAGAACACTTTCTGCAAGTTTCCGCCCGCCAGTTCGCACAGTCTCTGCGCCAATTCGCCGGCGATTTCCGGCACGTGGCTTTGCAGCATCGTTGGACCGCAGCGGTCCATTTCGTCCTTCAGCGCTTGGATGATGTCCGGATGGTTGTGCCCCGTGTTGTGAACGCAATAGCCAGAGAGAAAGTCGAGGAAGCGGCGGCCGTCTTTGGCGAACAATTCCGTGCCTAGACAACGTTCGTACTCGACGTTCATGCCGAGCAGGTTGAGCAAGGTGACCCATTGCGGGTTGACGTAGTCCTGGTAGTTAGAGGTGGATACTGATTGTCCCGGGGAAACAGTCGTTGACATATTGTTTACATGGGATGCGGGTCGTCCTCCTATTGGATGCTCTCGTCGCGTGAATTCCGGTGAAGGATCGAATTCTCTGAAGGGAAGGATTGATTTTCGAATAAAAAACTGGAGCCGGATTACGGCTCCAGTCGATACTTCTACTGCGCTGCAGGCTAGGGGGTGCGCTGCGGCGCCACTAATTCTTGCGGCCGCACCTCCCACTCGCCCTCAACCACGTAACCGCGTTTGTCGTAGGAATGGCCGGTCAGCAGCCCGAGTACGAACCATCCCAGGACGAGCGCGCCGACGGCGAAGATGCTGTCGCCGATCATGCGCATCCAGCGCAACTGGTTCATGCCGCCGGAGTGGAGAAACTCTGAGGACCGGGCGTACCAGGTACCGTATTCAACCGATGCCCAGACCTGCATCAATCCGATGGGTAGCATGCTGAGCAGGACCATCAGGGCGAGCCCGATATTAATTGCCCAGAACGAGAACCACAACGGCCCATTTTTCCACGCCATCCCCGGTCGCAGCGCGCGTAGGCAAAACAGCATCAAGCCCAGACCCAACATGCCGTATACGCCGAACAGTGCGGTGTGTCCGTGAACCGGAGTCGTGTTCAAGCCTTGCATATAGTAGAGCGCGATCGGCGGATTGATGAGGAAGCCGAAGAGCCCGGCGCCCACAAAATTCCAGAACGCAACTGCCACGAAGAAATAGATCGGCCACTTGTAAGCGGCGACCCAGATATGTTGTTGGCGGGAGCGTGCCAGGCGAATGTTCTCCCACGCCTCAAAGCCAATCAGCACCAGGGGAACGACTTCCAAAGCGCTGAAGACCGCACCCAACCCGAGTACGATGTTCGGCGTTCCAGCGAAGTAAAGATGATGGAAGGTACCAATGATTCCGCCCGAAAGAAAGACTACAGTCGAGAACAGGACCGCCCGGGTCGCAGTCGGCACCGAGAGCAGCTTTAAACGGGTCAAGAGGAAGGCAATGACGACGGTGGCAAACACTTCGAAGAAGCCTTCCACCCAGAGGTGGACCACCCACCAGCGCCAGTATTCGGCTGTCACGAGGTTGCTGCGCTCGCCATACATCAGGCCGGCCGCGTAGAAAAGGGGAATGGCCACACTGGAGAGCAGGAACATTAAGAGGAGAGAATGACTCTCGTCTTTCTTTGCGAGCGCCGGTTTCAGAGCGCGCCACATGAGCCACAACCAGAAAGTGAGGCCGCCAAATAGCAGGATCTGCCAGAACCGGCCAAGGTCCACATATTCGTATCCCTGCGTTCCGAACCAGAACCACATGTTGCCAAGTTTGTGCTGAATGCTCATCCACTCGCCGGCGAGAGAACCGACGACGACGAAGATGAGAGCTCCGAAGAGAACATTCACACCGAGTCTTTGGCCTTTCGGTTCCACGCCGCTGACGGCGGGCGCTACGTAGAGGCCGGTCGCCAGCCACGAAGTAGCAATCCAGAACAGGCCAATCTGCAAGTGCCAGGTGCGGGTGACGCTGTAGGGAAGCCAGCGATCGAGCGGGATGCCGTAGAAGCCAGATCCCTCGACGCCATAGTGCGCAGTCAAGGCTCCGAGTCCGACCTGAACCACCCACAGTGCGGCGACCACGAAGAAATATTTCACCGTCGCGCGTTGCGACGGAGTTGGCTTCAGCCCGAGCAATGGATCGGCTTCAGGCAGAAAGTCTTCCGCGACGGTTCGCGGCTGCGAGGCAAAATACCAGACCATGCCGCCGACCCCCGCGAGAAGCAGTACAAAACTGATCACACTCCAGACGATGGCACCGCCTGTGGGCTGGTTTCCGATCAGCGGTTCGTGGGGCCAGTTCTGGGTATAGGTGACGGTTGTGCCGGGACGGTTTGTGGAGGCAGCCCACGATGTCCACCAGAAAAACGCGCTCATCGCGCGAAGTTTGACGGGATCACTGAGTGCGTTGCGCTGAATTGCATAGTGATCCCGGCCATTGCTGAAGATATCCGAATAATAAAGATAGAGTTCGTCGAAGGCGGCGGCGCGGACGGGATCGAGTGTGATCGTACCAGTCGCCGGATCATACGTGTTGTGCCGCATGATCTGCTGAAGGCGAGCTTGGAGTGCCCCTCGCTGTTCGATTCCCAGGACGGCGTAATTCTCCGCGCCAGTGTCCCTTGCCCAGCGGTTCAGAATGATCATGCATTCCCGGTGCAGCCAATCGGCGCTCCAGTCGGGAGCGATGTAGGCGCCGTGTCCCCAGATCGTGCCCACTTCCTGGCCGCCGATCGATTGCCACGCGCCTTGTCCGTCTTGAATCGTGCTGCCGTCAAATAGGACGCGTCCGTCAGTCGTGACCACTTGTGAAGGGATGGGCGGGGCGCTGCGGAGGACTTTGATACCGACCCCGCCAAGCACCGCGAATGAAATTGTCATTACGAAGCCGAGAGCGATCCATAATTTCTTGTAGGTCATTGCGACGATCACCTGTTCCTAAGAAAGAGTCAAAAAAGAGTGTTCCTGATATATATCGTTATGCGACATATTGCAAACAGTTTTATGCTCAGCCAGAAGCGGTGTTTGAATTTCAAACACCGCGCTCTTTTAAGCAATTAGCGCCGCTGTTCCATCGCAATGGCACGCGGGAACAGAATGTTGTTTTCCAGATGGATATGCTGGTGCAGGTCTGCTTCAAAATCAGCTAACGCCGTGTACAGGGTCTTATAGCTGACACATGCCTCGGCCGGTGCGACATATTCGCTGCTTGCTTTCCTCATGGAGCGGAGCGCGTTGCCGGCAGAATCGTGCTCGTGTTCCATCATCGAGATGGGATTCGAGACACTGCCAAAAGGCGATGGCAGAACCAGTTCGTGCTGAATGACCGATTCCTCCATCCGGACGATAAAGGGGAAGAGCACAACTTCTTCCTTCATTAAGTGGGTGGTCAGCTCTTCGGCCAGACCCTGAAAGGTGTCGCGAATATCCAGGAGTTCCAGGTGGTTCTTGCCATGTACGGAGCAGACTTTGCTGAAGAGGGGAGCGAGGCGGACGATCTCCTCACGGACATACTTATGATGGGTGTTTTTGACGTGGGCTACCAGTTCGGCGAGGGGTTCGATCTGCCAGTTGCGGTTCGTTTGGGAGGCCCGCGCCGATTGGTCGGCGATTTCCAGGGCGTCGAGGACCTGCTCGATCGGAAGTTTCGCGGCACGGCATGCTTCTTCGAGGGACTTGTTGCCGCCGCAGCAGTAGTCAATACCCAATTTTTCAAATACACGCGTCGCGGTGTGGTTTTCCAACGCCAGCTCCCGCACAGTCTTCTCAGTTGTTACGCTCATCGCATTTCTCCTCGCGGTTGGAACTCATGTCCTCGCCGCTCAATGTTCTGAGACTACGGAAAGGGCGAAGCCCTGCCGATGACTTTTGTCACGGGGGGTGCAAAACTCGTGGGCGGGGTATTTCAGTCTGTGGATCGAGTCTCGGCTTCGAGGGCGGTCAGATCGCAAACAATCACGCTGCGGCCCTCAATCTTAATGATCCCCTCAGCCTGCAGCCGGGAGAGATTGCGCGAGACGAGTTCCCGCACCGTGCCGATCTGCGACGCGAGTTCCTGATTGCTGATGCTGAGCGGGAATTCCAGACCCTCGGCAGTGGGCCTGCCTTCCTTTTGGGCAGTCCGCAATAAAAAGGAAGCAAGCCGGTGACGGACCGTGGTGAACGAGAGTTCCTCGATAATGCCGACCAGGCGGCGGAGGCGAGCACCCACCACGCGCAGAACCTTGAGCGCGACTTCCGGATGCGCCAGACATAGCGACTGGAAATCCTGTTTGCTCACGAAGAGAACCGTGACGTCATCGAGCGCAACGCCGGATGCCGGATAGTTTCCGCCATCGAAAACCGGCAACTCGGCGATTGAGCCGCCCGCGCCGTCGATGCTGAGGACCTGCTCCCGCCCGCCGGGAGAGCTCTTGAAGATGCGGATGTGCCCACACTCGATCACGTACATTCCGGCGCAGGCGTCGCCCTCGGCGAAAACGGTCTGACCGGCCGAAAAATTTCGCGCCACGGCCCGTTGTGACAGAAAATTCATTTCTGCCTCTGCGAGACCCGAGAAAATCGGCGCTTTTGCCAGGATCTGACCGACGTTCACCTTGTTTTCTTTCACGTTGGGAATTGTACCGAATGAAGTGTCAGGCACATGAAGCGGGACGTCCCTCAGTGTGGTGGTAAGCCGACTCCCGGAACCTTAGAATAGGGGAAAGCATCTGAAAGAAAGGCAAATTCATGACTCCCCCAGCCGCAGTTCACTCCGCCCAGCATGGTATTTCCTCTCAACCTCTATCGACCGAAGATTTGCGCAAGATCGACGCCTACTGGCGTGCCGCTAACTATCTTTCTGTCGGGCAAATTTATCTGTATGCGAATCCGTTGCTGCGCGAGCCGCTGAAACTTGAACACATCAAGCCGCGACTGCTGGGGCATTTTGGGACGACTCCGGGGCTGAACTTCATCTACGTTCATTTCAATCGCCTGATCAAGATGTACGACCTGAATGTCATCTACTTGGCTGGTCCCGGGCATGGCGGTCCCGGATTGGTGGCGAATACGTACCTGGAAGGCTCGTATAGCGAGTTCTATCCGAATATCACGAAGAATGAAGAAGGCCTGCAGAAGCTGTTCAAACAGTTTTCGTTTCCGGGAGGAATCCCGAGCCATGCTGCGCCGGAAACACCCGGTTCCATTCATGAAGGTGGCGAACTGGGATATTCAATCATGCACGCCTGTGGCGCCGTGTTCGACAACCCAGACCTGCTCGCCTGCTGCGTAGTGGGAGACGGAGAAGCCGAGACTGGGCCGCTGGCCACGAGTTGGCACGGCAACAAGTTTCTGAACCCCGTGCGCGACGGCGCCGTGTTGCCTATTCTTCACCTCAATGGCTGGAAAATCGCGAATCCCACGATACTGGCGCGCATGAATGATGAGGAGCTTAGCCATCTCTTCACCGGCTACGGCTGGAAGCCCTACTTCGTCGAGGGGGACGAGCCCGACGCAATGCATCAGTTGATGGCCGGAACCTTGGATGCGGTCGTCGCGGAGATTCGGTCGATTCAGGACAAGGCCCGGCGCGACGGAAATGAAAGCCTTCCTGCGTGGCCGATGATCGTGATGCGCAGTCCCAAGGGTTGGACGGGACCGAAGGTCGTCGACGGCAAGCCGATCGAAAATACGTGGCGTGCCCATCAGGTGCCAGTCGCGGACCTCGCTACGAAGCCAGAACACATCAAGATTCTCGAAGACTGGATGCGAAGCTACCGGCCCGAGGAGCTATTCGACAAGAACGGAACATTCGTTTCGGAGCTTGCCGAACTGGCTCCGAAAGGCGACCGCCGGATGGGAGCAAATCCACACGCGAATGGCGGGTTGCTGTTGCGCGATCTGATCATGCCGGACTTCCGTGAATATGCTGTCGGTGTATTCAAGCCAGGTACGCAGAACGCGGAAGCCACGCGCGTTCTTGGCGGGCTCTTGCGTGACGTCATGAAGCTCAACGCTGATGCGAAGAACTTCCGCGTGTTCGGCCCGGATGAAACGGCGTCCAACCGGCTGGACGCGCTCTATGAGGCGACAAGCAAACTATGGATGGAGCCGACACTTCCCGTGGATGAGCATCTTTCGGCGCGCGGCCGCGTGCTGGAGATGCTTAGCGAGCACATGTGCCAGGGCTGGCTGGAGGGTTATCTGCTTACTGGCCGCCATGGCTTTTTCTCCTGCTACGAAGCTTTTATTCACATTGTCGACTCCATGTTCAACCAGCACGCCAAATGGCTGAAGGTGACGCGGGGAATTGAATGGCGGCGTCCGATTGCATCGCTCAACTATTTGTTGACGTCGCATGTCTGGCGGCAGGACCACAACGGATTCACGCATCAGGACCCGGGTTTCATCGATCACGTGGTCAATAAAAAGGCGGACATTGTTCGCGTCTATCTTCCTCCCGATGCCAACTGCCTGCTGTCGGTGGCTGACCACTGTCTGCGTAGCCGTCACTACGTCAATGTCATCGTCGCCGGCAAACAGCCTGCCTTGCAGTATCTGGATATGGAATCGGCCATTGAACATTGCACGACCGGAATCGGGATATGGGAATGGGCCAGTACAGACAAGGGCGCTGGGCCTGACGTCGTGATGGCTTGCGCAGGGGACGTCCCCACGCTAGAAACTCTGGCGGCGGTCGATCTGCTGCGCCAGCACTTTCCCGACATTAAGATTCGGGTGGTCAACGTCGTTGACCTTATGACCATTCAGCCATCCTCCGAGCATCCGCACGGACTTTCGGATGTCGATTTCGACTCCATGTTCACGCTGGATAAGCCGATCATCTTCGCATACCACGGCTATCCCTGGTTGATTCACCGGCTTACCTATCGCCGGCATAATCACGACAACCTCCACGTGCGTGGCTATAAAGAAGAAGGTACGACTACAACGCCCTTTGATATGACGGTGCTCAACGATCTCGACCGTTTCCATCTGGCGGGCGATGTCGTCGACCGTGTTCCGAGGCTCCAGAGTGTCGGTGGCCACTTCAAGCAGTTCTTGCGCAACAAACTCGTCGAGCATAGGCAATATATCTACGAACACGGAGACGATCTGCCGGAAATTCGGGATTGGACGTGGCCGTATTAGAGGCGAGCATATCCTCGGGGTTAGAGCTGTGCCCTACACGAAAACGATGGGCGTGCGGTAGGGTTGAGGTGCGCGCCACCCAATCAATGATGCAAGCCTGACCTCAAGATGAAAGTGCTCGTTCTCAATTCCGGTTCCAGCAGCCAGAAGAGTTGTCTCTACGAAATTGGCGAGACCCTCCCGATCGATCCACCGGCTCCGATTTGGGAGGGCAAGATCGAGTGGGACGGCGACAAGGCCGAATGCTCGATCCGAAATGCTGGTGGCAAGTCAATCAAGGAGTCGATGCCACCCGGTTCGCGCGGCGAAGCGATCGAACGCCTGCTCCGGAGCCTGTGGAGCGGCAAGACGCAGGCGGTCTCTGATCCTACGGCTATCGATGTGGTGGGCCATCGCGTAGTCCACGGCGGCCCGCGCTTTCTTGAGCCGACACTGGTGAACAGTGAGGTCAAGGCCGCAATCCAGGACGCTGCGGCCTTTGCTCCCCTGCATAGCCGAGCCGAACTCGAAGGAATGGAAACCGTCGCGAAGCTTCTTGGGACGGTGCCACAGGTTGCGGTCTTCGACACCGGTTTCCACCGCACGATACCGTCGTCGGCTGCGACTTATCCCGGGCCCTACGAGTGGCTCGAGCAGGGAATTCGCCGCTACGGATTTCACGGAATCAACCACCAATACTGCGCCCACCGTGCCGCCCAACTATTGCGCCGTGAGTCCAGCGCCCTGAGGCTTGTCTCCTGCCATCTCGGCAACGGCTGCTCGCTGGCCGCGATTCGCGACGGGCGGAGTGTCGACACGACCATGGGTTTTACTCCGCTCGAAGGTCTGATGATGGGTACCCGCTCGGGGTCCATTGATCCTGGCATCGTTACTTATCTGGTGCGGCAGCAGAAGCGATCCGGAGATGAACTCGACGACATCCTTAATAAGAAGTCAGGGCTGCTGGGCATCTCGGGAGTCTCCAGCGACATGCGCGATATTCTGGCCGCGGTCAGGAATGGCCATGAACGGGCGAAGTTGGCGTTCGACATGTACATCCATCGCCTTCACTTGGGGATCGGTTCGATGATTGGGGTGCTGGGTGGTCTGGACGCACTGATATTCACTGCCGGTGTCGGCGAGAACTCGTCAGAGGTGCGCGCGGCCGCATGCGAGAAGTTTGCATTTATGGGCCTGAAAGTTGATAGCGAAAAGAATATCCCGTCTTCCGAAGACCGGGACATTTCTCCCCAGGAATCCGCTGTTCGTGTACTAATCATTCACGCTCAAGAAGATTGGATGATTGCGCGAGAGTGCTGGAATCTTGCCCCAAGCGCTGCCCGGCCTTAGCCACTGAGGCTGAACAACCATCCCCGCTGCCTGAACAATCCTTTTACCGCTTGTTGACGTTCTGCAGACAAGGTCTTCCCGCCAATTCTATAGGCTACGGAGGTTAAAACCCGGGTGTGATCCTGATCACACCCGGTTGTGACAGACGCCGCTGCGTGATGTTAACTCCACCCCCGATAATCACTTCCGATTCGGGTCACAAATAATTGAAGCGAAGGTTTGCCACTCTGACCGCCAAGGAGGCGATCTTATGGATACGCGTCGTCCGGTGTCCCTGTTTTTTGCTCTCATTTTTGCTGTAGTCCTGCTTGCCGGAAGCAGTTATGCAATTCCGCCTTTCTCCCGGCAGTACGGCACCTCTTGCACGACTTGCCACGTTGACTTTCCCAAGCTCAACGATTTTGGCAAGGCGTTCAAAGACGCGGGATTCAAGTTTCCGAAGGGAGACGAGGATTTCATCAAGGTGCCCCCGGTTATGTTGGGCGCCCCGGCGCAAAAAGAGCTGTGGCCACACACCGTTTTCCCGGGAACGATTCCTGGACTGCCTCCAGTTGGACTGCGCTTCAACCAGTTCTTCCAGGTGACTAGCGGCAACGCCAACAACTACAACATTGCCGGACAGAGCACCGGGCCGTATGTGCCGCGCACCGATTTTGAACCCGGCTTCTTCAGCATCTTCATGGCGGGAAACTTTGGCAGCGATATCGCTTTCTGGGTGGATGATGACCTGAGCGTTTCAGGTGCGAATGCCAATGGAGGCCTCGGTGACGGCTACCTGAAATTCGTCAATATCGGACACTACTTCAAGCTCCCAACCGACTCTTTGAGCTTGAGGATCGGCCAATTCGAACCCGACTTGCCATTCACGCAAGCTCGCTCGATCAATATAAGTCCCTACGATATTTATACCCAGGCGAATTTTGGGGCTGCCGGTCAGAACGTGAGCAACGTATACGCGCTGCAAAATGCAGTCCAGGGAATTGAACTCAGTGGAGGCCACCAATATGGCGGATACCACTATTCCGTTGCCGTGGTAAATCAAAACACCAGTGGAAACAGCTCGGGAGCTCCTAACGTGGGCTCGCCTGGCGGCTTTTTCTCGGATGCGAACTACAAGGATGTCTACGCACGCTTCTCTTACCGCTTCAATCTAGAAAAGGATCCCGCCAGCCGTCATGATATCCAGGCTGCAGGAGCCACAGGCCCGCGTGACCATACGTACCTGAGTCTGGGTACGTTTTATTATGAAGGCCGATCGGTGCAGCGTTTCGGCACTTCGGCAGCCACCGTGCTGACCGCGCGCGAGCCGTTCTATCGCGTCGGTGGTGACTTCAGCTTCAACTACCGCACCTTCAACCTATTCGGTCTCTTTATGTACGGCCACGATCACGATCTGGTAGTCAACAATGGCCAGAGCGGTTTTAACACCGGCTCGCCAGTTACGTTCAATGGCGGTTTCCTCGAGGCCGATTATCTCGCCCTGCCCTGGTTGATGACGATCCTGCGTTACGATCGCGTCCAGTCCACATCGGACTTTCTTAATCAGGCGGGATCGGGAAATTATTTCTCGCCGGTGGGGAGCACGCGAAATCGAGTAACGCCGGGCGTTCAGTTCCTCCTTCACGCCAACATCAAGGCGTCGTTTGAGTACCAGATTCGTCCGCAACAGGCGTTAACCTACGACATCAACGGGAAGCCCTTGAACCAGTTCCGGACCAACACGGCGACGGGTGCATTAGAATTCGTCTACTAACGAATTGGACTTCTTAGAACGAAACATGAACGAAACATTTTCAAAAGGAAACGAGGAGACAACCAATGAAGAAAAGTTTGACGATACTGGTGGCGGTGGTAGCGATCATGAGTGTGGCCGCGAGCGCGGGCACGATCAGCGGAAAAGTGTCCGGAGTGAATGGCGAGTCAGTCGTGTATGTGGACGTCATTGCCGGAAAGACTTTCCCGGCTCCGACCGCGAAGCCGGTGGTCGATCAGAAGGGTCTGATGTTCGCCCCGCATATTACGGCGGTGGAACAAGGCACGACCGTCGAGTTCCTGAACAGCGACAAGGTTGCTCACAACGTGTTCTGGACCTCGGTCGGCGGCAACAAGAAGCTCACCCACAATCTGGGCACATGGCCCATGGGTGAGAAGCGTCCCTTTAAGTTCGACAATCCTGGCGCAGTGCCTCTTCTCTGCAACGTTCACCCGGAGATGGCGGGCTACATCTTCGTCTCTCCGACCCCGTACTACGCCGTGACGGACAAATCGGGAGCGTATAAGATCGACAACGTTCCCGATGGCAGCTACACCGTGAAGGCATGGCATGAAGGTGCCAAGGATCAGTCCAAGCCGGTTACGGTAGCAGGCGACACGAAAGCCGATTTCACACTCAGCAAGTAGCGAATCGGGGAGCGGGCGAACATCTCCTGCTCCCCGTCTTCTTTTATTGGCACGTTTTCCACATAACCGAACGCACTGGGGAATGCCGTCTTGCTGAAACGCTTCAAAGACAAGAAGGTCGACAGGGATTGGCTGAATACCAATTTCCCCTGCATGATGGCGTGTCCCGCTCACACTAACGCGGGACGATATGTCGGGCTCATCGCAGAAGGGCGATTCGAAGACGCCTACAAGATTGCTCGGGATCCCAACCCATTAGCGAGTATCTGCGGCAGGGTCTGTGCGCATCCATGTGAAACCGCGTGCCGCCGCGGCGATATTGATCGTCCCATCGCGATCAGAGCTCTCAAGCGCTTTCTGACGGAACGGCACGGTCCTGAATCCAAGTACCCTCTCGACATCAATGCTGGACGAGGGCAGAACAAGTTGCCCTTCAAGGTCGCCGTGGTCGGCGGCGGGCCGGTCGGACTCTCCGCAGCCCACGATCTGGCTCTGATGGGCTACTCGGTCACGATTTTTGAAGCGGCTCCGGTGGCAGGCGGAATGCTTTATCTCGGCATTCCCGAATATCGCCTGCCTCGCGACGTGGTGGAAGCACAGGTGCGCGAGATTCTTGCCACTGGCGACATTACTCTGAAGCTGAATCAGGCCGCCGGACGCGACTTCACGGTCTCTGACCTGCGGCGCCAAGGGTTCGATGCGGTACTGGTTGCGGTCGGCGCCCACCGCAGCCGCGATCTTACGATTCCCGGCGTCGACCTGGACGGTGTTTACAAAGGCATCGATTTCCTGCTCAACGTAAATCTTGGCTACAAGTTCACCATCGGCAAGAAGGTGATCGTGATCGGCGGCGGCAACGTGGCCATGGACGTGGCCCGATCGGCGGCCCGCGAAGTGGTCAAACAACACGTCGCGGGGGTTGAAGATCTTGAGCCCTCGGACGAAAGCGTCAGCGCGGTAGCTACGAAGGAAATGGTCGACGTCTCGCTCTCGGCTCTCCGCCTGGGTGCGCAGGAAGTACATCTCGTGTGTCTCGAAAAGCGCGAGGAGATGCCAGCTGCGCTCGAAGAGATTGAAGAGGCCGAAACCGAAGGCATCATCATGCATCCCGGCCTTGGGCCGAAGCGCATGATCGGCAAAGACGGCAAGATCGTTGCACTCGAAACGCTGAAGACGAAATGGGTATTTGACGAGAACCGGCGCTTCAATCCAGCGTTCTACGAAAACAGCGAAACGCAACTGGAATGCGACACGATCATCATGGCCGTGGGCCAGGCTCCGAATCTGGATTTCCTTACGCCCGCCGACGGAGTGGAGAAGTCACCGCGCGGCTTGATTGCCGTGAACCCGCAGACGCTGATGACTTCTGCCAATGGAATTTTCGCCGGTGGCGACTGCGTCTTCGGCCCGCGCCTGATTATCGATAGCGTCGCTGACGGCAAACGCGCCGCGGTTGGCATTGATGAATTTCTGCGCGGACAGAAACATGCCGATCCCATCATCGAAGTCGAAGTCTTCAAACGCCACAGCATGCCGCTCGAGTTGTTGGACCTGGTGCGACCCGACATCCCCATGCTGCCGCTCGAGCGCCGCACCGGAGTCACGGAAGTTGAGGTCGGCTACGACGCGGCAGAAGCCGTCGAAGAAGCCCAGCGCTGCCTGCATTGCTGGGTGAACACGGTTTTCGAGGGTGTTCCTGAAGACGGCAGCATGTGCATCCTGTGCGGCGGATGCGTCGATGTTTGCCCGGAAAATTGCCTCGAGCTGGTTTCGCTGGGACGCATCCAGTTCGAACCAGAAACTGTGCAGCAGATCCGCGAACATCAGGAATTGTTCGGAGTGGAGTTCGACGAGGTGGCAGCGGACGATCTCGGCGTGGTCACCGGCTCCGCCATGTTAAAAGACGAAACTCGCTGCATCCGCTGCGGACTCTGCGCCGCACGCTGTCCCGTCGGCACCATCACGATGGAGTCTTACAACCTGGTGTCCGCCGAGAAGACGGGATTGATTTCGATTGAATCCATCGATGGACCACTGCGACCCAAAGCGCCAGTCACGGCAGGAGGCCCGAGGTAGAACATGTCAGAAGAGAAAAAAAACACGGCGGCGGAGACTCACGAATTCAACCGCCGCGCCTTTTTCGTGAAGCTGGGATTGGGATCGTTGAGCATCGCTGCCGCCGGAACGGCCGCCTTCTCCTACCAGTTCCTCTCGCCGAACGTGCTGTACGAACCGTCTCCTATCGTGAACGCAGGCAAGCCGGAAAATTATGCGATCGATTCGGTGACGCTTGACGTCAACTCGGGAATTTATCTGTTCGGGCGCAGGAAGGATTCTTTGCCCTGAGCGCCGTCTGCACCCATCTCGGTTGTCTGACTGCTTGGAAGCCGGAGTTGGGCATCATCGCGTGCCCATGCCACGGCAGCAAGTTCAAGCGCGATGGAGTCAAGATTGAAGGTCCCGCGCCTAAGCCACTGCCTTGGCTGCAGACCTCGCTGAGCGACGAGGGCGACCTGATGGTGGACCGTTCCAAACAAATCGAACCCATGAAGTTCCTGAGGGTGTGAGCGTGGCGAAAACAATCACCAACTATTTCGACGACTTACGCGGCACGCGAGTCTGGCGCTCGGTCTTCCGGAGCGGCACCGGCTCCAGCACTCTGCACCGCTCGCTTGCGATTCAGCAGAACGTGTTTCTGCACCTGTTCTCGACCAAAGTGCGGACACGGATGCTCAGTTTCAGCGCGACCTGGTATCTGGGCACACTCACTTTCGGGACATTTCTGATTCTGGTCTGCACGGGCATCCCACTGATGTTCTACTACCATCCTTCAGTGCCCCAGGCGTATGCGGATACAAAGGACCTGCAATTCGTCGTCTCTTCCGGAATGTTCCTGCGCAATCTGCACCGCTGGTCCGCGCACGCGATGGTTTTTCTGGTATTCGCACACCTATTCAAGGTGTTCTATCGAGGCGCTTATCGCGCGCCGCGTGAGTTCAACTGGGTGGTTGGCGTCGTGCTGCTCCTGATCACGCTGTTTCTCAGCTACACGGGGTACCTACTCCCCTGGGACCAGCTAGCCTTCTGGGCGATTACGGTCGGCTCGAACATCGCTTCCGCCGCGCCGATCATGGGCGCAAAGATGCGGTTCCTCATGCTTGGAGGCAATGTCGTCAACGCGAACGCGCTCCTTCGCTTTTACGTACTGCACTGCATGATTCTGCCGCTCGTCGCAATCCTGTTTATCGCGGTTCACTTCTGGCGTATTCGCAAGGATGGCGGCCTCTACGTTCATCAGAGCGAACCGAAGACCCTGGCCGCGAATGCCGCCGCAAAGGGGGCGCAATAACATGGCCGATCCGAAAGATTTCATCGCCGGCATGGACTCAAATGCGCGCAAGTCACCGCGCAGAATCGTCTTTGTCACCCGTAGAACTTCGGCACAGGTCAAGGTCACGGACGAAGATCAGGTACAGACGTATCCGGAGCTTTTGTTCCGCGCCGTCGTTGCCATCGAAGTCCTGGCGATGGCCCTGGTCACAATGGCGCTCTTGTTCAACGCGCCGCTCGAAGGGATTGCGGATCCTTCGCACACCCCCAATCCCGCGAAAGCGCCCTGGTACTTTCTCGGATTGCAGGAAATGTTGCATTACTTCCCGCCGGTTGTGGCTGGCGTGCTGGTGCCGGGGTTGGTCGTGATGGCGCTCATCGTGATTCCGTACTTCAACATCAACATTGAGGCGGAAGGCGTGTTCCTCAAGGATCGCAAGCGCCGCGTCATGATTTTCTACGTCGTCGCCGCGGCGTTCTGCGTCTTCTTGCTGGCGTTCGATGTCATCGTGGCGCTGATTCCAACGTTGATCGTGGTCGGTTTCATGGCGCTGGCAATCCAAAGCTCTCCAGAGTCGCCTTCGGCTTTCCGGCGTTATCTGGCGGCTAGACCTCTTTCTTACTGGATCATGACCTGGTTCCTTTTCGAGTTGGTCGTGCTCACAGCGATCGGCACTTTCTTTCGCGGCCCAGGCTGGTCCTGGGTGTTGCCCTGGAGGAGCTAACTTGTCATCCTCGGAATCATCAAAAAGTACACTGTCTTCGTTGTGGGAAGCATTGTTCGGCCATCCGATTCGCGCCTTCGGCACGGTGAGCTTTCTGTTGCTGATTCTGATGGCGATTGCCCCGGCCAAGAATCATTTCAGCGAATGGCGCCGCTTTCAGAACAAATACCTGTCGCTGATTCGGGGCCGTGGAGACGCGGTCACTCTGGAACGCCACTTTCACGACCACGATGGCATCCAGCAGATCTGGTTGCCGCAGCTCGGAGTTGTAGACCGCTGCACTACTTGTCATACCGGGTTGAAAGAAGCGAGCCTGTCTGACGTCAACACGCAACCATTCCGCCGGCATCCCGTGATTCCGCACACGCTCGACCAATATGGCTGCGTAATGTGCCACCGCGGACAGGGCCCGGCGACGACGATGGAAGAAGCCCACAGCAGCACGGCGGCGTGGGAGCAGCCGATCCTGCCGGCAAAATACGTCCAATCCTCCTGCGGACAGTGCCACAAGGGTCCACTGACTGGTACGCCGCAACTGAATGCTGGACGCAACATGCTCGGGCGCTATGGATGCGTCCATTGCCACACCATCAAGATGGCGGACGGCAGCGTAATGAAGCCGACGGACGATCCGCCTTCGCTCTCTCATATCGCCGACAAAACATCTCGCGAATGGATTTATGCATGGCTGAAGGATCCGCAGGCATACGCCGTCACTTCGACTATGCCGAACTTCAAGCTGAGCGACGGCGATGCCCGTGATATTTCCGCCTTTCTCATCGCGAATAGCACGGCAGTAGCGGGAGACTCGTCGCCTTCGCCCAAGAATGAAAAGCCACCCGATCCGACCGCGGGGGCGAGCTTGTATGGTGAGTCGTTCTGTGCGACTTGCCATGCTGTGCAGAATGCTGCCGGAAATGTAGTCGGCGGCGACATCGGTCCGGAACTTACTCGCGTCGGAACCAAGGTCAAACCGGAATGGGTGCGCGAATGGTTGCGCAATCCGCGGGTCTATGACCCGGAAACGGCAATGCCGCATTACCGGCTCAACGATGCGCAGGTATCGCTGCTGGCAGCATTCCTTGGAAACAAAGCAGACGCCGATTTTCTGGCGAACGTCCACCTCGACAGTGCTACGCCAGAGCAGATCGCACACGGCAAAGTGCTGGTCACCGAGAATGGATGCGCCTCCTGCCACGAGATCAACGGCGTCAAGAAGCCGGACAACTTTGCTCCGGAACTGACCCGAATTGGAAGCAAGGCGCTGACGCAGATCGTTTTCCTGCCGGGGATGGAGCACACGCTGCCGGACTACATAGCGGCAAAGATCCGGAATCCACGCTCCTTTGGCGCGGCGCTGAAGATGCCGCAGTATACGTTCGCGCCCGCGCAGGTTGACTCCCTGACGACGGCGCTTCTGTCGCTCACCGACCGTGCACATGATCTACCCGCGGCGATGACGGTGGCAGCCAAGCCCGCTTCGAACTATCAGCCCGCTGGAAAAGCTGGACAGCTCATGAATGACCTGGCTTGCTTCAGTTGTCACGCCATCAATGGACGCGGCTCAGACCTGGCTCCTGATCTGACATGGGAAGGAAGCTCGGTGCAGCGGCCATGGTTGCAGGCGTTCCTGAAGAATCCCGGCACACTGCGCCCGGCGCTGATCCGCCGCATGCCTCGATTTAATTTGTCCGACTCAGATATCAACGAACTGACCGACTACATCATGACGGTTTACCAGACCCCAGTTTTTGATCGCGACTCAATGCCGACCAGCGGGTATCCCGCGGCTCAGGTCGAGCAAGGAAAGCAGCTTTTCTATTCCAAGTATGGATGCCAGTCCTGCCATATCGTCGATACCAAAGTCGACAAAGGTTACATTGGCCCGACGTTGACGCAGGTTGGATCGCGGCTGACGGCTCCGTGGATTTATCACTGGCTGAAAGAGCCGCAGACAATGCGTCCCGGAACAATCGAACCAAATCGCAATATGAATGATGAAGACGCCCGCGCGCTGACCGCATTCCTGATGACGCAGAAGGGCTCCGGCAAGCAGGAGGCGAAGAGATGACAACCTCACGGACGCTGTTAGCGGTTGCGCTCGTGCTCTTAACAGCGGGGTGCGCGAAAAAGGTGGGACCAACTTCCGCCATCAAACCCACTGGCTATGGCGCCGCGATCGTCGAATCGAGTGGAGGCAAACAGCTGGGTGCAACGGGCACGGTACTGGCGCAGCCTCTGGTCGTGCAAGTCAACGACGAGCAGGGCACTGCCGTCACCGGAGCTTTGGTTGAATTCAATGGCCCTGCTGGCGTCAGCTTTGATCCTGCGAGCGGACTGACGGACTCCAGTGGACAGTTGACCACCAACGTTACCCTGGGCGACATCGCCGGCCGGTATCAGCTTCTGGCTCACACCATGACGAAGACGCAGAAACAAGTTGAACTAAAAGTTGAAGAGATTGCGCTAGGATATCAACAACAAGTCGGATATCAGCTCGACAATAAATACTGTGCACGCTGTCACAGCCCGGAATCCTCGGCCGAACGCGTTTCCAATTACGACAATCTTGAAGTCAAGCCGCATCCGTTCACTGAGGGAGAGACGCTCAACAAAATGAGCGATGACGATTTGAAGAACATCATCGGTCACGGTGGTCCGGCGCTCAACAAGTCCGCACTGATGCCACCCTACGGATATACTCTCAGCAAGACGGAGATTGATGCACTGATTGCGTACATCCGCTCGATTTCCGATCCTCCTTATCATGCTTCCGGACTGGTCTATGCCCAAAAATAGGGCCGGTAGTTTCGGCCCAATTCTGTTTGTACTTCATCTGATCGCTCTCGGCGCGATCGGCAGCGGTACTTTGCTCGCCCAAGTGGTCTCGCCGGTCGAGATCAAAGACCCGGCCATGAGTGCCCTGCAGCATCAGTACATGGACGACCTCTCTCGCGCGGGCGAAGATATCATGGCGATCCAGTTCGACTACCCGTTCTATCTCAGCCGCAAGCTTGATCTCGACCAGGCACGGCAGCAGGTTTCCGATCAGCATTCGATTCGCTTCGACAACTACAAGGGCAAGACCGTCCTGGCGATTACGGGCAACTATTACGCTGCTTATTCTGCGCAAAAAATCAGTTCTGAGCAGCGTGCGCGGAGCACCTTTCTAAACGTTGTCATGCCCATTTTGAATGCCGCTGTTCCGCGTTTTCAAAACAACCAGCACGTGCAAGGCTATGCGATAGAGATCTCACATCACATTGTGGGCAAGGTGATGGGAGTTGCTATGGAACGTCCCGAAAACCTGATGGTCTATCTGCCACGAAGCGACGCTCTCAAGCTTGTTGCCGCCAAGGATGACACCACGAAGCAGGCAGCCCTGTTGCAGGGGGATGTGTTTCTCAACGCACAGCCCATTTCGATTTGGCTGAATGATGCCGTGCCTCCACCGGCTGCGTCCGATGAGAACGCTGCGAACGCGCAAGCGGATCCCGCAAACGACGTTGCTGCGCAGCCGCTGACCGCGGCTCCTGCCGCTGCTCCCAAGCCGAAAGAACCGCCACCACCTCCGCCCCGCGATACCTCGAAGGATGCGCTCGCAGCCGTCCAGCTTTCCAACCAGCCGATCGTTGATCAGATAGTTAAGGAAATGGAGCCGCAGGCAAATTTTGTTGCGTACGCGCCGCCGAAATTCGTCGCGTTCCGGCAGGGAATCTATCTGGAGTTCTCGGTAAATTCCGATCTACCGCTGGCTGCCGCGGGTTCACGTTACAAACTCGCTGCCACGGCGTTCGATGACCATGTTGCCCACCTGGTTCGTCCGCTAATCGGCTACTTTAAGGATACTCACGAATTTGATGGGGTCGGCTTCAGTGCGAACATCCACCTCGTCGGTAAGGGAGCGCCCAGTTCCTCCGAAGCCGTGGAGTTTTTCTTGCCCGTTACCGCGTTGCGCTGCTATGAGAAGTATGACTGCACCGGACAGCAATTGCTCGACGCCGGCACGGTCCTTATCAATGGCGAGCGTGTCGCCTTAGACTTGCAGGTTGCCGAAGGTGGCGCTAGCCATTGATCTCGGGGGTTTTAGAGGCCATGTTCCGCCACCGCCCCATATCTTGCATACCCCCGAAGTAACCTCTTCCGCCTCATCGACATTACATCGAACTGTGACAGCGGTCACAGAACGTCGCCCGCGAACCCTTCAATATTGGACTATATTAGTGCGGAATAATTAAACAGTCGTTGTTGATGTTTGCAACGAAAATTCAAATGGAGCGGAAAGATGAAGAAAATAAGCGTCCAGGTATTAACCCTCGCAATTGCATTAGCTGTTGTTCTGACCCTTTCCATGCCGGCGCATGCGCAAGGCGCCGATCTGTTCAAGTCGAAATGTGCTGCCTGCCATGGCGCTGACGGGACCGGCTCGGCCATGGGAAAAAAGATGGGCGCCCATGACTTCACCTCTGCCGACGTCCAGAAAATGTCGGATGCCGACCTTACCAGCATTATCAATGACGGCAAGAACAAGATGCCGAAGTATGCCGACAAGCTGAAGCCGGAAGAGGTTAAGGAGCTGGTGGCATACATCCGCACGTTGAAGAAATAGTTCCCCGTAGGTTGAACAGAAGTAGGGAGAATGTCGGGCTCGTCGTGTGATCCGACGACACACCTGAAGTGTGCCCAGACGGCGCGCCACAAGAAAAGGGAGTACGTTTTCCGATGACTCTGCAAGAACGCTTCCGGCATTGGCTGCAGCCCATTTATTTTCTTGGACAGAATCCCCTCACCCTCATTGGCGCCGTGATCACCACGAGCACGGCGCTCACTACCATCGCCTTCTGGTTCTATGACATCTTCCTGCCCGGACCGCCCCATCCTTACGTGGGCCTTCTGGTGTTTCTGATCCTCCCGGGCATCTTCGTGTTTGGCCTAGTACTGATTCCGGTTGGCATCCTGCTTCGGCGGCGAAGTCTGATCGCGAGTGGCACTCTGCCGAGCATTTTTCCCACTGTCGACCTGGGGTTGCCAATCGTACGGCGGACCTTGGAATACGTGGGTGCGGCAACGATATTAAATCTGCTCATCATCGGGACTGCCTCGTACCGAGGTGTTGAGTATATGGACTCGACGAATTTCTGTGGCAAGACTTGCCATACCGTCATGGATCCGGAATATTCCGCGTATCAGAATTCTCCGCACTCACGCGTGGCCTGTGTTGAGTGCCACATCGGGCCTGGGGCGGGCTGGTTCGTAAAATCGAAGCTCTCCGGACTTCGGCAGGTTTTTGCGGTAACGTTTCACACCTATTCGCGGCCGATTCCATCGCCGGTGAAGTATCTTCGTCCGGCACGCGAGACTTGCGAGCAATGTCACTGGCCGCAGCGATTTACCGGTGACAAGTTCAAAGTCAACACCAGCTACAAGGACGACGAAAAGAACACGCCGCAGACCGATGTGTTGCTGCTGAAAGTCGGCGGCCGTACCTATCAGGGCTCGGTCGGCATCCACGGCCGCCATCTCGCGGATAACGCGCGCATCCAATATATTTCCACCGACGCGGAACGCCAGACGATCGCGGCTGTGTTCTACACCGACGATCAGGGAAAGACCACCGAATACATTTCCACGGATACGAAGCCTACGAAAGATCAATTGGACAAAGGTGAACACCGTGTGATGGATTGCGTTGACTGCCACAACCGGCCCACTCACGCCTTCGACCTTCCCGAAAACGCCGTGGACAAGCAAATGTCCCTCGGGCGCATCAGTACGGAGCTTCCGTACATCCGCAAGAAGGCGGTCGAGGTGCTCAAGGTCAATTATCCGGATCGCGACGTGGCGCAACATCGCATCAAGGAAGAGCTCAATACTTTCTACCGGACCAACTATCAGCAGATCTACGAAACGCGACGCACTCTGGTAGAACAAGCCGGGGACGAGGTCGCGAAAATCTATCTTCGGAACATCTTCCCGGATATGCACCTGACCTGGGGTACTCACCCAAACAATCTCGGCCACAATGATTCGCCGGGCTGCTTCCGTTGTCATGACGGTAGTCACACCAGTGCCGACGGCAAGACGATCACGAATGACTGTTCTGCTTGTCACAACCTGCTGGCGGTTGGTGAAGAAAATCCGAAGGTGCTTGCCGATGTCGGCCTGAAGTAGAAGCTGACGAGAGTTTGACATGACTGTAACGAGCAATTCGCGGAGGAAACGGCGAGCTAACCTTGGAATTGTTGTAGCTGCTGTTCTAGCGATTGTTGTTTCCCTTCGGCTCTCGGAATATACGGTGCGTGCCGCCGACGCGCCGGGTTCAGAATGTCTAGCCTGTCACGGCGACAAGAGTTCCGCACCTACGCGAGAAGGCAGCAAGGTTCCACTTTTTGTAGACGGCAAGAAGTTCGCTAGTTCCGTTCACGCCAGCTTTGGGTGCACCGGCTGCCACGCCGATCTGGAAGGGAAAGACTTTCCGCACGACAAGCCGAAGCCCGTCCAGTGCGGTACCTGCCACTCGAGCGAACAGGAACAGCACGCCCGGTCGCTTCACGGAAAAGCGATCGCGCGTGGCGACACGCTTGCGCCCCATTGCGTGGACTGCCATGGCAACCATGACATCGTTTCCGTGAAAGACGCCCGCTCGGCGGTGGCGCCGCTGAAAGTCCCGTTCGTGTGCGGCCGATGCCACAGCGAAGGGACGACCGTTTCCCGCAATCGTCAGATTCCACAGGATCACATCCTGGAGAATTACTCCGAGAGCATTCACGGCGAGGCGTTACTAAAAAAGGGACTTTCGGTAGCGCCCAACTGCGCCAGCTGCCATACTCCGCACCTGATCCTGCCGCATACCGACCCGGCCTCGTCGATCAATCGCAAGAACATTGCCGCGACCTGCACGAAATGCCATTCGCAGATTGAACAGGTCCACCGGAAGACAATTCGTGGCGAACTCTGGGAAAAGCAAGCAAACGTTCTACCCGCGTGCCCCGACTGCCATCAGCCGCACAAGATCAGGAACGTCTTCTATGCGCAAGGTGTGGCCGATAAGGACTGCATGCGTTGCCACGCCGACGAGAAACTGCGTCGCGCGCGCGACGGGAAATCCATGTACGTCAACGCAACCGAGGTGAACCATTCGCGGCACAGCGAAGAGCCAGGCAGGCTGCGCAACGTTGCCTGCAGCCAGTGCCACTCGGAAGTGAATCCCTCGCACGCTCGCCCCTGCGATGCGATCACCAAGGGCGTGGACTGCTCCGCCTGCCACGACGAAATCGGCAAGATGTACGCGACCAGCATCCACGGACAGCTGAATGGCAAGAACGATCCGAATGCGCCGACCTGCAAAGAATGCCACGGTACGCACGGCATCCTGGGCAAACAGGACCCACAGTCATCGACCTTTGCGATGAATGTCCCTGTACTTTGCGCGCGGTGCCACCGCGAGGGTCAGAAAGCCGCGGTGCGCTATACGGGCACGCAGCACGAAATTATCAGCAACTACACAGAGAGCATTCACGGAACGCTGCTGAAGAACGGGCTGACGGTGACGGCAACCTGCACCAGTTGCCACACGGCTCACCAGATACTACCGCGGACCGATCCGGCTTCGAGCGTCAACGCGAACAACGTGCCGACCACGTGCGGTAGGTGCCACCACGGAATCGAAGAGCAGTTCGAGAACAGCGTCCATTCGAAGCGGATCAGCGGATACAGCAAGCCGCTTCCGGTTTGCAACGATTGCCACACCGCGCACTCCATCCATCGCACGGATGAGAACAGTTTCCGGCTGAACGTGATGGCCACATGCGGGCGCTGTCACGAGCAGATTGCCGAAACTTATTTTGAAACCTATCACGGAAAAGTCTCAAAGCTCGGATACACGAAGGCAGCGAAGTGCTACGACTGCCATGGAGCGCACGACATACTGCCGGTGACCGATCCGCGGTCTCACTTGAGCCGGGCCAACGTCGCGGCGACTTGCCAGAAGTGCCATGCGGGCGCAACCCGGCGCTTCGCGGGCTATCTAACACATGCTACGCACCATGACCCGAAGAAATATCCGTTCCTGTTCTACACCTTCTGGGGTATGACCGCTCTTCTCCTGGGAACCTTCGTGATCGGTGGTCTGCATACGCTGCTTTGGCTGCCCCGGGCTTTCCAGATGCGCCGGGAGTTGCGCGAAGCCGAGGAAGCAGAACGCGCCGCGCTTCATAAAACGCCGGCCGAGAAAGAGAGCCCCGATGCCTAAGGGTGAAGTCTTGGAAAGGCCGCCAGCACTGAGCGCACCGGTCCTCAACCGGGAAGTGGCCGAGCGCCAGTTTGTCCGTTTCAGCCGGCTGCAGCGGACCCTCCACATCTGCATGATCGTGAGCTTCATGAGCCTGGCACTGACCGGGCTGACGCTGAAATTTTCGTATACGAGATGGGCGTCGGTGCTTTCGCATCTGCTCGGTGGATTCGAGAACGCAGGCTTCATCCACCGCAGTGCCGCCGTCGTGATGTTTGGAGTCTTTGTTACGCACCTGGTGGACCTGTACAAACTGAAGAAAAGGGAACACAGTTCGTGGTTCTCGTTGATCCTCGGAGCGGGCAGTATGGTGCCCAACGGCCAGGATCTGGCTGAACTCATCGCCACCTTGAAATGGTTTGTAGGTCGCGGCAAGCGTCCTGCCTATGGTCGTTGGACGTATTGGGAAAAATTCGACTACTTCGCGGTGTTCTGGGGAATCGCGGTCATCGGTTCGACCGGCCTTACCTTGTGGTTCCCGGTCTTCTTTACACGGTTCATACCGGGATCGTTCCTCAACGTCGCGACCATCATTCACAGCGACGAGGCATTGCTCGCTACCGGATTCATCTTCACCGTGCATTTCTTCAATACTCACCTCAGGCCCGAGAAATTTCCCATGGACATTACCGTGTTTACTGGGCGCATGCCGCTGGAAGAGCTGAAGAGAGACAAGCCCCGGGAATACGAAGCGCTGGTTGCCAGTGGCCGGCTGGAAGAAAAAATGGAGGAGGCTTATCAGCCGATCGTTACCCGTACGATCCGAGCCTTCGCCTGGGCTGCGCTCGCGGTGGGATTCAGCATTGTGTTGTGGATTATTTACGCAGTCCTGTTTGCATATCGATAGATACAGTCCTCATGGATATCGGAGAATTGAAGTGCGGAAAAGGGTGGAGATACTTGCGAGTCGACTTGTTTTCATTTGCCTCACATTAACTTTGACCGCGGGGGCGAAACCGCCTGCGGAAACGCCCGCTGCGGACCAGGAATGTCTGGCCTGTCACGGCGAAGCTGGAATGAAGTCCAGCGCGGGTAAGAGCATTTCGATTAACCCGGCCAAGCACGCTTCCAGTGCCCACTCCATTCTCAGTTGCAAAGATTGCCATACCGATATCAAAGAGTTTCCCCACCCATCAAAAGTCGCCAAGCCGCAATGTTCGACCTGTCACGCGGATGAGGCCAAGGCTTTCCCCTCCAGCGCGCACTCCATCCTCGGCGAAAATTCGTGTGCCTCCTGCCACGGTAGCGTGCACGAACTTACCACGGCGGAGAAACTGATTCCCGGCAAATGCGTCGAGTGCCACGCGGACGAAGTGAAAGCCCTGGAATCGAGCATCCACGGCCAAGCGGCCAAGAAAGGTGATCCGGACGCTCCCAAGTGCATTTCCTGCCACGGCAGCATTCATGGAATCAAGGCCGGAAGCGAAACTGACTCGGCAGTAGACCACAAGAATATTCCCGATACATGTGCCAAGTGCCATAGCGATCCAGGATTCCTATCGCGGCACAAAATTCCGGTCGCGCATCCGGTCGATTCCTACAAACAGAGCGTTCACGGACGTGCGGTGTTGGCCGGCAAGAACGCAGCCACCTGCTCCAGTTGCCATGGCAGTCACGACATCTATCCCGCCACCGATACACGATCCAAGGTGAATCACTGGAACGTCCCAGCCACTTGTGCGCAGTGCCACACGGAAATAGCTCGCCAGTTCAACGAGAGCGTTCACGGCGCGGCGGTAAAGGCGGGCGTTCGTGATGCTCCCGTGTGCGTGGATTGTCACGGCGAGCACTTGATCATGGACCCGAAGAGCGCGGCCTCGCCGCTGAACGCCCGCAACGTATCCGAAGAAACCTGCGGACGTTGCCATGGCGATCCTCGACTGGCGCTACGCAACGACCTGCCCGCCGATCGTCTGCCTTCCTACGCGGGCAGCTATCACGGGCTCGCTCTGCAGGAAGGCAAAGTCACCGCGGCTAACTGCGCTTCGTGCCACGGAGTGCACTCCATTCTCCGTTCCAGCGATCCCCGTTCGACCGTGAACGTAGCCAATCTGCCGAAGACCTGCGGTCAATGTCATCAGGGCGTCACGGATTCCAAATTCAGCATTGGCCCCGTACACGTAATGACCGATGCCGGGCCGAATCATCCGGTCGTGAAGTGGATCCGCTGGACATACCTGGTCCTGATTCCGGCCACGCTCGGCTTCATGCTGCTACACAATCTGATCGACTTTCTAGCGAAGCTGATTCGACGGCGTCCGCGGATCGAATCCGGCGATACGGTGTTGCGCATGAACCTGTGGTTCCGCATCGCGCATTGGGGAATCATGGCGAGCTTCCCGACGCTGGTGTTCACTGGATTTGCGTTGAAGTATCCGGATGCCTGGTGGGCGAAGCCGCTTCTGCTGTGGGAATCGGGGATCGGCGTGCGCGGAGGATTGCACCGCACCGCCGCCATCGTGATGATCGCTGCAACGGTCTTCCATGTTGTGCATCTCGCGTTGAAGAAGCGTGACCGCGCGTTCATCTGGGCCATGATCCCCACGATCACGGATGCGACTGACATGCTGCATGTCTTCCGCTACAACCTCGGTCTCACCAACGAAGAACCGAAGTTCGCGAAATTCAACTACGCGGAAAAGATGGAATACTGGGCCTTCATGTGGGGAACCCTCGTCATGGGCGTCTCCGGCTTCATGCTGTGGTTCAATAATTTCACGCTGCGCCACTTTCCGAAGTGGGTGACCGATGCAGCAACGGCTGTGCACTGGTATGAGGCGCTGCTGGCGACGTTCGCCATCATTATTTGGCACTTCTATCTGGTGATCTTCGATCCGATGGTCTATCCGATGGATACTGCATGGGTGAATGGCAAGATTCCCGCTGATCACTACCGGCATTCGCGTCCGGAATATTTCCGCATGCTGGAACGAGCGGGCCTGGTAGAAACAGCGAGTGACCCAGACGACCACGATGACGAAAACGGGAAGGGAAGCGGCCACTGAGCCTGGCCAACGAGGAAGAGCACGAAGGCCTGAAAAGAATTAGCCAAAAAACCGGGCCGGCGGAGGTTGACCGGCCCAGACAAGTGGCTCGCAAGTTCGATTCTTATTACGCGGTGATGAGCGACTCCAGTGCAACCCGGCTCGGAATGAAAATCGTGGATCCCGTCTGCTGAATCAGATGCTGTTTCTTGAAGCCAGCCAACAGGCGGCTGACGGTTTCTCGCGATGACCCGATCATCTGCCCGATTTCTTCATGTGTGAGTGCCATCTTCACCTGGCTGGGGTTCTTCGACTTGGTGTTCTGATCCAGCCATCCCACCAGCAGGCGCGCCAGCTTTTCGCTGGCAGAATCGGAAAGAATAAGGTCACGGATTTCGCGGCAGGTCGAAGCATAGTCGGCGCTGATGTGCTGCGTCACCCATAATGCGATCTCGCCGTGTTGGCGCATCAGTCGGAGCAGATCGCTGTGCCGCAGGAAGCTGATCTCGGACGGTTCCTGCGTCTCGGCTGTCGCTTCATAAGGACGGCCGGAAACGCATGCGGCCACACCCAACGGGCATCCCACATCGACGATGCGCAGAATCAGAGTGCGGCCATCACTGCCGCAGATCGACAGCTTCACACGGCCACGCCGCACAATGAACACGCCGCGCGGAGCCTGTGCTTCCGCAAACAAAACTGCTCCCGTAGGGTAGGTCGTAGTCAGCGCGGCCTGTTCGAGTGCCTCGACTGCGGCTGGGGGAAGATCGCCGAAAGTCCTATCGACCGGTGCCAGTTTCGGGGGATTGTTGACGATGTGCGTGGCCATTGTTGTTGCCTCCGTTCACTTGTACTTTGGCAACTGCTTGGCCATTTGCTTTGACGATCCGGAACGTCGTGGCTCTTAGATGTAACTCTAACAAACCATGATGGTTGCCGACGGTTTTAGCGGCGACCAGCCAGCCGCCCGGTCTGCGGAGATCCTTCTGAACTGCGTCCTTTCCCACAGCGATGTGTGATCCCCATCACTGCCACTCTGGTTATGTGACCAAAGTGTAGGCCCAAAAAACCGGCGTTCTACTCCAGCGCGGCGTGGATAGCATTGAGCAGGGCAGTTCGCGTAAAGGGTTTCTCGAGCAGATTGATGCCCCGCTTCACCACTTCACGCTCGGCGATCAGTTCGCCGGTATAACCCGACATGTACACGATTTTCAGCTTTGGACGAGAGACAGAAAGGTTTTCCACCAGCTCTGGACCACTCATGCGACGCATGACCACGTCGGTTAGCAGCAGGTCGATTTGGCCCGCGTGGGCTGTCGACTTTTCGAGCGCAGTTCTTCCGTCATCGGCCTCGATCACGGTGTAACCGTGCCCTTCAAGCGTTTTCTTGGTCAGAGCGCGCATGATCTCGTCGTCTTCCGCGAGCAGGATCGTCGTCCCTTGGCTCCTAGGAGCCAAGGTCTCAGCGGGGGTCTTCGATTCAATCCCAATCTTGTCTTCCGCGCTGGGCAAATAAATTTTGAAGGTAGTGCCGTGCCCCGGTTCGCTATACACCAGTATGTGTCCTGCGCCCTGTTTGACGATGCCATACACGGTAGCCAGGCCTAACCCCGTTCCTTTCCCCATTTCCTTGGTGGTGAAGAAGGGCTCGAAGATGCGCGACACGGTAGCTTCATCCATACCGGTGCCGGTATCGCTTACCGCGAGAACAACGTATTTTCCCGCCGGCATGTTTTGATGCTGCACTGCGAAGACTTCATCCAGTCTCACCGCTGCTGTTTCGAGAATGAATTTGCCGCCCTGCGGCATGGCGTCGCGTGCGTTCACGGCAAGGTTGACGACGATCTGGTCCAACTGACCGGGGTCCGCTTCAACAACCGCCGCCGCTGATTTGGGCACAATCAGGATCTCGACATCATCTCCCATGAGCGGGCGCAAGAGTTTACTGATGTCTTTGAGGCGATCGTTCAGATCGAGAATGCGAGGTTTGATGGCGGAAGACTTGCTGAATGTAAGAAGCTGCCGAGTGAGGGCCGAACCGCGCTCGATAGCCTTTCCAATATTGTCGATGTAAACCGCCGATTCCGCGGCGGGGTCTATGCGGTCACGAAGAAATTCGGTGCAGGCGTTGATGATTCCCAGCAGATTATTAAAATCGTGCGCCACGCCTCCGGCAAGCCGGCCGATCGCCTCCATTTTTTGAGACTGGTGGAGTTGGCCCTCGGCTTTCTTTTGAGCGGTGATGTCGCGCGCAATTGCCGATGCCCCAACGACGTCGCCTTTCGCGTCACGCAACGGTGACACAGAAATAGAGACATTCAGCTGGCGCCCGTCCTTGGCGGCCCGAACCGATTCGTGATGATCGACGTTTTCTCCGCGGGCAATCTTCCGTAAAATCTCCGGAATTTCGTCTGGGCGATCGCTCGGGGCCAACAGCGAAATGTTTTTTCCCAGGACTTCTTCCGGCGCATACCCGTAAATCTTTTCCGCACCCTTGTTCCAGGTAGTTATGGTTCCATCCAGGTCCTTGCCGATGATCGCATCCTCGGAAGAATCGATGATCGATGCCAGTCGCGTCCGATATTCTCCCAGTTGTTCCTTCGTTCGGCGATGCAGCTCTTCATTTGCCCGGCGCAGTTCCTCGTCAATGCGTTTGCGATCGCTGATGTCGCGGATCGCACTCAAAACCATCGGACCATTTGCCGTCGCGACCGGACTCAGACTGATTTCCACGGGAAATTGCGAGCCATCACGCCGTCTGCCATAGAGCTCAAAGCCTGCTCCCATGCGTCGTGTTTTCGGAGCTTCCGCGAAGCTCTCGCGATGCTCCTGATGCCCCCGGCGATAGCTCTCCGGCACCAGCATTTCGACCGTCTGCCCCACTAACTCGTCGCGTTCGTAGCCGAAAAGTTCCTGCGCCTGCGAATTGGTTTCGACGATGCGGCCGCTATTGTCGACTGCGATGATGGCGTCGGGCAGGGATTCGAGTAGATCGCTGGAGAGGAGAACTTGGGGGCTGGGGTGCCCGGGCGACAACGGTGGCGGAGGTGCAAAACGGGGCGGCATGATGTGACTGATCCATATCAATCTATGTCGGAACACGTTTCTTGTACAGCGCTCAACCGAAAGGGGTTCTAGTAGATATGGGAACGTGTTCGTGATCTAGATCACAATGCGAAGTGAGAATTGTCACCGCCACTTGAGTTCTTATCTGCAAACCTTGTTTAAGAAGGGACTTAGGCCTACGCACATGTGTCCGCGACTGTTGGCAGTGCATCCAGAAACCCGATTGATCAAGCTTCCACCCGCACTGACGGCCCAGCAAAAGGAGCGCCGCCGCGCGCTCGTCGTACCCCGCGAACATGGAGCCTGGGGAATGCTGTTGGTTCCTCTGATCACGGGAGCGGCGGTCGGCCTGGAATCTGGTGGAAGCGCATCTCCGGTTCTGCTCCTGACGACGGCAGTTCTGGCTTTGTTCTGGCTACGCACGCCCGCAGAAAGCTGGCTGGGTACCGGGGTCGTTCGGGCGCAGACACCGGCTGAGCGGGCGCTTGCAGCCCGGTTCATTCTGCTCCTGGCGACAGTCGCCGCAGTCAGCCTTAGCTTACTTTTCTGGCAAGGCAGGAACCTCGAACTGTTAGGACTGGGAATTGTCGCGGGGGTGGCTTTTACGGCACAGATTTTCCTCAAGAAGCTGGGACGATCCACCCGGATGGTGGCAGAACTGGTCGGTGCAGTCGCACTGACCGTAACTGCGCCTGCCGCATATTTTGTAGCGACTGGACGTCTCGATGCTAAAGCATGGGCGTTGTGGTTAGTGAACTGGTTGTTCGCCGCCAATCAAATTCATTTCGTGTGGCTGACAATCCGTGGCGCGCGCGCTTCGGGTTGGGCAGAGAAGGTCGCGGCCGGCTGGAGTTTTCTCATCGGGCAGTTCCTGCTTATAGGAATCGTGGTTCTCGCCTTTTATTTTCGCTGGCTTCCGGCATTAACCTTGATTGCATTCGCGCCGATCCTTTTTCGCGGGACGGTTTGGTTCGGGAAAAAGCCTGCACCAATTGTGCTTCGTCGGATCGGCTGGACAGAAATGGTTCACGCGGTAGTTTTCGGAGTCCTCCTCATTGCCGGGTTTCATTCTTGGCGCTAAGGAAGAACCGGTCTGAGGGGCTCAACTGGGGTTTATCTGGTTGGAACGGGAACGCGGCGTCAGGACAGGCTTGCCCACAATTCTAAGACCCTAAGCTCCGCTCGCGCTCGCCGCGCGCTGAAACTTTTCTTCGTACATGTTCCGGTCGGCGAGATCGAGTACTTCATCGAGCGTCTTGCCGTCGCTCCATTCGGCTCTGCCAATACTGAGGCTTATCGTAAAGTCGTCGAGACTGCTGGACTGATTCCACTCTGCGAGAGAACCGTGGATCCTGTTTACCACGGTCACTGCACCGACCGAATTTGTATTCGACAGCGCGATCAGAAACTCATCGCCTCCATAACGAATGGCTACATCGGTGCCCCGTATCGAGCCTTTGAGCAACGTCGCGATCTCGGTAAGAACGAAGTCTCCGGTGAGGTGGCCGAATCGAGTATTGACTTGTTTAAAGCGGTCCACATCAATCAGCAGGAAAGTTAACGGGTTGTTCAGGCGCTTGGCCTGGCCGATGAAGCGGCCAGCCAGTTCTTCGAGCGAACGCCGGTTGTAAATTTCCGTCAGCGGGTCGGTAAAGGACTGCAGGCGAATCAGTTCATTCTGCATCGCCGTCGAAATCGTCTTCTGCCGCAACCGGCGGAAGTCGATGCGGCGAGAAACGACGTAAGTATTGGCCAGAGTCAGAACAACGAGCAGGCCGCACGCTAGTTCCTTCGATACGGTAATTTCAAAATGTAGACTGCCGGACTTGAGGAAAGCGGCGGGTAACAAGACCGCGAGCAACGCGGCTCCCACCAGCACTCCGGTGCCGGTGACGATCATCCATAATTCCCAGTCGCGCTTCTCCAGATTCCTGAGTTCCCGATTGACGTTGGCCAGAACGCTGTCGGAGTCGTGGCTGGTCAGAGCAGAATTTGCAGAGGGTTCGACCGATGCGCTTCGAAAGCGAGGTTCCCGAGTGCCTTGCAATCTCGTCTCGAGCACGCGCTTTTCCTGGAATAGGGCGACAAATTCTTCCGCATGTCCTGCGCCCCCATGCTCTGTGGACAGTTCTTCCAGACGTTGGCACACTGCGCCAAGCTTTTGTTGCAGTTCGGTCTGTCCGCCGTTCGACATAGCCAAAGTGACCCTAACGAACAGGGGGGACTGCCGTACTCCAGCAGTCTAGCTTGGAATGTCCTAATGGGAACGTGACGATGGTAATGGGTATCCAGGGGACACGCTCTGCCCGCCCCGAGCTCACCTCATGCGGATGTCGTGATCGCAGATAGTGGTAAAGACCGATAGCAGGTTCGTGACTCCGAGAAGCTGCCGAATCCTGACGCCAAGGTTGATGAGTTCCAAGGCACAGCCTGCCGACTTGGCGGAAACGTAGAGCCTTACCACCGTACCCAGCCCCGAACTATCCATGTGGGTGAGATCGGTCAAATCCAAGACGATACGCTTGGAGCCGGGAATCAACTGGCAGACCTCGTGGGTGAGAAGATCGTTCACCCCGGCGACCAGTTTGCCGCTGCATCGCACAACCGCAACATCGCCAGAGCGGTCAACGTCGAGGGTCAGGTGATTCGTGGCAGGAGGGGCAGGCATCAAGGTTCCTTATGAAAAACAACGGTTTGAAATCGCTAGCGGGCGATTGTCACATATCGCGCGCGCGAATGAAACAGGATACGGGTTCGATTCTGGATGCCCTTCTGATTCTTTTCTGGCCGCCGAGCTATGTGAGAATTAGTAAACGAAGTTCCTTCTTAATTCTCATCCGAGGTACCTACCGTGATGATCCCCCGTCAACGCATACTCCTTTCGCGGATTGCAGTAGCGGCAATACTCCTCATCCTCATTGGTTGCGGAGCAGGCTCAAGACCAATCAGCTCCGGTAATTTTTCCGGAATCGTGGCGACGCAGCAGGATCACGCCGCCGGCACTCCTGCCAACCATGTGGGAGTCGCCAAGGTAACGCTAGGTTCTTCCCGCCTCACGGGCGGTGAATCCACGGGAATCACGGTGAACTTGACCCAGCCTGCTCCCGACGGCGGAGCAGTGGTGCAACTGACCAGTTCTGACGCGAGTGTCGTCGCAACCCCGGCAGTGGTGAACATTCCTGCCGGCCGGACCAGCGCCACGGCCCCCGCTTCAACATCGTCGGTTGACGCTGCGGCCACTGTTGCCATCAGCGCGCTTTACGGAGATAGCGTCGCGGGAACGTCACTCGCAGTCGCGCCCCAGCTAACACCGGTGTTCAAAGTCGCCGTCGTGCCGTCCACCCTTACGATAAACCCCGGCCAGTCTGGATCAGCCACGGTGACCACCACGGTGAAGAACGGCTACGATCACTCTCTACAGCTATCCGTGTTGAAAATACCCGCCGGAGTATCGGTGTCCCTGACGCCATCGGTCATTCCCGCTCCCGGAGCGGGAACGTCTAATGCCAAGATCTCAGTTTCAAACAGTGCTGTTCCCGGCACCTACTCTCTGCGCGTGAGAGCCAGCGACGGCACAACTTCCCGCACCGCCACCTTGACGTTGACCGTGGCATCCTCAGGTCCCGGAGCGACGTTTCAGGGATGCTGGTACCACCAGTCCGGGCATCGCTATCAGGGAGTTCGAATTTCGGTGGCCAACCCGGGTACGTATCCGTTTGACGCAGACCTCTATTGGGGCGCGACCTGCGATCCCAACAATCAAGCCGACGAGTTTGGGTACGGAACGCTCTTGAATTTCGGCGAGTTCGACTACATCTTCTGGTTTGCGGATTTCGGCGATCAGAGCGGCACCTCCGCACTCTGGCACGTCGGAAGCGACACGTCGCAATGTGTGAACTACGCCGTTGCTCCAGATTGCTAGATACGACGTCAAGAGTTACACCAAAGAAGTCACCGTTCATCCTGACGATATCTCTGTGTTTTGAATCACAGCCGTCGGTTCGGCTGCCAGCTAGAATATAGCGCTTCAACGGGTCCACGAATGGGGCGACGGCAGCGGCTGTTAATAACGGCGATACTGGTGGGAATCTGCCTCACGGCTGATGTCGAGCCCGCCCATGCCTCCGACGAGGATCCCATCCAGCGAGTACTGGCTGCCGGCCAGCAGGCGATGCTCGAACGTCACTATGCCCAGGCTGTTCGCATTTTGCGCCGCGGACTCAAGAGTTATTCCCAGGACAACCGTTTGCGCTTGGAACTCGGACGCGCTTACCTGGCCATTCGCTCGGATAGTGAGGCGATCCGGCTGTTTCGAGAGATTCTCCAAACCGAACCCGACAATCGTTCGGCCAAACTGGAGTTGGCGAGGGCCCTGGGGTATCGCCGTCAGTACCGACATTCGGACGAAATCTACAGGGAGTTGCTCAACGCTAACGCGGCGGACGAAACAGCAGCCATCGGCCTCGCAAGCAATCTGCTACATGAAGAACGATCCCCCGAGGCGCGGGAGGTCGTCGATAAGGCCCTCACAGTTCATGCCAACAGCCTCCGTTTGCAGGAATACAAAGACAGAATCGCGGGTGGATTCTTTGGCGGCGAGGAACGCGAGGCTGGGATCAGACCGAACGCGGTGGAAGTGGACGGCGACTATGTCAGTGACACTGGCGGGAATCATGCTTGGCAGTCGTCGCAGCGTGCGGATATTCGTCTCCGCTCAGGCTTAACCAACCGCGTCTTCTTCGAGCAGCAGGTGCAGCACGGTCCCGCAGTGGTGATACAGCCGGGAGAGGGTCCGTCAGATAGCCAGTCAGAAAGTCTCTCCGAGGTAGTCAAGACCTTTGATGAGCAACTTCGTTGGAGAGTTCGCGAGTCGCTCTTGCTCACAGCAGGTGGAGGTGCAGTTCAGTTTGACGATGGAGATGTTCACACGATTTATGACACATCTGCTGCCGTTCAACCAACGCCTCATTTGGTGTTGGGGGCTAGTTTTTCGCGGGTTCCGATCATCCCAGATGCTCAAGCGACGAACCTCAAGCTAACCGCCCAGGGGTTTGAAGCGCTCGCCAATTGGACGCCAGGGAGATGGCTGATCAATGCGCGCGGGTCGCGGCAGCACTACTCCGACGAGAACATCGGCAGCCGCCAGAGCGTGGAGGTGATGCACGAATGGGGAAGGCCGCAGCTAATTTTCGAAACCGGCTACCGCTATCGGCATGTCAGTTTCGACGAGCAGCTTGGGCATGGCTACTTCAGTCCGAACGATTATCAGAGCCACTTAGCGATCGCCGGAGTTGGTTTTCGTCCAGGGAAAAAGTATCGAGGAGAGCTTCTCGTACGGGGCGGTTTTGAGTCAGTGGCCGCGGGAAGTCCTTTTGGTGCGGCCTGGGAAATTCACTTCCGGAACGCCTTGTTACTTGGAAACTGGACGTTGCAGCTGGACTACTCTAAGTATCATCTGGTTCAAAACTCCGGTGCGTTCGGTGCAGACTCCGGGCGGGTTGCGTTTACTTACCGCTTTTGATTTGGTCGAGTTTGGCGTGCTGCGTGCTAGCAATGGAGGTTTGCGGAAACCTTATGCCTATGGAAATTCTGGTTGTGGACGACGACAGGTCCACGCGTCAGTGGTTGTGCTCTGTACTGACCGCCGAAGGCTATCTTTGTCATGCTGCCGGCACTTCACAAGAAGCAGAGGAATCCTTGCGGTGCCATGAAGTTCATATGGCGCTGGTGGATATCTATCTCGCGGACACTAACGGCGTGGAGTTCCTCCGCCGTATTAAGACGGTGCAGCCGGATTGCGATTGCGTGATGATGACCGCCCATGCCAGCGTCGAGACCATGGCCCAGTCGGTGAAAGACGGTGCCGTCGAATACCTGGGGAAGCCACTGCGTATCGATGATCTGCTCTCAGTTGTCCGTCGCCTCGAAAGCCGTCGTCTGAACCGCGCTAACGGGGGCACGGTCGTCCAGGAGGAACTGGAACCCGAGGGGTTTGAAGGTACCGCCATTGTCGGCCGCAGTCCGAGAATGCTGGAGGTGTACCGTTCGATCGCGCGCGTCGCGCCGACGGATGCTACCGTTCTGATCGTCGGTCCAAGCGGATCTGGAAAAGAACGAGTGGCACGCGCTATTCATACCCACAGCCAACGCGCGGGCAGGACGATGACCGCCATCAACTGCGGGGCACTCGCCGAAAGCGTTCTCGAAAGCGAACTCTTCGGCCATGAAAAGGGAGCTTTTACCGGTGCGGATAGCGCGCGCCGCGGCCTTTTTGAGAACTCGAGCGGCGGGACGATTTTTCTCGACGAGATTTCCGAGACCACACCGGGATTCCAGGTCAAACTGCTGCGCGTGCTGCAAGAGAGGCAGATCCGGAGGCTGGGATCGAATAGCGTCGTGCCCGTCGATGTCCGAATTATCGCGGCCACGAATGCCGATCTCGGAGAGCGCATCCGCGCGAAACAGTTTCGCGAAGACCTGTACTACCGCTTGAGCGTTGTGACGATTCATTTGCCGTCGCTGGAGGATCGGCGGGTGGACATTCCGTTGCTTGTGCGTCATTTTCTGGCGAGCTTCAATGAACGTAACGCGCGCAATGTTACCGTCAACCAGGCAGCGGTGGAACTGCTGACGCGGATGGCATGGCCGGGGAATGTGCGGGAGTTGGAAAACCTGATCGAACGAGCAGCCATCCTCTCCACCACCGGCGAAGTCACGGCGGAGGACATCGAGAGAGCCAGTGGTGCGGGAGCGCTAAGCACCGCAAGAGTCGAAGAGCCAGCCACGACGTTGAAGGGGGCCGAGAGACAGCAGATTGTCCGCGCCTTGCGCGAATCCGCGGGAAATCGGTCCCTGGCGGCAAGAACCCTCGGCATTGAACGCAAATTGCTCTACAAAAAAGCGCGGCGTCTGGGAATCGATTTGGACGCTCCCGACAAATGAAGCAACCATTGGCGACTGGCGAACGCTCTCGAAGCCGGATCACGTCATGGCTTGTGCTCAACCTGTTGTTGCTAGGCGTCGTAACAACTCTAAGCTTCACATATCCGGTGGAAGAACTTAGCCGTCGGCTCAGCGACATCTACTTTCGCGTTCGTGGGCCGCTGCCTGTTTCGAATTCCGTCGCCCTCGTATTGATCGATGATCTTAGCCTAAGCCGTTACGGAAGGTGGCCGTGGCCGAGATCACTGCTGGCACGATTGATTCGGACAACATCGGCGCAGCGGCCGATTGCGATCGGTCTCGATGTGTTGCTTTCCGAAGCAGAAGACGCGAAGAACGATGGCGATCTTGCTCAGGCGTTCCACGATGCGGGCAACCTGGTTCTGGCCACGAAGGTGGGAGGCTCTCCGCAGCGCGTATGGGCCGACCCGTTACCTTCATTTCTCGTCGCAAGCGCTGGGCTCGGGCATGTGCAGGCAGTCGAAGACGCCGATGGCATTTGCCGCAGGGTGCCAGTGCGAGAGTTGAGTGCAGATGGTCCGCGCCAGGCGCTGGCTCTCGAAGTCGTGCGTGTCGCGCGGCATTCGCAACTGGAGCAGAACTCGGGTGGAGTTCAGAGCAGCTTAGATCGCGTGCCCGCGGATGGCTTGAGGCGCAGCGGAACAACGGCCGGGTGGACTTCGTACGCGCCGGAATTTCTCACCATCAATTTCCGCCAGCAGTATGTGCCGGACCAACCGAGGCCACCGTTCGTCGTGGTGTCCGCTTCGGACTTGCTCTCCGGAAAACAGGCCCCGGCGCTGTGGGGCAAAGCCGTGCTCATCGGTTTTGGCGCGACCGAACTGAGCGATCGTTTGCCGACCCCGGTGAGCGGACAAATGCCGATGCCGGGCGTGGAGGTTCACGCGAATCTGGTGGACGGAGTGCTGCAAGGCCAAACCTTGCGGCATGTGGGATTGTTTCCGCAATTACTCTACTTGGTGTCCTTTTCTTTGATTTCGACCTGGTTGGTGTTGCGCTGGCCAGGGTGGAACGGAGTGTTATGGGAGATCGCGCTTCTCGCGATCAGCTACGGAACGGGCTACTGGCTTTTCGCGCACGCGAATCGCATTGTCGCATTTGGTCCGATTCTGTGTGCCGGCGTTCTCGCGGTGCCGCTGGCACAATTAGAGAATCTGATCATCGTCAATCGGGGACTGACACGCGGGCTGACACAACTGCGCCAGACTCTCCGTTCCGGAAAATCCCCGGAAGAACTCGCCAGTTTTCACACAGCGGACACAGCGCCCGAGGCCATCAGTGACCTGCATTGGCGAGTCGAACTCATTAACCAGTTGCAATCCGAACTCTCTTCTCTTTATGCCTTTCGGCAACATCTGCTGGAGTCCATGCACGAGGGGCTGGCTGTATTCACTCATGAAGGTAAGACCCTCTTCCGCAATCGTTTTTGGGAAGCCTTTTGCAGGCAGCAAGGTTGGGACCCCGAAATCACCCTGACCGAATTTGGACGCCTGCTCGAACACCCAAGCTGGGCGAACCTGGCAGCGACGCTCCAGAGCGAAGGGATTCCGCTGGAAAGCGAAGTGTATCTAGGTGGAGGTTTCTGGCAGGTGCGCGGCATGCGACTGGCCTCGAACTCGGGGGAAGAGTCTTCACAGTGGATGGTGGTCGTCACTGATCTGACCTCCCGGCTGGAGCGGGATCAGGCGCGCGCCGACGCTCTGCGCTTTGTGACTCATGAACTGCGTACTCCTCTGGTTTCGATCCAGGGTTTCGCGGAATTCCTGCAGCGATACCCGCAGGCAGTTGGCTCGGCCGACGCCGCGGCCACAATTTTCCGCGAGTCGCAGAGGCTGGTTTCGTTAATCAATACTTACCTCGATGTGCTGCGCTTTGACGCCGGAGCGCGCTCCCTGCGAAGAGAACCGATCGCCATCGCGCCGATGATCGCGCAGGTGCAAAGAGTCATGTCACCGATCGCGGAGGCGGCGGACATCCGCATTGAAGTGCAGCTGGATTCAAATCTACCTGCTCTCGAAGGTGACGAACCCATGCTGAGTGGAGTAATCCTGAATCTCCTGAACAACGCGGTGAAGTACAGCCATGCCAAGAGCGAGGTCGATCTTCGGGTAACTGGGACAAGAGAGAACGTAGTCTTTGAAGTTAGCAATCCAGGTCCGCCGATCCCGCCGGACGATCTGGCTCACCTCTTTGAGCCTTTCTACCGCGCTCGCGCCACCAGCGATTCGACGCCGGGCTGGGGACTCGGTCTCACGTTCGTGAAACGCGCGGTCGAGGAGCACCATGGCACCATCGAAGCGTCCAGTGATCAAGAATCAATTCGCGTGAGGGTAGTCCTGCCCGTCGGCGCTCCTCGGGTTAGTCGAGATCCGGAAAATGAAAGCCATCTGGAGCCATCGGGGCGCGAGGACACAGCGGGTGGGTCTCGATGACCCACCTGTCTGATCACTGTTGCAGAAAACAGCAGACTTATTTGCGGATTACAAATGGCCCTGCATGTGCTTTGGCAAGTATCTCTGGACAGTGTTGGAGGTTAGTGTGTTGTTCGTCTCGAACAATACGGTGACAGGAACTCGCAAACTCATCCTCCCGAGTCTGCGAGTTTCTTGTTGGCAGCGCTGGGCTGGTGCTCGCTCCTGGACAGCCTTGGCGATGCTTCCTGCCTGGGTGGCGCTTTGCCTGAGTGCCGCCCAGGGTCAGGTTTCTACGCCCGAACCATCTCCAGCGCCGTTTGCCGGCGCAGTTATCTCCGAATGGAAGGGACAAGTCCACGTGCAGTTGCCGGAGACCAATGTTGCCGCTCCAAAACGAGGGCAAGTCCTCCCGGCGGGCACGGTGATAGAAACAGGGGAGGGTAGGCTGGTCCTGGTGTTACGCGCCGACGAAAGCGAGATTCTTGTTCAACCCCACACACGTCTGGTGGTGACCGAACCGGCGCCGGGCAACTGGAACGCGCTTGAGATACTTCTGGGCCGCGTTCGAGCCTACATACGCAAACGAACCGGCGGGGCTCCGTCGTTCCAGATGGGGACGCCGAGCGCTGTCATCGCAGTTCGGGGCACTCGCTTCGATGTCGAGGTGAACGGCCACGGCGTGAGCGAAGTGGATGTCTTCGACGGACTCGTGGAAGTGGCAGCCACGACGAGCCCCGGAACTTCTGTCCTGGTCAGTCCGGGATTCTCGACTCGGGTCGCTTTAGGGACTCCGCCCGAGCCCCCAGTTCCAACCGGAGAGATTCGTCCCGGCGTGGATGCACCAGATGGAATGGCCAGATTGGAATTCGAGCGAGAGCGGGCCGCGCAGTCCGATCGAAATCTCGAGATCGAACTTGGAGAGCGACCAGAAACGGAATTGGGCAACTCGACTGAGGCGAGTCGCGAAACGGAAGGACAACACTCGCCGGACTGATTCCTCTTGCTCCCGCACCGGCAACCCCTCACCCTTCGTTGACTTGACCGTTTCACCCACGTAGCATTCTGCTCCAGTGATCGGTCAAACTATCTCGCACTACCGCATCGTTGAGAAGATTGGCGGTGGTGGCATGGGTGTGGTCTACAAGGCGGAAGACACACGGCTTCACCGCTTTGTCGCCCTCAAGTTCCTGCCCGATGAAGTCGCCTGCGATTCCCAGGCCCTCAGCCGCTTTCAACGCGAGGCGCAGGCCGCTTCTGCCTTGAATCATCCGAACATCTGCACAATTTACGACATAGGGAATCAGGATGGGCAAGCCTTCATCGCGATGGAGTTTCTCGAAGGCCTGACGCTGAAGCACAAGATTGCGGGGCGCCCGGTGGAAAGCGAGGAACTGCTTTCTTTGGCTTTGGAGATCGCCGACGCGCTCGATGCGGCGCACGCGTCAGGGATCGTGCACCGTGATATCAAGCCCACAAATATCTTTGTCACGAAGCGCGGGCATGCCAAGGTTCTCGACTTTGGACTGGCGAAGGTCAGCGGACGGATGGAAGCCGATGGTCTGACCGCAACTCAGAACGAAGAACACCTGACCAGCCCAGGCTCTGCGCTCGGCACGGTCGCGTACATGTCTCCGGAACAGGTGCTGGGCAAGGAAGTGGACCCGCGCAGCGATCTGTTCTCGTTTGGTGTTGTGCTCTACGAGATGGCGACGGGCGCGCTCCCATTTCGCGGGGACAGCTCGGGGGCGATTTTTGATTCGATTCTGCACAAGACGCAGGCTGATCCAGTCCGCTTGAATTCTGATATTCCCAAGAAACTCGAAGATGTGATCGGTAAGGCGCTTGAGAAGGATCGGGAGGTACGGTATCAGTCGGCGGCAGAGTTGCGCGCCGATCTGAAGCGGGTGAAGCGGGACACAGAATCGCAGTCAGCAATCGCGAGAACGGAAGTGACGTCGACTCGGAGAAGCCAAGGACGAAAACTGGAAATGGCAATCGCGGGCGCGGTGCTGGTGGTTGTGGCGCTGGCGGCGCTTGGCTATCGCGCGTACGAATCGAGCAAAAGGTCGGATGCGCAGTCGTCGAACAGTCCGTCATCCTCATCAGGCCACCCGGCCGGGGATGCTGCGAAGCCGCAAGTGCAGACGATGGCGGTCCTTCCGTTTCGAGACATCTCAGCGGCGACCAGCGATAGCTGGGCGATCGGAATGACGGACGCAATCATCAGCCGCTTGGCGTCCCTGCAAAATCTGGCGGTGCGGCCAACCACATCGGTTTTGAAGTATGTAAAGGAAGCGCCGGAACCGGTCGAGGCGGCAAAGGCGTTGGGAGTGCAGAGCATCCTGGAGGGAACCTACCAGCGTTCGGCCGGTGTGATACGGGTTACAGTGCAGTTGATCGACGGGCAGACGGGAACCACGAAATGGTCGGAACGCTACGATCTGCGCAGCGCCGACATTTTAACTTTCGAAGACCAGGTCGCGACGAAGGTCGTCGAAGGGCTGAAGGTGGAGATTTCTCCAGCCGAGCAGAAGGTAATCGAGCAGAGGCCTACGACCAATGTGGAGGCCTACAACGAGTATCTGCTAGCGAGGTCTTTATTCAATCAATACCTCGTGGAGTCACGGTTCGATCTCCTGCATCAGGGACAAAAGGCGGCGCTGCATGCCACCGAACTCGACCCGAATTTCGCCGACGCGTTCGCGGTTCTGGCGCAACTGTACGCTTTCGAAGGTGCGAATTCGGTGGAAGGTGGAGCGGAGCTTCTTAAGAAGGCGGAAGCTGCGGCGCAACAGGCCTTGAAGGTCAATCCGCAGAGTGTGGAGGGAATGGTCGCGCTGGCGTCGATCTACGGCGAGACCGGTCGCGAGGCGGATGCAATTCGAACTCTGCGCCGAGCGCTGGTTCTGGCTCCGAACTCGGACATCGCATGGGGTGTATCCGGTTACAGCTACTACTACGCGGGACTGAATAAGCTGGCGGAGCGGGCGTACGAACATTTAATTCAGATAGACCCCGCCTCGCTGCAGCCGCACTGGATGCACGCCCGCATGCTGCTCTATCAGGGCCGGACCCAGGAAGCAGAACAGGAGATGCGGGAGCTTTTGGCGGCTCATCCGGATCAATTCAAGGCGCTGACCTCACTGGGCGAGTTCCTGTATTACGAGGGCAAGCTGGATGAAGCGGCTCAGACACTGGATCGCGCAGTACAGCTACAAGCCGGGTCTTCCGATGAGGGTGCGAAATTTAATTCCGCGATAGTACGTGCGGCGCTAAGGGAGCCTCAGAAAATCGATCCTAAGCTTTTTCGCTACCGCCCAGCACAGGTAACGGACGCGGACTACGCCTACTACCTTGGGGGAACTTATGCGCTGCTGGGAAATCGTGAGGAGGCGTTGGCCTGGCTCAAACGGACGGTGGAGCTAGGGGATGTGAATTACGAATGGTTCCAGCGCGACAAGAATTATGACAGCTTGCGCGGCGACGCGGAGTACCAGGCGATCATGGCTGGCGTGAAACAAAAATGGCAGGAATACAAGAAAGAGTTTGACACCACCCAATAGCGCTTTGCATGCAATGGATTTATCGAGGGAGGGGGGAAGTGGTCACGTAGCGGCCGCTCCAGGCCCGCTGGCTCGGCTCCCCAATTTCATTGAAACGGGAGCCCTATCGTGTGGCATAATACGTCCGCCTCACCGAAGAGCAGGTCCCGCCAGTTGAGACGCAGCATCCCCTGAGGCGAATCACCTATATCCTCCGAGGTGAATCGTGAAGTTGAAATGCTACTTGTTGTCTTTCTTACGAATCCATCGGTCAGATTGCGAAACTTGCGCTGCTCATGAAACGAGCGGGGACGAAATGCGACGGCGGCTGGATGAGTTGAACTGGCGCACGCAGCCGCCCGCGCTCAACAACGGGCAACATGGCAAGCCGATAGAGCTTGTTGATTCCAAGCACGACAGACGCGGAGCGAAGCCGCCCGTTTCCTTGAAGGCGCGACGCAAGAAACGTGCCTGAAACTTCAAGCATTACTGCTAGCGAGGTTGTGTAATGGTTGGTGGGCTCATTTGCGGGATCGCTGCAGGAGACAGGAGAAACATGTCCCATTCGTGCAGGAGCAGTAGGAAGGCGATGTTTCTGGCAGTCGCAATTCTCTGTGGCTTGCCCTCGGTTGCGCAGAAGGCGCAGGATACGAACCGGCCAAAGTACGACCTCGGCACCGAAGCCAAGATGAACGGTGCCGTCGAGGAAGTGAGACTGCCTCCCGCGGGCAGTGAAAAACAGATTGCTCACTTGTTGGTGAAAGTCGGGACGGACACGATTGATGTATACCTCTGTCCCAAGTCGTTTCTCGACGACATGGGCGTGACCTTCACCAAAGGCGACCAACTTACTATCACCGGATCAAAAATCAAGCAGGGAGATGCCGACTTGATTCTCGCGCGCGAAGTGGTGAAGGGTACCGACAGTCTGGTTCTTCGCGATGCGAAGGGCAATCCTGTTTGGGGCTAGAACGCGGGCTGGGAGCAATCGGTGACGGCGCTCGTGCAGCCCGTTCGTATCCTTAATTACTTACTACTGGGCGCGTCCCGTCTTCACCGATTCCGTGACCGGAAGTAACCAGCGATTTCTTGCCTCCTCGGGAACCAATTTGCCCTCTTTCCCATCGCTTCCCCAATCCCGGTGTGCAACTCTTTTCACCTCCCGAAACAATTCCAGTGTGCAAATGATTGATACTCCTCTGCAATAGCATTGGCCATCCTGTTGCATTTTAGGAATGCATCGGGCGATCCCCTCACCGAAAAGTGAACCGAAGCAGATTAGGTCGGAAGGTTACTTCAGTAACCAGAGGAGCTCGCAATATGAAAAACCGCAAACAGAATCAGAAAGGCTTTTCGCTTATCGAGTTACTGATCGTCGTCGCGATCATCCTGATCATCGCCGCGATTGCCATTCCTAACTTGCTGCAGGCGCGCGTTGCCGCCAATGAGGCTTCGGCCGTCGCGTCGCTTCGAACCATCAACACTGCAGAAATTTCTTACAACAGCAGCTATCCGACAGTTGGTTTCGCGCCCACATTGACCGCGCTCGGTGGAACCAATTGCGATGCTCCGGATCAGAATGGCGCGTGTCTGATCGACTCCGTACTGGCTGCGGGCTCCAAGAACGGCTACACGTTCAATTCGACCGGCCTCGGCTCCGCTCCAGCCGGCGGATATTTCTCGGTTGCGATGCCCAACTCCGGTGGTGGCAATCGCAGCTTCTGCTCCACAGAAAATGGCACCATCAACTACGATCCGAGCGGCTCGGCCATTGCCGACCACGACTCCTGTCAAGCACTCACGCCGCTGCAGTAACGCGGTTCGTTGAAACACGCACGCTTTGCTCGGCACGGATTGACAACAATCAAGCACTTCCGACCGCGTCAGAAGCAAGCTTCTGTCAGGCTGTGACCATCTTTGCCGACCAGCTTTTTACGAATGCTTCAAAGCGGTCGAGAGCGTTGGAGAAATTGTCTCCAGCTGCGGCAAAGCCCAGGCGGAAATGTGAAGGCGCGTCAAAGCAATCGCCGGGAGCCAGCAAGATTCCGCGCTCGGTGGCGGCCTGGCAAAATGGACGCTCGTTTTTTCCGCTCACCAGCCAGGGGAACGCGGTCATGCCGCCCTGCGGCTGAACCCACCCGAGTACGTCGCGATGGTCCGCCATGAATCGATCGAGGAGCTTGAGGTTTCGGGTGGCGGCTTCTTGGGTCTTGCCGAGTACGACGTCACGTTTGCGTATTGCGATTTCCGAAAGAATTTCCCCCGTGGTGTTGTTGGAGATCGAGAAGTAGGCGCGCGCGTTCCAGTATTGCTGGCGGCGCTGGGCGTCGTGCTCGATCATCCATCCCGTGCGCACGCCGGGAATCGACAATGCCTTCGACAGGTCGGCGATCACGGTGGCATGCGGCAGGCGCGCGGCTGACTTCGTTTGTCTTCCGTGGTAGATGGGATGGTAGACCTCGTCACTCACCAGCTGGATTCCGCGCTCGGCGGCGAAGTCGTGCAGGGCTTCCATTTCGCCGTCGCTGATGGTCGAGCCTGTGGGGTTGTGCGGGCTGTTGACCAGGATGAGCTTAGTCTTCGAGTCGGCCAGCCGCTTGATCTCGTCGGGGTCGATGCGGAAGCCGTTCTCGCGGCGCACGCGATAGAAGCGGGTCTCCAGGCCCAGAGATTCCGGGAGCGCCGAGAAAGTAGTGAATCCAGGCAGCGGGATGATTACATTCGCGCCGGGTTCGGCCGCCAGCCACATCAGAGCAACGAGCGCTTCGGATGCGCCGGTCACGACTTGGACCGACTCTACCGGCACATTCTGCATCTCAGCGATTGCCTCGCGCAGACTGTCGGCGCCGGCCGGCCGGCTGTATACCAGGTCGTGGTTAAGGAAGCGATGGCGTGTTTCGTCGTCGCCGAGAGCGAGGATGTCGTTGACGGTCCAGGTCGGTCCCGTGCTCGCTGCCAGGTTGAATTCGATCTCGTGTTCGAACTGGTCGAGCCAGGCATCGAGCAGGAAGGGCTTGAGTTGCATGCGAGCACCTCGCGCAATGAGACGTTGGTTCCTCTTATAGATTCTGCGAGTCGGCCCTCGGATGATTTTTAGTTTACGAACGATCGGAATTTCAGCAGGATTCTGTCCCTTCGTTTCGTTGGCAACATTGAAATATCCGATCAGATATCATGCAGTAGCCGCGTGAGAATCTTCATAGCCAATATCCTGAAACAAAATAATGCAAAGTGTGGTGTGGCTGTGAAGGGGACTTATGGCATCTTTGGATTTGAGGGAGACTCAATGAACTACCCCGCCCTGATAGCCCGGCCTTTTCAAGAGTCCATTGCATGAGTGATCCCGCCTCACGTGTGAGCCGCCGCGAATGTCTGGCATGGTTGGGCAAAGCAATGCTTGTGTCTCCCATGCTGGGCCTGGCGACGATGTCCACGTCTTGCGGAGTTCCTCAAACCAGCAGTTTCGGACCGGCTCCGCTCACTGACGACGAATTTCTCGACGAGCTTGAGCGTGCTACCTTCCGGTTTTTCTGGGAGCAGGCCAGTCCGACCACCGGCCAGGTCAAGGACCGCGCTTTCGCCGCCGGACACGACAACCACACCATCTCGAGCATCTCTGCGACGGGCTTCGGTCTCACCGCTCTCTGCATCGGCGATTACCGGGGGTACATGGACAGTGCTACTATCGTGGCGCGCGTCAAGACAACCTTAACGTACCTTCTGAAAGAGATGCCCCATCACAACGGCTTCTTTTTTCATTTTGTCGACATGAATAGTGGACAGAGGGTCTACAAGTCCGAACTCTCATCGATCGACACAGCCATTCTTCTGTGCGGCATCTTGACCTGCCGCCAGTACTTCCAGGACCAGCAGATCGTCGAGATGGCGACTCAACTCTATCGGCGCGTTAACTGGCAATGGATGCTCTTCGGAGGCAAAACATTTTCGATGGGCTGGACACCCGAGAATGGATTTCTAAATGCCCGCTGGGACACCTATTGCGAACTGATGATGCTGTATCTCTTGGGCATCGGTGCCACGACGAACCCCATCCCTGCCAGTTCATGGCAGGCATTTACCCGTCCCATCCTTACTTATCAGAACCTCTCGTACATCACGAACCTCAGCGCTCCCTTGTTCATCCATCAGTACTCCCATGCCTGGTTCGACTTTCGCAACAAACGGGATGCCTACGCCAACTACTTCGTGAACTCGGCCATCGCGACGCATGTCCACAAGCTGATGTGCGCGACCTCTCTTGCCACCCGGTTTACTGACTATTCCACAGAGTTGTGGGGCATCACTGCATCGGATGCGCGGAACGGCTATGTTGTATGGGGAGGGCCGCCACCGATGGGGCCCATCGATGGTTCCATCGTTCCTTGCGCGGCTGGTGGTTCCATTCCGTTTCAACCGGATGATTGTATCGGCGTTCTACGCAACATCCGTATCTTGTTTCCCGAGACATGGCAGCGATATGGCTTCGTCGACGCTTTCAATCCTCTTTCCGGCTGGTATGCCAAGACTGTGCTGGGCAATGATTTGGGAATCATGATGTTGATGGCCGAGAATTATCGGACCAGCTTCGTCTGGCAGACCTTCATGAGAAATCCCGAAGTCGCTGCAGCAATGACGGCTGTCGGATTCCAGTGACAACTCTTTCTATTTCTTCTCGACCTCGATCATGATCACGCCATTCGGGGGAAGAAGGAGCCGTAGTGAGCCCTTCGACAGCCGCAGGTGTTCCACCGAATCTGTTTCGGCGACTCGATTCAGTTCGGCGACTTGCGCTTGCGTGGGATATACCGGACTCCCCATCTTCTTGTAAGCGGCAAGTGTGTTGCCGTGGCTGGCATCCGCGCGGCTCACTAGCACATGACTGTCAGCCGGCACACCGTTAATTTCGAATTCGATGCTGTGCTCCGCTCCTTTTGCATCCGGATCGACCAGGTTCCACGCAGCAATCGCCAGTGACCCGTCGCGGCGTCGCGTAACCAGAACATCGTGCGCGTCATCCGCGATCCGCTGGTCTCCGAGATTGTGCAGCAGCGCGAAGGCCGAATAACTGGGCTTCTTGATTCCGCCCAGTGCAACCAGGCCAAAACCGCCGTCGAACGGTTCGTTCTTCGGTCCGTCTTCCTCGAAGACGTCGCTGAATGTCCAAAACGACAGCATATTGACCAGGCCATCACATTGGCGAATGTCATCGGCAAGAGCAGCTCCGACGTATTCGGTGTCGCGGGCGTGGAGCGGTCCAAAGGACGGGACATTCCACTCGGTCCACATTAGAGGCAGATTCGGACGGGCAGAGGCGGCAATCTGATCGTGCACTTTCTTGATCGCCAGGCAGACCCTTTGATCCATCGGGATGTTTTCGCTCTTCCCGAAAAGATCCTCCGTGGTGTCGTCCCCGTAGCCGTGGCTCGAGATGAAATCGGTGGGAACATTCGCCGCCGCGGTGTGCCGAATGAAATCGGCAACCCAGTGTGCCGATGAGGTCGCGGGACCGCCCACCCGCAAGCGCGGACTCACTGACTTCAGAGCTAACGCTGTGTGGTCGTAAAGCTCAAAGTAGGTGGCCTGTTTGGGATCGCCGCTCCAGAAATCGATGTTCGGCTCGTTCCAAACTTCGAAATACCATTTCGATACTTCATCCAGTCCGTAGCGGTCCACCAGATGCTGCGCCAGTGCACGGATGAGGTCATCCCACTTCTTGTAGTCTTTCGGAGGCGAAACGATTTGCTTGTACCAGAACGGATGCACGTCCTGACGTAGCGCGAGTTTCTTGGGCATGAAGCTGATTTCCACAAAAGGCCGCACTCCGTTATTCAGCAAGCCATCGTAGATCTGATCGACATAGGCAAAGTTGTAAACAGGGTGACCTTGCTCATCTTCGTCATAAACACCCACTTCGTCATGCAGGATGTTATGAAAACGGACGTAGTTGAACTCCGTGACTTTTTTTACCTCGCGAAGGTCGCTGCGATAACTTTCTCGCAGGGTAAGAATCGCGCGTCCTGAGCCAAACATCTGCTCCCAGAAATGGGGGAAGGGTCGGGCGGCAGCATGCGCATCAATTACCACCTTTTCATCGGAGCTCTGCGCCCAGCCGGAGGCGGCAAAAAGCGCGAGCCCGAGCGTGCCCGCGATGGCCAAACGAAACGATCTCATGGAATCCTCAACGTGTGATTTCTAACTTCGCTTCAGAGCCACTGGCGGAATCAGGGCTGATCCACACTGTGACCCTTGCTGGCTCCGCTGCAAATTGGTTGCGGTCATTCCAGATCGCGAATGCATCCGGCGGCAAATCGAATGTGACTTTCTTCGTCTCTCCAGGAGCGATAATAACCTTCTGAAACCCCTTCAGGGCGCGGACCGGCTGAGCCGTGCTCGTTCCTCGCAGGCGAACATAAATCTGCACCAACTCTTCTCCTGCACGCGAGCCAGTGTTAGAGACGGTGGCCTCGACAGTAAGTGCCCCCGGTTCACCGATTTCGCCGTTTAGGTTTTGATTGAGCACTGCCGCGCTGAGCTGGGCTTTACTGACCTGCGTCGGCCCGTAGGCGAAAGTCGTATACGAACCGCCGTAGCCGAAAGGGAACTGCGGAGTGTTTTGCTCGTCAATGTAGCGCGACACGTATTTCGAAACCACATCCGTAGGCGGCTTCGTGAGGTCGATGCTGCCGGGGGGCCTTCCTGTACTCAGAGCGTTGTAGTAGAGCGGCTCTTGTCCCACGTCGCGAGGCCAGCTGACAGTGAGTTTTCCACTGGGATTGAATTCGCCGAACAGAGTTCTGGCCAGCGCGGGCCCACCCTCGGTTCCGGGAAACCAGGCTTCCAACAAGGCCGGTACGTGCTCAAAAGCCCAGGGCACCGTTAGCGGCCTTCCGCTGAAAAGAATGAGCACGACGGGCTTACCCGTCGCCACGACCGCTTCGAGCAACTCCTGCTGGCGGCCAGGCAGTCCGAGATGCGCGCGCGAGGCCGCCTCTCCGCTCATTTCGGGAGACTCCCCGAGAGTAAGAATCGCTAGATCAGCTCGCTTCGCCGCAGCGACTGCGGTCGCGAGCTCAGCATCACTCCCTTTGAGAATTCCCGTTCCTCGCGAGCGCAGTACATTGCTTCCCCCCAATCGTCGCGCCATCTCTGCCGGAAAAGAGAGCGCATTGTTTTTGGGAAACGAGGAGCCGGTGATTCCTTCGGGATCGGAAGGGTTGTCGGCGAGCGGTCCGATAACCGCTACAGTTTTCACGTCCGCAGAAATCGGAAGCAGCGGCTTCCCCACGACTGGCGCGTTCTTCAAAAGAACGAAGGAATGCTCGGCGATGGTCTGTTCCAACTGCAGGCTCTCTGGAAGCAAAAACGCTTGCTGGGCGCGACTGGCATCAACGTAGGGATGCTCAAAAAGGCCAAGAGCGAACTTGACCCGCAAAACTCGGCGCACGCTTTCGTCAATTTTCGCTTCTGGCACCGCGCCGGACTTCACCAACTCCGCGAGATGATCGTGGTAAAAGCTGCTCGCCATGTCCATGTCGACCCCGGCGAGGAACGCTTTGCGCGCGGCGGTTGCGTCATCCGCGGCGATGCCGTGTGGGACCAGTTCGCCGATCGAGTTCCAATCGCTAACCACGAATCCCTTGAATCCCCACTCGTTCCGCAAAACCTGCGTGAGCGTGAACGGGTTCGCCGAAGACGGAACGCCGTTGAGAGAGTTGAAGGCGCTCATCAAAGTCGCCGTTCCCGCATTGACCGCGGCGTGAAAGGGAGGCAGATAGAATTGACGCAACGTGTGTTCGGAAATCTCGGTCGAGTTGTAATCCCTGCCCGCTTCGGCCGCCCCGTAACCAACGTAGTGCTTGACGCAGGCCGCCATCGTATCCGGCGAATCCAGATGCGAACTTTGATACCCGCGCACGTAGGCCGCAGCCATCGCAGAAGCCAGATACGGGTCCTCGCCTGAGCCCTCTTGAATGCGGCCCCAGCGGGCATCGCGAGCAATGTCAACCATCGGCGAAAATGTCCACCGGATACCAATGGCAGATGCTTCCGAGGCAGCCACCCGTGCCGCTTTCTCGACCAGAGAAGGGTCCCAGGTTGAAGACATTCCCAAGGGAATCGGGAACTCGGTACGGAATCCGTGAATCACGTCGAGCCCGAAGATCAGCGGTATATGCAGACGCGATTTCTCGACGGCAAGATGCTGATATTCGTTGATCAGTGGGGTCTCGATCACGTTCAACAGCGCCCCGACCTGTCCTTTCGCAATCATATCCCGGTAGTCGGTTCGGCCTGTACCGGGACCAGTTGGCTGGCCAGCCGAATATTGCACCAGTTGCCCGATCTTTTCGTTGAGCGTCATCGTGCGCAGAATGGATTCCACCCGGGCGTCAAGGTTCGGGTCCGCGACGCCGCGACTTGGCGCGGTTTCCTTCGAGCTTGCGGCAAGAACCGGCGCCGACACGCAGGCAACGCTCAATGCACTGAAAATCAACCCAAGGACAGCCGCGTACGTCTTTCTACTCCATGAGTTCGACCCGAAGGCAAAGAGTACTAAGCCGACTGGATCCCTGCCTCGCACCGACCACATGAGCTCGCACCTCGGTCAAAACGACAATTGTGCTCTACTAAATCGCGTTAGTATATGGTCAACGGACTGTATGAAATACGCTTTTTGCGCTGATGTCAAGAGTACAGAAGAAGCCCGGATCGCACTCTCACCTTGCCCGCGTGATTCCATTATGCGAGACTTCGTGCCGTGACGAAGAAGAAGCCAAACTCGGCTACTGACGGACAAGCGCGCGCCGCCCGAAAACCCGTGAGTTTGAAGAAGCTGGCCGAACACCTGAAGCTTTCACCGGCCACAATCTCTCTGGTTCTTAACCGCTCAAGCGTCGCCGATTCCATTCCGCAGGACACAAAGGACCGAATCTTCGCAGCCGTCAAGAAATTCAAGTATCGGCCCAACTTCTTCGCCCGATCGCTCCGCAAACAGCGCAGCTTCACCATCGGAGTCCTCGTTCCCGAGGTGAGCGAGGGCTATTCGGCGGCCGTGATGAGCGGGGTCGAAGAATATCTTATGCAGGAGGGCTACTTCTACTTCGTCGCCAGTCATCGCCACCACGCCGATCTGATCGACGAATACCCTCGCATGTTCCTGGAACGGTCAGTGGATGGCCTGATTGCTGTCGACACGCCATGGAATCTGGATCTGCCCGTTCCCGTGGTTACAGTTTCCGGACACAACGGAGTGACGGGCGTTACGAACATTGTGCTGAACCACAAGCGGGCGGCGGAGATAGCGTTGAAGCACTTATTTCACCTCGGTCACCGCAAAATAGCTTTCATGAAAGGGCAGGAGTTCAGCTCCGACACAGCCGAGCGTTGGGCGAATATCGAGCGGACGGCGTGCCAACTCGGCCTGCAGATCAAGCCGCGATTGGTGGTGCAACTGGAGGGCGATTCGCCTTCTCCTCAATTAGGATACATGGCGACCAAGATGTTGCTGGCTTCAGGTCAGGAGTTCACTGCGCTCTTTGCTTTCAACGATATTTCGGCAATGGGTGCGATTCGCGCGTTACGCGAGTCCGGGGCGCGGGTGCCCGAAGATGTCTCCGTCGTCGGATTCGACGACATTCAAAGTGCCGCTTTTCAGAACCCGGGCTTGACCACGGTGCGTCAGCCATTGCGAGAAATGGGCAGAGCCGCCGCCGAAATTCTGTTAAAGCGTATCAATCGCCCGAACGCCGAAGTGCATGACCAGCACATTGTCGAACCGGAGCTGGTAGTACGGGAGACCACAGCTCCCGCGCCTGCAGAGTGATGATAATCCTCCAAAATCTGAGCTTTACCCTCTCGTTTCCCATAGCCGCCTCCAGCTTTCCATAGAATCCACTCCAGAAAGCGTAGACGTAGCGAGCGTCAAGTTCTGGGCGTTGACGGCCTAAATTCCGGCGTGCTATAAGTTTGGCGTATATACATACTAAATCGCTTTTGCAGAGATTTAGTAAAAAGGCGTTGGCCGCTGGCATGCAACACAACAAAAGTTTGGGCCGAGATTCGCGACAGGGTTCAATCAGAAACTTTGTTCTTCGAGGAGCGATTTCAATGAGGCATCCGAGTTTGGCAGTCCGTGTCGTACTGCTGATCGTCACCATCGTTGCTATGACCACGTTGGTTCAGGCGCAGTATCGAACTTCCATTCAGGGCGTAGTCACCGATGCCACGGGCGCGGTAGTTCCCGGCGCCACCCTCACTCTCACAAATCCCGCAACCGGCGAGAAGCAGGTCAGAACCAGCGATCCGGCAGGCGTGTTCAACTTCAATGCACTGGCGGCGGCGCGCTTCCAATTGGAAGTGGACGCGAAGGGCTTCCAGAAGAAAGTCCTCGACAATATTGACCTCATTCCCGAACAGCCGAACGCTTTGAACGTTACGCTTGTGATCGGTTCGGAATCGACGACGGTCAACGTCGACGCTTCGGCGGCGCCGGCGCTTGAAACCGAAACGGCCTCCATCAGTGGCGTTGTGTCTGAGAATCAGATTCAGCACCTGCCATCGTTTGGACGGGATGTGCTTAAGCTCTCGCAACTGGCCCCTGGCATCTTCGCCGACGGTTCGCAATCTGGCGGCGGCGGCACCTCAAACCTTCCCGGCACCCAGAGCGGACCCGCGCCGTCGGGCGGATCGACCGGAATCTTCGCGACCGAAAACATGGTCCAAGGCTATTCCAGTGGCAACCAGGCTCAGAACACCGGAATTTCGATAGACGGCATCAGCACCACCAGCGCAGTGTGGGGCGGTTCCACAATCATCACTCCCTCCGAAGATTCGGTTGATAACGTGAAAGTGGTTACGAACAGCTACGACGCTGAGGACGGCCGTTTCAGCGGCGCCCAACTTCAAGTCACCTCCAAGAGTGGCACGAATGCGTTCCACGGCAGCCTCTTCTTCACCACGCACCAACCGAACTTGAATGCTTATCAGCGGTACAACGGGGGCAATTCCCCGACAAGGGACAACAGCAAGTTCAACCAGTTCGGCGGAAGTATCGGCGGCCCGATTTGGAAGAACAAGATCTTCGCTTTCTTCAACTACGAAACGGTGCGCGAGCCGAATTCCGACCAACAGGGAAACGGATGGTACGACACTCCGGCCTTCGATGCCCTGGCGCCCGCTGGCAGCATTGCCGCGAAGTATCTCAGCTTCCCTGGCAATGGCGTGCTTAACCACGGTTTAAGTTCAGGTAACGACTGCGCCACGGCCGGCTTGATCGAAAACGTTAACTGCGTGACCATCCCCGGCCAAGGAATCAATCTCGGCACACCGTTGACCACAGCATTGGGAACGCAGGATCTTGGCTGGACGAGTACTCAGGACCCCGGTTGTGGCGGGGCTGGCACGGGTTGTGGAAAACCTGGGGTGCCATTCGGCACTATCGCCGACTTGGCCAACTACAACACATCGAATCCCACAACCTTTACTGCTGTTCAGTACAACGGCCGACTGGATGCGGATGTTACCGCGAAAGACCGGATCGGCTTCGCAATCTATTGGGTTCCTCTGTCAAGAGACAACTTTAACGGCAACCGTGCCTATGACATCTTTCACCACAACCAGATCAATGATGCTTTTTCCGTCATCTGGAACCACACCTTCTCTCCAACTTTGCTTAACGAACTCCGTGCTAATGCCGCTGGATGGCGCTGGAATGAAGTGACGTCTAACCCACAGTCGCCAGTTGGCCTTCCCGTGGGCAATATTGGTCAGATCGGTAGTATTACACCCGACCAATTCGGTCCCAATGTCGGCAGTATCTTGAATCAGTGGACGTACAGCTACAAGGACGTGGCCACTAAAATTATCGGCCGACACACAATCAAATTTGGTGGTGAAGCCACACGGCTCTTTTATCTTCAGGCTTGCGCCGGGTGTGGTGTTCCCAGCTATAACTTTTTCAATATGTGGGACTTCCTGAATGACGCACCAAAAAATGAGGGGGGAGGTTTCAGTCCCACTACCGGCTTCCCGACGACGATTCGCCAAGATCAGCGGGAAAATATCTTCGGTTTCTTTGTCCAGGACGATTTCAAACTCCGCCGGAACCTGACCGTCAATCTGGGACTGCGGTGGTCTTACTTTGGTCCGCTTTCCTCTAAACAGGACAACATGCTGCGCTCCTTCCCTGGTGCTGGGGCTAATTACCTGACTGGCCTGACCATAAGAAAGGCAGACTCCTGGAACGCGCAGAAGAACAACTTCGGACCCGCGATCGGTTTTGCTTGGAGTCCGACTAAATTTAACGATCGGCTCGTGCTCCGCGGTGGTTACGGTTTGAGCTACAACCAAGAGGAAATTGCCATCTCCGCCAACATCGTAAACAACCCGGGTTTGGTGATATTTCCAGGATGGGACACAAGTTCGCCGACCGCAATCAACCCGAATATTATTTACGCAACCTCGTCGGATCCACACAACCTCTACGGGTATCCGGCCAATCCGAATACGATCACGTCATTCGGGGCAAATGGCCTACCTACTGGCACCACAGTCGGCGTCCAGATCTTCCCGAACAACCTCCCGACAATGCGTGTTCATCACTACTCGTTTGATATGCAATACGACCTGGGTCACCAGTACGTGATGACCTTGGGATATCAAGGGAGCTTGTCGCGTGACCTCTTTTTCCACGAGAACCCGCTCGCCGTCCCTGCGACTTCAGGCTTCACACTCAATCCGCAGATTGGCGGCGGAGACTACTGGGGTGTAAACGGCCGCGCCAACTACAACGCCTTGAACGCTGAGCTAAAGCACCAATTCGCACGACAGTTCATGGCCGACGCCCAATTTACTTGGTCCAAGAGCATGGATACGAGTTCTGCTCCGTACTCGGAACAGCCTTATCCATATAACCTGAATTTGGATTATGGGCGCTCCGACTACAACGTCGCCAGAGCGTTCAAGCTCTTTGGCATGTGGCAGCCCACCTTCTTTCACGGGAACAGCGGGATGGACAAGATCGTCGGGGGCTGGTCGCTCAGCGGCATCTTCAATTGGCACTCAGGATTCCCCTTCACTCCCTTCGTGAGCGTGCAGGGCGGAAGCCTCTACTGCGGACAGTGTGGTTATGGGCAGCTACTCCCTGCCGCCTACCTGGGAGGCGCGGGTACGAGCACCAATAGTGACGCGTTCAAGGGTCCGGTCAGCTCGAATTATCCGTTGGCAGGGACGAGTCCGCTCGCCGCCGGGGCCTATTTCTCGACACCCAACTACACGCCCTATAACTGCAACACTTGCTACGGAACCGCGCTTCCTCAATCACCCGGAGTTGGTCGCAACGCGCTCACGATGCCGGGATACAGAGACCTCGACTTGACGCTCTCGAAGAGCTTTGGGCTTCCCAAGATGCCGGTTCTCGGCGAAAACGCGAAGTTCGAGTTCCGCATGGATGTGTTCAACGTCCTCAACAACATGAACCTCGACCCCAATCGCATATCGAACAACGTTGGCAGCTCGAACTTTGGCACGATACAGGCCGCTCTCGCCTCCCGTGTCCTCTCCCTAGGAGCACGCTTCAGCTTCTAAACATCAATCAGGGCGCACTCGGATCACCGGGTGCGCCCTTTCTTTTTTGCTCCTGCCCCCAAGAAGTGAGGCCCCGCCCGCTCCGTCACTGCTTCGTCAATTTGAATCGCGCAAACGGCATAGCCTTGCCCTTTACGACATTGTCCAGCTGGTTCTCCCAGCTATTGGTCTTGGGGTCGTAGAGGAAAGTATTGGTGAAAGTGATCTCGCCGTGCTCATCTTTGAAAACGAAAGCAAGCTCATTCTCTTTCGGTGTGGCCAGCCCAATGGACTCCGGTGACTCTCCGCCGTACACATCCATCCAGGCGCAGGCGTATTGCTTAGTCTTCTCATTCCAGCCGATGAACACCGTCGCTTCGTATTGCGGTTCGCCCTTATCGTTCTTCTCCTTCGAGACTTCGTTGAAGCGGAGGTAGTGGTGCTGAAGCACCCACTCGGCATCAAAGGCGTGCGTAACGGGCTGCTTGCCCACGGTCCCCTGTAGCAGCCACTTACCGGCAAGCTGGTCGAGGATAGCTGAATTCACCGGCGCCTGTTGGGCCGTCACGGTCAGAGCCGCGAATATCGTCGCAAGAATAATGATGATGTTCTTCATCGGCGCATTCTACATTCTCAAAGCAAATGATTGGAATCGCGAATTATCCCCCGGCGGCTCGAATAGGACGGCTCGAATATAATGGCCTCGATTGAGAGTCACGTGAAGATGACTACGCAGGCCGACAGCGAACGCTTCCAGAGTGGCGCGAATGAGTATGCCGCCTACCTCGAAACGCCCGAGGGCCGGCTGCGCACCGAGTTGGCCTTTGCCAACCTGCAGGATTTTCTGCCGATGCAGGCTCAACCCGGGATGCGTGCGCTCGATATCGGCTGCGGCACGGGAGCCACCGCCGTTCGTCTGGCCCGACTCGGCATGCACGTCACACTGCTTGATTTCTCCCGTGAGATGCTGGATATTGCAAAGTGCACCGCCCAGGAAGCAGCCGTTGACGACAAGGTCGTATTCCAACATGGGGATGTCACCCAGTTGAAGAACCTGCTTCCCACCGCATCATTCGAAGTAATTCTCTGCCACAACGTGCTCGAATTTGTCGACGATCCGACCGCGATATTGTGCGACGCGGCTCGCGCCTTGCGCGATTCATCGGCGATATTCTCCGTTCTCGTGCGAAACCGGGCCGGCGAAGTATTGAAAGCTGCTGTCTTGGCCGGCGATTTGACTGCCGCGAAAAATAACCTGACCACTGAGTGGGGGCAAGAATCCCTATACGGTGGCCGTGTACGGCTTTTTACACCGGATGGCCTCAAGGCCATGCTGACGGCAGCTTCGCTGACGGTGATTGCCGAGCGAGGAGTGCGCGTCATCGCAGATTACCTGCCGCCCCAGATTTCTCGCACAACAGACTACAAACGAATCTTCGAACTGGAGCGCGAGTTGGGGAGTCGGCCAGAGTATGCGGCAGTCGCGCGCTACACGCAGCTCTTTGCACGTTTGTCGTGACGGTGATAGGGAAAGACCGTGAATAACGATACAAGCAAGTCTTTATCCATCCCATCGGGCACCAGTACGCCCAACGCCACGATTGCGCTTGGGCTCGGCCTCACCAATGAGTGCAACCTCGCCTGCGCCTTCTGCTACCGGGATCCAAGTCGCACCGATCGCCTCTCTCTTGATCAAGTGAAGTCCGTCATGGAACGGCTGCCCGTCCGCTCGGTGAATCTCGGCACCGGTGAGAATGGCATGCATCCGGAATTCAGAGCGATCCTTGGTTATCTGCGAACATACCCCGTCAAACTTACCATTACCTCGAACGGCCACAGCGTTGCGGTGTTGGAAGACGACGAATTGCGCGCCTTTCATGACATCGAGTTTTCTCTCGACTACCCGACACAACAGGAACAGGACACGCAGCGCGGAGACGGCAATTGGGATTTGATCCACCAGCAAGCCGAGCGTTGCGTCAGGATGGGTGTGCCCGTCACCGTCATCGCAGTCATGATGAAGGCGAACTACTTGCGTCTGGCGGAGGTCGCGAGAGTCGCGAAACAGTTTGATGCGCCGCTCCGTGTGAATGTGTACCAGGCGGTGCGATCGGACATTTATGCGCTGTCTTATGAAGAGTATTGGGAGGGGTTCCGGTGTCTCTTCGCAGAAACAGACGTGATCGCGATAGGCGAGCCTTTGGTGCGCGCGCTAGCGGGGCTTCCGCCGCTCCGGGGAGGATGTGGCGTAAGCACCGTGAGGGTTACGCCGCGCGCTACGACCCAGCCCTGCGTTTATTGGCCCGGCGCGGGAGAGCCGCTGTCGGACTTGATCACAATGGGGCTCGATATTATGGACTCTGCGCCCTTCAACCAAACCCGCATGCTTCCCAAAGAGTGCGAGCCATGCGAGTTCCGCGACTCGTGCCACGGTGGCTGTGCCGGACGTCGACGCCTTCAGGGCGCGCTGCTGGAGCCTGACCATTACTGCCCGATCGTTCGCGGCGAACGTCCGAATCTCGAGATTCGCATGGCCGCCACCCGCGACCTGCCGAAACTGAGCAGCTCCTGCACTACCGTCGTGATTGCCCGATAGTCCGATTCGCTACGAATCTATTTTCGCCTCAATCTTCATTTCGCTTCGACCCAGGTATCTGACCCCGTCAGCTTCACTGCCACGCCAGTCAGGAAGATGTGCAGGGGCTTGCCATCGGCGAAGCCGAGATGCTCGGTCGAGAACAGAATTGGACCAGCCTTTTTGTAGCCTGTCCACGTCGCGAGGACGCGGCTCGGCGGTTTGGCCCCGCCACGGACATACACAAAGTACACGACGCGGTTATCTTTCCCGACGTAGAGATCCCAGGTGTCGCCGGGCGTGTAACCGCCATCTGCGGGATACTTTATCGGGATCAACTCAGCCATGCCGGCGCCCGTCGGCAGGTTGAACTTGCCCTGATCGATCGCGCTGGCGTTCTTGTCCCAGTAAGCATGGAAAGGGAACAGAGCCCAATAGTTATCGTTGACGAAGCTGGGCTCGATCTGATTCTTCACAGCGTCAGACTGGGTGCTGAGATCGGTGCGCACGTAGCTAACGTTGATCGGCTTGCCGTCTTTATCCGTGCTTTCAAAAGTGACTTTGCCAGTCTTGGGCTCCCACTCCCATTTGTGGGCAATCTTGAAGAGCCCAGTGATTTCTCCGTTCCATGTGTAGCGAATGGCCTCAACTTTGTCCCATGAATCGACACCATAGACCTTGGCAACTTGATCGAGAATTGGCGACCGCGCCGGCATCTGCGCCCAGGAAGTTGTAGCAAGGACCAGGACCCCGAAAGTCACAAGACAGTTAATGGTTACACGGCTTGGTTTTGTCATGGAGTTTGCTCCTCTGTGAATTCAACGGATGGCGTTTTGGATGACAGCCAATTGCTTCCGGATGCAACTAGTGACACGTCGGCTCCGTACGCTTCGGCTGCCGGGTTACCGCTTTATGCTGCCCGTCTGAACCGCCGAAACGTGATCACGGCGGCGGCCGCCGCCATCGATCCGAATTCCAACAGTAGAACCCAGCCAGGAAGCACCCACGGACGCCCGACCGCCCGCAAGTGCCAGACATAATAAGTCGAGAGAATGCTGAGTGTCCAGATCATGAGCGGCACCGTCGCGGTCGATCGCATGAAAGGCAAAAACCACAGCAGGTACCACGGATAAACGACTGGGGCGCAAACAAGCGATGCGGCCATGGGCCAGGCAAATGCGTCCGCAGAACAATCTGATGCTCTGCGCCGGAACCAGATTGCGGTGAGAAAGCCGACGAGCATTGCCAAGCCAGCCACAATCTGCGGAGCCGCGACCCGCTCAAGCATCGCAAACACGGGATCATTAAAACGAAAACTGCGCACAAAAGTGCCGAGTGATCCCGTCGAAATTTGGCCGTGATTGAAGAATGGTACGTATAGAAGCCCGACAACAAGTGCCGCCAGCGCGCCGTCGCGAATGCGAACTCGCTTCCAGTAAAGGGGCAGAAGCACAATCGGCAGAAATTTCACGGCAACCGCCAGCCCGAAAGCCACCGCTGCGACCATACGCCAGCGTCGACCTAGCGCGGCAAAAGAAACCAACAGCAGCAGCACTCCGAGAATATCGATATGACCGCTGCCCGCTACTTCGATCGCCAGCAGCGGGTTCCATGCATAAGCCAGAACCCAGTGCGCTCCTTCTCCACTGCGCCACAATATATTGAGCAGAACGAAAACGATCGCAGACTCACAAATCACAAACGCCATTTTGAGAGCAAAGATCGATTCATGAATCGCGGTGACCGCGCGGAAGAATAGTTCCGCGCCAGCTGGATATGGGCTCGGCAAATACGCATGATTCAGAGTACGGGTCTCGGGCGTGTGCAACGCGGCCAGCGCCGGATCATTAGGGACGACAATGTAAGGGTTATAGCCAAGCCGCTGTACGCGCCCATCCCAAACATAACGATGAATGTCATCATCGACGCCCGGTGTCGTCAGTAAAAATGGAATGTGCCAAAGCGCTGCCAAAGCAAGCCCAATGAAGAAAACACGGCGCGGGAATTTCGGCGTCGAAAAGAATTCACGGATGGCGAAAAGGTACGCGATGCCCCCAATCGCCAACCAAGCCATGAAGTACGCCCCACCGCGATCGCCGAAGTGGCGCGAGCAGAGTGTCATCGCCACGCACATCGTGGCACCGAAGACGTAGACTCTCCACTCCGAAGTGAGCTTCACAGTTCTCCCGTGTGGAACAGGCCCGTGTCGAGGAGGCCCGTGTGGAGCGGGCATTCCTGCCCGCTCTCCGTGCGGTGGCATGATCTAGCGGTCAAGAGCGCCCGCTCCACCTAATCTCTCCCACTCCTCAAGCCACGCCGCCGTGCGTGGCGCTCGTGCCGGAGCCCGACGCAACTCGGCCGCCAGGCGAGTCAGGTCGCCCGCTACATCAATATCGTAAAAAAGATCCACGAATCCTGTCGAAAGACCAAGAGTTCGTACCTGCAACAGGAGCCTCTCCAGCGCGCTGCTGGTGCTCATGCCATCGTTTGCGAAAAGAGTCGGGTGAGAAGCCTTAGCTCCGACGAGATAGTAGCCTCCATCGTGCGTCGGCCCGACGACCACATCATGTGCGGCGAGAACTTCGAACGCGTCTTCGAGAACCGAAGGCGGCAGGTGCGGGCTGTCGCTGTTGAAGGCAATCACGCGTCGTTCGTGACCGTCATTTTTATAATGCGCGAAGTCCGCAAACACCGAGGTAAGGCCTGCAGCAAGGCCCTCACCTTTCTGCGCCACTACCCTCATGTCGCTACCCGCCAATTGGGACAGTTCGTTTACGTCCGAGCCCGGACACATGATGGCAGCTTCCACCCCGTTCAACTTCAATGACCGAGCCAGCCCCAGCGTGTCGTCGAGAAGACAGCAATAGAAATCGGTGACAGCTTCGGGAGAGAGGCTCGGAGTCAGGCGAGTCTTGACCGCTCCCGGCCTCGGTGCTTTCGCCATGATCACCAGCACACGGTCACTGCATGACGAACGCGCACCCGTTTCCTCGGAAGATTTCATAGATTGTTGGGGCAATAATATACGACGCGTGAACCACATCTTTGCCGCGGAGTATCACTCTCAAGAGGCGCGGTCATCTTCAATCTTGGTGCGCCCCATGTTTGCCCGCTTTTGGCAAACGTGGGATTTCGCTCGAAGAACGAATCTGTCACTTGTCGGTTCCGGCTCTTCGCCGCCGAAAATAATACCGCACGATCAAGCTGAGTATGAACCACCCCGCTCCGACCGTGCCCTTCAGTGTTCCGCTGATCTTTGATTTCCCAATACGCGGGTAGTAGCTCACCGGAACCTCCACCACGCGATATCCAGCCAGCGCGCCTTTCAGAATCATCTCCACCGCCCAGCCGTAGGTCGTCTCTTCCAGAGCGAGCGCGCGCAGCACATCGGTTCGGCCAGCACGAAACGGGCCGAGGTCAGTAATCTTCAGGCCATACAAGAGCCGGATCAGCCCAGCGGCCAGACGATTCCCAAACGTCTGATGCCAAGGCAAGGTCTCAGCAGAATTCCGCCCGTGCAACCGGGAACCGAGCGTGATGTCCGCACGCCCCTCAGTTATTGGAGATAAGAGAAGCGGCAGTTCAGAAGGCCGGTCGCTGTAGTCGCCATCAAGAAAGACAACCACGTCCGGAGAATTCGCCGCCGCCATCCCCGTCAAACAGGCTCGTCCGTATCCGCGGCGCGGTTCCTGAATGACGCGCGCTCCCATCTTTGCCGCGATCTCGGGAGTTCCGTCGGACGAATTGCTGTCAACAACCAGGACCTCAGTAACAATGTCAGAAGGGAGATCGGCCAAGACGCGCTCAATCGCGCCTGCTTCATTATGGGTAGGGATGACGACGGACACTCGCACGGTGACGTCAGCTTAAATCAACCACCATGGAGCCGATGGCCACCGTTGCGACAGCCACGAGTCAACGCCCCACCTGCGACCCGCGCTCCCGACGGCCACCCCAAGCGACGCCATCACCGGAACCAGCAGTTCCCAAATCCACGCCGTACCCCACTCCGACACCCACAGGCTGCCCAAGTACAGAAACGCGATGAAGGCCGCCGGGCGTGTGAGCAGGCCGATCACGAGCAGAATCCCGAGACCGATCTCGGTCACTGCCTGCATCGGCGCCGCCATCGCAGCGTGGCTCGCCGCCAGACCCATCACTGACTTCCAAATGGCCGGTGAATGACTGTTCTTGATGTAGTAGGTGATCAGGCCCGCGTAGCCCCCGGGCGTGTAGAGACCTTTCCCCAGATTTTCGAAGAAGACCCATACCAGCATTGCGCCGATCGTTACACGCACGATGGCCAGCCCATTTGCGGCGGGCGGTTGGTTGTCGGAATTCTGCGTTGGGTTTGCGTTCGTCATCATTGTGACCTCTCGTCAACTGTACCCAATGGATGCGCCAGTTTGCGGCGGGAAACAGAAAAGATGCGACATTTTAGACGGTTTTTACCTGTTCCGATAGTGGACGCACCGAGACTCAGATCGACCTTGTTTTGAAATGGCACGGCTCTCAGCTGCTTCGGAAAACTTACGAATGCGGGCATCGCCGCGGAAGAGCGACCCTTCAGAGCCGCGTACGCGGCTCTTGCATCCGTGCGGGCTTCAGCCCCGGTGGTCGCTTTCCTGGTGGGATGGATTTTTCCGCAGCCTCTTCAGGAATGCCGTGACTGCTACAGACTCGACTTGGCCTTAGCCCTAGCACTGAGGAGCTTTCACGCCCTCACCATCGATCCTCGGAATTTGACAGGAAGCAGTCACAACAGGCAGACTGCGAATCTAGCAATCCCTCATTGAAAGGACGCGTCATGCTGCGTCAACCTCTCCTCTCCCTGCTCCTCGTATTCTCGTCGTTGCCCGCTCTCGCTCAGAACGAGCGGCATTTCACTTTTCACTACGCATTCACTGTAAAGAACATCAACCCCGGCGAGCGCATACGGGTCTGGATTCCTCTCGCCCACTCCGATGCTTTCCAGGATGTGAAGGTCACATCAAAGACGGGAGATCTGGCGCTGAAGCAGGTGCGGCAACCGGAATATGGCAACGAAGTGCTCTACGCAGAGGCGGCAAAACCTGACAAAAGCGAATACAAGTTTTCCGTCGACTACGACGTTGTCCGGAGGGAGCACGTAGTGTTGGTCAACGGAAAGCCGGCCAGCGATGCACATTCAGCAAAGGCTCCGCGCGTTGAACTCGCGCGCTTCCTCGAACCGGACCGACTGGTGCCGGTGACGGGCGTGCCCGCGCAGTTGGCGGCGCAAGAAACAAAAGGAGCGGAAACTCCACTTGAAAAAGCGAGAGACATTTACGATTACGTCTTTCGCACGATGAAATACGACAAGACCGGCGAGGGCTGGGGACGCGGCGACACACTCTGGGCCTGCGACTCGAAGCATGGCAATTGCACCGATTTTCACTCCGTATTTATTTCGATGGCGCGTGCCGAAAAGATTCCAGCGCGCTTTCAGATCGGCTTCCCGCTCCCCGCCGACAAACACTCCGCCGAGATTCCTGGATATCACTGCTGGGCGGAGTTCTATGTGGATTCAGCAGGCTGGGTACCGGTTGACATATCAGAGGCATGGAAGCATCAGGAAAAACGCGACTACTTTTTCGGCGCGCATGATGTGAATCGAGTGCAGTTCACCCAGGGACGCGATCTGAAGCTCAAACCGGCGCAAGACGGAGACCCGTTGAATTATTTCGTTTATCCGTATGTGGAAGTTGCCGGAAAACAATATCCCAACGTCGCAATCGCATTTTCATTTGATGACGCAGGCTCGACGCCGACCAAGGTGAGCGCGTTGCGCTAGATGTGTCGTCGCAAACCCGATCCGTCTACCTAGAACTCATACCGAAGCGCAAACTGCATCACACGTGGCTGCGTCAGCAGGCTCGTGTAGGCTCCGAAATTTGTCGACTGCTGCGCCAGCGACGTCAGCAGCGCCGACGATCCTACTGACTGCGCATTGAAGCGCGTGAGGTTCGGCACGTTAAACACATCCCACCGGAATTGCACGCTGTGAGTTTGCCGATAGGGCATCTTCCAGTTCTTATATAGACTCATATCCCAATCGGCGTAGCCGTTCCCGCGCAGCACGTTGCGCGAGCCGACCCCGCCGGGTAGCGGCAGTGTGAAGTCCTGCTGCGCCGTGGCGGGTGTGGCAAAGAGGTCAACGCGGCCGGCTCTCTTGTAGGTACCGATCTGCGGTTTTGCCGTCATCTGCGCGACCCCAGTCAGGAACCAGTCCGTCGGCCAGCGTTGGCCGCCATCAATGCTGAACGGGAACCCGCTGGTCCAGCGAGCCACTCCGGAGGTTTGCCAGCCTCCGATGATCGCCTCCAACACTCCATTGGCGCTTCCGGCCAGTGCGCGACCCCGGCCAACCGGCAGCTCCGCAATCCAGTTCATGTTGAACTGGTGGGTGGTATCAAAATCGGAAACAGCGCGGGCCAGGTTCGGAGAAAATGCATTGGCCAGCCTCGTTCCCACCAGGCCGATATTCTGGTAGCCGGCGACCGCGAATCCGACACGCGACGCCGCCGACGTGATGTCAATCGACTTCGACCAGGTGTAGTTGAAGTCAAACTGAAATCCGTGGCTCACCTGTTTCCGCAGGTTCAACTGGAGCGCGTGGTAGCTGGAATTGCCCATCGAACTCCATCCGTAGGTTGAAAAGGCCTGGTTGTTCAGGAACTGGCCGGAGCCGGTACCCAGTAGGCCCTTGGGGCCGTTGAAGAAGTAAGACCCGGAGCCGATGTTGTCGCCGATCCCGCCATAGCTGTCAATATCGGCAAGACCAACGATCTCATCGCCGATAACCGAGAGACCCGGATTGTAGTACATGTTAAAGACTTCCTGAATCAGGCTGTCGGTTGGATTGTGGGAGGGATTGATTCCAGTCTGGAAGGTATCCGAATAGTAGCTCGCACCCGGCCGGAGAGGCTGAATCATGTCGATCCAATACTGAGATGTCGGCCCGAGAGCGACTTGACCGGTACCAGCTGTGACGGCCGTGACGCTTTCGATCTGCGCTGCAGTGATGGTGGCCTGGTAGTAGTTCGTTGGCTTCATGCCGTTATTGGCCAGCGCAAACTTCCTCGCCAGGATCGACAAGGCTGATGCCGCCGTGTAGTAGTCAATTCCTGACTTCGGGTCCTTAATATTCAAGGGCTGAGTCAGATCGCGTTGCGTGAGTAGATCGCGTCCGAAACGGCCGACATACGACACTTGCAATGAGAATCGGTGGGGCAGTTCGCGTCCGATGGAAAAATCCGCGGTATAGGCATGCGGCGTCTTCAGCGTATTGTCATTTCCCCACAGGTTGGCTTGCGAGTTAAGCGGAATCGTCTGCGGGAATCCCGCCGGCGGTGGCGGCTGCAGGAACGGAAAGCCATCGATGTTGTTTGCCGGAATCGCATTGATGCCTGTGATTCGAGGCAGGTTCTCCGCGCCGGTTTCACCGAACGTGCAGCAAGGATTCTGCAGCGTGGTGGAGAACCCGGCGGCGCCAATCTGATCGAAGCTGTTGATGAGCGCGAATCCCGCGCGATCGTAAACTCTGCTGAAGCCGGCGCGAATGACGGTCTTGTCATTTTCGCCAAATAGTTTCTTCATGGGCCCCGATTCAAATCGCGGCGAGTAGGCAATCGAGATTCGCGGCGACCAGTCCGTCTTTTCCAGCGGATAGAAACCCGGACCGTTGTTTGCCGGACCACTCGGACTGAATCAATCGAGGGCATCGCTCCATAGCCAATCCCCTGATTCATGTTCTTTACGTTTTGGGCGAACTGCGTTCCCAGGCCAAATGTAGTCGATGCCTGGAAACCGTTGGTCTCCCACGGCGCCGGAAAGAATGACCAGCGCAATCCATAAGTCACCGTGAGATTCGGCTTGATGCGCCAGGAGTCCTGGCCGTAAAACTCATACGAATTGAGGCCGTAGCGTCGGTTGACTGGCGCGCCGCATGTTCCTCCCGGACACGAATACCCCGGCACCACGTTGCCACTCTTATCCAGGTTGTAGTTTGCGACTACGTCCGAGATCATCCCGTACAAGGACAACAAAGGACGGTCATACTGCGTCGCGTTTAGCGGCTCCACTCCACTAATCCCGGGGTGAGCGATGGTATTGGTGGGGTCCAGCGTGCTGCTCGTTCCCGCAAAGCCAATCGGCGACGTCCAATTGGTTGTCCCCAGTGCCGTCGTGTTGGAGTGCAAATAGCTCGTGCGCGGATTCCGTGCGATCTTGATCGACGCTCCAAATTGAAACGAGTGAGTGCCCTTGGTCCACGAGAAATCGTCCACGAAGTTGTGCAGCGGCAACTGGAAATTGTGACTGAACGTAATCCCCTGATCCAATCCCAGGAACTGGTTCCACTGCTGGTTGGTGTTGCCGACCACTCCAAAGCTCTGCCGCGTGAATCCCCAATGGAAAGAATTGACCATGGTTGGGTTGAGAACCGCGATGTATCCCAAGGCAAAGCCTTTGCTGTGATCAACGGTTGTTTGCATGGGGGCGCTCGGGTTTAACTCCCCAGGCATAATCTGGTACTTCCCCGGCAAGAAGGGAGCTCCGGGGTTGCGCAAGTCGTTCAGATTCCCGCGCCAGAACAGGGAGTGCTTTCCGTCCGCGGTGAGGTGATAGTCGACGCGTGCTATGAACACGTCGTTGTCGAGCTGGGTCGGCGCGCGGAAAACGTACCCAGCATAATTCAGCCCGTCTCCCGCCGAAATGTCGTTGGTCGGTGTCTGACCCGTGCAAAAAGTGCGGTCGAGATAGCCGGTGTGATTGACCAGGTCGAGCATTGCGGGATCAATGCCTGGTGGGTTAGCTTTTGTAGGGTTAGGGTCAAGCAGCTGAAGCTGCGCGGGGCCCCAGCTCGTGGTTCCACTGCCATCCCCGTTCACATATTGGAAGTTGCCTTGGCACATTGTCGGCGTTGGGATCACCCGTTCGGCCCGTTGTTCCTCGCGCTCCCGGGTTCCCTCGTAGTTCGTAAAGAAAAACAGCCGGTCCTTTTGAATGGGGCCGCCGAACGCTACGCCAAAAATATTGCGGTTGAGCTGCAAAGGCTTGTTCGGCAGTCCGATGTTCTGCTCTGACTGTTTGACCAGGTAATCATTCGCGCTGGTAATCGTGTTGCGCATGTCTTCATAAAGCGCGCCGTGATAAGAATTGGTTCCGCTCTTGGTCACCAGTGCGACTTGAGCGCCCGAACCCTGCCCCTGGTCCGCCCCGTAATTCGTCGTGGTTACGCGGAATTCCTGCACCGAATCCTGGGTGACGGGGAGCACTGAGGTGAACGCATACCCATTCGACTGATCGTTCACGTCGACGTTGTCGAGGGTCACATTGCTCTGATCGCTGCGCGCTCCATTCACCGCGCCATTGCGCGTGTCCTGATCCTTGTCCCCGATACGATTGCCCGTGTATGCAACTCCAGCTTGCAGGCTCAGCAGGTCAGGAACATTCCGACCCTCCAGAGGAATATCCAGCACTTGAGTTTCGCTGAATGAGTTGCCGAGGGAGGCATCGACCATGTCAATGGCAGGAGCCTCTGACGTCACCGTCAGGGTTTCAGTCGTTGCCCCAACCTCGAGCGAAACGTTGACCGTCGCGGGCGTATTCACAAGCAGGACGAGATTTTTCTGCTCATGACCGCGAAAGCCAGCTGCCTTCACCGTCAAGGTGTAGCTTCCCGGAGGGACAAGGAGAAACTGGTACTCCCCCTGATTTCCAGTGGTCACCGTACGCTCGATCCGCGATTCCGCGTTGGCCAGAACCAGATTCGCGCCCGCGACAGCCTTCCCGTCGGGGTCCGTCACTGTTCCACGAAGGGAAGTAGTCGCTTGCGACCACGCCATACTTGCCGCGAGCAGCATCACGACCAGCATGCTCGTCATGCGCTTCCACGAAGAAGCGCGATACGACACAGCAACGAATCCAGAGCGGACCATGCGTGCCTCCAAGTTTTTGTTCCGGCTTTTCACCGACCGGGACGAGCAGCAACATTACTAGAATTGCGGAAGGTTAGAACGACAGCAGGTCGCTGTCAAGACAGAAGTTCTGATCGACAGGATGTGCTCCATTTCGCGCGCGCATCGCCGCTCGCTAGACTGGGGAAGACAACGTGGATGCCTATTGGTCTCGGCGGTATGCCCAACGATTCATTTCCGCCGGGAGGCAAGAATTTACGCTATGGCCTGTTCTATGTTTGCGCTAAAAAGCGGTGATCATAGAGAGATCACCGCTCTCTTCCTGCGTATGTCACAGAGAACCGACGATCTTGCGGTATTCCGCTTCGGTAAAGGCTTTCATGGTTTGCGTGGTGATGTTGCCCATTGAGCCTGTGGACAACATGAATTTCGCGCTCGCCTCGTCGTTGGGAAATTCAGAGACGATTACGGCATCATACTTTCCCATGGTCAGGTACCAGGCGTGGATCTTTCCGCCAACTGCCTCGGCGGCTATCTTGGCCGCGTCCAGCCGCGTCCGACTTTCCTTGATTTTCGCAGCACCCTGCTGCGTGTATCGGATCAGCGTAATGTAGTGTCCCATCGTGATCAGCCATCAGGTAATTCTTCCGCTCGCCAGCCCCGGTTTTACCTGAGGGCTGACGGCTGATGGCTGCCTCGATGTGACCCGCATCACATTCTCCAGTGACGTGGAATGCTGTCCACACCCTCCCCTGCCTTTAAGGTAATTTAGGAATCAGAGCGCGGTATAACGCTCTGTCTGTGAGAAAAACATCTGTACAGTCTTGACAGTCAGCGAAGGCGGACTTCAAGCGCAATGGACATGAGCGGGGGCATAGGGCATGGTGAACGAACCCACCACAGTACCGGCAGCTAAGTTGGGGTGGCAGGCGACGCAAGTCTACGCGATGGCAGTGATTTGTCTACTCATGGGGCTGACGATCGGATACTTGTTTCGCGGATCGAAATCTCCCGCACCCCAACCTGCGGTCGCCGAGATAAGCGGTCAACCGTCTCCTCATGCTGGCGCCATCAGTGGCATGAGCGGGAAAATGCCGAGTCTCGAAGATATGAAGCAAATGGCCGACAAGAAGGCCGCTCCGTTGTTGGAGAAACTTAAGAGCGATCCCACTAATGTCCCTGCCATGATGCAAGTAGGGGCCATTTACAAAGCAACACATCAATTCAAAGAAGCGGGTGAGTACTACGACAAGGCGCTGAAGGTTGATCCGAAAAACGTCGCGGCCCGATCAGAATATGCCGCCACCTTGTACTACAGCGGCGATGTCGATGGAGCGATTGCGCAGTTGAATCAAGCGCTGCACGATGACCCCAAGGATGCCAACTCGCTGTTCAATCTGGGCATGATCAAGTGGCAAGGGAAGCAGGACAGCAGAGGGGCATTGGCTGCCTGGCAGCAATTGCTGAAGGCAAATCCGCAACTGAGCGCTGATCGCAAAGCCACTGTGGAGAAACTAATGGCCGACGTTCAGATGCAAGGAAAAAGCTAACGATGCACGACTCGAGACGGGATCGAAGGAGTACGAGGCAATGACGGACACAATTCGAACTACCGAGCAATGGACAAGCGTACAGGCTTACACGTTGGCAGTGATCTGCCTTCTGGTAGGGATCGCCGGTGGGTGGTTCATCCACGGATCTCAGAGTCCCGCGGCGAGTATTCCGGAAGCAGCGAACGCCGCCGCGCCAACGATGAGGGCAGCAGCTGCGCCCCAGGCGCCTTCGCCCGCAGAGATGCAGAAGATGGCCGACACCCAGACTGCGCCATTGGTCGAGAAACTCAAGGCCGACCCGAACAACGCGGGGCTTCTGGAAAACATTGGCAACGTCTATTACGACGCCCAGGTGTACTCCACGGCGATTGACTACTACCAGCGCGCTCTGAAAATTGAACCAACGAATGCCGGAGTTCGTACCGACATGGCCACTGCGTACTGGTACACGGGCAACATCGACGCCGCCCTCGCCGAGTTCCACAAATCTCTTTCTTACGAACCCAACAAGCCCAACACGCTGTTCAATCTCGGCATCGTGGAATGGCAGGGCAAAATGGACATCGACAAAGCCGTGGCCACCTGGCAGAAATTGTTGGACACGAATCCAAACTACGAAGCGAAGGACAAGGTTCTGGAGTTGATGGCGCAGGCAAAAAAGCATTCGGGAGTAAAACCCGGGACACCGGCGAAACCGCTAGCAGAGTAGCCATGTTCTCAATTCCAACGATGAGCGGCTCGCGATGGTTATCAAGACAGTTTATTTCCGGGGTTTTCCCACGCGCTGCGCAGTAGCGAACATCTTGGCCACGGTATCCATGTCTTTGGGCTGAACCTTTCCCGCCGGGATGCGCATGTGCACCAGATCCTCGAGCTTCAGTAACAAGTCCACCAGTGCCATTGAGTCGATCAGGCCTGACGAAACCAGCGGAGTGTTTTCGTCGATGGTCACGCCGGATTTGCGGATGAGCCGGACGATGTGCTCGATCATTAACCGTGCTTCAGCTGTCATAGCTCTCCCTATCACTTAGGCATCGGCACGCAACTCCGGATGCTCAAGCATTAGCTTATCGCGAGTCGCGGACCGGGCCGCTTTCCCGGCGGTACTCTTCACGATCCATTTCGGAGGCTTCAGGAATATTGTCCGAACCGCTACTCCCAGTCCGGATACGATCTGTCCGCGGATCTGTTGCTCGATCTCCACTGTATCGGCAAGAAGCTTTTCGCCATCGACTTCCGCCACCACGATAATTTCCTCGGTTCCGAGATCGGGATTGTACACGCCCATTGCAACCGCACGGCCGTCGTGAATCGCCCCGTGGCTCGCGACAATCTCTTCGATATCTTGCGGGTATATATTTTCTCCACCGATGATGAGCAAGTCCTTTTTGCGTCCGACTACGTAGAGTTCGCCGTCAAGGAAAAAACCAAGATCACCGCTGTGATACCAATCATCCACGAGGGCTGTAGCAGTCAGATCGGAACGGTTGTAGTAGCCATTAAACAGGCAATCGCTCTTGATGAGAATTTCGCCGACGAAACCAGCCTCCAGCTTCGCGCCAGAAACGGAGTCGATGCGAACTTCGTGGCGAGGCAGCAACCGACCAGAGGATGTGAACGCGATCGCCCCCGGAGTACACTCCGCCACCGGGACGATTCGATGCGCGCTGCGAAATTGTTGGCCATCCGCCCATATTCTGGGCGGGCCGGCCGGCGTTTGAATGTTCGACTGGGTTACGGCGAAGACGTCCTCAGCCATCGCGTAGGAAGATTGCAGTACTCCGCGCTTCAGGCCCGATGAGGCGAAAGCGTTTTCAAATTCAAGCATGCTGCTAGCTCGAACCGGTTCCGAACAGTTGATCAGGGCGCGTGCCGAAGAGAGATCGTAGTTAGCCCATTGACTCGGCGGCGAGCGCCGCGCCACGAACTGAAAGGCGAAGTTGGGCAGCCAAGCCAGAGTGCACTTCTGCTCGCTGATGATCTCCAGCATGGTCTCTGGATGCATGACCCAATCTAAGGGAGACTGCATCACTACCGGCAAGTGGCAAACCATCGGCAGCATGAAACAGGCAATCAGTCCCATATCGTGGTAAAGAGGTAGCCAGCTGTAAACGCGGTCCGTGTGTTCGTCGATCGCCAGCGCCTGGGTCAGATGTTCGAGTTGGCGCAATACCGCGGCGTGCGTCAATGCCACGCCTTTTTGCAGGCCGGTAGTTCCAGCCGAATGTTGGATGAACGCCAGATCATCGCGATTGATCGTTACGCCGGGCGATTCTTTCACCGCGTCGCTATCCGCGGTCCCGGCCCGAAGCAGCGTTGTGCCGACGCCGAGGGAAACGTGCTCGATCAGGTCGTCCGGGAAGTCCTGATCGATGACCACGACCTTGGCGCCAAGGTTCGCCGTTACCCCGGCAAGTCCGGAGCGATATTTTGCAGGCTCAATCTTGAAGTTGGGATAGGCGAGAAATGCGGGCACGGCGCCCAGCATCATTGCTCCAACAAAGGCCGCCATCGCCGCGATGCTCTGCGGCATGATGATGACCACCCGATCGCCGACCTCGAGACCATGTTCGCGAAGCAGGCTGGCCTGCCGGCGCGCCCGATTCCGAAATTCGGCAAACGTGACCGTCTCACTCTCGTCCTCGTCAATCCACGCCGTAACAAACGGGCGATCGGGGGGAGCTGCCTCGAGAGCTTCGACAAGATTGTGGAATCGGGTCACGTTTTCGCCATTGTATCCGCCAGAGGGAGAGTGACGATGTGCTAGCGGTCACCACTTCCTCGTCCAGCGCTCACTTTCCGACGCCATCTCCTTTCGATACCATGGCTGCGTGCTCTGGCGTGGGATCCTGTACGTCCTCATATTTCTGTCTTGTGTCGGTGTCTTCGCGAAAGTGTGCTCCGCGAGGAAACGGCAGGCAGTTCTTCTACTCGCCAGCTATGCGCTTTATTTCACCTGGGGAAAATGGTTTGCTCTGGTTCTCGTTACCTCGACGGTTATGAACTTCTTTCTGGGAAGGCGGCTGCAGCGCAACCCGTCGTCGCTGATTCTGACCACCGGCATATTGTTCAATCTCATTCTGCTGGGCACATTCAAATACCTGCCTGCGGCCGCGGTCACAATTCCATTCGCCTCCTTGCAGAAATTCTCACACCTAGCGCTGCCTGTCGGGATTTCTTTCTGGACCTTCCAGGCCATGAGCTACCTGTTTGATCTTTACCGCGAGGAGGAACTTGACCCATCGTTCGTCGAGTTCGCCTTGTACATGGCGTTCTTTCCGGTCACTATCTCGGGGCCGATCTGCCGCATGCCCGGCATGCTCCCACAATTTCGTACTGACCAGCCCGTCTCATGGGACAAGATCACGGGCGGGTTTCGCCGCATCGCGACCGGCGTTCTCATGATGCAGTTCGCAAAATTGTTGGGGCAGGGAATTCTCGCAGGTGACGGCATCACCTCCGGCTTCGATCATGTCACGCGGTGGGGAGGGACCGACGTCTGGTGCCTGGCGTTTGGTTACGGATTGCAACTCTTCTTCGATTTCGCCGGATACACGCACATCGCCATCGGAGCGGCGCTGGCCCTCGGTTTCACCGTGCCGGAAAACTTTGCGCGGCCATTCCAGTCCACCACACCGTCGATCTTCTGGACCCGCTGGCACATGTCGCTCTCCTTCTGGATCCGTGATTATGTCTTCCTGCCATTGGCCACGTTACGCCGCGAAATATGGTGGCGCAATCTCACACTGGTGATCTCGATGGTCGTTTTCGGCCTATGGCACAAGGCCAGCCTGCTTTTCCTGATGTGGGGCTGCTATCACGGACTGTTACTCATTTCACATCGCTTCGTGCAACAGTTCGAGCGCCGATTCGACCACGAGCCGCCCGCCGCCCTATGGAATCCGTTGTCCTGGATCGCAACCATGGCCCTCATCAATCTCGGCTGGATTTTCTTCCGCGCCAACTCGCCCGCGGAGGCGCACCAGATGCTGGCAGCAGTGTTGTCCCCCGCAAGCTATCTCTCGCATGCCCTCAGTGGAAGCCTGTATCTGCTCGTCGCCACCTTGGCTGCCGGATACGCGGCCGTGCTGCTGGTCGCTAACGCAATGGATCGGTCGATCGAAATAACAGATGGCGAAGCCGCGCCGACCAGCGCAATCGTCGCCCTCTTAGCTCGTTCGCGCTGGTTCTGGATTCCGCCGCTTTATGCGATCATTCTGATCTTTGTGTTGATCGTGACCCTATCCCGCGGAACCACAACCGCGCAGATGATGTATGGCAACTTCTAGTGATTGCACTCCGGAAGGCGAAGAATTCTACTAGCCGGCGGAGACCCGCTACTCCAGTATCATCCCGTCAGGCGTAAACACGGGGAACTGGTCCCACGGCCGCGCGAGTTTCAATTGCTCGATGCCCCCATTTCGGTCGTAGCCATAAAGAAACAGTCCATAGTTGTAATGCAGAACACGGTCATCAGGTTTTTGCGCAATCGCCCACTGATATTCGGCCGATGTGACGTTCGGGTTCTCATCCGGAGCCTGCGCCTTGAAAGCCAATCGCAACACCTGGTCTGAATGGTTCAATTGATTCGTGAACGGTGGCTTCTGCAACCGCTGCAGCATCTCATTGGCGATACGGGTTTGATCGTGCGGTGTGTAAGCCAGCCGACGCTCACATTCGGCCTCGGACAGAACATCGGCCTCCGAGGCGACGCGCCCGTCGCCAGGCATTTTGCTCGCAATTTGCACAAACATAGCGCGCGCCAGTTGATAGTTCCCGAGCGGTGTCAGATGCACATGCTCATACACGAGCTCGCTGCCAATGGTCCCATTGGGGCTCTCCTCGGAGAAAACTGCTTCCGCATCCACGAGTTCCACCCCCGTGACGGAAGATGCGACCGAGCGGTTGATTTCATTAATTCGGCTATCGGCACGAAAGCGGAGCGTGTCCAAATCACGAGCGCGAGAAAAATGCTGTGTTGCTCCGGCGTGATCTCCCATCATCGAGAGCGTCCGCGCAATTCGAAATTCGAGCTCGGCGTACTGGTCGTCGATCTTCAGCGCTGATTGATACGCCTTAAGAGCCTCGACAGAAGAGCGTGCATTCTCGAGGTCGGCACCTTGCTGTACCAGTCCGACCCAGGAGCGCAAATCATCCTGTCCAAGTCCTTCACGATGCATCGAGGCAAACGGCCCACAGTCCTTCAGGTTCGTTGCCACCGTGCTGACAATCACCCGCGCCCCCGACCGTCGCGCCACGTCGACCGTATCCCGTAAGTTCGTTTCGAAATTCCGGTACGTGTGCTGCATTAGCGGCGAGCTGGCCGGGACCTGCTTGTCGAGGAACATCTCCATCCCGCCCCATTCGCGCTTCTGAGCGCCAAGCTTGATCAGGAGCTGTCCGATCCGCGTGGAACGGGCGAAGATGCTGCTGCGGATCACCGGCATAGTCATCCCGCCCGATGTAAGAGCCGTGCCCGGTCCGTAGGGCCCGACAACCTCGTTATTCCCGGAATAAATGATGAACAAATCGGGCTGTTGCTTCGCGAGTCCCTCGACAATCGGCAGTAGCACATGGGAATTGATCGCAACGCTGCCGGTGTTCACGACTTCAAACTTCATAGCCGGGTAGCGTTGCCGCAGCATCACCTCGAGATACCGGCTGAAGGCATAGGCCGGGTCGGGATCGCCCATCGCAGCCGACTCTCCCAACACAAAAATGCGGTAAGTGCCCGGGTCTTTCCAAGCCGGAATCGCATACGCCTGTGGCGTCTTGATCATGCCAGGAGGAAAAAACGGAGCAGGGAAGAACAGGTTGTAGCAGGCAGCAGGCTGGCCATGGAGTGTGCAGGTCACGGTTAGGTCAGTTGGGAATCCGACGTTGAACAGGCGCAGCCCTGCTTCGAGCAGGACTATTAACAACGCAGGAATAAGAATGGCACTTGCCACGCTCGGCGCCCAGTAGCGGCCGCCGTGCGACTGCTCATTTCTTTCCGTTTGAATACTGCTACTGTTCATCGGGTTTATTGTTGACTGTTGGACTCGAAAACCTTGTCGAGCCTGCACGAAGTATCTTACGTCCCTCACGATTCAGGGCTGGCCCGGATCTGAAATCCGCAGGCCTAACCGCAGTTTTCAGATCGCAGCGTCCAGCCCCAGTCGGTTTCCCGATCAGGTCAAAACGCTTGTGGCGGCTGACTCACGGACGGGAAAATTCGTTGTACTGGCCTGAATGCGCAGTTCAAGATACGGATCAGTGCATCAGAACTGCCAAACTCCAGGCTCGAACATGTGGCCGATCGGTCCGTCTTTTCAGTGAGTTAAGATAATGGGTCGGCGAGCGAGCAGAGTTCGAAGTACATTTACGGGCATTTCGCCGCGGCAGTGTGTGTTTTGACCCTCCGCATGACGCTCATGTCATCATTCATTCCGCGGGCGAGCACTTACTTCGGTACTGCCATTAGCGCCAGAACGTGGCTACCATCGCCGGGTGATGCTTATCACTGAACCACACTGGAACCAACGAGATAATTGGAACAGATGTTTTCGGAGTGTGGTATGCGCTGCTTGAATGGGTCATTGCGCGGGCGCTCATTCTTTTTGCCAAATGCCCGCCGGGTCTTCTACGTCGCGTCGCCTCTTCTATTCCTTGTGTTTGTGGTGACAGTACAACCTGACGTTTTCGGCCAACCCGGTGACGGCTCGTTTCCTGCGGCAGCGAACATCCTGGGTCCGCACAATGTGGGAGGCCGGGGCTGCTCGGGCTGTCATACGGCCCATAGTGACTCATCCGCTGCCGCGAAGGACGCAGCGACCGCCTCCCCTGACACGGGAAACGGTGGTGGGGCGCTTTGGGGCCAGGGCGCTGGCCCGACCTATGGCACGACCATTCTTGTAGGTGAATCCGAAAACTACGTTGAGGCTTCTCCGGAGCGCTACAGAAGCGCAAGCGAGGAAGTCGTCGGCGTGCTGCTATGCCTCAGTTGCCACGACGGCAACTTCACCAAGCAGACCATGATGCCAAGCCAGTCGTACACGCGAAGAATGGGATTCCTCGGCAGCGGAGATAGGACGCCGATTCCCACGCTTCTCGGGGATGGCTCCTTAGTCAGTGAATACCAGATGGATCATCCGCTCGGGCCGGACGCAACGATTACCCTGACCGATGGTCTAAACTTCACCAATGGCGTTTTCTCTGTCGCCCCCAATAGCCCCTACGCGCGCTTCATGGAAAACTACGGTTTGCCGCTCCTCGCGCCCGGAACCCGAAAAGTTCCGTACGGCATCAACCAAACTGGGCAACCTTATCTACTGTGTACGACCTGCCACAATCAGCACGTGATGTCCTCTTATACATCGACTCCGACTAGCCAGATTGCCGGGGATGGCGGCGGCAACGATTACACGACTTATTTTTTCATCAACGGCCCTTACAATCCGAAGTTCGATAATGCTCCTGGAACGCGTGCCCCCTCCATGGCACAATTCTGCCGCCAGTGCCATATTGACTTGGCCAATGAAGGCAACAACTCGCTGAACGTCCGCACAGCATTTTTTCGATGATTGGACGACGAACCGGGAAGGTGAGGTACGCCAGAATGTTCTGGCGCGTCTTATGAGTAACGCCCGACTATCGGAGCGGGCCTAGCCAAGGTTAGTCTTCAGCATTGCCGAGTACCCACCTACTTCGTCCCTCGAACCCTGGGTTTCAACTTTGATGCGCCCGAAACAGAACCGTCAGAATTGTGCGCGACTGCGTGACACGTCAGCGTGCACGTACTTGTGGCGCGATTGTAAGCGATGGGAGCGCCGTTGTTCTCGCCAACTACGTTCCCGTCAAAATTCACCAGTCGCTCACCAGTGATCGTCGGCGAACTGGCACCCATTCCGTGCGCCGTGTGGCATACCGAGCAACTGAAACCATATTGCGAGATGTGCAACGCGTGTTGATTAAAACTGTTATTACCTACGACGTTCGTCAGGTCGTGGCACTTGGCGCACATCGCGTACGGCCCGGTGAAGGTCAAGTCAGGATTCGGAAAGAGGTTTGTCACCAGTCCGCCCGGAGCTGCAGCCTGGCTGAATTGATAGTTGCGTTCCAGGATGTGCGAATTCACCGATCCGTGTGGACCATTCGGTCCAGAGCCGCCAAATTCGCGGTTATCGTCGCTATTGTGGCAATCGGTACAGAAGATACGCGCGCCGGTGACGCGCGCCGAAGGCAATCCATTCTGGTTCATCTCGTTCGCCAGGAGGCTCGGCTGCGCCAGTGGACTCGATCGGTCATGAGTAACCGGGTGACTTGAGGTAGCAGTTGCCGCGAATTCCGGGATGACGTTCAGTGCGTCGGCGGCGGAGGCAACCCGCACAGGAGCATAGCCGTAGATGATTAGTCGTTGCTTGCCGGTGCTCGTGCCATGGCAGCGCAGACAATTCTCATACTGGTTGACGGCCGGAGTCAGAACCGTTGTTCCATCAAGCGCGTTAATTCCATTCACTCCCGCCTGCGAAGGACGCAGGGCCGAAGGCGCGGTGAATTGCGTTGTCTGATTCGACGCATGGGCATTGTGACAATCCACGCACGTGGCGTGACGATTGTTATTGAGCAGTGTTGGCTCGGACGCATCGTGAAAGTTATTGCCCGCCGGAAGTGGATGGCCTGTCTTCGCTACCTCGGCCATGATGTTTGCCGGCGCCGGCGACAGGTAGGAACCTCCATTGTGGCAGGTCATGCAGTCCTGCGTCACCGCATCGTTTCCCTGCGCCGGAGGCGTCGCTGGACGCAGCAGTCGTGCGGGAGCGACTGAATCGTGGGACATGTGGCAAGAGTTGCACGCGTTCACGCCCACCGTTGGATAAGAGCCGACATGACCATCAGGTGAAACCTGGTTTGCAGCGGTCTGATGAATACTTCCTGTAAAACCGGCCAGGGGATTAATCTGCCCCTGCACGACACGGTTCGGATCGTGACAAGCCAGACACATCTGCGCATTCGAGCTATCGCGCACAAGAAAGTTCTGGGCCACTCTGTCTATCGCCTGGACGTGCGGGCTGTGGCAGCTCGTGCACTCGATGTTTCCGCCGATCAGTTGTACTGCCCCGCTGGGATCTGCTGTCCTGCCCTGCGACGCCAACGAAGCCACCAGGTTGGACGCATCCTTCAGGGGAATGACCAAGCTGAACGGATGGGAGCCGGTCAGCGTGGTTCCAAAGGAATCACTGCTACTGATGGAACCGATCATCGGAAGTTGGCCGTAGGCTGCCGACTGTCCAACCCCAACCGTTCCGTCATGACAGCTCAGGCAAAGACTGCTCGTGACCCCGAGCGTCGGCTGTGTGTTGCCTTGCTCGGAATAGGTCGTGCTCGTGTAGGGGGTGTAGGACGCCTGCGAGAGCTTCTGATTCCAGAGCGGTGAAACTCCGCCCACTCCACTGTGAGGTGCGTGACAAAACGTGCAACCCAGGCTACCCTGCGAATAAATCGATGCCCCGCTGCCGGGTGTCAGGTTATGCATGCCCAGCGTATCGGTAGCGACCCCAGTCTGTGCCCATGGAATTCCTTGTAGCAGCAGAACGACCATCAGGCTCGCACATGCGAGCGACAGTTTTGTTTTCACTGCTGCCTCCTATCCGCCGCCTGCGCGTTTCCGTAATAATGAAATACCTGCACTCGCCGGTTGAATGAGTCGACCACATAGATGCGGTCCTGATTGTCAACTTGCAGGCCGGTCGGCAATTGGAACATTCCCGGCCCCGTGCCTCGCTGGCCGAAGAAATAGAGCAGTTGGCCTTCGCGATTAAATACCTGCACGATTCCCCACTGTCCATCGACAACATAGAGATGGTTCTCGGAGTCGAAGCCAATGCCTTTCGGACGGAACATCCATCCCGCACCGTCCCCCAGTTTGCCGATCGCATAACGGAAGCCGCCCGATCGATCCAGCACCTGCACGCGGAAATTCATCGCGTCGACCACTACCAAGTCTGTGCCATTCAGCCGCAGTTCCGTCGGGAAATTGAATTCAGCATCCCCGGTACCTTGCTTGCCGATTACCTGCAGGATGCTGCCTTGCATGTCCATCATGAAGATCTTGTTGCGCAGCGTATCGGTCACATAGATGTGTTGTGCAGCGGAATCCACCACGATCCCCGTGGGGCGCTTAAAATATCCTTCGCCACCCTTCAAACTCCCGATTGCCCGTCGGTATTTTCCGTTCGCGTCGAACACGAAAATCTTGCCCGTTTGCGAATCGGTGACATAAATATTGTCCTGCGCGTCCACCGCCACGCATTGCGGAGTCAGCATCGGATCCTTGCCCGCATCGCGTCGCGTAATGAACTTATATTTCTGCTGAGTGAAATCAAAGATGTGCACGCCGCTGGCGGCAACGTCGGTGACGAGTATTCGTCCATGCGAATCCGTGGTGATGCTGTAAGGGCTCACCAGATAATGGAAATCGGGCTCTCCCGCGATTACATCCACTACCCGAGTCCAGAAACTTCGTTTTGGCTTAACCTCGCGCTCCAGGCTGAAGGTGCGCTCATAAGAAAGCTTGCGTCCGCCATCCATCAGAAGATCCGGAGGTGGGGGCGGGCTGAGCACGCTCTTGGTACGTTTGGACGCCCAGCCTGGTGAAGTCAGCAGGACTGCCAGTAACGTCACGGCCACCCCTGCCCGCAGTCTTTCTCGGCCGGAGGCAGCTCTGCAGCGCGCGAATGTTCTCCGGGTGGTTAGAAGAAATTGAACCATCTGGTCATCCCGACGAAGTATGTCGTGTTATTGACCGGCGCGCCGATAGCACTGATTCCCTGGGTGAAGCGAGTGTACCCTGCTTGCAGCCCGATCCTTCTCAGATGGTACTGCATCTGGGCGTTGAAAATCTCCGTGTTGTTGCGCGAATCCGTGGCCGCTAGCGTATTGCTGAGTGCTCGCGTGAAACTCGCTGCGATCGACAGGCGTTTGATCGGGGTCACCGACAAGCCGCCGCCGTAGCTGTCTCCGCTGAACAGAATCACATTCGAGAGGCCGGGTGTCGGTGTCGGCGTGATGATTCCGCCTGCACCCAACAAAGAGATTCCGCTCGAGCGCGTATAGAAAGCGTTGGCTGCCACCCGGCGCATGCTGAGCGAAGTGGAATATCCTTCACTGTGATTGCTGTTCCCGAAGTACTCACTCAATCCGCTGTGGCTTCCGTTGAAACTCGCAATCCATGCCATTCCACCCGGCAAGCGGCGGCTGATGTTTGCGCTGTACTGATAGTAGGAAGTCGTATACGTCACCAGCAGCGTCTGCACATTTTGCGCATAGCTGACCTGCCCTGACGCCTGCCAGCGACCGAACTTGTGATACATATTTACGTTGCCGATGAAACCCAGAGCGTTCTGCCCCTGTCCGTTGGAGCTGTCAATTACGGACCCCGAAAACGTGAACGTGTCCAACAGTCTTTTACCGTAAGTTAAGGTGCCGCTCAAATACTCGCCTGTGTAGCTCTTTCCAAAGTAGGCCTGATCGTAGTAAGTTGCCTGCGCGCCGCCCGCCAGGAATTTCGTAAACTGGTAGCTGGCGCCTCCACCGGTTGTGTAAGAATGCGATCCGGATCCTACGTTCACTCCCGGTACTGGAATTCCCCCGGTTTCTGTTTGCGCCAGATACCCGTTCAGGTTGTCGGTGACGTTTTCCGTGACGTTGAAGGCGAACTTCTGCGTGGGATGGAAAGTAGCATTCGCGGTTTCCGTATTATCCGTGTAGCTTGACACGTCGGCAGTGTTTTCGCCCCCGCCGTTCGTTGCGTAGTTTGTGGTCGCTGATGATCGGTTGTAGTTGACATAGAAAGAGCCATGCATCGGGAGAGTGTGTTGTGCTCCCACTCCGAAATCGCGGTTGGATGCATCCTGCGCCTGGGCTTGTTCGCTCAGGAACGATGGGAAGTTCGTCGAGAAGCTGTTGCGGGTGAAATATGCATTCAGGCGGAAGCCGGCAACAGCATAAGTAGAGTGCACATTGAACAGATGTGTACTGCCATCACTTTCCTGGTCCGTTCCAAAGAGGGTGCTGTGACCGGATCCTTGCGAGTATCCCACGGCTAGCGTCGGCAAGCCGGGAAGCATCGCACTCCAGTTGACGCCGAAGCCCTGGCTCTTACCGATCGTCGTGAAGTTCGGCTGACCCGTCAGACCGAGGGTCCCCGTGCTGTTGCGGTCATAGTGATACGTCACCGATCCCGGAAAATTGCTGCCGGTAAAAAAGTTTGCTGTGCCGGTGACGCCGCTGGCTCCGGTAATCGATTGATAGCTGGAGTCGTTCCGGGATTGATCGTAGTAGGGGTTGGCCGTAAACGATAAGAAGTTAGGATTGTAGTAGGAACCGCTGATCCGGCCGTCGAATCCAAAATCCAAGCCATGCGTAGAAGGAATCGCGTCCCCGTAATCTCCGGCGTACCCGAACGTGAACAGCCCGCCCGCATTCAATTTGGTATTTTCGCCGATCGAAAGCTGCGATTGTGACTGCTGTTGCTGCTGGGCGGTCGCCAGTTGCGCCATCACCAGTACCGCCACTGCGATGATGAGTTTTGCAACCTTCATTGAACCTACTACCTTCCCGCCAGAGGCTTTCAACCCGAGACCCAACCTGACCTGATAGAGGCACAATCATTGCCAAAATGACCGTCGAATGGGAGTTTGTATGTGTCTGAAAATAAAGCAGCTAAGGGTTGTTTGTCGGGCAGCTTATATTTGGGGGTGATCTCAGTGCGGGATATCACCCGCTGGCGGGGTAGAAAGACTCAGGAGTGGGCCCTAACCCTAATGCGCACTTAAGCTTATGATCGAAACCGTGGAAGACGGGGAGGGGCCGGGTAGGACGCCCGGCCCTTGAACTTAGCTGACTTCAACCTTTGCTTTTGCCCGCAGCTGCTTGGCCAGACCGGACCGCAGCTTCTCATATTTCTCCTTCTGCAACTCCACTTTCAAGTCAGCCTTTACTTCTTCCAGGCTCTTTTTCTTCGGCTGGATGTGTCCATTGAGCCGAACGATCGTGTATGCCGACTCAATCTGGATCAAGCCGCTAACCTGCCCCGGTTGCATCGCGGCGAATGCTTTCAGGATCTGAGGCGGCAATTTGTCCCGTGCCGATCGTCTTGTGGTCGCCCATGTTGACGCGGAAATCGTCCTGCGAAACCCTCTCCGCCAGCAGCCCAAAATCCTGATACGTCTTGGTCGTCTTAGCCTGGGTTAACGCGTCCTCGGCCGCTTTCTGCGCGTCCTTTGCCTGCGCGGCAGTCGGCTTCAACGGCGGCACGATCGAGATGCTCTGGAAGGTGAACGACTCCGGCTGCAGGTATTTCGCCGGGTTCTTGTCGTAGTAAGCCTTCACTTCAACATCTGAAACCGCCGACTTGTTTTCCACGTCGCTCTTCAGTAGCTGGTCAATCAACATCGACCGCTGAATCTTTTTGCGGAGCTGGGGCTCAGATCCGTGCATCTCCGACTGCATGTACTGGTTGTACTGGTCGGGGCTGTTGAACTGCTTCCGGAATTCCGCTTCCGCGGCCTTGAGTTTTTCCGGCGCAACCGCCAGCTTGCGGTGGACCGCTTCCTGGTACACCAGCTCTTCGAAAATGATCATCTCGAGCGCGCCCTGGCGGATCACCGCTTCCTGCGCCTTGGGAAATCCGTTGTGCTGCTGCGCATACGGGAAGATCGTGTACATCTCTCGCAGCAGGTCGCGATCGGTGAGCACGGCGCCATTTACCGTGGCTACCGGCTTGTCGCTGACTTGCGGAGCCGCTACCTGGGCCGTTGCCGCTGGCTGCGAGCCGGCCGTGGTTGCGACCGCGGTTGGCGCGTGGGAGGCGATCTGGCCCGTAGCCGCCGTCACCGCAATCAGAATCGTTGCACAGATGGGGAGTTGGTATTTCATAAATCCTCGCTTGCTGAATTCTCTCAAAAACCGCATCAGAAAAAAAAGGGGGAGATTTTCTCTCCCCCTTGTGTACCGCGGCTATTCCTACTGGAACTGCGTCAGATGTTGTTGGTGTTGTTGGATTCGTTCGCTTCGCCGAAGTGGCACTGACGGCAGAACTGCGTGGTCGAAGGTGCCGTGTGTCCAGTTGGGTCAGGAGTGATCATCGGGTTGTACGGGCCGTTCACGAAGAAGTAGGTGGCGTACCACTTGCCGCCGCCGTCGCCATTTATCGGGCTCGCTTTGCTCGAGGTGTACACGGTCATCACGTGCTGGTTGTGGCAGGTGGTGCAGAGCACGTAGGGCTTCCCGCCAGCGGTGACGCCGAAGGGTTGAGACCATGTTCCAGGCGCCAGCGCCGGGTAGCCGTAGTTCGTTACGAACTGGGCATACGGCGTGCCAGCTGTCAGATTAAATTTCGTGCCGTCAAAGGTCAGGCCGGGCATCGTGGTGCTGATGTTAGCAAGCTGTCCCACCGGGTGATCGTTGGTGTAGTTGCCGGCTGTCGTGCCGTCGTTGCCGAGCAGCGTCGGGATCGGCTTGGCGCCGTACGCGGTGTTCGTCAACAGGCCGATGCGTTGTTCGTACGACTGGCCGTTCATCATGTTCGTCGGGGTGAATTGTCCGTCATGGCAGCTGAGGCAGAGAAGAATGCCGCCAACTTCCTGGCTTCCGCTGGTGATGCTGGAGGGCAGAAGCTCGGTGTACTTGCCGCCGTCGCCAAACGCGATTGTCTTGCCGTACAGTGGGCTGGCGTCCTGGCCCCACAATGCGTAGCTGCCGGCATCGGCGCCACCGCCGTGACCGGAACCGAACGAGCCGCTGTGCGGAGCGTGGCAACCGGCGCAACCGCGGCCGTTGTTGTTGTGCGCGCCGAGGACGTCAACTGGCGACGACCAATTCTGCGCCATCATCAACCCCGTGACCGCGAGGATGAACATCAGTACTAACATCGCTTTCTTCATAAAATGAAAACCTCCATAGATGTATGCAGCTATTACAGAACTCTCAGAGGCTTAGGCCGTGGGCCACTCGGTGTGCCTGGGCACTCTTTGCAGCCGCCTCACGACCTTGTAAATGCAACTACCTACCCAAAGCAAAACCAAGTCCCGCCGATCGGGAACTTTCCGTAAGTGATTGATTCTAAAGATGAACAAATGAGAGGAGCGGTCGTAGGACGTTTCCAGGTCACGTTACCGAGTGAGGGAAAACAACCAATTGATAAAGAGGGGTTGGTGAAATCCCACAGTCGCAGGGGTAACGATCGAATGCTCGGAGTGTTGCGAAATGCAACAAGGAGAGGAGCCTCTCAGCTGTCAGCTCCCAGCTCTCAGGAAGATCAAGAGCTCGGTGGGTCGTGAGGTCTTACTGAGAGCCGAGACTGACAAGCCTAGACCTGAGCCTGAGACCTGCCCTACTTGCTCTGCGGATTCGAAGCAGCCGAGACAGGCGGGGCAACAGGCGTCACTTCTTTCTGTGCCGCTCCTGCTTTCTTCCCACGCTGTTCTTCCCGTTCCTTCTGCAGTTTCTCTGCTTCCGAATCGGTCACGTAACGGAATTGCTGCACGCGTCCCGGATAGATTTCCGAGGTGAACACGCGGTTGTTCTTGTCGGCAACGATGCCGACGATTCCCTGGAACTGGCCAGGGAGCATACCATGGCCGCCAAATGAAATAAGGAGCTGGTATTCCTGATTAAAGACCTGCACACGATCCTGCATGCTGTCGGCGACCCAGATGTGATTATCGGAATCGATCGTAACGCCCTTCGGTCGAGCAAAATAGCCGGGTCCATCGCCAGGCTTGCCGAATGTATTGATGAACTTTCCGTCGGCGTCGAAAACTTCAATCCTGTCATTCAGCGTATCGCAAACGTAAAGATTGCCTTCCTGGTCAACCGCCAATCCGGTTGGCTTGGCGAAATCTCCGGGCGTTGTGAGCTCATGCTTTTTCCCAGTCGTGCCGATCTTGCGTTTGAGTTTCAGCGAGTCAGCGTCGTAAACCAAAATCTGATCGAGTTCGACGTCGGAGACGTAGAGAAGGCGATTCTCTTTGTCGATGGCCAGGGAACCCGGCATCACCATGCCCTCGGTGATCACGTCCGTCGGTTTGTGATTCTGGTCGAAGACGAGGACGTGTCTCAGGCCCGGATCAGAAACGAACAGGCGATCACCGTCGTCCATCGCTAATCCAATGATGCGCTGGAAATGGGCGTCCGTCTTGTTCTTGATCAGGTTAACGTCACGAGTTTCGGTGTTGAAGATGAAAATGGCTCCGACTTTCTGGTCCGCTACATACAGATTATTTTTCGAATCGACCGCGACACCGTAGGGCTCCCCGAGCTGAAACAGAACCTTGTTGCTCTCGTTTTCGGGCTGAGTGCCGGCAAGCCGGTCCATCCATTTCGCCTTTTTCGTGTTCGTGGCAGCCTCGACCTGCGAGATCTTCTCCGCCGCATAGAACCCTTGATAGCGAATCCGGGCGACGGCGGGTGGGTTCGGCCAGACGATGTTTGAATAGTCGATGACCGGAGCCGGTTTGTTCTCAGCGTCCTTCTTTTTCTTCTTGTCTGCCAATAGAGAACTTGGGGCAAGTAATGCCAGGCCAAGCATCGTGCAAAAGGCGACTCGGGCTGCGCGGCGGCCATTCAAACTGGTTCTGTATGCAAACATAGTTATCTTCCTCACGCTCATTCGAACTACCGTTTCGTCAGATCCTTGTGGCATGTGATGCAGAAAGCTAGGTTGTTGGCCTGGTCCTTCACCAGCAGATCAGGCTGCGCCGAACTGTGCGGCTGGTGGCACGACATACAGTTGATTTTCGCGTGTGTCTTGGTGACGTCGCTCGGATCGGGCACGTCGACCACCGGGTGACCTTCGATCGGATGACCCTTCCCATACTTTAGCGGCAGCACGATCGCCTTGTTCTTCTTGAAGTAATCCTCGGGGAGTTTCACCTTCCCACTCAAAGATCGTGATCAGGTGGTCGGCTTCAATCTTTCCCGGCGCTGGAGCATCGGGCCCGTGACATTCGAGGCAAATATCATCTACCTTTTTCGTCCGCAGCAGATGCTCATTTTCGCCGCCGTGAGGCTCATGGCAAGTCGCGCATCCCTGCACAAATGCGGGCTGATGCAGATGCGCTTTCTTGAACTGTTCCGCCTGATCCGAGTGGCAGGCCAGACAGGCGCTCACCGGATCCGGCTGCAGAAATCCCGGAGTCTTTCCCGCATGCGGATTATGGCAGGCGACGCATTCTCCCTGCGCTCCGGGATGCGGCACCTTGGCCTTGTCGATCTTCTCCACCTGCTCGCTGTGACAAGTGGCGCACAGGGCGCGCGTGTCGGTGTTGGTCAGGACAACTTTGCCATCCTTCGCCGGCGCGTGGCACATGTCGCAGGACTTCTCGGCAAACGGAGGATGCGTGAACTTCTGCAGCAGCTTCGGTTGCGCCGACTGGTGCGGATCATGGCACTGCGTACAGGTGGCCGTTGCAAAAGGCTGGCCCTGGTGAGCTTTCATCAGCGCGGCGTCTTTGACGTCGTGGCATTCGATGCAAAGCTTGGGAACGGAACTTTTCAGGTGATTGTCGAATTCCTGCTTACCTTTTTCGCCGACTTTGTGGGTGATGTGGCAAGCGTCGCATCCCATGTCCAGCGCGGCATGCCGGCTACCTTTTTCAGGGACATTCGTCCCCTGCGTGTGGCAAGTGAGGCAGAGATTGTCTTTCTTCTCGCCAGACGTCGCCTTCAGCAACTGAAATTTATTATCAGAGGTATGCGGATCATGGCACTTGATGCAGTCCCGAACCGCCGGCGGATGGACCGTTCCTTTGAGGGTCGCCGCGTCCTTATCGGCATGGCAGGTGATGCACAGGGCCTGCGGAGTCGTGGTGATCAGCTTGACGCGGGTGATGTCCTTGTTGACCCGGATCTCATGACAAGCAGTGCAGCCCATCGCGATCGCGGAGTGAACGGCCTTGCCCTTCGACTTCTCTTCATGGCACCCGATGCACGTGGCGCTGTCCGTCTTCGGGTCAAGCGGCACAGGATGAACCGCAGCGCCCGCCCGCCCGATTGTCAAGGCGACTAAGCCAAAGAAAATCAAGACGTCCAAGCCGATACTTCGGCCGCAGTTAGCCGCCGTCTTCCGAAACCAGATGCGATGGGGGAGCAGTCTCACACGGCCTCCAAGTGGGAGCGTTTGCACGAAAGTAGCCGTATCGCAATCTGGCTGTTGAAAGTTGCAACGCGTCTGTAACCGCCTGAATAAAAACTGCTTGAAAGGTACATTCGATCTGCCTTGGAAAGAATGGGGGCCACCATTATGTGCCTTATATGAGCCTTCTGCCACAGCAACGTCGGTGAAATGCCCCACGCAGGACAAAGGGCTCTTTCGGTAAGAGAATCATGCAAGTTCGAGCCGTTTGAGGCTACGAACGTGCCCGCCAAGTTCGCAGAAATTCGCGCCAGCAAACACGCGGAACACGCATGATCACTGCCTGTTGTGACGTTTGTCACAAATAGGCGTTTTTGACTCGCAACCCGCTCCCAACCCCGTCACTCGCGCAAGTGAGGTCCGTCACCAACCCCATGTGATGTGTGAAATCCCCGCCGATCTGCTTAGCGCTGCGTGATTTAGCCCAAATAGCCCATTCTGCGCATTGTGAGACGCTCGACTAAGTTACACAATATCTATAGATTACAAGCCAATACTCATCTGGCGAAGTACTTGCATTTCTCACTCCGGAATAGGGAGAGGATATGCCCGTGGGTGCCCAAACTTTTCGCCACAAAATCTGGCGGACCATCGCTTCGATCCAGACCGGCGTGGTTCTTTTAATCCTGGTGGTCATTCTTTCAGCGGTTGGAACCGTTGTGCTGCAACGTCCGGTGACCGATCCCGACGAAATGCAGAACGCGTACTCGCCCCAGGCGCTGAAGATATTAGACGCGGTCGGATTGACCGACGTGTTTCACTCCTGGTGGTTTCTAGGACTGGTCTTTCTCGTCAGCCTGAGCATCGTTTCAGCTTCGATTGATCGCTTCCCGAATTCGTGGCGCTATTTCTCGCGTCCATACAAATATCCCGACGACAGTTTCCGCCGCGCGCTGCATCCGCAAAAATCGCTGGCAATCACCGATGAAGAATCAGGGCTGGTGGCAGCCGAGCGTGCCCTGCACGCAATGGGATACAAGCCGGAACGCGTCGTCCGCCAAGACCACTTCGGAATTTTCTCCGAACGGCATCGCATCTCCGAGATGGCGGTCTACATCGTCCATGCCAGCTTGCTGCTCATTTTCTTCGGCACGATCGTGGATGGAATTTGGGGCTGGCGCGGCGAACTGAATCTGAACGAGGGACAGTCCTCCAACACCGTCGAATTGCGGGACGGCAAAACCCGCACGCTTCCATTTGCAATCCGTTGCGATTCTGCCGGTCAGGAAAACTACCAGGACGGCACTCCGAAAAAATGGTGGTCTAAGCTGGCGATTGTCAAAGATGGCCAGGAGGTAAAGAAGAAAGAAATCGTCGTAAACGATCCTCTCCTTTATAGCGGCGTCCGTTTTTACCAATCAAGCTATGGTCCAACCGGAAAAGTCGACAAACTCCTCTTGGCCGCGTTCGCGAAAGATGATCCCAGCAAGAAGCAGGAAATTGGGCTGGCTCTGAACGACACAGCCGTGCTCGATGCGGACACCACCGTACGTTTCGCGGAGTTCTTCCCTGACTTCGCCGTTCGAGACGGGCAGGTTTACAAGAAATCGAATCAGCTCGAAAACCCCGCGGCCCACCTGATCGTAACTTCTAAAAAGGCCGCTAAAGATTTCGACATCTGGTTTCCCGCGATGGAAGAAGTCGCGGACAACTCGAAATCGCCCTGGCAGTTCCAGGCCACCGACCTAAAGATGGGCCACTTCACCGGCCTTCAGGTCTCGCACGAACCCGGACAGTGGGGAGTCTGGGGTGGCGTCCTACTGATGGGCGTCGGACTGGCATTCGTTTTCTACGTCATACACATGCGTTTCTGGATCGTACCGGTTCGCGACCCGAAGACAGGCAAGTTCTCGCTCTGGATCGGCGGAAGCGCGAACCGCAATCGCGATGCATTTGAACAGCGCTTCGGCGACCTCGTGGCGTCGATCGAAAAGGTATTGAAATCCGCTCCGAGCAGCGCTCCTGGCGCAGAGCAACTACGCCAGCCCGCGGAGAAACTTGGGGTTGGACATTGATTTCGCACTTGCTTTTGGGTGGCGCAGCGGTTCACCGCTGCGATAAGTGACTTACTCTCAGTGGCGGCTTTAGCCGCCGAGGGAATCGTCGTATCGGAGGACTGATGGCACGCGCAAAAGTGGAAGAGCAGCAAGCCTCAACCGGCATGACCCTGATCGTAATGGTCGGATTGGCGATCGCATTCCTGCTGTTCATGGCATTCCTGAACGTCGTGAAGAGTGGCAATCTTCTGAGCGAGACGAACCTGCTCTTCGCCACGCTGATTTTCTACGCTGGCGCCGGCGCGCTGTACTTGGGCTTCGGAGTCACCGGCACCGAGTCGTATGTGAAGTTCGCTTCGCTCGCTACCTGGGCAGGCTTGATCACCAACACCGCAGCCGTCGCGCACCGATGGTATGACGCTGGACATCCTCCCTTCGCCAGTGTCTACGAGATGCTGCTCAGCTTCGTCTGGACGCTAGCCGTGCTCACGCTGATCGCCGAAAAGAAATATGACGTGAAGGTGATCGGCACCGTGACCATGCCTGTCGCGATCGTCGGCGTGGTGCTGATGCAGTTGCTGCGGACCGAAGTGCATCCATTAGTGCCGGCGCTTCAATCAACCTGGCTGCACGTGCACGTGACGCTCGCCATGTTAGCCTATGCCGCCTGCGCCTTAAGTTTTGCTCTCGCCATGATGTTCCTGATCCAGGACAAGATGAAGACCGAGACCTTCCTCGCTGTAACCAGCGCCAGCACCCTCGGGATTTATGCAAGCATCGTACTGACGCGCTTCGAAAAGTGGGGCGCATTGAGCCTCGTGGCCTGGGATCCGGAGCGCAAAGGCGAAGTATTCCTCTCCAAAGGCGTACGCCTGTTCGTGACCATCCCAGACCTCGGCTGGCTGCTAATCCTGACCATGTTAGTCGTGGCCGCGCCGCTAGTCTGCTATGGACTGGCGCGCTGGAAGAACAACGAAAGCTATCTGACCTTTGCCAATCGCGGCGTCTTCCTCAGCATTCTGCTGCAGGTGATGGCCCTGGTCATGTTTCTCGTGCGCGCCAACGATGGCCGGTATCCATCGCTCGATGCGGACGGATTGTTCCCGACAAGCCTCGCCGCCTCCCCTTTCATACTGTCGGGCCTGGTGGGTGGCGTATTTATCTCCCTCCTTTATCTGCTGCTGGTGTGGCGCCGCACCGATCTGGAACGTTTGCTGCCCACTACCGATAACCTCGACCGCATCACCTACAAAACAATTTGTCTGGCCTTCCCCCTACTGACCTTGATGATCGCCGCCGGAGCGTACTGGGCTAACCAAACCTGGGGCTCGTACTGGAGTTGGGATCCGAAAGAAACCTGGGCGGCGATCACCTGGTTGGTATACGCGCTTTATCTGCACATGCGCATCACCCGCGGATGGCGCGGACGACGTGCCGCATACTTCGCCATCGCCGGTTTTGCAGTGGTCATGTTTACTTTCTTCGGTGTCACCTACCTGCTGCCAGGCCTGCATGCGTACGCTTGAGTACAGGCAAGACGACAGGTTCGATGTTTGAATGCCTTAGATAGTTGAATGGCTTCGATGGTTGAATACTTCGTATCAGAGTTGAACGGTTCGTATCAGGGCATCGCTTTAGCGATGCCGCAAGCTCTGGAAACCAAGCGGCGCCTTTAGGCGCCGCGCCCGTGGGGGGCTCACATTGAATACGGTTCGCGTCAATTGGCAGATCAAAGCGCTCTTGCCGGTCGTTTTCGTACTTCTGGCCGGCCTGCTGCTATTCCTCGTCGCGACCGTCTCCTTTCGCGACCCCGAGCGCCATGCCGTTCTGATGGTCGCGGCAGCAGGCGCAGTTATCATTTGCGGAGCATCGATCGGCGCGCTTGCCTATTTCATCCAGCGCCCGATGGTCGAATTGCAGGAAAAGATCGCACTCGTCAGCGAGGGGGATCTGAATGTCGCCGTCAGCTTCTCCAACCGCAACGACGAAATCGGAGACCTCGGCCGCAACTTCAATCACATGCTGCGCCAGTTGCGGGAAAGCCGTGAAGAGATCGAGATCCTACACCGTACCCAAATGTCTCGCGCCGAGCACCTCGCGACGCTGGGCGAACTCGCGACAGGCCTGGCTCACGAGATCCGCAACCCCCTAGCCGGAATTGCCGGAGTCATCGAAATCATCGGCCGCGATTTACCTTCGACCAGTCCCGCACGTGCGGTGTTGAAAGACGTTCGTCTGGAAGTCGCCCAGATCAACCGCATCCTGACCGATCTTCTCGAAACCGCCAGACCACACCCGCCGAAGATGAGCCGCAGCAATCTGAACACCACCGTCGAACACGCTGTGATGCTGGCTCGCCAGCAAGTACTCTCCAAGCCCATCAAGATCGAATTGCAGAAGTCACCTGATCTCGCCGAAGTCGAACACGATAGCGACCAGATTCACCAGGTGCTTCTGAACCTTCTGCTGAACGCCGTGCAGGCCACCGAAGGAGCGGGCACCATCCGCGTCGAGATCGGATCCGAAGACAATTGCGCCAGCGTGAGCGTCACCGACACCGGTCGCGGCATCCCCGAGCAGCAGTTGTCCCACATCTTCCGGCCGTTCTTCACCACCAAAGGTAACGGCACCGGCCTCGGCCTCTCCCTGGCACGCCGAATCGTAGAGGAACATCAAGGCCGAATCACGGTGAGCAGCGTGGTCGGGAAGGGAAGCAGGTTTGAAGTGTTGCTGCCGTTCAGCACGCCAGTCGTCCAAGCCGCAGTTTCGTAAGAGTCCGCAGTCAACCAAGTTCGTTTTAGCTGAGAGCTGACAGCTGACGGCTTTCCTCCCATTCGTAGTAAATTAAACAGGGCATGCCTGCTGAGAAAATCCTGATTGTTGACGATGAACGCCTGGTGCGCTGGTCTCTCCGCCAGAAGTGTGAAGAGTGGGGTTACCACGTAATCGAGGCGGAATCGGGCGAGCCCGGACTCAAGTTGGCACAGCGCGAATCTCCCGACCTGGTCCTGCTAGACGTCCGCATGCCCGACCTAACGGGCATCGAAGTTCTCGATCAGCTGAAGAAAAATGGCGACGCCCGCGCCGTCATTATGATCACTGCCGATCCGCAGCTGGACGATGTCAAAGCCGCATTGAAACTCGGCGCATACGACTTCGTAGGCAAGCCGATCGATTTCGACGAGCTGCATGTCGCCATCAAGAACGCCCTCGAAGCCACCAGCTTGCGTACCGAGGTGCAGAATCTCCGCGGGGAAGTACGCCGTGGCGCCGGTTATCACAACGTGGTCAGTGTCTCCGCCAAGATGACCGAGTTGATGAACTTCGTGAAGAAAGTTGCCTCGAGCGAAGCCACCACGATTCTGATTCAAGGCGAGAGCGGAACCGGCAAAGATCTAATCGCCAAAGCCATCCACTACGAAAGTACCCGCCAGGAAAAGCCTTTCGTGGCGATCAACTGCTCAGCCATTCCCGAAACTCTGATGGAAGCCGAATTGTTCGGTCACGAAAAAGGCGCATTCACCGACGCCAAGCAGATGAAGAAAGGATTGTTTGAGGCAGCCGATGGCGGCACGCTCTTCCTCGACGAAATTGGAGAACTCTCTCCCCTCCTGCAAGCCAAACTGCTGCGCGTGCTCGAAGATCAGGTGATCCGCCGCGTGGGCGGCATCCGCGACATGCAGGTAGACGTACGCGTGATCGCGGCCTCCAATCGCGACCTCGAAAAAGCGGTGCGCGAAAGTCAATTCCGCCAGGACCTTTATTATCGCCTCGCCATTATTGCGATTTTCATTCCGCCGCTGCGCGACCGCAAGGAGGACATCCTTCCCCTGGTCGACTTTTTCATCGACCGCTACAACCGCCGCTTCAAGAAATCCGTTCGCGGAATCACCGACGACACGCGCCGCTTGATTCTCAGCCACAACTGGCCAGGAAATGTTCGCGAGCTGAAGAACACGATCGAGCGCGGCATGATTCTCGAAGACGAGCCCTTCTTGCGTCCGGTCTACCTCCCGTTCTCGGTGGGCGAATCCGGAGGCCGGACAGTCTTCGAACGAACCTCACCGGCAGATGGCGGACAGACGCTGCCGAACGGCCGAACCCTCCCACGGCTTTACATTCCGGAAGGCGGCACGTCGTTAGAAGAAGTCGAGCACTCGATGGTCGAGTTAGCCATGCGCCAAGCCAACGGCAATCAGACGCACGCCGCCAAGTTGCTGGACATCAGCCGCGACGCACTGCGCTACAAGCTAAAGAAATTCGGCCTGATCCGCGGCGACGAAGAAGGCGCTCAAACGAGCGCAGTAGAAGAATCATAAAAGTCTGGGGTGCCCAACTCTCGCGTTTTTCGAGAAGGGGCAGCAAACCGCATGCACCATGAGCTCTTGATTTTCACTTCCGTTTATCGACCCGGCTGAGCCAGAGACCAAAGGCTTCGAGTGCGGGCGCTGTGCAAGGACATCTGTGGACAATCCTAAACAAGCCGGCCGTCCGGGACTGGGCACGCAAGCTGTCTGGTCCGGAGAACAAGGCGAGCGCTGGGCCAATGCGACACAAGTCGCAGTCGCGCTGAGCGTCTCCTTCGGTTACAAGACGGTCGACGAGTGGCTTGAAGTTGCGCTCGGCAAAAAGCCCGGACACATCTACGGCCGCAACACCAACCCTACCGTCGCAGCATTTGAAGATAAAGTCCGCGACCTCGAAGGCGCCGAGGCGGCGACCAGTTTTGCCAGCGGCATGGCGGCCATCAGCAATACTTTGTTTACGCTGCTCTCTCCCGGAGACCGCGTTGTCTCGATCAAAGACACCTACGGCGGGACCAATAAACTCTTCGTGGAATTCCTGCCGCGATTTCAAATAAACGTCACGCTATGCGATACGACCGATCACGATGCGATCGAAGCCGCCGTCGCAAAAGGCTGCAAGCTGCTCTATCTGGAAACGCCCACGAACCCAACGATCAAGGTCGTCGATATCGCCAGGCTGACTGCCGCGGCACATCGTCACGGAGCACTGGTCGCCGTCGACAGCACCTTCGCCACGCCGATCAATCAGCGTCCGCTGGAACTCGGCGCCGATCTAGTCATTCATAGCGCGACCAAGTTTCTCGGCGGCCATGCCGACGCGCTCGGCGGTGTAGTCTGCGGCGCGAAGAGCTTGATCGACCGTATCTATCATTTCCGCGAAATCAACGGCGCGTGCCTCGAACCGATGTCTGCCTATCTTCTTTTACGTGGGATGAAGACGCTGCATTTGCGCGTGCGCCAGCAGAACGAAAGCGCGCTGGCGATTGCCCGTTTCCTCGACGCGCACCCCAAAGTAGCGAAAGTCTATTACCCCGGACTACCAACGCACGAGAATCACGAGATCGCCAGCCGTCAGATGAAGGGCTTCGGCGGCGTTCTAAGCTTCGCTCTCCACGGAGGCTTCGAAGAGGTGAAGAAATTCCTTCCGCGCCTCCGCTACGTAAATCTAGCCGCAAATCTCGGAGCGGTAGAAACGGTCGCTGGGCCACCAGCCACCACGAGCCACGTAGAATCCACGCCCGAAGAGCGCGCCGCCAGCGGCATTCCGGAAGCGCTCATCCGCTATTCAGTTGGTGTTGAAGATACTGAAGATCTGATCGCGGACCTGCGTCAGGCGCTCGACAATCTCGACGGTGCCCCGATCAGAAATTCTTGCTGACAAAGTCTTCCAAGCGATCGAGCCGATAAGAGGCATCGCCGGTTTCGATGCCGAGCAGAAGCTGTGTGGAGATCAACTGGTTCCGAAAGTCTAGAGCCGCACTGGTGTCGCTGTCGCTGACCAGTTTGAGATTCTTCTCGATTTCCTCGGTCTCCTTCTGGAGCGACTTGATGCGATTCTTCTGCACAATGATAGTCTGCTGAACCTGATCGTGCAGTACGTCCATGCCTCGCTCAACGTCGCTCTCCTGCACTTTTTTCCAACTGGAGTAAGCGTCGACCGAGCGGTCGAGGTGCTTGTCGATAGCGTGACTCCCCAGATTGTAAGTGACGCTGACTTCACCATAAGGCTCAAAGCCATTGGCCACTGGGTTGAGTTGCTGGTGCGCGCCCACGGTGAGGGCTACATCCCAGTTGTTCTGGCGGGTGAGACGAGCCAGGGATCTCTGCTCGGCGTTGTCGCTGGACTGCTTGGCGGCGACCTGCAGCTTGAGCGGCTGATTGGATAATTGCGGAACATAGAGCGAGGCGATCTTCGACTGCGTCTCGGCGCGATCCGCATCGAGCTTGATCCGATTGGAAAGCAGGGAGACAAGCATCGGGCGAGTCATGTTCTGAGCCTCGACCATCTGTGTTGTCTTGACGATCAGCACTTCGAGCGACTGGGAAGCCCCGTCGATGAGGAGGAGACGATGCGTGAGCGCATCTTTCTCTACGGCGGGCAAAGCATATTGCAGAGACAGCAGCACGTCGCTGGAAGCTTTGTAGAGTTCGCAGTTCCTGCGAGCAGCATCAAGAGTGATTCCAGCCTTTTTCAAATTGGAAAGACTGAGTTGAGCGCCGACGAGCAGTTGTATCGGCAGCCCGGTTTCAGGCTGAGTAAAGCCACCGAGAGCGTTGGGCGAGCGAAGGAAATCACTCTGCGCCTTGGCCTGTTCGGTGAGATAGACGCAATAAGCCTTCTGATCGGACTCCAGGTTTTGTGCCGCCACAAACGTTGAAATGGAAAGCAGCAGAACGGCAATGAGAAATGGATGCGAGATTCGGCGAGACATGATTGTGCTCCTGAAAAATCCAATACGGCGCGATGCCTGGCTACAACAACAGTGGTTTGCGACCCAGAAAAACTGTCTGTGATTTTGCGGATTCGGGGTGAGACAAGTCCATCAAAATGGTGAGGCCCCGCACTTGGTTCTTGAAGATGGGATGGTTGATGACCTGTTCGCCGAGAAAGACCTGCTTGACAGTGCCAACTTTGCGGCAAAGAGCCATATTGAGGTAGCAGTCATAGATCGGCGCGCCGACTGTTGCATGGGCCTGATTGTCGTAGGGAACAAATGCAAAGTAAAGCCGCTTGTCCCCGTTAGCGTTGAGATAATAGGGACTCTGCTTGGCGATGGTGATGGCGTCGCGCAGGCGGTCAATTTGGCGATTGTCTTCCTGCAACTGTTTTTCCGCAACGCTCAGAGTCACCTCGAGGGTTGCAATGTCTGAGCGGAGTTCGGCTTGCTTTTCGAGCACTTCCAACGTCTTCGTACCGACGGTTGTCTTGTCGAGAACGCTGTCGCTCAGCATCACGTCGGCGATACGGCTATCGGTGTAGTCGGTGTTCGCGTGGTTGAGTGCGGCCAGTTGCGTGGCGGCATCTCCTTTGGTGATCAGTCCGGCTGCAAGGTCGCTCTTGATTTGCGCTTCAATCTGGCGAATCTGGACTAACACCTCTAGCGTTTTGCGATTGTCCACCTGCTTTTGTTTGTCGAGCTCAGCCAGTTGCGGTCCAGTGAGTTGATCGTGATCGTGCTGGCTGGCGATGGCCGTCTGCAACTCGCGATCAAGAGCAAGAAGGGAAGCGCGATACTTGTTCATTTCTGTGAGCGTGGTTTGTTGGCGTACGACGTCGACCTTGAGGTCCTCGATGGATTGCCGGCTGATGACCAACTTCTGCGTGAAGTCGAGACTTTTTTCATCGGAAGCTGAGAGGATGACCGGCGCTGCCCAACTGCTGTTGATGGCATAGAATCCCATCACGAAGGCATACGCCAGAATGCCGCCAAGCACGGCATAAAGCGTAATGATGGCAAAGACGCGATAGAGAGCAAGGGTTATTTTGTAGACGATCAATTGCAGCGGCTTGCGGGTTTTTTCCTTTTCGCGCGTTGCATCAGGCGTTGTCGTGGACAATGTTGGCCCCCTCGGGTGCTTTGGCGCGTGTGCCCCAGTCGCCGGAATCAAACGTCAACAGTGCGAGGGGCGTGATGAACAGAGAACTGGCGACGGACCAGGCGATGTAAGCGCCAAAGGCCAGTGGATGCCGGATGGTTTCCCTGACACTGTACTTCTTGATGGCCCAGCTCAAAGCGGCGGCGATGCCGAGATAGACAACCAGCGACTGCGGACCAGCCCAGGCGAGTGGATTCGTGGAAAGCATGGTGATGACCATCAGCAGCGCGATCAAAGCGCCCAAGGGCGTAAGAATCATGGTGAAGATGGTATTGGGGTGAAGCTTGAAGACGTGCTGCGGCAAGCTACGGAGAGTGTAAAACAAGTCGCGCAGGATGCTGCTTCGCCAACGCAGTTGTTGATTGAAAAGCACCGACAGCTTGGTGGGAACGGCGGTCCAGCAGAGGGCATCGTTGTTGATGTAGGTTCCGTAGCCGCGCATTAGAGCTTGATGAGTGAGAAAGCGATCTTCTCCCTGATTGACCGGAATGCCGAACCAGTGGCGGGCGCGCAAGGCTGGTTCAATCTCCAGCAGCAGCTCACGACGAATGGCGAAGAGGCAACCGCTGATGCAGCAGACGCTGCGCGTCATGTTCTCGGGAATCTTGTACAGCTCAAAGGCAGCGTAGTAAACGATGGTCTGAATCGCAGTGATGACGTTGTCGTTTGGGTTGCTGACGCCGACGCGGCCGCCGACCGAGCCGATTCCAGGCTCCGCGAAGCAGGCAGTCAGCTCGCGAATCGCATCGGGGTGGAAAATGCAGTCGGAGTCAATGGAGATGATGATTTCGGCAGATGAGTGTTGCAGGGCGTTGCAGACTGTCCGCGCCTTGCCGCAATTGAAGTCATTTCGGTCCACGCGGATGGGAATGTTGGAGAAATCACGCTGGGCTTTGAGCATCCACTCGTGGCTATCGTCCACTGAACAGTCGTCCTGGGCAATGATTTCAAAGCGGTCGTTGGGATAGTTACATTTGCTGATGCTTTCAATGGAGTTGTATACGGTGCGGCCCTCGTTGTAGCAGGGCAAAAGAACGCTCACGGTAGGTTGCCAGGTGTAGTCCTTGCGAATTTTGGCGGTCGGGAACGAGATTCTGAGGATAAGTCCCATCAGATACTTGACGACCGAAATCACCAGGCAGAGGAACATGATCAGCCAGAGAAGAATGGGCGCCACGAACGTTTCCTCCACCAACGCAACAGAGCCTTAGGTTTCACTGCACTTGGAAGGAGTTTATCCCATCCTCGTCGCGATACCGCCGGTAGCAAAACGATCGCCATGCCTCGCAGACTGCCTCCAGGGAGCGACCCCCTCTGGTGGCCTCGCTCTTGTCAAGCTTGACTTTTTGATCGGGACGAAATGGGCTCCAAACGCCGGTGCGAAGCAAACGCCCCAGCCCAGAAGCCAGGATTGTGATAAGAGCGGCGCTAAATGAAAGAAGAATAAAGACTTTACCTCTAAGTCCTTATTCCTCAAAGACCTGGCCAGAGAACCCTGCCAAAGTCTTGATTCCAAAAGACCGAGCAAGGGAGGGGTAATCACCGCCACCAATCAGCAACCAAACCAGGAGCAAGAAATCCCCAAAAAGACCCTTTCCGCCAACCACCACCAAGAAATTTATTTTCAGGCGAAGGAACGGAGAATCGAGAACGGGAAACTGAAAACTGAAAACTGAAAACTTCCCCTACACAGATTTGGTGCCGGCAATCGCCTGTTCGGCGGTTTGCAGATGGAATAGCCGCTGCAACGCAGTGGTCATTTGTTCCTGCTGCACTTTCTCTGGAAGTTCCTTGAGTTCACGAGCCAGGGACCCTGCGATCCTTTGCGTCATCCTGGACATGACAGAATTTAACATTTCGTCCTGGTCCCTGGAAAACGGCCCGCTCTCCTTTCGGAAGGAATCCAGTTCTTGCCGGCATATCTCGTCCAGCCTCGAGCGCAATGCCACGATTGTCGGCACCACGCGTTCCGTCGTTAGTTTATGGCGGAACCCTACGGCTTCAGCTTGCAGAATCTTCTGTCCCTCAGCAGCCGCGAGGTCGCGTTCCGCCGCGTTCTTGTCGGCCACGTTCTCCAGATCGTCGAGATCGTAAAGGAAGATGCCTTTGACTTCGCGCACCGACGCATCAATGTCGCGCGGCATGGCGATATCCACGATGACCAGAGGCCGCCGCGCTCGCCCCTGCAGCATGGCCTCGGCTTCCTCACGATTGAGAATTGTGTGTGGGCATGACGTCGAACTGATGATGATGTCGGCATCCGCCATGGCCTGCCAGCGGTCGTCAAATGGGACCGCAGTCCCACCCAGTTTCGCCGCGAGCTGTGTGGCGTGCTCGAGAGTGCGATTCACTACCCGGACAGAGCTTGCTCCTTGTGTGAGCAGACCGCGAGCCGAGAGTTCGCTCATCTCGCCCGCGCCGAGCAGAACCACTTTCTTGTTTTCCAGTGTGCCGAGAGTCTGCCGGGCAAGCTCCACGGCAGCATAGGGAATTGAAACCACCGAGTCGCCGATCGCAGTTTCTGTGCGAACGCGTGTCGAGACGGCGAGCGCCTTCTGCAGCACCGAATCGAGGAATCGCCCCGTGGTTCCCAAACTCCGTGCTTGCTGCCACGCATCCTTCACTTGCGAGACGACCTGTGGTTCGCCGACCACCATCGAATCAAGACTTGAGGCCACGCGGAAGATCTGCAGCAGTGCAGTTTCGTCGAGCAGCCGATAAAAGTGTTTCCACTCGCAGAGCTTTAATCCATATTCGGTGCCCAACATGCGCATCACCGAGTTGGCAGCCAGAGTTACATCAGGAGCCCACAACCAGAATTCGGTGCGGTTGCAGGTTCCCATCACGATGACTTCTTCAATACCCTCAGCTTTCGCGAGATGAACCAGGGCCTCGCAACGCCGGCTCGCGCTGATCCAGAACCGCTCCCGCACATCTACCGGAGCGGTTCGATAGTTCAGGCCAATGACCATCAACGCCGGTTCCAAGGGTTAGAGGCTCCTTACACCACACCCTTAGAAAAGCACCCGGCATGCCAAAGCGATTAGCACGTAGTTTCAGTGAGTTAGCGCGACGTTATGAGAAGGGAAGTGGGAGTTATAAGGTCTGAGTTGAGGGATATCACGCTGGCTTGGTGTCTTTTGGCCCCGGAAACACGTCTTTTCAGACACGTGGAAGCAGGGGAATTCCGATGTGGGGAATCGCAACGGATCGAGACCGGCTTTTGTTGTAAGTCGTGGCGTCGGGACGGCAGCATGCCTTCGCTACACGACTGTTGTTTCTTTCTCCTTCTTTAAGCCTTTCGCCTGCGGTTGGTACACACAGAATGGTTCTTCATCCAGATAATTGCCCGTCGCCGCATACGCACGCGCGCGGCAGCCCATGCAGATATTGCGGAACTCGCAACATCCACATTTTCCTTTAAGGTTGTTGGTGTCGCGCAACTCGTTGAACACAGCAGAACTTTCCCAGATTTCAGCGAACGGCTGCTTTCTCAAGTCTCCCGCCAAAGCTGGGAGATATCCGCAGGGAAAAACCTCGCCCTGATGAGAAATGAAACATACAGCGGTTCCCGCCAGGCATCCCTTGGTCATCGCATTCATATCGGAAGGATGACTTCCCGGATGGCCGACTGGTTGACCGTGCCCTTGAGGCTTCAACTCCATCCCGGTCGAACCGGGCATCAGCATCTCGGTAGGACCGATCGCTGGCGATCCCTCAGTAACCGTGGTCTCTTTGTGTGCCTGTGCGGCTGCGGCCTCAGAACGGTGCTCGGCTGCTCGGCGCTGACGAACGACGCGGAAATAGTGAGGCGCGCACGTCGCTTTCATTTCGATTCCACCTTCGAGCGAGCGATCGTAGAACCAGTTCAACATCTTCTCGTACTCTTCCGGCGGGACCATCTGCTCTTCGGCGATGTCCACTCCGCAACCTACCGGTACTAACAAGAACGTATGCAGCGCGTCGGCTCCAATCGATCGAGCCAGGTCGAGCACGGCCGGAAGTTGGTGCGCGTTGTGCCGGGCAATCGTCGTATTGATCTGCACCGACATGCCCAAAGCTTTCAGATTTCGGAATCCCGCAATCGCCGCGTCAAATGCACCGGGGATGCCGCGGAAGGTATCATGCGTGAGCGCGTCTGCGCCGTCGAGACTGATGGCAACACGCTGCACTCCGCTATCGACGATCATGCGCGCGACGTGTTTGCTTACCAGTGTTCCATTCGTCGCCAGCGCTACACGCAGCCCTTTGTCTGTGCCATAACGTGCCAGGTCGAAAATGTCGGATCGGAAAAGCGGTTCGCCACCGCTGAGCACCAGGATGGGATTGGAGACCTCCGCAATCTGATCGATGATCTCGCGTGCTGCTTGCGTGGATAGGTCCGACGGAGCGCTGAGTTCAGTCGCAGTAGCCCGGCAATGAATGCAACGAAGATTGCAACCTTTGGTCAACTCCCAGAAAATTAGTCGCGGCTTGTTCTTGCCCGCAGGATTGGAATGATGTCCGTTGCCGTTTGCGGAGGCCATGTATGATTTCCTTCCTACTCGAACCAGGTAATTTGAAGAACCCACCTGGGCGCAACAATAAGGCAGAAGCGACCATCGAGCGGTGACTGACATCACCCGAAATTGTGATCCAGGTCACGCGGTCAAAATCACTGAAATACAAGGGGTTAGCCCGACACGGAGGGTTGAGCGCTCAAGACTGAGAACTGAGAACTGAGTTCCCTTAGTTGTGGTTTGCCAAGTCCCGCAGCGCGGACGTGTTGCGAATCACCAGCGTTGAGCCTTTTGACTGCACGATCTGGCGCTTCTTCATATCCGCGAACAAACGGGTGACGGTCTCCCGCGAAGTCCCGATCATCTGGGCAATCTCTTCGTGGGTCAGCCGCAGTTTCAAGCGGGGCTCTGCCTTCGAGGCTTCCCCATTCTTGGAACTCCATTCCAGGAGCAGCTTTGCCAGCTTCTCCGCTGCTGAGTGCGAAAGTCCCAGCGAGCCAGCTTCCTTGCATGCGCTGTGATATTTCTCGCTCAGCTGCTCCGCCACTTTGAAACAGGCCTCCACATCATCCTTCAGGAAATGAAGAAAATCCTCGCGTTTTACGAAGTTGACCTGGCATGGATCGATGGTTTCCGCCGTGACTTCATAGGGCTTCCCGGAGATCGTCGCGCTCAAGCCAAGTACTTCGCCCGGTTCAGCCAGCTTCACGATGACGGTTCTGCCGCTCGGGGAATTGATCGAAAGCTTTACGCTGCCTTTGCAGAGCACGAAAATGCCCCGCGGCAGCTGCCCTTCCACAAACAAGACGGCACCCTGGGGATATGCGGTCGCATACTTGATGGCTTCAAAAGCTTGCAGAGCATTCGCCGGCAGATCGCAGAAGATCCGATCCGTCCGCAGTTTGCAGGTAATACAACTTTCTACAATTTCCATTCCGTAGGGTGAGAGCATGAACCAGCCTCCTAAGAACAGCTTCGGGTCCGCCTCGTATTGCCCGTTTGCAGCTTGCGCATTCCAGCAGCGCGTAGGGCAGGCCTCGTCTGAGGTCAGTTTCCGTCGAGAAGGAACGATTAGCTGTGCTGCCAGACACATGCTGTTGTGACGCTCCTCACACCCTCAGGGTCGCTCTGTCCGGCACACTAAGCAGTGAGAGAGATCACAGCCCGATTGGCGCGGAAGAGACATAGTTTAGTGTTGATCATCTTAGAAATCACACACAACGCCAAACGAATCAGGCTGCCCAGAACAGCGAGGAGAACCCATGGTTACCAAGCAGCAAGCGCTCGACTACCACTTCGGCACTCATCCAGGAAAAATTGAAATCACTCCTACCAAGCCGTGCCGCACGCAACGCGATCTTAGCCTGGCCTATACGCCGGGAGTCGCTGTTCCATGCCTGGAGATTCAGAACAATCCGCACGATGCCTTCAAGTACACGGCGCGCGGCAATCTGGTCGCAGTTGTAACTAATGGAACAGCAGTTCTTGGACTCGGCGACATCGGCGCCCTCGCAGGCAAGCCAGTCATGGAAGGGAAGGCGGTTCTATTCAAGCGCTTTGCCAACGTCGATGTCTTCGATATTGAAGTGAACACTCATGATCCGGACGAGGTTATCAAGGTCTGTCAGTTGCTCGAGCCAACATTCGGAGCCATCAACCTCGAAGACATCAAGGCTCCCGAGTGCTTCTACATCGAAGAGACTCTGAAAAAGACGATGAAAATTCCTGTCTTTCACGACGATCAGCACGGTACCGCGATCATCTCCGGCGCCGCGTTGCTCAACGGCCTGGAAGTTGTCGGGAAGGACATCAGTAAGATTCGCGTCGTGGTCAACGGCGCGGGAGCTGCTGGCTTTGCTTGTGCCGAGCACTACGTCCGACTCGGTGTTAAGCGCGAGAACGTCATCCTGTGCGACACCAAGGGAGTGATCTACAAAGGCCGTACCGCCGGCATGAATCCCTACAAAGAACGTTTCGCGATCGAGACCAATCTTCGCACCCTCGCGGAAGCGATGAAGAACGCCGACGTATTCCTTGGCCTCTCCGTGAAGGGCGCGATCACGCCCGACATGGTGCGATCGATGGCGGCTAATCCGATTGTTTTCGCAATGGCGAATCCTGACCCCGAGATCACCTACGATGAGGCGAAAGCGGCTCGTGCGGACGTCATCATGGCCACCGGGCGCTCCGACTATCCCAACCAGGTGAACAATGTCCTCGGCTTCCCCTTTATTTTCCGCGGCGCGTTAGATGTGCGGGCGACGACGATCAATGAAGAAATGAAAATGGCCGCTACTCGCGCTCTGGCAGCGCTGGCGAAGGAAGATGTGCCGGACTCGGTGTGTCGTGCCTACGGAGTCGCGCGGCTGAAGTTCGGGCCTGATTACCTCATCCCTAAGCCGTTTGATCCCCGCGTACTTGTCTGGGAATCAACCGCCGTGGCCAAGGCCGCGATGGAAACCGGCGTCGCGCAGGAACCCGTCGATATCCGTGCATACCGCGAACAACTGGAGCGGCATCTGGGAAAAGCGCATGAAATCTCTCGCATGATGATTCAAAAAGCGCAGGCAAAACCGAAACAGGTCGTCTTCCCGGAAGGCGACAATGAGAAAATCCTGCGCGCTAGCAATTCCATCCTCGACGAGAAGATCGCTACGCCGATTCTGCTGGGCAACGCTGCTGACATTCTTGCCAAAGCGGCGGAACTGGGATTGGATTTGAAAGACGCGAAGATAGTGGATCCCACCTCGTCGCCTCTTCGTGAGAGCTACATTCAGGAACTATACCGCTTGCGGCAGCGCCGGGGGGTCACACTCACCGAAGCTCACACGCTCATCGACGACCGCAACATTTTCGCGTCCATGATGGTGCGCATGGGAGACGCCGATGCTCTGGTCGCTGGCGTCACGCAGCACTTTCCCGAGACCATCCGTCCGGCATTGCAGATCGTCCGCATGCGCGAGGGGTTGCACAAAGTTGCTGGCTGCTATCCCATGATCACCAAGAAGGGAGATCTGTTTTTCCTCGCCGACACCAGCGTCAACGTTGACCCGTCAGCGGAGGACTTGGTCGAAATCGCGTTGTGTGTGGCGCAGGAGGCGCGTCGGTTCGATGTTGTTCCCCGTGTCGCCATGCTGTCCTTCTCCAGTTTCGGTTCCACCCAACACCCCGAGTGCGAAAAGGTACGCCGAGCCGTCGAGCTCCTGCACAAAGCTGATCCGACGCTGATCGTTGATGGCGAGATCATGGCCGATGCGGCGGTCTCCCCAGAAATGCTCGAGCAGACTTACCCGTTCAGTTCGTTGAAGGGTGGAGCGAACGTCTTGATATTCCCGAACCTTGCGTCGGCCAACATAGCCTGCAAGCTCCTGGCAACGATCGGCGGATGCGAAACCTTGGGCCCCATCCTTATGGGCATGAACCGGCCCGTGCATCTGCTGGCCCGGGGCGCCGAGGTCGAGGAGATCGTCAACGTAGTGGCCATCGCCGTGGTTGACGCTCGGGAGAGCGATCCCGCATCAGCCCTGCATGACGTAGCGGGTTCGCTCGCCGAGACGGAGTAAGAAGTATCGTCACAGACCGCAGCGTTTTCCATTAGACCCTACGAGGCCCCGCAAATACAAAGGGCACAAGCGTTAGCTTGCGCCCTTCTGGATCGGGTTGCTCGTTTATTACTTCGCTTGCAGCGATTCAATGTACTTGTTGAGGTTGGCGACGCGTTGCTGCACTTCGCCTTCATGTCCGCCGCTAAGGTTCCAGAATAGTGTTCCCCACACCGGCATTTCTTTCGAACCGTGAGAGGGAAGGGCAGATTCGCCGTGAATTGAGGCAGTCACTTTCATGGAAGGATACTTGCCCCCGTTGTTCTTGCTCAACAGCGTAAGGTCGGTAGGAGGAACTTTCAGCGCACTGGCGGCGGGGCCTCCACCCTTACCGTCGGTTCCATGGCATACGGCGCAGTAAGATGTGTACATCTCCTTGCCGGATACCGGTGAAGTGGCCTTGATCGGCACGTGTTGGATGGTGGTTCCTTTATCCTGCATTGTGTCCTGCGCGGCGAGCGTGCAGGCGCAAACGGACAAAGCGATTAACATCAAAACCATTATTCTTACGGACATTGCTTTCTCCTTATTAAAATCCTTCTTTTGAACTTAAAACTTACTCCATATCTCTATCGCTGCAGTCGCGCCGATGGCTACTGTTCGATTTTCCATGCGTGGCCGTTGCGGGCCAGAACTATCGTGGATCTCGTCGAATCCCCGTGATAGAAATCGGCATTGTATTTGTTGATCAGGGTCTGACGCTCCCAGAGATTGAAACTCTTCACCATCGAGCCGCCCGCGTCAAATACGTCGCCCAGTTGATTCGGAATCCATTTCCAGTTGTAGACGACAACTGCATTGTTGACGCCGCTCATCTCCACACTCGCCACACTCACAAATTGCCGTTGCGCCAGCGGGGCCTCCACCAGAATCGTGCCGTCTGCTTCCTCCGTCTTCTTGAATCCTGGTAGTCCGGTCAATAGCCGCTCCCCCGCCGGAGTCAGCGAAACCAGAGTGGCGCTGTGCTCCGCCTTCGCCATTTTGACGATGCCGGCCTTTTCCAGCAGCCGATAGTTTGGATCCGCGGGCTTGTCGTCTCCGCTCGGCTTTACGTGGCCGGTATGGAAGTGGATGTTCGCTGGAGCCGCCTTTTGCAGCGTCGCGGCGACTACCGGGCTTGCCTGCTCTGCGCTGAGCGGAGTCCTCTCACGAACCTGGAGCACGATGTAAACCGCCAAGCCGCCGATCGCTGCTACCAGACACATCATGAGCACTAACGGCAAGAACGATGAGCGTCGTTCCATCTCAACTTCAGCTTCGAACATGGTGGCCCCCTTAGGAAACGGTGAGAAATATTAGTGAACTCATCATTCTCCGTTTCCTGCTTACCGAATGCTGTGATCGAAGGCACCCCGAACTGTATCGAATGTCACCACAAGGTAATGTTCCCGCAACGCCCCAGAGGACAAGCCCTAAGCCGCAAGAGTGTGCGTCGCCTCACCAGCACCAGTGACGACTGTCACATCGAGGCGGACCCCCCAAAAAGCATAATGACCATCAGATTTTCGCTGCGCATTCTTACCACTCTTAGGTGGAGATTTCATGGCAAAAGGACGCGTTTCTATCGTCGTCGAGCGTTGTAAAGCCTGCGGCTTCTGTGTGGAGTTTTGTCCCAGCCACGTGCTCGCGCTTTCCTCCGCTTTCAACTCCAAGGGTTACCATCCCCCGCATGTTGTTCATCCCGAAAAGTGCAGTGGTTGCGATCTGTGCGGGATGTACTGTCCGGACTTCGCGATCGCTGGCGGAAAAGTCGAAGCCCCGAAAGCCAAGACCGATGCAGCCAAGGATGGTGAACAATGAATCCGGAAATTCAGAAAGCTGATCCTCGCGGCGTCCTGACCGGCACGCACTTTATGGATGGCGACCACGCCTGCTGTGAGGGCGCGCTGGCTGCTGGTAGCCGCTTCGCCGCCGGATATCCGATCACTCCTTCCACCGAAGTCGTCGAGCGCTTTGCCTCGCGCGTGCCCATGGTCGGCGGAACCTTCATTCAAATGGAAGACGAACTCGCCGCCTCCATCACGCTGCAAGGCGCGGTCTGGGCCGGCGCGAAGGCTTTCACTGTCACCTCGGGTCCCGGCTTCTCGCTCATGATGGAGCATATCGGCTACGCGGCGATGACCGAAACGCCTTGCGTTTTCGTCGATGTCCAGCGCGGCGGTCCATCAACCGGATTGCCCACTCTCCCCGCTCAGGCCGACATGATGCAGGCGCGCTGGGGTTCGCATGGCGACTACGAGATCATCGCCCTTTGCCCTAATTCTCCGCAGGAGTGCTTCGACCTCACCATCAAAGCATTCAATCTGGCCGAAGAATACCGCGTGCCCGTGATGTTCATGATGGACGAAGTCGTCGGACACATGACCGAGAAGGTCGTCATTCCTCCCGCCGACCAGATCGAGGTTGTTGCCCGCAAACACACGCGGAAATCGGTAGTCGACTATCTCCCTTATGGCACCAACGGCGACCTGGTTCCGGAGATGGCCCACGCTGGCGAAGGCTACAACTTTCACGTCACCGGCCTGACCCACGACGACCGCGGCTATCCCAACATGACGCCGCCCGTCCAGGACAAGCTGGTGCGTCGTCTGCAAAACAAGATTCGCGACGCCGCCGATCGCATCGCCCTTTTCGAGGAGGAAAATCTCGAGGGCGCGGATGTCGTCGTCATTTCATACGGAATCACCTCGCGAGTTGCACAACGCGCCATTGGCGCGGCCCGAGACCGCGGCTTGCGAGTAGGGAAGTTGCGTTTGATCACGGCCTGGCCGTTTCCCGATAAGAAAATTGCTGAGCTCGCCGCGAAAGTGAAGGCCTTCGTGGTTCCCGAACTGAACCTCGGGCAGATGGTCCGCGAAGTAGAGCGGGCCACCGCTGGCCGTGCAAAAACATTTGCCGTATCGCACGCGGGCGGCGGAGTTCATAACCCGGAAGAGATCCTGAACGCGATCGTGGAGGCCAGTCGATGTCAGAAAGCCTAAATACCGACCTATTCAACGCTGATGTAGTGAATCCCGTAGAGCAGTTTCTGCGCAGCGATCGCATTCCTCACATCTGGTGTCCGGGATGCGGCATCGGCACCACAGTAAATTCGTTTGCCCGCGCGCTGATTGAATCGAAAATCGACATTGGTTCGCTGGCCCTGGTTTCTGGCATCGGATGCACCGGCCGCGTGGCTGGCTACGTCAATCTGGATTCCTTCCACACTACGCACGGCCGCGCGATTCCATTTGCCACCGGGCTGAAGCTGGCGAACCCAAAGCTGAACGTGGTGGTTTACTCCGGAGACGGCGATCTGTCAGCAATCGGCGGCAATCACCTCATCCACGCCGCGCGCCGCAATATCGACCTGAAGGTGATCTGCGTCAACAACCTGATCTATGCGATGACGGGAGGTCAGACCGCGCCCACTACGCCCGATCAGTCGACGACCTCCACCAATCCTTACGGCGTTTTCGAACCTTCTTTCAATCTGCCGCACCTGGTTGAAGCCGCAGGAGCCGTTTACGTCGCTCGCTGGACTACGTTCCACGTCCGGCAATTGGCGCGCTCGATCGGCGAAGCTTTCAAGAAGAAAGGCTTCTCCTTCATCGAAGTGATCGCGCCTTGCCCCACGCTTTATCAGCGCCGCAACAAACTGGGCGATGGACTCGACGCCATGAAGGACTACAAGGCGAAGAGCAAGGTCCGCAATGGATGCTCGACCAGCGAAGTCGGCATGACTATGACCGGAGAGATCATTGTCGGCAAGTTCGTGGATCGCGAACGTCCCGACTACCAAACCATGATGAAGCACCAGTACACCGAGTCTCTCGGCGACAGATTTGTGGAACAGGCGGAGATGGTATGCAGCTAACAGAAATTCGTATCGCTGGTTTTGGCGGCCAGGGAGTGATTCTCTCGGCCATTGTCCTCGGCAAGGCTGCCTCGATTTTTCAAGGCGCCTTTGCCACTATGACTCAAAATTTCGGCCCGGAAGCGCGCGGCGGCGCATGCAGCGCGCAACTCGTACTCTCCGAGACTCCCGTGCTGTATCCGTATGTCACGCATCCGGACATCATGGTCGTTATGTCGCAGGAAGCTTACGTGCGTTTCGCACCAGAGCTGAAAGACCGGGGCATCCTGATCATCGAACAGGATTTAGTCCGCGTCTCTGACACTAATAAGGAGCTGAAGGTCTACAGCATCCCAGCGACCCGCATCGCCGAGGAGCTCGGAAAGCGCATGGTCCTGAATTCCGTGATGGTCGGATTCTTCACCGCCGTTACCCAACTGCTCGAGCCCGACGCCGTCCGCAAAGCTGTTGCCGATTCCGTTCCGTCCAGCTTCCGCGAACTGAACCTCAAGGCCTTTGACCGGGGCTTCGACTACGGAGTCACCGCTCTCACTACTAACGCCAGTCCGTCCGACGCCGTGCTGCAAGCGCAGTACGCGCGGGAGTAGCTAGTGTCGTGTCCGCCCAGGTTCGCGGAATAAGTCTTCGGTGCGTTTTGGAAGGGCGTTCCCATTTCATAACTCCTTTGTCCGCAATATCTTGGAAAATTCGTCCCTTTAGAATGAATATTTTGCAAGGGTCCTCTCTACAATTTCCGCATCGATTCAAGTAAGTGTAATATAATCAATAACTTACGTTCGCCGATCTCGTTTCAGCTAAACCCTTATTCCTCAAAGATTTGGAGAGAAACGGGCTGTAAGTTTATTGTTTTCAAAGATCGTTCAGAGGGGTACGGTTTACAGATAAGTAAACAGAGAATCGCGATCCCCCTTGAAAGTGCGTTGCATTCTTCATCTTTCGCTGTTGCGGAATTCATCACCGTTCGCTGCTTCCGCAAGTTGTTGATTTCACGTTTCCAGTCTCGATATCTGCCTCTAAAACGCTCACAACATAGTCTTTAGCCTGTTGCGATTATCATCAAGAGCTTGTTGATAGTTTCAGCGTGGCCAATCTCGCCCCCAAACCAAACTCCCGTCTATCCAACTCATTTCACAGGGGATCGCCCGTTGGAAAATCCCTACGCGCGACCGGCGTCAAGTTGGCATGGCGATTGCCTTTTAGAAAAGTGTGAGTGGCAAGCAACAGACGGCCCTCCGACGAGGTGACTTATGACAGTCCTACTGGTTCTCTTCTTCTTCACGACCTTCTTACTCATCGATCATTTCCGCAGCCGTAACGCAGTCCCCGTACCCGCGCTGCAAGTAGCTCCTGCAAAGATGACGCTGGCCACCGCGCCGCGCCTAACGCCCGCCTTAGTTGGCGGCTTCGCGGTTCCAGATAATCTCCGATATCACCCCGGCCACACTTGGGCGCTCAGCGAGAGCCCGACTCTGGTTCGCGTCGGCATGGATGATTTCGCCTCCAAGCTGACCGGCAAGATCGAGCGCATCGCGCTGCCGCAACGCGGCCAGTGGATTCGCCAAGGGCAGAAGATGTGCACGCTTGTCCGCGACGGCGTCTCAGTTGACATGGTCTCGCCGATCGAAGGCAGCGTGTCCGACATCAACCAGGCTCTGGTTGAAAACCCGAAGCTTGCGCTGAACGATCCTTACGGCGAAGGCTGGCTGGTAACAGTGCAGGCGCCCGATGCCAAGACGAGCTTCCGCAATCTGCTCGGTGGCGCGCTGGCCCGCTGGTGGACAGAAGAGTCCGCGAATCGCCTCCGCGTCCGGATGCCGGCAGCAATGTCCTTCGCAGGCGCGCTGGCCCAGGACGGCGGCGAAGCGATCAACGACATAGCCAGCCAGATTCCCGATCAGGAATGGCTGCCCGTAGCGAAAGAGTTCTTCCTGTCATAGTCACCCAGCTGGACGGCGAGGCTAACCATCCTCGCCACGACCACTGAGGACCGTCGAAACACCGGCCGCCCGGACTCAAAACCGGGCGGCCGCTGTTTGTTTGAGACTCAGAGTTATTTATTCAGAAGCACGTCAAGAAGCCGCACCAATTCAGCTTTGTCCTCAATCTTGCCAGTGGCGGCAGGGTTGTCCTCGGTAAGCGCCGCTAGTTCATGAGCCAGCATACGCACAGCGATGGATGAAGGAAGGTACATCGTATCGGTTGCAGGCATCAGCCCCCAGCTTGTACGGTTGCGGCGACGCAGAGGCCAGTGCTGCTGTTCCGTCCGCTTGTGCGACTCAGCCTTATTGCCGATGAGGGAGACCGGTTCCTCGAACTGCACTTCGGCCCAGCCTTGATTGCCAGTGATATGCACTTTCTTGACTTCGAAATGGTCAAAGACAATCAGAGAGTGATCCAAATGGAAAAGGTCGCGATTCCCGAGGCTCTCCGCCCAGTCTTTGTTCACGGCAAGGAAGGCTGCGCCAACCTGCTCGGGCTTGGGACGTGCGGAATTTACCACCACCACGCGAGGAGGATCAGGGTCCAAATCTGTTTCCACAAGCGTGGAATGGACTTCCCCTGGCGATTCTATGGAACGACCCGGCGCGATGTCCTCCACCCGCACCTCGTGCGCGCCGGTGTTGGCTAGTGCCGCCGGTTTCAAGCTCGCCGTATTAGAGTTCGAAGTCCGGGCCGAAGCGGAGAGAACGCCACCCCGAGCCGGCGTGGCGTAACGTTTGACGTAACGAAAGAATCGTGGCTGTCCGCGCTGTTTCCAATACGGTGAATCGTAGGAATCGACGCCGTGGCCGGAACTGAGCGCGCTGAAAAAAGAATGCTGCGCGGGATTCACTACGATTCCAGCATGCCCACGCCACACCGCCAGATCGCCCGGCTGCGGATTCGTCACTCGCTGAAATTCCTCAACTCCATCGTAAAGGTCCGAAGAACCCGCGTACTCATAGCGGAACCCGGCACGCTCATAGAGACCGTGTACAAAGTGGGAACAGTCGGAAGAGGAATCCGCTGGATGATGGCGGAAGTCCAGTGCGACGCTGAGGATTGCCAAACCGTCATCGCGAGTTAGCAGCGGCGGCCCAATCGGTTTCTGCGTCCGGCTAGGTGTTTCGTGGTTTACGTGGCGGAGGGTCTTGGGGCTGGCGTAATTTTCCTGCGCTAAAGGTTCTTGCGCTGAGCGTTCTTGTGACAAAGCGGCGGGCGCGACGGTCGTGCACAGTAGCGAAAACAAAAGCGCGCTCTCAAAATGGCACCGCATCGTAGTATCTCCTTATAACGCGCCTTCGTCCCACAACCCAGATCACCGGGGTGCTGCCAGACCCGCGAAAAGTGCTGTGTCCTTGGATGCACCTTCGGGCTCGGCCAGTAACGGGCCTTTCTGCAACTGAAGTGCCAGCGAAGTCCTTGGCTAATTTGTTGAATACTCGCTAGTTCTTCCCTGGCCAAAGCCGCCTTGTTCCACGCGAAATTGCTGCCACCGTGAAATCCTTGCCCCGCCGCTCGGGATCAAGCCGGGCGGCCGATGTTTTTGCATGCCGTGGAAGTGGTAGCTACAATTGCAAACCAAGGCAAGCTTCTGATTGTTCTTGCTGGAGGATGCCACGAAACACCGAGTCCTGTTTCTTTTCGTGGCCGTGTTGGTGATGGCAATAGCAGTGACCGCTGTGCCCGGAGCAGCAGGGCAGAGTGCGACGACCCAACCCGCACCTCACACAGTAGTCACGTTCGGGTGGGGTCCGGCGGGAGGCACTATTTCCTCGAAGCAGCACGCCCCATTCAGTGCCGTACTAGTCGAACAGATGGCGCAAACGCTGAACGACGGAACCAACATTGCACATGAGAATCAGGAAGTAGCAATGCGGGATGGCATGGGACGGATTTATCGCGCAAGGAAAATCAAAAGGCCAGGTAGAGAGGCCGAGTTTTTGATGTTCTATACGATCACTGACCCAGTTCGGCATGTACAGTATCGCTGTATTCCTTTTCGGAAGACTTGCTCCCAGATGGAGTATCGGTTCCCGCCCGTCATGCACCGATTCCCCGGGAAAAATAAAGACGTAACGGTCGAAGACCTGGGGACCTCGAATATCAGTGGACTTGAGGTTGAGGGCAAGCGACTGACGCGAGTGATCCCAGAAGGAACGACGGGCAACGACCGCGCGTTCACAACGACCGAAGAATTGTGGAGTTCCAAAGAACTGGACGTCGATGTGCAAGTGAAACGAAACGACCCGCGCATGGGAACGCGTACGACAACGATGACCGAGGTTAGCCTGGGTGAACCGGACCCGAGTCTTTTCCAGATTCCTGACGGTTATAAAGTGGAGAAGCGCAAACGTCCAACCGGCGCGCTCGCCCCCTTGCCATCTGGGGGTGAGACCGGCTTCCCGCCCAGCATCGCGCCGCCGAATCACTAGGCGGGGGCGGGAATTATGTGTTTGCGCTCTGTAATCTTTAGAAGAATCGCGTCGACGAAGCCGGCGTCACAGCGCTCAGGCAAGCGCTGCAGAGCGTACTTTCCTTAAGATCAATCCATTCCACCGCGTGCGAAGGAGCCATAGCGCAGCGGTAGTCTTCGCAGTGCGTCAAGTTGATGGTGTGACCGAGTTCGTGGACCGCCTCTTTCAAGGCGCGCTGCCGGAATATTCCGTCGTCCGCCGGGAGGCCGTAGAACTCCTGGTGCAGTCGGTGCACGGAGACCACCGCGCACGGGCCGCCCATTTGTGCCTCTCCAAAAACAAAGGTGAGAATGGGAATGTAGAGATCAACCGCCGTAATCCCCAGCATGCGCCACGAGTCCTCCTGCAGAAAACTCTGCATGCGCTGGAGAATCTCGGACGAGTGATACTGCTGCCGCTCTGCATGGTAAGCAAACTCCGGATCGAGTCGCGCAGGCAGAACCTGGCAGGAGATGCGGAAAGTTTCTTCAATGGCGGGCTGCAGATCCTTCAACAGTCCGTTATCGACATTTCCGATCGGCAGCAGATGTAGCTTCATGGGGCAGCTTTCAGCTATCAGATCTCAGCCCTCAGTAACCCAGATTTACGCTGAGAACTGAGAACCGGGAACTGGGAACCCGTTAATGCGTTTCCACCGGAGTCCGCGTCCAACCGTATTTTTTCAACTTGTGATAAAGAGTGACGCGATCGATGTCGAGAATCTCCGCAGCTCGGCTCTGATTTCCCCCACACTCCTCTACTACTTTCAGGATGTGGGCGCGTTCCATTTCATCAAGCTTCTTGCCAGTCCCGTTGGAGGCAGCTTGCGCCTTGAAGATGAAGTCCTGTTCGTTGAGTTCCGGTTCCTGGCCCACCACCATGGCGCGTTCCACCGCGTTCTCCAGTTCGCGAACATTTCCAAGCCACGGCTGCTGCTGCAGCTGGTTCATGGCCGCGGGTGAGACGCGGGTAATCCGCTTGTTCATCGCCTGCGAGAACTTCTGTACGAAGTGATTGACCAGTACAGGAATATCATCGCGGCGTTCGCGCAGCGGCGGCAGTTCAATGTGGAAGACATTGAGCCGGTAATAGAGATCGGGTCGAAACTTACCTTCCTCAATCAACTTCTCCAGGTTCTTGTTGGTGGCGGCGATGCAGCGGAAGTCCACTTTGACGATCTGGTTGCCGCCCACGCGGGTGATCTCTCGCTCCTGCAACACGCGCAGCAGATCGGTTTGCGTTTTAAGGCTGATGTCGCCGATTTCGTCCAGAAATACCGTCCCGCCCTCAGCAACTTCAAACTTGCCTTTCTTGCGGTACTGCGCGCCCGTGAAAGCGCCTTTCTCATGTCCAAAAAGCTCGCTTTCAAGCAATGTTTCCGTAAGAGCGCCACAGTGGATCGCGACCAGCGGGTGAAACTTGCGCGGACTCGCGTGATGAACGGCGCGCGCGACGAGTTCTTTTCCGGTGCCGCTTTCACCGGTGATCAGCACGGTCGCTTCGGTCGGACCCACCGTCTCGATGGCGTCGAACAGCTTCCGCATGGGTCCACTCTGGCCGACAATGTCGTCAGGACGCGTCACTTCTGCAACCGTCTCGCGCAACAGAACATTTTCTTGCGCCGTGCGTTTGTGAGAGAGAGCGTTCTTCACCAGATGCGCGATTTCGTCCGGATCAAGCGGCTTGGTCACGTAATCGTAGGCACCGTTCTTCAATGCGGCCACCGCTGTTTCGACGGACGCGTAACCCGTCATGATGATCACGACCAGCTCAGGGTCAATCTCGTGCATGCGCCGTTGCAGTTCGATTCCATCGGTGCCATGCATCTTGATATCGACGAGAGCCGCGTCCCATCGTTGCTCTGCCAACTGCGTCAGTGCGTCATTCGCGCTCTCGACGGTCGTTACCTCGTAGCCCTCTTCGCGAAACCACTTGCCAAGCGAATCCCGCACGCTCAGTTCATCGTCTACGATCAACAGCCTTCCATGTGTAGTCACTGCGCTCACCTCACTTTTACCGGAGTGTTCTCGGCGATAGATCTCGACCTGGAAGCGGCCTCTGTTTGATTCGACAGGGCTACGATGAACGTTGTTCCCCGGCCCACTTCGGATTGAACATTGATACGTCCGCTATGGCGTTCCACGATGCCGCGAGCGATAGCCAGGCCCAGCCCAACTCCGTGCCCGCTCTCTTTCGTAGTTAGAAACGGTTCGAAGATGTGCGGGAGCACGTCGGGAGCGATGCCCGTTCCGTCGTCGCGTACTGTAATTTGAATTTCGCGCTCACCCTCGCTCAGGCGGGTCTCAAGCCAGAGATTGCCGCCGCGTGGCATGGCGTCTTTCGCATTCATGATCAAAGCGATCAGGACCTGCTCGATCTGCGCAGGGTCGCATTGCATAGGGGGAAGATCTTTGGCGAGATTCACCTGCAGGTCGACGCCGCCCATTTCCACTTGATGCCGCACCAGCATCAGCGAGCGCTCGATCACGGAATTCAGATCGGTCGACTGCACATTCATAGGCGCCGATCGGGAAAGAGTCAGCAGGTTCTTAATCAGGTCGCCGCAGCGCCGGCTTTCCGAGGCAATCAGCTCGAGACACTGTATTGCTTCGTCGTGCTTCTCGCGTTCGGTTTGACCAGTGCTGATCCACTTTCGCACCAGTTTCGCGTACGTGAGAATTCCCGACAGGGGATTGTTCACTTCATGCGCGACTACCGCTGCCATTTTGCCGATCGACGCCATCTTCTCCACATGCAGCACGTGATCATGAGCGCGCTGCAGTTCCTTCGTCTTCTGCTCGACGCGATCTTCCAGCGTCATCGCCCAACAGACGATCTCTTCATTCGCCGCGCGCAACTGCAGGCTCATCCCATTGAAGGAGTGAGCCAAGTCCCCTACTTCGTCGTGCGAGTGCACCTGGATCTGATGACCAAGCTCTCCGCGGGCAAGAAAGTCCGTTCCCGACTTGAGCGCCCGGATCGGTCTACCAACCTCTCGCCATACAAACAGCCAACTCAATATCGAAATCAGCACCATGGCCCCGGCGGTGTAATACAGCATCCGCGCGCTGCTGATGGCCAGTTGGGTGTCTGCTTTCTCCAGGGAAATATTCGTGTCGAGAACTCCCAGAACCTGCTGGTCGGCGGGGTGAGCGTGGCAGGCAGCATTGGAGCAGTCCGGCTTGTTCTCAATCGGCGTAATGATTCCCAACACGCGGTGTCCGCCGCCATTGCGATAAATGCGAAAGCGGTCCGGCCGATTCAAACGCGCCAATGGCTGCGACTGCGTGTGGCAGCCATAGCAGGCCTCCGCTGTTTTATCGAGAACGTGGTTGACTTCCGCTGCATCGGTCGAATAAGTAATCTGCCCTTGTTGATCCAGGATGCGAACCTTGGCCATGCCCGGCTCATTCGCCATGGTTTTGATCGCGTGGTAAAGGCCCTCGCGGTCGTTTCGCATCATGTAATAGTCGGTGCTGCGGCTGATGACATCACTCACGCGTTCGGCGCTGGTGAGCGTGGCCGCTTCCAGATCCCGGCGATGCAATCGGATATTGGAATATCCCAGCAGAGAAAATATGACAGCCATCGCCGCCAGAAGGGAACCGACCAACTTTGCACTAATGTTGTGAGTCAGTCCCTTCCACGTCCAACCTTCACGAATTGGCTCAATCTCCCGCATGGCCTAGCACCGGGGTTGAAACAACAGGTCCGGTCGCAGTTCGAACACGCTGCTTCACCGCATGTCGTGCATCGGGGAAGATCGGCAGGTACTTCGCGGCCAATCCGAATAGAGCGAAGCCCATGGCGATGATCATCAGAGTGATCGAGAACTCCGTCCATTTCGGTACGTAGTGATGCCCGACATAGGTCTCAAAGCCGATCAACGCGATATTGAGTCGGTTGGTGATGAATCCGAGCACGGTGCAAACTGAAGCCAGATACAACCAGCTCGGCGATAATCTGACCTTTTTGAAGCTCAGCAGGGTAATCGGAATCACAAACGTCAGCGCCAGTTCGAGCCACAGGAAGTATGCTTCGTAGCTAGGAGTAACGATCTGCCGGAGCAACCCGCGATGGAAGTAGTCTTCGAACCGGATCAGGGCATTCACCCAGAGGGCAATCAGAAGAGCGCCGCCGAGGGTGACGAGGACGGGAAGCTCGAGTTGACGGCCGAAGGCCTTCGCACTCTGCGTCGACTCGAAGATTGTCATCGCCAAGCCCACCGCGACGGCCGATCCGAAGAAGAAAAATGGCAGTGCCGGCGAATACCAGAACGGATGCAGCTTGCTCGGCATGATCAGATAGAGGGATCCGAGCGAACTCTGGTGCAAGGTGGAGAGCAAAATGCCGCCCACGATCAGGATCGGGTAGATCTTGTTAATCCACTTGATCGGAGTTTTCAGATTGAAGCGTTCGAACACGTTCGGAAGAAATTCAAAGAAGAGCACAGTCGTGTAGAACATCACGCACATGCCCACCTCGAACATGACCGAGTGCGGGTTCCGGTAGATAATCTGATGCCAGATGAACCAGGGCCGTCCCAAGTCAAACATCAGTCCAACAATAAAGAGGATATAGCCCAGAAACGCCGTCAATACCGCGGGCCGGACGACGCTATGCAGACGCTCGACATTGAACAGATAGACCGCGCCCACCATGCAGAAACCGCCCGCTGCCAGCATGACTCCACACAGGCAGTCAAACCCGATCCAGAGTCCCCATGGGAACTGGTCGGTCATGTTCGAGACCGCTCCCAGCCCACGGAAGTAGCGAATGTAAGTCGAATAAAGCCCGAGGGCCATAATCACAAGGAAGATTACTCTCCAGAAAGTCAGCTTGAATTTCATCGCGCGCCCCCTTTCTTTTCTTCCGCTTCGGCTTCAGCCACTTCCTCGCGGCGATGAGAGACCCAGTAGATTCCGCCAAGGACCAGGGTCCATACCGGGATGAAGTCGGGAATTCTCTCCATCACTCGCCCGGTGTACTCCGGCATCGGAGTCTCGCCGATCTTCGCCGACGCGGGGTAGCCGTAGTCTTCAACGTTGGCGCTGGAAAGAATCAGGACGCACGTTCCGCCGACTTCCTTCAAGCCGTAGATGTGGTTCGCGTAATTGGTGGGATTCTGGCGAATCCGGTCTTGCGCTTCCCGAACAAGGTCATCGCGCTCGCCAAATTTCGTGGCGCCGGTCGGACAGATTTCCGCGCACGCCGTCTGCTTGCCCGCCACCACGCGGTCCGGGCACATAATGCACTTGCGAACCCGCGGATTCAGCGATTGCCATTCGTACTTCGGCTGGGCAAATGCGCACGCCACCATGCAATAGCGGCAGCCAATACACTTCCAGACGTCGTATACGACCGGACCTTCGGCCGTCTTGTGAAATGCGCCTACCGGACAAACCGACGCGCAAGCTGGACGCTCGCAGTGCATGCACAGCCGACGCATGAACTTATCGTCCTTGGAGAGAACGACCGTGTACTTATGTGCGGATTGGACTGACTCGGCGGCTATCTTATCGTCATAAGGCAGTTTGTTCTGCTGCGCACATGCACCTTCACATTGCTTGCACCCGATGCATATCGTCGCGTCGTATAGCAAAGCCTTGCTCATGAAAATTGCTCCTCGCTGCTCCCAAGCGAGACTTCCGTTCCAGAGGAAAGAGGTATGAAGATAAAAAGTGCGGTGCGGGAACTGGCTTGGGAACTGTACAAAACGTCCTTTGTGGGGCGACCGCAAAAAAAAAACCGAGTCCGGAGGCATGTCCGCCCGGACTCGGTGGAACTGTTCGCTCGTGAAAGGCGAAGGGGAAAGAGGCTTTCCAGCTAACTTCTTTTCGACTGACTATGGATCGGCCAGGTTTCCGTTCCATCTGCCGAATTGAGCCGGACACCCCCATACTCACCTTACCGCCTTCCTCAGTCGCTGCCCGCAGGTTTCCTGACAGCGGCGATACGCAAAGAGGAACAGTCTCGATTACCGCGACGACTTACTTCTGCAGTGTGCGGAGGTAAGTAACAATCGCCTTAGCGTCGTCCGCTCCCAGTCCCTTTACTGGAGCCGGATGCTTCGCCGTTTCCGAAACCGCTTTGGTCAGGTCGGCGTCTGACTTCGCCTTTACTTCCGGGCTAATCAGGCTCGGAATCTTGGCGGCCGGTTTGCCGGCTGCGTCTGCCCCATGGCACATGGCACATTTTGATTTGTAGAGAGTGGCTCCATCCTCGGCCCAGGATAGATTCGGGATCAGGATGAACAGGGTTACTGCGATTGTCATTACCAGCATCACCAGCTTCGTCGTCTTCATGATTTCGTATTTTCTCCTTGTATAGTTTTGCAACGCGATGAAATTGGCGGATCGTCTCGCAGTGATCCAAACTGTTGCGAAAGTAGCCACCTGTACAGCTCCTAGAAAGTTCGATGTAACAGAATTCAGCGGTTCACGCTGATCTATGAAGAGTTTCGACGTTTATTGGCGATCGTCGCAGTGACCCAGATCACCCTAAATCGTGATGATGGACGACTTTAGACGCGGTCATGACACTTTGTCGAAGCCCCTGGTGCGCACGCCAATGGGTGACTCCGGTCACAGCGGCCGGAGCCGAGCGGAGGGACAATCCATTAGCAGCGAGGTGTCTCCATGCCGATCCTATTGATTGGTCTGCTCGCATTCCTGGTGTTTGGCATCATTGGAATTTTGCTGTCAGCCGCAGTATTTCTGGAACAATCCACTCGCAAACATTCACATCAAGGCGCCGCTGAACCGTACGAGCCTTCCGGTGTCGCTCCTACTCTTAATCCCAAACTTCGATAGACGGCTCGATAGCGGGCGCCGTCAATATGAAATCCGCCTGCAAAGGAGAAGACTGCATGAGTACGTTAGTGTTGGATAAAAAAGCCGACCTGGCCGGTCCGGGGATCGGTGATTACAAGGAACTAGACAAGATTCTGCCGCGCGGCTACCGATCGCTGCTGACCCCGAAGGAGACGCAGCAAGCCATTTATCAGGTGAAGCGTTATATCGCTGATAATCTGTGCAAGGAACTCAACCTGATGATGGTTGAAGTCCCGCTCATCGTAGGCGTCGAAAGCGGCGTCAACGATATGCTCGATCGCGACGGATCACGTACACCAGTACAGTTCCACATTGCGAACGACAGGAACCTGCATTCTATCGACGCACAGGTTGTTCAGGCTGCGACCAAGTGGAAACGCGTTGCCCTGAAGCAATTCGCCTGCAACGTCGGTGAAGGGATCTGCACCGACATGCGTGCGGTGCGCAAGGATTACTTTCTCGATCACGATCACTCCGCCTACGTCGATCAATGGGACTGGGAGCGTGTAATCACTCGCGAACAGCGCAATCTCGAATTTCTCAAAGCGATTGTCGGCAGAATCTGGAAGGTTATCGTCGGCGCTGAGAAGTTCGCCCAAAATCTTTTCCCACAGTTGAAGGACGCTCGCTTTCCCAACCTGCCCGAGAAGTTGACCTTCCTGCACGCAGAGGAAATTCTCGATATGTACCCCGATCTTCCCCGCAAGCAACGCGAGACAGCAATCCTGCAGAAGTATCCCGCTGTGTTTATTGTCGGCATCGGCTGGCCGTTGAAAGACGGCTATCCTCATGAGATGCGCGCCGCCGACTACGACGACTGGATCACCGATACGCAAAACCAGACCGGCAAAGACACACACGGGCTAAACGGCGACATCCTGGTGTGGAATCCGGTTACCCAGCGTCGCCACGAGTTGACGTCGATGGGCATTCGCGTTACAGCCGAAACCCTGAAGCAACAGTTGACGATGTCGAAGCAACTCGACTTCATGAAACTGCCATATCACCAGGCGATTCTGAACAACCAGCTTCCGCTCTCGATTGGGGGAGGCATCGGTCAATCCCGCACGTTGATGCTGTTACTCCGCAAAGCTCATCTTGGAGAAGTCAGCGTCACCGTGTGGCCGAAAGTGTTGAAGGAGATGTGCGCCAGCAAGAACATTTTTGTGCTGGAGTAGGGGGAGTGCTTGAAGCAGAAAATGGGTAGTCCCTGCGACTACCCATTCTTGCTGTACGCGTAAGGTTGTGCGCCCAGATCAGAAGTCACGCAAACGCGGTTTTGACCTGGTCGTTCCTACACTCCGAGCGGCAGCTCCTTTCGCGTTGCCATATGCTCCTTCACGGCTGTCGCCAGACGACGAATTCCTTCCCGGATCTGTTCAGGTTGGGCGTTCGAAAAATTCAGACGCATGTGGCGGGAGCCCTCGTGGCTGTCGTCGTGCGGCCCATGCGCGTAGAAGGAATCACCGGGCACGAATGCGACGTTCTGCTCGATCGCGGAGTTGAACACCGCTTTCATATCCAACCCTTGGGGAAGAGTTACCCAGAGGAAAAGGCCGCCATGCGGATGGGTCCAGGTCGCCCATGACGGGAAGAATTCCTCCAGAGCCTGCAGCATCACGTTGCGCCGTTCGCTATAAATCCGGCGAATCAACTTGACGTGCTGGTCGAGGAAGCCATCGCGCGCAACTTCGTAGGCCACGAACTGCGTGAATGTCGAAGTGTGCAGATCAGCGCCCTGCTTTAGCTGCGCCAGCTTTCCAATCACGTCCGGCGGAGCGACGATCCATCCCAAGCGAAGTCCCGGGGCCAGCGTCTTCGAGAACGTGCTCAGGTAAATTACATTGCCGATGGAATAGCCATCGTCGCGGCGCAGGTTTTCACGGTCGAGAACCACCAGAGGAGGAAGATGCTCGCCTTCATAACGCAGCTGGCCGTACGGATCGTCCTCGACAATCGGAATTCCGTAACGATCCGCTAGCAATACCAGTTCGTGGCGGCGTCCCTCGGACAATGTGGTTCCGGCTGGATTCTGGAAGTTGGGCAGTACGTACATGAACTTCGGTCCCGACCGCAGCGGCGCTTCCAGCAATTCTGTACGAAGTCCGTTCTCGTCGATTGGCACTGACACATAGTCGGCGCCATAAACATTGAAGGCCTGCAACGCGCCGAGATACGTCGGCGCCTCGACCAGCACGCGATCTCCACGATTGATGAACAGCTTGCCAATCAGATCCAGTGCCTGCTGTGAACCCGAAGTGATGAGCACGTTCTCGGTCTTGGCCTTGATCCCATATCGGGCCATGTTGTCCGCGATCAATGTGCGCAGCGGCTCGTAACCTTCGGTCGCGCCGTACTGCAGAGCGAGGGCCCCTTGCTGCGTGAGCACCTTATGGCAGGCCTCCTCAAAACGCTGAATCGGAAAAACGTCCGGGGCAGGCAGGCCGCCCGCGAACGAAATCATTCCGGGTCTTTGCGTAATCGTCAGCAAATCACGGATTGCTGAACTGGTGATGCTCTTGGTTCGCAGGGCGTAACGCGACGTCCAAGCCGTAGACATGGCGGGCTCTCTCTTTCCTCCAGCTTTGTTTCGGATGCTAAGCGAAGCCGTCCGGTTGACTCACAGCGCCGATGTGCGCCTGTTCATCGATAAACAGGCGGCCGGCGGTCAGGGCCTTGCGATCAATTTCCAGCAGATCGAGCTTCTTGACCTTGTCTTCCAGCACGCTCATCGCGGTCCTGGGAGCCAGGCACTCGGTCTCTTCGAGCAGCGCACCCATCATCACGATATTCGTAGCTTTCGTGGAGCCGAGTTTGTCGGCAATCTCGGCCGCCGGAATCGCGATCACCTGCACTTCCGGGGCGTAAAAATCGGCCGGAACGTTACTGCCGTTGTAGAGAATGATTCCGCCACTCAGCACTTCATGGGCAAATTTGCGCAATGAGAACTCATTCATGGCTACCAGCACATCTGGGTGCGAAACCAGCGGAGAGCCGATGCGCTCCTTCGACAGACAAACGTGGCAGTGCGCGCTGCCCGACCGCATCTCCGGACCATACGATGGCAGCCAGCTTACTTCAAGATCTTCCCGCATGCCCATCTCGATGAGCAGTTGCCCCAGCAGCAATACGCCTTGTCCGCCGAAACCGGCGATCTTGATCTTCACGTCGCGGAAGCGATGGGCGTGTTTCGCGCCGGAGGGTGCGCCGGTCTCGGCTTTGGGAGTGATGCCAAGCACGTCTGCGACTGGACGTTGCGGCGGTTCGTTGCCGGTTGGAATTTCCGGACGCCGGTCGCGGAACACACTCAGCGGGAAGTTCGGAACCATTTTCTCGCCCACCCAGCGGCGCGCCTCCACCGGATCTTTGCCCCAGATCGTCGGACACGGCGACAGAATCTCAACGAACGAGAAGCCCGCGCCGTCACGCTGCAGCTCCAGCGCCTTCTTCACCGCCCGCCGCGCCTTCATGATGTTCTTGTTGTCCGACAGAGCAACGCGTTCAATATACGCCGGCGTTTCCAGAGTCGACAGCAGTTCGGCCATGTGGAGAGGGAACCCTTCGTTCGACGGCCTTCGGCCCCATGGAGACGTAGTGCTCTTCTGGCCAACCATGGTGGTGGGCGCCATCTGCCCGCCCGTCATTCCATAAATCCCGTTGTTCACAAAAAAGACGGAGATCTTTTCGCCACGATTAGCAGCATGCACGATCTCCGCCGTACCGATCGCTGCGAGGTCCCCATCGCCTTGATAAGAGATTACGATCTTGTCGGGGCACGATCGCTTGATGGCCGTCGCCGAAGCCGGAGCCCGTCCGTGGGCAACCTGCACGTTGCCTACGTCAAAATAGTAGTAGGCGAATACCGAGCACCCCACCGGACTGACGAAGATCGTCTTATCCTGCAGCCCCAGTTCCTGCAGAGCTTCGGCAATCAGCTTGTGCACGACTCCATGCCCGCAGCCGGGACAGTAGTGCGTCTGGTTCTTGAGTTCCGATTTGCGTTCATACAAGTCATAGAACAACTGCGACTTGGAGTGGATGGCTTCGTATGGATCGCCGCTGGCTTCGGCGCCAGAGCCGGGGTTGGCGTCGGGGCCCGACGCTACCTTAAGTTGCACTTTAAGTGCAGCGTCCACATCATTGATCACGCTATCGTTTGCCATTTCTTTGTCCTCTTCCGACTAGCTCGACATGGAGCTGGTCTCAGACCGCCACGGCCATGCGTGACAAAACCTGCTCTTGCAGTTCCCGGACCGACGGCACGTTGCCGCCCACCCGGCCATAGAACTCGACGGGCACCTCGCCGTTCAACGTAAGGCGTACGTCCTCGACCATTTGTCCGTTGCTCAACTCGACGACCAGCACTTTTTGTACTTTCGACGCCGCCTCCACCAGTGCTTTTGTCGGAAAAGGCCACAAGGTAATCGGGCGGAACAGTCCAGCCTTTACGCCTTCTTTACGCAACGCCTCGACTGTCGAAAGCAGCACGCGCGAAACGATCCCATAGCCGACGAGCAAGATCTCCGCGTCTTCGGTGTTGTAGAGTTCGGAGCGCTGCTCCGCTTCCTGCGCGCGAACGTATTTCGCTTCCATACGCCGCTGGTGATCTTCGAGCTCGTTGGTCTCGAGAAAAATGGAGCTGACCAGATTCGCTCGCGTCTCGGGTGTGCCCTTGACCGCCCAGGGCTTATCCGGAGCCTGGATCTCAACATCTTCGAGTTCAAGCGGCTCCATCATCTGTCCGACGAAGCCGTCGGTCAGAATGACGGCAGGGTTGCGATACTTGTCCGCGAGTTCGAAGGCGAGAATGGTGAGGTCGGCCATCTCTTGCACCGACGCGGGAGCCAGCACCAGATTGCGGTAGTTACCATGGCCGCCGCCTTTCACCATGGCGAAGTAGTCGCTCTGCTCGGGGGCGATGTTGCCGAGGCCGGGGCCTCCGCGCATCACATCGACGATTACGCAGGGAAGCTCTGCGCCGGCCAGGTACGACATGCCTTCCTGCATCAAACTCAGACCGGGGCCGGACGACCCGCTCATGGCACGGACACCAGCTGCTGCCGCACCATACACCATGTTGATGGCAGCGGTTTCACTCTCCGCTTGTAAAAATGTCCCACCGACTTGCGGGAAGTAGAGTGCTGCCGCTTCGGCGATTTCGCTGGCTGGAGTGATGGGGTAGCCGTAATATCCGCGGCATCCGGCGAGGATCGCACCCTTGATGACCGCGACGTTCCCTTTACAGAGCTGGCGCATATTCGCCTCCTGGCACAGGCGCTACTGCCTTGACTTCGGCCTTCGCTTTCGCCTTCACCCGGTAAACGGTAATCGCGCCCGGTTCCGGGCAGCAGTAAAAGCAGATTCCGCAGCCCGTACAGTCTTCGCCCGTGTAGTGTGCGGGGTGAGCCCCGTAGGTATTCAATTCCGTCCCGAGTTCCAGACACTTCGGGGGACAGGAATCCACGCACAGCCCGCATCCCTTGCATTCTTCTGCATCGACCGTGACTTTACCGCGTGCTGGTCCAGCCATGCTTCACCTCGCCGACATTTCGCTCGTAGCTGCTTGTTGCCCCGCACTTCGATTACAACTGATTACAACCCTTACCCGCACCCCGTGGCGGTGACGTTAAGCACGGGGGTAAGTGAGGCAGGTCACATCGGGATGTTTCTTCTAAATCGTTGCTGGTTAGGTTCTTGCTGTTAGCGCTGATACTGCGGAGGGGTCAGTGAGGGTAATGGCAATTTTTCACCAATTGACCCGGTTCAATGCTGGCACACCCTGCCTGCAATGTTGACCTCTTGACCCGAGAGATAAGAAAGAACTGCGGGATCGTTGTCGATGATGAAATCTGACACGGCGAAGAAACCATCTAACCGCGGGTGTTTGCGTGCTTTCTCAGGTGTCAGTCTCTTTCCTAGATTCTTGCTGTCCGCCTGCCGAGACGAATCCGGTTCTTCCAGCCGCACTTCAAATCCGCTACCAGAATCTGAAGGCCAAACCCTCATGTATACCCATTCACGCTTTTTCACCGCCGCACTGGAGTCGTCCCACCACTTGCCGATGCTGACCGTCAGCCCAGCTTCTATCTCATCGTGTCCCGTCTGCAATGTCGCAAAATAAACAGAGTATGCCCAGTCGTCCTTCTTGATGAACCCGCAGACACTCTTAAAAGGCTTGCCACAACAGTCGCACCTCAAATTGGCCACTTCACTACCTAGTTCTAGTGAGAACATCCGCGTGGAACTCCTTGCGACAAAACGATAACAGGACGATTCAGTCCCGCACATAATAAAGATCGCTGGCACTTGATGTAAGTAGGTTTACACTCAGAACCCGGTTACTGAGTGTAAGGGGTTATTCGCCAACGATGCCGTCACAAACCCATTGACGATCTTCAATCTTCACTTCTTCTCAAACTGGAGAAACTCGACTGGCGCTCCATTCTCGACAATAAAAGCGACGGTCACGCCCGGTGAGGGCGAGTTGGGCTCAATTAGTATCTCTTTTCCAGCGATTTCAGCGGAGAGATCATCTACTTCGAAGGCGACATGCGGAACATTACGCACAAGTTCAGGGACTCGCGCTTCAGGTTCGAATCGCATCCACTCGATTCCGTAGGCGCTCGTTTCATATCCAGACACGAACGTCGCATAGCCCTTAATCAGGCGTTCATCTTCTCGACGCTCGGTAGTCGGAATTCCGATGTGATGGTACCGCCTCGTGGAAGCAACTCGTGGCTTATTCACATGAATAAGTTTAGCCCACAACGGCATCCGTTTTTGTCAGTTCTTCAATCCGGGTGTTACGCCAACTATCCGCAATGGCAGTCCTGACTCTTCGGGCCGAAGTCGCAGCGCTTTCTTGCACCGGCGGCCATTCTTCAGACAAATTGATATCGCTTCAGACTGGCTCCATGGACGTCTGGCTCCTTCCAATACAGGATGAATCACGCATTCGGACACCCGATGCGTAGATTCAAAGGAGGGATTATGACACGCGTTCCAATCTTATCTCTGGAGGGTAAAATGCTGTCCCATATTCCGGTATCTTCCCGACTGCTCAAGTTGATCGCTTTCACCATGCTTGTTGCTGGCCTGACCGTAGCCCAAGGTCCCGCTGCATCAAAGCGCCCGTCGGCAGTTCCGGCGGATTTTGTCCTCACGCCGTTCGGCTACTTCCACCCTAGCTGTGTCAACCATTTGGCGGAAGGGGAGGTGGTCCGGGAGGATCGCAAAGTCATTGAGCGCAAAGATGGCAGCACTCAAGTCCTTGCCTGCGCCTATCCACACTTCGAAGGCGACGGAACGAAGGTAGCAGGGGAGTTGAAGCCCGTTGGGGATGGGCAGTCTCGGCCGCCCTTCATCGGCCATTCCTGGATCGAATATGCCAGCATCCACGACGCTTCCGACTATGATCTGGTCTATTCCACATGGACGGTCCCTCCCAGCCCTGCTAGCAACGACGGCCAAACCCTCTACTTCTTCAATGGCCTCGAGGACATCAACGACGTGGTGTCGATCATTCAGCCGGTCTTGGGGTGGAATGGCAACGGGCTGAGTGGGTGGAGCATCGCCTCCTGGAACTGCTGCCCGAGCGGCACGACTAATGAGGCCACGCCGATGTCAGTGAACTCCGGGGATCAGATCGAAGGCTATAACTTCGCCAACTGTTCCGCAGGAGCCAAGACCTGCTCCTCGTGGGACGTCGTTGCTCTTGATGACCAAAATGGAAGCTTCTCTCAGCTGCTTGGTACGCCAAACGAGGGGCAAACCTTTAATTGGGCCTTCGGGGGAGTACTGGAGGTGTATAACATCTCGCAGTGCAGCGATTACCCCAACAGCGAGGCGTCCGGCATCGGTGGCCAAATTGGTTTTCACGACCAGCTTGTCAGGAACTACAAAAATGTCAACATCACTCCGGCATGGACAGTTAGCAACGTTTCCGGAGGGCAGACTCCACAATGCAACTATGGTGGATCAACGCCGAAGCAGGTAATTCTCACCTATTGATCTTCTTGTCCTTGACCAAGTGTGGGGCATTCGGACTATACAATTCCGCCGGGTGCCCCACCTTCCATGCAGCTCGATGTCTGTGCGCCACGGCTCCGACTCGGACCGTAAATGTTTGTATGGCTTCTCAACTGGCGGTGACACGCCAGCCAACACGCAGGCGTAACATCATTCCGGCTACGGGACTTGTTTCCTACCACTGGTCCGGATTGCCAAAATACTCATCGATTGCTTTCGCAGCCCGCCTTCCAGCGCCCATCGCCAGAATCACGGTCGCGCCGCCGGTCACAATGTCGCCACCCGCGAATACTCCTTTGCGCGATGTTTTCTGGGAAGTCACGTCGGCCAGGATGTACCCCTTCTTTGTCGTCGCAAGTCCTGGCGTGGTGGTTTGCACAATCGGATTCGCGGTGGTCCCAATCGCGATCACAGCCACAGCCAGCGGGATCTCGTATTCGGAACCTTCCATCGAAATCGGTCGGCGCCGTCCCGAAGCATCAGGCTCGCCCAGTTCCATTTTCTGGCAGCGCGCACTCTTCAGCCAGCCTTTGCCGTCGTCGACAAACTCAAGCGGAGCAGCCAGCACCTGGAATTCAATGCCTTCTTCTTTCGCGTGCTTGACTTCCTCCCGGCGCGCCGGCATCTCGGCTTCGCTGCGGCGATAGAGAATGAACGCGTTACCGGCTCCCAGGCGTTTTGCCGACCGAATGGCATCGAGTGCCGTGTTGCCTCCGCCGACGACCGCTACGTTTTTTCCACGGAAATCAACCATCGGCTCGTCATACTTGGGGAACTCATAGGCGTGCATCAGGTTGATACGGGTCAGGAACTCGTTGGCGGAATACACGCCGTTGAGATGCTCCCCGGGAATGCCCATGAATTGCGGCAGACCTGCTCCGGTTCCGATGAACACTGCGTCGTATCCTTCTTCTTCGAGCAGTTCATCAATGGTGACCGTACGCCCGACGACGACATCGGTTTCAAACTCCACGCCCATGGCGCGCATGTAATCGACCTGCTGACGGATGATCTTTTTCGGCAGCCGAAATTCGGGAATGCCGTAAACGAGCACGCCGCCCACTTCGTGCAGCGCCTCGAAAACGTGCACCTGATGACCCTTCTGCACAAGGTCTCCGGCCGCCGTCAAGCCCGAAGGTCCGCTGCCCACGATGGCGACCTTCTTTCCGGTCGGAGCCGCCCTCGGGACGTTCTTCAAGTCCAGGTGCCGCTGCTCATAGTCGGCGACGAAACGTTCCAGGTAGCCGATTCCCAGTGGCTGGACCTTCTTGCCCATCAAGCATCCACCTTCGCAGTGATCTTCCTGCGGGCAGACGCGCCCAGTAATCGCGGGCAGTACATTGTCTTCGCGAATCTTGGCCGCCGCGCCGAGGAAATCGCCAGCCACAATCAGCTGCACGAAGTCTTTTACCTTCACGCCTACCGGACAGTCCTGCGTGCAGATTGGCTTGGCACACTCTAGGCAGCGCAGCGCCTCCTGCCGCGCCAGTTCTTCCGAATAGCCGAGGTTCACTTCAGTGAAATTCGTGGCTCGCGTTTCCGCGTATTGCTCCAGCATGTGCTGCCGAGGAACTTTCATGCGTTCTTTTAGCGGCAGCACATTCAACGATTTTGTTTTCGTAGTCTCCGTCACCGGCCGACTCCTTCCACCGCACAGACGCCGGTGTGTCCGGCGCGAACGCCTTCCACCTGCGTTTTAGGATCTTGCTGAAACTCTTTCATCGCCTTTTGTTCGGCCTCGCGATAGGTCGAATTGCGCTGCACCAGGATGGAGAAATCCACACGGTGCGCATCGAATTCCGGACCGTCCACGCAGGCGAACTCGATCTTTCCGTCAATCAGTACGCGGCAGCCGCCGCACATGCCCGTGCCATCGATCATGATCGGGTTCAGGCTGACGATTGTCCGGATCTTCTCTTTGCGCGTCATCTCGGCGACCGCTCTCATCATGGGGATCGGGCCAACCGCCAGCACCAGGTCGATGCGCAGGCCATTCTCGATCAACTGTTTCAGCTTATCGGTGACGAAGCCCTTGTCAGCATAGCTGCCGTCATCGGTCGTGATCATGAGGGAGTCGCTCACCTCGCGTAGTTCGCGCTCTAGGATGACCAGCTCCTTATTACGTGCGCCGACAATCGAAATCACACGATTGCCCGCCTGTTTGAGAGCGACCGCCGTGGGGTAAGCCATGGCCGTGCCCACGCCGCCGCCCATCACCACCACGGTGCCGAATTTCTCGACTTCCGAGGGTTTCCCCAGCGGCCCGACCACATTGAGAATGGTGTCGCCGTCTTCGAGCGAATTGAGGAGGTTGGTCGTCTTGCCGAGCGACTGCACCACCAGCCGAATCGTGCCCCGCTCGGGGTCGGCGTGCTCAATGGTGAGCGGAATCCGTTCGCCCTGTTCGTAAAGCCGCAGGATTACGAATTGCCCCGGTTTATATTTGTGTGCAATGCGCGGCGCCTCGATGACAAACCGCTTGATACCGGGCGCCAGGAACTCAGCGTGCAGGATTTTAAACATGTGTACGCGTGGCTTTCCTCACAGGCCATTCTCCGTAAAGGAACAGCCCATGGGCTGTGACACGCGTCACGTGTCCAAGAGAGCAAGATCACGCGGGTAGCGCCGCCGTCTCGGCGGCAGTCTTGTGGGTGGGCTCTGCCTGCATATAAGCTATTGACGAATATTGGCAATCTGCGATGCAGCAAACTGCGTACAAACTTGATACTCGAGACAGACCTCGCCTGCTGGTTGCCATGATGCGCGCTCTTGCTTCGGATGAAAGCAAGATCAGTTTCGAGGGAGAGTTGTCGAACACCGAGTTGGCTCGAATCGAAGGTGTGGTTCACGAATCGACTGAGGTTTTGAAGAAAAATACTCTGTGGCCAAACTTGGATTTCTTGATCCTGCCACTCGCAACGGGAAACTTGCCGGCGATAGAGAAAGCGATTATCTCTAAGATCGCCTTTGGAAACCGCGGAATCATCCACGTTCAGATTGAGTGTGATGGGAGAATCGCGTTTGCGGCGTATGACGGTTTTGATCCAGAGTGCGTTGTCGCCTTTCCTCCCGTTCCTGTTGCACTGCTTCAAGAACTAACCGAAACCGGAGTCCTGCGCAATTACACCCTCTCGACTCGCTAGCCGACCGAACCCATCGCGCCGGGGGCGAGACGCCCGAGGGCACAGCCAGCGGGATGCCGACGCTTCAACTCCAATCAGTTACTCGGGTACCAGTCGAGGATCCGCACTTCAATTCCCGTTCCGGCTAGTCCCTTCTTGAACACTTCCAAGTCTGAGCCGAGGTAATGATACGGAATCACAATCTTCGGGTGGAAGGCTTTCACCGCGTCAGCCGCCTCATCCGGAGGCATGGTGTACGGCAGATTCATACACACGAAAGCCACGTCGATGTTCTTCAGGGCGCGCATCTCCGGCACTCCTTCGGTGTCACCAGAGAAGTAGAAGCGTTCGCCGCCGTAGGTGAGCACGTACCCGTTGCCGCGTCCTTTGTCATGAAAAAGCTTGCCCGGAGCCGGCCCGCGCTTCAGGTTGTATGCCGGGATAGCTTCGATCGTCCATCCGTTCCAGATCTTGCTTTCTCCGTTGGCGATCGGCTTCGCGGCCGTAACCGTTGCCACCACGGCCGGAGGCGCCAGGATTTCCGTCTCCGCTTTACTAATAGCCGCAACCGATGCCGGATCCATGTGGTCCGGGTGAATATCGGTAATCAGAATGAGGTCGGCTTTTGTCAAACCGTCAAATTTCACCGGCTTTGCAGGATCGAGGTAGATGGTCTTTCCGCCCGCCTCGATCAGCGTGCTGGCATGATTCAGCGGGGTGATCTTCACATCTCCGGCCGCCGTGGAAAAAGTTTGCGTCGCGGGAGAGGAGTAGGCTAAAGCGGACAAGGTAACGAAACCGGCAAGCATCACGAGAAATCTCATCTTGACCTCACACTAGATCGGAACCGCCACAACAGAAATACAACGCATTCCCGACAAAAGTCTACAGGGTTATTCCTATGTTGGGCAGGCGGGCATCCGAATACCCTGCGGTTAATGGGTCTTGAGCCCGCAAATAAATGTGAATCGGCTGCGTCGGGGCCCAGACGCCGGACATCTAAACAAATCACGTGCGGTAGGGGTCATTGGGTAGGGGTCATTCCGTCATCTAGACGAAGTCCGCGAAAGGGAGCGGAAGTATGTCGACCAACGCTAGATCCGTAGCAATTGCAGATGAATTGGATGTTCTTGTCGAGCGCCTTCTCGATGCTCGCCGGCAAAGTGACGCACTTTTCGATTTGGTGCGGCCCGACGCGCTGTACGACCGGCCGATCCCGGAGCGGCACCGCATCATTTTCTACGTCGGCCACCTCGAGGCCTTCGATTGGAACCTGCTCGCTGGAAACTTCCTTCACCTGAAAAGCCCTAATTCTGAGCTGGACCGTCTGTTTGCCTTCGGGATTGATCCGGTCGGCGGAGGCTTACCCACCGACCAGCCCTCCGACTGGCCGCTGCAGGGCGTCGTACGTAATTATGTCGGTCAGGTTCGCGGCGCGATCGACGGGGCGATGGACGCGCTCGAGGACGCGAACGTGACTTCAACAGAGGGGTTCCCGCTGCACACTCTACTGAACGTCGCAGTCGAACATCGGCTGATGCACGTCGAGACGCTGGCCTACATGCTGCACCAGTTGCCCTTCGACAAAAAAGTGAAGCCATCAAGTTTCCCCGATCGCAACGTTCCTCCGCCCGTCCACCGAATGGTGCCCATCCCTGCTGGTTCGATAGCGCTCGGCCTTCCGAGAAATGCTGAAGCCTTTGGCTGGGACAACGAGCTCGAAGCTCATACCATAGAAGTCCCCGCGTTCGAGATCGATCGCTACAAGGTGACGAACCGTCAGTACCTGGATTTCGTCGCGGCCGGCGGCTACGAGACCCAATCTTTCTGGTCGGAGGACGACTGGGCCTGGAAAGTTAATCGCGCGATTTCGCACCCATCGTTCTGGAAGAGGATTGGCGATCAGTGGTTGTGGCGCGGGATGTTTGATGAAGTACCGCTTCCGCTAGACTGGCCGGTGTATGTAAGTCATGCTGAGGCGTCGGCCTATGCGCGTTGGGTAGGGAAGTCGCTCCCTACAGAATCGGAGTGGCAGCGCGCCGCTTACGGCAGTATTACAGGTGAGTCGCGACCGTATCCCTGGGGCAGCACCCCACCCACGTCATCCATAGGCAATTTCGATTTCAACCGCTATGATCCATTGCCGGTAAGCGCCTCCCCGGAAAGCGAGAGCGCGTTCGGTGTTCAGGACATGTTAGGCAATGGGTGGGAGTGGACATCCTCTGTTTTTGTGCCCTTCCTAGGCTTTGAGCCGTTCCCCTTTTACCACGGATACTCCGCCGATTTCTTTGACGGCAAGCATTTCGTGATGAAGGGCGGATCGGTGAGGACGGCGGCCTGTATGCTCCGCCCCACGTTCCGCAATTGGTTTCAGCCACACTATCAGTACGTCTACACGGGTTTCCGCTGCGTGAGTCGCTGAGAACGCACGGATCGAGAGGGAATACAATGCTGGTTCATGCGATCGACAACGCCGCCTGCGAGTTTGCCTCGGATGTTCGCGATGGATTATCTCGTATCGGGCAAAAAGAACTGCCGTCGAAATATCTCTACGACGAGGTAGGATCGGCGCTCTTCGAAGTAATCAGCCATCTCCCCGAGTACGGCCTAACGCGAGCCGACGAGCGCCTGCTGCGGCAGCACGCAGGCGAGATCGTCGCCCGGTTGGACGCCCCCGTAGCCGTCGCGGAACTAGGCAGCGGCAGCGGCAAGAAGACGCGCTGGATCCTCGAAGCCCTCAGTCGCTGGCAGCGCACCTTCTATTATCCCGTCGAAATCTCGAAATCGGCGCTAGTGGCGTGCGAACGCGAACTCAGCGACATTGATTCCATCAGCATCGTGGGGTTTGAGCGCGAGTACCTCGACGGTCTGATCGAAGTGGCCGCCCATCGTCAGCGCAACCAGCATCTGTTTGTGCTATTTCTTGGCAGCACCATCGGAAATTTCGACCGCTCGGCCGGGATCAAATTTCTTGCTGAGGTTCGACAGACTCTCGAGCCGGGCGACTCACTGCTCCTTGGCACGGATCTGGAAAAGTCCAGCGCTCAGCTGGTCAAGGCATACGACGACGAAATCGGAGTCACGGCCGCCTTCAATCTCAACCTGCTGGCCCGCATCAATCGTGAGCTTGGCGCGGATTTCGATCTGAACCAGTTTGCTCACGTCGCCAGGATCAATCGCGACGCGCGCAGCGTGGAAATGCACCTGCAATCCAAACGGCGTCAAGCGGTGCGCATTCCAGCGGCCGATATGCGCGTCGAATTCGGAGAAGGTGAAACGATTTGGACGGAGAGCAGTCACAAGTACTCGCCCGATGAAGTGTTCCAGATGGCCCGCGATTCGGGTTTCTCATGCCAGGCGCAGTGGACTGACGAGGAGTGGCCGTTCGCGGAAAATCTACTGACAGCAGAGTGACGCGATAGCAGCGGCGCGTTCAGGAGGCCTGGGTTCTGCGCCAGTTCCTTAAATTATTCGTGCTGATGATGATGCAGAAGAGATTCGCTGGAATAAATCCCATTTGAGCAGTCCTCATGCCGATCACGCACATAATGACGCTGTTGATGCAGGCTACCAGCCAGCCTTCCCAGCAGCGACGTCCGACGAGAATGGTAGAAGCGATGGTCAAAACACAAGATAGATAATCGAGCCTCAACACAAATGAATGCCCCCTTCGATCATTCTGAATGAGGCGCGGTGTCGGGGTCAGTGATTTTGGTACGTGGGCACGTGACGAAGGTCATGTCGGGGGTTGCCGGTGTTTGAAACAGCATGAAAACTCAATGACAGAAGCGAGGAGAAATCGATGGCACAACAGTGTACGCATCTCGACCAGATCAAGATAAGGACGACCGACAAGCACGTGTGTGAGGATTGCATAAAAACTGGGGATACCTGGGTCCACTTGCGTATGTGTCTGGTGTGTGGGCACGCCGCTTGCTGCGACTCCTCGAAGAACAAGCACGCGACCAAGCATTTTCACCACACGAAACACCCCGTGATGCGCTCCATTGAGCCTGGAGAAAGCTGGGTGTGGTGCTACGTCGACGAGATCGAGGCCGGCGAACTGGCAGCCTGAGACCTCCAGGCAGATTGTTGCGACCGAAGCGAACGCCGTGCTATCTAAGTTTGCATCCAGGCAATCGGCAACTGTTTTGTCTGGGCACTCCTTCACCCTGGGGCTTTGACCGAAGATGCCGAAACCAATTCTGCTGAGCGTCGATGACGACTCGGATGTACTGCGGGCAATCGAGCGGGATTTGCGCTCGCAGTACGGCGCTGAGTACCGGGTCATTGGCAGCGATTCTCCCGAAGGGGCGCTCGATCTCCTGAAGCAACTGAAGCTGCGGAACGATAGCGTTGCGCTCCTGCTGGCCGATCAGCGCATGCCCCGCATGGATGGTGTCACCTTCCTTCAGGAAGCGATGCACGTCTTTCCGGAAGCGAAGCGAGCGTTACTGACTGCGTATGCCGATACCAGCGCGGCCATCAGCGCCATCAACCAGGCTAGCATCAACTACTTCTTCATGAAGCCGTGGGATCCGCCGTCCGACCATCTTTACCCGCAACTGAATGACCTGCTCGACGACTGGCAGGCTTCGTACCGGCCAGTGTTCCAGGGCATCCGTGTACTCGGTACGAGATGGTCTCCCAAGTCCTATGAGTTGCGCGACTTCCTCGCCCGAAATCACGTGCCTTACCAGTGGATCGACGTGGAACTCTCAGCCAATGACCCGGAGACGAAACGTCTAGTCGAAGCCCTGGGCCCTGAAGCCAGCAATCTGCCCGTCGTCCTGTTCCCGGATGGCACGAAGCTGTTGGAGAGCCTTCCTGCGGATGTCGCACAAAAAGTGGGCTTGCGCACTCGTGCGCAAACGGATTTTTACGATCTCGCGATTGTCGGTGGAGGCCCGGCTGGCTTGGCGGCAGCTGTATATGGTGCGTCCGAAGGCCTGCACACCGTGATGATCGAACGCGAAGCGCCGGGCGGTCAGGCCGGAATGAGTTCGCGCATCGAAAATTATCTTGGATTCCCAACCGGACTCAGCGGCAACGATCTCGCTCGCCGCGCCGTCGTGCAAGCCCAGCGGTTTGGCGTGGAGATTCTCTCTCCGCAGGAAGCTGTGAGCGTTCGCACCGAAGGTTCGTATCGCATCCTCAAACTGGCCGACGGCAGCGAGATTTCCTGCCATGCCCTCATGATCGCCAGCGGAGTGCAGTGGCGCCGCCTGGAAGCACCCGGCATCGACCGTCTACAAGGCGCGGGCGTCTACTACGGCGGCGGAGCCACCGAGGCGTTGTCTTGCAAGGGCGAAATCGTTTACGTCATCGGTGGCGCGAATTCCGCCGGGCAGGCGGCGATGAACTTTGCCCGGTATGCTGAGCGCGTTGTGATGCTCGTGCGCGGCAGTTCGCTTGCCGCCACCATGTCGCAGTATCTGATCGATCAGATCAAAGAGATGCCCAAGATTCAAGTGTGGCCGCATGCCAGCGTAGCCGAAGCGCACGGCGACTCGCATCTCGAAGAAATCTCCGTGCTTTGTTCCGATACCAACAAACTGGAGCGTGTACCGGCAAGCGCAATGTTCATCTTCATCGGAGCTCTGCCGCGCACGGACTGGCTGGGAGACTTGGTCGAGCGCGATGAGCGCGGATTCCTTTTGACCGGTCCCGATCTGATTCGCGACGGACAGCATCCGAAAGGATGGGGCCTCGACCGTGATCCATTCCTGCTGGAGACAAATATTCCGGGTATTTTTGCTGTCGGAGATGTGCGGCACGGTTCGGTCAAGCGCGTTGCCTCGGGCGTCGGTGAAGGCTCGGTCGCGGTGCAGTTCATCCACCAATATTTGAGCAAGGTATAAATGGTCAACAATTCAGAGCTACTTCGGGTTCCGGTCTTTGCCGATCTGCCGGACGATCAAATCTCGTGGTTCATCAGCCAGTCACAGGAAATCGTGTACAAGACAGGCGAAACCTATGCGCGTCGCGGAGAACCGGCGGACGCGATGTTCGTACTGCTCGAGGGACAACTCGAGATCCGCGGGGAATTGGGCGGGGAAATGGTCGCATTTCCCATCGCAGCGGGTAATGTCACCGGCATTCTTCCTTTCTCCCGGATGAAGCAGTTTACGGTGAGTGGCCGGGCCATTGCAGATAGCCGCCTCTTACGCTTTCCGGCCGCTTTGTTTCCGCAACTTGTACAGAAAATGCCCGAGCTCACGCAACGCCTCGTGGGCCTGATGTCCGACCGGATTCGTGAAACGACCAAGATCGAACAACAGCGGGATCGATTGGCAGGTCTAGGTAAGCTTTCCGCCGGACTCGCTCACGAACTCAACAATCCTGCCTCTGCCGCTAAGCGCGCCGCTGGCCAACTCCGCGACGCGATGAAGAAAATCAAGGAAGCCAGTCTCGAGTTGGGCAGGCGGCAACTCACTCCAGAACAAAAGGCGGAGATCTTAAAGCTGGAAACCGCCTTCACCCAAAACGACGCGCCTCCGCCGGATCCGCTGACCGCCAGCGATCTGGAAGAAGAAATTGATTCGCTGCTGCGCAGTCACGGCCAGAACGATCTTTGGCAACTCGCGGCCGATCTGGCGCGCAAGAACGTCGGACCGGAAATGCTGGAATCGCTGTTCGCGGTTCTTGAACCGGATACTGCTCGCGCCGCGCTGGTGCGCATTGCGGCCTCGGTCGAGATTGCGGGGCTGGTGAACGAAATCGAGAGCAGCACGGCGCGAATTTCTGACCTCGTGGGTGCGATCAAGGAATACACCCACATGGACCAGTCGCCCGTCCAGAATGTCGACATCGTCAAGAGCCTGGAGACGACGCTGACCATCCTCAATCACAAACTCAAACAGGGAGTTGCGGTACACCGCGATTACGAGCGCATTCCCTTGCTGGTGAACTCCTTCGGCAGCGAACTCAATCAGGTCTGGACCAACATTATTGACAACGCCATTGACGCGATGAAAGGCAATGGCGATCTTCGCGTTCGAACCTATCGCGACGACGGTTGTGCGGTGGTAGAAATTGGCGACAACGGTCCGGGAATCGCACCCGATGTCGAGCCTCACATCTTTGATCCTTTCTTCACTACGAAAGGCGTGGGTGAGGGAACCGGGCTCGGTCTCGACACGGTCCAGCGCATCGTCAGGAAACACAAGGGCAGCATTCAAGTGACTTCCGACCCGGGCGACACACGTTTCCAAATTTGGTTGCCGTTGTCGGACGCCGCAACCAAGGTTTAGGAATTCGTCCGGGAAAACCTGTGTGTACCCGTGGTTCAGGAACTGAGACCATAGGGTGAGCTGTCCGGAAACGGATGAAGCAGGACTTACGGCAGCAACCCGAAAACCCCAACTCCACTCGTTGTTCCGACATACACCTTGCCATTCGCAATCATCGGCGTGACGAATTTGTTGCCGCTGCCAAAATGGTCTCGTCCGCCCGAAGCTTGATTCGAGTTATACAACTCCACTCCGAGATTTTGTGCCTCGTACGCATGCAGCACAGCCGGGGAAGCATTTTCCGTGGCCCACAAAATCAAGTTGCTCGTGTTCGTTCCCGAGATGCTGGGCGTCGTCCCGGGATAACCGAACGAATTGGTGGTTTCCGATGTCGGCGTTGAATTCAGCATCCCGCTGCTGTTGAACGTAAAGGCTTTGATCCGGTCCCCCACTGCACCGTAGTAGATCGTCTTGTTGGAAAACGCCGGTGCCGAGAATACGGAACCCGACAGCGCGCCCGTGAGCTCCTGGTAGAGCAGGTTATTATTACTCGGATTGAACTTGCCCATGTTCAGGCGGTTCGCCAGATAGATGTTCTGGTCTTTCCCAGCTCCAACCACCAGTTCATGCAGAACTCCATTCGAGTCTTTGAAATTCGGGATCACCATCGCACCGCCCGATCCCAAGTCTTCGTCGACATCGGACTCGCTCACGGTGTTGTACATGTTGAAGTAGTCGGCCACGGCCAGCTTGCCTTGCTTGGTCGAGACTTTCATAATCGCGTTCCCGTAATTGCCATTGGCCGGGAATCCGTTGCTGTTCAGCGAAGTATCGAATGTTCCGTTGGCGTCAAGAAAGTAAATGTAGCCATTGGTATCTGCCGCAGGTCCGGTGCCTGCGGCCCAGATTGCACCTTCATTGCCGTTCGGAGTTACGTTCAGCACGGACTGCTGCGCGAGGGTAGTCTCGTTGTAACTGATGATCCATCCAGTGTACGGCCGGTCATCGCAGTGAGAAGCCCAGGACGTGTATACAATGTGATTCACCAGCAATAGTCCGGCTCGCTCCTTATATTGCTTCGGATCAAAAATCACAAAGCCGCCCTGACTGTTGTCGCCGCTCCCGGGATACTGCGCGGAAACATCAACGGGTCCGCCAAACTGCTCACCGCCCGTCGTGATATCCAGCGCATGAAGACGTTGATGATAGTTCGAACTCGAATCCTTGCTCATGGCTACCAAATAAATCGTTCCATGCAGGCCCGCGGTCAAATCGATGACCGGGGTTGAAGTCACTCCGATCTCGGGAGTCACCTGGCTGCAGCCGCGATCATCCGAAGAAGTTTCACCAGCTTTGAGCGTGGTGACCTGCCAGAGCGTTGCGCCGTTATCAGCATCGAAGCCATATACCGTCCCATGCTCGCTCGCCACAAAGAGCACGTTGTGAACAGATCCCTGGACACTGAGATTGGGAGCGTATAAGGGCTCCGCATCCACCAGTCCATCGGTCGAAATCACGAAAAGCTTGCCGAACGTGCTCGACTTCACGTTCTTTAGCGTCAGAGTCGTCTCGTTTGAATTTCTACCCGTCCGCGAATTGTCGTTGTGATACGTCAGCACTCCCTTGAATGTCGCCAACGGAGCTGACCCCGCAAGTACTTGACGACGAAAGGCGAGAACCAGAATCAACGAAAGCGACAGAAGAGCGGCACACAGGAGCACAATTCGAACGGGAAGGGTTTGTCTCATGACACACCTCGGGCGTTAGATACGAAAATCGGAATGAGCTGTTGCCAAGGGCAAGACGAAATAGCGATTTGTCGAGTTTACTTGAACTCACACACCGCGAAACGGCGCGCCAGTACGCGGAAGTGCAGCGGGTGGCGAATCGTTGAAGTACAGAGCACGACAGGTTCGTCGAGCTTAATGCGGGCGCGCGAGATGCTGTTTGAGCGTCGGCCCGTCCAACTCTCCCTCCCAACGCGCCAACACCAATGTGGCCACACCGTTGCCAATCATGTTGACGGTGGCTCGGAACATGCTCAGGAACCGATCGATTCCAAGAATCAGCGCCATCCCCGCCACTGGAATCGTTGGAATCACCGACAGCGTGCCAACTAGCGCAATAAAAGAAGCTCCCTGCACACCGCTGGCACCCTTCGAAGTGAGGACTGCCACGGCGAGAATAGTAAGTTGCTGGGTCAGCGTGAGGTGAGTATTCGTAGCTTGGGCCACAAAGAGAGTAGCCATCGTCATGTACAGGCTGGATCCATCCGTGTTGAACGTAAACCCGGTCGGAACCACCAGTCCCACCAAAGGCTTCGAGCAGCCCAGCTTTTCGAGCTTCGACATAAGCGTTGGGATGGCAATCTCCGACGAACTAACCGCCAGCACTAGAAGAATCTCTTCTTTGATATAGGCCAGAAAACGAAAGATGTTGAAGCTTGCTGCCCAAGCGATGATGCCCAGCACGACCACTACAAAGAGGGTCGAGGTCAGCCAGAATGTGCCAATCAATTTCGCCAACGGACCAAGAGACGACAGCCCGAACTTGCCGACCGTAAATGCCATGGCGCCGAAAGCACCAATAGGCGCGAATTTCATGAGTATGTTGGTCACGCGGAATACCACATGCGTGAGCGAGTCGATCACCTCAACCAGCGGCTTGGCGCGCGGTCCGGCCGCGGAGAGCGCCAAGCCGAACAGCAACGCCACGAATACGACTTCAAGAATGTCTCCCTTGGCGAAGGCGTCGACCACGGTCGTCGGAATGATGTGCATCAGAAACTCGGTAACGCTCTGCGCTTTCGCCTGCCCGGCATAGTCCGCCACCGACTTCGCATCCAAAGTGGCCACATTGATGTTGAAGCCAGCGCCGGGTTGCACGACGTTGCCCACGATCAACCCAATCACAAGCGCGATCGTGGAGACGACCTCAAAGTAAAGCAGAGCCATCCCGCCGACACGGCCAACTTTTTTCAGGTTCTCCATGCCGGCGATGCCCGTGACCACGGTGCAGAAGATGATCAGGGTGATGATCATCGAAATCACGCGAATGAACGCGTCGCCCAGTGGCTTCATAGCGATCGCGCGACTGGGGTCGATATAACCAAGCCCGATCGCCAGCGCGATCGCAAACAGCACCTGTAACCAGAGAATTCGGTAGAACGGGAGCTTGCGCTGTGCGGGGTCTGCCGGTGTGATACTCAAGTCCGCCGGTGGAGAGATGGCCATCGAGTCTACTTGTCCTTACTAACGGTCATGAATGAATGGAAAGGTGATGTTCGCCCGCGGGGCAGCCGAAACGCCACCCCACGCGGAATGCAGGTTTACTTCTTGGCCTCAGGTTCGAGCGTCCGCACCAGCCAGGGTATGATGACCTCTTTGAAGATGCGTGGATCGGGCCATACGCCGACCTGCCTTCCCAGGTGACCACCCTGTGGATTGACCCACGCTGTCTTCGGTACGTCGCCGGAGTTCATGAGCAGGTAAATATCGTCGATCGGTACCTGCGTGTCCTTCACTCCCGCGAGAATGAGCATCGGAGCCATCGGTTTGCCTAACAACCCTTGCTTCACCAGCGACATCTTCGGCAACACTTCTGCCATTTCATCGAGCGTCTTCACATTCTCAAGAATCGCCATCAGTGCCGGAACCTGATCGAAAAGATATTCACGGTTGCCGAGCAGGGAATTCATCAGGAAGTCTTTTTGAAAGAACTTGTCCGTCGGAGGCGACTGCGCGCTCGCTCCCTTGAGCCGCGCTCGCTCGACGATGGCCATCTTCGTGGCCCAGTACGCACCCCAACTCACTCCGTGCATGGCAACACGAGTCTTGTCGATCTCGGGCCGGGTGGCAATATAATCGAGCACCCGCGACAGCACGCGGTCGGCATTCTCGCTGACCTTGATCGGATTCTGCCCGGTGCCCGGTCCATCGACGGCCAGATACCCGACGCCGAAAGGAAGGATGGCGCTGAAGCTCTCCGTCAAATCTTCCTTGCGGCTGTCCAGTCCATTGACGGCCAGTACCAGCGGCACCGGTCCACTGGCATTTTTCGGCAGCCGCAAATAGCCGATGATCTCTTTACCTTCGAATGGAATCTTCACGACTTCCATCGGCGGATCGAAAAACTTCGCATGCTCCCGGAACGCTTCGAGAGCCTTCTCATACGAACGCTGTTTTCCCGGAGACGCGGGGATTGGCCAGCGTCCGAAAGAATAGAGTCGCCACGCTCGAACGTAATCAGCATTCGCTTTTGCCGGGTCGGTCTTCTCCAACGACTTGGCTTCATTAAAATAGCGGTCGGCAACGCCCATGAAAGCCGCGGCCCACTCGTCTTTGTCTTTTGTGTGGACCGACTTCAATGCTTCGCTAACGTCGCCCGCATCGAGCCCGATCAGCGGATACTGGCCGACTTCAGCTCGGTGGACTGCTTCCGTTTGAATCTCGTCGATGGTTCGTTCAGCGTGCTGCTGCGAAAAGCAAAACGTGCTCGCCGAGAAAATAAATGCGAGTGATGCAAGCAACGAAAAGCTGAGTACGGACTCAATGTAACTGCGCATCGGGGTTGCCACGGATAAATTCCTTTCAGGTCAAAATCGAGTCGAAATAAAAACGGGGCCGGTGAGTTCCGGCCCCGTAGTGGGGAAGGGCATTTGTTTAGAACGTTAGCTTCAAGCCGAGTTGCACCGAGCGTGGACCTCCTGAACCCACGGCTGGGTTAGCGGCCGCGACGTCCGGTGTAGCGCAACCGCAACCGAAGCCACCCGGCACCGAAGGATCATTAAAGCCAAAACCGTTCTGTCCGCCGTAAGGATTGGCGAAGTTCGGATGATTGAAGATGTTGAAGAACTCTGCCCGGAACTGAGCGTGCAGCCGCTCTCCAAAATGCCAGTTCTTTGCGATCGAGAAGTCCACGTTCTTGAAACCGGAATCCGGGAAAATATTGCGTCCCATGGTGCCAAGCGTTCCCAGTGCCGGAGGAAGCATGATGGAGTTGCCTTGGGCATAGCAACCGAACAGGTTGACGGCCGCTGTGGCCGCGCCTGGAGATCCTCCGTCCAAGGCCAAGGCCTTCGCGGTACAGGCTGTGGGCAAATTGCCCGCGGCGTACTTTGGAATTCCATTCGGCCCTGACTTGAAGTCGTTCGGGTTTCCATAGAAGTTCCATCGGATCGGGGTGTTCGCTGGTGGACTGACCGGCAACGCACCGATGCCGGCCGCATCCGTCCCCTCATCCATCGCTCCCCATTTTTGCGGACTCTGCAACGTGACGATCGAATTGAGTTCCCATCCCTCCAGGCTCTGCGCGTATCCCTTCTTTCCAGGAATCGCATAGGTGAGCGAAACCGTGAGGCGATGCCGTACATCGAAATCGCTGTTTCCGTATTCCGCGCCCGGGTTATAAGCATTCTGCGGCAGTCCCGAGCCGTAACCGAAATCCCAGTTCGCGCCTACGTTATCGAGAGCGTGCGAGTAGGTGTAACCAGCTACCATGCTCAGGCCATGGAAATTCCTGGAGTTCAGCGTCGCTTGCAGGCCGTTATAGTTTGACCTGTAAACGTTCGCCATGTTGAAAATGTTCGCTAAGTACGGGAACTTGTTATTGGCCGTGAACGGCCGGCTTGCTTCCTCCGTGCCGTTCAAGTCGACAACGCAGTTGTTATAAGCAGGAGCGCTGGCCAGGCACAGATCAAGGGCGCCGGTCCCCATGCTGTTGCTGTCCCAGCCTGACCCTACGGCCGGTTGGTTAATATCGCGAATGCCAGTCAGTTTCCCACCGTGGTTCCCCACGTAGGCCAGTTCCAACGTAAGGTTTGGCGTAAAAGCGTGCTGCAGACTGAGGGTCCAGTTCCAGACGTAAGGGGTGGTCAGATTACGGTCCACGCTCATGATGGGGCAGGGACTGGCGTTGCAATCAATGGCGGTGCTATTGCCGTAAATCGGCGCGTTGTCCCAGGTCGCTCCAGGATTAACGAAGCTCAAAAAATTCTTGTAGGTGATATTTCCCGTCGTGATCGTGCCGCCCGGAACAACACTCGCGGTTGGAACACTACCGGGGCCGAACGCGTTGTTGAAGGCGATGAACGACTGCCAGTTCACGGTTTCGTAAACCAGTCCAGCGCCGCCCCGCAGCACCGTCTTTCCCTTGCCAGTCGTATCCCAGGCAAATCCGAAGCGCGGTGCAAAATTCTTGTGATCCGGATTGTAGAGGCTCGGGATACGTCCCGCGCCCGTGTTTACCTGCACCAACCCGAAGGTCGAGTTCGGATCGAAGTTGCCCAGCAGGTTGTGCTGTTCCTGGGGAACGCTGCTGAACTCGTATCGCACGCCGAAATTCACTGTCAGATTCCTGGTGGCGCGCCAGTCATCCTGAACGAACAGGCTGTAGGCCCAGTTATGGAGATGCAGTGTCGGATTTCCGACCTCCAACGTCGACTTGAACGGCAAGCCCGCAAAGAAGTCCTCGAGAGGCTGCGAAAAAGGAACACCGGGGGGAGGCGGGCCCGGACTCAGAACGCCGCCCAGAAACGTGATGCTGCCGCGCGCATTTCCATAGGCTGCGTTGGTCACGTTGCTGCGATGCAGTTCCCCTCCGAACTTGATCGAGTGGCTGCCCGCCGTGCGCGAGACATGGTCGATGATCTGCACGATGGAGTCGGGCCCTTGGAATTTGGGCCATTTGAATCCACCCAAGCCGGGAAAGAAATACCCGCCAAACCCGATGCGGGGCAGACCACCCGTGTTCGGGCCCGATAGTCCAGTGTCGAGCCCATAGCTCGATCCCGGTGTGTTGAGATCGCCGGGCAAAGTAGGCTGGTAAAGGCGGTTATAGCCGACCCGTGCTTCATTGACCCAGGCCGGACTGGGAGTCCACGCCCAATTTCCGCCAACCACTTGGGCCCGCGTATGAATGTCCGATCGCCACCGCGATTGATACTCGGGAAAATCCTCCACCGTGCCTGTATTGTTGCCGAAGAAGTACATCCCGCTGATGCGACTCCGCTCGTTCACGTTGAAATCCACTTTGCCGACCACGTTGTAGACCTTCACGTCGTTGGAGAATCCATTCGGGATCCCTATGGCCTGCAGGGCGGTTAGGCCGGTGCCGTTATCCGTCTGGTTGTTCGTCGGAAAGCCGGATCCGTTGCACGTGACCGAAGACCCGGCGACCGTACAACCGGCGATATTCAGGCTGGCTGGGCTTACTACGACTCCCGCTGCGACCGCAGCCGGCGACGTCAGGTCCGCGATCACGTCAGGGATGCTGTTTTGGCAGTCGCCGGTTGCGAGGTAGACGCAGTTACCGGCAGCCGTCATCGAGGCCATCGATGGACTGGTGACGCCACCAAAAGAGTTGCCCACGTCATAAATCTGTCCTTCGTAGGCTCCAAAGAAAAATGCTCTGTTCGTGATAATCGGTCCGCCGACACTGCCGCCGTATTGCTCCAGCGTTCGATTGAGCTTCGGATTCGGGACGGTGTTGAAGAAGTTGCGTGCGTCGAACGGGTCGCCATCGCGGCCAAACGCAAAGGCAGTTCCATGGATAGCGTTGGTTCCAGATTTGAGGCCAACGTTCACCACTGCTCCCGGTTTCCATCCGAACTCGGCCGGGGGATTCTCTTCCACGTTGAATTCCTGGATCGAGTCGATCGGCAGAATCGTCGCCGAATCGCCCGCGATACCCGCGCCGTTGATAATGGCTTGGCCCGAGTACGGCTCGCTGTTGAATAGGCCTTCAATAAAATACGCGTTGTCTTCCGCGCGCAGTCCGTTCGTGCTTGTGGTCGAGAATCCGCCGCCGGGATATCGTTCCACACCGGGACGCAATTGCAGCAGGTTCTCGTAGTTCCTGCCGTTCAGTGGCAGATCGTTGATCTCAGCGTTGCTCAGCGTGCCGCCCAAAGTCGACGATGTGGTGTTGACGAGGGGAACTTCGTCGGTCACCACCACCGTCTCAGAGACTTGTCCGGTCGGGAGCGTCACGTCCACGCGCACGTCCTGTGCAACTTCGACCACGATGTTCGGCCGCTCCACCGTCTTGAAACCTTTTGCTTCCGCGCGGATTTTGTAGATTCCCGGCTGCAGTTGCGGGACGGCGTAATTTCCGGAGTCATCGGTGGCCACGGCTCGAGACGAGCCGCGCTGCACATCTGTGATCACGACTGCGGCTCCAGCCACACCCGCACCGGTTTGGTCGCTGATGGTTCCAAGAATTCGGCCAGTTGTGGTTTGCGAAAATACGGCTACACAGGCGGCGAGCAGCAGGCAAATCACACCCAAAGCTCGAATGCCATTCGACGGTGAATGCATTGACTACCTCCGACTCCTCCCGTTAGGAGGAGGGACATTTGTCTTTCTTCTTACCTTAATTCTCCCGTGTGGCGCGGGCATTCCTGCCCGCGTGTACCAACGCTGACAACCTGCGGGCGGGCAATTCCCGCCCGCCCGCACCGGCCCATCTCCTCGGACCCTTGGGTTGCTCTCTTGTCCTCATCTCAATCTCAGAGCCTAAAATTGCGCAACTCACTCGCAGTCAATAGCATGCTGACAAATCTCATTCCCGCAGCCCTCCAGACCTCAACTGAGCTGTCCTGAATAAGTCCTTATTATTCAAACTGGTCTACCTCACAGGCCCAACCCATTGTGGTCCTCCCCAACCGCCACAATCTACCCTCTTGACACGATGTACCCCACTTCCAACCTCTGCCTTGGTTCTTGATGCCGACCGCCGTTCGCTGCCGCCCGAACCTAACATCCAACTTGGCGCGGACTTACGTCGAAACCCCGACCGGAGTCGCCCCGGGACTCAAGCTGCCAGACTGATATAAAACGTCAATTTCCTTATTTTCCGCAATTTTCCAAAAAAATATTTTTTTGGAGTGCCGACTGGAAGGTATAGCTTGACTTGGCCTACCAGTCAAGTAGTATTGTGGTCCGACCACTGAACAGCTCTCAAACAACAGGGACTGGCGGTTGAATCTGGATCAGATTGGGGAAGACTCTCCCAATTCAGAGGGAAACGTTCTCGTATGGCAATCGCGACTATCAATCCTGCGACCGGCGAAGTGGTGAAAACCTTCGAGCCGCTTACGGATGCGCAGATCGAACAGAAATTGCAACTGGCGGCATCCGCATTCCGCACGCATCGCAAGACGTCATTCGCAGATCGCGCGAGCAAAATGCTGCGCGCCGCTGAGATTCTGGAAAAAGAAAAAGACGAGTGCGCTCACTTGATGACGCTCGAAATGGGCAAGCCTCTGAAGGCCGCCGTTGCCGAAGCTCTCAAGTGCGCCACTGGATGCCGCTACTACGCGGAGAATGCCGAGAGGTTTCTGCAGGATGAAGTCGTAGAAAAAACAGGTGCGAAACGCAGCTTCGTTCGCTATCTTCCCATTGGTCCCATCCTGGCGATCATGCCCTGGAACTTCCCCTTCTGGCAGGTGTTTCGTTTCGTCGCGCCCGCATTGATGGCAGGCAACGTGGGCCTGCTGAAGCACGCGTCGAACGTTCCGCAATGCGCGCTGAAGATCGAAGAGATCATTCTTCGGGCTGGTTTTGCCGAAGGCGTGTTTCAGACATTGCTGATCGGCTCCGGACCCGTTGACAGCATCCTGAACGACCGGCGGGTAGTTGCCGCTACCCTGACGGGCAGCGAAGGTGCGGGCATTCAAGTGGGTGTTTCCGCGGCGAAACGCATCAAGAAGGTTGTTTTGGAATTGGGTGGCAGCGATCCTTTCATTGTCATGCCCAGCGCAGACCTTGATGCCGCGGTGGCTACCGCGGTCGATGCCCGCGTGCAAAACAATGGACAGTCGTGCATCGCCGCCAAGCGTTTTATTATTTCGGAAAAAATCGCGGACGAGTTCGAGCGCAAGTTCGTCAAGCGCATGCAGGAACTGCGCGTCGGCGATCCGTTCGATGATGCCACCCAACTCGGTCCGCTCGCGAACGCCGACGCTGTTACTTCTCTTGATGCCGACGTCAAGAAAAGTGTGGCTGCGGGAGCACGTGTACTCACCGGAGGCCATCCTCTGGACCGCGCCGGCAACTTCTATGCGCCCACCGTCCTGACCGATATCCCCAAAGAATCGCCTGCCTACAAGGAGGAATTCTTCGGTCCGGTTGCATCCGTTTTTCGCGCGAAAGATATCGATCAGGCCATCCAGATTGCCAATGACAGCCGCTTTGGCCTGGGAGCCAGCGCGTGGACGAACGATCCCGCCGAAACCGAACGCTTCATCAACGAACTTGAAGCGGGCATGGTCTTCCTGAACAAGATGGTCGCCTCCGATCCGCGGCTGCCCTTTGGCGGCGTGAAGTATTCCGGGCACGGACGCGAACTGGCGGAGAATGGAATCCGCGAGTTTATGAACATCAAGACAGTGTGGATTCAGTGAAATTTGCGAGTAGTTTTCCGGAATGGTATGGTGGTATGACCGCTAGGCAAAACTCTTGACAAGGTGTGCTATGGGAAATGAGGACGTCCATCCTCTAACTCCGAGACCCAACTATCGAACCGTGCGAACGTCGCGATTGTTCGAACAGATTGTGCAGCAGGTGGAGGAGTCGATTCTGAATGGCCAGCTCAAGCCCGGAGACCAGTTGCCGGCGGAGCGGGACCTGGCGCAGCGCTTTGGGGTGAGCCGCACGGCGGTGCGCGAGGCGGTGAAAACGCTGCGGGAAAAAGGATTGGTGGAAGCCTATTCCGGGCGGGGGACGTTCGTGACGGATGGGACTTCGCAAGCCATGCGCCAGTCGCTCGATTTGCTGGTTCGCGTCAACCAGCAGGAGGGTTCGCTGCACCTGGCGGAATTGCGGCAGGTGCTGGAGCCAGAGGTCGCGGCGCGGGCGGCGACCCGCATCGACGAGCAGTTGCTGGCAACGATGCGCGAGGCGGTGGCCATCATGGACCGGAATCTACATTACCCGGACGCCTACGTGGAAGCGGACCTGGACTTCCATTTGGCGCTGGCAGAAGCGGTGGGGAACCCGATCATTCTTTCGCTGCAGGATTCGATTGTCGGCCTATTGCGCGAGCAGCGTCGGCGTATTTTCAAGGTGGATGGCGGGCCCGAGCGGGGCCAGTTCCATCACAAGCGCATTCTGGCGGCGGTGGAAAGCCGCGATCCAGAAGCGGCACGCGAGGCCATGCGCGCCCACCTGACCCAGGTCCTGACGGATTCATCCACGACGAGAAAGGGTTCTGGGCGATCTAAGCCTGCTTCTTGAGGGAAGGTTGGATTGAGGAAGGTCAGCGGGCATTGAGTTAGCGAAACCTACGGCGCGGCGGACGAGTTTGCGGAAAGACTCGGCAGACGAGAGAAAAGGCGACCACCAGGGTTGAAGCCCGCTTTAGCAAACTGTAAAGCCGCCTTTTGAAACAAAGTCAGGGTCTCAGGCTTGCCTAGGTGACGGATTAGGGAAGGGAAATTTTTCGATGGCAAAACTCGGATTTATTGGACTCGGTGTGATGGGCGGCAACATGGTTGCCCGCCTGCTCGAAAAAGGGCACACCGTAACCGGTCACAACCGGACGCGCGCCAAGGCGCAATGGCTGATCGACAAGGGCATGAAGTTTGCCGATTCTCCGAAAGCGGTGGCGCAAGCCTCCGACGTGACCTTCAGCATGGTGACCAATGCCGCCGCCCTGGCAGCGGTGACAGACGGCCCCGAGGGATTGCTCGCCGGCATCGGCGCGGGCAAGTTTCACATCGACATGAGCACGGTGAGTCCCGAAGTGAGCCGCGCATTGGCGGCCAAAGTTCGTGAGAAGGGCGCGGACATGATCGACGCCCCGGTCTCGGGGAGTGTCATCACTCTGCAACAGGGCAAACTTTCCGTAATGGTTGGAGGCACTAAAGAGACCTTCGAACACCTGAAGCCGCTGCTCCTCGATGTCGGCCCGAAAGTGACCCACGTTGGCGATAACGGCTTGGCGCTATCCATGAAAATTGCGGTGAATCTGCAGCTGCAAGTGCAGATGATGGCATTCTGTGAAGGCGTGCTGCTGGCGGAGAAGAGTGGAATTTCCCGCGAAGTTGCCGTGGACGTGATGATCCACAGCGCCATCGCGTCTCCGATGATTGTGTATCGCGGGCCTTTTGTCCTGCAGCAACCCGAAGAAGCCTGGTTCGACTGCAACATGATGCAGAAAGACATGCTGCTCGCGATGGATCTGGGGCGCAAACTGAATGTACCTCTCCCGACAACCGCCACCAGCAATGAATTTCTGACCGCCGCGCGAGGGATGGGCTGGGAGAAGCTGGATTTCGCCGTCGTATTTGACGTGTTGGCGACCATGTCAGGGGTCAGCACGGGAGTCCGCAAATGACGACTGCCACGCAGCCGAAAGAAACCACGGAAAAAGTTGATTTGTGGCTCCGGATGTACCGGCAGATGGTTGCCATCCGTGAATTTGAAGCGCAGGTCAACGAACTCTACACGCGCGCTCTAATGCCGGGTCTGGCACACCTCTACGTTGGAGAGGAAGCGGTTGCGGTCGGCATCTGTGAAGCGCTCGAGCGCACCGACTACGTCACCAGCACTCATCGCGGGCATGGACATTGTTTGGCGAAAGGCGCCTCCCCCGATCGAATGTTCGCCGAACTGCTGGGGAAGGAGGCCGGGTACTGCAAGGGCAAAGGCGGTTCGATGCACATTGCAGACCCGGCAACCGGCAACCTCGGAGCGAACGCGATCGTCTGCGGAAGCGCCGGAATCGCTACGGGAGCGGCATTCTCATCGCAGCGCCTGAAGAACGGCCGCGTAGCCGTATGTTTCTTCGGGGAGGGCGCGCTCGGTCAGGGCGTGCTCTACGAAGTCATGAACCTCGCGCAACTGTTCAAGCTTCCCGTGATCTACGTCTGCGAGAACAATCTCTACACGGAATACACCCACTACTCGGAAACTACGGCGGGAGACATCCTGATGCGCGCGACCGCCTTCGGCCTGGAAGCCGCAAGCGTCGATGGTCAGGACGTGCGCGCGGTCCACGGCATGGCCACGCGAATGGTAGATCGCGCCCGCCGCGGGGAAGGTCCCTCATTCCTGCTGTGCAATACCTACCGCTATCACGGACATCACGTCGGCGATATCAATCGCGAGTATTACCGTGCCAAGAAGGAAGAACAGTTGTGGAAGACGGAACGGGATCCGATCGCCAATTTCGGCAAATGGCTGGTGGAGCAGAAAGTCGCTGACGCAGCAACGCTCGCACAGGTCAGGGATGAGCTTCAGAGCGAGATGAAGAATGCGGTCGATTTTGCGGTCGCGGCTCCATACCCAGGCGTCGATGAAGTGGGAGAGGACGTCTATGCCTGAGGTCCTTCATCAAGGGGTAGCCGAACGTGAAATAACTTTCGGGCAGGCAATCCGCGAAGCTTTGGCGGAGGAGATGAGGCGCGACTCAACGGTCTGCATCATGGGGGAGGATGTCGCCGAGGCGGGTACTCCGTTCAAAGTTCTTTCTGGTCTTCTCGAAGAATTCGGCAAGGATCGCGTGCTCGACACACCGATTTCTGAAGCCGGTTTCACGGGACTTGCGGTGGGCGCGGCCATGACCGGTATGCGCCCGGTGGTCGACATCATGTTCGGCGACTTTATCACTCTGACCATGGACCAGATGGTGAACCAGGCCGCGAAAGTCCATTACATGTCGGGTGGAAAGTGGAAAGTTCCGATGGTGATGCGCACAACGATGGGCGCATCGCGCCGCTCGGCCGCGCAACACTCGCAATCGCTACACGCGTGGTACTGTCACGTCCCTGGGTTGAAAGTGATTCTTCCTTCCACGCCTTATGACGCTAAAGGCCTATTAAAGGCAGCGATCCGCGATGAAAATCCGGTGGTCTTTTTCGAAGACAAAATGATGTACAAGCTCAAAGGCCCGGTACCGGCCGGTGACTACACCATTCCTTTGGGAGTTGCAGATATAAAACGTGTCGGTGAGGACATCTCGCTGATTGCGACCAGCAGCATGGTGCAAGTAGCGCTGGGCGCGGCGAGGATGCTGGAAGAAATCGGAATCAGCGCGGAAGTCATTGATCCGCGCACCTTGTGGCCGCTGGACGAGAAAACACTGATTGAATCGGCGAAGAAGACATCGCGCGCTATTGTGCTCGATGAGGGGTACGAGCGCTACGGTGTCACCGCCGAACTTGCGTCGGTGATCGCGACAGGCGCATTCTACGACTTGGACGCTCCGGTCAAACGCATGGGCGCGATGCATGTTCCGATTCCGTTCTCGCCGCCTTTGGAAGATGTGACCGTGCCGACCGAACAAGGCGTATTTGAATCCGCCCGCGCACTTTGCGGACGGTAGGGAAAGTCAGAAGTAAGTGAAATTGAAGAAGTGAAGACCTATGCATCTGCGTTTTCTTTCAATTTGACTTCTAATTTCTGACTTATTCTTTGAACATGCTGCAGAAAAGGAGATGTTATGGCTCTACCCACTTACGGCTCGATGGCGGTTGATTGGGAAAATCGCATTGACTTTGATCGGCTGCGCCGCGAACGTCTTGACCGCGCCAAGAGCCTTCTGCAGAAGTCGGAGATGGGGTCGCTGTTGTGCTTCGACATGAACAATGTCCGCTACCTGACCGCGACCCACATTGGCACCTGGGCACAGGACAAGGCGAACCGCTTCACGCTCCTGCCGCAAAACGACGAGCCGATCCTGTGGGATTTCGGATCCGCTGCGAGACATCATCAGTTGCATTGTCCGTGGCTCGGGGAACGTTCACGGGCTGGAATTTCGGTGCTGCGCGGCGCCATGACCCCGGAGATGGGACGGGCCGAGGATGTTGCGAAAAAGATTCGCATTGAACTGGAAATGCGCGGCCTGCACAAAGAGCCGGTCGGCATCGACATCATCGAATTGCCGGTTCTGTTTGCGCTGCAAAAAGAGGGAATCAGGGTCGTCGACGGGCAGGCGCTGATGTCGGAAGCGCGCCTTATCAAGACGCGTGACGAAATATCTCTGCTCAATCATTCGGCCATGATGGTCGACGCCGCCTACGACGAACTGTATCGCGCCATGAAGCCGGGACTCAGCGAGAACCAGGCGGTCGGACTGGTCAGCAAAGTTCTCTACGACATGGGCTCCGAGTACGTCGAGGCAGTGAACGCCATCTCCGGCGAGCGCTGCAATCCGCATCCGCACGTTTTTTCTGACCGCGTGCTTCGTCCGGGAGATCCGGTCTACTACGACATTCTTCACTCGTACATGGGCTACCGCACCTGCTACTACCGCTGCTTCACCATCGGATACGCCTCGCACGCGATGAAAGATGCGTACAAGCGGTGCAGGGAATACCTTGATGCGGCGATCGAACTCGTGCGGCCGGGGCGGACCACGGCTGAGATTGCTTCTGTGTGGCCGAAGGCAACGGAGTTCGGCTTCCCGAACGAAGAAGCCGCGTTCGCGCTGCAGTATGGTCACGGCATCGGTCTCGCGATCTGGGAGAAGCCAGTGATCAGCCGTCTTGTTTCGCTCGAACATTCGTGTGAGATAAAGCCGGGGATGGTGTTCGCCCTGGAGACGTTCTGGCCGTCAACTGATGGCTGGAGCGCCGCGCGCATCGAAGAAGAAATCGTGGTCACCGAAACCGGGCACGAAGTAATCACGCGATTCCCGGCAGAAGAGCTTCTGGTGGCTGGTCGTCATTACTTCACGGTGGATGGCCCGTTGCCTGCAATCCGCGACACGAACTCAGGACCGAGCGAGCGCGTACGCGAAATGATCGAAGCCAGCGCTCGGCACGAACGTGTTCCGGTAGGCGACTAAAGGAAAGGCAAGTCAGAGGTTAGAGGTCAGATTGCAGAGGTTTGAACCTGAGCATCAGAACCTCTAGGCTTTTCACCTCCGCAATCTGACTTCTAACCTCTGAAATTCTATTTATGGCGATCAGCGTTGTTATGCCCGCGCTCGAAATGGCCCAGGAAACTGGCAAGCTTATTTCGTGGCTGAAAAAAGAAGGCGAGTCGGTCACTAAAGGCGAGCCGCTTCTGGAAGTAGAAACCGACAAAGCAGTCATGGAGATTGAATCGCCTGGCGACGGTGTTCTCGCGGGCGTTAAGGTGCAGGCCGGTACTGAAGTGCCCGTTGGTCAGACCATCGCGTGGATTGTTCGTGCGGGAGAGGCTCCTCCGACGGATGAAGTTGCCGCTACGTCGGGTAGGAAGAGCACTACTGCTGCGCCTTCTGCAGCCGCGGTGCACGCGAGTCCGGCGTCGACTCATATTGCAACTGCAGCGCAAGCTCCGAAGATTTCGCCCAAAGCACGACGTCTGGCCAGCGAACGCGGCGTTGATCTTGCGCATGTTCGCGGCTCCGGTCTTGGTGGGGAGATTCTTGCTTCTGACATTCTCGCGGTTGCCGACGCCAAAACCGGCTCCTCTCCTGTCGCGGTCGAGAGCGGCAGCCCCATAGCCCGTCTGATGGCGGAGCGCACCGCGCAAAGTTGGACCACCGTGCCGCACTTCTTCTTGGTCCGCGACATTGATGCGGGTGCGCTGAACGATGGCCGGAGGAAGTTAGGGCTGGAGATCGAAAAAGCGCACGGCGTGAAGCTCACCCACAGCGACTTGCTGGTGGCGCTTGTCGCTCGAGTTCTTCAGAAGCATAGTCGTATGAACGCGAGCTGGAGCGGCGCTGGTGTTCATACCAATGCTGATATAAACATTGGTCTAGCGATGGCTGTGGATGATGGCGTGGTTGCGCCGGTGATTCCGCGCGCCGACAAAACCTCGTTGGCGGAAATCGCGGTGCAACGGCGTGACCTGACAGAGCGAGCTCGCGGCGGTAAATTACGTCCGTCGGATCTTGGCGGCGGAACGTTCACCATCAGCAATCTTGGCATGTTTGGGGTTGAGGCATTCACGGCCATCATTATTCCTCCGCAGGCGGCGATTCTTGCGGTTGGCGCGATTGCGGAGCGTGCCGTCGTGGTGAATGGCCAAGTTGTGGTCCGCCCCATGATGACGTTGACGCTTTCTACGGATCATCGTGTTGCGGACGGAGCGCGGGCGGCGGAGTTCATGCGCGATCTGGCCGCTGCCATCGGCAACCCAGACCAGCTGTAGCGGCGGCGTTTTACTCTCACCGCGGTGGAGAGCATATATGCCGGCGGTACATGCTGCGCCTCCTTGACGTGTAAGAGAAGACTCCAATACATTCAAGAGCCGGGACATTCGAATCCGTTTCGTCTCAACGAGGACTCATACAGATATGACCAGCAAGAAAAACGCAGTGCGCAAGACGGCGCTTCATCAGAAGGCGCAGCTGATGTCGGGCTCGGAAATTGAGCGCACGTTGGTGCGCCTGGCTCACGAAATTCTCGAGAAGAATGGCGGCATCGAGGGATTGGGTCTGGTTGGCATCCGCCGCCGCGGAGTCCCGATTGCCGAGCGGCTCGGCAAAATGATTCAGCAGGTCGAAAAGAAGAAGGTTCCGGTCGGTACGCTCGATATTACGTTCTATCGCGATGATCTCTCTACCCTGGGGCCGAAGCCCGTGGTGCATGAGGCCGAGATCGGTTTTTCGATCGAGGGCAAGAAGATCGTACTTGTCGACGACGTGCTGTATACCGGACGCACGACGCGGGCCGCGCTCGACGCTCTCTTTTCGCATGGCCGGCCGAGTTTGGTCCAGTTGCTGGTTTTGATCGATCGTGGACACCGCGAATTGCCGGTAGAGGCTACCTTCATCGGGCGCACCGTGCAGACCACCGACAGCGAAGTCATCGAAGTGAAGTTGCTGGAGACCGACAACGCCGAGAAGGTGCTGTTGATGGAACGGTGAGCTCCGGATTTACGGCTTCGCTCTCGCCGTCCACTCCGCGTCATAGCGTGCCCGGTCATAAAACGACTTCTGCGTACCCACGCCCAACGTTGATAACCCGGCATAGAGATTCGCTCGTTTGGCGGCTTCGCTCTCCGGCAGACCTTCTCCCAGGAATGTGGCGAAGCTGCCGATGAAGGCATCGCCCGCGCCCGTGCTATCCACGCTCTTCATCGGAAACGGCGGTACATGCTCCATACCATCTTTGCCCGCTAACAGCGAGCCATTCGCGCCCAGGGTGATCAGCACGCGCCGGACTCCGCCGCCCAAGAGCTTCTCGGCGCAGCGTTTTGCGTCCTCCACATTCCGAACTGGAATGCCGGTAATGGTCTCCGCTTCGCTCTCGTTGGGCACAAAATAGTCGAGATCCGAAATGGCTTTCAGATCGATCGGCTGGGCTGGCGCGGGATTGAGAATGCAGCGAATCCCATTCTTGTGCGCGAACTTGATCGTGTAATACACGGTCTCGAGGGGAATCTCGAACTGCAGAACAATGCAATCGGCACTCTTCAGGGTATCCGCGGCCGCATCCACGTCGGCCGGCTTCAGAGTGTCGTTCGCGCCTTTGACCACGATGATCCGGTTTTGTCCCGATGGGTCAACAAAAATCGGTGCTACCCCGCTAGATACTCCCTTTACCTGCCGCACATGCGTGGCATCGATGCCGAGCTTCTCGAAATTTGTGATCGTCGAGGGACCGAACAAATCGTCTCCGACGCGCGCCACCATGAAGACCTCGGCTCCGCAGAGACGGGCGGCTACGGCCTGGTTCGCGCCTTTTCCGCCGAACCCGAGGTCAAACTTCTGCCCGAAGATGGTCTCTCCGGGCTTCGGAAACTGATCCGAGAACGTGGTCAAATCAACATTTGCACTACCCACCACCGCGATACGAGGACGCTTTCCCATAGTTTTCTCGTTGTAATCGCCACGTTCAACCCGCTAGCGCAAGTTTGAAGTGAGGAAGGCAGAGTGTAGTCAGCCGTCCGTGACCTGTCAAACGGCAAACCCAGAACCCGCCACGGAGACACTGAGGCACGGAGAAAACCTTCAGCACTGTAGAAACCAGGGTCTTAAGGCCTTCGAATGCCCTTTGCGGCTCCGTGGTAGAAGTGCTTTTTATTGGGATGCAATGTCATTCATCTAGCATCGGTACAAAGTCTTGGGTATTCTCTTGGGGATGGCCACCGTCTCGCTGAGCGATCTGTTGGGCTCGACCGTGTATGACGCTTCTGGCGCCGCGAGTGGCCGTGTTCGCGAGGTGGCGCTTGCTCCACAGGAAGATCGCTCCCGCGTTGCCTTGCTGATCGTGAAGACGCCAGCAGGCAACCGTCAGCTGCCCCTGACGGCTGTTTCTGCGATCAACGGTGGCATCCGCGCTTCGACCGGAGCGGCGGATTGGACGGCGGCGGACGGTTCTGAAGGCCTCTTTTTCCTGAGCCGCGATTTGCTCGACCAGCAAGTCATCGACGTACACGGCCGCAAAGTGGTCCGCGTAAACGACGTCGATTTTCACCACGATAGTGCACAGAATCGCTCTGTTTTACGGGTTGGAGGAGTGGACGTGGGCGCGCGCGGGGCCGTTCGCCGCCTGCTGAAAGGAGTGGTGCCCGCTGCGGTGTTGAAAACCTTGTTGCTGCGAGTGCCTCCCCGTGAGATTCCATGGGACTTCGTCGACATCATCGAGACCGATCCCGCCCGCCGCGTCAAGCTGAAGATCTCGAACGAACGGCTCGCAAGGCTCCATCCCGCCGACATTGCCGACATCGTTGAAGACCTCGCTCCCGATGAGCGCGAGGCGGTCTTCGAGACACTGGATGAGGGCGTTGCGGCCGGCGCCTTAGAAGAACTCCAGCCCAAAGTACAAAAGGCGGTGCTCGAATCACTTGATTCCGACCGCGCCGCCGACATCGTTGAGGAGATGGAGCCCGATGCGGCTGCCGATCTGCTCGCCGATCTCTCCGATGAGCGAACCGAAGAAATCCTGGTGCAGATGCAGCCGGAAGAGCGCCAGGAAGTCGCGGACCTGCTCGAATTCAGGGAGAATACCGCGGCCGGGCGCATGACCACCGAATACATCGCCTTGCCTGTCACCGCCACGGCCGATGATGCGATTTCCGCCATGCGTTCCTTCGAAGGGCGGATGGAAACCATGAGCACCGTCTATCTGACGGATTCTCACGGCACCCTCGCCGGGGCGGTACCATTGGTAAAGATCGTTCTCGCGCCTCCTTCGACTCCGCTGCTCGCACTGGCGCAAGAGCCGTTGATTTCCTGCCATGAGGACGCAAAAGAGAGAGAGTTTGCCGAGCTTTTCGACAAGTACAATCTGCTGACCCTGGCGGTGATCGACGAGCACAAGAAGCTAACTGGTGTGATTACGCCCGATGACGTGATCGCCATGCTGCGCGCCAAATTGTAAGTAGCGGCCACGAGTCATCCAAGTGGCCACACTCCACGGTAATCACGAAAAACTGCCACGGTTTGCAGATAAACCTATCCTTATTGCGCGCACTGCATTTATTCTGATCGTTCGGTTTTGCCAATTTGACTGCCCCTGTGGCCTGCGCGCATGAAATTCCTGAGAAGTTGGAAGCTCCGGCTCTTGTTGTTCTTTGCGGTCGTTGGGCCGGGCTTCATCACCGCGAATGTCGACAACGATGCGGGCGGTATATTCACCTATTCTGCCGCTGGAGCGCAGTTCGGCCACGCCCTTCTCTGGACGATGATCCCGATTACGATCGCGTTGATCGTAGTGCAGGAGATGTGTGCGCGCATGGGGGCGGTCACCGGCAAGGGATTGAGCGATCTGATCCGCGAAGAATACGGTCTGCGGATTACGTTCCTGATGATGATCGGAATCCTGATCACGAATTTCGGCAACGTTATCGCGGAATTCGCCGGAATCGCGGGCAGCATGGAACTGTTTGGCGTGCCGAAATACTATTCGGTTCCGATCTGCGGCTTGATCGTGTGGCTGATTGTGGTCAAGGGTCAGTATAAAAGCGTTGAGAAAGTATTCCTCGCGGCGTCATTCTTCTACATCACCTACATATTCGCCGGAGTGCTGGCCAAGCCCGCATGGATCGAGGCCGTCACCGCCACGATAAAGCCCCCTCATCTGGCAGCCTTCCGCCAGGAGTCTTATCTCTACATGGTGATTGGCGTAGTGGGAACCACCATTGCGCCGTGGATGCAGTTCTACCTGCAATCGTCGGTGGTCGAAAAAGGAGTTACGCGGCGGCAGTACAACGCTTCGAAACTCGACGTGATTGTGGGCTGCATCTTCACCGACGTGGTGGCCTGGTTCATCATTGTGGCCTGCGCAGCGACTATCTACCTGCATGGCAACCGCTCGATTCGCGATGCAGCTGATGCCGCTCAATCGCTGCGTCCTTTGGCTGGAGACTGGGCCTCGATATTATTTGCGCTCGGACTTTTCAACGCATCGCTCTTCGCTGCGTCGATTCTGCCGCTTTCAACGGCTTACACAGTTTGCGAAGGACTCGGATTTGAGTCTGGTGTGGGCCGAAAATTCTCGGAAGCGCCGGCTTTTTACTGGCTTTATACGGTGCTGATTATTGCCGGCGGCGCAGTCATTCTTATCCCCGGGATTCCCCTAGTAAAGCTCACGGTATTTTCCCAGGTCGTCAACGGCGCAGTGTTGCCGTTTGTGCTGGTTTTCATGCTACTGCTGATCAATAAGAAAGAACTGATGGGCGAATTTGTAAACAAGCCCACTTTCAACATCATCGCCTGGGCAACGACCGTGATTATGGTGGTGTTGACCGTGATGCTGGTCTACGGAACGATGCATGGCGGGGCGGGGTAGTTACGGCGGCGAAACCCAGCGCCTGAAGGCGCATTGGCCATAAGCCAGGTACGGTATGCCTGAAGGCATACCCTGATACAAATCCTATTCACTCGGCTGCTCGAGGTTAGTGGCCAGAAATTGAATCTTGTTTTGCGCTCAGACGACTTTTCCGGCCGCCAGATCGTTGACTAAACTAAGGTCAGCCTCTAAGAAGTCGAGGCCTAGTAGTTCCTTGCGCGTGACCCAACGGATCTCGCGAAATATCCGATTCTCGATTTCGCCCTGGTAATTGCGCACCTCGAAGAAACGGAGCTCCACCGAGCCTCCGCCTGGATACTCGTGCACAATACGGCGAACCTCCGATCCTACTTCGGCGACAACGCCCAGTTCCTCTTCTAATTCCCGGCGCATGGCATCGCGCGGCTGCTCTCCCTCTTCGATCTTGCCTCCAGGGAACTCCCATTTGAGCGGCATGGGCTGGTGCCGGGTCCTCTGACAGGCGAGGATCAGGTCATCTTTCAGAATGAGCGCGGCTACGACTCGTTTCATGGATGGAATTTGAAAGCGGCTTCTAGTGCTTAGAAGCAGCCTCCTCCAAGCGTTTCCCCACAAGTGCAGCACAGTATTCAACCAGCGCGCGGTCCTCGAGAGTGAAGGCCGCGGCAAAATGACTATCAATATCAAGTTCACCGGCCACATGGCCGCGCACAAAGACTGGAACCACAATTTCCGACTTGGTTTCGAGTGAGCAAGCTAGATATCGCGGGTCATTCTTCACGTCATCGACAACCACTGTCTTTCCTGTCGATGCTGCCGCGCCACAGATGCCTTCATTTAGTGGAATGCGTGTGTGCGGGGTCATCGCTCCCTGGAAGTGTCCGAGGACAAGCGCAGGCGGATTGGCGCCCGGTTCAAGCATATAAAACCCCACCCAGTTGTACTTCAACATGTGCTCGTTCAGCAGTAACGTGATGCCTTTCATGAGTTGATCCGCGGTGGATGAAGTGGAATTCAGGCGGTCAACCTCTTTGCGGGCTTCGTCAATTTTGGTGGGATTCAGGATGGCCATGGTCACAATCCTAAACTAAGCCGCTACATTTCGGCTTGACTTCGGATTTACCGCGGTACTTGTGACTGCGGTACCTGAGTTATCGCCCGCAACCCACGCTGCGGACCGAATGTGGCCGGATGAATCGCGGCCGCCAGCGCGCGTAAACCGGCTAACAGCGTAGGCGCCGGCGTGTTCAGCAATTCGTCGGAGATACAGTAGATTTGACCACTTCGGGCCGCCGAGGTGTCGGACCAGCCTCGTTCGGCAACGACCTTCGCCAGCGGCACGCGATCTCCCGCGCCGCACCACGCGGCGATGATCACCTCGGGATCCTGACGCGCGATTTCGTCGGCGGTGGTGGAGCACTGCGCTCCCGGTTTGCCCATGAACTCACCGCCCGCCGCCTGTACCAATTCCTCCACCCAAGGCTGCGATGTAATGATCGGCTTGCCCCACTCCTCGCAGAACACGCGCTTTCGGGGAAGGCCTTCTGTTTGTCGCCGCACGTCTTCGATTGCTGTCTGCATCGCGCGAATCACCTTGTTGCCGCGATCTCCGGCTCCGACCGTGGCAGCGATCAGCGCAATGTCGGTGTAGATATCGTCTAGCGTTCGCGGAGCCAACCCGAGAAAGCGGATGCCTGCCTTCAGGATCTCCGAGACGGCGGCTTCCTGATACGGAACCGCTGCGATCACGAGATCCGGCTTAGCGGAGAGAATCTCGGTGGCCTTCGAAGTCCAGGAATCGGCAATAATCAGACGCTTCCCATTTCGCGCTTCGTTTTGAATTTGGGGAACAACGTCGGCGCAATACTTCGTACAGGCTACGACGCGGTCGAGTTCACCTACGCTCGCCAAAATCACGGTAGCGCTCGGTTGAAGGCAGGCAATGCGTCGCGGACTGTGTGACTCGGCCATCTTGTTATTGTAGGCGACGCAAAAATGAAAACGGCGTCCTGCGCATTACAATCGCTGAGTGTATTCCTCTGAACTCCTCGACCATTTTGAGAACCCGCGAAACGCAGGCGAGGTTCCGGCTCCGGACGCGCGTGCGCGTCTCGAAAACCCGGCTTGCGGCGACATTCTGGAACTTACTCTTAGGTTAGAGGCCGACCGCATTGCTGAGATTCGCTTTCGCGCGAAGGGCTGCGTTCCAGCCATGGCCTGCGGTTCGGCGACTACGGAATTAATCATGGGCAAGACTGTCGCAGAAGCGCGCCGCGTGAGCAGGGAGGACGTGCTAGCGACGGTTGGCGGAGTGCCGGAAGCCTCCGGTCACGCCGCGCACCTGGCGATCGATACGCTGGCTGCACTCCTACAGGGCCTCTAAAGTCAAAATTCCCGAGGGAGCGATGGTCGCGGAATGCTCACGTCTCGAAAAGCGCGAAACATGGAGCACCCAGTTTCTCGTCATGGCAGAGCGGCAACCGTGGGCTGATAGACTGTCCATCCATTTGCAATCGCAATTTCCTTCAGATTTGGATTTGGGTTAATAGCGAAGGCATGTGTGGCGAGGCTGAGCATCTCGCGATCCCAGATCGCGTTGCCGAACGCGCAATCGGGTGTGGATTGGACCGCGGAGCGAATCGCCTCCACCTTGTCCGGTCCGCTGGGAACTCTTACCAGGCGGTCGGTGATGATTCCGTTTTCAACTGTTGTTTCCGCCGACAGAATGCGGTTTTGCGGGATGCCAAAGTACTTCATGCCGGAACGGATGATCCACTGGTTGGAAGAGGAGACGGCCCAGACGTCGCATCCCGAGGCGCGCAGCCTCTGCACAAGTTCCCGCATTTCCGGAAATATGTTAGGGCCGATTGCTTTCGGAAAATAGATGTCGCAGGCTTCCTGCACGGTCTCTTCTCGCAGCCCGCGATGCATGGTAACCATTTCTCCGCACATCACGTCTTCGGCGACTTTGCCCGCTTTGTAGTCGGTGTAGCGCGCCCGCGCCCAGCGCGCGATTTCGTCGGACACCAGGCCCTGCTGCAGTTCCCAGGAGAAGAACCCTTCACCGGCGTCTCCCGACCAGAGCGTGCCGTCGCAGTCAAAGGTCGCGAGTCGAGGGTGAAGGCTGAGTACACTTTCGACGAATTCGGCTTGGATAGATGTGAGTTGCATCATGTTGAATTGGGGCCTTAGCGAGAATTTAAGTTGAATGTAAAAGCGGGGAATTCAGCGCAGCGTACTGCTCCGGCGTATCGATGTTGAGTGCGACGAGCGGATCGTCCACGGAAACGTACTCGATTTGTTGTTGATGCGCGTGCTCGATATCGCGGGCATTTGAGCTTTCCGGGGCGCGCAGGAAAGCCTCGAGCATTTCGCGTCCGGCGAGAATCGGATGACCGTGCTTGCCCTGGTATTCGGGGATCACCGCCCACTTTCTTTCGGCGGCGGCCCGTTCAAACGCAGCTTCTAATGTCGCCAATGTTTCCGCTTCGACAGCCGGACGATCGACAAGGGTGATCATTGCTGCGTCGCGGCCACGGTTCAAGACCTCTTGCAGGCCGACCCGCAGTGAACTGAACTGTCCTCGCGACGGATCTGGATTGACGACCAGAGACGCGCCACTTGCGTAGACAATGGGAGCTAGAGTTGTCTCATTCTTACCCACGACGACCAGCACCTTGTCGACATGAGCGGAGAGCAGGTTAATGGCGGCGGACAGGAATGTGTCTCCTAGCCCTGCGCCAGATTTATTTGGAGGCCAGGGCAGGAGCGCTTTGTCGCGGCCCATGCGCGATGACTCGCCCGCCGCCAGAATGACTCCGCAAAAGGCCGCGCTTCGCCCCATGATGCGACGATAGCAAAGAGGCAGCACTCTGCCAAGGATGCTGGTCACGCTGGAAGGTGTTTCAGCTGAAGGTGGGAAGTTTGACCAGATCGTCGTTGGGGACGCGCTCGACGGGGTTTCCTGCTTTGCGCCAGGCGCGCAGGCCCCCGGTGATGACGTAGACTTTAAATCCAAGTCCCTGCAGTTGATGCGCCACCCGGGCGCTCGTGGCTTCGCGTGCTCAAGTACAGTAGAGATAAATCTCTTGATCCTTGGGCAGGCGTTTGATTTCTTCGATGAGGTTATTCGGTTCGATGCGAATGGATCCCGCAATGCGTTCGGAGTCCGCGTCGTAGTAGCCGTGGCTGCGGACGTCGGCGATCAGCATGTTACGGGCGGCATCGGATGCGAGACGACGGGCGAGTTCATCGGCGGCCACGCGCGGGATCACATCGAGCATGCGGTATTTGCGATACACCCAGATACGGTAGATGGCATAGACAACGAGGCCAATGCCGGCTACGACTTCGGCGGCAAAGCCTGCGGAACGCAGCCCGCGCGTGATGGCGCGCAGAGCGTCGCTGAAGAGATATCCCACGAGTGCGTAAGCGCCCACGTAGAAGAATGCTCCGAGGGTATCGAACTGCAGGAAATCTCCCACCCGCATCTTCATGCTCCCAGCCAGAGGTGGAGACATGGTGTTGATGCCGGGAATAAATTTTGCGAACAGCAGTGTCTGCTTGCCACGGCGATAGAAATATTCGGCCGAGCGCAGAATGCACGTTTCCGGATTCGCCGAAAGCCGGCAGAGAATTCCTAAGAGCGCCCAGCCGCTGACTCTTCCGGTGAAATAAAGAATGACGTCGCCAACCAGCATGGCCGCGACGCCGACGACGAGGACCAGGTAGAAGTGCAAGTCTCCGTAGGCGGTTACCGCGCCCGCGGTGAGGATGGCCAGCGCGGCCGGAACCGGAAGACCGATGGCCTCGGCGAAGCAGACGACTGCCAGAAAAATGTAGCCATGATGCGAAATGGATGCGAGCAGGTTCAAATGAGATCGCCTTAGTAGATGATCGTCGAGTGGAAATGGCTAATTTTATTTCTCTCGGGCCACCACGAAATCGGGGGCCCACAAGAGAGCGCGCTTGATTTCGGAGTCCGGGAAGGTGCATATTGCCTGCCGCGCTGACTCAGCGTACCGCGCAGCCTCTTTCGAAGCGAATTCCAATGATCCGTAACGGTTGAGGATGCGCAAAATATCGGCGTGGGTCACTCCGTTGAAGGCACGGTCGTGGAGAATCGTTTCGATCTGCTTGCGCTCGGCGGCTGTGCAGTGGTCGAGCGCATGAATCACCGACATTGTCGCTTTGCCTTCGCGCAAATCACTGGCAACGGGCTTGCCCAGCACGCTCTCGGAAGCCGTGAGATCGAGCACATCGTCGACAATCTGGAAGGCGAGGCCAAGATCACGTCCGTACTGGCCGAGCCGCTCTTCCTGTTGTTCAGTGGCGCCCCCCAGAATCCCGCCAACCCGCATACAAACCGAGAACAGGCAGGCCGTCTTGCGGTAGATGAGATCAAGATGTTCCTGGTGCGAGATCAACTTGCCCAGTTTCTCCATCTGGAGCAGTTCGCCTTCGACCATCTGTTGCGTCAACTCGATGAGGACGTCGAGGATGCGGAAATTACGCTCCTGCACGGCGATCTTGAACGCCTGCATGTAGAGCCAGTCGCCAGCGAGCACACACTTCGAATTACCCCATTGCGTGTTGGCGGCGGGACGACCGCGACGGGTCTGAGCTTCGTCGATGATGTCGTCGTGAACCAGAGTCGCGGTGTGGATGATTTCAACAACTGAGGCTAGCTTTATGGCTCCGGTACCCTCGTAGCCGAGGAGTTTGGCCGACAGCAGCAGAAGCGCCGGACGAATGCGTTTGCCGCCGCCCGCGCGCAGGTACTCACCGATCTCTGTAATCGCGGCGACATTTGAGACGGTATCGTGCCCGAATTGTTCTTCGATCGCGACAATATCGTCACGCAGAAGGTCAAAAATCTCTTTCCCGTTGATGGACGTCGTCGTACCCAATTTCCTGGTCGCTCCGGAATTGCCTCAGCGGCTAAAGCCACGATTTGTATTGCGTCTTGCGGTGCGGCTGAAGCCGCACCCTTTCAAAACAAAATCAATCATCGGTCGTCAGTTCCCTAGTTCGTTCGGTAATTCGTAAACTGCAGGTCGATGCCGAAGTCACGCCCTTTGATCATGGCGATAACATCCTGCAAGGTGTCGCGATCCTTGCCGCTGATGCGCACCACATCCGCCTGAATCGAAGCCTGGGCCTTCTTCTTCGAATTCTTGACCAGGAGCACAATTTCTTTCGCCTTTTCGATCGGGATACCTTGCTGCAGCGTGATCTTCTGTTTCACCGTGCTGCTGGCGGCCGACTCGATCGGCCCGTAGGTCAGGCCTTTCAGGGACACGCCGCGTTTTACCAGTTTGGCTTGCAGGATGTCATTGACCGCCTTCATCTTGTATTCATCAGAGGAGTGCAGCATGATCGCATCGGTCCCTTCCATCGCGATCTGGGACTTCGAATCCTTCAGATCGAAGCGCGTGCTGACCTCTTTCATCGCTTGCTGGAGGGCGTTGGCAACTTCCGCCAGGTCGATTTTGCTGACAATGTCGAAACTGTTATCGGGCATGGAATGTCACCGTCAAAGCTACGGCTCCGAAATTATGACGAACTTCTAAATCTTTTAGATTGGCCACGCTAGGGATGGTCGCACGAACTCGATTGCCGATTGAAGCCGGGCACCCCAAACATGTACTTCTGAGAGTAACAGAACGGGCAGTATCTGCGAAGGCTAGACGGTCCCGCGTTCAGACCGTTGGCGCGAGTCCGAAGAACTTGTAGAAATTCTGCGTCGTACGAATCCCGACTTCTTCCGCCGGAAGGCTGCGCAATTCGCCGATTTTACGCGCCACTTCCTTCACGAATGCCGGTTCGTTGCGTTTCCCGCGATTCGGAATTGGGGCGAGATATGGCGAGTCGGTTTCGATCAGCATGCGATCCAGTGGAACCAGGTGTGCGGCATCGCGAATCGGCTGCGCTTTGGGGAAAGTGATATTGCCGGCGAAGGAAATCATGAAACCCAGGTCGAGCGCGCGCCGCGCATGATCGACGCTTCCGGTGAAGCAATGCAGAATGCCTCCCAACCCGCTTGAGCTCCATTGCTCGGAGATAAGTTTCAGGCAATCATCCCACGCGTTTTCACTATTGTCGGAGGGGCGGCAGTGAATAATGAGGGGCAGCTTCGCGGCATGCGCCAGTTCCATTTGCCGCAGAAAAACCGCTTTTTGCGTTTCGCGAGGAGAGTGGTCGTAGAAATAGTCGAGGCCGATTTCTCCCCAGGCGATCACCTTGGGATGCTGCGCCCACCGGAGCATTTGCGCATCCGCGGTGTCGTTCGCCAGGCTCGCCTCGTGAGGATGCACTCCAACGCTGGCCCAGATTCGTGGATACTCAGGCTTCCCCTCGTATTTCTCGGCGAGCTTGATGCCGCAATCGGCGCTGTCAGGCCCGTTGCCGTTGCCGATGGCTAGGTAGGCTTCGACGCCGTTGTGCTTAGCGCGAGCCAAGACCTCGTCGCGGTCTTGGTCGTAGCGTTCGCCTTCGAGATGAGCGTGGGAGTCGATGAACAAGGGTGGGCTATTTCGATCAGCACTAAAAATACGGCCCGCAAGATTCAACTAGGCTCATATGATTGACGTTGCCGTGTTCGTTAAAGTCAATTCCAAGGATGGGATTGCAAACACCCGGAGATGGTGCCCAAATTTGCCGGTCGACTTCGGGGAGAGTGGTTCCAAAATATGAGCGCAATCCATAGATACGTCGTGCATCGCTGATTGTGTCGCCAAGCTCTAGACCGCGGCCCGTTTTGCCGATATGGGCGTCAGAGCGCCTACCCCAGACGTCTACCTGCGTGATCCGCGCTGAGTTGAGTTCGTCCCGCACTCTGATCCTAAGTCGCCAATTCTTAGTTTGCCATTCATAAGTGCCATCGACGAAGACTACGTGGGTGAGTTCATTGTTGTGAGAGACCGTAAAGTGACGGGGCTTTCCAAGCTCTTGGATCAAGTCCCCGATCGTGCCAGTGCGGACGTCGACGCCCGATAAGAGCGTTTCAGAATGTATCTCCAACCCCGGGCGAGCTAAATGCGGCAAGTCGTCACCAAATACTGTCGAAATTGCAAGCATGCCGACAACGATGACGGTTAACGATGACTTCGCTGCTGCAATCTTGCTCATGTTCTCTCTCCAATAAACCATCTCACTTCAAGCGGGTGCCGATTGGCACATCCTCCAGAAAGCTCGCCAGCACCGGTTTGCCACCTTCGGGCGAGGCCGCGACGATCATGCCATTTGACTCCAAGCCCCGGAGTTTGCGGGGTGCGAGGTTCGCGACGATCACTACCTTGCGACCGATGAGCGTTTCAGGTTCGTAGGCCTCGGCGATGCCGGCGACCAATTGGCGCACCTCGGTCCCGAGATCGACTTCGATGCGCAGCAGTTTGTCCGCCCCCTTGACGCGCTCGGCCGTCTTGACCTGTGCCACACGCAATTCCACTTTGGCGAAGTCGTCGATACTGATTTTGCCATCGGGGATAACTGGAGCCGGTTTGGTAGCTGTCGCTTCCGGTTTGGCCGGTGTCGCCGCCGGCCGAGCTTCGCTCGGCAGGACGGGCGAGGCGCCCGTCCCCACACTTGCCGCCCCCGCACTTGCGTTCTGTTCTTCCATTTTCTGCATCCTCTCAATCGCGGATTTGTCCGCTCGCGGGAACACCGCCTGCACCTCACCCAACTTTGTGCCGAGGCGGAGCTGTCCCCACTGCAATTTGGTCAGATCAAATTTTTGAATGTCTCCCAGGCCCATTTGCGCCCAGATCTTTGCGGTGGCAACGGGCATTACCGGATGGGCTAGCGCCGTTACGATTCGCAGAGCCTCGGCGCTGGTGTAGAGCACCGTGGCCAGCCGCGCACGGCTTTCCTCATCCTTTTTCTCGTCCAGTGCCCACGGCTCGTTTTCGACAATGTATTTATCGACAGCGCTGACCAGGCCCCACGCAACTTCGAGCGCTCGCGAAAACTGGTATTGATCAAACAACGCACCGTACTCAGCAATAGTTCTCTTGGCGGTATCCTCAATCGCCTGATCGGAAGCCGTGTGAGCTGCGTGCGAAGGGTAGGGAATCTCGCCCTTGAAATACCGCGTGATCATAGTCAGCGTGCGGCTGGCCAGATTGCCGAGCCCGTTGGCGAGATCGGAGTTATAGCGTTGCACGAGCGCGTCGAAGCTGAACGAACCGTCCTGCCCGAAAACAACTTCTCGCAGCAGAAAGTAGCGGAGCGCGTCAGCCCCGAGCACATCCACAATGGTTTCGGCACGCACGATGTTGCCGCGCGACTTCGACATCTTGCTTTCTTCAAACAGCAGCCAGCCGTGGGCAGTGATGCCCTTGGGAAGAGGCAACCCAGCCGCTAGCAGGAACGCCGGCCAGTACACGCAATGGAAGCGGACAATTTCCTTTCCGATCATGTGCACGTCGGCGGGCCAGAACTTGTCGAACTTGCTGGTATCGTCGGATCCGTAGCCGAGCGCTGTGATGTAGTTGGCCAGGGCGTCGAGCCAAACGTAAACGACATGCTTGGGATCATCCGGTACAGGGATGCCCCAGGAGAACGTTGAACGGCTGATAGAAAGATCGCGCAGGCCGCCGCGGACGAACGCTAGCACCTCGTTGCGTCGCGTCTCAGGACGGATGAAGTCCGGATTTTCGGTGTAGAGCTTAATTAACTGGTCTTGGAACGCCGAAAGCTTGAAGTAGTAGTTCTCTTCATGCACGGTCTCGGTGGGCCGCCCGCAATCAGGGCAGGGAGCGCCCTCTCCGACTACGTCCACGTATAGCTCGTCGAAGACGCAGTACTGGCCGGTGTAGGTTCCCTTGTAGATGTATCCGTTATCGCGAATCTTGCGCCACAGGGCCTGTACGCCTTGTTTATGCCGATCAGAAGTCGTGCGAATGAAATCGTCGTAGGTCAGCCCCATGCGATCCCACAGCGCGCGGAACTGCGCGGAAATTTCGTTGGTGAACTGCTGCGGAGTTGTATTCGCCGCCTGAGCCGCGCGTTCGATTTTCTGGCCGTGCTCGTCGGTGCCGGTCAGGAACCAGGTGTCCTGGCCGAGCATGCGATGGCGACGCGCGATAGTATCGCAGGCAAGGGTCGTGTAGGCGTGTCCAATGTGCGGACGCGCATTGACGTAATAGATCGGGGTCGTGATGTAGAACTTCTTGCTCATGATGTCGATTGCCGGTGCTCAGCCCCTGCCGGTGCTCAGCCCCTGAAGGGGCTTCTGGTTAGGGCGAAGTCTCGGCATCGCTAAAGCGATGCCCTGATACAAACTTGTTTCACGCTTTATGCTCAGCGCGCAGATACTGTTGAATCGCTTCCTGCATCACTGTGCGCAGCGGTACATGCTGCGCTTCGGCGAGCGTTTTGCAATCTTCGTATTCTGGAGCGTAGTTGGAGGCGCTGCCATTCATGTTGGCGATCTTGATGCGCACCGGGCCCCAGGTCGTATCCACCGTTTCCCAGCGCCGCGACAGGATCTGCCGCTGTTCCTCGCGGCGACGCACTCCGAGCGTCGTGGTCTCGGCAAAAATCAGCTTGGTCAGACGTTCTGCATCCTCTGTCTTCGCCAGGACGGTGAGTACGGCACCGGGGCGGCTCTTCTTCATTTGTACGGGAACGCTGAAAACGTCGAGCGCTCCTTCAGCCAGTAGCCGCTCCATTGCGTAGGCCAGCACCTGCGGGCTCAGGTCGTCGAGATTCGCTTCGAGGACTGTGATCGTTTCGTTCGACGCAGTTGGCGATACGTTCGCACCATCGAGCACAACAAGTTCCCCAATCGTGATGCGCAGCAAGTTTGGGTGCTGCGGAAAATCGCGGCTTCCCGCACCGTATCCGGCGTGATCGACTTTTATCGACGGAAATGAGGCGAAGCGGTTGACCAGAGTCTTCACGATAGCGGCTCCCGTAGGGGTTACCAGTTCTACCTGCGGTCCGGACGAATAGACTGGCGCATCTCGGAGCAACTTCAGCGTGGCGGGAGCCGGCACAGGGAGCGTTCCGTGCGCGCACTTGACGGTGCCTCCCCCGACGTTCAGTGGTGAGCAGATCCATTCGTCGATGGCCAGAGCTTCGGCGCCCACGGCGGCGCTCACGATATCCACCATGGCATCGACGGCTCCGACTTCGTGAAAATGAACCTGCTCTATGGTGGTGTTATGAATTTCGGCTTCGGCCTCGCCGAGCGCTTCAAAGATGCGGATCGCGGCGGTTTTCGCGCTGCTGCTGATGGCCGCTTTCTCGATGATCTTGCGAATTTCTGTCAAGCGTCGACCATGCTCGTGCCGATCATCGTGCCGATGATCCTTGCCGGAGTGTCCGTGAGAATGTTCGTGACGGTGATCGTGGGGATGCTCGTGAGCATGTTCCTGTTGTTCCCAGAAGACCTCTCGTGGGAGATCTTTCTCCCCTTTGGAATAGACATCGACCTTGGTTGCGGAGATCCCAGCTCGGGTTACCCGCGAAATTTCCAAGCGCGCGCCGATGTCGAGCGCGGCGACGGTGTCCTCCAGAAGCTTGGGAGACACCCCGGCATCGACCAAAGCGCCGAGAAACATGTCGCCGCTGATGCCGGAAAAACAGTCGAGGTAGGCTATGCGCATGGGAAATGACGTCGTTGGTCGTTAGTCGCTGGTCGTTAGGAGCACTCAAGATCGAAATCAGACCGCGAACGACGAGCGACGATCGATTGACCACCGATCTTTTATCATAGGGGGCACTCCTACCTCCGTCAAACCCGCCTGCCGACGCGGATTTGTTAGAATCACTGTTTCTTCAATGGGTTAGAGGGAATCCTTGTATCGATACCTGGAACGTCGACTGGTCGAGCATCTGCGCGAGTTTCTGGGCCGTGTTTATAGCCTGGAAAACGTCAACATTGTGGTGGAGCAGCCGCCGAAAACTGAATTTGGCGAGTATGCTCTGCCGCTTGCCTTCGAGCTTGCCCGGAAGCTGCGCAAAGCTCCGCGCAAGATTGCCGAAGAGATCGTTGCTGGGGTTGGTCCGCTCGCCGGCTTTGAGAAATTCGAAGTAGCTGGCGGCGGATACATCAACGTTCGCGTGAACCGCGCTGAGTTGGCGGCGGCGCTCGTGGCCGATCAATCACCGCCAACGGAGGTTCTGGCGGGCAAAGTGCTGGTCGAGCACTCGAGTATCAATCCCAATAAGGCGGCACACATCGGCCATCTGCGGAACGCGATTCTAGGGGATACGTTCGTTCGGCTGCTGCGTTTTGCGGGGAGGGAAGTGGACGTCCAGAACTACATCGACAACACCGGAGTGCAGGTGGCCGACGTGGTGGTTGGCTTTCTGCAAATCGAGAAAAAGTCGCGCGCGGAGATTGAAGCGCTGGCCGCGGCTCCGCGATTCGATTATGTCTGCTGGGATCTGTATGCCCGCGTGTCGCAGTGGTACGAACAGGACAAGGCGAATCTGCAAACGCGATCGGCGACGCTGCACGCCATCGAGTCGGGGAACAACGATACGGCGGCGGTTGCGGATCTGATTTCGGTTGCTGTGCTGCGCCGCCATGTTGAGACCATGGAGCGGCTCGACATCGAGTACGACTTCCTGCCGCGCGAGAGCGAAATTCTGCATCTGCATTTTTGGGATGCCGCGTTCACGAAGCTCAAGGAATCGGGCGTTCTTACTTACGAGACTGAGGGGAAGAACAAAGGCTGTTGGGTGATGCGGCGGGCGGGAACGTCAAAGTCTGAAACCGCGGAGGGCGCAGAGAGCGCGGAGATTAAAGAGGAAGACCAGAAAGTCATCGTCCGCTCGAACGGCACAGTCGGCTACGTTGGCAAAGACATCGCGTATCACATGTGGAAGTTCGGCTTGCTCGGCCGCGATTTCGGCTACCTCAAATTCTTCCGCTATCCCAACGCGCACGATTGCTGGATCTCAGTCATTGACGGCGACAAAGAGCATCCTCACTTCGGCGACGTTGCGGAGGTTTATAACGTCATCGATGCGCGCCAGTCCGAGGCGCAGAACACAGTGATGGAAGCGCTGCGCGAATTGGGGCACGACGAGGCGGCCGATCGCTACACGCACTTTTCGTATGAAATGGTCGCGCTTACGCCGCGCTGCGCCGCTGAACTTGGCTATCAGTTGAGCGACGAAGATAAAGAACGGTCGTGGATCGAAGTTTCGGGGCGCAAGGGTTTCGGCGTGAAGGCGGACGACCTGCTCGATGCGCTCATTGCTTCGGCCGGAAAGGAAGTGAATGAACGTCATCCTGAGTTGAGCGACGGGGAACGCATCGGCGTCGCCACGCAAGTCGCCATCGGGGCGCTGCGTTACTTTATGTTGAAGTTCACGAAGCCGTCGGTGATTGCCTTCGATTTCAGGGATGCGTTGAGTTTCGAGGGGGACACCGGTCCCTATGCGCAGTATGCCGCGGTGCGCGCCTCCAATATTTTCCGCAAAGGTGGATTTGATCCCCGGAGCTTTTGTAGAGACGAGGCTGGCCGCATCTCCTCGTCCACTGGCGATGGCGTCGGCGGAGACGAGGCAAGCCTCGTCTCTACCGAAGAACTCGGAAGATATTTGAACGAGGAGTCCGGCAATGAAATCTGGGAATTATGGCTGGCTTCGGCGCAGACTTCTTACATAGTGAACCAGTGCATCGCCACCACGGAACCGGCCTATCTTGCCAAACATGCGTTCCGGTTGGCGCAACTCTTTAATGCGTTCTATCACCGCTTCCCAATCCTGAGTGAGACAGATCAGGGGCGCAAGACATTCCTGCTCACCACAGCGGCCGTCGTCCGCCGGGAACTTATACGGGTGCTTGGGGCGATGGGAATCACTGTCCCACCGGTAATGTAACCAGAGTCACTGCCTACAACTGCAGTGCTTGCAACTCCGGACCTCATCGCTGCATCTTCCTTAGTAGGAGTACTTCCCGTGACTATGAAAAAGGGTCTTCTTGCCGTCGCTGTCCTCGTGATGGCAATGCTGGGCACTGCGTCGGCCAAGAGTAATGTGCCGCAGTTGCCGCGCATCTTGTCGAATGCGCGCTTTGTTTACGTAACGGCATACGACGGCGATCAGTTCGATCCGCAACTGCTGCCGGACGACCGCGCAGCGATCTCCCGCGTGCAGGACGCGATTGGAAAGTGGGGCAAACTTACGCTGGTGTATCGACCTCAGGATGCAGACGTAATTCTCGCGGTCCAGTCTCGTTCGACCGAGGATGTGCTCGCTGTTTATGATGCGCGCGTCGGAATGTCCTCGAACTATCTTTGGCGCGCGATGGCTCGCGGCGGGCTGCAGAAAAGTGAGACACCGCTGATGGGGCAGTTCGAAAAAGCCTGGGACAAGATCGTCAATTAGTTGACCGCAAATTGAGAATCGTGTCCCGGATGCTTTCCCGCTAGTAGAAGAGCTGTAACCGGACTTATAATCCTCGCCAGAAATCAAATCGTATAAAATTTCTATGGTTTAGATCGTGATTGCCCAGGTTGGCGGCAGGTGTGTTTCCCACAGTCTTTTTCCAAAGTATTGATACGAAGCATCTTATGAACTTATCCGGCGAAAGTGGAATGGCACGCGCCGTGCATTGATACGGGCAGGGTTCGGCAACCAGAAGCCCGCCAGAATCCACTAAGAGATTGAAGACGGCTATAAATTCGGGCAAGGAGCCCCTAATGCTTATGAATCGCACTTCGTTGAAACTGACCCTAATGCTGGCGGCGACCCTGACGGCCACGATGGGCTGTTCGACCAAGAACTATGTCCGCCAACAGACCACTCCCCTGATCAACAAGACGAATGAACTCGACGACCTGACCGCGAAGAACTCAAAAGATATCAAGGACGTCGACCAGCGCGCGCAGGCTGGAATTCAGGCCGTGCAGGCCAAGACCGCGGAAGTCGACCAGAAAGCCCTGGCTGCCGGAGCGGATGCTGACAAGGCGCAACTGTCCGCGAACAGCGCCACGCAGCGCGTGGATACCCTCACCAACACGGTCGTAAACCTTGACAACTATCGCCCGGTCGTAGAGACGGCGGTACATTTCGGGTTCAACCGAGACAATTTGACCAAAGAAGCGAAGGAAGCGATCGATCAGCTGGCTGCGAGCGTGGCTAGCACGAAGGGCTACATCATCACCGTGGAAGGCGCCACCGATTCAGTGGGCAGCTCGGAATACAACTATGATCTGAGCCAGCGCCGCGCCAAGGCTGTCATTCAGTATCTGGCATCGGAGAAGAGCGTGCCAGCCTACAAAATTTATCTGATCGGGCTGGGCAAGGATAAGCCGGTCGAGTCGAATAAGACATCCGACGGGCGCGCCAAGAACCGCCGCGTCGACATTCGCTTGATGACCAATACCGGATCGGATACGCCGAGCCAGCAGACACCGACGGCAGCCGCAACTCCGCCGTCACTATAACTTTTCCCTCCTCCCCGGAGGACTTGCCAAACCAGACCGTCCCACATGTGGGCGGCCTGGTTTTTTTGTTTTTGCGGCCTTTCTGACCGTGGGCCGGGCATCCCGTTCCGCCGCAGGCAACTTCACACAAGACCGTGGTATCGAACCGAGAGTCGGCTTACAATTTGGTGAGGTCAGGAGAGCACGATGATCGCGATCCCACTTCTCGCGGCCCTGCTGCTGGGCGCTCCACAAGATCCTGCGGATAACGCCACTCTGCCGCCGCCCACTGTCTTAAAAGCGCCGATTCAGTTCACTCCCGAACAGCAGGAACAAATTCGGCAGAAGCAGGAGCAACTTCGGATCAGCCGCGAACCGCAGCGGAAAGAAGCGGTGCGCATCAATGATCTTGCGGGCAAAATCCACTCCGAAGCCGATGCTCGGAAACTGGTGGACGCCGTTGCGGAACAGCTTACGCATCATAAGCACCTGTTTTGGGCGGCAGAGAGCTTTCGCCACCGGGTGGCGCATGCGGAGTTTGAGTCCGTTTCCGATCCCTCCGGACTAATTCCCGAAGAGCGCATCGTCGATGTGTGGAACGAATACGCGCGCGAGATCGATGCTCCGGAAGAGGCCCTAATTTCGCTGACCGATTTGCGGACTTTTCGCGCGGCTGACGTGCATTTCAGCCAGCACAACTGGCAACTCGATTTGACGCAGTCGATTTGGTCCGCACCGAATATCTATGCGGTCGATGCTGGCGGAAATCTCGCGGATGGCTGCCGTGCTCTCGAAGCCCTGAAGACTATCGTCAGCATGCACGACCAGTTTTTCAGAATACAGTTTGCCAGGCGTGCCCCGAAGCAGTTACCGACCGAAGCCGGCTCGGTCAAGGCAAGTGCGTTTAGAGGAGCTGTCCTTTCGGCTCGCACCACGTCTCAGCCGGTGTCTTCTGCCGCCTATCGCTATCAGCAGGAGCACGGTGTACATGCCTACGATCAACTCGTCCGCAGGCTTTTTGATGAGTTGTTTCCCCCGGAATGAGCTGGGGATTGGCTGGGATTCCGGTTTCTGGCCGAAAGAGTCTAGAATATTTACAGGATGAATCGATTCACGCTACCGGCCTGTCTCATTGTCGTACTCGGCGCGAGCGCCCTCGCACAACAATCTTCTTCGCCTGCGCCCGGCCGGGATGCGAGTGCGAGTTCCAGTCGTGATACGAGAATTGATATCAGTGCCCCGAAAGACGATGCCAAGAATCATCCCGCGAGCAAGGATGCAGTTGAGGATCTCGTACCCGAGGAGGGCATCGACGTGTCCTCGGGCGGCGTGCAGGAGTTTCATCCCTGGAACCCGCTGAAGGCGCTGAAAGATATCGAAGTCGGTGATTTCTACTTCAAGCGCAAGAACTATAAGGCCGCTCTCGAGCGCTACAAGGAAGCGCTTTACTACAAGGACAACGACGCACTGGCCAGTTTCCGCGTGGCGGTTTGCCAGGAGAAGCTAGGCGACAAGACAGAAGCTAAGAAATACTACGAACAGTATCTCAAGATTCTTCCCGAAGGGCCGTTCGCTAAGGACGCACACACTTCGCTGGACCGGATGGCGAAAGCGCAGTGATGCTGTCGTTGGTCGCTAGTCGTTCGTCGTTGGCGAATCAACATCGTCGGTCGTTCTACATTGCTACTGACTAACAACCAACGGCTACCGACCCGCGACAATTTCCCCTACTTTTCTACGCGCGAGAATTCCCCCGTCGAGGCGTTGACGGCCACCCGCAGTTTCGCCGTCTCTCGATCCGTTCCGTAGATCACGTGCCACAGCAGAGTGTTTTCCTGCTTGTTCCAGTCGAGGATGTAGAAAACCGGAGTGTCCGGTTCCTTTTCCAGCAGTTTGTCTCCACCGTGCTCCTGAGCGATGGTGAATGCCTTGTCGGTATCAGTCTTCAGAAACTGGACGTTGAACACCAACGTGCTCGAATTCGTGGGGCTATAGGTGTCTTCGACTCCGTGAGAAACGTCGCCCGCGGACCAGGTATAAGGTCTGGTCGAGTGCTGCGAGGGCGAGGCGAAGCCGGTTCTCCATTCGGTGGCCTTGCCGTCTTTTGTCTTTGAAGTATTCGATTCCGCGCGGTAAGGTTGCGCATCCTGCGCCCAGCCCCGCGCGGAAATGTAGCACTTGTAAAATGCGCTGCTGCCGGTGATGGCGTCGGGAACTGTCGGTTTTGGAGTCTCGGCGGGCTTGGTGGGCTCTGAGGAGCATCCGGCCATTAATCCGGCTGCTAGAATTACGGCGAATAGTTTTGTCATGGGCGATTTCCTGCTCCGGCTGAACGCGCCGCTGGCCTTAAGTGAGATCCGTAACGAGTTGTTTTTGTTTTCGCGAGTATTGTACTGAAGCGACGCCATGAATTCCTATCTGGAACGTCTACAGCAGGAACTCGAAGATGCAACAGGAAGCGCCACCGCCACCGAGCTGGCTCAGGCTCCGGCGGGGAAGTGGAGCGCGGCGCAGATTCTGGAACATCTTCTGCTGACGTATAAGAACACCACCCGCGGGTTGGATAAGTGTCGGGAGCAAGGTGCGCCCCTGGCCCGGCGCGGTACTCTGAGAGATCGCGCGGCCGCTCTTCTGGTCGTCAATCTCGGATATATGCCCGGCGGCCGGGAGGCTCCCGAACGCGCCATGCCACGAGGCATGCCGTCGGATGAGGTGCGGCAGGGGATTGTTCCCGAACTGCAGAAGATGGCTGCGGCCTTCGAGGAATGTGAACGGAAATTCGGAATTCGTACGAAACTGTTGGACCACCCGTTTCTGGGACCTCTGACGGCGAATGAGTGGCGCAAGTTCCATTGGGTGCACGGGCGGCATCACGCGCGACAGATTCGCCAGCGGATGGGAAAATCGTGACTCCGCAATGGTGAAGACGGGTCGCCTGCCTACTGTTTGTCTTTAGAGTTGTCCTTACCAGCGTCTTTGTCGTTATCCTTTTCGGAGACACCGGCCTTTCGCGCCTGCTCCTGCAAGGAATCGAGTTCCTGCTGGGCAGTGCCGATTGCTTTCTGCTTGGCCTCGATATCGTTCTTGTGATCCGCGCCATCCTTGTCGAACTGGGCAGCGTCGCGGAGACGGGCCCCGGCGTCACCGTAGAATGCGGCGGCTTTCAGGCGGTACTCACGCTGATCGAGATCAAGTTCGTGGTTCAGGTCAGCGATCTTCTCTTTCTGCTTATCGATCTTCTTCTGCCACTCGTCGGCGGCTTTCTGCTTATCGTTAGCGGCCGCAGCGGGAGCGGCGGGAGATCCAGGTGCGCTGGCTGCGGCCAGAGCAGAATTCGGGCCCCCGGGTCCCTGATTCGATTCACTGGGGGGCGGTCCCACCACGCTCAGTTGCTCGGTGAAGGGCAGGTTGTCATTGTCGTAATGCCGGCTCGCTTGAGCCGTGTCGGGTTTATTCTTGCGCGCGGCGCGCGCGTAGTCTCCCAGAGATTGAGCGGAAACGCCAACGACTCCGATGAGGAGCAGCGTGGCAATTGCGACATGTTTTGTGTGCTTCATGTGGTCATCCTTTCGCAGCCCGCGATTCTGTCGCGGCCTGCACTCGCTGATATCAAGAACTCGTTGTGGCCGCCTGGGCGCCACCCAAAAAACTGCCGATGGTCCGGTCCAACTGGGCGGCTTCGCGGGCGATGCTGTCGGCCAACTGCCGGCCCAGATCCGCGTCGCGGCTGCAGGCCAGTTGCTGCGCGTGTCCGGCGATCGTGGTCAGGGAATTGCGAAGTTCCAGCGCCAATTCTGAAGACATTTCCTGTCGCATCTTCTGATCGTGACGGATGCGTTCAATATCGGTTTTATCGGTGAGCAGTAGAGTCGTGCCCATCAGGCTGGCGTCTTCCGCCAGCACCGGTGAGGCAGCCACTTCGAGCACATGGTTGATGCCGTCCCGGGTCACGTAGTTGAGGACCAATCCTCGCACCGCAGCCTTACCGGCTAGAGCGGGGGCCAGAGCCTGCTCTACGCTTGATTCCCGAGCCAAGACTGACAGATTGCTTGGCGTGCGCAGCGTCGCATTGCGGAAAAGATCGGCGGTCTGCAAGCCCACGGGCGACGCGAATCCGAGTAACTGGCGCGCGGCTGCGTTGGCCTGCCGCACCAGACCGCTGGTATTGAGAAACAATACGCCGCAGGAAAGGTTGGAGAGAATGGTGGAACTGAGCGTGTCGGAGGCTTTAGCCTTTCGGCGTTCCGCAAGCTGCTGGGAGGCCAGTTCATGTTTCTGCTGCTTGAGTTGCTGAATGACCGCGTGAAAGGCGTGTACGGGCAATCCTTCCGCCGCGGCTAGCGGAGCTTGCTGCGGAGAATCCTGATCGGATACGAGACTTTTGCGAACGCGACGAATCAGAAAGAGGCCAAGACCGAAACCAGCCAGGGCGGCGAAAAGCAGGAGCGCGGCGCGAATTGCTACTGGATTCAGGAGGAGCCTCACAGTGCCCTCCAATACCAGTGCAGCAACCGGTTTCCAAACAGGAACGACAAGAGCGCCATGCCGCCGAGAAAAACTCCGAATGGCATTTCGTAGTACCGGAGTGCGAGCCGAGCCGATTGCCATGCCCGCCGTCGCGCTTCGACCGAGGGCGTGCCGCGCGCCGCTATCCGGCGACGGCGCTTGATCCAGACAGCGAGAACCGTGCTGAGTCCAAAAAGCGAGCCAGTCAGTGAAGCGGCAAAAATCGTCAAGACGGTGAGTTTGGTTCCGACAAATGCGCCGATGAGGGCCATCAATTTGACGTCGCCAAATCCCATGCCTTCGACGCCGCGCGCGCGCAGATAGATCGCCGCCGCGCCGTAGAGAAAGGACGCGCCAACCGCGGCTCCGAGCAGGGAATCGGACAAGGACCACAGCCGCCAGGAAATTTCGCCGCGCATCGCGGGCGAGACCATGCCCGGCATGATGCGCGAGGCGAGGTCGTTTACCGGAACCACGAGACTGAACAGGATTCCCAGCGCTAACCCCGGCAGAGTCATCGCATCGGGAAGCAGCTTGGTTTCCGCATCCGTAAAAACCAGCCCCAGCAGCAGATAGCCGAGCACCGCGCACTTGAGCGCAGCTAGCGTCAATCCGAAATGGCTGTAGCAGCCGAGAAAGAGAAAAGCGGTAAGGAGTTCGATGAGCAGGTAGCGTGGAGAAATCGGCTCCTCACAAGCCCTGCACTTGCCGCCGAGAATCAGCCAGCTGAGAACGGGAACATTGTGATACAGCGGAATCATGTCGCCGCAGTGCGGACACGCGGAGCGAGGCGCGACCACCGACTTGCCGAGGGGCAAGCGGTAGATGCACACGTTCAGGAAGCTGCCGAAGCACAGCCCCAGAGCGAAGACCGCAACTGCAAAAATAGATTCCACGTCGGCTAAGTGCCCAGTCTGCTTGGATTTGGATGATTATAAGCCGCTGGCGAAGGCTCTTCTAAGTACGAAGGTCACTGTACCTCGGTGGCGGGTAAGTTATTGTGAACAAGGCGGAAGAGGATCTCAGGCGACGCGGCTGATCTCCCGTTGTAAGGGCAGGAAGATTGAGAACACGGTACCCGTCGAACTCCCGTCGGTCCGGCTACGGACCCGAATCGATCCTCCGTGCTTCTGCACAATTCCATGCGAAACCCACAGTCCCAGGCCGGTACCGGTTTCTTTCTTGGTGGTGAAGAAAGGCTCGAAGATCTGACGGAGGTGGCTAGGCGGAATCCCACTGCCGTTATCGGCCACGGTGATGCGGACTCCCTGCTCACCCTTCACCCGGTCTCGCGCCACGGCAGTCCGAACATGGAGGGAGCCGCCGACATTCATGGCATCCACTGCATTGACCACCAGGTTCGACAGCAGCTGCCGCAACTCTCCGGAGTAGCCGCTGATCAAGCAGTCGCCGCGGTAACGCCGGGTGATGTGGATTTGTCGGCGTTCCAACTTGCGAGAATACAACTGCAGAATTTCATCCATAATGATGGCCGGGTCCATCATCCCGGGAGACTTGGCGTCGCGGACGAAACCTAGAGTCTGTTGCGCCAACTGGGCCACACGACCAACTTCCTGCTCGGCCTGAGCGAGATATTCTGCTGCATGCCCGGAGTCATGGCGTGCAAGATACAGCAGGTTGACGACGGCTTCGAGCGGATTATTGATTTCATGCGCGATTGAGGCGGCGAGCCTTCCCGCAGTGGCCAGTTTTTCGCTGCGACGGATGGCTTCTTCGGATTGCTTCTCGGTGGAAAGATCCCGCGCGATGGCCGACGCTCCCACGATCTCACCGCGCGAGTTGCGCAGAGACGATACCGACAGCAGCACAGGCCAGCATGTTCCATCCTTGCGCATGCGCTCGGTGCGATAGGAGGCGATGTGACCGCCAGCGTTCAGTATCCTGCGATTGCGTTCCACCTCGTCGCGACGATCGGGTGGCGCCAAGCCGGCTATCGACTGACCCACTGCTTCGTCGGGAGTGTAACCATATAGCTGTTCCGCGGCGTGGTTCCAGCTGAGGATGGTGCCTTCAGTATCCGTGCTGTAAATGGCGTCTGAGGAGTACTCCACAATGGCAGCCATCTCCCGCGTCGAACGATCAGCCCGCATTTCTGCCAGACTCCTCTGCCGGGCCATGCTCCCAGCGAAGATCGAAATGGCAAGGAAAGCCAACATGCGTTCCAGTTCGGCGCTGGAGCGGAGTGCGAAGCTGAAGTGGGGTGCGAGATCAAAAAAATCTAGAGCGGCGGTCGAGACGAGTGAGCAAAAAACCGCTGGGCCGAAACCGAGGAAACGGGCGGTAAATAGGACGGCAGCCAACAAAAGGGCAAAAAGGTGGCGGTGGAGCGCGCCGGGAAGGGTCCACAGACTGAGCGCTACCCACACCGCTAGAGCGGCTCCTCCATATTGCACCGGTGTGGAATATCGATTCCTAGCTATCCAACTCTTCACAGGGCCCCAATTCCAGACGTTCGCGCCACGTCCCATAGCTTCAGGTTGCAAGGGTGATCGACTAAAGCGGTCAGACTACATTCTTTATCCGATAAGAACTTTAGCAGCAGCCGTGAACACCGGCAACCCGCGGGCGCGACGGGCTCATGGGCACTTTCATTGACGTCGGCGCAGCTTCGTTTTACTGCTGCGGGGCGTCCAACTTTCGCCGGTTGGAGTCAGGACCCTGCGTCGGCAGCGTCACCGTCAGCGTCGAGGTCAGGTTGAAACTCAGCACGGTCTCCGAAGGCAGCACAATCTGCTGTCCTTTTGTCGCCGCTTGCACGCCGCCACCGAGTCCACCGCCCGCTGCTGCACCGATGCCTGCGCCTTTTCCGCCGCCCGCAATTCCTCCGATGACTGCACCAATCACCGCACCTGCCCCCACCTTTTTTGCGGTGTTGGTGGTTCGATTATTGCCTTCTCGCCGGTAGGGATCGGTCTGCATACCGAATGATTTTCCGTTCAGTGTGATCGAGTCCAGTTGCAGGACGACGAGCGATTGCCCTGCGAATTTGCCAGCGCTCTTTAGGTCCACGATGTGGCCCTTGACGTCGTATCCGGAGGGCACAGCATCGCTATCAGTGGGCAGCGGAGAGTCGAGCGTTGCGCGGAACGTATCTCCCACTTGAGATTTCTCGGAATCAATCGGATCCAGGAGTCGAATCGCCACTGACGTGCCCGCCGATACCGTCAGTTTCTTCGGAGCTGGAGGCGGAGGCGGTGGGGGAGGCGCTGCCTGCATCGCCGGAGGTGGCGCAGAATTCATATCTTGGCCAGCGTTGTCTTGGGTATCCGGCGGAGCGTTCGCCGCCATCTCGTTTGAATCGTTGTCTGCATCGCGGCGCCTGGGGCTCTTGCGAGGCATGGCTGCTGGCGCACTCTTGGGTGCCGGCGCAGTCTGCGGTGCCGGCTTCGCCAGGCTGGCGATCGGCATCTGCAAATTGTTGACGACTTCCTTGATGCCCGGAACCGCGGCAGCGTAACGTGCAGCGGCTGTCCGCTGCATATCATTGTCGACCGTCCCGGACAAGGTCACTACTCCGGCTGTTGTTTCGACAGTGATCTGCTTGCCCTGGAGCCCAGAGTCGTCATGAAACTTGGCTTGAATCTGAGCCGTCATCAGACTGTCATCCGGAGCCTTCGTGCAGGCCATGCCTGCAGCTAAAACTCCAGCCAGGAGAATTGTCGCAAAAGGTCTGCCTACCATGAGCATCATGACCGCTCCCGAGCAATGAAATTGACTTTACGATTTTAGATGCAGGGTAGACGCAATTTTGCGAGGAAATTCGAAGGGAAATCGACACAACTACAACGATGGCGCGGGTCCAACTGCCCCCACCATGGCTGGATGTCAGGCTCAGTCCTGGTGCAGAAATTTGTAATCCAGGATGGAAGCGGCGAGTCCGAACGCGTCTTCAACGTTTTCGATCGCGTCCTTCACACGAATGAGCCTGCCCTGGCAAAGAACATTGCTGTTCTTCTGGCCGGAGATTTCCTCGGGCATTTCGAAGATCAGCTCGACCAGAGCGTTGGCCGGAAGCTGCTGCGGACCCAGAAATAGGACGCCCGATTGGCTGATGTTTTGAATCTGGCCTTCATACCAGGTGCTGAGATTCTTACCGCGATAGCGAACGGGAATACTCGATTTGAGCCGGCGCGCGCGGGGCATCCACGTGGGTTGCTTCTGACCGGATCGACGGCGGACATTGGTGGTGTCAGCTACGGGCTCGTCCACCCGGTTGCCACGACGCATGCTCTTCCAGTCATACTGATACGCAGTCGCGCACAAAAGGCAAACCTGGTAATACTCTCCACTCGCCGCGCGCCGCGGCCAGGAAAACTCGTGAGAACAACGTCCTAACATGAGAACATCCATGATCTTTTGCGGCATGATGACGAGTAGCACTCCCTACCAATTTGGACATTCCCATCTTCTGACGGCGGAGCCGTTCTGGATAGGTTACTTTCGTGTATCCCTGCTTAGGCCTTATGCTTTTTCATATGCCGTCCACCAATACGTCTCGCGCCGCGTTCGTGCTTGCGGGAGGGAAGAGCTCGCGCATGGGCGTGGACAAAGCGTTCCTAGAATTTCGAGGGCAGACGCTTTTGCAGCGCGCGATGAACATTGCTGCGACGGTGAGTGACAGAGTGGTGATCGTCGGCGATCCAGCGAGATTTGTCGAATTCGGCACGACCGTCGCGGATATTTTCCCAGGCTGCGGTCCGCTTGGTGGTATTCACGCGGCACTGATGTCTTCGAACGCCGAATTGAATCTCATATTAGCCGTGGACATGCCCTCCGTCTCGCCGCAGCTGCTGGCATTTCTCTTCGCAGCAGCCGAGGACAACGAAGCCCTGATCACCGTGCCCCGTGCCGGCAACGGGCTGCAGCCGCTTTGTGCAATCTATCGGCGAGAAGTAGCAACAGCTGCTGAAGCGGCGGTACGGGCAGGGAGGTACAAGATCGACGCGTTATTTTCCCGCGTGCCGACCCACGTAATAGAACCGAGTACGTTGGCGGCAGCCGGTTTTTCAGAGCAAGCGTTTTTCAACGTGAACACACCGCAGGACCACCAGGCCGCGGATGCCGAGTCTCTTTAGTCAGCTGTCTTTCCGAGAGTGCTTGAGCCGCGTGGCACTCTCATGCCATTCTGATAGGCATGGGTGCTGCGGGAACACTCGCTCCTTACATCGAGTTTAAGGACGTCTCGAAGGCGTTTGGTGATCGAGTCGTCTTGAAGAACGTCAGCTTCGACGTCTTGCCCGGAGAGATGGTCTGCATTCTCGGCCGCAGCGGCGTGGGCAAATCTGTGTCTCTCCACAACATCATGGGTTTCCTCAAGCCGGATTCGGGCCGTGTGATTGTCGCTGGACAGGACATCACGGACTATAACGAATCGCAATTGGAAGAGATCCGCAAGAAAGTGACCATGGTGTTTCAGAACGGGGCGTTGTTCGATTCATTGACAGTCGGAGAGAATGTCGCTTTCCCCCTGCGCGAAAAGAGAGAACTGTCAGAAGATCAGATTCTTCAGGTTGTCGATGGCCTGCTCGAGATGGTTGGCGTCAAGGAAATGCGCGACCTGCTGCCTTCAGACCTTTCGACCGGGATGAAGCGCTCGGTAGCCATCGCGCGAGCACTCTCGGCGCAACCTGAGTGCGTGCTCTACGACGAACCCACTACGATGGTCGATCCGATGATGGGGAACCTGCTCGGCGATCTCATCGCCCGCCTCAAACTGCAACTACACCTGACCTCGGTGGTCGTCACCCACGACATGCGACTGGCGAAGAAGCTCGCCGACCGCATTGTGTTTCTGTACGAAGGGCGCGCCATCTTCTTTGGCCCGTTCAAAGACATGGAAAAGTCGGAGGAACCGATCATCCACGAGTTCCTGGAACTGGACGAGTTAAAGCTGGAAGCGTAGGAACGATTGTCAGTTCTCAGTTCTCAGTCTCAATCAAAGTCAGCGGGTTTCACCAAGAACTGAGAACTGCCTCTAGAACCCTTGCTGCACCAACTCCTCTACAGTGATCGAACTCGGCGTCGAGTCGCCTTTCATCATCTTCTCGACATACTTCGCAATCAGATCGGCTTCCAGGTTTACGGGATCACCCGGCTTCAACGACCCAAGATTGGTCAGCTCTACCGTATGCGGGATGATGGCGATGGTGCAGCGATTCCTCTCCAGCTTCGCCACGGTCAGGCTGATGCCCTCGATGGAAATCGAGCCTTTGTACACCGTGTACTTTTCGATCTCTGTCGGGATTTCGATATGCAGCCACCAGTTTTCGGAATCTCGCCCGTCCGAGTCGCGGATGCGTTCGAGTTCAATCAGTTTGCCGACTCCATCGACGTGGCCCTGAACGATATGCCCGCCGAAACGTCCATCGGCCTTCATGGGGAGTTCCAGATTGACGAGTGCGCCCTCATGGATGCGTGAGAAGGAAGTTCGTATCCAGGTTTCCGGCGCTAGATCGGCGCAGAACGACTTTGGTTTGATGTCGAGTGCGGTCAGGCAGACTCCGCTGACCGCGACGCTATGGCCCGTGCCCAATTCCTTCGGTGTGTTGACGGCCTCAACCGTGATCCGGCGGTTCTCGCCGCGCTGTTCGATTCTTACAACCTTGCCGACTTCTTCAACAATTCCAGTAAACATAAATGTAAACCTCGTGACTTATCTTTGCCCAATAGTTTGTGAATATGGATCTCGAATGTAGCCTTCGACTGCGAAGTCTTCGCCGAAGCGATGTAACTCAAAGTGCCGCACGCACTGCGTTTGTCCGCGTAAATGTTCGCCGGTGATGAAGGGAACGGCGCCCTCGCCGAACATCCTGGGCGCGTAGTAGAGGAACACCTTATCTACCTCGCCCGAGGCCAGCGCAGCGCCGTTTACCAGCGAGCCGCCTTCGATCAGCAGACTGGTGATTTCTAGATCTCCGAGCTTGCGGACGATCACACCAAAGTTGGGGCGCCCATCGGCGGATGCCGCGACCTCCTCAACCCGAATTCCTTTTGCTTCGAGCGCGAGCCGCGCCGATCGTTCCGCGTTCGAACACAGCACGAGGACATCGTGATCCGCTGTCTGCGCGATCCGCGAGGAGAGCGGAATGTGCAGGTAAGAATCCAGGATCACCCGCAACAACTTACGCCGTCGCGGCAGGCCGCTGCGATCGGTGAGCAGCGGGTCGTCGGCCATCACCGTGCCTACTCCAACCAGAATCACATCACTCTGATGCCGCAATTGCTGCGCATGCGCGCGCGCCAATTCACTTGTGATCCAGTGGTGACCGCTCCGAGCGCCTTCCACAGCAGGAATCGGTAAGCCGGGCTCTGTCCCCGGCTTTTTGGCGGCGGCAATTTTGCCGTCGAGAGTCATGGCCGATTTCAACGTGACCAGCGGCTTTCCCGAGACGATGAACTTGGCAAAGCTCTCATTCAGCTTGCTGGCATCCGTTTCAAATAAACCAACATCGACCTGGATTCCCGCCGCTCGCAGCCTGGCAAATCCCCGCCCCGCGACTTGAGGATTCGGATCCGGCATGGAACAGACCACGCGCCGGATTCCGGCGGCGACAACGGCATCGGCACAGGGACCGGTGCGGCCCTGATGAGAACAAGGCTCCAGATTCAGGTAGAGAACACCGCCGCGCGCTCGCTCGGCTGCATGCTCCAGAGCGAGGACTTCGGCATGTTTAATCCCGTCATAGGTGTGTGTACCGGTGCCGACTTCGCGGCCTGATGCGTCGACGACAATCGCGCCGACTGCAGGATTGGGCGACACCAACCCGATACCCGCGCGGGCCAGGTCGAGCGCCTTGCGCATCCGCTGTTCGTCGGGCGGCGCTTCCTTCATTCTTTGTCCAGTTCTGCCACGGCGGCCCCGCTCCTGCTCTGCGGGGGACGGCGCAACGGAGCCGCGACGTAGGCGTGGGGGTCTTCCGGTTCGGGTTTCGGGCGGAATAGATTCTTGATCTGCGCCAGGAGTCTTCGCAAGTAAGAAAGAGAATTGAATCTTAGGTGTTGCATCGTCTGCCCTCCGTCGAGGATTGGGCCGAATTCAAAGCCAGCGCCTAAAGGCGGATTATTTCCAGACTGCGCGGCACACCTAAAGGAGTGCCCTGATACGAACCGTGCGTGAGATGAACCATGCGCGATACGAACCATGCGTGACTCGAATCATGCGTGATTCGAACCCTGTGTGATTTGAACCACGGCCTTATACGAACTTTCTTACGTCCAAACAACGCTACGCGAACAGCGATTCCACAAACTCCTTGGGATCAAATGGCAACAGATCACCAGCCTTCTCTCCGACTCCTACGAATCGGACAGGCAAGCCCAACTCCCGAGAAATCGCCACAACAACGCCGCCCTTAGCGGTGCCATCAAGCTTCGTTAGCACGATTCCCGTCACTCCGGCAGACTGCGTGAACTGGCGTGCCTGCTGCAGCCCGTTCTGTCCTGTTGTAGCATCCATCACCAGCAAGGTCTCGTGCGGAGCGCCGGGGACGATGCGCTGTGCCGTGCGCTTCATCTTCTCCAGCTCGAGCATCAAGTTTTGCTTGGTATGCAGGCGGCCGGCAGTATCGACAATGACGTAATCGGTCTTGCGCGACGAGGCGGATTGCAGGGCATCGAAAAGCACGGCCGACGGATCTCCTCCGGCTTTCGTCTTGATCACTTCCGTTCCTGTGCGTTGTCCCCAGATTTCCAGTTGCTCAATCGCGGCCGCACGGAAGGTGTCGGCGGCGCACATCAGAACTGTCTTTCCTTGCGAGCGAAAAACTTGTGCCAATTTGCCGATGGTTGTCGTCTTGCCTGCGCCGTTTACGCCTACCACCATGATGACTTCCGGTGGACCATCCACCTTTGTCAAGGGCAGAGAAGCCGTCGACGTAAGAATCGCGAGCAACTCTTCTTTCAATAGCCGTTTCAGCTCGCTAACATCCTTAATTTGTTTTCGATCAGCTTTTTCGCGCAGCTTCTCCAGAACTTCATGCGTAGTCGTGGTGCCAAGGTCGGCGCTGATGAGAGTTGCTTCCAGATCGTCCAGCGTGGAGCGGTCGATCTCCTTGCCGATGGAGACGACATCCTCGATGCGCTCGGCCAGATTCTCGCGCGTGCGCGAGACGGCCTCCTTCATGCGCTCGATAAAACTAGGTGTTTGTACTTCATCCAGACTGCCAAACAGAGTTTGAATCATGGGTATCTGCTTTGATTATAGGGGAATCGGTGGGAAGGGAGTCGTTGGTCGGTAGTCGATCGTCGCTAGCGAGCCTAACGGTGACGGCTGACAACCAATTGACATCTTGGGAAGTGCTAATGACCAGCGACTAACGACGAGCGACCGACTAGGTCCGGGTGATCTCGACCGTCAGCGGGTCCACCGGAGCCGTCGGTATTGGCGCGGGTAGGGGTACCGGATGCTCTGGGACTACGACGGCGGGCGTTTTCTGTATCCGGATGTCTCCGCGATAGAACACTGCCATGAGCGCGGTCACTGCCCCGGGATCAAGGCGCTGTCCGGAAAGGTTCTCGATGATCCGCAACGCCTCTATCGGATCATGTGCCTTCTGATAAGGCCGGTTCGTAGTCAGAGCGTCGAAAGTGTCCGCCACGGCGATCACACGCGCCAGCAAAGGGATTTCGTCACCCTTGAGGCCATAGGGATATCCGCGCCCGTTCAACGCCTCATGATGCAATTCGATGCCGGGCAGCATCTCGCGCAACTGAGGCACGGGACGCAGAATGTTCGCACCCTTGGTGGTGTGCGTCTTCATGATCTCGAATTCTTCGGGCGTTAACGCGCCAGGTTTTTTCAGAATGCGGTCTTCGATGCCGATCTTGCCCACGTCGTGCAACTGCGCTGAGATTCGCAGGATTTCTAGGAATCCGGGATCGAGCCCCATTTCTTTCGCGATCAACAGTGAATATTTCGTGACGCGATCCGAGTGGCCGCGCGTATACGGATCCTTTTCGTCGACCGCGCCGGCGAGCATCTGGATCGATCCCATAAACAGATTCTTGTTCTCATCGGCGGCGCGCTTCAGGTCTTCAACGAACTGTTCAAGCTCCTCCGACATGGTATTGAACGTCGTCGCTAGTTCGCCAATTTCAGTCCGCGTATTCAGGTGGACGCGCTGGGAAAAATCTCCGCGCGCGATGGCCTGGCTAGATTGTGCCAGCACCCGCAGCGGGCTGGTGATCCGCCGCGCTGAAAAAATGCTCAGGCCGATACTGACAAACACCGCCAGCATGGCTAGCAGTCTGCCGTTGCGCTGCATTTCATAGATGTCGCCGTAGGCCTCGTGTTGCGGCTTCTGCACTATCACGGCCCAATCGAGCGACGTCACAGGACTGTACGTGCCGAGCATTTCCACCGGCTTGTCGCCACGGATCGTGAATTCGTGAGTGTCAGCCAGCTGTACTTTCGCGCCCTCATCCACAAAACTACGGACAATGTCGAAATGCTTCATGTCCTGGCCAGTTGCGTACTGCGGAGTCGCTGCGGTTACCAGGCGTCCTTGACTATCGACAACATAAGGCATGAGCCCGGTACTGTTCACCTGTTGCAGTCGCCGGGTTAGGTACTCGAGATCGACAACGGAGCCAACCATTCCAAGGAAGCGCCCGCCATACATGATCGGCGAGCTAACCAGCATGACGGTTCGTGCAGATTTCCCGCTTCCCACCATCAGAGGTTGACCGCTGTATGCTCTGCCGTCGTGCGCCGCCTGGTAGGCCCTCTCCAGTTCGCGCTGGAGAAAAGCGTCCTCCTCGATTTTGCCCGCGCGAACGCCTTTCCCTTCGGCATTCAGTAATGTGGCGTAGGCGATTTCCGTGGACGACGAAACGAAGTTTTCTAAGAGGGCGCGTAGTTCCGGCGTGTAGACCTTCTCCCCGCCGATATCGTTGCCACTTGCCACCTGCACTGACGAGGACAAGTTGGAGAGCATCATCCGCAGACTTTCCTGGTGTTGCGAAATGTCGTCTGCCAGGGATCGAGTAACCGCATTCTGGAGTAGTTTTTCGTTTGTTTTCAGCCGCTCGCGGTTCTGTGTTTCGATCTGCGCCGAGTAGAAATACATGGGAAGAACGCTAATCGCCAACAGCACGCCAAGGATGACGTATAGGAGCGGAATGCGCGCGGGAATGGAGAGCTTAAACGCCAAAAGGCAATCCTGTCGGCCCAAGCGCGGGGTGAGCTGGTCCGTTCTAGTCTTCATTTTAAGTGGATTTGTGGTGGTGACCTCAGGTGCTCAAAGTACAGCTGTCCGTTACCGAAGTACCCCAACCGCGGGTACGCGCGAGCAGATCGTGCAAACAGGAAACTCGACTTCGAACTGGAGCTAAGCCAAGGCACGGCAACGCGATATTATGATGCCTACTGTGAAACGCATCCCTTCTCTCGATGGTCTGCGGGCGATCTCCATCAGCCTGGTAGTGGTCGGACACTTGGCCTATGCCGGGCGGGCGCCGCAATTCTTGTCTGAATACGCGAACCTGGGAGTGCGCATATTTTTCGTCATTTCTGGTTATCTGATTACCTCAATCCTGCTTCGGGAGCATTCGCGAACCGACACGATTAGTTTGCGTGATTTTTATATACGGCGCGCCTACCGCATTTTTCCGGCGGCCTTCTCTTTCATTTTTGTGGTTGTGCTGCTGTACTGGCACACGTTGCGGTGGTACGACATTGGCGCGGCTGTCTTCTATCTGGTGAATTTCGATTTTGTACGGCCCTGGATTATCGGGCATTTGTGGTCGCTGAGCGTGGAGGAGCAGTTCTACTTCCTGTGGCCGAGCGTCCTGAAAAAGTGGAATCAGCACCGTGTCGCGATTCTGTGGGCTGTTATTTTGGTGGCCCCATTTGCCCGGGCGGCCTTTACTTATTTCCACATCGCGGATGGCGCTTATGGAAATCTGCTCACCGTCGGGGACAATCTTGCGACCGGGTGTCTGCTCGCCATGTTCAGCGACCGGATACCGGAGATTCCGTGGAAGGCCGCGGCCCCGATGACGATTGCCCTGGCGCTGATTCCGCTCTACGACGCCAATACCCGCCTGCGGACGGTCGTGGCGCTTTTTGTTCTCTCCCCGCTGCTCAATTTGTCGATTGCCGGTATCCTGCTTCACGTCGTACGCCGGCCTTACCGCGTTCTGAACCTTGCGCCGGTGGTCTGGCTTGGTAACATCAGTTACAGCCTCTATCTTTGGCAGCAACCATTCTTCGATCGAGCCGCGCCTGTACGGTATGGCGTTCTCTGGGCGCTGGGTCTGGCCTGCGTCTCGTATTATGCGGTGGAAAGGCCAATGCTGCGCAGGCGGGAGCGCAGGGCGGCGAACGCCAGGTACGAAGCCGCCACTATAGCGGCGTGAGCGCCGATTGGTATAATCAACTCAGTCGGCCCGGGGTGCTACATGCGGTCCTTCCACTCTTTCTGCTTAGGCCTTCGTTTCGGAGCTGTCCTGCTGGTTTTGTCTTTCCTCGCACTTGCGGAGAATTCTCCTGCGCCAAGGATTTCTAAGGAAACCCGCGAAGAAGTCGTCCATGCCTTCAATGAGGAGTTGGTTTACATCCGGACAAATTTCCCCATGGGCAAGGTCGGCTTGAAACTGAGGGATGGCGCAGTCACCCCGAGCGGTGAAGAACTGAAACACTTGATGGCGTTGTGGGGGCCGGCGGCAAAACCGGGGGACCGGGCGCGCATCAGCGATGTGCTCATCAAGGACGATCACATCCGCTTCGAGATCAACGGCGGTCCGGTCAAGAAACAGAAGTGGTACCAGCACATTCAAGTTCAGGGTGCCAGTTCTTCGACCCCGATATCTCCCGGGGATTCCTCGGCCAACGCCCGGGGCTCGTTTGTCGATCTCTACTTCGACAAATATGTTCCGGAAATCACCGGCCCTGAACTGAAACAAATGTTGCGTCCAGTATTTGATTTCGACTCCAAATCCCCGCTTGAAGCGTATCTGGATACCGTCAGCCCGCAGATCCGGGACGCCATTAAGAGCCACCAAGTACTCGTCGGGATGAACCGCGAAATGGTGATCTATGCCAAGGGCCGCGCCGCGAAGAAGGTGCGCGAGCACGCCGACGGATCTCAAGACGACGCCGAATACGAGGAGTGGATCTATGGCACTCCACCCGAAGACGTCGATTTCGTTCGTTTCGTAGGGGACGAAGTCGTCCGCATCGAAACCATGAAGGTGAATGGACAGAAAGTAGTGCGTATCGATAAGGAAGTCGATCTAAGCGCGCCCACGGTAGCCAAGAAACAGGAAGCGCACCCCGCCAACGCGCCGACTTTGCGGCGGCCCGGAGAAGAAATGCCGGACAACACTCCGACCACTCCGTCGAGCATTCCGCCCGTCGCTCCGCCGCCGCCGAATCCGGGTGATCCGAATCCCAACTGGAATTCGTCTCCAGCACCGGCGAGGCAGTGACGGCGAGGATGGCATCTAGAAAGTCACGTCATTTCCCCTCGGCCATTGGCTTCTTTCCGCCCCAACCTTTTACACTAGAAATGTGAAGATTGCCCTCGGCCAGATCAACCCCACGGTGGGGGACTTCTCTGGAAACGCCGCCAAGATTATCCAGTTCTCTCTGCAGGCACGAAGTGTTGGTGCGGGGCTCATTCTTTTTCCCGAGCTCGCAGTCGCAGGCTATCCTCCGCGCGACCTGGTCGAAATGCCCCTTTTTGTTGACCGATGCCGCGCGACGATTGAAAAAATCGCGGAGGAAACGGCTGGGATTGCCGTGGTTTGCGGGACCGTCACCCCGGCGCACGCAGAGTCCGGCAAGAAAGTGATGAACTCTGCCGCCCTGCTGCGCGAGGGACGGATCGACTTCATCCAGTCGAAGATGCTGTTGCCCACCTACGACGTGTTCGATGAGATGCGTAATTTTGCTCCGGCTAAGAGCCAGCAACTTTTCAATATCAGCGGTAACCGCATGGCCTTGACGATTTGTGAGGATGCCTGGAACGACAAACGGTTCTGGAACCGGCAGCTTTACGGCATCGATCCGGTCGAAGAACTGGTTAGGTCTGGAGGCAACTTCGTGCTCAATATTTCCGCTTCCCCGTTCTGGCTGGGAAAGCGGGAACTGCGCCACGATATGCTGACTTCGATCGCACGGAATCAGAAAGTTCCGGTCGCGATGGTGAACCAGGTGGGCGGCAACGACAGCCTGGTCTTCGATGGATCGAGTCTCGTGATCGCTCCCGACGGTCGGGTAATCGCGACGGGGAGGTCGTTCGAGGAAGATCTGATTTATTTCGATTCCGAGACACTTACTGGAGATCTGCATCCACAGATCGAAGGGGAAGAAGGGAGCGCCTATGAAGCGCTGGTACTCGGCACCCGAGACTACGTCCACAAATGCGGATTCGAGCGGGCGATTATTGGGCTGAGCGGCGGCATCGATTCCGCCCTAACGGCCTCAATCGCGGTGGATGCTCTTGGAGCCAAGAATGTAATCGGTGTCGGCATGCCCGGGCCATACTCGTCGCCGGGATCGATTGACGACGCCCGCGACCTCGCGCAGAGCTTGAAGATTCGCTTCGAACTGCTTTCCATCAATGAGATGTATGACTCCGCCCGTCGCACACTGGCTCCGGTGTTCGAAGGGATGTCGCAGGACGTCACCGAAGAAAACATTCAGTCCCGGGCCCGTGGGTTATTGCTGATGGCGTTGTCAAACAAGTTCGGAGCGCTGGTGCTTTCAACGGGCAACAAGAGCGAACTAGCCGTCGGCTATTGCACTCTCTACGGCGACATGGTGGGTGGACTCGCCGTCATTTCGGATGTACCGAAGACGATGGTTTACCGGCTCAGCAAGTACGTGAATTCGCGGCGCAATGTGATTCCGGAAGCGACGATTTCAAAGCCGCCCTCCGCCGAATTGCGGCCGGACCAAAGAGATTCCGACTCACTGCCGCCTTACGAAGTTCTGGATGTAATCCTCGAGGACTTCGTTGAGGAGTCGTGGTCGGTCGAGCAAATTGCCAGCGCGCATAATTTTGACAAAGAACTGGTGCGACGCGTGATCCGCATGGTCGAACGCAGCGAATACAAGCGGCAGCAGGCTGCGCCCGGGATCAAGATTTCCGCCAAAGCGTTCGGCTACGGGCGAAGATTTCCAATTGCGGCGAAAACCGAGGTCTAGTTGCGCGCTTTCTCGTCGGAAATGACAACTTCGTCCGTTTTTGTAACAATCGAAATTCCAATCAAACACTAAAATATGACATTTACGAATCGCTCACTCTTGGCTGTTCTGCTGTTGTCGGCCCTCGCTTTTGCTCAGACAAAGCCCGCGTCCACTGCGAAAACTGCCGCCAAGCCGGCGGCGAAATCCGCTCCCGGGGCGGATGCAACCGGTCTCCCCACGGAAGATACGGTCAATGCGTTTCTTTTTCAGATGTTCGGTTACGACACCACGGTCACCTGGAAAGTGAGCGACATTCGTCCTTCTGAAGTGCCGGGGTTGGCCGAAGTGATCGTTCTGCTCACGAGCCCGCAGGGTTCAAACCAGAATAAGCTGCTGGTGAGTTCGGACGGCAAGCATGCCATCTCCGGAGACATTATGCCTTTTGGCGCGAAGCCCTTTGACGACGCTCGCGCCACGCTGGAAAAAGGCGTGAACGGCCCCGCCAAGGGACCGGCGAAGGCTCAGGTGACGATCGTTGAGTTCAGTGACATGCAGTGCCCGCACTGCCAGAAGGCTGCGCCCGTGATCGAACAGTTGCTGGCGCAAGAGCCGGACGCGCATTTTGTGTTTCAGAATTTTCCGTTGCCTGCCCACGACTGGGCGGCGAAGGCGGCGGGCTATGTTGACTGCGTTGGACGCGCATCGAACGACGCGGTCTGGAAGTTCATTCAAAAGGCGTTTGAAGACCAGGCCAACATTACCGAGGCCAACGTCGACGAAAAGATGAAGGCCGTAGCCACCGCCGCGGGCGTGAATGGGGATGAAATGGCCGCTTGCGCCGATAAGTCTGCCACCAAGGCCAGAGTAGAAGCCTCGGTTCAGCTCGGAAAGTCGGTGGGCGTTACCGGCACGCCGACGCTGTACATTAACGGACGCAGCGTCCCGGGCGGCGCTCCCGCGGACGTGATCAAGAAGATCGTGGAGTTTGAGGCGAGCCAGCAAAAGGCGGACAAATAACTCGGGCGAATCCGAACTACTTTAGCCAGATTTCCGGCGATTCCGTACGGCCCGCGCTGGTGACCACATAGGGCGTGATCAGGATCAGCAGTTCGTCCTCTTCATTTTGTTTTGTATTCTGCGAGGTCAGCACACCAAATCCTGGGATTTGCCCAAAGGCCGGCAGACCGCTCAAGCTCTTCTGATCCGACGCGGTGATCATTCCCGCCACAACCGCCGGTTCACCCTCTTTGAGCAGGATTCCACCCTTGAACTCACGGTTGAGGATGTCGGGAATTCCGTTCGAATTCGTACTGCCCAAGGTGCGGAACTGTACTTCAAGTTCAAGGGCTACATCGGAATTGTGGTGCACAAAAGGCTTTGCCTTGAGGGTGAGCCCGATGTCCTCATAACTGACGGACGGGAAGGCCGGCGTGAACGACTGGTTGCCGATTACCTGTGCGATAGCGGGGTTGTTGTAAATCGGAGCAAAACTGGCGTTGAGGATGGGATAGCGCGATCCCAGCTTGAATGTCGCCTCCTTCTCCTGCGCTGCTCGCAACTGCACGTGCTCGAGCGAACGCACGGAGCTTTCATTCATCGTCAGGGCAGCCGAAAGCTGATCCAGGCTCAGTCCCATCAACGTGAGGCCGCCGCCGAAAGTTGCCAGCGGCTGGCTGAAGATTGAATTCTGTTGGCCTTGCAACTGCGCCAGCAGTGCGGAGATGCTCTGATTGCCCGCCTGATTAATTCCGCCGGAGGCAATCAGCTGGTTGATCAGGTCCTGGATATTCTGGCCGCCTAGCGCCGCGAGAGCAGATGCCGGAATATTAAAAAGATTGAAATTATTCGGAACGTGGATGCCCATATTCCGCATGTAGGAGTGGTTGATTTGGAAAATTTGCAGATCGAGCATCACCTCCGGCCTCGGACTATCCAGTTGCCCAAGGTACTGCGTCGCAGCCTCCAGCGCGGCCTGTGGCCCACGCAGCGTGATCGTGCTCGACGCCGCATTCAGGCTCGCGAACTTGAACTCAAATAGTGTGCGCAGCGAGTTGAGGACCTCGTTCAATCCCTGCGGGGTGTCACCGGTGGGAATATAAAACGTTCGCAGGCCCATCCGATCAAAGAATCGATGATTTTCGGGGTTGTCGGCGCAGGCAAAAAGAACGGTGTCTTCCAGAGCAAACGTGAAGGTCTTTGTGGCTTCCGAGGCCGCCTGCATGGCGGTCGAGAAGTCGGCGTTTTCCAAGTCAAAGCGCACGCGGCGACTGGGAAAGGGATCGTCGAACAACGCCGTCAGCCCATAGCTGGTCGCGACTGCCGTAATCAGGCCGCGTGAATCTCCGCGAAAGTGAAAATCATGGCGGCCGTCGATCGGTTTTGCGGCGATGGAATCGGAGCTGTCAACCAACTGTGGAGCCCCGGCGCTATGTACTGGTATCGGTCCCAAGGCGTCGCCGATGCGTTGCTGGGCAAACTCGTTCTGCGGATCGAGATTCAGGGCCGTGCGGAACTCGGCCAACGCTTCCAGTTGCCGCCCGGCGAGAAGTTCACTGTTGCCGCGCTCCAGGTGTATTCCGGCCAGATGCTGTCGTGTCATTTCGCGCGCGGTGAGGTATTCCACGTTCTGGGGAACAAGGCGCGCTGCCTCTTCAAATTCGTAAAAAGCCTGGTCCAGACTCTGCGAGCGTTCGAGTTTAATACCGCGCGCGAAGGCCTTCCGGGCAGCTTTCAGATCCTTAGCCGGACCGTTGCAGGCTGGAGCTCCGCCAGAATCTGAGCAGATCGGCGCTGGCGCAATCGGAGTCTCCCCCGCTCGGCACACTCCGGAAACCAATAGGCACACCGCTACCAGCCATCGCATAGTCACTACTATAGAATGCCCAACCATTGCTGTCTTGCGAGAGAAATACTCAATAGGGAACTACGGTAGTAATGGCCAGCGAAGGCGAATCCTTGACGAGGTCGTCACCGCCCAAATAATCCAATCGCCCAGCCAGAGGTAACGAGGCAGGCAAACGCCAACACCCCCAAAGTGCGCAACTTTCTCAGGAGTGCCCCGTCCGGATATAACCTTGTGTATTCCTGCCATAGTCTCCGAGTCCTTGGCCAATACCACCAGAGCGGCGCGAACTGTTGTTCTTTAGGGAGTCGGTCATTCACCTTTTCTACGATCTCGGAACTTACAAGGCTCGAGGCCAAGCCAAGAATTAGCAAGCCCACTAGGCCAACAATTCCGATGGCGATTCGGGCAGCTGTCATTCCAGAACTTCCTATCGCACCATCAGCCGTTCCATCTGGCTGGCGCGCCCGGTCTCGTCAGCGCATTGCACCACCACGGCGCACAGGCGAACGTCGTTGTTAGCGGCCTCGAATCGCGCCGGCATCCCGCTCAGGAAGCGGTCGATCACCAACTCCTTTTTCACTCCAATGACGCTGTCATAGGGGCCGGTCATTCCGACATCGGTGATGTAAGCGGTCCCTTTCGGAAGCACGGTTTCGTCAGCGGTCGGAATGTGGGTATGCGTGCCGACGACAGCAGTAGCCCGCCCGTCGAGATACCAGCCGAAGGCAACTTTCTCAGAACTGGCTTCGGCGTGAAAATCCACAAAAACGATTTTCGACTTGATTTGTTCCAGTAGACGGTCGGCGTAGCGAAATGGATCGTCGCAAGATCCCATGAACACGCGTCCCTGAAGATTCACGACGGCATAGGCGACGCCGTTCTTCTGGCCCTCATACACTCCCCAGCCCGGCAGTCCCTGTGAAAAATTTGCGGGCCGCAGCAAGCGGCGCGCCGGACTGTGCGGGTTGCCATCCGCCATCTGGAAGTATTCGATGATCTCTCGTTTATCCCAGACATGATTCCCGGTCGTCATCACATCAATCCCGAGATCGAAAAGCTCTTCGGCCAATGAAGGTGTAATGCCAAAACCAGCCGCCGCATTTTCACAGTTGGCGATCACGAGATCGATCGCGTGTTGTTTGCGGAGTTCGGGCAGGCGATCTTTGACGATCGTGCGGCCGGGGCGTCCAAAAATGTCACCGATGAAAAGAATGTTCAAATCAGGTCTCAGGTTCCAGGTATCAGGTCGCAGGAACAAGATGCAGTGCGTCCGAAATTCGATGGTATCACGCTGAAAACTGGGTATTCGTCACTGGGTGCTGATTTCCACCGTCTTCAGAAAGTCGTAGTTTCCGGACGGATTCAGCGTTACATTCCGTACCCGGCGCGTGTGCACGAGGACGTTATCGAAGTACCACAGGTTGATGGAAGGCACGTCCTGCGCGAGGATTTCCTGTACTTTCGCATATAACTGTTTGCGGATGTTCTGATCGGTTTCGCGGCGCGCCTGGTCGATCAGGCTGTCGATTTGCGGATTGGAATAGAACCCGCGATTCGTTCCTTTAGGAGGAAAGCGGCTGGAGCTGTAGATCTCAAAGATGTCGGGGTCCTCGTTCCCGCCGATCCAGCGCAACGAGTACAGCTGGAACGCCCCGGTTGTTACGTCGGCAAAAAACGTCGCGAACTCATAGGTCCGAATGTCGAGGGCGATGCCGACATCGCGCATCTGCTGCTGCAGGACAGCGGCCAGCAGGCGCGTCGACTCCTCAGTCGAAGTCTTCATGGTTAAGTGAAAACGGACACCGTTCTGCGGGAGGTATCCGGCCTGGTCGAGTATCGCTCGGGCTTTATCCGGATTGTAGGTGAACGGGATGGCGTTCGGATCGTAGGCCCAGCTCTGCGTCGGCAGCACGCTCGACGCCGGCTCGGCGAGCCCGCGCCAGATGTATTGCAACAATGGCGCTCGATCAATCGCGCACGCAATCGCCTGGCGAACGCGCACGTCACGCAACAATGGGTCGCGGGTATTGAAGGCCATGTACGCGAGAATCGTTCCCGGGCCGCGCTCGATGTCGAGATTCGGTTCGCTCTTGAGCGCGACCACGGTGTCAGGTGTCAGTGCATTGATGGCGAGGTCCGCGCTACCTTTGCGGAGTTCAAGTGCGCGCGTCGTCGCATCCGGAACGACCGTGAAACGAACACGGGAGAGGCGAGGTTTCTCACCCCAATAATTGTCGTTGCGTTCGAGAATGACTTCTTTATCCTGTTCCGCGCCGACGAGTTTGAAAGGGCCAGAGCCCATAGGGTTTCGAGTCATTTCGTCGAGCGCTCCGTAGGGAACAATGCCGATCGCACCTTCGGACAAATTCCACAGCAGGCTGGCATAGGGCTCCTTGAGATGAAAGATCACGGTCCAGTCGTCGAGAGCATCGATGTGCGCGACAAACCGGTAGGCCGTCGCTTTTGTGCTGCGGATCTTGCCCTCGAGCAGCGAATCGAAGGTCCACTTCACGTCGCGTGCAGTCAGGGGTTGTGCGTTGTGAAAGGTAACGCCGTGACGCAGGTGAAAAATGTAGGTCAGCGGATCGGGGTTTTCCCAGCGCTCGGCCAGTCCAGGTTGAACACAGAAATGGTCATCGCGCGTTAGCAGCGCGTCGAACAGCAGTTCGTCGATCCGTTCCGACTGCCCGTCCACGCCCACACGCGGATCAAGATTCGTGGGGCTGCTTTCTATGATCATCACGAGCGCGTTCGGATCGGGAGCTTGGGAACAGGAGAGTAGTGGCAGCAGCAATCCAGCAACGATCAAAACGGCGATGGTCGTCCTGACCCCGTGCAAGCGGCCTGGGAAGGAACTGCTTTCGGCTCTTTCCACCTTAGCCGCCCTACGCATACGAAATCTTCCCAAGAATAGCCGCCCGCTTCGCTCCCGTAGCGGAAGGAACGTTCGACGGTCGTCGATGCCAGGTCTCATATGCGAGCATCGCGAAGGCCACCGCCTCTTTTGCTTCCGAAGGAATGCCGAATTCATCGGAAAACCGCAACGCGAGGCCAAGCGCGTTCAGTTCGCCGTGCAGCATAGCCATCAGCGTAGGATTCCTCGTGCCGCCGCCCGAGACAATCATCTCTCGATAGCTGTGAGGCGCGCGCAGCACCAATCGCTGCACGGCCTCGGCGATCGACCGTGCCGTGAGGGCTGTAGCGGTCGCAACTACGTCCGCCTTATTCACTCCGCGGCAGAGCCGAAGAAATCGGCTGACATATTCGCGGCCAAACTCCTCGCGGCCCGCCGTGCGCGGTGGTTTCTGACGGAAGAATGGCGCGCGCAGCAACCGTGCGATCACGCCGTCCAGCACCCGTCCAGATGCTGCGATTCTGCCGTCGCGGTCGTAGCGCTTGCGGAAAAGCTCTTCCATTACCGCATCGATCACCATGTTGCCGGGCCCGGTATCGAACGCAATCACCCGACCGAGCGACGCGCCCGCGGGGATCGCAGTAAGGTTCGCGATGCCGCCAATGTTTTGCGCGATGCGGCCGATTCGCGGGTCGCGATAAACGAGATAGTCAAGGAATGGCACCAGGGGCGCGCCCTTGCCTCCAGCGGCCATATCCGCGGGGCGGAAATCCGAGACTACCGGTACACCCAGTCGATCCGCGACCACCGCGCCTTCACCGGTTTGCCAGGTGACAGCCAATTTTCGTGCAAGAAATCGTGTCGCCGCTCCCTGGTGATACAACGTCTGCCCATGACAGCCAACGAGATCAATCTTGACGCGATGCCTGCGCGCCGTCTTGGCCACCGCCACCGCGTACAACTCGCCTAACAGAAAATTCAAACGTGCCAGATCAGCAACGCGAGCTAACTCAGCATTCATGAATCTCAGGATGGCTCGCCGGACCGGAGCGGGGAAGGGATATTCCGAGTGACCCAGAAGCGTGTGGCGCGGACACTCTTGTCCGCGTGCCGATACCCGCACCAAAGCCACGTTGATCCCATCCGCCGAAGTGCCGCTCATGACGCCAGCGACAATCATGCACGCCCCCTCTTCGTTCCCGCGCGAACGAGCATGGCCATCCGAACTTCTTCACCAAACTCCCAAAGCTGACGAGATAAGGAATCAACTTTCGCCGCACCCGGAGATGACGCTCTCCGCTTGATAACCAGGCCGAACATCTTCATCCTCAGCGTCCGTATGCGTTTCAAGGTCCTTGCCACGCGATTCGCAAACTCGCGGTCCCGCTCCGCCTCGTGAATCAAAGCTTCATGGGCACGAACGATCAGCTCTTCTTTGTGGCAAACGAGGGCCATGTCTCCGCCAGCCCGTATGTGTTGGACGACCGTCTGTTCAATGGGGGCATATTCGAGAACGGCCCCCATTTCCATGTCGTCGGAGACAATGAATCCGCTGTAGCGAATTCTCTCGCGCAGAATGTCAGTGATCCACTTCTTTGACAGCGACGCTGGAACGCGTTCCTTCGTCACGCCTGGGTAGGCTGCGTGCGACACCATGACAAAAGGCAATTTGTGACGAAGTATCCGATAAGGAAAAACATCCTCAGCCCACATCTTCGCAAGCGGCTTCTTGATCACCGGCAGTTCGTAATGACTGTCGAGTTTGCCTTCGCCGAGTCCCGGGAAATGCTTACCGCAACCCAAGACTCCTTCCTCCTGCAAACCCTGCAGAAATTCGCGCGCATAAACCACTACCTGCTTTGGATCATCTGAGACCGCCCGCGAACTCATCACTTTTCGCGAAGCCTCATGAGCCAGGTCGAGCACCGGAGCGAAATCCACGTTGAACCCCAGCGCGCGGCTATTCTCGCCAATCACGCTTCCATGCTTGCGATAAAGCGCCCGGCTGCCCGTAGCAAAAACCTCTGCCGGAGAAGGCGCCGCCCCGAGCACATCGCGGAAGCGGTCCACCGCGCCGCCTTCGAGGTCCACGCAAGAGAACAGCGGAGTCGCCACGCGCCTCTGGCATTCGCGCAGCAGCGTATGGGTCTGCTCAACTCCCTTGATATTGCGGGCAAACAGAATCACTCCCGCTGGCTGAATCTTTGCCAGGAGGGAAGCGAGGCGCGGAGACATCTCGGTGCCGTCGAAGCCGATGATTAGGAGTTGGCCGATGTTCGGGTTTGAGTCACGCATCTATGTGTCTGAGTTCAAGAAACAGTTTCCTGTGCCCCCGTGCTTCCCACTGCACGAAGCGTGTGCTTGACCCATTCGGCGAAATGGTCTTTATCCGGGTTGCCCGGATTAGCCTTGGCTTCCGCAATCCTAAACTCGTCAAGCGCCCGCGAGAACTCGCCTCGGTCATATAGAACCTCCCCTATGTGAAAATGGGCCCGTGCAACCAGCGAACGCTCCAGCGGCCCTTTGATTGCCTCTTGGTATAGTTCGAGAGCGCGATCGTGGCGTTCAAGGAGTCCGTGCGCCTCTGCCTCCCGATACGCAAGCTCTGCCCTTTCTTCTGGGGAGACGTCTTCGGTCCTGAGAGCATTCACGATGGACAACGGCTCGATAGCGTGACCGAGAACTATTAGATTTGCGATCAACCGAAGCTGTGCATCATGTCTGAGTTGAATTTGCTCGCTATCACTCAAGAAGCCTGCACGCTTCTTGAGGAATGCCCTAAGTTCCTGTGCCGAGAGATCGATCTTGCCCTCGTGCTCATGAGCGCATGCCAGCGAGAACTCCGCATACGGTCGAGTTGGACTTTCTTCCGGCAGAAGCCTTACTGCTTCCGAAGCCGCCTCGACCTCCTTATCGAAATGGCCGAGATCGTAATAACAAAGAGCCTCGTGCAGGAGGACTGAACTGTGGTCCGCTGCATCAGCGGCATCCTCGCGAAGCGCTTCAAATTCACTCAGTGCCTTGGCCGGATGCCCCGACTCTCGGAGCGTTTGTACCTCACGAAATCGATTCCAATCGATCATTCTATTAAGGGACTGTTCTCAAAACACTCGTCAGCTATCAGTCTGCTCCTTTCGGCGTATTCCGCGTCTCGGCGGTTAGATTTCTTTCTTTAACTCCGCCAGCAAGTTTAGCGCTTCCAGCGGCGTCAGCCGGTTCAAATCCACTTCGCGAAGCTTTTCAAGCACTGGCTGCGATAGCGGAGTAAAGATGGTCAGCTGTGTTGGCCGTCCTCGATCCGGCGATGAACCGGGCGTCAGATGTCCCGATAGCCTTTGCTCGGACGTTTCATGCTCGGCCAGTACTTCGCGAGCGCGCACCACGACGTCATTCGGCAGTCCAGCAAGTTTCGCAACTTCGATGCCGTAGCTGCGGTCGGCTGCACCCGGCTCAACTCGGCGGAGGAAGACCACGCTTCCGCCCGTCTCTTTGACCGACACGTGATAGTTCTTCACTCCGATCAACTGGTCCGCTAACTCCGTTAACTCGAAGTAATGCGTTGCAAACAAGGTCTTCGCCCGGACCCGCGCGTGCAGATGCTCGACGGCGGCCCACGCGATCGCGAGGCCGTCATAGGTCGAAGTGCCACGCCCGACCTCGTCTAGCAAAATGAGCGACCGCGCCGTCGCCGTGTGCAGAATCGCCGCCGTCTCCGTCATCTCCACCATGAACGTTGATCGCCCGCGGGCTACGTTATCGCTCGCGCCAATGCGCGTGAACACGCGATCGACAATACCCATGCGCACCGAGCGTGCGGGAACGAACGATCCCATCTGCGCCATGATCACGATCAGAGCCGCCTGCCGAAGATACGTGCTCTTGCCGCCCATGTTCGGCCCAGTCAGCACGGTGATGTTGTTGGTCGACGAATTCAGAAAAAGATCGTTTGGAACGAAGCGGTCATTCCCAATCGTCATTTCCTGGAGTTCGATCACGGGGTGGCGGCCCTCGACAATCTCCAGATCGCCCGCCGGTTCGCTGTCGTCGGCCTCGAACTTTGGCCGGCAATAATTCCGTAACGCCGCAATGTGCGCCAGCGACCCGAGCACGTCCACTTCCGCCAACGCGAGCGCCGTCTGCCGGATGCGCTTTGCCTCTGCCGCAATCGCGGTTCGCAACTCGGCGAACAGACGCCGCTCGATCTCGACAATCTTCTCTTGCGCGTCGAGGATTTTGGATTCGTACTCCTTCAGTTCCGGAGTCGTAAAGCGCTCGGCATTTACCAGCGTTTGCTTGCGCTCGTAGTCGGTGGGCGCGTGGTGCAGGTTCGCTTTCGAAATCTCGATGTAGTAGCCGAAAATCGAATTGAACTTCACCTTGAGCGACCCGATGCCCGTCCGCTCGCGTTCGCGCGTCTCGACCTGCGCTAAGTACTGCTTCGAGTTGCGGCTCAGGTCGCGGAGTTCGTCGAGATCTTTCTCGATGCCTGGAGCAATCACTCCGCCGTCACTCAAGGTCAGCGGGGGCTCGGGCACCAGCGTGCGTTCGATTTTCTCGCGCAGATCGGCCAACTCGTCGATCGCTGCGTGAAGCATCGCCAGCCGGGGCGCCAAGAGGCCAGCCAAAACTCCTCGCACCTTCGGGATTCTCCCCAGCGAAGCCCCCAGCGCCAGCACATCGCGCGGATTCGCCGTTTCGAGTGTCACGCGGCTGAGCAGACGCTCAAGGTCGAGAATGCCGTCAAGCGACCGTCGCAACTCCTCGCGGCGCACGATGTCTTTCACCTGTGCTTCGACCGCATTCAGCCGCGCCTCAATCTCAGCTCGATCCAGCGACGGACGCAGCATCCACATCCGCAACAGCCGCTTGCCCATCGGCGTGATGGTCGCATCGAGGCAGCGGAACAGGGTCACTCCCGAGTCGGTTCCAGCAAACAGCGGTTCGATCAGCTCCAGGTTGCGCACCGTGACCGCGTCGAGCACGAGGCAGTTGTGACGTTCATAAAAGCCGATGCGGTCCACATGATCGAGCGTGCCGCGCTGCGTTGACCGGATGTAGTAAAGAATGGCCCCGGCTGCCGAAGCCGCCGCCTGCTTTCCAGCCAGCCCAAAACCCTCCAGCGACAGCACTCCAAAATGATTTTCGACCAGCGGGATGGCGTGATCAGGCGCGAAGATCCAGTCGTCCAACGGAGTCTCCGTCCAACTAAAACCAGAAAACCGGGCGACCGGCGCTGTGCCCGTATTTGCGTGCGGACTAGCGTCTCGTTCATCCAGGGCAAAGGTGGTGCGCGGCGCTGCGGCTCGTTCCAAGAGCGGCGCGGAAGACCCGTATAACATTTCTTTTGGGCGCAATTGTTCAAGTTCTTCTTGAATGCGGCGTCCAGCCGACTCGCCGGCAAATTCGGTCGCGCGGAACTCGCCCGTCGACAAGTCCAGTGCCGCAAAACCGACGCAATCGCCCACCGTCGCCACCGCTGCCAGAAAGTTGTTGTCTTCGGCGTTCAGACCCGAATCGGCAGCCGTACCCGGAGTCACAACGCGGGTCACCTCACGCCGCACCAGTTTCTTTGCCATCCGCGGATCTTCGACCTGCTCGCACACGGCGACCTTGAATCCCCGTCGGATGAGCTTTGCGATGTAGCCTTCGGCGGCATGGTAGGGCACTCCGCACATGGGAATTGCCACGCCTTTTTCCTTGTTGCGCGAGGTCAGCGTGATTTGCAATTCGCGCGACGCAAGAATGGCATCGTCGAAGAACAGTTCGTAGAAATCCCCCAGCCGGAAAAACAGCAGAGCGTTGGGATGCTCTTTCTTGATGGCGGAATATTGCCGCATCAGCGGCGTCGAGGGCTCGGACATGGGGTAATTTGTAATTGCTAATTTGTAATTTGTAATTTCGTACTTTGCAATTCTATGCCGATGGGTCGTCTCCTGTCGGCAAGATGGAATGGATCAAATCACAAATCACCAATTGCAAATTACAAATTCTTTTGTTCTCCTTACCTCCATGGAACTTCGCAAAGATCCAATCACCCGTTCCTGGGTGATCACCGGCGACGATGTAATCGAACCGGCCCCGCGTCCCAGCGCGTGCCAGTTTTGCGGCCCCTCTGCACAACCGGCGCAAGTCATCGCGAACCTGCCAGGGGTTGACGGCAGCGCTTGGTCAGCGCGTTCTGTGGTGCATCCCCAAGCGCTGTACCACATCGAAGGGGAGGCTGCGCGCCGCGGTGATGGCCTCTATGATCGGATGGGATCGGTTGGGGCGCACGAAGTCTTGCTGGAGAACCCTCGCCATGACGGCCATCTGTGGAACGTCAGCGACATTGAAGTAGAACAATTTCTGCGTCTTGCCGCTCTCCGACTCCAGGATCTGAAGCGCGACGCGCGCTTCAAATACATCAGCATTTTCAAGAACCACGGCGAGGCTGCGGGGCAGGAATTCGACCATCCGACGTCACAGCTGACTGCGACCACATTTGTGCCGCGTCGGGTTCTTTACGAACTTCGCGCCGGCCGTGACTACTTCGAGACCAAGGAACGTTGCGTATTCTGCGACATTCTTGCGCAAGAGGAACGTCAGAACCTGCGGATTCTCGAGATTCGCGGCGACTACGCTGCCTTTTGCCCGTACGCTCCGCGTGTGCCCTACGAAACCTGGATCATTCCTCGCAGCCACGAATCTTCTTTTGAACGCACCGGAGCATCGCGGGTGGGCAGCGTCAGCGATCTGGCCGGCCTCCTGCGCCGCACCTTGCAGCGTATCCGCACGGTCACCGAGAACTTTCATCTGGTGCTCCATACGTCACCCAACAGCCAGCATCCTTCGTCCACACTCGGATACTGGAAGACACTCGACGAGGACTATCACTGGCATATCGAGATTCTGCCCATCATTGAAGCCAAGGCGAGGTCGTACACGTTTAAAGAGATTTATTATTCTCCGGTGACGTCTGAGACCGCCGTCAAACGTCTGCGCGAGGCAAAGATCTAACACACGCCTATGAACTTAATGTCGCCTAAATCGCTCTTCGCCGCGCTCGTCGTCGGTGGGTGTTTCCTCGCAGCAGTATTCAGTTCGCCAGCGTCAGCTCAGGATGCCGCACCATCTGCGTCCGGGAAGCAGGTTGTACTCTGGGAGAAGCTCGAGAAGTCGGTTCTTGACGTCGATCACAATCTCGATGGCGTGATGGGCGTCGCCGTCATTGACCTCACCGACGGACACAAGTACCTGCTGCATGCCGACGATGTCTTCCCTCAGGCCAGCTCAATCAAGATTTGCGTTCTTGCCGAGCTTTACCGGCAGGCCCAGCAAGGCAAGCTGAAACTCACGGACCTCTACACCGTGAACGCTGCGGACCTGGTGCAAGACAGCGACATCATGGGAGGCCTCACGCCCGGCGTCACCAAAATCGCGCTGCGCGACCTCGCGACCATGATGGTGGCCGTCAGCGATAACTCCGCGACCAATGTGCTCATCGACCGTGTCGGCATGGAGAACGTGAATGCCTTCCTGCAGTCCCAGGGCCTGAAAGAGACGAAACTGCGCCGCAAAATGATGGACCTTAAAGCTGCGACAGAAGGCCGCGAAAATGTTTCCACGCCCGGCGAAATGTCGAGCCTGCTGCAGGCACTCTACCGTGGGCAGATCCTGAACAAGGAGATGACGGATGATTTCTTCAAGGTCCTCTCAACTCACAAAGACAGCTGGATCCCGCGCAACATTCCAGACGATCTGAAGATCGCTAACAAACCCGGCGCCCTCGAAGGCGTGCGCATCGATTCGGGAGTGATCTTCGTCGAGAAGCGTCCTTATGTTCTATCGGTGATGACTACCTACCTGCGTCGAGAGCGTGACGGGGAAGAAGCCATCAGCAACATCTCGCTGGCCGCCTGGCGTATGTTCGATCGCATCGCCCGTGCAAGCGAGTATGGCCGAGTCATTTCGCCGGGGAATAGTAGCAGTCGCTGATCGTCGTTCGCTGTTCGCTTTTCGCGGATCAAGTCGGACGACGCTCCGGCGAATAGCGAACGACGATTAGCGGACAGCGAGACCCATGACTATCCGCCGCCTCAAAACCTACTCCGGCGCCCAAGGCTACGTCTATCAGTACTACTTCGTGGGCAAGCGCCCGGCCCCGACAGTTGACGCCACCGAGTACATCTTCGACGTCACCTCCGACCGCAAGCTGACCTACGCCGTGAGTGTTGTCCTGTCGCAAGAAGTCGTCGCCTCATGGGTAGCCACCCACGGCCGCCCTCTCTCCGATTCCGAGCAATACGCCGCAGTCAAGATGCGGTTGTTCCGCGCTTTCGACGAACTGCAAGAGATGGACCCGGAGGGTCGCCAACTACGCATTGATACGCAGTCGCTGGAAGAGTCGCTAGCGTCATTGGGAGTGGAATAAAATCCTGACCGCCGCCGTCGCGCCCCGAAGGGTAAACGGGCAAGCGCCGCATGGCTGCGACGCTTGCGCGTCCTGAAGAAATTGCCGCTGCCTATTTGGTGATGTGGGCAATCCAGTTTCCGATATTGAACTGGCTATCGACGGACTGGCCGGCTATGGTCGACCCGTCAGCCGAGATGCTGACTGCAGTCACCAGCGTCATGCCTGCTGGAATCCTAGCTCCCATTTTCCGCAGCGCCTTCGCCAGCTTGACCGTTCCTCCCGACCGAGTCCAGAGGAACGCTTCTATTCCATGACCGAACGGATCGCCGCTCCATCCCACCACGGTCCCATCGTCAGCAATGCCGTTTGCGAAGCTCTGCTCGTATCGGGAGTGCCGGAGTGTGTCGAGCGTAATCAGTCCACGTTTGTCGGAATAGAAGAACGCAATACCATTCCCAGAAGCGTTGTACGTCTGACCGGCGATTTTCTTGCCATCGCTGGTTACAACTGTCGCCTCGCCGAGAGTCGTAGAACCGAGAAATAAATCATGCTTCCCGCCAACCCAGCGCACCGGGCGGCGTGGCCCTGTCGGATCTTCCCAGAAGCCGACCACCGTAGCGCCGTTCGCCGAGATGGCGCTCGCCCGGCTGCTATGGTTGCCCGGCGGGTGTCCCAGGGAAACATTTCCGGTAGTTGCGGTCCAGACGAAAGCTTCTGCATCCCGGTTCGTCCATGCCAGCCCGACTGCCACCGTGCCGTTTCGGTTTAGCCCGTAACCGGTGCCCCAACTGTTACCGATAACGGGGGATCCGTTCGCCGGATGGCCCAGATCAACCAGGCCTTTTGCATTCCACAGGGCCGGCCGGCTGTAACCGTCCGATCCGATGTAACCACTGATGATAGTAGAACCGTCGCGCGAAATTCCTATTGAGGAAGAAAACGGATCGCCCGGGCCGAGATCCTGAAAACCGCCCGTGGCTGTCCAGCGATAAATTTCGCCACCGTAGTTTGCGGCCATCACGGTGCCGTCACCGGACAGGGCATAGTTCACCCAGATATTGGTCAGGGGATCAGTAACGATCTGGAAGGTTGCGGTTGCCGCGTTCGCGGACAGGCATACCGAGAGAAGCAGGCACACGAGACCTGCAGTAACGAGCCATTTCTTCATTGTTTGGGTGTCCTTTTTTGTTTACGAGTGCATCTGATGCCGTACAAGTCTACTGAATTAAGTAGACGCTGTACACGAAATAACGCACGCGGGGAGCGGCTTGGGCGAGCGTCCCATGTCGACTATGAGTCACTAGAACGATCGCGGGTAGGTAGGGTGTGAGCTGAAAGTTTTCTCACTGTATTGCGTAGAGGTTGCCGTCCATGCTCCCGAAATAGACGATGCCTTTGTCGACCACGGGCGACGAAACGATGGCGCCGATGGAGGCAAATCGATACAGGTCGAGGTACATGTCTTCGAAGTCTCCGAAAAACGGAGCAAATGCGTCCTGATTGAGAGTGCCGTCGGCATTCAGGAGCTTCATGGAGTCTTTTTTCGACGCTTCGGTCTGGAATTCCCAGGCCAGTTTGCCTGCCTTGGCATCGATGGCATAGAGCCGGCCGTTATGATCCCCGACGTAAGCGAGGTCACCGGCGAGCGCGGGAGAAGAGAACATGTAGGCTCCGCCCTTGAAGTTGAAGCGGAGACGTCCCGTCTTGGCGTCGAGCGCCATGAAACGGGAGCTGTCGGAGGTTCCGACATAAACCAAGCCGTCGCGCACGGCGGGAGTCCCGATCACCCATGATTTGGCGGTGGGATAGTCCCATTTCTTGCGCCCGGTCGCGGCATCGATGGCATAAACGTGCGCGTCGCGGCATCCGATATAGACGGTGCCATCGACCACCGTGGGCGACGACTGAAAGCCAACCTGATTGTGGATGGTATTATCCTCTCCACTCTTGAACGACCATTTTTCCTGTCCGGTGTCGGCGTCAATCGCGTAGAGGTAGCTATCCCAACTTCCGATAAAGACGGTGTTGTTCACGACTGCCGGTGAAGAATGGACGACATCCTTGGTCGGAAACTTCCACAGCAGCAGGCCGGTCTGCGCGTCCACGGAGTACACGTTGCCATCGCCGCTTCCGAAATATACCTTGCCGTTCGCGACTGCGGGCGATGAGGTGAACATATCCCATGCGTCAGGGATGGTTTGTGCTGGGGAGGGAAGACCGTGCAGATTCTTGGCTTCAAACTTCCGTTCGTACTCGATGGCATAGACCCACTTCGGCTGCCCGGTCTTGATGTCGAGAGCTGCCAGCGAGCCCGCCGACGAGACGAAGTAGAGCGTGTCGCTGGTCACGGCCGGCGAAGAGGCGATCGGCATCCGCGACTTGAAATTCCATTTCTCTTTGCCGGTTTCCTGGTCGATCGCGTAAAGATGACCATCCAGGGCAGCGATATAGACCACTCCGTTGGCAATGGCGGGCGAGGTGACGATCGCGCCTCCGGCCTTGAAAGCCCACTTCACCCCGCCCAACTGCTTCGGGCCGGGCGAATCATACACTCCCGTATGGGCGTTGTTGCCATGGAAGGTGTTTTGTGCAGAGGCGGTTGCGACAGCAACAAGCAGCACAAAAACTGCGATTTGCTTCATCCAGTGTCTCTCCGAAAGAAAAGAGTGGGTCTTCGGTCAGGCAGGGTGTGAGACGGACAATGGTGCGAGAAGTCATCAAGGGAGGGTGCAACTCGTCCCGCTCGGACCGCAATGTGACCCACATCACAAACCCTTGTGACACGGTCCGTTTCCTCCCCCCCGCTCGACCCGGCACACTATAATCACCCAGGCGGGGTGGGGATACGCGCCGGCCTGGAGAAGCACCAGTAAATTAAAGAATAGAGAATGATGACTTTAGTCTGGTTGCGTGTTGCGTTGATTTGCTACGCCGCGGGTTTGCTGTACGCCCTGGTGGCGTTGACCCGCACCTCGGAAATCCTCAGCAAAGTTGCGCTCCACGCTTCTTACCTAGGCATGGTCTTCCACCTGGTTTCGCTGACCGAAGCCGTGGTGCAGACCGGTCAACTGGCTTCGGCTTCGGTTCATAATGCCGAGTCGTTGCTGGCTTTCCTGATCATGGTCGTCTTCATGCTCGCCTACCTTGTGTACAAGACGACCACCCCAGGTATCGTCATTTTTCCGATCGTCTTCCTACTGACTTTTGTGGCTTCCACCGGCCAACAGCCGCTGGTGTTCGCCTCCGATGTCGCCAGGAAGGGCTGGCTGGCCGTGCATATCCTGATGATCTTCACTGGGTACGCAGCTCTTTTCCTCAGTTTTGGTGCCAGCATTCTGTACCTCATGCAGGAACGCGCTCTGAAAGCCAAGAATTCGAGCGGCCTGTTCTCACGCCTGCCCGCTCTGCAGGTGATTGATGACATTGGCTACCGTTCGCTGATGCTCGGATTTCCCTTCATGACCCTCGGATTGATCGCGGGCTCCGTGGTGGCAGAATCCACCTACGGACGCATTGATTTTTCCGACCCCAAGATTTTGCTTTCCGTTTTGATGTGGGCGGTTTACTTGCTGATGGTGTTCACGCGCCTCAGTGCCGGGTGGCGTGGACGCCGCGCCGCTCTCCTGGCCAGCGTAGCCTTTGCGGCGGCGATTGTGGCTTGGATCGCCAACTACTTCAGCGGAATGCACAGGTTTATCGCCTCATGAAATTCCAGCTCATCGGCGTCAATCATAAGACCGCGCCGGTCGAGGTGCGCGAGAGGCTCGCGATTCCGGAATCTCGTCTCCCGGATGCCTGTAAACAGTTGGCGGAGCATCCCGCTGTCGCCGAAGGAATGATTGTCTCAACCTGCAACCGTGTCGAGTTCATCGCCAACATGAAGAATGGCACGGGCGATCTGCGGGAATTCCTGCGGGAATATTTCCAGACCGATCTCTCCGCATTTGAGAGCCACCTTTACGAATTTCGCGAGGACGAGGCCATCCGCCACATCTTCCGCGTAGCCGCCAGTCTGGATTCAATGGTTGTCGGCGAGCCGCAGATTTTAGGGCAGGTAAAAGAAGCCTACGCGACGGCGCGCGCGGTTGGAGCGGTACGCGCCCAACTCGATCAACTGCTGACCAGGGCGTTTGCCGTAGCGAAGCGGGTGCGCACGGAAACCGCCGTCGGGTCGTCTTCGGTTTCAATTGCGTCGGTGGCGGTCGAACTGGCGAAGAAAATCTTCGGCAGCCTAAATGGCAAGAGCGTTTACCTGGTTGGGGCAGGGAAGATGAGCGAGTTGGCGGCGCGGCATCTACTCGCGCACGGCGCGGGCTCGCTGTTTGTCGCTAACCGTACGTACGATCGCGCCATCCGCCTGGCGCAAAAGTTCAATGGACAAGCGATTGAATTCAACCGGCTCTACGAAACCTGCGATCGTGCCGACATCGTGATTACCGGAACTGGATCCCCGAACTTCATCTTCAAACGCGAACACGGCGAGAAGCTGATGACGCTGCGCAAGAACAAGCCCATGTTCTTCATCGATATCGCTGTACCCCGCGACGTTGATCCGGAGATGAACAAAATCGATGGCATCTTCGTTTACGACATCGACGACCTGCAGCAAGCTGTTAGTTCGCATGTTTCCGACCGCAAAAAAGAGGCCGAGAAGGCAGAAGCGATCGTGAACGGCGAAGTGGATAAATTCCACGTCCGCTTGCAGACGCTCGATGTGGTTCCGACCATTGTCAGCCTGCAGGACCACCTGGAGACCATTCGCCAGGCTGAGATCGACCGCGTTCGCGGACGCCTCGGAACGATGACTACCGACCAGGAACTTGCCGTCGAAGCGCTCACCCGTGGCATTGTCAACAAAATCATGCATACCCCGATCAGCACTCTAAAAACAGCTGCGCGCGATCCCGAATCGACAACAGTGATTGAACTGGTCCGCCGTTTGTTCAATCTGCACGAAGACGAGAAGGCTGGCGTTGCTAAGGGCCGCAGGGCTAATTCAGAAAAAGGAGGCCCAAACTAATGGCGCGCCTCCGCATCGGTTCCCGTGGATCCCAACTCGCACTCTGGCAGGCTCATCACATCTCTGATCTGTTACGAGCGCAGGGCCACACGGTGGAACTCGAAATCATCAAGACCACCGGCGACAAGATTACCGACGTCGCACTTGCCAAGGTCGGCACCAAAGGGATGTTCACGAAAGAAATTGAAGAAGCCCTCGTCGAGAACCGGGTTGACCTGGCCGTGCACAGCTTGAAAGACTTACCGACGGAACTCGCCGCCGATTTCGAGATCGCCGCGATCACTACCCGCGAGAATCCGCGCGACGTGTTCTGTTCGGTAAAATTTGCGAACATCGCGGCATTACCCCACGGAGCGAATGTCGGTACCAGCAGTTTGCGCCGTCAGGCCCAGTTGAAGGCGATGCGTCCTGATTTGCAGATTCACCCGCTCCGGGGAAACGTCGATACTCGCCTGCGCAAACTCGAAGCAGGCGAATACGATGCCATAATTCTGGCTGCTGCCGGGCTGAACCGCTTGGGCAAAACGCAGCTTGTGCGCCAGGTGATCCCTGCGGAAGTGATGACTCCAGCCGCCGGGCAAGGCGCGCTAGGCATCGAAATTCGCAACGGAGACGTGACCACAAGAGCGATCCTCGCGTTTCTGGATGACGCTGCCGCGCGCGCCACCACTACGTGCGAGCGCGCCCTGCTCAATAAACTCGGCGGGGGCTGCCAGGTTCCGATCGGAGCTTTCGCCGAAATGAAACAAGGGCGCATTGTACTCAAAGGCTTGGTGGCGCATCCCGACGGAACAAAGGTTCTGCGCGAAATCCGCGAGGGCGATGATCCTGTGCAACTGGGCGAAGAGGTAGGCGAAACGCTACTCCGCCGTGGCGGCGATGTTATTCTCGAAGAAGTCTACGGAGAAGGCTTCGCACTACCGCAACAACCGTAGGGCAGGTCACAGTGATTAGGTCGCAGGTCGTAGGAAAACTTCAACACCTGAAACCTAGTACCTGAGATCTAGCACCTGACACTGAGACCTGTTTCATGACACCCAACGCCAATCATCCTCTCGCCGGTACCCGGATTCTCGTCGGTCGCGCCCGTCATCAGGCTGGCAGCCTTTCCTCCAGCCTGCGTAGCCTAGGCGCGTCAGTCATCGAAATTCCGTTTATCGAAATTCGGAAGCCGCAATCCTACGCGCCGCTCGACCAAGCGCTGAAGAATATCAAGAACTACGACTGGCTGATCCTCACCAGCGCCAACGGCGTCGATGCGATGTGGGAACGCGTTCGAAGGCTGCGGATCACCCGCAGGAAACTCCAACATCTTCAGATCGCTGCCATCGGGCCCGCGACTAAGAAGGCAATCGTGAAGCATGGCTTGAGGGTCAAAATGGTTCCGGAGGAGTATGTCGCGGAGTCGGTCGTGAAGGGATTGCGCGAAAAAGTCAACGGCAAGCGCGTCATTCTGATTCGCGCAAAAGTCGCACGCGACGTGATTCCAGAAGAACTGCGCGCCGCCGGAGCCCACGTCGATGTAGTCGAAGCTTACGAGACGGTGGTGCCGGAGAAATCGCGTGCACGGTTGCGCGCGGTGATGAAAAATTCAGATCGGCGTCCGCATGTGGTGACTTTCACCAGCTCATCGACCGTCAGGAATTTTGCGGAACTTCTGGGCAACGTTAAGCCAACGGCACTACGAGGTATTCAACTTGCTTCGATTGGACCGGTGACTTCAGCGACTCTGCGCGATCTGCAGATGCCAGTGGCGCTCGAGGCTCGTGAATTCACAATGGGTGGTTTGATTCGCGCGATCGTACTATCTCGATATGCCGAGCCCGGCGAGAATTGAGCCAAAGGTTATTGAGTCATTTTGTCATTGAGTCATTGACTCATTTGGGAAGCGCTGACAGCTTGGGTTTTCCAATGATTCAATGACGAAATGATTCAATGATTCAATAGACGCTACTCTGCCTTCGAAACTCCCATTTGCGGATCGATCCCGTCAAGGTAGGCCTGCATCCGTTGCTTCATTTCACCGTGCATGCCGGTGAACTCGATTCCATTTCCCACACCCGGATCGCAAGTTCTAACCACCGCCGTGATATTGATGTGCTCCGAGTCAAGGTAGAAATCCAGCCGCAACACAGTTCCTAGCGGCAAGGGCATGATGCTTTCCACATAACATCCATTGCCGCTCACGTCAGTGGCGTTGATGCGAAGGGGAGCATTCACGCGTTCGTCCCGAATTTCAAGAGGAAGTGAAATCTTGTGCCGGTGCCAGCGCCGCCGGTTAGATTCGGAGATCGTGACGGTGGCACCTTCCAGGGGAAGATGGTTTTTCCACGGACACTCCTGTTCGGCGACCATCTTGATGCCTACTTGATTCTTCTTAACTGGGCCGGTGTTCAACACCCAGACGACGGTGCAGCGCGTCTTTCTTTCTTCGCACTGGATTCCGATTACGTCCCCGACCTTCAGTTCGTTGTCGACGCCGGAGATCAGCGCGCCCTCGGAACTGATGTTGTGCGCCCGGGCATGCTGAGAAAACGGTCGACCGTCTGCACCCAATCCCCATATCCGCACAGGCAGATCCACGGTCAGGCGAGGCTCGGTTTGATGTCCAGCCATGGCTTATCCTCTTGCTTTATTTGGCTGATGCGATGATACCCCAGCCCGGAAGTGGTTGCGACAACACAAAGCTACTTGGACAGTAACGAGCGAAGCACTACTTTCGGCACCTGTTATTGCGGTTGGAGGGCAGGTTTGGGCGAGGTTTCTGCCAAGTCGCGGTAGCTGATGACCCGAATCTTCTGCTCCTCCAGGAACTGGCGCAGTTCCGGGGAGCTCAGCAGGCGCCGCTCTTCCTCGCGAGAATCGCGCAGCCGCGTGCCGGCGGTTCCCAGGTCAGCATCGTTGTAGCCGGGATGGCACACCCATTCCCAGGTCCCTTCGGGCAGGTTGGTGAGCGTCTGGCGCAGCAGGGAACTGTAGCCCTCGCTCTCGCCCGATCCCGTCTCGATCACACCTACAATGCCGTCCGGGGTAACCAATCCCGCGCGCTTGGTTCGATCGGTGAATTGGCGAGCGAAGGTGTGCAGCATTCTCACCTGGCCGTAGCGTTTCCACAGATCGCGTTTGCCCTTATACTGCCGCGCCGGCATCGACTTCAGTGGAACGAACGGATTGCGGATCGCGCGCACCCCGCAAATTCGCGCCGCCCGCAACAACGCCGTCAGAATCTCAGGAAAGATGTGCGCGTGTTTGTGCGTATCCAGGTGCGTCACTTGGATGCCGGCGGCTTGCAGTTTCCGTATTTGTGCCGTCACCTCGGCGATCAGTTGGTCACGATCGAAGCCGCCCAGCATGGCGCGCGCGGAAAATGCTGAAAGGCTAGAGAAAAACTTATCCGGCTCCGCCGAGCGAATCGCCAGCAATGTGTCGACCGTATCGGGCGTGGAGATGGGCGCTCCGTTCACGAGCACAACGTGGCATCCTACCGAAAGCTTCGGCGCCGAACCCGCGATAGCAACCGCATCCCCGAAGGCACGGCCGCTCGCCATCAAAGTAGTCGAGGAAACAATTCCGGCGACGTTGCATTCCACGACCGCTCGATTGATTCCTGCGGTCAAACCAAAGTCGTCGGCATTGACGATGAGATTCCGCACTCAGAAAGTGTAGCAGCCACGCCGCGGAGTTTCGCACCGCGAACGCACGCCGGTTCGGCAACTCGCCAGAAAAAAGCGAGTGCGGCCGATCAAGTCAGTTTGACCATTGGGGGAAAGCTCCAGTATCCTCAGCGTAGTTTTCAAGCAGACGTATGAGAGCGCCGGGCGCGCCATCGTCGCACCCGCGCAGATCGGGCGGTTAGCTCAGTTGGTTAGAGCGCCTCGCTTACACCGAGGAGGTCGCAGGTTCGAGTCCTGCACCGCCCACCAAATCACAGTCGGAACGCTTTTAGGAATTTCACTCGCAGAACTATTTCTCCGGCGAGACTGGGCATTTCTGGATGAACCACAGGATTCAACTAAAACATCACATTAACCAATGTAAACCATTCATAATACGTATAAAAACGAATGCATCAATTGGTTACATCAATTTTGCAGTACGGCGCCCCATCGACGCTGCATCCAAGAAAAAAGGATCGAACCCGCTTCTCCGACTCTGAGTGTTAATACCTGAGGCCCATAGTTTGCATATCAAACTTCGCGTCTTTATTTTTTCCATCCTACTACTAACCACCGCAGGCAGCCTGATGAGTCTCAATGGATGCGGTGGTGGCAGCAATAATGGAGTGCAACCACCTCCTCCCGGCCAAATCAAACACGTGGTCATCATCTTCCAGGAGAACCGCAGCACTGACAATCTGTTCCAAGATCAGAACCTGATCAACAAGGGCGCCGACATAGTGCAAAGCGGAACCGACTCGCACCACAACCCTATACCGTTGCACAAAGTCAGCCTTGACGTCGATTACAACCCCGATCATTCGAACGACGCGTTCAACCTGATGTGCGACCTGGATTCGGCGACCGGGCAATGCAAAATGGACGGAGCCGACCTGATCACCGTCTTTTGCGCCCCCCATGCGTTGGACTGTCCGGCACCGGACCTGACGTTTGGCTATGTCGATCCGAACGAGGTCCAGCCCTACTTTCAACTCGCCGAGCAGTACACATTTGCCGACCACATGTTCCAAACGAACCAGGGGCCGAGCTTTCCCGCACACCAGTTCATTATTTCTGGAACATCTGCGCCGGCGGCCGGCAGCAACCTTTTCGCCTCCGAGAATCCCAGTAACACTGGGACTCCCGACGCCGGGTGCGATTCTCAGTCATCGAGCGTGGTCAGCTTGATCGATTCCACCGGCAACGAGAAATCCAACGCCCCGATCTATCCTTGCCTTGATCACCAAACCATCACCGACCTGCTTGACCAAAAAGGCTACACCTGGCGCTACTACACGCCGCCAGGCCCCGCCATCTGGAACGGGCCTGAAGCCATCCAGCACATTTGCGTACCCAACAATCTGCCCCCGAATGGCACAGTCTGCACTGGCGCTGAGTGGACCAACAACGTCATCTTGAACCAGAAGCAGATCCTCACCGACGTCGCCAATGGTCAACTGCAGAATGTCACTTGGGTCATCCCCGACGGCACCGATTCCGATCACGCTGGCACCAGCGGTACGACCGGTCCGTCCTGGGTCGCATCTGTCGTGAATGCGATCGGCAGCAGTGCCTATTGGAAAGACACCGCCATTTTCATCACCTGGGACGATTGGGGCGGTTGGTACGATCATGTGCCGCCGAAGAAGGTGCTGGTGAATTGTGCGCAGTGGGGGTGTGGCTATATCTACGGCTTTCGCGTACCGATGATCGTCGTTTCCCCGTACGCCAAGCCCGGTTATGTCTCTACCGCTGATCACGACTTCGGCAGCATTCTGAAATACATCGAAGGCGTGTTCGGTTTGCCCTCGCTCGGATATGCCGATGCTATCGCCGACGATCTTTCCGACTGTTTCGACTACAACCAGACGCCAATCCAATTCAAGACGATCCCGTCGGCTCAGCACGCGCAGGACTTCCTGAACAACCACGCACCGCCGAAAGATCCGGACGACGACTAGTACTACACGGCAGTCGTTTGCCGCATCTCGATCAAGCGCACCGCTAGGAATTCCAGGAAGGGTTCGATGCCTTCTCCAGTCTTTGAAGAAAGCCGGAAGACGGGCATGCCGGGGCGGACGGCCTGGATGTTTTGATATGCCATCTCCCAGTCGAACTCAACTGCCACCGCCAGATCGACCTTCGTGACGACAGCCACGTCGGCGCTGTTGAAGATGGTTGGATACTTCAAGGGTTTGTCTTCACCTTCAGTGACCGAGATGAGCACGAGCCGAAGGTCTTCTCCTAAGTCGTAGGAAGAAGGGCAGACCAGGTTGCCGACGTTCTCGATAAAGAGAAAATCCAGCTGCCGCAGGTCCCACCCTGACAACGCTTTGTCGACCATGGCAGCTTCCAGATGGCAGAGCGTACCGGTCGTGATCTGCTTGACTGGCGCCTGACTGCGCGCTAATCGCGCCGCGTCATTCTCAGTGGCGAGATCGCCAACAAGGGCCGCTACCCCGTAGTTTGCGCGCAGCACAGTGAGAATCTTTTCCAGAAGGGCGGTCTTGCCAGAACCGGGGCTCGACACCAGACTCACGACAAAGACTCCGGCGGCACGAAAACGATCGCGGAGACTCCGCGCCACTATGTCGTTCTGCTTCAGCACATTCTTGCGGACTTCGATCAAACGGGGTTCGGTGCGCATTCCTCTATCTCCAATGCAACCACTTCGAGTTCTTTGCCCTGCGTGACCCCAGCGGCGGGCGTCCCGCATTCCGGACAACAAAATAACTGAATCGACACGAGCGGCCGTTCTGCCCGACAACTGGGACAAAAAATCACAGCGGGGGCGTCCTCCACTACCAGACGTGAACCCTGCAGCGCCGTGCCTTCGCAGGCCATTTCATAGCAGGAGAGAAGGGCGTCTTTCACCAGTCCGGATAGCGCGCCCAGCTTCAAGTGCACGGCAGTGACCTGAACGCCGCGGCGCTCCGCCTCTTCTTCGGCTAGTTCCACGATACTCATGGCAATCGATAGTTCGTGCATTATTTCTCCCAGTTCACTCTAATTGGCCGTTCGTACGACCTCATCGAAGCGTCCGAAAGCGGCCAACGCCGCCTGTCCCAGACTGATGCCGCCGTCGTTCGGTGGGACTGCCCGATTTGTCCAGACGGTAAGCGGTCCGTTCGCCAGCAGCGATTTCAAATCTTCCAGCAGCAACTCGTTCTGGAACACACCTCCCGAGAGCACAACGGTGTCCACGGCGTGTGCCCCAGAAATGACTTTTAGCGCGCCGCTCAATCCCTCAGCCACTCCGCGCTGGAACGACCGAGCGATCTCGCCGACGTCGCGCCCGTGGACGCGATCGTGAGCGACCGCCATCAGCAATGGACGAAAGTCGAGTTCGTCATCTTCGAGTTCACCGCCGATGAAGGGGAAGGGATAAGGTTCCGTCAGGGGTGAGCGGCGAGCAAGTTGTTCGAGGCAGATCGCGGCCTGTCCTTCGAATGTGACCTCACGAGTAAAGCCGAGGAGGGCTGCAGTCGCGTCAAACAGGCGTCCCACGGAAGTCGTCGTAAATGTTCGGACGCCCTTCCTGACCAATTCCAGCGCACTGCGATAGCGCTTGGGAAAAACAAATGGCTCCGCGATCACATCTGGCAAATCGTCGACTTGGGCGAGGAAGCCAGCCGCCGCTTGTACTGGAAAACGCGCGGCGGCATCTCCGCCCGCGAGCGCCGCGCGCCGCAAGTGAGCCACGCGCTTGAGGCCTTCCTGCACGCTGCCCACGAAGACTTCGCCGCCCCAGATTGTGCCGTCGTCTCCGTATCCGGTGCCGTCGAAGCTCACGCCTGCGACGCGCTTCGTCCACTCGCCGCGTTCTGCCAGCACCGAGGCCACATGCGCTCGATGATGCTGCACTGCCCCTTTTCGTAGAGCACCGAGCGAGGCTGCGTGTGCGGTCGAAAAATACTGCGGGTGAAGATCATGTACCAGCAGTAGTTCATCAAAGCGAACTTCGTACATCGTGACAAGATCGCGGATTGTCTCATCAAACGCGCGCAGCGACTGTGAATGGTCCAAGTCTCCGATGTGCTGACTGACAAACGCCTGGCCATTTACCACCAGTGTGACCGTGTTTTTTAGGTCGGCACCCAACGCGAGAATGGGGCGCTCCGCCGGCAGTTTAGCCACGGCACCCGGAGCATACCCGCGAGCGCGGCGTAGCACAACCGGTCCGAATGCTCCAACACGGGCGACCGAGTCATCGACGCGACGCGCTATGGGACGGTGCCCGATGAGAAACGAATCTGCGATTTCTGCTAGCCGCTGCAAGGCGTCCTCGTCCTCATACGCGATCGGCTCACTCGACCGGTTCGCGCTCGTCATCACCAGGATCTCAGGAGCACCGGCCGCAAATAGCAGGTGGTGCAACGGGGTGTACGGCAACATCACGCCAAGTTCGTTGTTCTCCGGCGCAACGCCGCTCAGCGAGATTCGCGCCGGCGCGAGTACAATCGGCCGCGCGACTGAGGTAAGCAGCACTTCAGCCTCTGGAGAAAGCTCGACGATCGTGCGCGCCTCTTCTAGGTCCCGCACCATCAGCGCGAACGGTCTTTCCTTCCGGAATTTACGATCCCGTAACGCCGCGACTGCAGCGGGGTTTCGGCCATCGCATGCCAGGTGGTACCCACCGAGTCCTTTAACGGCAAGAATCGCGCCGTCACGAAGAAGCCCGACGGCTCGGCAGATGCTCTCTGCTCTGTCAATTGCACCCTCAACGAGAGGGTGAAGATAGTAGCTCGGACCGCAAGCCGGACAAGCCACGGGTTGCGCGTGAAAGCGACGATTGCCGGAATCGGAATATTCTGCACCGCAATAGTCATCGAGCGGCCAATCCTTCATCGTGGTGTTCTGCCGGTCGTAAGGCAAAGCCAGCACGATGCTGTAGCGCGGTCCGCAATTGGTGCAGTTGATGTAAGGATATTGATAGCGCCGGTCCGCCGGATCGAAAAGCTCTCTCAGGCAATCGTCACAGACGGGCAAGTCAGGAGAAATTCGAACCGTCGGACGTTCCCGGCGCGCGCTCGTCCGAATCGTGAATTCCTGCCAGCCGACGGGCTCTGCCGGCCGCACATCGATTTCAGCGATGCTCGCCGCGGGCGGCGGCTGCGCTCTCAAGTCACGGACAAATGCTTCCAACCCGGTCTCGGTACCTTCCAGATGGATCTCAACGCCCTCTTCCGCGTTCAGCACCCATCCGTTTAGGGTATTGGCACAGGCCAGGCGGTAAACAAACGGACGGAATCCCACACCTTGCACAACCCCGCGGACCCGAATCGAACGCGCACTGGCCATTGTTGTATGCGTATGCGTAGCTATTTGCGTTGTCTAGTCGTCCACCATGCAACCGTAGCCCTGCCATCCAACTTGAACGACCTTTCCATCCTCCACCAGGATGGGCACAGTGCGCTGCCCGCGGGCGATCTCGCGCATGCGTCCTCGCGCCACGGGATCCGCTTCCACGTCATACTCCACAAACTCACTGCGCTTCCACTCCAGCCAGTCCCGCATTTCGCAGGTATGGGGGCAGCGAGCGGTTCCGAAGAGTTCAAGCTTCGCCACGGTTCAACCCCTCCAGCGCGTCGCGCATCACATGGTAGATCGATGCCTGCACTTCCTGAATGCGCGGAATGTAGTCGCAGTTCACCACCACAGGAAAGTCAGCCAGTTGCTTGCGCTTGATCTCGCCTCCATCGTAGCCTAGCAGCGCGACGGTCAGGAGCTCCCGCTTCCGAGCTTCTTCCAGCGCCATGATGATATTCCGGGACCCACCGCTGGTGGAAATGCCGATAGCGACATCTTCCGGCCGGGCCTGCGCAATCAACTGGCGCAGGAAAATCGCGTCGGTGCCAATGTCGTTAGCGACCGCAGTAATGTTTGCCGGTTCCAGCGAGAGCGACACCGCTGGAATCGATTGATATCCGGGCGGCGGAAGCACACAGTCGATCGCGAAATCGTTGGCGTCGGTCGCTGATCCGCCGTTGCCGAAGACGATGATCTTGCCGCCTTGTCGCAGACGCTCATGAATGGCCAGTACTGTACTGCTGATCTGCTCCCCCTCTTCCCGCGCCAGCCGTTCGCGCAGTTTCGAGTCATCCTGGGCCTTCATCAAAATGGAGGACGCAACCTCCCCGACCAGATTCGTGGTCCCTTGTTTTTTCTTGCCCAGGAAGGGATAGAGAAATCCCGATTCTCCCACCTCGTGGCCGAGCTCGCGGTGCTCAAAGAAGACGTGCACCGTCTCCCACAGAGTGTGATAGAGAACCTCGATCATCTCCTGATGCATGAAAGGATTTTGCGTTGCCGCGTCCACCGCATAGGATCCTTCAACCCCGGGCAAGGAAAAGGTCATGGCATCTCGGCGGTGGGCTTCCTGCAGCGTCGCCCAGACCTCGGGGTCGCCTTCAGGAGGCCCGAATCCCATGACGATATCTTCAGGGCGGAGAATGGCTTCGAGCCACGGCCGGAATAGAACTGATAGATCGAGCGCAGGCAGCGCGCGTTTGCCGACGATCACAGGGTGAACGAATTCTACCGACACGTGCTGCGCATCCGTTGTATAAGGTCCGCGACCAAAGGCGAGCAGGCGACCTCCGCGCAGGAAGCGCTCCGACATCTCGCGGCAAGCCTCCGCCAAACGAGGAGCCTCTCGCGAAAAAAACTGCTCGTACAGTTGGTTCCGCTCCATGAGTTGCTCTTCCACCTGGCTCGCGAGTTTGTAGGCGGTTGCCATAACATCGGTGCAGACGCACTTAGCATATTCTCGGCAATGGATCGCCGACAAGCATATCTACGATTCGGCTGCCCCCATAAAGGGTTGTCACCAGCACCGTTCCAGCGGGCTGGTCGCGAACTTCGCCGATCACGCGCGCTTCGCTTCCGCCGGGCGCCAGACTCAAAGCGTTGAGCGCAGTGTCGGCATACTCCGGAGACACCACTGCCAGAAACTGCCCTTCGTTCGCAATATGCAGCGGATCCAGTCCAAGCAGTTCACACGCGCCCCGCACAGCGTCGCGCACCGGAACCTGATCTTCAAAAAGAACCATCCCCAATCCGCAATCGCGAGCCAATTCGTTGAGAGATGTTGCCGCACCACCACGAGTCGGATCGCGCATCCAGCGAATGCCTGGCCCCGCGGCGCTAATCAGGGCCTCGACCATCGGCAGCACGGACCGCGTATCCGAGCCAAGATTAGCCGACAAATCGAGCTCACCGCGTGCAAGCAGGATCGTGATGCCGTGGTCGCCGATAGGCCCCGAGAGCAGTATCCTGTCCCCGACTCGCACCGACCGGGGATCGATCGACACTCCAGGAAGGACCCGGCCAATGCCTGTCGTCGTGATGTACATCTTGTCTGCTTTGCCGTGCTCGACCACTTTGGTGTCGCCGGCTGCGATTCGCACTCCAGCGTCCCGTGCGGCCTTGGCCATGGCTCGAACTTCTGCCTCCAGAATCGGTGTGGGCAGGCCGGCCTCCAGCACGTAGCTGACGACGAGAGCCTCCGCTCTTGCTCCTGAAACTGCCAGGTCGTTTACCGTGCCGTTCACCGCGAGTTCGCCAATCGAGCCGCCCGGGAAACTCAGCGGATTGACCACAAAACTGTCGGTGGTAATCGCAACTCGTGTGCCGTCGATATCGACGTGCGCCGCATCTCCCAGGGGTCCCGGCGAGGACCCGAAAAGCAAAGGAGCAAAAAGGCCTTCCACCAGTTTGCGGCTGGCTTTCCCTCCCGCTCCGTGCGCCATTTCGATCTGCGGATCGCGAAAGCGCAAGGGCGCAGGCGCGGAATCAGTCAGCACGGCGGTCAAGGCATTCGGTCCGACAACGCTCAAGCGATCGACGCCAGACTTACCATTGCTGCCTTCCGGTGTTCGTAGTTGTGATAGGCGGCGCATGATCCTTCCGATGACACCATAAGTGCGCCGATCGGATGCTCCGGCGTGCACTCGCGGCCAAAGAGTTTACACTGATGCGGCTTCAGCACGCCTTTCAGCACTTCTCCGCACTGCGCGGCCTTCGGATCCGTCACCCGAATGCCGGGAACCTCGAAGCGCGCTTCCGCGTCAAATTCCGCATACTTGTCATTGATGCGGAGCGCCGACTGCGAGATGAAGCCCAGCCCGCGCCACTCGAAATAAGGACGCAACTCGAAAACCTCCGCCATGGCTCTGAGGGCCGCGCGATTACCTTCCCATGGAACCACGCGCTTGTATTGATTCTCGACTTTGGCTTCTCCCGCTCTCAATTGGTGGAGGAGCACGACGATCGATTGCAGCATATCGAGCGGTTCGAAGCCGGAAACGACAATCGGCTTGCGTTCATTCTGTGCGATCCACTCGTAGGGGCGGCATCCAATTACGGTGGAGACGTGTCCCGGACCAATGAAGGCGTCAAGGCGCATATCGGGAGAGTCCAAAATGGCGCGGATCGCCGGGATGATAGTGACGTGGTTACAGAACACCGAAAAGTTCCGGATGCCCTCGGCCCTGGCGCGCATCATGGTGAGCGCGGTGGACGGCGCCGTGGTTTCGAATCCGATCGCGAAGAACATGACATGCTTGTCAGGATTGAGCCGGGCCAGTTTCAGCGCGTCGGATGGCGAATAGACGATCCGCACATCCATGCCCCGCGCTTTGTGCTCCAGCGGGCTGCCCTGGGTTCCAGGGACACGCATCATGTCGCCGAAGGCGGCGAAGATAACGTCCGGATCCTGCGCGATGGAGAGACCGTCGTCGATTCTCCCCATGGGGAGCACGCAGACCGGGCAGCCCGGGCCGTGGATCAACTCAATATTTTCTGGGAGGATGTCTTTCAGGCCAAAACGATAAATCGCGTGCGTGTGACCGCCGCAGACCTCCATCATGCGATAGTGTCGCTCCGTACCGGCGAGACGCCGAATTTCTTCCGTCGTCTTCGAAATCAGTTCGGGCTCGCGGAACTCATCGACGAATCTCATCTGCATCTCTCCCTGACGGGCTCGGCCTTCGACTCAGTTCACGTCTTCCAGTCCGTAGCCCTGGACTTCCTGCATCGCTCCGTCAATCTCCCCCAGCATCCTCAGAGTGTGCATCTGGTCAGCGGCATCCTGCTCGCTGATCTTGCTCATGGCGAAGCCAACATGAATCAGAACCCAGTCGCCGGTCGTTGGTTTGTCGTCCTGTAACAGGCCGAGGTCGATCTTGCGTACGACGCCAACAACCTCGACAAGCGCGGAATCCGGCTTGTCGGAACAGATTTCAACAATCTTCCCCGGTATGGCTAGGCACATACTGCATCCTCTCTCGTCATCCTGATTGTCGCCACGTCGATCCATCTTTGGAGATCCTGCGTCCGCCATCGTCTCAAGCTTGCTGGCGGGCGTTAACTGCAAACGACAGCTTGAGCTCATCCTTGAGCTTTACCGTTCCGCCGACTGCCGACACTGGCCGAATCTCATAGTCACTCATGCGAACCGAAAATTCTCCTGTCGCTCGAAGCGACTGCCCGTTCACCGAGACGCGAGCCGATACTGACTGGTTGCGGGTAACGCCGTGCAGCGTGAGTTCTCCGTTCAGCGCTACCCAATGCAATCCTTCCCCGGTCTTGCTGGCAGATACGCGCGAACATTCAAATACGATGTCCGGGAAGTTGTCGGATTCGAGCACGTCGTCGTGCATCGCGCGGTTGATTTCGTCACGATCTTTATTGCTGATGTCATCGGTCACGGTCAGCGAGGAGCTATGAATCACCATATGCAGCGAACTTTGTTCGAGAACGTCAGGATTCAACGTGGCCTCGCCTTCAAAACTCGGAATCGCAATCGTCGGGCTATGGCCGAACATGGAGAGTAGCCCGGTGGCGAACGCTTTCACCGTAAAGGTGCTACCCCTGGGCTCAATGATGTAAGTAACCGTGGTTCCCTCCGCGTGTCTCGGTTCCGCTGCAAAATGCACTAGAAGCCTCCCCGCACCTCAATTGCTCTCACCCCAAGAGCAAAAGTATTCACTCTTGCTTGCGAGCCACTACATAAAAAGAGAACTTCAACTCGTCTCGAAGCTTTAAGCTCCCTCCCGCGATCGAGGCGATTCGAATGTTGTAATCGGTTTGCCGCACAACGAATTCTCCATAGGCGCGAGCGCTGTCGACTCCGAACGACACTTGCGAAGTGAACGAAAGATCATCTAAAACACCATGAAGATTCAGCTTCCCTGAAATCTTGAGACGGTAGAGATCGTCCCTCATTTTCTCCGTCTCTATCGCCGAGCTTTCGTATACTACCTCCGGATACCGAGTTGTCTCCAATACCTCCTGATTCATTACCCGATGAAGCTCCCGCCGGTCGCTGTCTCTTAGTTCGTCCAGCACCTCTAGCGAAGCCGCTTTGATATGAACCTGAAGAGAAATCGGTTGCATTGAATCGGGCACCATTTTCACTTCCCCCGTCCATTCGCGAATCGCAATCTTCGGGCTGTGCGCAACCACCGCAATCAACCCGCTGGCAAAGGCTTGCACGGTAAATTGACTGGCGCGCGTGTCGACCGAATATCGCGGCCCCGCAGAACTAGTCGATGCCATCGAAAGTCTCCTTCCACGCCGGCTCGCTTACACGCGAGCACAGTTTGATTACTTCGATGAGGCATACTGACTTCGCCCAAAGCTGTTCGGCCTCCTTTCTGTTCTGTATCCTTACATCGATCGCAACTTCAGATAGCGATCCAGGTCCGGCAATGCGCCCTGAGCTAAATCTCCCAACCCGACTTGGCCAAGATAGCGCCTCGCAATCGGATTGGAGAGAATCAGGCCCGCCCCAAACACCACAAGTGCCACACCACCCAGCATAAAGAGTGTGTCCTTGTCAGTTGAAGTTCCGTTAGCATTTTGTTCCGTCATCACGCTAGTCTCCTTTGCTCTCGCGAAACACTCACAAGGTTGCGTCCGGCGCACGCCGGGCCAAAACTTCACTTATGAGACCCTGCACCAGCTTCACCGCTTCGTCCACGGCAACTTCAACCGGCGCGCTCAGCCCCATCTGACCTTCTTCGCCGCCGAGGGTTTCCGGTTCGCACCCCACCAGCAGCACGTTCTTCACTTCGATATTCATCGCCCGGGCCATGCGCAACACACTCATCGGATTCATAGCATGCGCTTCGACCGCCGCCGGTTGATCTTCCGGCGCATCAGACGCGCTTACGTCTGGCTCAATGACGTAGAGCGTGCCGGGAGCCTGGCCGCGGGGACAAGCATCTACCAAAATCGTAGTTTCGTACCCGTCTTGCAAGGCATAGGCGAGGTCAAACCCGCGGATGCCAAAATCGGTCACTCGAACAGCGGCTGGCAATGCGGTGTTGGCAAGGCGCTTGGCCACCTCCACGCCAAACGCATCATCCCCGAGGAAGATATTGCCGATGCCGGCGACAAGTATCCTTGGTTTCTCAACGGCCGAAGTCTGAGGGAACTCAGCGGGCGAAAGTGGTTCTACTTCCTCCGCGTCGAAGAAGAAGCGATGGCCCGGCTGGCGAAGCATTCCCATATCCTTGCCCGGATCGTTCTCCAGAACCACGCATACATGGTGCTTCCCTTCGTAGTCCTGTTCGATCGATTCGATCGTGGCAACTTGCCCGGCCAGCGCGATGTCCATGACATCGCCGCCTTTGCGCGGGTGTAGGCGAACGCGGCCGCCAGTCTTTACCTCGACTCCAGAAATCTCGAACCGATCGACTGAAGTTTTCTCTTCGAGAAGCTGCCATTCCCACTCGTTCATTGGCCCTCCTCTTTCAGTGGCCGCAACCCTCGCAGAACGCCATGCAGCTTCATCAGTTGTTCAACCGGCATGGTTTCGGTACGTTCCAGCATTTGGCGGGCGCGCTCGTCGGACTGGCTCATTTCGCGCTTCTCGTCTTCGGTTAGCGTCATGATGCGCAGCGAAAGAATTTCGTCAATTTCGGTTCCATCGAACAGGTCACCCGCACTTTCGGGCGCGATCTGCGGGTAATCGTAGAGAATGATCGGAGAAGAAAGCAGCGTGTCCTTCTGGCCTTCGCTCCCGACCAGGACCGGCCAGGTTCCCGCGTTCTTGCAGTTCGCAGCGAGATCCCGTAGTCGTTCTGGAGGCTCCAGCAGTGACACAAAACTGCCAATCTGCGCTCCGAGGATGGTGTGGGTTGAGACCATCGCGCTCAGAAGAGCATCATCGCGAGTCGCCGTACTCGCCTCTTCAAGCGGCGTGGTATTGCGAAGCAACACTCGGACTCTGAACACTCCGTCGTCAACGCGTTCCCCCATGACTTCGACGGTGCCACTCAATGCCCTGCGTTCCCGCACGATCACACCTATCGTCGGTCCGGTGTTGTCGCGGACATATTCGAACTGCTTTTCCGCTGGAAAACTGAAAGAGAAGGGAACTAGTCTCAATTGTGATCCCAGTCCATTAACGTCATACACCGGCAAGATCACCTCACGCTCAACCGCTTCCTGCCACGGCTGATAGACGCGGCCGTTCATTGCGAGTCGCTCGACCAGTCGAAACTCCGGAATCTCAACCGGCAGTTCGTCCACGGGATGAGTCAGCTCTCCAACCGAACGTGCCACCAATTGAAGAAATCGCACTCGAACTTCAAGCGTCGTCGCCGCATCACCCTCGACCAGGCATTCGGTCTGCATCGTCCACGCTTCGCTGCCATTTTGCGCTTCGCAGTAGGACTGCGGGCAGAGCACGCCAAAGTTCCAGCGCTGCTGGTTCTTCACTGACGACGGGCGATAGGGATAGAGCATGTATCCCTCATACAGCACGGCTTTCGCGATCTGATCGACCGTCGCGAGATTCATCCCATCACCTTCGTGTCTTCATCAACGGAGTCTTCAACCGGCAAGATGCTTTCGAGCGCTTCCTCCCAGGTCGGAATGCCGCGTCGCACTTTGTATTGATACAAACGGTCGAAGGCGTCCTTGTGTAGGCACAGCCACGCATTGTTGGGGTAATACGACTCCATCATCTCGCGCCAGATTCGCACCGGAAGCTTGAAGCGCGCTTCCTTGTCCCATGAAATGGGAGCAACCTGCAAGCCTTCCTTTGGGGTGGCATAAAAAACCGTTCCACTGAACTGCAGACAAAGGGGCACGTCCCCGTCTGCCAGCCCGTCGAAGTACTTTGTGGCCGCGACATTGAAATCGAAGCTGCAAGGCACAGGAAGGTCAACCAGTGTCGTTCCCGTGAACGACGGCACCACCAGATTGGCATGCGTCCACAAGAGATTGCGAAGAGTCTGTCCCCAACGGCTGGGCTCGCCAAACAGATCAAGCAAGCGCTCCTGATCTGCTGGCGTGTATTTGCGTCGCGTAACTTCCAGCTGAATCTGGCAACGCAATGCGACGGTGTGAATCGTCTGCCCCGGATTTACATCCGTCAGGCGCAGTTTGAATGCCAGCATGGGCGTCGCTGCATTGGCAATAACCTCGGAGCGCTCCACTTGAAAACTCAGATCAGGCATTGGATTCGCCCTCCAATTCGCCCGCGCCATCACGTGTGACGGGAGGCCCTGCTGGTATCTCAGTCGATCTTGCCTTCAGGTTGCTGAAGAACTCGCCCAGTTCTTTCCACACTTCCGTGCCGCCAGAGAGACCCTTCCAGTGCAAGCGAATCAGGCCCACCAGCTTGTAGCACTCGTCGATAGGAAGCAGATAGTATTCGGGTGCCGAATATCCACGGGAATAGCCGAGCCGGTTGACCAGCAACCCTTCTACATCCGGTTCCATGTCGTTCAATACCGGGTTGCCCGCCACAATGTCATTCCAGGATTCCAGCGTCAGCAGAGATTCGGTGGCACCCGCAGGGCTGGGATACAGTGCAATGACTCGGTCCTCCAGACTGCTCTTGAAGAAGAAGGCCATATTGATGGGAACCATCAGGCCGTTCCATTCCGCGTCGCTGAGATTGAACCCTGGAAAGGAACGTACTCGCCGGGGCACGCGCTTAAACTTCACTCCCTGGCCGCAGAATAGAATCGCGCAGGCGTCACAAGTGCAGAGAAGCTTGCGTTGCGCCACCTCGATCAGGTGAGGATGATCGGGCCGCAGTCCTAGACTGCACAATTCGCACCGCTCAAGCGGCCGCTCGCGCCGCGCAAACTGGCGTAGCGCGCCAAATCCATCCGCTGCTTGTGTGAATTGTCCGGCACTCATGAGTTCAATATCTCCAACTCGTGTCGCGCACTCTTAATCGGAACCTTGCCGTTCCAGTTCAACCGATGATCCGCTGGGGCCCATCAACGAGCCCAGGGCAACAAATCCCGAGGCCGGCTTCTCTTCGAATCCTTCGATCACCAGCGAGGTCAGATCCGGCGCAGCATCGTAGATGGCTCCTTCCAGCGTCGCCTGGACAGTCTTCGCGGTCGAACCGCAGGTATGCGATCCGGTTTCTACCCGCAGCCGGATCACGCCTTCAGTCACGCTCAGCAGTTCAACTTCGCAGCCCTGCTTTCGCAACTGCGAGCGCATGCGATCCACCGCTTTCACCACCCGGCTCTCGATGGGGTCCGGGTGCAGCCCGTAAAGAATCAAGACGCTGCTCACCAGCGGATCTCGCCCTAGTCGGTCAATAATGCTCGTGCCCACCTCTCCCGAGTCGGCCACAATTCCCAGCGCCTTCTCCAGAGCCGCACCGTGCAAGTCCATGAGCGATTGCACCAGATCCTTGGTGGCCGCTCGCGTTGCCGGATCGGCGATGGATTCTATTTCTTGAACTAGTCCACCGATCCGTTGCATGTCTTCCCGAAAATCTCTGGCGTCGTCCACAAGGCTCCCGTCACAATTCCGTCATCGTTCGCGTTCCAATCAGTCTCATTCCAACTAATCAAAAAATTAGGAGTGAGAGCTCGCGGTTTCGAGGTGCCAGTTGCGTCGCGAGCGCAACTGACGTCTTCTAACAGCTATCACTCTCACTCCTTACAAAGTCCAGCCATGAAGCAAGTTCAGGGTTGCAAGCCAAACATCGGGGAATGATGTGTCTCCAACACTTTGCCGTTTCCAAGATACATATGTACGCCGCACGGCAAGCAAGGATCGAAGCTCCTCACCGCGCGCATGATGTCGATCCCTTTGAATTTATCCGGACCGTTCTCCTCGAAGATCGGCGTGTTCTGCACCGCATCTTCGTACGGACCTGGTGTGCCATAAATATCCCGCGGATTCGCGTTCCACGGAGTCGGAGGATACGGATGGTAGTTGGCGATCTTGCCTTCTTTGATCACCACGTGGTGCGAAAGCACGCCGCGAACCGCTTCGTGGAAACCGCAGCCGATGGCTTCCTCCGGCACTTTGAACTCCGTCCACGTTTTAGTGTGTCCGGCATGCAACTCCGCTAGTGCCTTTTCCATAAAATGCAATGCCGCGCAGGCAGCATACACCTGGAAGTAGGTTCGCGCACGGTCGCGTTCGATGGCGTTGCTCCACTTGGGAATCTTCCACTCGAACTCAACCTCAGGCAGTGACGTTGTCTTCGGCAGATACATCTTTACGCTGCTGCCGGTGGCTTTGATGTATCCGATATCAACCAGGCCGGCCAGAGCGGTTGCCCAGAGCCGAGCGATCGGTCCGCCACCAGTATCCATCGCCAGATGGTCGCCGGTCCGTTTGTCCAGCCAGCGCGGCGACATCACCCACGTGTACTTACCGCCGAAATCACGCTTCTGCGGACGTGGGATTGTGGTCTGGTTCCAGGGATGGTTCTTGTCCACCGGATTCCCAAGAGGGTCGGTCTTCACGAACACTTGTGAATTCTTCCACTCGTCGTAATACGAACTGCCGAGCAGAATGCGAATGTTCAGGTTAATGTCCACCAGGTCGGTGGTTACCAGCTTGCCGTCTACGACGATGCCCGGAGTGACGAACATCGACCGCCCCCAGTTCGTCATGTTCTTGTAGGTGTAGTCGCAGACGTCAGGATCGTTAAACGAACCCCAACATGCCAGCAGCACTCGGCGTCGCCCAACCTCCTCATAGCCGGGCAATGCGTCGTAGAAGAAGTCGAACAAGTCATCGTGCAGAGGCACGACCTTCTTCATAAACTCCACGTACTTCATCAGGCGAACCAGATAGTCGGTAAAAAGTTGGACCGTCGGCACCGTGCCGACTCCGCCCGGATACAACGTAGAAGGATGTACATGCCGCCCTTCCATCAGGCAGAACATCTCGCGCGTCATGCGGCTCATCACCAGCGCTTCACGATAGAAAGCTCCGGTAAAAGGATTCAGAGCGGTCATTATGTCGGAGATGTTCTTGTACCCGTGCAGGTTGGAATGCGGCGCCGGCGTCGATTGCGCTTTCGCCCAGACCTTAGGGTTGGTTTCCTTCACCATCTGCTCGCAGAAGTCGACGCCGACAAGGTTGTCCTGAAAAATGTTGTGATCGAACATGTACTCGGCGGCTTCGCCGAGGTTGACGATCCACTCCGCGATCGGAGGCGGCTTTACGCCAAACGCCATGTTCTGCGCGTAGGTCGCGCAGGTGGCGTGATTGTCGCCGCAAATTCCGCAAATGCGGCTGGTAATAAAGTGAGCGTCGCGCGGGTCTTTGCCTTTCATGAAGATGCTGTACCCGCGGAAGATGGACGAAGTGCTGTGGCATTCGACTACATGCCGGTTCTCAAAGTCGATCTTGGTAAAGATGCCCAGGCTGCCCACGATCCGAGTGATCGGGTCCCAGTTCATTTCCACCAGATTCCCCTTTTTGCCGGAAACATCTTTTGTCGGTGCGGTAATGGTGGCCATTCGAATCGCTCCTTATGCCCTCTCAGTGGGTAATCTCGTGGTGCTGTTCAATGCTGCCAACTAAAAAGATCGGGGATGGTATCCGGTGGTCAGTTCAGCCCGCGAATGACGCCACTTGGGCTCCTTGTTGACCGTGGCTTGCGTCATCGAGCGCAGAGCTCGGATGCCCCTGCCATACGCGCCAACTGCAGCCGATGAGACCTTCGCCCCCGGTGGCTCATCCATGAACGGCATGAACTTGTCCGGGAAGCCAGGCATGGTGCAGCCGATACAGATTCCACCTACGTTCGGGCAGCCACCGATTCCAGCCATCCAGCCGCGTTTCGGAACGTTGCAGTTCACGACCGGGACCCCAGCATCCCAGCTTCACGATGCACTTCGGAGATCCGTACACTTCGGCGAAATCGCCTTGCTCGTAATACCCGGCTCGATCGCAACCCTCGTGCACCGTCTTACCGAAGAGCCAGGTCGGACGCAGTTGGTCGTCGAGCGGAATCATCGGAGCCAGTCCTGCGACTTGATAGAGCAGGTAGAGCACTGTCTCCATGAAGTTGTCGGGCTGTACCGGACATCCCGGAACATTCACGATCGGCAAGCCAGCCTTCGACCGCCAATCCCAACCGAGGTAGTCCGCGAGGCCCATTGCTCCGGTCGGATTGCCCTCCATCGCATGAATTCCGCCGTATGTGGCGCAGGTCCCGCAAGCGACCACCGCCAACGCCTTCGGAGCGAGGCGATCGATCCACTCGTTGGTGGTAATCGGCTGCTTGGTGTCGGGATTGGTTCCAAGCCCGGCCCAGTAGCCCTCTTTCTTGATCTTTTCGTTGGGAATCGATCCTTCGACTACCAGCACGAATGGCTCGAGCTTGCCTTGCTCCGCCATATACCAGAATTTGAGGAAGTCGTCGCCGTTTTCATACGCCAGCACCGGATTATGCAGATGCACTTTTGGCAGGCCTGGAATTGCCCCTAAAAGAACATCTTCGATGCTCGGTTGCGTTGCTGCCGTGACGGAAACCGAGTCTCCATCACATCCCAAGCCAGCTGTGATCCAAAGAATATGAACTTCCGCGACAGGTGAGGGTCTCTGAGTGCTTCGACCGTACGGGACCGATTCCGCCATACCAGGGTCCTCCTTATTTCGCTGACTTAAATCGCAAAAATGCCGGTTGTGAAGGGCTGAACGCGGCTGACACCTCAAGGTGGTGACAGCAGTCCGTCGTTCCAGAATGGAATTTCAAAGCGAACCTAGAATCAACCGGCATAACAATCCCCACAAGCGGGTGCGCCACTTTTTCCCTTCCATGGGAAGCACTATTTTTCGTATAGGGGATTCCCCGATGCGCCGGTAGAAGGAAGGACCGGGAAGCCCTCAGCGCACTCGCTAGAAGAAATTAAGGTTACGCGATCCGTTCATTCATGTTCCACTGAATGGCCCGCTGCATGAGTTCGCGGGCGCTTCGTAGCGACAACTTATCCTTTATATGCGCCTGATAGGATTCGACGGTCTTCACGCTGATGTGCAATTCCTCGGCAATCTGCCGCGTTCCGTGACCTTCTCCGATCAACCGGAAGACTTCCAACTCGCGGTCGCTGAGATCGGCGATGGAAGAATTCCGCAGCGTTCCGGATCCTGTGATGTAATGCCTCAGCATCTGGTTGGCGATGCGGGTGCTCACGTAGATCTCGCCGGTCAGAATGCGACGCACCGCAACCAGGACGTTCTCCGTCGCCTCCTGCTTCATGATGTAGCCGTTGGCGCCGGCGCGCAGCGCCCGTTCCGCATAGACCATTTCGTCGTGCATCGAGAGAATCAGCACGGGCAGCGTGGGATTGGAGATACGGATGTTCTTCAGGAGGTCGATACCGTCAGGCCCATTCAACGAGATATCTACAATCAGGATGTCCGGATGAGAGGAGGACAGCACGTGCATCGCGCCCATCGCGTCCTCTGCCTCGCCGCAAACCACCAGATCCGATTCGCGGTTAATCATGAGCGCCAAGCCCTGACGCACGATCGGATGGTCATCGACCACCATGATTCTCTTCTTGGTGGCTGTCTGAGTCTGTGGTTTGGACGCTACATTCATCGTTTCACTTCAGACCGTCCGCATGGATCGGAAACACACACGTCACTATAGTCCCGCCGGTGCTGACTCGCTGCACATCCAGTGAACCCCCGACCATCCTCGCCCGGTAGTTCATGAGATGCAGCCCCATACCTTTGTTGCCGGGGACCGCATTTCCGATGCCGCTGCCGTCGTCCTGAATGGTGAGCGCTCCCTGCACATCGTCGGCGGCCAGGCGGATCACGATCTGCTTCGCATGACCGTGCTTGATGGCGTTGTTCACCGCCTCGCGCGCGATGTAATAAAGATGTGTGGCCGCCGCGTCGTCGTGAATCAGCACGGGAGTGAAACACTGGAATCTGCATCCTACTCCGAACAGGTCTTCCACTTCTCCTGCCCACTGCTGCAAGGCTGACATCAACCCCTGAGCGTCTGAAACGACTGGAAGCAGTCCGCGGGCCAATTCTCGCGTCTTATGAATAGCCTCGTTCACCAGATCGACGATCTTGCCCGCGTCGCCCGCTTCGGCCAGACCTTTCTCCAGCAGTTTCTGCTCCTGCACCTTGCTCATAAAGGCAATGCCGGTCAGGTGCTGGCCGAGGCCGTCGTGCAGGTCCTGACCAATGCGGCGCTGCTCCCGGCCGCTGATATCCAGAATCGTCTTCTCCAGATGCTTGCGGCTACTGATGTCGCGGATCGCGCTCGACACGAGGATCCCCTCTTCCGTCTCCAGCGGACTGAGGCTGATTTCCACCGGGAATTCATGGCCATCTTTGTGTAGCCCGTAAAGTTCTTCACCAGCTGCTCCCATGGGACGAACCCTCGGCTCTCCGAAGAAACGCTGCCGGTGTCCGGGATGCCGCTGCCGCAGTCGCGCCGGTACCAGCATTTCGAGCGGCTGCCCCAGCAATTCCTCGCGCCGGTACCCAAATAGCTTTTCGACCTGGGCGTTAACCAGCACAATCTTGCCTTCTCGATTGACGACGACGACCGCGTCCGGCGCGGCTTCGAGCAGCCCGCGGAACTTCGTCTCGGCCCGTTGCCGTTCGGTGATGTCAATTCCCGACGCGATGATATACGTTCCGGTTTCGCCGGCACTCGTAAGCACAGTTGTCGACCAGGCAATAATCCTCTGCTGCCCGTTCTGGCTCAACCAGCAAATTTCGTATTCCTGCGGGTGATGCGAGGCCAGGGTCCTCTGGAACGCCGCCTTGAATCGTTCTCCTTCTTCTCGAACCGAGAACAGCTCCCAGATCAATTTCCCCTCGACCTCGATGAATGAGTATCCCGTCAACTGTTCGCAGGCGCGGTTGAAGCGGATGATACGGCCTTCCGGGTCGAGCACCACGACCAGCGCCGCAACCGTGTCGAGGATCCCCGAGACGACGTTGCGTTCCTCCTGCCACGCTTCTTCCGTCCGCTTCAGGTCCGTGATATCGAAGCCCACGCCGTGAATGAACCAGGGTTCACCGTTTTCCTTGCGGATCATCTTGGCTTCGCAACGGAACCAGATTACGCGCCCATATCGCGATACCACCCGATAGGCAGAACGCAACGGCTTGCCGGTAAGGAACATCTCGGCCGCTTCCGTGCTCCAGCGATCCTTGTCGTCGGGATGGATGTGTTTGTACCAGCGGACGGGATCTTCCAGCCACTCATCCTGTGAAAAGCCCAGCGCGGCTTCAATCTGGGGACTGACGTAGGCTTCGCCGATGCCGCGATCCAGATAGGCCATGAAGACAACGGCGGGAATCTGCTCGACCAGCGCCTTGTAGCGGGCCTCTAGATTTGGCAGCCGTCCGTCTTCGGCCCAGGCTTCTTCGGACTGCAGGGGCGGATACACAATCCGTCGTCCAACGGACGGTTGGTACTGGCGAAAGACTCCCGCAAGCTCCTGCAGAATTTCTTCCGCCTGGGCAGCATTCAGAGTGGATTCGACATCCACCGGATTTTCCGGCAGAGGCTCACGATCGCGCGGCGTGCCATCGGCACTCTTCGGCAACGAAAACGAAACCATTTCCAGCCCTCATTAACGCGCCGGTTTGCGCCAGCTTGGCTCTTTGTTCATGGACGCCTGCGTGAAACGCCGTAAGGCATGAATCGCGCGCCCGTAGGTTTGCACCGCCGCTGACGATAGAAGAGAACCTGGAGGCTGATTCATGAACGGCATGAACTTGTCGGGAAATCCCGGCATTGTGCATCCGATGCAGATTCCGCCCACATTCGGACATCCGCCAATTCCGCCCATCCATCCGCGCTTGCCCACGTTGCACTGCACTACTGGTCCCCAACATCCGAGCTTCACGATGCACAGCGGAGATCCATACTCCTCGGCAAACTGCGCCTGCTCATAAAAGCCGCCGCGATCGCAGCCTTCGTGCACGGTGTTGTTGAAGAGCCAGGTCGGACGTAACGCCTCATCCAGCGGAATCATCGGCGCGCGACCGGCTGCCATGTAGAGCAGATACAGCAGAGTCTCCATGAAGTTGTCGGGTTGCACCGGACATCCCGGAACGCACACGATCGGAATCTCCGCCTTCGACTTCCACTTCCAACCGAGGTAATCGGCGAGTCCCATGCATCCCGTAGGATTGCCTTCCATGGCGTGAATGCCACCGTAAGTGGCGCAGGTTCCCGCCGCGACCACTGCCCAAGCCTTGGGAGCGAGGCGATCGATCCATTCGCACGTTGTAATCGGCTGACCTGTCTTTGGATCAGTCCCAAGCGAAGCCCAATAACCCTCTTCCTTATTATGTTCATTCGGGATGGAGCCTTCGATCACCAGAATGAAATTCTCCATTCTGCCTTCTGCTGCTCGATGAAACGGCAGCAGAAAGTCGTCGCCATTGGCCAGCGCGAGGAAGGGATTGTGCAGCGTGACTTTCGGAATCCAGGGAAGAGCGCCAAGCACAACGTCTTCGATGCTGGGTTGCGTGGCTGCGGTCATAGCGATCGTGTCCCCATCGCAACCGAGGCCGGCGGTGATCCACAGGACATCGATCTCGGAAATCTTTCCTTGATCGATGCTCTTGAAATTTGCAGGCGCGAGGACCATTCGCTGCTCCGTGGACGACGACATAGTATGCTTTTCGCCGCTGGAAGAGAACTCGCGCGGTGCGGATCAATGTCACCTGCGGAAAAGCGAAGAACCTTCTCGACGGAGCTAAAAGAGTTCGAGGCTAGTTTGCCTCGCAGAGACCCCTCTGGTGCGGTCTTTTAGAGTCAGAGACTTAGCGCGCGAGAGGCTCCAGGTCTTTGAGAAATAAGGACATAGGGGTAAAGTATTTATAAATCAATTAGTTAGCGTTGATTTGGAGTTGTTTTTCGGGTGCTTTTGGAGCCAAGTCTTTGAGAAATAAATACTTTAGGGGATCCTGAGAGGTTGAGTTTTTCTTTTCAGCCGCAGAATAGTGGGGGGGAACGGATATTTCGCCCCTCTGGGGCTTTTCGACCTGCACTCTGTCTTCCCACGGCTTGCGCCATGGGCTGCATTCTTCCGCCGCTTTCGCGGCTATGTAACGCCGCGCTATCGCGCCTGAAATGAGCTCTTGCTACCGATGACTCGCTACCGAGCTAGAAAAATGAGAAAGGGCGCGGATGTTATCCGCGCCCCTGCTTGTCAATACGTTCTAAACCGTCTGACTACAGCACCGTCAGGTTGAACGTCGTTGTGTGGTTCACGTTGCCTTCCGTTACCGTCACAGTGATCGGGAAAGTCCCGGCCGCGCTCGGTGTCTTGAGGTTGACCGTTGCCGAACCCGGTGTGGTGGTGGCGGTTGATGTAGCGGTGACCGTGATTGCATTGTTCGGATTCGGCAATATCACTGGCGCCGTGTACAAGCCCGTCTGGTCGATGGTGCCGTTGGCTCCGCCGCCCGTAACCGCCCAAGTCACAGTCTGACTGGTGGAGTTACTGACCGACGCCGAGAACTGCTGCGTCTGTGCAGGCGCTCCAGCCAGGCTGGGATAGAGCGTGCTGACCGAGCCCGGGCTAACCGTGACCACACTCGGAGCCGGACTGCTGCTTCCGCAAGCGACCAGGAATCCAGCAAACGCGAGGACCGTGCACAGACCCAGGATCTGATACAAGCGAGGCACGCGCTTTCCAAACAGTCCGACCAGCATGATGCCGGCCAGCGGCAGGCTCAACGGCAACCACGGCCGCTGATGCGGACTCGCCGTTGCGCGTTTCGCAGCGCCGGGCAGAAACGGGCCCGACGTTTGGAGCTTGATCATTACGGTTTGAGCGCCGGTGGCGCCCGAGTTGATCTGGGTTGGATTGAACGAGCAAGTCGTTCCCGCCGGCAATCCTGCGGAGCATGTATACGTCACATTGCTGGTGAACGTCCCACCGCCGGAAGGCGCGATCGCCATGGTAGTCGTGGTGGATTGTCCAGGTTCCACCGATGCCGGGTTCGTAAGCGTTCCTGGAAGCGTGAAGTTCTGCGCCACCGTGAGTGCCACCGTGGTGGTCGCAGTCAGCGCACCGGACGTGCCGGTAATCGTAACCGTGGCGATGCCGACTGTGGCCGATGCGCTTGCTGTCAGGGTGAGAGTGCTGGTCGTTGCGGTCGGGTTCGGATTGAACGCCGCTGTCACGCCGCTGGGCAGACCGGACGCGGCCATCGTCACATTGCCACTGAATCCGTTTAAGGGCGTAACTGTGATGACGCTGGTGCCGCCTGCATTGCCCTGGACGATCGTCAAACTGGTCGGATTCGCCGCGATTGTGAAGTTCGGTACAGCCGTAATGGTCAGCGATACGGTCGTGGTAGCCGTCGTAGTGCCCGAAGTTCCTGTGATGGTCACGGTCGCAGTTCCAGCCGTTGCCGTCGCGCTCGCCGTGAAAGTTAGAACTGATGTGACCGTACCGTTTGCCGGTGGAGTTACAGGTGTCGGATTAAATGCAGCGGTCACACCCGAAGGCAGACCCGAAGCGGTGAGCGCAGTGGCCGCATTGAAGCCGTTCATGCTGGTTACTGTGATCATGCTGGTCCCGGTCCCGCCCTGGGGAACCGTGACGCTTGCCGGAGCCGCTGAAAGCGTGAAGCTGCCGCTACTGCCGGTGACCGTAAGCTGTACCGAGTTGCTCGTGCTCTGGCTGGAATAGTTCCCATCTCCAGTGGTGTAGGTCGCGGTGATCGTATAGGTTCCACCCGTAGAAATGGAAGTGGTCAAGCTTGCATTGAGGGCTGCCGTAGAGCCGGTGTTGATATCACCATTGACCGGCGTCAGTTGCACAGTTCCCAAAAGCTTCGTTCCATTGGCGAAGAACGAAACTGTGCCCGTCGGCGCAACACCGAAGCTCGCAGTAGCGGCGACGGTGGCGCTGACGTTGAACTGCGCCCCGGCAGCAACCGAGCTTACATTCGTGCCGACGTTGCTGATCGACGTCGTGGCCGGCGTGACCGTCACCGTTGCGGTGGTTTGGCTTGAGTTGTAGCTAGGGTCGCCGCCGTAGCTTGCGACGATGGAGTGTGAGCCGCCGGTGAGTTGGACAGCCTGATCTTCGGCATATCCAAAGCTGTTCAGCTTGAAAGCCCCGCCGTCCAGCGGATTGCCATTATCGGTGAACGTCATGGTGCCGGTCGGGCAGGCAACCTCGCCCAAAGTGCTCGTGGTGCATTGCCCATTCGCTACGCTGTACACATCGGCCCGAAGCAGATACTGATCAAATGCCCCGGTTCCATAAACCACAGTTGTCACATAGCCGCCCGGCGTAATGAGGCCCGCTGGGCTTCCCATGAACACCGTGCTGGGTTCCGGGCTGACCGTAATCGTACCGGTCGGCGTCGAATAGCTTCCGCCATAGGTCGAGTCACCTTCATAATGCGCGATGACCTTATAAGAGCCCCCTGGCAACAGGTTGGTGGTCGAATTGACAACTCCGCTCGCGAGCGTGTACCAGTCGATTCCCGGATTACCCGGCGTGCCGGGGTTCATGAGGATGGCGACGTCCCCGGTCGCCTTGTTGGAGGTCACGCCGATCTTTACGGTCGCTGCCGTGCCGTGGGTGAGCGTCGAGGGAGTGATGGTCAGAGTCGTCGTTGTCGGAGTGAAGGTAACCGTGTTCCATTTGGTCGCTAGGACATTGGCGTCAACTGAACCAAGACCGGTGGCAAGATCGTAATTGGCAGTGGTGCTCTCACCGGACAAGATGCCATAAGTGTCCGTGCCCACATTGGTCACGCAATTCGGACTCCCCTTCTGGCAGGGAACCGCGTTAGTCGAACCGGATGGAACGTCATGGAACGCGGTGGGCTGATTTGACGCCAACGTATAGAGCACAAAGTTTGCGTTGCCCTGGGCCGATCCTGTCTTTTGATCGACCAGAGCCATAATTCCGGCGAAGGCTGGCGACGCTACTGACGTTCCGCCGTAGCCTTGAAGATCGGTGGATGGATTTGTGATGTCGCAAGATCCCGATTGGCTGGCATCCGACTGGCAGATGAGATAGAAGCTGTCCAGAAAACCATTGCTGGCAAAAAGAGAGACGTCGGGAAGGTCACGCGCTGTATCTGGCGGTACTCCGGCGCCTTTCTGCCACGTTGGTTTCATCCATGCGATGCTCGCGCCGCCGCTTCCGGCGGAGATGTCCAGATAATTCGAGAAATTGGGGTTGTTGCAGTTTGTCTCGGGATTCGTCGATCCGCCTGGTAGAAACTGCAATAAAAGGTTTGTGCAGGAGTCATTCCAGGTCGTTTCCGGAATAGGCCCGACGGCGGACTCTTGGGTAACCCCGTTGTTCTGAGTAGCTGGTTTCCAGTATGTCGTCCACTTTTGGTACTGATTGAAATCGGTCCCGCCAACGGCAATATTGAAAGGTGTGGAACCAAGACCATTCACACCCAATCCGTTCACCGCAAACGCCTCACTATTCGGATTATCACAACCTGCCGCGCCGTTGTCTCCGGTTGAAACCATTGCTGTAATGCCCTGGACTGCAGCTTGCTCCCATAGAGCTCCGTAGAATTGCACGCCATTCGTGCCAATCGCAGCTTCGCAGGAACCATAGCTCTCGCTCATGATGGGAGCAATGTTATTGTCGACGATGTAGAACGCGGAAAGATCAACTCCATCTTCAGTCTCGGTCGATTCCGAGGTCACGTAGTTGATGGTCGCACCCGGGGCGGCCGCACCTGACCATTGAGTGTCAATGTCTGCTTCTGCCTCATCGCCCGTGAATCCCGGCGCGGGACCGTTGTTTGTGATGGTGAGCGTCGGTATCGGAACGCCGTTCTTTCCCAGGCCGAACAAGCCCCAGAATGTAGGAGCGTCACTTGGATTGATGGCGGTTCGACCGACGATGGCTATCGTCTGGCCGGTGCCGTTGATCGCGGGGGTGCCATTCCAGAGCGGCAGCAGATCATAAATCGTGGCGAAATCAAACGGCGTTACCGCGTAGCACGTCCCGCCGCACCCCGAGAACGTAAAGTCGGGGCTCGCCGCAGTCAGTTGGTGAGTCTTGGGCGAATATTTCCCGGCGTAGGCGTTCTGCGCCTTCTTGAAGAAGTTGTGCAACGAGTTCACTCCAGCGACGACTGGCGCGAGCGCTCTTGGAATGGAAGGTTCGCTCGAGTTGGCAATGTGTTCCTCTCCATTCACGACGTACTTATGGAGAGCAGTTCCGAAAGCTTGCTTCACCTGACCGGCGGTACCGGAAAACTCAATCACGGTACGGCCGTTGCTGACCGCGGAAAGTTGAAATCCACTCTGTTGCAGCCAGTTTGTAACCGCGGCGATGTCGGAGTCGGAAGGACCGAACTGGGCGCCAACCTGGACCGGCGTGAGCCATTGGTGGTAGCTGGACGAATTCCTGTTCTGCTGATTCTCGATCAGGGAGCGCAAAACGGCTTCTTGCTGGTCGCTACGTTTCAGCACCAGCATTAACCGATGCAACATGAGGTTGACCGGGACCTCGCCCTGGTCATACTGGGCACGAGCGAGCGGATGGACATTGCCCACAAAGGTGGTGCGCACGGAGTTGTCGACTGGCTGGGTAACGAGAACTGGTTTTTGCTGAGCCAGAATGGGGCTAGCAACGACCATTACAAAAGCAATCACAGTCGCAAGAACGAAGGTCGAATGACTGGAGGAGGAGAACAAGGCAGAAGGCAGGCGTCGCATGATCACTCCGTGGCACGGCAAATTGTTTTGGGGGACTCGGAAGCATTATCAATGCTTCCCCCTGTCTGATCAAGAGTTTCTAGTGCGGGGTTGTATGAAGAGGTACAGTTTTAGCAATAAAGTGACAAATGTCACAAATAACATCGTCAAAACGGCGGATTTCGGGCCACTCAAAGCACGTTTCTGCTGAGTTACTGGCCGGCTGTACATGTCCGCTGGATTGGAGATGCGGGCTGCGTCCTTTCTCAGAGGCGTTTCTCCCAGCGGCTGGAAGCCGCGTTTGATTTGGAAGTGGTTACGACACGAGTAACTCGTGCCGAAACTGCCGCCAAATCAACCGCGGCTTCCAGCCGCTGGGGGAATGCTGCGCGGAGAGAGCACTTCTTTCATCGAACAGCAGAACGTACGCTCCCAACTGCCGCGAAGAACCGTTCCAGCTTGGCCGCGTCCAGTTTGCCGTCGGTTCGCACACCCGAACAAAGATCGAGCCCGAACGGGCCGACCTCTTCGATTGCCTGCGCCACGTTCTCGGGCTTCAGCCCGCCCGCGAGAAATAGCGGAACGCTAATCGCTTCGCGAATCGCGCGGCTAAGACTCCAGTCATGAGTCCTGCCCGTGCCGCCCAACTCCTTAACCGTCAATTTTTGGTTGCCGGAGTCGAGCAGAATTGCATCCACATGCGGGGCGATGCGAACAGCCTCGTCCACCGACTCGGGGCCGGTCACGTGAACCACCTGCACGATCGAGATGCCAGGCAATGCCTGCTTCAATTCGCGATGCGTGCCGTTTAAGAGTCGGTCGCAAATCTGGATCGTGTTGGTCCGGCACAAATGCTGCTGTTCCACGATCTCCGAAACACTTTGCCGTGAAGTCAGCAGGAACGTGCCAATAGCCCGAGGAACGGTGGCAGCAATCTCGGCGATCTGTGCATCGCTGATGACTCCAGGACCGCTTGGCATGTGCGAGACAAGCCCGAGAGCGGAGGCTCCGCACTCGACGGCGAGAGCTGCCTCCTCAACGCTGCCGATGCAGCAAACTTTCACGCGTGGAGTGAGGGTTGGTTTCATGGTTATTGAGTCATTGAATGATTGAGCCATTGAATCATTGAAGGACAGACCATGGCGCCTTTCAATGACTCAATGTCTCAATGAGTAAATGATTCAATGGCTCTACTCGCCGTAGGGAACCCAGATGTTCTTCACCTGGGTAGCGTGCTCCAGGAACCAGCGTCCCTCAGCCACTTTCGGATTGAACCAGTCAATCGCGCGGCCTTCGTTAGTGAAAACCTGTTTCAGATTTCCGATCGACATGGCCTTCGCTGCCGCCGCGCTAGCCGCGTCGCCGAACGACCAGATGGCGTCCACATCATCGTGCTCGGCAAGTGTCTTGAGCAGTTGCGAGGCGTAGCCGGTGACGATGTTCACCGCTCCGCCCGGCAGATCACTGGTATCGAAAAGCTGGTAGAGATCGCCGGTGATCAACGGATAAGCTTCCGAGGGAACGGCGATCACCGTGTTTCCAACCGCGAGAGCGGGCATAACGACGGAAAGAAACCCGAGCAACGGAGCCTCCCGAGGGCAGATGATGCCGACGGTCCCGATCGCCTCGTTCATCGCGATGGCGACATTTCGGAACGGCGGATTGTGCACCGCGCCGTCAAATTTGTCGGCCGAGGCCGCATAAGTGAAGATGCGCTCGATGCCGAGATCGACTTCCGCGGTAGCCTGTTTCTCGCCAACAACCTCAGCTAAACGATGCGCAATCTCATCCCGCCGCTGCGAGAGATTCTCAGCGCAATAGTAAAGAACCTGCGCGCGATTGTGCGCTGTGGCTTTGGTCCAAGACGCGCCTTTTCGCGCTGCCTCGACGGCATTACGAATGTCTTTGCGATTGCCGAGCGGAGCCTCGCCGAGCAGCCTTCCGTCCGCCGCGTGCACTTCCATGCTGTATCCGGAATCGGGCCGCGCCTGCTTGCCGCCGATGTAAAGCTTCACGGTGCGATCGATTGCCGGAGTGGCAATTCCCGAAGCGGTCGAATCGTCGTCGAATTCCGGCTCAGTTGGAGCTGGCTTCGTCGCAGGTAGGGGTGACAGTTTCTTGAACCATGCTGGCTCCATATATTCGCGCAGTCCCTCGCGTCCACCCTCGCGCCCATAGCCGCTCTCGCGGTAGCCACCAAATCCGCACGAAGCGTCGAACATGTTTGTGGAGTTCACCCACACGACGCCCGCCTTCAGCTGCGCTGCCACATGCAGAGCGACGTTGATGCTCTCGGTCCACACGCAGGCCGCGAGACCATAGACCGTATTGTTCGCCAGTTCAACGGCTTCCGATGGAGTGCGGAACGTCATCGCGGCAAGCACCGGTCCAAAGATTTCCTGCTGCGCAACGATCGACGTTGGATGCACATTGCTGAGCAGCGTCGGCGGATAGTAGAAACCGCGCGCAGGCAACGCGACTTGCGGCTGCCAGCAGGTCGCTCCATCCGCGACACCCTGATCGACCAGTTTGCGGATGCGATCGAGTTGCACCTGCGCGACGATGGCTCCAATGTCGATGGCTTTATCAAGCGGAGGTCCAATGCGCAATGTAGCCATGCGATCTTGAATCCGCCCGATCAGCGCTTCGGCAATGCTCTCCTGCATCAGCAGGCGCGAGCCAGCGCAACAGACTTGTCCCTGGTTAAACCAGATGCCATCGACTAGGCCTTCAACCGTGCTGTCGAGATCGGCATCTTCGAAGACGATGAAGGGAGACTTGCCGCCGAGTTCGAGAGAAAGTTTCTTGTGGCTGGTCGCCGTCGCAGCGCGGATCGCGCGCCCCACTTCGGTTGATCCGGTAAAAGCAATCTTGTCGATGTCGGGATGCTTGACCAGCGCTTCGCCAGTCGAACCATCTCCAGTCACGATGTTGACCACACCTGCGGGCAGGTTCGCTTCCTGACACAATTCGGCGAAGACCAGCGCCGTGAGCGGCGTGAATTCCGCCGGCTTCAGAACAACAGTGTTTCCGGTTGCCAAAGCGGGAGCAATTTTCCATGCCAGCATCAGCAGCGGGAAGTTCCACGGGATAATCTGGCCAACAACTCCGCAGGGAACGTGCTCGGGGAACTCCTGCTCGAACAATTGTGCCCAACCAGCGTGATGATAGAAGTGTCGAGCCACAAGTGGGATGTCAATGTCGCGGCTCTCGCGGATCGGCTTCCCGTTGTCCATGGTTTCGAGCACGGCAAGCAGGCGCGAATGCTTCTGCACCAACCGGGCGAGCGCATAGAGATATCGAGCGCGAGCATGCGAAGACAGAGCCTGCCATCCAGCGGACGCGGCCCGCGCCGCTTTGACCGCAGCATCGACGTCAGCCGCCGAGCCTTCGGCCACCGACGCGAGCTTTTCGCCAGTCGAAGGGTCGAGCGTGTCGAAGTATTTTCCGGCTGCAGGTGCCTGCCATTCACCGCCGATAAAATGCTGCAGGCGGTGGCCGTGACGTCCCAGCCACGACACGGCTTCTTTTGAATCTTCCGGAGCGGGGCCGTATTCCATGCTGACAAATTTTTCAGCGATGCTCATTAGTTGTGCTCGATTCCTTCTGTCTACAGCCTGTCTGACGAAATCATCGCTGTGACCATTTCAGCTAGGACGCGGTATCCTTCGGCATCGATGGGACCCTTGGTCGCCTCTTGGAACTTGCTGGTTCGTTCCTTTTGATCGAGGTAGTAGACGATGTTGGGTAGAATCCGGCGCAATTCCTGACAGAGCGCTCGTAGGTGCATAAGACCATCGACATCGAGCCGCGATGATTGCAGCGCGGCAATCTCGCCTGTGAGTTGCTTGACTTCGCTCTTCCAGCCGTCGAGGTCAGCTTCGTACTTCAGGAAAGACTCGGCGTCGCCGACTATCAGTAGCTCCAGTGTCTTCAGTTCCGCTGGACCCAGAGGTTTTGACTCTTTCAGTTTGGGCAACAACGAGGCGACATCCAGTTGCGATTTGACGGCCTGACGCGCCTGTCCTTCCAGGCTGTCTACCCGAGCGCCGAGTTCGTCGTAACAGTCGCTAGTTTCGGTTGCAGCACAGCGGTTGGCTTGATCGATCGCTGCGCTGATGCTGGTTGCTACTTGGGAAACGTCGCCCATAGCCGCTGCTCTCCAGATGTGCTCAACAAACACTTCGTTAGAATGAGACCCATTGTCTCACTGAACATTCGCGGGACACTTCAAAGATTCCGGCTGATCTCACGCCAGCGGATGCCGATACTCGGCCGAATAACGTCCCGTCGCCTGATGTTCCAGTTGCCGCTCAATATCTCCCAATAAACCGCTGGCCCCGAAGCGGAACATCTCTGACCGCAGCCACGACTCGCCCAGCTCCTCTTTGATCATGGCCAGCCAATCGAGCGATTGCTTTGCTGTCCGAATGCCGCCCGCCGGTTTGAAGCCCACCGCCATCCCGGTTTGCTGCGCGTATTCTCGAATCGCGCGCGCCATGACCAGCCCGACCGGCAAAGTTGCGTTAGTAGGCTCTTTCCCGGTCGAGGTCTTGATGAAATCCGCTCCCGCCATCATCGCGACAAAACTAGCGCGTGCCACGTTGCGCAGCGTCAACAGATCGCCGGTACCAAGAATCACCTTCATATGCGCCGAGCCGCAGGCTTGCTTGAACGCCGCCACTTCGTCATACAGCGCCTGCCAGCGTCCACCGAAAACGTGGGCACGAGTAATGACCACATCAATCTCATGAGCCCCGGCTTCCGCAGAGCGGCGAATTTCGGCAACGCGTTCGGCCAGCGGAGACAGGCCGGCAGGGAAGCCAGTCGACACCGCGGCGACATGAATTCCACTGCCCTCAAGCGCGTGCAAAGCTGTTTCGACAAACGTGTGATACACGCAGATGGCCGCAACTTTAATCTGGAGGTCTTCAATACCCAACTTCTTCTCTAATTCCGCCTGAATCGGATGCCGCCCCTTAGCGCACAGACGCCGAACACGCTCATCAGTATCATCGCCAGACAGCGTCGTCAGGTCCATGCAAGTAATAGCCCGCAGAAGCCACGCCGCCTGCCATTCTTTCTTCACGGTGCGCCGCGCCGTGTGAGACTGCGCCCGCCGTTCGACAGCACTAGTGTTCACCCGGGCTTCGCGCACCCAATCCAGATTGAGAGGCATGCCGGTGTTCGGCAGCAGCCCTCGCCCGGAGAGAGTCGCAATCTCACCAGAGCCATGCGTGCTCTCTGCAGCCGCTCTCCGAGAATGATTGTGTTCGACCGGCATAAAAGACCTACGCGTTGGTAAGGAGGTGCAGTTTGCCGTTCGATTGTACGGCAGATGTCAGCAAAGATGCATTCCCCTTTCACCTTGACACTAGGCGCTTAGCGCGACTAGGCTACGCCCGAATCCTTCACTAGCAATCTACAATTCCGGAGGCGCTTCTGATCACCTGGGCCCATCGTTTCACACTTCAGAAAAAATTCGTTCTCACCACAGCGGTACCGGTAATCCTCGCACTCGCGTTGGTCAATCCCGCCAGCGCAGCCGCCAAGAAAATCATCATCGACACCGATCCGGGCACCGACGATGCCATGGCCCTGATGCTGGCCCTGAACTCTCCAGAATTAGATGTCCGCGCCATCACCGTGGTTCCAGGCAACGTAGTCGCAAAGCAAGGACTCGAAAACGCCCTGCGCATGGTCTCGCTCGCGAACCGCTGCGACATTCCGGTCGCCGCCGGAGCCCAGCATCCCCTCTTCCAGAAACTGATCACCGCCGAGTTCTGGCACGGCAAGAACGGACTCGCCAATATCGAACTACCTCCGAGCAAATGCAAAGTCGACGCGCGCTATGGCCCCGATCTGATCATCGAGATGGTGCACACCGCTCCGCGTGAAATCACACTGGTGCCAGTCGGCCCGCTTACGAATATTGCGCTCGCCGTAGAGAAAGACCCGACCATCGTGCCGCTGGTGAAGGAAGTCATCATCATGGGCGGCTCGATCACAGGCGGCAATTCAACCGCCGCCGCCGAAGCCAATATCTACAACGACCCCGAAGCCGCACAAATCGTTTTCCAGGCCGGATGGCCCCTGACCATGGTCGGCCTCGACGTCGGCGACAAGACGCTGCTCTCGACAAAATATCTGGACCAACTCGCGCAAAGCCACGGCCCAGTGAATGATTTCATCCACCGGATCGCAGACTTTCTGGTTCGTCAGGCGAAGCAATTCGGATTGGACGGAACGCCCATGTACGATCCTCTAGCCATCGGCGTCGCCATCGATGCCAGCATCGTCACCGCTCCGCCTATGCACGTTGACATCGAAACCCGCGGCGACTTCACCCGCGGCGAGACCGTCGCCAATCGCCGCAACGCATTCGAGCGCAATGTACTCCGCGGTGACCGCTACATCATCGAAGGACTCGACAAGGTCGAGCCCAACGCGAAAGTCTGCACCGATGTCGACGCTGACCGCTTTCTGCAGTTGTTTGTGTCGCGAATTCGCGGCAAGTAAGCCGCAAGGAGCCTAATGTACACACCAAGCACTCTCGACATCGCCCTCTTCATGATGATCACCAGCGCCATCTGCTGGGGCTCCTGGGCTAACACCTACAAGGGCGTCAAGAATTACCGCTTCGAACTTTTCTACTGGGACTATGCGATCGGAATTTTTGTGACATCGCTGGTGATCGCGCTGACCCTGGGCAGCACCGGCCACGACTCCCTGAGTTTTCTGAACAATGTTCATGCGGCTGATACTTCCAACATTCTCTGGACCATGGTCGGCGGCGCCATCTTCAACCTTGCCAACTTGCTTCTCGTCGCTGCCATCGACATGGCCGGCCTCGCCGTCGCGCTCCCGGTTTCCATCGGAATCGCGCTCGTCGTAGGCACTGTGCTCAGTTACATCCTGCAGCCCAAGGGCATTCTCGTCCTGCTTGCATCCGGCGTGGTCTGCGCCTTGATCGCCGTCATCTTCGATGGCAAAGCCTTCGGCAGCCTTTCCGGAGGACGCACTGCCTCGCGCAAGAGTATCATCGTGTGCATCGTCTCCGGCGTGCTCATGGGATTGTGGAACCCCTTCGTCGCCTACGGAGCCACCCGCGGCAACGCGCTCACCCCGTATAGCTCCGTTGTCTTCCTCACGCTCGGGGCACTGCTCTCCTGCTTCATCTGGAATATCTACTTCATGAAAAATCCGCTCGTCGGCCAATCCGTCAGCTTTAGCGGATTCTTCCAGGCTCCCGCCTCCGGCCACGCACTCGGCTTGCTCGGCGGCGTGATCTGGAGCACGGGCACCATGTTTAACGTAGTCGCCGGAAAAGCGACTGCCTTCGCGATCTCCTATGCCATCGGGCAATCTGCACCGATGGTCGGAGCCCTTTGGGGCATTTTCGTATGGAAGGAATTTGCCGGAGCAACCGGCAAAGCGAAGGGATATCTCGGCCTCATGTTCGTCTTCTACGCGCTGGCAATCTTGCTGGTGGCGAAGGCAAGCGGCTAAACAAATCAGTCTGTCCTGAAAAATAGTTCGATGAAGGGGCACGCCGCTCTCTATTGAAATTGGAAGGTGAACTGTCGCGCCGGAGAGCGCATTGCGAGCATTCAACGTATCCGCTTGGACTCGAGTACCGCGTTGTAATCTTCGGGAAAATCCTTAGAAAGCGCTTTCCGCAAACGTTGTACCGATGTGAGCGACTCCGCGACAAAATTGACGGTTCGCGCCGTGGGCCGGAATGCACAACATCGGTTCTGTTCGCCGTGCTGTGGAAATCCGGGAAAACATAGCCGCTATGGAAAACTGAATGACCGCGACCACACCGCGAGCCCTGAAATCTCTTGACTTCTCTTTTCTAATCTATTTATATGGCCCATCGTTCAAAAAGAGGGCACTCCTCTGTCCCAGCCACTGGAGTATGCCCAGAACCGCCTCTCCTTGTCATGAAAAGGAGCGGCCGATCAAGGTGAAAAACTGATGCTGAAACGATATGCGCTGCTCGTAGCGGTCGTCTGTTCCGTATTCTCCCTCTCTTCACTCGTCTACAGCCAGGCAAACGGCAGTCTGTCAGGCACGGTCACCGACAAATCCGGCTCGGTCATCGCCGGAGCAACGGTGAAAATCGTCTCGCAGACCACAGGCATCACCCGCGAAGTGAAGACCGACGGGACTGGCCATTATCAGGCGCCATTCCTAGCAGTTTCCGTTTACACCATCCGCATCGAGTCGCAGGGATTCCAGACGACGGAGCAGAAAGATATCCGCCTGCAGGTTGACGAGCAGCGCGAAGTCGATTTCACGCTCAACCCCGCCTCGGTCAGCCAGACCGTCGAGGTCAGCGCAGAAGAAGTTGCAGTTGAGACCACAAATCCCACGCTCGGACAGGTCATCACTGCCGAGCAGGTTGCAGATCTCCCGCTGAACGGGCGCGACTTCGTCCAATTGGCGACGTTGACGCCAGGCACGACGCAGGAAACGAATCCGAACAGCTTCTTCAATGGCGGCGCGAGCAGCGAGGTGTCGGCTCGCGGAACGTTCTCGCTCTCTGTTGGAGGATCGCGCGTGCAGAGCACGGATTGGCTGCTCGACAACATCGACAACAACGAACTGACAGCTGGCGGAATCGCGATTTTGCCTTCGATCGATGCCATCCAGGAATTCAAGGTTCTGACCTACAACTACTCCGCGGAATACGGCACGCGCGCGGGTCCGACGGTGCTGGTTACGACGAAGTCGGGATCGAACAAGTTCCACGGATCGCTTTACGAGTACCTGCGCAACACCAGCTTCGACGCCAAGAGCTATTTTGCGGCTTTCAAGGAAAAGTTCAATCTCAACCAGTTCGGTGGATCGCTGGGCGGGCCGATTCAGAAGGACAAGACGTTCTTCTTCGCGAACTACGAGGCGAAACGGCAGCGACACGGTATTCCGTTCATCGGCTTGGTACCAAATGCGGCGGAGATGGGTGCAAATGGGCAGTACGCGGACTTCACCGCGGACCCATTCGTCGGTAATCTAATTAATCCCTTTAGTCCGATCGCGAATACCAATCCCGTTCAGTACAATCCCTTCCAGTGCGATTCGCTGGGAAACCCCACTGCGGTGAACTCTAACGGAACTCAGGTCGCGGGTACCGCCTGTAACAAGATTCCGATCACCGGCGGTCCGACTGGCACCGGACTAGCCGATCCAATCGGGCTGGCGCTGATCAATCTTTATCCGATCGGACAGCTCGAACTACACGTCCGTCGGCACCAATTACGCGAACGTTCCGGTCCGTCGACTCAACGAAGGCAACGGCGAACATCCGCCTGGATCACACCTTTTCGAGCACGGATTCTGTGTTCGCCCGCTTCAGTTACGACCAGGCAAACTCCTATGTGCCCGGCGGTTCGCCAACCTGGGCCGAAGCGAGTCCGTTCGCCAGCAACCAGCTCATCAGCAATCACGGCCGTAACATCGCAATTTCCGAAACCCACATCTTCTCTTCGAACAATATCAACCAGGCATACGTAGGCTTCAATCGAATCTTCAACCACATCACGTCCTTTGGAGAATTCGGCGGTACGATCTGCGAGGCGGCAAATCTTGGCATTCTGGGCGCCGATCTCAACAGCAAGTGCCCGAACGCACCTCCAGGGCTGACCCAGTCCACCAAGGATTGTTTGAGCTGCGGATTGAGTTCCACCCAGATGAGCAATTACTGGTCTCTTGGAGACCGCGGTTTCGCTCCTTTCCAGGGCGGCACCAACGTTTATCACGTTCTCCGATACGTTCGATATGATTCGTGGCAAGCACGACATCCGCGTCGGCTTCGGTTTCCGTGCCAACCAGATGAACGTGATGACCAACGGCTTCCAGGACGGTTACTTCCTGTTAAGCAGCGGCGTCACCGGGAATAACTTGGCCGATCTCCTTCTGGGGCAGCCTTTCGGCGCAATTCACGATCAGACTTTCTTTGGAGCGACGACTGGCCGACGCTGGAAGATGTTCCGTCCGTTTGTGCAAGACGACTGGCGGGTGACCACCAATCTAACCGTGAACCTGGGTTTAGCGTGGGCTCTCGTGACTCCCATTACCGAAGCACAGGGACCGCCAGGCGAACTTTAACTTTACGACTGGCCAATTTCTGATTGCCGGCAATGCTCCCTTCACAGGTTGCACCAATTGCGTTCGCACCGACGGGCGCGTCGGTATCCAGTTTGACAAGACCGCTTTCGAGCCTCGCATTGGACTTCGCTTGGAAGCCGTTTGGCAGTCAGAACACCGCGATCCGTGCGGGATACGCAATCTATCACGATTCCGCCTGGAGCCAGGGTGCTCAGGGACTCTGGCAGAATCCCCCCTACTACGCTGAAATTGATCAGTTCGATTTGGCCCAGGTAACCCATGCCCGTTCGGCAACGCAACCTCGGCCACCCCGACGAATTGCGGGCTTAAGTACGGGTTCCTTCAGTCCAACCTCCAACCATACACCGCGCCACCGAACCCACATAGCTTTACCGGAACAATCCAGTCGCAGGATCTGAACTTTAAGCAAGGTATGGTGCAACAGTTCAATTTGAACGTTGAGCACCAACTGCCCGGAAATGTCGTTCTCACGGCAGGTTATGCCGGTTCCCGCAGCACGCACATTCTGATTGACGGTTTGAACCTGAACATCGGCAATCCCAACGCTTGCTTCGGGCTGATCCCCAATCCGGTTGCCGGGCAGCCTCCAATCGCAAACCCGGTTTACAGCCCCAGCTATCACCTGGGCTGTGGGAAGATCGGGGCCACGGACGTCCTCAATATCTTTGGGAATGGCCCGGGCAGTGCACCCTACGGCGCGTTCACCACCGTCGCGAATATTACAGACGGCGGCAAGGCGCGCTACGATGGTTTGCAGATCAAGGCAGAAACAAAGAGCTCGCGACATGGCCTCTACGCTCTGGTAGGCTACACCTGGTCACGGACGTTCGACTCGGGCTTCCCAGACGGCGCTGGCACGTTCCCGGGTGCGACTTACTGGCCGCTGCCAGGTACGCAACGGGCCGATTGGGGTCTTTCCCAGATCAATTTGAACGACAGCTTCACCGCCAGCGTTCTGTATGATCTTCCGTTTGGGAAGGGAAAACCATACGGTAGCAATATGAGCGCTGTGCCAAATGCCATCTTCGGGAATTGGCAAGTTACTGTCATTGAAAAGGTCACGTCCGGATTTCCGTTGTTTGTAGTCGACGGAAACAATGGTCTATTCGCGGGATCTGGAGTCAATTTCCAATGGAACGGGAACAGCCTCAATCGTACCGAATGAAGTCGGCGATCCAAACAAAGGAGGTACGGTCGCGGCTAATCCATCGTGTAACGCTCCCGCTCAGGTGCACACGGTTCAAAACTGGTTTAACCCGTGCGCCTTTGTGGAAGCGCCTTCCGGCCAACTTGGAACCGCCTCGCGTACCCCGCTCTACGGTCCGCGCTTCGTGAACACGGATTTCTCGGCCATTAAGGACTTTCATTTCCGCGAGGGGATGGCAATCTCAATTCCGCGCCGAGATGTTCAACCTGTTCAACCATGCGCAGTTCTACCTGGGCGGTGGCAGCAGTGGGATGCAGGATATCAGCGCCACTTCCACTTTTGGTGTGATCAACGGTACCGTCAACAACCCGCGCGTGATCCAGTTTGCTCTGAGGCTTGATTTCTAGGTCTGAAGCGAAACTGCCCGGGACAATCGAGCTGAGGCTTATGCTAACCCGTAGGCCTCAGCTTTCTCTTGTCAGCGTGCAGTGAACCGCGTGAGAAAAGCACGACGGTCGTGCCGTCTGGTCGGCAGCGAGTTGCGGCTTCCAGCCGCTGATTACCCACTCTCTCTACACATTGGAAAAGAAACTCTGGCGACTCGCAACTCCTTATTCCGCAAAGACCTGAAGCGATCGCAACGAAAACTCGCATCGAGATGACATCTATGTCATTGATTTATAAAGACCTTATAGGCACATCCTTATTTCTCAAAGACTTGGCATCTGTCGTCTCCTAAGTCTTTGAGTTTAAAAGACCGCGCTAAGGGTAGGTCGAGTGCGTTATTATCGCCAGTTCACCAATGCATCCCTTCATGAACCGAATCTTCCGCTGGCTTCCTGCAGCGCTCGCTGCATTCCTGCTCTCGCTCCCTGTTTCGGCCGACGAGTGGAAGCCTCGCCATGATCTCGTATCCCACACTGGCGTGATGAACCTGACCGAGACTCCTCCGCCAAGCGAGGTCTTCTTCTCCGGTCCCGCTTCTCCTGCCGATCAGCCGAGTTGGCTGCAAGGACTTAAAGGCCTGGCGAAGCGATCGTTTACGCCTCCTGCGATACAACGGAGCGCAATATGAGCGTCCTGATCTGCTCTGGACGCAACGCATCTTCTCGCAGGTGCAACTGCTGATTTGGGACCGCAGTTTGTACGATCCAGACAGAGGCGAGTACACCGTCGATCGCTTCCTGTCGGAGACCGAGTCGCGAATCGGCCCGATTGACGCCGTGTTGATCTGGCATGTGTATCCCAACCTTGGAGTCGATGATCGCAATCAGTTCGACATGCTTCGCGATCTTCCCGGAGGAACTACTGGCGTGCGGAAGATGGTCGATCAGTTTCACAGCCGCGGCGTGAAGGTGTTCTTTCCGATGCTCGCCTGGGACGCAGGAACGCGCAACGAAGGCGCTTCGAATGCGACGGTGATGGCGCAATTGCTGAAGGAAGTCGACGCCGATGGCATCAACTTCGACACGCTGGAGAGCGTTCCGCCTGGGTTTCGCGAGGCCTCAGATGCGATTGGGCATCCGCTCGCGCTCGAGCCCCAGTTCCAGCCGCGCGACGCGTCGCTCGCCTGGACCAACATCAGTTGGAATGACTGGGTGACTTGGGAAGGGAAGCAATATCCATTTGTGCCGATGGTCAGCAAAGACAAGTGGATGGAACCGCGTCATACCGCGAACGTCACCGACCGCTTCACCCGCGACAAGACAGACAGCTTGCAGCACGCCTTTTTCAACGGCCAGGGCTACGCAACGCTCGAAAATCTCTGGGGATTCTGGTACGAGAACACTCCGCATGATGCGGAGGCGATCCTGCGCTTCACGCGCATCGAGCGCGCGATGGCCGACTACCTGATTAGCGATGACTGGGAACCGCATGCGCCGGTGCTGCACGCAGGAGTCTTCGCCAGCCGCTTTCCGCGCCCGCAGGGAACGCTCTGGACGATGGTGAACCGGAATGAGTACGACGTCTCAGGGCCGCAGCTGGAGATCGCGAGCCGTCCGGGCGAACATTACTACGATTTGTGGCACGGCAAGGAACTGACTGCCCACAGTCGCGAATGGAAAGGCCACGTTAAGCTTCGATCTGGAAGCTCTCGGTTACGGCTCCGTTCTGGCGACAGACCAGAAGCCAGACGCGGGTTTGCAGAACTTGCTGGTGTTTATGGCCGAGCGGTCGAAGCGTCCTCTAGCCAGCTATTCGCGGGAATGGAAGGCAGTGCCGCAGACGATGGTTGAGATTCCAACGACCAGCGCGGCGCAGACGCCTCCCGATGGAATGGTCCGTATTCCCGGAGGCGACTACGAGTTTCAGGTCAGTGGTATTGAAATCGAGGGCGGCAACGATCCTGGAGTCGACGTGCAGTATCCATGGGAAGATTCGCCGCGCAGGTTTCATCGCCATCGCCTGCAGGTCCACAGCTTTTATATGGATCGAACGCCGGTCACGAATGCTGAGTTCGCGAGGTTTCTGAAAGCCACGCACTATCACCCGAAGGACGATCACAACTTCCTGCGTGCCTGGAAGGACAGCACGTTCCCGCAAGGTTGGGATAACAAGCCAGTGACCTGGGTGTCGATTGAAGATGCGCGCGCGTATGCTGCTTGGAGCCATAAGCGACTCCCGCATGAATGGGAGTGGCAATATGCCGCGCAATCCGCAGATGGACGCGCGTATCCGTGGGGGAACGACTGGAATTCGGAGGCTCTTCCGCCCGTCGATTCCGGTCCAACGATGCATCCGCAGTCCGATGTTGCCACGTTCCCGAAGGGTGCGAGTCCATTTGGCGTGCTCGATTTGATGGGCAACGTGTCCCAGTGGACCGACGAGTATAGCGACGCCCACACCCGAGCAGCCATCATTCGCGGCGGTGCTGCCTATCAGCCGAGCGGCTCAGTCTGGTACTTTCCGCAGACTTACCGGCTTGATGAACACGAAAAATATCTGCTGATGTCTCCCGGGCATGACAGGGCAGGGACGATTGGATTTCGCTGTGTTGTGGATGCACCCTGAAAGGCAGGTGGATTCTGAACTACTGCAAGCGTCGCATCGGCCTCGGGCTTTTGCTGGTGGCTTCGCTATCGTCGGCGCAGCAACGTCGCAAGGTCATCATCAATCAAGACTGCTCTGGCCCTGGAGGCAGCAACCTGCAGACACTACTGGTAATGATTCAGTCTCCGCAGGTTGAGGTACTTGGAATTACAGTCGTGAGCGGCGATCAGTGGCGTGACGAAGAGGTGGCGCACACGCTGCGGCTGCTTGAAGTCATCGGGCGCACCGATATTCCCGTGGTTCCAGGCGCGGCCTTCCCGCTGGTCCGAACGCGCGAGGAAGCGCAACAGTGGCAGGAGCGTTATGGCAAAGTGGCTTATGCCGGCGCGTGGGATGATCGCTGGTGGCACGAACCTTTTGTTGTCCCTGCTTTGCCCGAGGGCGCGCCTTCAACGAAGCCGGCCAACGAAGACGCCCCACATTTTCTGATCCGAATGGTGCATCAGTATCCGCACGAAGTCACGATCTACGAAGGCGGCCCCATGACCAATCTTGCGCTGGCTATTTCGATCAATCCGGAATTTCCTACGCTCGCGGAGGAGTTGGTGTTCATGGGCGGCAGCCTGGGTCCGCAGACCGACAACGCAGAGTTCGCGAATAATCCGCGACACGAGTTCAATTTCTGGTTCGATCCGGAGGCTGCGCACGTCGTCCTGAGAGCGCCCTGGAAGAAGATTGTGTGTACGTCGGCCGACATTTCAGTGAAGACGCGGCTCACGCCGGCCCTGATTCAGGAGATTGACAAAGCAGGCACCCCGCTGGCTCATTATGTGGCGCGGTTCTATCAGAATTTCCCTGGGGCCGACATTATGTGGGATGAGCTCGCGGCGGCGGCATGGATCGATCCTTCGATTATCACGAAGCGCGAGGTGCGGTACATGAGTGTCGATATCGATCACGGACCGGGATATGGCAACACTTTGACGTGGTCGGAGAGAGACAAACCGGCAAGAACAGTGCAGCCGGTTGAGGTTCAAGTGGACCTGGACAAGGAGAAGTTCTATCGGATGTTTGTGAGTCTGATGAGCGCTGTTACTCCGGTCGCAATGCCAGTACATTAGCATCCTTACGGTTGAGTTGTCGGGGCGGTCTTGTTGCGAAGCGAGATGACAAACTCCTGAATTTCGCGACGTTCCTGTGCGCTATCACGCTTTATTTTCTCGGCTAATCGGTCACGAACGTCAAGTTCTGCCTTAGCTGCTTTTTTTTCGCCGGTGCGTTGGTACGCCTGCGCCAGGCGATAATGCGCTTCGACTTGAGCGTCGTCGCCTTGCGGGATAGTTTCGATAGCTTTGCGATACAGGGGAATCGCCGCAACAAAATCTGCACGCCTTGCCCTTAGGATCCCCAATTGGAGATAAGCGGCGCCGAACCTGGGGTCGAGCCGCAGCGTTTTTTGTAAAAGCGACTCAATTTGTGCCGAGCGCGAAGCGTCCTGATCACCACGAACGTCTCCGGCATTTGCAGACTGCCTGGCGAGCGCGAGCGCATAGTAGTAATTTGCGGAAGCGTCGTCGGGCTGCGTTTCGGCGAATCGCGATAGTCGCGTGACCGATCCTGGCGATGGGATGGTCTCGCCGCTCAACATCTTTCCCAAGAAGAGGTAGGGAGTCGAATTGTCAGGAGCTAGGTCGGACGCGTTCTCTAGGCATTGCGACGCTCGGTCGTAGGACCCGCGCGCGTACCAGGTAACGCCGAGGGCCACCAGCATGCGCACTGAGGTTGGGAAGAGGTGGTTGCCTTTGGCAAATACCTCACCGGCCGGTTCGAGCGCACGATGTGTGAGAAGCTCGGTTCCCCAGTCGAACATGTTCGGCTCACTGGGATCAAGTTCGGCTGCGCGCTGGTACTCGTGAACGGCTTCCAACGGATGGCCGGAGTTTTCTTCGAGGTCGCCGAGGCGATGATGGAGGGTCGAATCGTTAGGCGCGTGCGCGATGGCGTCCCGCAGAGAACTCTCGGTTGCAGGCGAACCTGAGACGCCTAATCCGTCTGCCGGTTCTTTTCCCAACGAGAGCGTGGCTTTGGCGAGCGCTTCGGTGGTTCGCAACGCGGTATCGGAACCATGTCCGCCCGCGTTTGTGGCTTGGGTAACGCCTGCCACTGTGAATTGTGGCTCGTCAAAGAACTCTGGCTTCGCTGCGCTTTGTTTGCCCGCTGAGGACGGAGAGTTGGTTGGCGCTGCAGACATTGAGGCAACAAGCGAGAGATCGATTTTACGGGTCTGATTGTCGGAGAGGCTCACCGGGCCCAGGATCGCTTGGGCAAATCCGCTGACCAGCGCGCGCACCGTGTACACGCCCGGGTGAAGCGCACCGAAACTGTAAGTTCCGTTGACGTCTGTATATGCGGTTAACGTCTGTGAAGCCGGAGGCAACTGATCGCCAGTCACAGGCTGTAAGGATACTCGAGCGTTTGCGAGTGGCTTACCGGAGGAGTCGCGCACGTATCCCCAGACCTTGCCTGTGGCCTGGATAGTGGATTCCGAGGACTGAGCACGACCCGTCCCGAGCAAGCCGATCATAGCCAGAACGTAGAAGGCGATTGGAATCCGCGTTGCTCTGAAATAGCGTGAGGTCACGCTGGTTGGCTCCATGTGAAGCGGAACTGTCGTGATCGGCGCACCTCATTCTATCGCAAGGACCACTTGTAAAACCTTGGCGAAGGTTGGGGCTAAGCCTTACAATGACACGCCGATGAAGCGTGTGATGGCACTAATGGAGTTAATCGTTGGGGAGCCTCTGAAGTGAAGATGAGAATGGGCCGAAGCGGGACTTATATCGTCGTGACGCTGTTGGCGTGTGTGGTGAGCGCGGCGGCAGAGAAGCGCAAGATCATCATCGATCAAGATGCAGCTGGACCCGCCGGTACGGACCAGCAAGCGATCCTGCTGCTGATTCAGTCTCCGCAGACGGACGTTTTGGGCATTACGGTCGTGACGGGCGATGCCTGGCTCACCGAGGAAGTTGCGCACACGCTGCGCACGCTCGAACTGATTGAAAGAACCGACATTCCGGTCGTTCCTGGCGCCGAGAATCCTTTGGTCAGAACTAGGGAAGAGACGCTCCAGTGGGAGCAACGCTATGGCGCGATTCAGTGGCTTGGAGCATGGACGCCCTCGGTATATCACGCACCGCGCGAATTAGGGGCGATGCCGGAAGGAATGCCCACCATAAAAGCGGCCGACGAAGACGCAGCGCACTTCCTGGTGCGGATGGCGCGCAAGTATCCACACGAAGTGACGATCTATGAAGGCGGCCCGATGACGAATCTGGCGCTCGCGCTGTCGATAGACCCCGAATTTGCCAGCCTCGCGAAGGAATTGGTATTCATGGGCGCGAGCCTGAATCCGCAGACCGACGATCCGGAGTTCGTCAACTTGCCGCGGCATGAGTTTAATCTCTGGTTCGATCCGGAGGCGGCGCACATCGTGCTGCGGGCGCCTTGGAAGAGGATCGTTTGTACTCCGGTGGATATTTCGTTGAAGACGCGGATGACCAACGAGTTGATCGACAGGATCAGGAGTGGGAAGACTCCGTCCGCGCAATACCTTGGAACATATGCGCGGCTGCACGGAACCTACAACTATCTGTGGGACGAACTGACATCCGCTGCATGGCTTGACCCGAGCGTGATTACGAAGAAAGAAACTCGCTATATGGATGTGAATCTCGATCGCGGTGCGGGGTATGGCGACACGCTGACCTGGTCAGATCGGGACAAGCCGAAGCGCGACGTGCAGGCGGTCGAGGTGCAGGTTGATCTAGATACGGAGAAGTTCTACAAAATGTTCGTGGACTTACTGACGGCGGAGACGCCTAAGCCGACCACAAGGTAGGCAGAACTAATGTCCTAGCTGTTCGAGCATCTGCTTAGCCATTTGATTTTCCGGATGCAGCGTGAGCAACTCCTTGAGAACGGCCCTGGCCTTTTCCGGTGTTCCTTCTACCGCATAGACCCGAGCGAGATTCAGATACGACTGCTCGAAGGAGGGCGCCACGCGGATGCATTCTTCGAATGTAGCGACGGCCTCGTCGCGACGCTGGGTGCGCAGATAGAGAATTCCTAAATTGTTCAGTGCTTCCGGATAGACCGGGCGCAGATTGAGTGCCTTCTGCAGGGAGTCGAAGGCGCGGGTCGTGTCCTCATTCTGCGCATAAACCATCCCTTGACCGTAGTTCGCTTCGACATCCTCGGGATTGAGGGCTAACGCTCGCTGATAAGTCTTCAGGGCGTCATCCCAGCGTTTTTCCTGGCGATACGCGCTGCCCAAATTGTCGAGGGCAATCAAATGATCGGGACTCAGCTTGAGAGCTTCGAGAAAATCGCCGATAGCTTTGGGCCGATCACCGGCGCGTCCGGCGAGCAAACCCAGGTTATTCCAGCAGTTCGCCAGCGTATCAGGATAACCGGCGCGAAGCTCAAGGGCGCGTTCAAAACAGTCGCGCGCTTCGGCAGTTTTTTGCTGATCTAGGTATACGCTCCCGATGCCGTAGAGGGCTTCGGCGCTGGTCGGATCGTCACGGAGAGCGATCCGGAACGAAGCGGCGGCTTGATCCATGTAGCCGCCCTGAAAAAAAACGGAGCCATAGGATAGATAGTTGCGTCCGAATTCGATGGTATCGGTGACACCGTGAAAAGGAAGCGCGCGGGCGAGTCGTTCGCCACTCGTTTGTGGGATGTGCCGCAAGTCGTACTCGACGTGCTCACCGTTGGCTGGTCCCTGGTAAACCTTCAGGATCTCTCCTTTGTCGCTGATGAGGAGGGAAGCGGGCAAGGAGAGGTCGCGATGCCGGTCAAACAAATAGCGATAAACAATGTTGTAAATGGCCGCGGTGTCGTTGGTGCCGAGAAGAACCGGGAACGAGATGTGATTCTCCCTCACTAATGTGCGGACTTTGTCGAGGTCGTCGCGCGCATCGAGATTCACGGAAAGCAGTTGTAATCCTTGAGCAGACCAGGCTGTGTGACGCTGATCGAATGCGATCCTGTCCTGCTGCCATCGTGTGGCGCCCGTCGTCCAGAAGTTGAGGAGTACCGGTTTTCCGCGATGGGCTGATAGTGTGACCAGTTGTCCGGTGAGATCGGGAAGCGAGAAGTCGGGTGCTTCTACCGGCGCCAGGAGCCAGGTTTCGGCCGTCGTGGGGAGAGTTTCGATCTGCTGTAGTTTGGCCTCCGGCGCAGGTGCAGAGGTCGCACCTGTCGGCTTGAAAGGTTCTACGCGAAAGAGCGCTGCGTTTTCTTCGATCCAGATCCGGTGATTCGCCGGCAGATCGCGAAGTTCTTGCACGAGACCGCTTGGCCAGCGAATGGACGCGTGTATTGGCCCGTGCCCTGCTCCGAGTCCGAAGAACACGTCTTTGCTGTGCTGCGACAGGAATCCGGAGCCCGCTTGTAGAGAACGAGTCTGGCGTCCTGCGTCAGATTCTAACGTGATAACCGTTCCAATCGCGTCTCGATTGCTCTTGGTGCCTCGGAGGCGGAAGGAAATGGATGGAGGAAGATGCTCCATCACGTTCTTCAGAATCCGCAGCACCGGTCCGTTGCGATTCTTCAGGAACACTTCCTGACGTCCATCGTGATCGAAGTCGGCGATGGCGAAGGATCGTCCGTCTTCGAGGAAATCGAGGCCGACCACACCCGAGATGTCGGAGAAGGTTCCGTCACCGTTGTTGGCGTAGAACACGTTGCGCTCGTACCCGCTCCAAGTGCCATCGGCGCGGATCAATTCGTTGATCGCGCTCCATCCTTGCTCGTATTCGTGCGAGGGCTTCGCTTCGTCCGGCGAATAGGCAACCACTTGTCGCCAGAAGAAACTGTTCAGATCCTCGCGTGAAGGGCCTGTAACCATGCCATTGGCGATGTACAGGTCGGGGAAACCATCATGATCGAAGTCCCAGGCGTCGCTCGACCACGCCCAGCGGCCAATGCCGACGCCCGCAGCGCTGGTGGTGTCTGCGAAGGATGCTCGGTCCTTCGAGGAAGTGTTGCGAAAGAGTGAGTTGCCCATGGTGTGCTTACGATACAGAGTGCGCGCTGCGGCGGGTGCGTCTTTCTGGAATCTATCCTGCATCGTGATTCGCTCGCCCGCCGCGGTCCACATGTCGGCTACGTAGACGTCTTCCACGCCGTCATTGTCGTAGTCGAAGCAGCAGACGCTCATACCGGCGCCGATGTCTTCCACACCCGCCTCCGCGGCAATATCGGTGAAAGTTCCAGTGCCGTTGTTGCGATAGAGATTCTTCCGACCAAAATCGTTCACCACGTAAAGATCGGGCCAACCGTCGCGGTTGAAATCGGTCCAACCGCAGCAAAAGCTGTAGCGGGTGTTGTTCTGGCTCAGGCCTGTTTCGGCAGTTACATCGCGGAATGTGCCGTCGCGGTGATTCCGCATCATGAAATTGGGAGGGCCATTCTCGGCGTCGTAATAAGGAGACGGATATTTGTACTGGTCAGTGCCCTGATAGTAGACGTAGAGACAGAAATAGATATCCAGCCAGCCGTCGCGATCATAGTCGGCAACCGCTGCTCCAGTAAAAGTTCCCTGCGGGGGCGTGGCGAACTGAAAGGCGTCGGCTTTCTGGCGGAATTTACCTTGACCTTGGTTCAAAAACAGCATCGGACCGTTGGCGCGCACCACGATCAAGTCCTGCTTGCCGTCGTTGTCCACGTCGACAAAAAGCGCACAAGCAGTGTTTTCGAACACGCCGACAGCTGACGCCTCGGTAATGTCTTCAAACGTCCCATCGCCGCGATTGCGGTACAACCGATTAGGAAGGCCCCCGGGTTGGCAGACGTAGAGATCGTCAAATCCGTCACCATCAATGTCGCCGACAGAGACTCCGTTGTGGCCGTAGATATCGATGCCACACGCGGCGTCGAGCACGGAGCGCCAGTAGTCCGTACCGTGGAGAAGTTGCGAAGAATAGGATGCGTTCCCGCCGAGCGCAGTAGCAGAAATGTCGGAGTAGCAGGGGCTGGTGGAACGACTCAGCGTTTCATCCAGAGTTTGCCATTGGCGAAGGTGAAGCCCGCCGGAGGCATCGCGGTCCCACAGTATCTGCCAATAGCCGAGGCGTTGCTCGCGATAGAATTGGCGGCCCGCGCCTACAAATTCGTAGCGAATGCGAGTCTCCAACTGGTCTGGAGATAAGGAAATCGTCCCCATTGAGCGGGCGTTGATGCTCGTCACCTGAAACTCAGCGGTCAGGAATTTCGAGAAGGGATTCAACGCCGAGCGCAGTTGCTGCAGAAATAAGTCGCGCGATAGCGCCGCTTGTTGCCTGAAGGTGTTGCGTCGGACCTCAATCGGCGGCCCAGTGCGGACTACCCGAGATTCAGCGGGCTCCAGAGATGCTGCTGCGAAGTCTGTTGCGAGAACCGCCTCGATCGCAGTCATATCTTGCGGTGCCTGGAGAAGATTGGAACTCCACTTGGTAAACACGCCGGTGATCTGGTCGGCGTATTGTTCGGTCACAAAATTGTCGGCCCCCGCTTTCGCCTTGAGCAATAAGATGTCGAGCGGGCGGCGCGTGCGGTAATGGGGATGCAAGTAAAACTCGCTAGGCGATGAAGATGAAGTTGTCTTGGCGGGATCGAGATCGTAAAAGGGGACGCCCAGCGTGCGCAGGCCCGCTGGCAGCATAGCCGCCGAAGCTCCCTGGCAGAAGCGAATCAGAAACTCGCGGCGTCGAAGGTCGATGCGGCCCGGGAAGGTGGAATTCTGGGTTCTCTCTGGCCGATTCAGAACAATGTCTCCAAGGTGCGGACGCGTGGCCTGAAGTTAACACCGGTACATGGGACCGTCAAGATTGGCCGCTATAATAGTCGGTCATTCGAATTGCTAGGTGGTACGGACATGAAACCATGAGAGCAAGTCAAGAAATACGTTGGCCGAAATTGAAGGGCAGTCCGGTGCTCGACAGCATTCAACCAGTGGTCGAGTGCTCGCGTGACGTGCAAACCGACGTCGCCAAGATCAGCGAGGTTGCTGGCTGGATGGCGTATGAAGAGTTGCCGATTCCGGACTATGCCTTGCCCTTTGCCATTGGAGCTGGCGATGCGCGGGAGACGATGGATTTCATTCTGACGACTGCCTGCATCGATACGGCGTTCACTGACTTTTCCAGCCACATTAAGTTTCAAGTGGAGTATGCGGGCCGGGGTTGGTCAGACTCGGATGCGTTGTTTGCGTGCATGAAGCGGGCGATGGATCGCGGCATCCCGATTCTTGATGGTCAGTTTCTGGCCAAAATCAAGCGGGCCGAAATGAAAACGATATTCGCGGGGAATATCGAACTGCCGATGCTTGATGAGAAGATGCAAATCCTCCACCAGGTTGGGGCTGTGCTGGCGCGCGAGTACGGCGGCCGGTTTCACAACTTCGTTACGTCTTGCTCGCCCAAGCTCTATGACGGAGGCCATGGGCTGATTGACCGACTGGTCAGCGAGTTCCCGCGGTTTCGAGACGAGAGCCTTTACGGAGGGCACACCGTCAAGTTCTATAAGCTCCCGCAACTGGCCATCTGGTTTCTGTACACCAGCCTCGGGAAGTCCGGGAAGTTTACGCTGGCGGATCTGGAAACGATGTCAGCTTTTGCGGATTACATTGTTCCGGTCGCGTTGCGACTGCTCGGGGTCACTCGCTATTCGCCTAAGCTGGAAGCTGCGATTAACTCGCACCAGCTGATCGCGAGAAACAGCGCGTGTGAAGTTGAGATTCGCGCGCACTGCATTTATGCCAGCGCTTTGCTGGCGGAGGAAGTGAACCGACTCCGTCCACCGGATCGGCAGATCGTCGTGCCCCAGATCGACGCCCGTCTCTGGGCGCACTATCACACCACGTGGTGGCCGCATCACTTGACCAAGACCATCATGTACTGACCCTGAACGCAGGTGCTCCCTAAAATCCCGTAGGCTCCTGCGCAGGGTCGGTTTACAATGGCGCACCAAACTTTGCTGGTCCAACTGATCGAGTATGCCCAAGAGTAAGGTATCCGCGGCGATGCGCGAGCGATTGCTGCGCTCGGCGCGCAAGGCGATGAAGAATGCCTATGCGCCATTTTCGTCCTTCAAAGTAGGAGCTGCGATTCTCACGGCTAGGGGCGACGTGTTTGTCGGTTGCAACGTCGAGAATTCGTCGTATGGCATGACGAATTGCGCCGAGCGGACGGCTATCTTTTCAGCAGTGGCCGAAAAAGGCCCGAAACTGAAGATCAAGGCGGTTGCGGTCACGAACGCACAAGGAGTTCCTTGCTCGCCCTGTGGCGCATGTCGTCAGGTCATCTACGAATTCGGTCCCGATGCGGTCATTTTCTATCAGGGCAAGAACGGCTGGACGGAAAGTCATATCACCGAACTTCTCCCGGAGGGATTCCGCCTCAAGTGAGCCAGCCTAGCGCTGCATCAACTACCTTTCGTGTCATCGATCTCATCCGCAAGAAACGGGATGGCGGTGCGTTGTCTACCGCGGAAATTGGATACCTTGTCGAGGGCTGTACCGACGGCAGCATTCCCGATTATCAGATGGCCGCATGGCTGATGGCGGTTGTGCTCAAGGGCATGAGCCGCGAGGAAACGGCTGCTCTTACCGATGCCATGCTGCATTCGGGCGAAGTGCTGGATCTGAGTTTTCTACCCGCGAAAAAAGTAGATAAACACTCGACGGGCGGCGTCGGCGATAAGACCTCTCTGGTGCTTGCACCACTAGTGGCAGCTGCCGGTCTGTATGTGCCGATGATCAGCGGGCGCGGACTCGGGCACACGGGCGGGACGCTCGATAAGCTCGAGTCGATCCCTGGGTTCCGCGTGGGCTTATCGGTCGCGGAATTTCATCGAGTGCTGAAGGCGTGCGGCGCGTCCATGATCGGCCAGACGGAGAGAGTTGCTCCCGCGGATAGGAAGCTATATGCGCTGCGCGACGTTACTGGCACGGTCGAGAGCCCATATCTGATCTGCGCCTCCATCATGAGCAAGAAGCTTGCGGAAGGGACCGACGCACTTGTACTTGACGTGAAGACAGGCTCGGGCGCCTTCATGAAAAAAGAGGAAGATGCGGTCTTCCTGGCGCAACTCATGGTCGAAACCGGCGAGCTGATGGGCAAGCAGATGGCAGCGCTGATTACGGACATGAATCAGCCGCTTGGCCGCATGGTTGGCAACGCGCTCGAGGTGCAGGAGTGCATCGAGGTGCTACACGGTGGAGGGCCGGCGGATTTGCGAGATCTGTGTATCGACCTGGCAGCCTGGATGCTGTTTTTGGGTGGGGCGTCGAAGACAGTTGCGCAGGGGAAGAAAGCGTCCGGAGAGATCATAGCATCCGGTAAGGCTTTTGAGAGATTTCGGCAGATGGTCGAATTGCACGGTGGCGACATCAGCGCCCTTGACGATCCATCCCGTCTGCCGAGCACTGAACACCGCGTCGAAGTTTCCAGTCGGCTGGCAGGTTACGTGACTGCGATTGCGTGTGAACAGGTGGGGACTGCGTGCGTGATTCTCGGCGGCGGCCGCGAGCGCAAGGAAGATTCGGTTGATCCGGCAGTTGGAATCGTGGTGCATAAGAAGATCGGCGACAAAGTTTCTGCGGGGGAGTCGCTCTGCACAATCCACTGCCATTCCGGTGCGCAGGCTGCGCGCGCAAAAACGATGCTGCTGGAGAGTTATCAAATCGGGCCTACTCCGCCCGCACAGAGACCGCCGTTAGTCCATCGCGTGATCTACAAAGGCGAATACTGATTTCCAGAGGGATAAAGATGGGACGTTTCACCGGCATTCTCGGATTGCTTACCATGTTGGCACTTGCCTACATTTTCTCTACTAACCGCAAGGCGATTCGGCTGAAAACGGTGGGATGGGGGCTGGGCCTGCAGGTTGCCTTTGCCATTTTTGTCCTCCGGATGGAAGTCGGCCGAGTGCTGTTCCAAAGAGCCGGCGACGCGGTGAACCGCTTGCTCAGCTATGCCTTCGCTGGATCACAATTTGTGTTTGGAGATCTCGGCAAACAAGGATCGCAACTAGGGTTTTATTTTGCCTTTCAGGTTTTGCCGACCGTCATCTTCATCTGCGCGCTGTTTGCGGTGCTCTATTACTTAGGAGTCATGCAAATTGTAATCAAGGGGGCTGCGTGGCTGATGACTCGGCTGATGGGCGTGAGCGGAGCCGAATCACTGAACGTGGCTGCGAGCATTTTTATGGGGCAGACGGAAGCGCCGCAGACGATTCGTCCATTTCTTCCCGATCTCACGTATTCAGAACTGATGACAGTGATGACGAGCGGGATGGCGCATGTGTCCGGAAGCATCATGGCGGCCTACATCGCATTCGGAATTGAGCCAAAACATCTGCTGAGCGCCGTGATCATGACCGCCCCAGGCACGCTTTTGATGGCCAAGATGCTGGTACCGGAAACCGAGGTTCCCAAGACCGCGGGGCGGGTTGTCATGCCGGAGGGTCAGGAGAAGACAAATTTACTCGGCGCCATCGCGCGTGGAACGACCGACGGGCTGCATATGGCGCTGAATATCGCCGCAATGCTGATTTCGTTCTTGGCATTGATTGCCTTGCTGGACGGAATTATGGGAGGAATTCACACCCACTTCGCATGGTTTCCCTCAAGCCTGGAATCAATCCTGGGCGTACTCTTCGCTCCGATCGCATGGGTAATCGGAATTCCGTGGCAAGACTGCCAGGCCATTGGCAATCTTCTGGGCGTGCGCATGGTGTTAAACGAACTGGTGGCGTTCAAGATGCTCGGACCGCAAAAGGCGTTGCTCGATCCACGCTCGTTCACCATTGCGACGTTTGCGCTCTGCGGCTTTGCCAATTTCAGCTCGATCGGAATCCAGATGGGCGGAATCGGTGCGCTAGCGCCCAACAAGCGTGGGGAATTGGCTCGGCTCGGCTTGCGCGCTATGATGGCGGGAACGATGGCGAATCTGATGTCGGCGTCGATCGCGGGAATGCTGCTGTAGGCTAGTCGGCCATCGCTGGTCGCTCGTCGTTTGCGATTCCGCGGGACAATTGGGCGAGTACTTCGTCGGTTGTAGTAACGCGGGCGCCCAGGCTGCGGAACTCTGTGATTGCCTGATCTCCAGCCGGTTTAGCCAGAGTTTCTATCGCATCTTGGACGACCGCTACTCGGCGTCCGCGTTGCAGCAGGCCTTTCACCGCGCAAGCGACGCAGTATTCGGTGACTACGCCAAAGACGACGAATTCCGGTTTCTTCCCCAATCGGTCTACCAATTCATCAGCATGGAGAGTCTGAAACACGTCGAAGGTCTGCTTCTCCAGGACGATCTGCTGGTACGAGGAAAGGTCGCTGGGTAGCTGTGCGGCCGGCAGGTTTTCGACGTAGACGACTTTGTCGGCGAGCGCTTCGGGAAGGAGATTTGACCCTGCGTCGCCTTTCAAGCAATGCGGGGGGAAGTGCGCGAACTCGGGATCGTTTGGAGGATGGAAGTCGCCGCTCGATACCAGGAAGACCTCGTTGCGCCTTGCGGCCTCTGTTAATTTGCGGATGTTCGGGCGCAGCTTCTCGGCTCCGGGGACGTAGAGTTTGCCGCCGGGCAGCATGAAATCAACCTGTACGTCTACTTCCCAAAAAATGAAGTCACGAGATTGCATTCCGCGTCCCCTTCTCCCGCCCTAGAAATACGGCAGCCCGCTTGTCAGCTAATTCATTTGTATACTAACGGCCACTGAGTTCGCATTCAATCCGTGCACGGGAAGGAAACCATGTCCCACGACGAAGTATCGATATCGGGAACGCCAAACAAGCTGGTGATCCGCAACGTCGGCCTTTTGCTCAGCGGTGAACTAGCCCAGCCGATCCTCGACGCAGACACTGTGGTTGTTGTCGGCGATCGCATTGCCGCCGTAGGCAAGGAGAAAGATCTCGATACTTCTTCAGCCACCGTCACGATCGACGCAAAAGGGACGGCGCTCGCGCCGGGGCTCATCGACAGTCACGTACACCCCGTGTGTGGCGACTGGACCCCACGCCAGAATCAACTTGGCTGGATTGACAGCTATCTGCATGGCGGCGTCACGACGATGATTTCCGCCGGAGAAGTGCACACGCCCGGGCGGCCGAAAGATATCGTCGGACTGAAAGCGATGGCTATTTTCGCACAGCGTGCCTTTCACGCTTTTCGTCCGGGTGGAGTGAAGATTTACGCAGGAGCGCCTGTACTGGAGCACGGTATGGTCGAAGATGACTTCAAGGAGCTGGCCGCTGCGGGAGTGAAGATACTGGGGGAAGTTGGACTGGGCAGCGTCAAGGATGGCAAGACGGCCCATCAGATGGTCTCCTGGGCGCGGAAGTATGGCATCCAAAGCACGATTCATACGGGCGGCCCGTCGATCCCCGGCTCCAGCCTGATCGACAAAGACATGGTTCTTGAAACCGATGCGGATGTGATTGGCCACGTCAACGGTGGACACACGGCGTTGCCGGACGATCAGATAACAACTTTGTGTGAGCGGTCGACGCGGGCCCTGGAGATTGTGCATAACGGAAATGAACGAGCGGCGCTGCTCACGCTGCGGACGGCCATGCATTTGAAGCAACTCGCCCGAGTGATTCTTGGGACGGACTCGCCCGCGGGATCGGGCGTTCAGCCGCTGGGCATTCTTCGTATGATTTCTTTATTGTCATCGCTTGGCGGGATTCCGGCGGAAGTCGCAATTTGTCTTGCGACGGGGAACACAGCGAAGATACGCGACCTGAATTGCGGCCTGATTGCACCGGGGCGCGAAGGATCTTTCGTTCTCATGGACAAAGCCCAGCACTCAGCAGGGAAGAATCTTCTGGAGAGCATTCAAAAGGGAGATCTACCGGGAATTGGCATGGTGATCATCGACGGTGCCATCAGCGCGCAGCGCAGCCGCAACACGCCGCCCGCGACAACCGTACCCGTGGTGGTATAGCGGTGGGCAGTTGCCGCAAATGGCGCCCCTACCGTCCTACTGCATTCCAAGCGACGCGGCAACCGACTTCCGGTATTCACGCGCCTTGGCAATCGCCGCTTCTTCATCGACGGTCAGAAGTTTGTGATCCTTCATCACCAGACGACCGCCGATCATGACGGTTTCGACGTCGCTGCCTTTCAGCGAGTAGGCAATCTGTGCATAGACGTCATACATCGGGACGGCATTCGGTTCATCGAGCGAAATTAGAATCAAGTCGGCCTTCTTGCCCTTTTCCAGCGATCCGATCTCTTTTTCCATATGCAGGGCGCGGGCGCCGTCGATTGTCGCCATTTCAACTACAGCTTGAGCGTTGAGTGCTAATGGGCTCATTCGAGTTATCTTAGCCAGTTTGGCTGCGAGATCAATCTCTTCCATCAGATCGAGATCGTTGTTGCTGCCGGCGGGGCCGTCTGTGCCGAGGCCAACCGCGATTCCAGCCGCGCGCTCTTCCGGCACGGGCGCAACTCCGCTGGCAATCATCATGTTGCTGGATGGATTGTGAACGCAACCCACATTGTGGAGCGCGAGCGTCTTGCGATCAGCTTCGTCGACAAAAATGCAGTGCGCGCCGACGACATCCGGGCCGAGCACGCCAATTTTGTCGAGGTACTGGGTGGGAGACATGCCGTTGTTCTTGAAACTGTCGTCGTTCTCTTTCTTCATCTCGGAAAGATGAATGAGAATGGGCGCATGATACTTGCGCGCAAGAGCAGCGGCATCCTGCAACGTCTTCTGCGAACAGGTGTAGATGGAGTGCGGCGCCGGCGCTGCGTGAATCAGTGAGTCACCCTGCCACTTCTGCAGGAACTTCTCGGTGTAGGCCAACATGGCGGCGTTCGTCTTGTTGTCCGGAGCAGGGAAGTCAATGAAAGTTTCGCCGAGGATGCCGCGCATGCCGGCTTTCTTCGTCTCCTCCGCCACCGCGTCTTCGAAGTAATACATATCGGCGAACGTGGTCACGCCGGAGCGGATCTGCTCGGCCGCCGCCAAACGGGTGCCCCAGCGCACGAATTCCTCAGTCACGTTCTTCGCTTCAGCGGGGAAGATGTACTTGTAGAGCCAGTCGTTGAGCGTGACATCGTCGTGCAGTCCGCGGAACAGGGTCATCGGGACGTGGGTGTGACCGTTGATGAAGCCTGGAAGGACAAGCGCGTTCTTACCGTCGATCTTCTGCCGGGCTTGGTACTTGGCTTCGATCTCTGCGCGCGGGCCGACTGCGACGATGGTGTCGCCAGTCACTACGACTGCTCCGTCGTCATAGATGTGGCGTTGGCCGTCCATGCTGACAACCATGCCGGTGATCAGCATGTCGGCGGGTTGCTTCTGAGCCTCTGCGTTAGACAGAGCTAGAAGGAAAATGGGCAATAGGCACAACGTCCAGCGCGTCTGTTGGCTAGTCATCTGAATCGATGTCTCCGTGGAGAGTTTAATCCGGCAAATGGACGTCACCGCAAGCCGTCCTCTCCTTTGATCTGCTCTTTCGTCAGGCCGCCCACACGCGGCAGCGGACGCCCACTATCAGTGACGGCGATTGCGACCACGATTTCGTTTGCCCGGGGAGCATCGCTGATTCGGACTTCCATGCCATCGAAGTGACTGCGCACAAAGGCGGCATCTTTGTGGCCGAGCGGGATATCGAGGACTACGCCGAGTCCACCGCGCTTCTTGGACGACGGAATCAGCGCCGCACCCTTGCCCAGCACCCGCCTCACCGGTGTGCCGAGTTTGGGATGAAGGATCGCGGCAGCATGCTCGAGCTCGCCATTTTCGCCGACGGCAGCGGCCTTGCCGTAGCTTTCGGCCGACGGTCCCAGTATGCCGAGGGCGGCAACCGCCCGCTGCGTCAATACTTCGCCGAGTTCTTCACCGATCGCCATCAAGTCGGAAAGGTCTTCCACATACTTGCCGGCATGGGGATTTTCGATGACCGCGACCGCCGCCGCGCGCCTGGTCGGAGGACTGACCGCCCGGCCCATCTCAGTCGAGATCTCTTCGACGAATGTCGCGATTTTCCGGATTTTCGCCTTCATCGCAGACCGTCCTCGCCCTTGATCTCGGAGGACTTTAATCCGCCGACGCGGGCGTGCACGCGAGCTCCGGTGGTCATCACTAAAGCGAGCAATATCTCGTCGGCGCGGGGAGCATCGTTAATGCCCAACTCCATCGCATCAAAATGGCTGCGCACGTACGAAGCGTTGATATGAGTGATGGGAACATCGAGGCGTGTCCCAGGGCCGCCAACTTTCTTGGTGGAGGAGACAATCGCCTTTGCGTCTCCGAGCACTTCACGCATGGCATAACCACCGGGAACATGCCAAAGTGCGCCGTGCTCAAGCTCTCCAGCAGAGCCGATGATCGCGCCTTTGCCGTAGCCTTCGATCACTTTGGGATCGCCGCCGAGCGCCTTTACAAGCGAGTTCGCCATTTCGAGGCCCAGGGGTTTCAAGTCGTCCATGAAGCCAGCAATCTCTTCAACATATTGGCCCGCATACGGATTATGGATTACCACTAGCGATGCGGCGCGGCGGTGCGGAGTGTCCGCGACGGGTCCGCCTTCGTGAAAAATCTCTTCGACCAGGACAGCTCGCTTGCGAATCTGGACTTCAGGCATGAACCATTCTCCCATCGAGCGCGGAATCCTGCTTCAACCACAATGAAGCTGGGGCGCCCACCACTTGCGTCTCTCCTTGCAAGGTCAACGCGCCGGCATGTATGAGTCCGCGTCGTTGTAGCGATTTGGCGACGGTGACGCCAGCTTCGAGCGCTTCGCGAATCTCGGTCGCTGCCAATTCGCCTACCGATTGCGTTACCAGGCGGTCGCCGAGATCGCTGTCAGGAGCGAGTTCACAGGCTGGAACCCGCCGGATGCGAGGATGCCCGGGGAGATCTACTGCGTTGGCCACGACGGTCGCGGCAGCGTCGGCCATGGCGGCGGTATCGGCGAGCACGGTGACTGCGTCGGCAATGCCGAGAGAAAAACTACGGCCGCGCCAACCGCTCGTGGCAATTCCGCGGATCGGTTGGGAGAAATCAATGGTGGTAGCGCCGTACAGATTGGTTGGATTTTTCAGATCAGTCGCTCGCTGATCTGGATACTGAATCATTCCCACTACAAATTTCTGCCCAGCCGTAAGGCATAGGGCAATGTCCCCTCCGTCGTTGACGAATGCCTTCGAAAGCTTGGCGGAGGAGACCATCACTTCAAGCAGTTCCTCCGCCACCGCGCCGGCAACCGCTGCCATCGGAGTGATGAAGGTGTGGGTTGCGTAAGGCCTTACGGCTGCGGCCATCCGGCGCGCGATCACACCGGCGGGATGGGAACTATCTGCACTCACAGGTCGTCGCAGGAGAGGGAGTTCGAAGCATAGCTCGTCGAGGACTGTGACGAAACGATTCGCAGCGGCCTGATAGGCGACCTCGATCTGGTCGGGCTCGCCGAATGCTTCGAGAATCACGTCGATCGGTCCATCGTGAAGGTGGAGGCGGCGTCCATCGGGGAGCATTTGAATCTGCGCACGGCCATTGTTCATCTGTGTCATTTGCTGCGCTTCTCCGCACCGAGCGGCCATGGATTATCGGGCCGTGCCGAGACCCTTCGGCGAGATTCCTCATGCTTTTTAATCGAGCGAAGTGGCTTTACCGAGTCCATGTATCCGCCGAGCGCCGCGTAGTCCGAGAGCTTCAGAGAAAACTCGATGGGCGCTACCAGGGCAGGGGTTGGAACATAGCCAAATGCATTCGCGGGCATGCGGCTCACATCGGCCATGATCGTGATTCCTCCGCCGGGCCAAACGTACGTCGGAGCGCCACCACAGGTTACGCGAGTGAGCGAATCTCGAACAGAATGCGTGAGCTTCACGGGGTTCTCCGTGACTCCGGCACGCAGCGATCCGCCTGCGCCGCCCATGAACAGGACGGTGCAAAGAGCAGGCTCGCAGTTTTCGCGAATACGTTCGACGGATTCTCGCAGCAGAGCGGGCAAGTCCTTTTCGGCTGGCTCGAGTGCTTCGTCGAGTTCGAAATAAGCGGAATGCTCTCCGGTCGTGCTCACCATCAATAGTCGCAAACCGGGGTGTGCATTCTTCGGATCGAACGGGCCAATGATCGAGAGGGGGTCATCAATGTTGGTTCCGCCCCAGGATGTGCCGGGTTCTGCTACCCGGAAATAGCGCCCCGGGGTGGAGCGCCGGCCTTTCATCTTGATGCCGGTTTCTGGAACGCCCAGCAACTTTCCCGCCTGATGTTCTGACAGAACGCCGGTGATGTGATCGTCGACAACTACGACTTCATCGACTTTGCCAAACCACTGCTTCGCAAACATGCCGATGGTGGCCGAGCCACAACCCACTCGCATGCGCTCTTCCCGGACGCCGTCGATGATCGGCGGCTTGTCGGCTTGCACGACGATTGTGGCGCCCTCATCGACCTTGAGCTCGACAGCATTTCCGTTGCAAAGGTTGACCAGAGCATCGCACGTGGCCGTGCCTTCGTGCCGGCTGCCACCGGTAAGGTGGCGTACGCCGCCGAGCGAGAGCATCTGCGATCCGTATTCGTTCGTCGTGACGTGTCCCACGGCCTCGCCTTGCGCTCGTACAGTACTGCACTCGGCTCCAAGATGGCGGTCAGTATCGACCTTCAGCTTCACGCCGCAGTAGCTGAAAATTCCCTCCGTCACGACCGTGACCATATCCACGCCGGCCACTTCGGAGGAGATGATAAAAGGGGCAGGCTTGTAGTCGGGATAGGTGGTGCCGGCGCCAATTGCGGTCACAAAGGTTTCTTCACCGCTGACCAGAGTGCCGTCCCACTCGCGCGCTTTCTCCAGGAAGGGAACCAGCGTTTCGCCGCGCGATACTGCGCGATCCAGCAGAACGTGCGGATCGAGACGAACGAGTTGCCCATCGGCGTTCGCGTAGCGATCGCACGAGCCGGTTCTTCCCGGCTTGATGTAACACAGCACTGGACAAGCGTCGCAGCGGATCGCGTCGTCAGCCACGTGGTCCCCCGTTTGCCTTGTCCCTGGCTAGGATCGCGGCGCGAACTCGGTCGGGAGTTGCAGGAATCTTTTTCAGACGGATGCCAATCGCGTCGTGCAGAGCGTTCAGAATCGCCGGCGCGGTCGGAATGACGGCTTGCTCGCCGATTCCTTTTGCTCCAAACGGGCCGACTGGCGAGGGATCTTCGATCAGGATCGATTCCACCGGAGGAACGTCGCCGGCAGAGGGGATCAGATAGTCGTGGAGATTCTCACCTTTTCCGGGAAAGAATTCTTCCATCAAGGCCATGCCGAGTCCTTGCGCCACGCCGCCTTCGATCTGGCCTTCAATCAACGTGGGATTAATGGCGCGACCCACGTCGTGCGCTGCGGTAACTTTCAAGACGCGGATGTTTCCGAGTTCGACGTCGACTTCGATCTCCGCCATGTGTGCGCCAAATCCGTACACAGCGTAAGGATTGCCCTGCCCATTTTCGTCGAGTGGGCTGGTCGGTGGATCAAATGTTGCCTCGCTGGTGATGATGTAGCCATACTCGTCAAGAGGCATGTTTGCGAGCGCAAGCTTCTGCGATTTGTCGCCGTCGCACACCGTGATGCCGCCATCGTCGAAATGAATCGTCGCACAGTCGCAGGCGCCCGCGAGGTTCAAAATCAAACATCGAAGTTGCTCTCCTGCTGTTTGGGCAGCTTTACCTGTCACGAGCGTCTGACGCGATGCCGAAGTCTTGCCGCAATCCGGCGTAATTGCCGTGTCTCCCGAAAGCAGGTCGAAACGCTCAATGGGAGCACGGAGCGCGTCGGCGCAGATCTGCGTGACGATCGTATTCGAACCTTGGCCGATATCGACGGCGCCCTGATGCAACGCGATCCGGCCGTCGCGTTTTAGCCCGATGCGCACCGTTGAAGGATTCGGCAGGGAAGTATTGCCGCAGCCGTACCACATTCCGGCGATACCTACGCCGCGACGCAGAGGACCGGCTGCCCTAGAGTTAGAGGCGGCAGCTTCCTGCCTGGCGGCATTCCATCGCGGACGTAGCGCTTCCAGGCAAGCGCGAATGCCAACACCCTGGCCAAGGACCTGCCCGGTGACGGTTGGCGTATTTCCGTCGAGCGCGTTAAGAATGCGAAACTCCAAGCGATCGATTCCGGCACGGTCCGCGAGTTCGTCAAATAGTTGCTCTTGCGCGATTGCCGATTGCGGAACTCCGAAGCCGCGAAAGGCGCCAGCTGGGACGAGGTTCGTATGGATGGCACGCGTGAGGGCTCGATAGTGCGGCACATAATAGGGACCTGAGGCATGCACAGGAACACGGGCGGCCACGGTCGGACCCCAGGATGAGTACGCTCCAGTATTAAAGTCGGCGGCGAAGTCGAGCGCCAGCAACTTGCCTGCTTTGCTACAACCACCGCGCAGACGGATGCGCGACGGATGCCGCTTGGTGGTCGATATCATTGACTCGTTGCGCGAATAAACCATGCGCACCGGTTGTTCCAAATGCCAGGCTGCGACGGCCAGAAAGGGTTGCACCGAGAGATCGAGCTTCGAACCGAAGCCGCCTCCGACCGCGGTCGGGATAATGCGCACCTTTCCCGGCGCGATGCCGAGAATTGCGGCGATGTCGTTACGATCCATGTACGGCGCCTGCGTGCATGCTTGAATTTCGATCTGGTCGCCGACGCGCCGCGCAAACCCAGCCTCGGGCTCGATGTAGGCATGCTCAACAAATCCAGTTTCGTACTCGGCTTCGGCAACTACAGCGGCCTTCGACAACGCTTCTTCGACACCGCCTCGCACAACCCGCCCGCGGACTAGGATATTCTCGGGGCGGTGTTCATGGACGAGGGATGCCGCTGCTGCGAGCGCGGCGTCGATATCCTTGATCGGCGGAAGTTCTTCCCAGCGCACGGGAAAGTCGGCTACTTCCAAAGCCTCGATTGCCGCCACTTCACCAACGACGGCGGCGATCGCCTCGCCACGGTGCCTAGCCTCTTTCTCGGCAAATACTGGTTGATCCGCAAACTTGGGAATGACTCCGAAACAATTCTTTCCGGGTATATCCTTGGCCGTAAATATCGCGGTAATTCCAGGATGTTTTCGCACGAACGCGCCCAGGTCACCGAATTGAAATCGTGCACGGTGATAGGGGCTGCGAATGGCACGCACGGCGAGAGTTCCCGAGGGGATTTCGTCGGCACCAAAGATTTCGCTGCCGTCGATTTTTCTGGCTCCATCTAGCCGCGATAGACGCCTACCGACGGCGGGACTTCCGTTCGACCTGGCGGATTCCGCGACGGGCGATGCGTCGCTGTGCGCGCCGGCGTCCACGATTGCATTGATGATCTTTCGATAGCCCGTACAGCGGCACAGGACTCCGCCAATCGCATCCATGACATCGTTCTGGGTCGGGCAGGCGTTCTTCTCCAGCAAAGCCGTCGCGGCCACCAGCATGCCCGGTGTGCATGCCCCGCATTGTGCGGCACCGTGTAAGAGGAACGATTGCTGCAATCTTGCGCCAGCCGGCGAACTTCGAGCTGCGATTCCTTCGACCGTCGTAACCTCGCATCCCTCAACTTGTCCGAGCGCCACAAGGCAGGCGCACACGGGATCGCCATCGAGCAGGACTGTGCAGGCGCCGCAATCTCCCGCATCGCATCCGACTTTGGTTCCGGTCAAACCGAGTCCTTCTCGGAGAACAAGAGAAAGCCTGTGCAGCGGCGATCGCGGCACAGTGACCGCTCGCCCGTTTACACGGAACCCAATCGACTGCCCGATCTCCGTGTGTGGCTCTAACGCGGGCGCCATCAATTGTCCTCCGCGCACGTGTGCAGCGCCCGCTGCACGAGCAGCAGCGCCGCCTCCATCCGATATTCAGCCGTCGCACGTACGTCGTCGATAGGAGACAGCGATGCCAAATGCTCCGGCCTCACGATGTTGCGTAACCCGGTTCGCACCGAGACTCCCATCAATTCGTGCTCGAGAGCGTGCAAGCGCCGGGCGACTGCCGAGCAGGAACCCACGGCGACACGCGCTTCTGCCACTCGCCCATCATCTCCAACGCGAACCACGACGGCAACCATTGAAATTGAGATCACGAGATAACGTCGGGCCCCGAGTTTTAGGAATACCGAGACGGCATCTTCGATCGTTCTGGGAACGAGCACGGCCGTGAGCAATTCATCCGGCTTCCGCCCCGTCTTGCGATTGCCCACCAGGAACTCTGCCAGCGGTATTCGCCGGACGCCGGATTTTGAAAGTAATTCCACATCGGCATCGAGTGCCAACAAAGGTGGAACGCCATCAGCGGCCGGCGATGCGTTGCACAGGTTGCCGGCGACCGTGCCCCGATTCTGGATCTGGAGTGAGCCTACCTCTCTCGCCGCGGCTTTGAGGGCATCGAAACAGCGAGGCAATGGCGTTCGAATGATGTCAGTCCAGGTGGTGAGGCCGCCGATACGAAAATGGTCCGGCTCCTGCTGGATACCGCGCAATTCGCCAAGCGCTGAAATATCCACCACGGCCTCGCGAATCACGCGCTCGCCGATGGCGGGATAGAAGTCGGTGCCTCCTGAGAGAATGCGAGCTTCTCCTGCGGCTAGCGCGGCGACTGCCGCCTCTAGAGTCTTTGGCTTCACGTAGGAGGCGTTGGTGGACAACGATTCGTTCCCCGGGAATAGGTCTCTTGCCCCGTTAGAGTGCAAGATGTTCGCTATTTGTATAGCACCGGACCAGAATTGTACAGCGGTTGGCAATGTTCCAAATCTCGCCCGGAGAGCGCTTCTGACAAGATCGCACCACTTGTGATAACTCACTTTCTGACGATCGATATTGCTCGAGAAAGCGCGCTGTGTAATGCTGTTCAGCGCGACGTGATCGAGCGCCGGGAGACTCCTTATGCGAGCCAAAAGTCTTGTTCTAATTGTAGTTGTTTCCGCGACAGCCCTTTGGGCCGCCGATAACATCACGATCCTCAACGTCAAGGAGGGTCTCTGGGAAGTGACTTCGACTCACTCGATGACCGGTATGCCCGCCATGCCGACGATCCCGCCTGAGACCCTAGCCAAAATGCCTCCCGAGCAGCGCGCCAAGGTCGAAGCGATGATGAAGGGCGGGATGGGCGCTCCCAAGACCGAAGTCCGGCAGGACTGCGTCACCAAAGAGAAGCTCCAGAAACAGATGGCATTTGATCAAAACCGAAAGGAATGCACTCGGACGATTGTGAGTTCGACGGGCAGCCGGTTGGAAGTGAAGTTCCACTGCGAAAACCAAGGGAAGGACCAGATGTCCACCGACGGGACTTTCCTGGTCGAGGTCACGAGTTCCGATAGTGCCAAGGGGTCGATGCACGCGGTGACGAGTGGAAATGGCCGAAACATGAACATGGACTTCACGTTCAGCTCGAAATATCTTGGCCCGTCCTGTGGAGACGTAAAGTAGAATTCCCGCCCATGCTCCGAGTTCGCAGACGGTCGCGGTCCAGGTTGGTTACATGGGTGGCGCCCACAGTTCTCCTCCTCGTCGACCTTCTTACGCCTTGCCTGTCCGTCACTCAGTCTGGCGGGATCACACCTGAAAAGCGGATCAAGCTAGAGGCTGCGATTGCACGCTTTATGGTGGCCAACAGCATCCCTGGAGTTTCGGTAGCGGTCGTCGAAAATGGAGCGGAAGAGTGGTCAGCGGGATTCGGCAGCGCCGACCTGGAAAATCTCGTTCCCGCGACCTCACATACGCTTTACCGGCTGGCATCGATTTCGAAGCCGATCACGGCAACCGGAGCCATGCTGCTCTGGCAGCAAGGCAAGCTGGACCTTGATGCTCCGGTCCAAAAATACTGTCCGGCGTTCCCACTGAAAGATACGCCGATTACGACGCGTGAACTTCTCGGGCATATGGGCGGAATTCGCCACTACAAGTCCGATTCCAACGACGATCCTGAGGGCGGCAATACGAAACACTTCGCCGACTCGATCCGAGCGGGACTTGATTTCTTCAAGAACGATCCGCTCGTGGCCAAGCCGGGCACAGAATTCCACTATTCCACGCAGGGATTCACGCTGGTGGGTTGCGCGATCGAGGGCGCGTCGGGCGAAAATTACGTGGACTACATGCGCGAGAATGTTTTGATCCCGGCCGGTATGACGCACACGGTGGTCGATAATCGATTCGCAATCATTCCGTTTCGAACTCGTTTCTACAGTAAGGATGCGTCTGGAGCCATCACGAACGCTGACTTTCTTGACTCCAGCTACAAAATTCCGGGTGGTGGATGGCTCTCCTCCGCCGACGACATGGCGCAGTTCGAAGTGGCTATGCTCAACGACCGCCTGGTGACGCGCTCGACGCGCGACGTGATGTGGACCCCCCAGAAAACTGCTGATGGCAAGCAGAACGACTATGCGCTCGGCTGGGGAACTGGGAAAAGCGTCGGAATGTTTGACGTTGGCCATAGCGGGGGTCAACAGGGAACAAGCACGTTTTTCCTGATCGTCCCTGAGCGTCGCTCGGGAGTCGTTGTGCTCATTAATATGGATGGTGACAAGGCTTCTGACTTGGCAATCGAGTTGATGAAGGTTGTCTTGGAACCGGCAAAACTAGCGGCGAAGTAGCCATCAAGAAAAAGCCCCGCCTGGGCGGGGCTGAGATTCGGATCTTGCTGAGAACTAATAACACGGCTTAGTTCGGCATCACCACCGTATCGATCACGTGGATCACGCCGTTAGATTGGAACACGTTCGCTATTGTGACCATCGCTGTGCCGCCCTTTTCGTCCTTGAGTTCGATATTTTTGCCGTCGTGGAGAGTAACCCACAGCTTGCCGCCTTCGACCGTCGTCAGCTCTGCCTTGCCGTTGCCTTCTTTGATTTTTTTCATCAGGTCATGAGCGGATAAACGGCCCGCGACGACGTGATAGGTCAGGACCTTGGTTAGAGTAGCCTTGTTCTCCGGCTTCAGGAGCGTATCCACGGTGCCCGCCGGAAGTTTGTTGAATGCTTCGTTGGTAGGAGCAAAAACGGTGAACGGACCGGGCCCCTCGAGAGTCTCCACCAGTCCGGCAGCTTTCACGGCCGCAACCAGCGTCGTATGGTCCGCTGAATTCACAGCGTTTTCAACGATGTTCTTGGTCGGATACATCTCCTGTCCGCCAACCATCGGATTTTTCATTCCGGCGACAGCTGACATCGCTGCCAGTCCCATCAGACAAACTACTGCCAATACCTTGCGTTTCATGTTTCGTAGGTCCTTTCGGTTTTTGAATTGTCCGGCTTCAAACTACGTACGCTCAGCTGCACAATTTGGATTTCAGGAATTGGGCGGAAGGCAAAAAAAAACGCGCAGCCAGTGAGGCTGCGCGTTTGAGGCAGGGCGTAGGTGAAGTTATCGGCCGGCAGCCATGGCCATTGCTCGCGGCTGTGACTGGTCAGTGCGGCTCACATACACCTTGTAGGACTGGTAGACGGCGAACAGGACAGTCAGCAGTCCTGCTACCGATGCGAGGCCGGTAACGGTTGTGAACGTGGAGACGATCGCGGTCAAGCCCGCACCGATTACGTAGTTCGGGAACGACCACAGGAAAACCTTGTGCCAGAGGGCAAAAGGATTACCGCCTTCCGTCAATCCGATGATGCTCGCTACCGGAGCCGTGTTAGCCAGGAAATATGTTGCGGCGGCCAGTACCAGAGACATCGTGTGCGTCGCTGCGTAGACTCCAAAAAACTGGCGATGGTAGACCAGATAAGCGAGTCCCGCGGCGTTCAAAAGAGTGCAAGCGTTGAATACAAATTGTATGGCTTTCGTTTTAATACCGCCGGAACTGTAGGACTGTGCGACTGCTGCCGTGATCGCCACGAGCAGGCTTCCGAACAATCCCAGTTGCGTGACTCCCAGAAGGATGACGGGCAGGTTCCCGGACATTGAGCTCGACATTCCAGGTAGCTTCACCTTGAAGCGCGAACTCAGTGCCGATGCTGCCAGCAGGAGCACCAACTGTGGCCAGGCTTGCGATTGCCATCTGATAACGCCGAACGACAAGGCGCACAGACTCGCAACGGCCACCATTCCGATCATGACTTTGGCTTTGATTGGCAGTGTGTTTGTCATGGTAGTCTCCGAATATGGTTTCAGTCGGTGTCTAGTTGTCTCCAGGATCGCCATCGCTAAGTGCAGTGGTCGCGCTGGCAATGTTGGAAGTTGCACCCCAGACTACGCTGTAACCGGACACGGAAGTGGCCCCCCAGACAACGCTGGTGGCACCCCACACTACCGAAGTGCTAGAGAATGAGTTAGCACCCCAAACCACTGAATTCCCCCACACAACCGAAGTAGCACCCCAAACCACGCTGGTGCCGCCGAAAGCCGAAGTGGAAGTGTTTACGATCGATACCGTACCGTTCGAATTCACGACCGCGGTCGGGGAAAGTGCTACTCCCGTCGCGAGGTCCGTATTGGCAAGAGCGGCGTTGATATCGAGATACCCCGCCCCGTAAGTGAACAGATCGTACTCGTTGTTGTACAGGTTTCCATGGCTGTCGTGCGAATACGTGTATTGCCCGACGCCCTTCCACGCTGTCTTCATCAATCGGGCTTTCACTTGATCGGGAGTCAACGCAGAGTTCTGTTGCAGCATCAGCGCTACCGCACCACTCACGATCGGCGTGGCCATGCTGGTGCCGCTCAAAACGTAGTACTTGGAAGCGGTGCCGTTCGTCGGCGCAACTTCGTATTGTGGAAAGATAGTATCCAGCGTGCTCCCCTTAACCAGCAACGATACTTGCGAGTTGCCAGGCGCGACCAGGTCCGGTTTCACGATGTGATCGAGCGTGGTCGGACCTTTGGAGCTGTAGCTGGCGATCTTGTCATCGACGCGAGTCGTCGTTCCCTCGGTCATGGTGGCACCCACCGTGATGACGGCGGGATCGTTGGCGGGAGCACCAACTGTGCCGAAGCCGCTGGTGGCGGCAAAGCGGCCGTTGTTACCAGCAGCGCAAACCACAACGATGCCAGCCTTCCAGGCAGCTTCCACTGCCTGATCCACCGGATCAAGGGTATAGCTTTCGAACACTGGGCGTCCCAGCGACATGTTGATGACGCGGATGTTGTAAGTGCTCTTCAACGCGATCGCCTGCTGAATTGCCGCGATCACCTGGCTATCGGTGCCGAATCCGTTCTGGTCGAGCACGCGCAGGTTGATAATGTTGACATTGGGAGCGATGCCGGCAAACGTAGCAGCGTAGCCATTGCCGTTGCCGGAGCCGGAGCCGTTGCCGCCAATCAGGCCGGCCACGTGTGTTCCGTGTCCGAACTTGTCGGAAGTTGTGGTGTCGCCAGCAACAAAACTCTGGCTGTACACCACGCGACTGTTGCTGCCGTTGCCAAGGTCGGCATGAGCTGCAACGCCGCTGTCGATGACGGCCACGCCGATGCCAGTGCCGTTCAAGGCATACGTTGAGGCGGCAATATCAGCTTCGACCGCACTCGCAAACTGCTCGGTCGCAGGATTTGCTGTCATTTTGACGTTGCGGTCAGGAGTGACATAAGCAACGTTGGGATTGCTCTCGAGTATCGGAAGCATCGCTACGGGCACGCGCATCGTAACCGCACGGATTGTGTGCAGTCTCGACTTGATCATCGCGCCGCCGGCCTGTAAGGAGCCCAAGTGCGCGGCGGTGGGCATCTGGCGATACTGCACGATGACCGTGACAATGTTGCTGGCGCCGGCTCGTTCTTGAAGATCAGCCGAGAGCTTCCCGGTCGCCGTTTCGTTCTCCGAGAAAGGCCGATTACCCCCGTACGAGGGCATCACTGAAAGCATCAGCAGAGCCAGTCCAAGAGCTCGGCCCCAAGCTGCACTGAAGGCTGGGGAATTGAGCGGCCGTTCTTTCTGTCCGCTGTCGATTTTCAACTTTTCTGTCGTCATAAGAGTTTCGGCAGGCATGCGAGGGACGCGTTGCGCCCTTCGTGCCTGTACTTCTATGGGCAATCTTCACACCAAATTGGCAGTGGCTAAGGTGCTTCCTGTGAATCAGTTAGCGACATATTGCAGATTGCAGGGGCGGGACAAGATGGCCCATAGAACCAGGTAAAAGGGCGGCTTTACCTTCTAACTGATAGGAAACAAAGAATGAGCCAACCGTATACCGGTTTGAGGACAATTTGGCCCATTTGAGGCATCGTCAGGGGACTTCAGATGAACGTTCTGCGAGGTGGTCACTGCCTTAATCGAGGCATCTGGCTTCGGGTTTCGCCAGGGGTGTAAACAGAGCCAGCACATTTTAATGGCGGAACTGCGGCTGCGGGCCACGGTTTTGCATTAACCTACTGCCAACCCTTTTTTGGTTAAGAGGTGCTTCGTGTACGTCCCCCGCCGCAGGATTGTTTTTGGTTGTTTGCTCTGCTTCGCATGCTTTCTCTTCCCGCTCCCATTGGCCTTCGGGCAGCCTGACGGTGCTTTGGCTGGCATTCAGAAAATCAATCATGTGGTGTTCCTGATCAAGGAGAACCGTACGTACGACAACATGTTTGGAGCTTTCAATCCCAAGTACGGCACGAAGATCTGTCGCCTTTCAACCGGGCAGGTAGTTCCCGCGGGGCGCGCCCCAGACCGTTATGAGCATGACATTACGCACGGATGGGCCAATGCGCTATACGGCATGGACGGCGGAAAGATGGATCGATTCGACTTGATTGGTCTCGGTGGGGCGGATAGCGGCAATATGAACGGGGATCTCCTGACGTGCCGGCAGTTTACGGCTGCTGACATTCCGAACTACTTTGCCTACGCACGCTACTTTACGCTCGCCGCGAACATGTTCTCTTCGCTGCATGGACCCAGCTTTCCCAATCACCTGTACACGATCGCCGCGGACTCTTTCGGCGTTCTCGACAATCCATTTCATTTGGCGAACACGCACAGCTGGGGTTGTGACGGTCCGAACACAGAAGAGGATCTGGAGCAGGTTCGCGTCCTGCAGTCGAACGGAGTGATCGGTCTACAGTTCCCGTGCTTCAGCGGTGTGCCAACCATGGCGCAGACGCTCGATAACGCGGGCGTGAGCTGGAAATACTACGCGCCGCCCAGCTCTGACCCCGGATACATCTGGTCGATTTTCAACGCGATCAGCGACGTCAGAAACGGTCCTGACTGGAACAAAGTCGTTGATACTTCCAATTTCATTGCTGACGCGCAGGCTGGGACGCTGCCAGCAGTGAGCTGGGTGATTACTCCGTTCTGGCAGAGCGAGCATCCGGATGCCAGCACCTGCGCCGGCGAGAACGCAACGGTGACGGAATTGAACGCGTTGATGAACAATCCCACGCTGTGGGCGTCTACGGCAGTGTTTGTCGTGTGGGACGACTTCGGCGGCGACTATGACCATGTGGCGCCTCCGCAGCCGGATATCTACGGATTTGGCCCGCGGGTTCCGTTCATGGTCATCTCTCCTTATGCGCGAAAGGGACACATCTCGACGACACAGTACGAATTTACGTCAGTGCTGAAGTTTATCGAGGAGCGCTTTGGATTACCGGCGCTGGGAACACGGGACGCAAACGCGAATGACATCACCGACAGTTTCAACTTTACCCAGGCGCCGCTCCCCCCGCTGATTCTTGCGCCACGGGAGTGCCCACTTGTGTCCGCTCTGAACGTAACTATGGGAACTGCGGTGAAGGGCGTGGCCAGCACGGCGACTACGCGAAGGCTCGACGTCTACAATTCACGGCCGAGGGCGCTAACCATCGATTCGATCGCCAGCAATAATTCGCAATTTACCGTGACGGGACAGAGTTGCACCGCGGTGAAGAACTGCTCCACAAATGCAGAGACCTACTGTACTGCGGGGACCGTTCTGAGCCCGCAGAGCACGGACGGCAGTTGCTCCCCCGCATGCAGTGTTTGCGTGAACTTTAATCCGAACGGGACAGGAATAAGGAACGGAAAGATCACTGTGAGCGATAGTGATGCCAGCAGCCCGCAGACGACGGTGGTGACTGGCCTCGGATCCCTGGTCGATTTGTCCCCCACAATAGTGAGTTTTGGTGGCATCGCTTTGGGCACTAAAGCCACACTGCCCATTGCATTGACGAATGTTGGCGCTGCCTCGGTGAGCATCAGTTCGATTAAAACGAACACGGACTACACGTCCACTAACAATTGCGGGTCTTCGGTGATTGCCGGGGGCAGTTGCACGATCTATGTAACGTTTGCGCCTTCCGCATCGGGCGCGCGGCCTGGAGCGCTTCTGGTTACGAGCAGCGACCCGGCCAGCCCAGAGCGTGTGGATCTGACTGGACAAGGCCTCGGAGTTTTTGCCAACCCTGCACAGACTGCATTTGGCAATCAAAAGGTGGGTACGTCGAGCGCTCCGGTGACCATTACGCTCACGAACGAGAATTCCTTTGCAATACTTGTGGGAGCAGTGACGGCCTCGGATGACTTCCTCATCTTCAGCAATAATTGCCCGGCGAGCTTGAGTCCAGGGAAGAGTTGCGCGATCCAAGTCAAATTTTCACCCGATGAAACAGGAAAAGTCGCAGGCACGGTATTCGTTACTTCCAGCGATCCGAACAGCCCGCAGGAAGTACCACTATCGGGAACTGGCCAATAAAAGCGACCCTAAACGCGCGCCCTAGGCGATCTTTGCCTCCTGTACGAGGACGCGCCGCAGAGGAGCGCTCAACCCTTGCATTACGCGCTCGAACTGTTGGAGGTCAAGGGATTGAGGTCCGTCGGATAACGCCCGTTCGGGGCAAGGATGCACCTCGACGATGATGCCGTCAGCACCGACCGCGACCGCAGCGCGCGAAACTGGGCCAATCAAACTCTGCTTGCCGGTGCCATGAGAAGGGTCAGCCACCACGGGCAGGTGCGAGAGTTCTTTGGCCAAAGCCACCGCGGCGAGGTCGAAGGTATTGCGAGTGCCGGTTTCGAAAGTCTTGATGCCCCGCTCACACAGGGCGACCTGATCGTTGCCGCCCGAGAGCAGGTATTCGGCGGCCAGAAGCCATTCTTTTACCGAGGCGGAGGGGCCGCGTTTCAGCAGAATGGGCTTCTTGGCGGTCGCCAGCCGGCGCAGCAAGGCGAAATTCTGCATATTGCGGGCACCGACCTGCAGCATATCGGCATATTCGCAGATGAGATCCACGTCTTCCGTGCTCATGACCTCAGTGACAACCGGAAGTCCTGTTAGTTCGCGGGCTTCGCGCAGGATCTTCAACGCTTCAATACCTAATCCCTGAAATTCGTAGGGCGACGTGCGCGGTTTGTAGGCTCCTCCGCGCAGCATCACCGCCCCGGCGCGCTGCACTCCACGCGCAGTCTCCAGCAGTTGCTCCCTCGATTCCACCGAGCAGGGGCCGGCCATCACCACGACGTCGGGTCCACCGATTTTCACTCCACACACGTCTACCACAGTTGGAGTTGGACGCGTCTGCCGGCTGACAAGCTTGAAGGGCTGCGCGATGGCGACTACATTATCGACGCCGGGCGCCACGGACAGGGCTTCGATTTCGTGGCGGCGTCCGCCGCTGCCGACGGCCGCGACAATGGTGCGCTCCGTGCCGCGGGTCACGTGGGGTTGGAATCCAGCTTCGCGGATGCGCTGAATGATGTGTTCGATCTGTTGTTCGGTGGCGCCGTCGGACATGTTGACAATCATGGTGGTTGTTCTCCGTTTGTTTGCCGAAAAACAAAAGCCGCGATTCTATCGCGGCTTCGGCGGGATCTTTTGAGCTTTTTGTTACTTTGTTACCCGGCTCCGATCCTGCACCTCCGCCGCAAACGAAAACCAAAAGCGGCTAAACAGGCGGAAGTTGCTAAATCGAGTCATAGAATTGCGGAACTGCGGGTGTCCAGATTAATTTGAGATCGAGCTGGCAACGCTCGAAAACGCATTGTTGGCATTGCCGCCGATCAGGCGCACAGTGCCGATAACTAATACCAGAATAACGGCGAGCATCACGGCGTATTCCGCGATATCTTGCCCCTCTTCATCGGTAAAAATCCTGCAGAACAACTGCATCATAGCTCCTCCGGCCCCCTGGGGTGGAATCCCGGGAAAAGTCGTGTAGGTAATGATGCCGACTCGGACGGGGAAAGTCAATCGGTGGAGATAACTTTTCTGACACGGATCATCGGGGACGAAGGGAGTCGAAAAGCGAAGCGGGGCGCGGAATTCCGGATGCGCGCACGAATGTGAATCACGTAATGCCAACGATTTCCACTGCCACGGTAAGCGCTTTCGCTAGGGCGCGGCGGGCGGGGAAATGGATGCTGACGCCGGAGTCGTCGCATCCTGCGTCAACTGGTGCGCCGACTCCGTCGCATAGTCGAGCACCCGGCCCGGCAAAACTCCCAGGACAAGAGTAGCCACTACACTCACAGCGATGGCCAGGGAAGCGGTGATGGAAAGAGGAGCCACCGGAACCCTCCCGCGTGGTTCGCGCATGTACATCATGACGATAATTCGAAGGTAGTAATACGCACCCACAGCACTATTCAGCACCAGAATCAGCGACAATCCGACGAGATTCGACTTCAAAGTGGCACTCAAGACATAGAACTTCGCAAAAAAGCCACCCGTGATGGGGATGCCAATCAGGGACATCAGGAAGAAGGTGAGGGTTGCCGCCAGCACGGGCGATCGCCTGCCCAAGCCGGCGTAATCTTCGAGCGTGACGTACTTTTCGCCAACGTTGGCGAAGTGGCTGACCACGGCGAAAGCACCGACGTTCATTGCGGCGTAGGCTGCGGTGTAGAACATCGCCGCTGATGTGCCCAACTCCGGTTGCGCCGCGAAGGCGGCAAGCAGGTATCCGGCATGGGCGATCGAAGAATAGGCCAAGAGGCGCTTCACATTTCCCTGTACCAGCGCGCCCAGGTTGCCCAAGGGTCATCGAGAGCGCGGCTGAGACCCAGATCAGCCAGAAACGTCCGGGAGCGTTGGCTTCGAACATGACGCGCAACAACACTGCGAATGCTGCCGCCTTCGGCCCCGTCGACATGAGTCCAACCACGGGCGCCGGTGCACCTTCGTAGACATCGGGAGTCCATATGTGGAAAGGAGCGGAAGCGACCTTGAAACCAAGCCCAACAAACATCAGCGCCGTGGCAACATACGCCAGAACAGGCAGGTTACTGCCGTGCAAGACGGCGCCGATTGTATCGATATTGGTGGAGCCGGTTGCGCCAAACATGAGCGCAACACCATACAGGAAAAAGGCGGTAGCGAACGATCCGAGCAGGAAATACTTCAGCGACGACTCGCTGCTCGATGCTTCACGACGCCGAAATCCAGCCAGAACGTAGGTTGAGATCGAAGAGATTTCGAGTGCGATGAAAATCAGCACCAGTTCTATGGCGGACGACATCAGGCACATGCCGACCGTGCAGAAAAGGATAAGGGCGTAATACTCCCCGGCACGAATGCGCTGCATCGACAGGTATTCGAATGAGCTGAGGATAGCTACCGCCGCGATTGCGATAACCAGAAAATGAAAGAAGACGCTGAACGGTTCGACCCGCACCATGTTCCAGAAGGCGGTTCCGGGCTGCTTCGCCATGCAGAAGACCGAGGCGAGAGCGGTGAGCGTACCAATGAAAGCAATAGTTCCCAGCGACTGATGGCTGCTATCAGGATCGAGCAACGGGTCGATGACCATGATCAGCATTCCGAAAAAGGAGAGTACGAGTTCCGGCAGAATGCGCAGGTAGTCGGCGGTTTGCGGCAAGGAAGGCTGGACCTGCGCCAGGAGGTGCGGCAAGGCTTGGAACATCGTCAAGAGTCATCATTGGCCCACCACCTTGCTCGCCAGCTGCGTGAAGGGGGTGAGGACAGCCTGCACGGCGGGATCAATGGCACTCAGCCAGACCAGCGGCGCTACGCCCATCACGAGAGCAGCGATCGCAATCGGGGAGAGGGCAGCCTTCTCGCGGAGGTTGAGATCAGGAAGCGTGTTGTTCACTTCGCGGGTCACCTTGCCGAAGAAAACGCGCTGATACATCCATAGCAGATAGCCCGCGCTCCAGATGACGCCAGTCGCAGCGAGAATGCCGTAGATGGGGCGGGCCTGGAATGTACCGCTTAGTACCAGGAACTCGCCGATGAAGCCGTTCAACAACGGGAGTCCAACCGAAGCCAGCACGGTGACCAAAAAGAAGGTGGCGTATTTCGGCATCGGCGTCGCGAGGCCGCCGAATTCCGAGATTTCATACGTGTGGCGGCGTTCGTACAGGATGCCCGCCAGCATGAAGAGCCCTCCAGTAGCCACTCCGTGGGCGAGCATGACGAAGACCGCGCCGTTGAGCCCGGCAGTGGTGAAGCTGAATATGCCGAGGACCACGAATCCGAGGTGGCTGACCGACGAGTACGCGATCAACTTCTTCATGTTCGGCTGTACTAGCGAAACCAGCGCGCCGTAGATGATGCCGATCAATGCCAGAACCATGATCCATGGAGCGTTGCGGCGCGCCTGTTCAGGGAAAAGTCCGACATCGAAGCGTAGCAGGCCGTAAGTTCCCATCTTCAGGAGCACTCCAGCAAGCAGGACCGATCCGGCAGTGGGCGCCTCGACGTGGGCGTCAGGCAGCCAGGTGTGAAGAGGGAAGAGCGGGACCTTCACGGCAAAGGCAATGAAGAAGCCGAGGAACAGCCACAGCGAAGCATGTTCGAATCCGGGAACGCTGCCGCTGCGAATTGCGTTCTGAATTACAGCGAAATCGAAGCTGCCCGTCTTCGCATAGAGCCACAGAATCGCCGCCAGCATGAACATGGAACCGATCATGGTGAAGAGGAAATACTTCACCGCCGCATATACCTTGCGTCCGTGACCGTACATGCCGATCAGGAGCGCCATCGGAATCAGCGTCGCTTCCCAGAAGAAGTAGAACAGGAACAAATCGAGAGCTGTGAAAACTCCGATGAGCGCTGTTTCAAGCAAGAAGCAGAAGGATGAAAAACTCTTTGACGCGTTCGTGAATGGAAGTCCAGGAGATCAGTACGCAGAGCGGCGTGAGGAACGTGGTCAGCACCACCAGCCAGACGGATATGCCGTCGATGCCCATGTGGTAATGAATGTTGGGCGCCGTGATCCAGACCTTATCGATCTCGAACTTGAAGACTCCGAGATCCCTGTGGAGATGAACCGGAAGATGCAGCGACGCCACAAATGCCAGTAGCGAGATGACGAAAGCAAACAGTTTGATATCGCGATCGCGGCGCGGGATCAGCAGAATAAGAAGGCCGCCAACTGCGGGCAGGAACGTGACCAGGGTGAGGATGATGGAATTCAGCCATTCCATGTTCATCGCACCCCCATCCAGACCATGTAGGCGATCACCACTGCGCCTCCAGCGGCTACCCACCCGGCGTAGGAGCGCAGATTGCCCGACTGCATGTGGCGCACTTCATCTGAGACATGACACGCGGCGGTGGCTGTATTGTTCACCGTGGCGTCGATCGACACCCTGGTCTACGTCATGCCAGAGAATTTCGGTCGAGCCGTCGATGACCGGCTTGATAAAGAGGAGCGGCGTAGAGTTCGTCGATGTAGTACTTGTTGAAAACAGCCTTGTAAAGTCCGCCGAGACTCTGCGGCGATTCTGGCCGGGAGTTGTGGGCGGCTGATGTAGAGCATCCACGCGAGCAGGAATCCCAAAACGGCTGCGGCCACCGAGACCGCCATCAAGATGTACTCGGTTGCTTTGCCGGCTGTTTCGGCGGCTTCAGAGACGATGTCACCGCCGCTCTGAAACACCGGCGCCAGAAAGTGCTCGAAGCGTCCGCCAATGCCAACCCAACCACCGACAACGGAGAGAATTGCCAGGACGACCAGTGGGCCCAAGCATCACCCATGGGCTCTCATGCGGTTCACCGTGACCGTGGCTGTGATCGTGATGGCCATGTGGATCGGCCGCGGGGGCGCCACGATAATCGCCGAAGAATGTCATGAACCACAGCCGGAACATATAGAACGATGTAATGAAGGCTGTGGTCACTCCGATCAGCCAGAAAACCCAGCTTCCATACTCGCTGGAGTATGCCTTCCACAAGATCTCGTCCTTCGAGAAAAATCCGGCGAGGGGGGGGAATCCAGCGATGGCAAATGTCGCGATCGACATCGTCAGAAATGTCCAAGGCATGTAGACGCGCAGGCCGCCCATCTTCCGCATGTCCTGCTCACCACCGACGCCATGGATGACGGAACCCGCTGCGAGGAATAGAAGCCCCTTAAAGAAAGCATGCGTCATCAGGTGGAAGATGCCAGCCGAAAATGCCGCCACGCCGCAGGCCATAAACATGTAGCCGAGTTGCGACACGGTCGAGTAGGCGAGAACCTTCTTGATATCAGTTTGAGCAATACCGATGGTGGCCGCGAATAGGGCGGTGAGCGTTCCGATAATGGCAACCACCAGCATTGCGTTCGGAGCGTGCTCAAAGATCACGTGCGAGCGCGCGACCATGTAAACGCCTGCCGTCACCATAGTCGCGGCGTGAATCAGAGCCGAGACCGGAGTCGGACCTTCCATGGCGTCGGGCAGCCATACGTAAAGAGGAATCTGCGCCGACTTGCCCGCCGCCCCCACCATCAGCAGCAGGCCGATTGCGGTGAGGAGGCCAATGCCACTGGTCTCCTTCGCGAGCGGCGCTACCGCATGAAATAGCGTCGGGAAGTCGAGAGTCCCGAAATGCTTGATCATCAGGAACAGGGCGATCAAGAAACCGAAGTCGCCGATGCGGTTGACGATGAACGCCTTTTTGCCCGCTGCTGCCGCCGAGTCCTTCGTGAACCAGAAACCGATGAGCAGGTACGACGCCAGGCCGACGCCCTCCCAGCCGATGAACATGACCAGGTAGTTCTTGGCCAGCACCAGCGTCAGCATGAAGAACATGAACAGGTTCAGGTACGACATGAAGCGGTAGTACCCATCGTCGTCCCACATGTAGCCGACGGAGTAGATGTGGATCAGGAAGCCGACGCCGGTGACCACCAGCAGCATGACCAGCGTGAGCTGATCGAGATAAAAGCTGAAGTCGACTTGAAATGTTCCGGAGCGGATCCAGTGGGCGAGGTCAAAATAATAAGGAGCTGAAGCCGAGGAAAACCTAGCCGCCAGGAACAGGGCCATGGCGAACGCGGCACCGCTAAAAAACAGGGCGACAGTGGAGATCGCAGTCTTCGACGAACGCCGGCCAAAGAAGCCGTTAATCGCCGCTCCACCCAGCGGGAGCAGCGGCACAAGCCATAAGTAAGGATTCGGCGTCATAACTTGAGCAGGTTCACCTGGTCGACATTCAGAGTTTCACGTGTGCGATAGACGGCAATGATGATGGCCAGTCCGACGGCAGCCTCCGCAGCGGCGACAACCATCACGAAGAAGACGAAGACCTGCCCGCTGAGCGCATGCCAATGCGCGGCGAAAGCGACAAACGAAAGGTTCACCCCGTTCAACATCAGCTCGATCGACATGAAGATCGTAATGATGTTGCGCTTGATGAGGAACCCGAGCACTCCGCAAGTGAACAGGATCCCACTGAGCACCAGGTAGTAGGAAAGAGGAATCATCAGTGATCCTTTCCCGCCGCCACAAGTTCGTGGTCGTCTTTCGACATCGGCTGCGGTACTGGAGCGCTGTGATGTGGCCTGGCAATCGCATCGGGCCGGCTGGCGAGCACGACCGCGCCCATGATGGCGATCAGGATCAGCACCGAAGTGACTTCAAAGGGCAATAGAAAATCGTGAAAGAGCAGGCGGGCGATGTCTTTCGGTTCGCCAGGTAGGGCGCCGAGCGAAACTGAACCGAGGTCGGAGCGGTGGATCAGGGTCCAGGCGACAAGCACTCCCCCGATGACCACTCCGGGAACACCCAGCAGCGTTGCGATGCGGCTTCCGTTGGTGCGATCTTCCTTGCCAGCATTGAGCAGCATGATGGTGATCAGGAACAGCACCATGATTGCGCCGGCATAGACGATGACCTGCACCGCGGCGACAAATTCAGCGCCTAATAGAAGATATTCGGCAGCAAGCGAGGCCATCACCACAATCAGCGACAAGGCGCTGTTGATGGGATGGCTCTGCACGAGCAGGTTGATAGCCCCCGCCACGCAGATCGCTCCGAAAAAGAGAAATAGAACTAGATGAAGCATTTGTGCCGTTAAGAAGCTCGCAAAGCTACAACCAGCGCCGTGTACACAATATTTGCAATTGCCAGGGGCAGCAGTACCTTCCATCCGAATGCCATCAGTTGGTCATAGCGGAAGCGGGGCAGGGTCCAGCGCACCCAGACGTACAGAAACATAAAAAAGAAAACCTTCAGACAGAACCAGAATACCGGCAGCAGGTCCTGGAGAAGGCGAGGCCCAAAAATCGGTCCATGCCATCCGCCGAGAAAGAGCAATGTGGCCAGACAGGCGACGGTCACCATGTTGGCGTACTCGGCCATGAAGAACATGGCGAACTTCATTGCGCTGTACTCAGTGTGATATCCGGCAACCAACTCGGACTCGGCTTCCGGCAAATCGAAAGGCGTGCGGTTCGTTTCCGCATAAGCGGAAATCAGATAGATAAAGAATGCCAGCGTCTGCCCGTGAAAGATGTTCCACCGAGGAATGAAACCCCAAAACACTCCGCCCTGGTAATCGACGATTTCCCGCAGGCTCAGGCTTCCAGACATGATGACCACGCCCACGAGCGAAAGTCCGAGCGAAACTTCGTAGCTGATCATCTGGGCGCTGGCGCGCAAACCGCCGAGCAGCGCGTACTTGCTGTTGGAGGACCATCCGGCAAGCGCCACGCCATAGACGCCCATCGACGTGATGCCGAGAACGATCAGCAAACCGATGTTCAGGTCGGTGATCTGGAGATAGGTTCCCCAGGAACCAAAGTCGGGCGAGTGGCCAACTTGAATTGGCCCGACATTCACCCAGTTGCCAAACGGGATGACTGCAATCGACGTGATAGCAAAGACGACCGCGATGATCGGAGCCGCAATATACAGCGGCTTGTAGACATGCGGCTGCGTCAGGTCTTCCTTAAAGATAAACTTGACGCCGTCAGCCAGCGGCTGCAACAGGCCAAATGGCCCGACGCGGGTAGGCCCCCAGCGATTCTGGATGTGCGCCGACACTTTGCGCTCCAGCCAGACGCTATATGCCACCGCAGTCAGCAAAATACCGACGACGGCAGCCGACTTGATGATCGAGATGATAAGAAACGTCTGTATGCTTACCAAAATAGCTTCCGTATGTTCGTGTGGCGCGGGCGCCCTCGCCCGCGTGCTCTTGATCCTGGTTTCCTAGTCGGCCGCAACTTCCGTTTCGGCGTTCTTGTTCTCGTAAACCGAATTCAAAGTCTTGGAGTAGCGTCCCAACGTCCCCGAACTGAACAGATCATTGTTGGCTGGGATGATAAGGCTCGGATCCTGCCTCGTGCTCGCGCCGCTCTCGGCAATTTCCAGGTGCTCATCGTTGCCCGCAAGCAGATTGACTCGCGAAACATCGTATCCACAAACGACGCGCTGAATTTCGTCAAGAATCGCCATCGGATCGAACGGCGTCATCTTGGGTTCGAGATTATGAGCCTCAAGCCACACTGCGTGACGATCTGCCTCTCCCGACTGCGCGCCGCGAGTCTGGCCCATGTCGGAGTGCGTTCCCGTGCCGAAAGGCACCAGGCCACTCACATCGCTGCCCATGGCATCGGCGATGCGGACGATCATTTCGAAATCGGATTTCGTGTTCGAAATTTCCCCAGCTTTCTTGATCAGCTGCAGGTCGCCGCAAGTATTCGTATACGTTCCTGTTTTTTCGTAGGCGTTCGCCGCGGGCAATACGACGTCGGCAATGTTCGCCGTTTCGGTCAGGAACATGTCCTGCACGACAACGAAGGTGTTAGAGAGGGCGAAAGGATCAATCCCGAGCAGTCCGACTGGATTGGAACCGACGACGTAGAGTGCTTTGAGTTTCCCAATCTTCGCGACGTCGACCATTTCCTGCTGCGTCAGACCCTTCGCTGCTGGCATCGTGCCCCAGTCCGGCAGGAACTTGCCTCCGTCGGAGACTGGTTCGTAGCCTGGCAGAAGATCGGGATAAAGGCCCATTTCACTGGCGCCGCGCGAATTCGAATAATCGCCCAGACAGATCAGCTTCGCTCCAGTAAGCGTGGATGCAAAAGTAACTAATCTGTCGATGTCCTGACCCCGCAGTTCGGAGCCGAAGGCGATCACCATGTTCTGTTCAACGCGAATCTTATCGCGCAAAGTGGTCCAGGCTTCGCGGGTCATACTGTCGTTAACGAACGCATCAAGCAGGGAATCGTCGCCAGCAAGGAACGCCACGGCCTTCGCTTCGGTGCCGGTCGGAATCTGCGCAAACCCGGAAGCTTGCCGTCTCAGTTTGATGGGCGCCGAATTGATCGCATAAAACTTTGCCCGCCGCAGCCGCACGTTAGTGCGAATCTGCCAGGCTAGCAGCGGATGCTGGTCGGTTGGGTCGTTGCCGATTAGCAGAATTGCTGGAGCGGTCAGCACGTCGCGCATCGCGGCCGTCTTTCCGGGCTTGCCATGCAGAGCTGCGGCGAGGGCAGGGTAGTCCGCCGTGCGGTGATGATCGACATTATTAGTCTTCAGGACGGAGCGCGCGAACTTCGAGAGGAGGTAATTCTCCTCATTCGTGGTGCGGTTCGATCCGACGACGCCAATTGCGCTTCCGCCATCCTGATCGCGCACTTCGCGAAAGCGTTTTCCGGTCAGATCAAACGCCTCTTCCCAGGTAGCGGGCGTCAACTTGCCATTCTTGCGGATGAGCGGTTGGGTCAAGCGCTCCGCATGATGCGCGAAGTCGAAAGCGTAGCGGCCTTTGACGCAGAGAAAATCTCCGTTGATGCCACTCTTGTCACGGTTGTCGCCCCGAACAATCTCCATGCCGGTTTCAGAGCGGCGCACACCGAGCGTGGTCTTGCACCCGTCTCCGCAATGCGTGCAAATCGTGCTGACGTGGTTCATCTCCCACGGGCGAGTCTTGTAACGATACGATCCGGAGGTGAGCGCGCCGACCGGACAGATGTCGATACACATGCCGCACTCTTCGCAGTCCAGATGGTCGCCTTCGTTCGGCGCGATGATCGAACTCACGCCACGGTTCTGCACACCGAGCGCCCAGACATCCATGCCTTCACCGCAAACGCGCACGCAGCGATAGCACAAAATGCAGCGCGGACGATCGAAATAAACCACCGGGGACCATTGCTGCTCCTCCTTGTGGTTCTTGGCCTCCATGAATTTCGATTCGGCGGCGCCGTAGGAGAACGTCATGTCCTGCAGTTCGCATTCGCCGCCAGCATCGCAAACCGGACAGTCGAGCGGATGGTTACCCAGCAGCAACTCGACCATCGCCTTGCGAGCCTGGCGAACCTCGTCGCTGTCGGTTGAGACGACCATGCCCTCTGTGACCGTGGTGGTGCAGGCCGTCTGAAGCTTGGGCATCTTCTCGACTTTGACGACGCACATCCGGCAAGCGCCCTGCAAAGAAAGTCCGGGGTAGTAGCAAAAAGAGGGCACTTCAATGCCCACACTCTTGCAGGCTTCGATCAGAAGCGAGCCCGCGGGAGCCGTGATCTTTTTGCCGTCGACTATCAGATTTACGTCAGGCATAAAATCGTCGTTGGTCGTTTGTCGCTGGTCGTTAGCAAAGCGAGTTAGAGTCCGTCGGGATTTCCTAACGACGAACGACTAACGACTCTTTCTCAAGCTAATACTGGCTCGGCGATCCCCGCCTTTTCAAACGGGCACGGCTTGCCGTCCAAGTGATCTTCAAATTCTTTTCGGAACTTCTTTACAAACGCCATCGTCGGCATCGCCGCCGCGTCGCCTAGCGGACAGAACGTTTTCCCCAGCATGTTTTCGGACAGGTAATAGATATTGTCGATGTCTTTCTTCAATCCTGCGCCGGCATGGAACCGGGTCAGCGTCTTCTTTAGCCAGTCGGTCCCTTCGCGGCAGGGAATACACCACCCGCAGCTCTCGTGCTGATAGAACTTGATTGTCCGCAGGGCGAACTTCACGATGCAGTTGGTATCGTCAAGCACCACGACGCCGCCGGATCCGAGCATCGAACCAGCTTTGGCGACCGAATCGAAATCCATCGGGATGTCGATTTCTTCCGGCAGCAGAACCGGGGTTGAAGAACCTCCGGGAACCACCGCCTTCAATCCGCGTCCGCCTGGAATTCCTCCGCCCACCTCGTAAATCATCTTCTTGAGGTTGTATCCCATTGGTAGTTCGTAAACGCCAGGCTTGTTGAGGTTTCCAGCCAGGCAGAACAGGCGCGTGCCACCGTTTTTCGGCGTGCCCAGCTTTGCGTACCAGTCAGCGCCGCCGAGAATGATGTGTGGAACAGCCGCTAGCGTCTCCGCATTATTAATGACCGTCGGACCGCCCCACAATCCGACCACGGCAGGGAAGGGAGGCCGAATGCGTGGAATGCCGCGTTTACCCTCCAGGGATTCCATCAGCGCCGATTCTTCGCCAACCTCGTATGCGCCGGCTCCGCCGTGCCAGTAGATATCGAGATCACGTCCGCTGCCGAAAATGTTCTTGCCGAGGAAACCCTTCGCGTAGGCGTCTTTGATCGCCTTCTGCATGATCACCGACAGATAGCGATATTCGCCGCGGATGTAGATATATCCGGTCTGCGAACCGACGGCGAGCGCCGCGATCATGACACCTTCGATCACGGAGTGCGGGTCATGCTCGAAAATCAAGCGGTCTTTGCAGGTGCCCGGTTCGCTCTCATCGCCATTGCAGAGGACATACTTTGGCTTGGCGGATTGCTTGGGAACAAACGACCACTTCATCCCCGTGCTGAATCCCGCTCCGCCTCGTCCGCGCAGCCCGGAATTCTTGACCTCACTAATAAGGTCGTCGGGCTGCATCGCGAGCGCCTTCTGCACGGCTTTGTAGCCGTCCAGTTGAAGATAGCGGTCGATATCCGTAGCGCCTTGTCCAAAGCGCTTCGAGATGACCTGTACTTCGTCGGGATGGGAAACTAGAGTAAGCCATTTGAAATTTGGTGAGTTGTAATTGAAAACCTCACCCGCTCTTCAATTACAAATTACAGATTGCCAATGACCAATCTACTGCGTTCCCTTCTTCTTATACTCGTCTAAAATCGTGATCCATTTTCGAGTTGGTCAGGTTTTCGTGAAAATCGTAATTCACCTGTATCGCTGGCGCCCAGCTGCATGCACCGATACATTCCACTTCTTCCAGCGAGAACAAACCGTCTTGGGTCGTGCCCTTGTGGCCGACCCCAGCTTTTTCTTGCAGTGGTCCAGCAGTTCTTCGCCGCCCCGGAGCATGCATGCAATGTTAGTGCAGACCTGCACGTTGTATTTTCCGCGAGGCTTCGTGGTCAGCATGGAGTAGTAGCTGATCACGTTGCGGACTTCGAGTCCGGTGAGGCCCAGCCGCTGCGCCAGTTCCGCAATCACCTCGTCGGTTAATGCGCCAGTCTCATCCTGCGCGTAGAGCAAGGGCGGCACCAGTGCCGATCGCTTCGTCGGATAGTGGGTCAGCATTTCGGCAAATCGCGTCTCGAACTCTTCGGAAAACTTCATATCCTTACCGATCGATATCTCCCAAAACCACGTCAATGCTTCCGATAGCGGCAACGACATCGGCAATGAGCTGGCCCTCGCACATCTTCGCGAGTGTTTGCAGATTTGCGTAGGACGGCCCGCGCATGTGTACACGATACGGTTTCGCGGTTCCATCGCTAACGATGTAGTAGCCCATCTCGCCGCGCGGGGATTCGATCGCCTGGTAGACCTCGCCGACTGGAACCGTGAAGCCCTCCGTAATGATCTTGAAGTGATAGATGAGAGCTTCCATCTGCGTCTTCATCTTTTCACGGTCAGGAAGAACAACCTTGGGTGAGTCGGCTTTGATCGGCCCCTCTGGCATTCCGGCTAGTGCTTGCTGCACGATGCCGATTGATTCCCGCAATTCCGCAACCCGGCAAAGGTATCGTGCGAACACGTCGCCTTCGGTCCGAACCGGAACGTTGAATTTGAAGTTTTCGTAGCCGGTATAAGGAGCATCGCGGCGCAAATCGATATCAACGCCACTACCTCGCAAAGTCGGACCACACGCGCCCATCGCAATTGCGTCTTCCGCGCTCAGGTAACGCGACGCCCTGGGTCCGCATTTTGAAGATCGGGTTCCCGGTCAGCAGGTTTTCGTATTCATCGACGTTGCCCGGGAAACGGTCGGCGAACTTCTTAACCTTCTCGAAGAACCCGAGCGGCGGTTCCAACGCGATCCCGCCGATGCGGAAATACGAGGTCATCATGCGCTGGCCGCTGACCATCTCGAAGAACCGCAGAATATCTTCGCGCTCGCGGAAACAATAAAGGAAGACAGTCATCGCCCCGAGGTCCATGGCGTGAGTTCCGAGCCAGACCAGGTGCGAATTGATGCGGGTCAACTCGTTCATCAGCACCCGCAACCACTGTGCTTTCGGAGGAATCTCCAACCCCAACAACTTCTCGACAGCCAGGCAGTAGGCGAGGTTGTTGGTCATGGGGCAGAGATAGTCGATTCTGTCGGTGAGCGGAACAACCTGCTGGTAGAACTTGGCCTCGCACGTCTTCTCAATCCCGGTGTGCAGGTAGCCAATTTCGGGCTTCATGCCGACAATGGTTTCGCCGTCAATCTCAAGCACCAGTCGCAATACTCCGTGGGTAGACGGATGCTGCGGCCCCATGTTCAGGATCATGGTGCGGTCGCCCGAGGAAGTTTCCCGGCCTGTCTCCGCGATGGCTGTGGGGAATTGCGTCATGAGCTACCGGTAGCCTTCCACCGGGTAGTCCTTCCGCAGAGGATGGCCTTCCCAGTCATCGGGCATCATGATGCGTTTCAGGTTGGGATGTCCGGTAAACCGAACGCCAAAAAGGTCGAACACTTCTCGCTCGTAGTGGTTCGCGGAGGGCCAGACCGAAGTAACCGATTCGATGACAGGACTGGAACCATCGAGGCGCGCCTTCAGGCGAGCCCGCTCTTTTGTCGAGATGGAAAGAAGATGATAGACAACTTCAAATCTCGGTTCCGAGGGATACCAGTCTACGCAGGTTAGGTCGGCCAGATAATTAAACGGGCAGTCGGCGGAATCGCGCAAAATCGCGCAAACTTCTCGGATCGACTCTTTCGGGACCCAGATGGTGAGCTCGTCGCGATCAAACTTAACGGCGGTCACGATGGACGAATTCCAACCCAACAGGCGAGCAAGCGCCGGATGCGCTTTCAGTCGCTCGATGTCCGTAATTGCGGGAGCGAGCGCCATCAGAAATCTCCCCGCTTCATGGCCGTCAGTCCCCAGTCGAGCACGCCTTTTTTCCAAACATAGAAGAGGCCGACAAGTACGATTGCGATGTACACCATCATCTCCCAGAAGCCGAACATCTTCAGTTCGCGCAGGATCACCGCCCACGGATAAAGAAACACGGCTTCCACGTCGAACAGGATAAACAGCATGGCCACCAGGTAAAACTTGATAGAGAAGCGGCCCTGCGCATCGCCAATGGGCTGCACTCCACATTCATAAGGAGACACCTTCGCGCGATTCGGCTTATGCTGGCCGACCAATTGGGATAGGATGACAATCACGCTCGCAAGGGCCGTGGCGATGCCGAAATGCATCAGGAGGGGCAGGTAGCGAGCGAAGTAATTGTCTGGCATGGGAAGGGCTATATATAATTTGCGCCAAGTACTAGTAAACGTTCTAGATTAAGTTTTGATTGGCAGAAGTGTCAAGCTAACTGCGCGATTTAACAGTAGTTTCATTCCGGAAAAACTGTCCCGCTCGACGATGACAGGACCGGGGAGAGCCTGAACTGCATGATTTTTGGTTTCAATACCGATATCCGCCATCAAGACACGGTGTACCACGTGCAAAGCGAGGCGCGCGAAGCGGAGCAATTGCTGCAGACGCAAGTGTTCGTGAAGGGCCGCTGCATCGGGAAGCACGCCGTCCCCTATGGCACAGCCGGAGCGGGCGGTTCTCCGAGCAACGATCAGGAAAAAGAGAAGCGACTGCGCGAATTGCATCGGGAGGTGCTGGATGCGATTCGCGACGGCAAACTCGAGTCCATCTTCGATAAGCGCGATACGCCGGAAACGCTGGCGACCGTGAAAGAGCTTGATCTGGAGTGGACCAACGCCAACTCCGTACACTCGAGCGGCGCATTGACCATGCAAATTCGAGTGACGGATGGTGGCGCAACAGTGGAGGGGGCACGTCTCACGCTGCGCTTCGCGCGACCCGACGCCGCTCCCTACTACGCTCAGGTAGTCACCGACGCCAAAGGGAGTGCGGAGATGAACGTTCAGGTGGATGAAAAGTCGCTAGCCGATTCCTCCGTGCTGGTGCAAGCGAGCTTCCATGGACGAACCGCCACTCGAAAATTTCAATTGCGCGCCGCCGTCTAGAGCTGATTGCCGCGATGAATCTCACCATTAATGGCGAACCTCAAGCCTTCTCCGCCGAAACCCTGAGCGCACTAGTCGAACAGCTCGGGATGAAGCCCGACCGCGTAGCGATCGAACTGAACCGCTCGATCGTGCCTCGCGAGCAGTGGCCGCAGACTTCATTACACGATGGAGATCGGCTGGAAATCGTTCATTTTGTCGGTGGAGGATCGATTTGCAGTCTGCTAACCTGATTTCGAGGCCCCGTCGTTCAACGGATAGGACTTCAGTTTCCTAAACTGACTATGCAGGTTCGATTCCTGCCGGGGCTACCAGACTTTTCCAGATTCAGTTGCTGCTCACTTTCGTCATCGGCCCCACGGAAGTCACTCCAAAAGCTGCACTTCGTTACCGTATAATAGAAATACTGTGCTCAAGTACTCAATTGTAGTTCCTCTCCACAACGAACAGGAGAACGTCACCGACCTGTACGCGCGGCTTAAGTCCGTAATGGAAGCGAGCGGCGAGCCTTTCGAGATGGTGCTGGTCGATGACGGTTCGATCGACGGCACGTTCGCGCTGCTCCGTGAGATTGCCGCGGTCGATAGCCGCGTCACCGTCGTTAAGTTGCGGCGTAATTTTGGACAAACCGCCGGCCTTGCCGCGGGCTTCGACCACGCGCGGGGGGAATACATTATCGCCATGGACGGCGATTTACAGCACGACCCCGCAGATATCCCTCTCTTCCTGGAAAAAATTGCCGAGGGCTACGACATTGTTAGCGGATGGCGCAAGAATCGCATCGATAATTTCTGGCTGCGCCGCATTCCATCACGCTGCGCCAACTGGCTGATGGCCAAGTTGAGCGGTGTCGATATCCACGACTTTGGCACGACTTTCAAAGCGTACCGCCGGGAGATTCTGGGCCAGGTGCCGCTGTACGGCGAACTGCACCGTTTTATTCCCGCACTGGCTTCGTGGTATGGCGCCTCGATTATTGAAGTTCCGATCAAGAACGTGAACCGGGAGCGCGGCGCTTCCCACTACGGAATCTCGCGCACCTTCCGCGTGTTCTTCGACCTCATCACCATCCGCTTCCTGCTGAAGTACCTTTCCCGTCCGCTACACTTCTTCGGCACGGTCGGAATGTTCAGCATCATGGCGGGAAGCGCCGTGTCAGTCTGGCTCGTGCTGCAGAAGGCGCTGCACCACACCGACATCATGTACCAGCACGGTCCACTAATGGTGTTCTCGATGGTGCTGCTGCTCGCCGGTTTGAACATGCTGGCTGTCGGTTTGTTAGGCGAGATGCAGGTACGCCATTACCACGAACCGGCGCAGCGTGCGCCCTACTCGGTGGATCGGATTCTGCGGGCGCAGAGCGAAGAAAGCACAATCTCAGAATAAAGTCAGAAGTAAGAAGTCAGATTGCAGAAGTAAACCCTCCGGTTGCAAAGATCTGTTTGTGCGAAGGGGCTTATTTCTGCAATCTGACTTTTTACTGTTGGCTTCGCACCAGCCCATCACAACTCATCGTGATCCCGGCAATTGACCCATTCACGTCACTAGCGGACAATCCAGTCAGGGCCAAGCCAGCCCCCGAGGCGCTATAATGCCAGTCGCCGATATGCCTACAACAACTCAGCACGACTTACGTTTAGCGAGCCGGATGTCGCGGCTTGGCACCGAAACAGCTTTTGAAGTCCTGAACCGCGCGCGCGCCCTTGAAAAACAGGGCAAAGAGATCGTCCACCTGGAAATCGGCGAGCCTGATTTCGATACTCCCGCCAATGTTGTCGAGGCCGGGGTCGATGCCCTGCATAAGGGATGGACCCACTATGGCCCGGCAGCCGGTCTGCCAGACCTACGCCAAGCCATTGCCGACTATGTGAGCCGCACCCGTAAGGTCCCGGTTTCGAGTGACGAAGTGGTCGTGGTCCCCGGCGGCAAGCCAATTATTTTCTTTACGATGCTGGCACTGATTGATCAAGGAGATGAAGTTATCTATCCCAATCCCGGCTTTCCGATTTATGAGTCAATGATCAATTATGCCGGCGGCCGCGCCATCCCGATCCCGCTGCGCGAAGAGCGAGACTTTTCGGTCGACGTCAAAGAACTCGCTTCGCTGATTACCGACCGGACAAGGTTGATCATCCTGAACTCGCCGCACAATCCTACGGGTGGAGTGCTCACGAAGAAAGATGTTCTCGCCATGGCTGACGCGATCGGCGACCGCAACATCATGGTTCTATCGGACGAAATCTATAGCCGTCTCCTCTACGAGGGCGAAGATTTCTCCATCATGAGCGTGCCCGGATTCAAGGAACGCACCATTCTGCTGGACGGCTTTTCGAAAACCTACGCCATGACAGGATGGCGTCTCGGATATGGAGTGATGCGTCCTGATCTGGCGGTGCACGTCTCGCGCCTGGTGACCAACTCGAACTCCTGCACGGCTAGCTTTACGCAGGTTGCCGGCATCGAAGCGCTGCGGGGAGACCAGGCGTCGGTTGACAAGATGAGCGACGAGTTCAAGCAGCGTCGCGATGTCTTCGTTGCTGGATTGAATAAGATCAAAGGCTTTTCGTGCCGGCTCCCGAAGGGCGCGTTCTACGCCTTCCCCAACATTACGAAAACCGGCTGGCCATCGAAGAAGCTGGCGGACGCGCTACTCGACGAAGCCGGTGTCGCGTGCCTCTCGGGCACGGCGTTCGGCGAATATGGAGAAGGTTATCTCCGCTTCAGCGTGGCGAACTCGCTCGAGAATTTGAATAAAGCGCTGGCGAGAATCGAAGCCTGGGTGGGGAAGAACCTGCGATGAAGTAGATTCTGAGCTCCGCCGGTCGACCAGTTCCAAACAATATTTTCGTTTCATGTTTCGTTGACATTCTGCGGGCCAGAGTTAGTGTAAACTTTTCCCGCCATGACAAACATCGACAAGCAACCCGCTGGCTCTTTCTGCTGGATTGAACTCCACACCTCTGACCAGACCTCCGCCAAAACTTTCTACAATAATCTGTTCAGCTGGGAAGCCAACGACATGCCGATGGGTCCGAACGACTATTACACGATCTTCCGGCTGCAGGGCCGCGATGCGGCCGCCGGTTGCACGCTCCGCCCTGAAGAAACTGCCAACGGTGTTCCCCCGCACTGGATGATCTATATCGCGGTTGACAACGCTGACGCTGCGGTGGCGAAAGCGCAGCAACTCGGAGGCACGATTCTTGCTCCGGCGTTCGACGTCATGGATGCGGGCCGCATGGCGGTCGTCCAGGACCCCACCGGGGCCGTCTTCTGTCCGTGGCAGTCCAACAAAAGCACGGGAATCGGGATCTCCGGGGTCAACGGCACGCTATGCTGGGCCGACCTGAGCACGCCAGATACAAAACGCGCCTCCGACTTTTACGCTGGTCTTTTCGGATGGAACATTTCCGCCGATCCGAAAGATACGTCCGGCTATCTCCACATCAAGAACGGTGAGCACTTCATCGGCGGTGTGCCGCCGTCGAAGTATCGGCAACCGGGAACACCGCCGCACTGGCTGGCATACTTTCAGGTCGACGATGTGGACGCAACCGCATCGAAGGCCAAGGAACTCGGCGCCAATCTTTATATGCCGCCGATGACAGTGGAAGGCGTCGGCCGCATGTCGACTATTGCCGACCCGCAGGGCGCAGTGTTCGCCATCTTTAAATCAGCGCGGTAGATGGACAAGACCGCTCGTCAGCGTGTCTACATCGACCTCTCCAGGCTAAAGCCCGACCAGCGGGTGCGAACGAGAATGTCCTCCAGTTCACGCCCGTCCTTTCGGGCGTTAACCACCTGGGGTGGAGGGCGCGATTACACACGGTTTGCCCGAACCGCTTCCCGGATGATAAAAACCTCGCGAGGCATTCCGCACGTGAAAAAAGCGCATCTGATTCTCCTGCCCGCCGTTTGCGCGCTGGTCGTCGTATTTGTTGCGGTTCACGCTGCCGACCAGCCGCGACGCATTCATCTTCCGACCGGCAAGAGCCTGACGCTACCCGTCCCGGGATATGTCGCTCGCACGAATAGCTTCCCAGCGACGATCGCAGTCAGTCCTGACGGACGCTACGCCGCATTGCTCAACCAGGGATACGGCACCCAGGAAGCCGGTGCTCGCCAGTCGATTGGCATACTCGACCTCAGCAACAATCAGCTGCACGACTTTCCCGACGATCGACTGAGCGACGAGGAGTCCACGCGTCAGAGCTACTTCATCGGACTAGCGTTTTCGAGCGATGGGAAACATCTTTACGCCTCGATGGGCTCAATCACGGACCCTAACGGCGAGAAGCCCACCAGTACCGGCAACGGGATCGCGGTGTACAAGTTCGCGGACGGACAGGTGACTCCGGAACGTTTCATCAAGATCGCGCCGCAGAAATTGGCTGAAGGGAAAGAAGTCGCGTTCGGACTGCGCAAGACTCCCGCGGGAACCGCGCTGCCGTATCCGGCTGGGTTTGCGGTATTGCCAGGTGCGAATGGCGACCGCCTGCTCATCGCCAACAATCTCTCGGACAATGTCGCGCTGCTTGACGTTGCTTCTGGAAAGGTCGAGAAGTCATTCGACCTCAGCCGCAGCCAATACATCCCGAGCGCTTATCCCTATACCGTCATCGCCAATAGAGCGGGGACGAAAGCGTGGGTAAGCTTGTGGAACACAGCGTCGGTTGCTGAACTGAATCTTGAGTCCGGAAAAGTGGCGCGCTGGATCCAACTTGCAGAACCCACGAATCCCGACGCATCGAGTCCACACCCAACGACGATGGCCTTGAGCCCGAATGAAATGGCGCTTTACATCGCGTTGAGTAACGCCGACAGGGTGGTCGTTGTGGGTCTTGACAGTGGCGTAGTGGTCCGAGCCTTCGATCTGAAGATGAGCGGAGCCGTCCCACAAGCCATCGCCGTCTCCAAAGATGATGAACGAATTTACATCGCGAGCGGCTCTCTGGACGCGGTCGCGGTGTTTGATACGCGATACGGCAGCGTTGGTTTTGAAGGACACCCCGCGCCGGCCAAAGGTTTCATCCCCACCGAGTGGTACCCCAGCGCTCTAGCGATCGTCGGCAATGACCTTCTCATTGCCACCGCAAAAGGAGAAAGCAGTGGCCCCAACAATATGCAGGGCAAACTGAAAGGCGAGCGCAAAAGAAAAGAACATCCCTATATACCGACACTCATCGGCGGTTCCATCGCGCGCTTGAGTTTGGCCGATATCGACAAAAAGCTAGCCGCCTACACGAAGCAGGTAGAAGAAGACAATCTGCTCCATTCCGACGGCGGCAAACTTGAATTCGCCGGCGGAGGCAATCCTATTCGCCACGTGATTTACGTTCTCAAGGAAAATCGCACCTACGATCAAATCCTAGGCGACCTGCCCGTGGGCGACGGAGACAAATCGCTAACCATGTACGGTGCCGACATCACTCCCAACGAGCACAAGCTAGCCCTCCAGTTCGGAGTGCTCGACAACTTCTTCGATAGCGGAGAAGTCTCCGGCGACGGCCATATCTGGTCTACCGCATCAACCACAACTGACTACAACGAAAAAATCTGGCCCATTGGATATCGCAGCAAAGAGCGCACCTACGACGCGGATGGCACCGTGGCCGATGAATTGCCCCTTGAACAGGGAATTCCCGACATCGACGATCCGGCTACCGGGTTCCTCTGGGACAATCTGGCCAAGCACAATCTCACCTATCGCATTTACGGAGAGTTTATCCACGCGACCTGGTGTAAGAGTCAGAAGGTAGCATCGCCCAAAGAAGGGACGCCGTCGGCGGATTCGGCTTCGTGCCCAGTGGGCGACATCAAGAAAGGCGATGCCTTGCCCTCGAACCTCGGCAATCCACGAGGAGGACCGAGTCCGTGGCCTTGGCCGGTTCCACAGTTGAAACGCATGCGCCCGACCAAGGCCGCTCTGCGTGACCACTACGACCCGCAGTTTCCAGACTTCAATACCGATTATCCCGACCAGCTTCGCGCCGACGAATTTCTGCGTGAGTTCGACGAATTCGTGAAAGCGAAAGGCAGCGCGAAAGAACTGCCGCAGTTTACGCTACTCTACCTGCCGAACGATCACACCGGGGGCACGCGCGCGGGTAAGGCGACACCGCAAGCCAATGTCGCGGACAATGATCTGGCCTTAGGACGTGTGGTTGACGCCGTCTCGCACAGTCCCTACTGGGACGATACCGCGATCTTCGTTCTCGAAGATGACGCGCAGGATGGCGCTGATCACGTTGACGCTCACCGCTCCATTGCGTTCGTGATCAGCAAGTACGCGCCGCGCAAGCCACAGCCGTTTGTCGATCACAACTTCTACACCACGGTCAGCATGATTCACACGATGGAATCGTTGCTTGGACTTCCTGCAATGAGTCTATTCGACGCGCATGCGCCGCTGATGACGCCGGTTTTTGCGGGTCCCGGCACGCAACCGCCCTACCGGGCCGACGACAAGAATCTGCGCAACGGACTCCTTTATGCCGTGAATGCGAAGAAGGCCGCGGGAGCAAAAGAATCGTCGCAAATGAATTTCTCTCGTCCTGATGCTGCCGATGCCAAAACCTTAAACGCAATTCTCTGGCGGAACGCCAAGCGCGATGCACCGATGCCGGTGACAAGCCATTCACATTCCGAGCCGTAGTGCTGATTTAGAATGCCTCGATGGGCTCCCCGATCCAGTGCACTAACTTGCGCAAGACCTATGACGGCAAGGTCGAAGCCGTGCGCGGGCTTAGCCTGCAGATTGAAGCTGGCCAATGCTTTGGCCTCCTAGGTCCGAATGGGGCGGGGAAGACCACGACGATCGAGATCCTCGAAGGCCTGCTCGCGCCTACTGCGGGAGAAGTCCGCATCTTCGGCTACACCTGGAAAGAAAACGAGCGCCAACTCCGCGAATGGATTGGCATCTCGCTCCAGGAAACGCGGCTGTCGGAGAAACTGAATGTCCGCGAAACCATCGAACTGTTTGCCAGTTTCTATCGTGAGCCGCGTCCCGCTGATGAAGTTCTTGCCGAACTCGAACTGACCGAAAAAGCCGATGCCTGGGTGGGAAAGCTTTCCGGCGGCCAGAAGCAGCGCCTCGCCGTAGCCACGGCTCTGGTCGGTAACCCGCGCATCTTGTTTCTCGACGAGCCGACCACCGGACTCGATCCGCAGAGCCGCCGTCAGCTTTGGGATATCGTTCGAGCGTTTCAGAAGAAGGGTGGCACCGTGCTTCTCACGACCCACTACATGGACGAAGCCGAGCGCCTTTGCGATCGTCTAGCCATTGTCGATCACGGGCAGATCATCGCGGAAGGCACGCCGACGGACTTGATTGATCGCCTCGGAGGCCATCACGTGGTCGAGTTCGCAATAAACGGCAATGGAAGCGTCCAGGCAGCCGATGCATGGCGCGCGCTCCCCAGCGTGGAATCCGTTCGCCACGAGGATGAAATGGTCTGCCTGAACGTGCGCGAGCCTCATCTAGCCATTCCGGCGCTGCTCGCAGCCATCGACGAGCAAGGGCGCCAACTCGAGCACCTGAGCACGCGCCAGGCCAGTCTCGAGGATGTATTCGTGCGCCTCACCGGCCGTCATCTGAGGGAGGAGTAGTGGCCACCACGCCGCAGCAAATAGGCACTACTCGCCGCTCCAACAGCCGCTGGGCAGGATACCGTCACCTAGTCCTGGCGCGCATTCTCGAACTTAAGCGCGAGCCGGAGGTTGTGTTCTGGGTCTTCATCTTCCCCTTGCTGCTTGCAGCCGGTTTGGGCATCGCGTTCCGCAACAAGCCCGCGGATGTCACATCCGTAGTGATCATTGATGGCGGTGGTGCGCCAAAGACGCTAGCCATGGTCCAATCGTCCCCCGCCCACTCGACGATTCGCGCTGCCGTGCTGGATCGTGACTCGGCTCTCAAGGCTTTTCACTTTGGCAAGTACGATCTGGCGATCGAGTCAAATCCCGACGGCAGCTATAACTACTACTACGATCCAGCTCGCCCGGAGAGCGTGCTCTCGCGCGCTGAAGTCGATGCAGCGCTGCAATCGGCCGCCGGACGCAAAGACGTGCTGTCTACGTCCTCGCAGGCCTCCAGCGAGCCCGGTTCCCGCTACATCGACTTTCTGATTCCGGGGCTACTGGGCATGAACCTCATGAACTCCGGCATGTGGGGAGTCGGGTTCGCGCTCGTCGAGATGCGTCAGCGAAAGCTTTTGAAGCGGTTCGTCGCCACCCCCATGCGCCGCAGCGACTTTCTGCTGGCGCTGATCAGCAGCCGGCTGGTGCTGATGGTTGTCGAGGTGGGCCTGCTGCTCGGCTTCGGAGTGCTCGTGTTTCACATGCGAGTGCAGGGCACGATCCTCTCCGTGATTTTGCTTGGAATGCTCGGCGCGGTCGCATTCGGAGGAGTGGGCTTGCTGACGGCCTGCCGTGCCCAGAAAATCGAAAGCGTTTCCGGCCTTATCAACCTGGTAATGATGCCGATGTGGATCTTCTCGGGCGTCTTCTTTTCGTACCAGAAGTTTCCAGCGATGGCGCAACCGTTCATCAAAGCGCTTCCACTGACAGCCCTGAACGACGCCCTCAGGGCGTTGATTATCGAAGGCGCCTCGCTCGGGTCCCAGTCCGGGCGGCTGCTCGTGCTGGCCGTCTGGGGAGGCGTTTCGTTCATTCTGGCGCTGAAGTGGTTTCGGTGGACGTAAGAAAGCTCTCAGCTGTCCGTTCTGAGCTTTCAGTAACCCCTTCTTGTCCACCTTCGAGAAACGATGTCACGAATTGCTACCCAATACAGGATTCGCCGTATTGCCTCGGCTTCCGGGCCGTGGCAATAATCAGACGTTTTCTATCGGTTCTTCTGACTTCACCCCCCAGGATGTGTTTATGTCTGCTCAAGCTTCGCTCCCTCCTTGGCACAACACCTATGCGGCAGCAATTCTTGAGCCGGACCGCGACAAGGTCCCGGGCCGGGTTGAGAGTGCGCGGAAGCATCTAGTGGATCGCTTGCGAGAACTCGACCCGCAACGTCCGGGCGAGCGCTCAGAAGTGGATCGCGCGCTGAACGCGCTGAAAATGCTTGCTTTATTGGACCAGACGATAAAGGCAGCCTAGAGCTATCAGCTCTCAGCGACCCGCTATCAGTTGCACCGACCTTTCGTCCGACTGCGAAGCCCTACGCCTTCGCCTTCTTATACTCGTCAAACGCATCCAGGAAGCGATCAATATCTTGTTTCGATAGGTAGTACGGAGTCGACAGGCGCAGCTTGTGCGGCTCGGCTCCCCGGATACGAATCTTCTTTTCCTTCCACATCCAGTTTTCGAGGTCCATCCGGACCAGCGGCGGCACGTTTACCGTCGCAATCGCGCAACGCATCGAGGGATCGGGAGAGGTCCATGAAACCGCCCCACGCTTGAGCATGGCATTCAGAATGTAGTCGCATTGCTGCCGTTGGCGGCGCTCAATGCGTTCCATCCCGATATCGTTGGCTAGCTGGATCGAGGCGCGCAATCCCCAGAGCGCGGGGACGTTCGAACTGCCGATGCGCTGGAAGCGTTCGGCGCGGAGCTTTACGTCGTCCCAGCCCTCAGTGGCGATGGTATTCCACAGGCGGTCGATCACTTCTTCTCGGACATAGAGAAACCCTGAACCCTTCGGTGCCTGCAGCCATTTGTGTGGGCTGGAGGAATACATATCGCAGCCCAGTTCGTGCAGGTTCAGGCGCATCATCCCTGGAACGTGGGCACCGTCGACCGCGGACAGAATGCCTTTGCTACGGGCAAGCGCGCAAAGTTCCTTTGCAGGCAGCACCACTCCAGAAAAGGTGGTGATGTGACTGAAGAAAAGGACTCTGGTGCGGGGAGTGATGGCTTCGCTGAACAGATTGAGCACCTGCGCCGGACTCTCGACCGGCCGCCGCAGAGTGACTTTCTTGACCACAATTCCGTAGCGCTTCGCGCGCAAATCCCAGGGATGTTCGCCGCCGGGATGCTCCTGGTCAGTCATGAGAACTTCGTCACCCGGCTTCAGGTCGACACCGTTGGCGATATAGCTATTGGCCTCCGTCGCGTTCCGTAGGAGGGCGATCTCGTCGCGGTTACAGCCTACAAACGCGGCCAACGGGTCGCGAAACTGATTCCATGAGGCGTATCCCCAGATCGGGTAATCCTCTGGATCGGCCTCATTCAACTTTTCACAGGCTTCGTAACCCTCAAATACGGCACGCAGCACGGGCGCGGGGCTCGATCCCACAGTGCCATTGTTGAGGTAGATTTCGTCGGATGGGATCAGAAACTGCTTGCGCAGTTCGCGCCAGTAGGCATCTTCGTTCTGATCAAATTGGGAGCGCTCGGGTAGCTTTGCCGGGAGAGATTCCAATTGCGCCCATAGGCTTCCGCGATAGGCCACACCTGCCCCTACAGCGAGCGAGGACGTGAGCGAAGATGACAGAAAGCTGCGACGGTTCAGCATGCACGGCACCTCAAGTTTTTAAGTCGCGACATCGTACACCGCGGATGAAGAAATCGGAAAGGGAGGGTAGGGCAGTGGTGCCCCGGATTTGCGCCGTGTGCCCCAGGTTTTGTGTGGAGCGGGCATTCCTGCCCGCCAGATTTTCCCGGATCCGTCGTAAAGCGACGTTCAGGATTCCACCGCCGGGGACGACGCTGAGTAACGAGTAGGGTCTCGAAGCTGGCTGCGCAGGCTAAGTCAGACACCAAGAACCACATTCGCGCAAATATGGGGTAACTATCTGCCAGGGGATTGCGTCCAAGTAGCAGGGAAACTCCGCCTATATCCCCTTGTTGGCGGGGGTATAATGTTGTCAACCGACCGGGTTTCCGCGGGGTATTCACATGCCGTTCCGTAAATCGCTGATCTCCCTCAGTTTAATGGCGCTACTGGCACTGCCAGCGCTGGCGCAGGACCAATCCTCCCAGACCCCAAGCACGCAGCCGCAAGCTTCGCAGCCTGCACCTGCGCCGACGACAGCACCAACGAAAGATCAGACAACTCCCGCGCAGGCACCACAGCCGTCAACGCCGGGGGCGTCAACACCAGGCACCTCAGCGCCTGGAACTTCGCAAGACCCCGCGCCGACTCCGGCCCCCGCTCCTCCGGATGCGTCTTCGACTGCGGCGGGCGATACGCCCAGCGCACCTACTCCCATACAGGAACCGGACGACAGCAAGGTCAAGCACGACGGTAGCAAGAAGGACGTCGATGCAATCGGCAACCGCAAAGTGGGCGGTCGCGGGATGGGCGACTGGTACTCGCTCGAAACGGAAATCCGCATGGGCAAGCAATACGCCATGCAGGTTGAGCAGAGCGTGAAGCTGGTGCAGGATCCGGTGGTCAACGAGTACGTCAACCGCATTGGCCAGAACCTGGTGCGAAACTCTGACGCGCAGGTGCCATTCACGATCAAGGTCATAGATTCTGACGAAGTCAATGCCTTTGCGCTTCCCGGTGGATTCTTCTACGTAAATTCTGGCTTGATTCTGGCCGCCGACGAAGAGGCCGAGCTTGCAGGGGTAATGGCGCATGAAATCGCGCACGTGGCTGCGCGGCACGGAATGCGGCAAATGACCCGGGCGAACTGGGCACAAATCGGAACAATTCCGCTGATCTTCATCGGTGGCGGAATTGGATATGGGATTTATGAGGCTGCCGGTTTGGGCTTGCCTCTGACGTTTATGAAATTCCAGCGTAACTTCGAAGCCGAAGCGGACTATCTCGGCCTTCAGTACATGTACAAGACGGGCTACGATCCGCAGGCTTTCATCAGTTTCTTTGAAAAGATCCAGGCAAAGGAAAAGAAGAAGCCCGGAACCCTGGCCAAGGCGTTCGCTTCGCATCCGCAGACGCCCGACCGCATTGAGAAGTCACAAGAGGAGATTGCGACCATTCTTCCGGCAAAGGCGCAGTACGTGGTCACAACGTCGGAGTTTGACGACGTGAAGTCCCGGCTGGCTACGATCGAGAACCGGCACAAAGTCGTTGACGAGAAGGATGGCACCAAGCCGAGCCTGCGCCGTACCTCGACCGCCGACAAATCAGGCTCAGACAAGAGCGGAAACGACGACGATCGTCCGACACTGAAACGCCGCGACGACAATCCGAACCAGAACTAGAAACTCGATCGGGTCATCTGCCGATCGGATCATCGGGTCATTGAAGAACCAGATTTTCAATCGCCCGATGACCCGATGGTGAGATGACCCGATCGCTCCTCACGATCCCGCTGCCACTGACTTCACAGTAACCGTGGTGCCATCGACCTCTCCAGTGACCTTCGCCTTCGCTCCCGCCAATGAGTCCAGCTTGTCGAGCGCGTCTTTATCAGAAGTTTCTAAGATATAGACCTTATCCCCGACCACCAGGGCATATTTCGATCCGTGCTTGATGCACCCGCGCGTGCAATCCGCAGCTTTGCCGGGCATTTCGTGCTTGGCGCCGCACATGGCGTCGCTCACTTCGCCAGTTAAGGTCTGGCTCTTGCCGGCAGCCATGGCCGGAACCACGGCAAGGCCAGCCAGCAGCTGCACACCCAGAATTGCGGCCGTAACTCGATTCACTTTCATACTGTTTTTGTCTCCTGGTTCGGGGTAATGGTCCAACAGCTTAAGTCTATTGAAAGAATTCGCCTTGCGGACAGGGCTTGCAGAAATATTTTGTCCAGCGGTGGACATCTCCTGGACGTTATTGTTGCTTGAAACGAATCTCGACGTCGACCGTTTTATCTCTCGCGTCCGGAGTTTCGTGAGTGCTCACTGCCCAAGGAACGCCGCGAGGCAGAAGCTGGCGGGTTTCTTCCAGAAACTTCTTCAGGTATTCGCCGTTGTAGGGCTCACCTTCACGCAGCGTCCACGCCGCTACCATTCGCGCTTTGGATTGGGTGTCGAGACCGTTGATATCCAATTCACCCATCTTATAGAGGTCGCCTTCGACCACATTCAGATCGTAGTGCACAGTACTCTTCTCGTCGTCGAACTGGGCCTCTGGCTTGATCTTTGCCGTCATGTAGCCGCGGCTGCGGTAAAGCTTGTTAACGCTTTCAAGGTCTCGATCCAGCCGCACGGCGTCGGCCGGCTGGCCAGGAGTCAGGTGAATGAGCGGCGCAACTTCGGTAATAGTGATGGCACTGTTGCCCTTCCAGCTGACATCCGATGTGGAATAGACCTTGCCGGGCGTTACGGGCACGATGGCATCGACCTCAACCTCTGTCGTGCCTTGTGCGTCGGCCTCACGAGGTGGTGAGGGCAAAACGCGCGCGCTAGCGTCGCCGAATGTGGCTTTCAGGTATCCGCGCTGTAGGTAGACGGGAAGGAGATCAAATTTTGCGACTGCAGCGAGTCCACCGCGAGCGTATTCGGCTCCGACAACGCGCCGGGCCGCAGTTCTAAGCAAAGCTGCCTGCTCGGTCGAAGCGCCGGGAAAGTCAAGACCATGAACGCGGATGCTGACTTCCTCGACGCGATAGTCGATGCCATGTAACGCCCCGCCATTCTCGTCGCCCTGGCGCAGATAATCAATTCGGCCCGGAATGTGTTTTTCTGTGAAGAGCAATTGCAGGGCTTCGGAAACGCGGTCGGTGAGGTTGCCGGCGACGGGCAGCAGCTGTTGGAAAAGGGGAACGCGGCGGCGGAGTTCGGCGCTTAGTTCGTCGTCCGTGAACCAGACAAAATTATCAAAATGCGCCGGAACCAGCTTGCTCGGGTCGATGTCGGTTAGCTGGAATTCCACTTTTACACCGGAGCCAGAAGAGGTGTAGCTATAGGCGACATCGCCGAACATACCGGAATTGCCGAGGATCTGCGCCGCTTCCCTGAAATCGCCGTCGGCGGCATTCTGGCCTTTCTGCAGTCCGGTGGCGCCGAGAATCTCTCTGTCGGTGTAGCGCTTGGTTCCTGTGGCCTTGAGTCCAATTAGTCTCTCGGGGGTTAGCGCCGAAGTTTTCGTGGTGGTGCGTTTTTGTGCAACTGCGATCGACACAACGGCGAAGAGGCAAAGAGAGAGAATCAGGGCCCACTTCATTTCGATCGCTTCCCGACTACCGCAGCGGAAAAATTCTTTTGCTTGACGGCAATATCCATGAAAGCCTTGGCCGCTCGGCTCAGCGACTTGTCTTTGCGGAAGACAATGGCGAGGTCGCGCCGGATTTGCGCTTCGGCGAGATTGATGGCCACCAGAGCTTTGGCCCGAATATCTTCTTCGATATTCGAGCGTGCGATAAAGCCGACTCCGACGCCAGCCGCGACAAAACGCTTCAGCAATTCGCTGGAATCAAGTTCCATGGCCAGATTCGGCTTCAGGTGATGATCGTAAAACAGCGCGTCGATCGCGTCGCGCGTGTGGCCCAGTTTTGGCAAAACTAACGGATAAGTGGCAACCTCGCCTACGCTTACGCTTTTCTTCGCGGCGAGCGGATGGGTTGGCGCCGCGATGACCACCAATTCGTCGCGATGAATCATCTGCGCCTCGAGCCGGTTGTCGTTTACGGGCAGGGACACGACGCCAAAGTCGACGACGTTCTCCAGAATGGACTCGAGGATGCGGGCATAGTCGGAGCGCTTGATGCTGACGGCAACGTTCGGATAATCGCGCTTAAACTGCGCAAACACCTCAGGCAGGATATGCAGGCAAGTGCCTTCGTTAGCGCCTACGACGATCTCCCCGCGCGGGACGTGCTCGGTCTCGGCGATTTCGTTGAGAATCGTTTTGCGCCGCTCCAATGTCTCTTCGGCGTACTTGAAGAAAAGCTTGCCGGATGCGGTGAGCGAGACGCGTCCGCCGGAACGGTCCAGAAGGCGGGCACCAACTTCTTCCTCGAGGGCGCGAATCTGGGAAGAAATCGCGGGTTGAGTGCGGAAACGTTTCTCCGCGGCGCGCGAGAAGCTGGAGAGGCGCGCTACTTCGAGGAAGATTTCGAGCTGATCGAAGTCCATGCAGGAGTCGTGAACACACTACAACGAGCGTGAGTTGATCGGCAAATGCGAAATGGAGAATTGAGCTCCCCCCGAAGCCGGTCTTTTGGAATCAAAGACTTGGCGATTGGTTCCCTTCCAGGTCTTTGGAAAATAAGGACTTACGAGTAAAGTATTTATTCATCAATGACTTAGCCCGCGAGGTTTGTTGATTAGGTAGCCGGGTCGGCTCAACGCCGCCGACCAATTTTGTGCGTTCGTGCAACCAAGACTCGGCGGGACGGAGGCGACATGCCGTCATTTAATCAGCTACCCGCGGGCATTCAGTTGCCCACCCATCTTCCGCACGGTCAACGCCCAAATTGAGCGCCCAGAGCCAAAACTCGGCCCTGTGTAGGGGTTGCAATCGCTGGACAAGGCGCGAGTGGGGGATTAAAGTTGCTTGAAAAGTTGTCCCGTTCGGGATCGAGGTTCAGCTATGAGACCCAATCACCTCCTACGGCAAGACCCGAATCGTTTGCTGGTTCTGGTTGTCTTCTTCCTTTTTCTGACAATACTCGGCGAAGCCCAAAGTTACTCCATCAAGGTGTTGCCCACGCTCGGAGGAAAAGCGACTGCGGGTGTAATGGGTGGAATCAACAACTCGGGCCAAGCTACTGGGATCTCTCGGAACGCGAGCGGGCAAACAGACGTGTTTCTTTGGACACCGGGAACCGGCATGCAAGATGTCGCGAGTGACGGCTTTAATGCCGCGATCAATAATCTGGGCCATGTGGCCGGAACGAGCGTTGTCGGTGCCTTCTTCTGGACACCATCCGGCGGCCTACAGACTCCCGGACTGCCGGGCAGCCCAAACGGTTGCTGCCTGAATAATCTCGATCAGGTCGCGGGTGAATTCAACCCTCCTCCGTACAAGAATTTCGTTGCCTTCTTGTGGACACCTGGAACGGGAACGCAGAATCTCGGCACTCTGGGCGGCAATGAGAGCGGTGCGTTTGGCATTAGCGATGCGGGTCAAGTTGTTGGATGGTCAGACCTCAGCGATGGGTCCTCGGCAGCCTTCTTGTGGAGCAGCAGCACGGGGATGCAGAATATTGGGAACTTCTATCCGGAAGCGATTAATAATCAGGGACAAGTCGCAGGGTATACGTATTTTGCTCCGACCCAACCGTCCACACAGGCGGTTCTGTGGACTTCCTCTGGCGGCCAACAGTATCTGGGCGTGCTTCCCGGTAGCGATTACAGCAGGGCCATTGCCATCAATAATCGCGGAGTGGTGGTAGGAAACTTGTACACGTCGGGGAACGTGACGGGCCCAGTTTTTCTGTGGTCCGAGACTCAGGGCATGTTGAACGTGAATGCCCTGAGCAATAACAAATTGTTGAATTGGACGGCGGCCGGAATCAATGACGCTGGGCAAATCGCCATTACAAAAAAGGGCGGCGTCTGTTTGATCCTTACCCCAATCATTGCCGTAGCACTGTCGTCTTCTCAGAATCCATCGCTTCTCGGCCAGTCTGTGACTCTTACGGCTACAACCAGTTCGATCGCTGGGCCGCCGCCCGATGGGGAGATCATTACATTTACGGATTCTGGCGCCGTAGTGGGTACTGCCCCGTTGAAGGCCGGAACGGCGGCAATTAGTGTCTCAGACCTCGCAGCGGGCTACCACCATATTTCGGCTCGCTATCCGGGAGACGCTAATTATGCAGCCAAAAGCTCGAAGGTCTTGGTCCAAGTGGTGAAGAAATGAGAGCACCTTTCGCGGACACTTGAGAGGCGAGCGTTCCGAAGGAACAGTACTTTCTTTGCTAGACGTTGATCACCGCGACCAGTTCTTTCACAGCCGCCGCGCTCTTATCCAGCGCCGCTTTCTCGTCCGGCGTCAGCTTGATCTCGATAATCTGCTCGATACCCTTGGCGCCGAGCTTTGCTGGGACACCCACGTAGAGTCCATGGATGCCATACTCTCCGTTGAGGTAGGCGGCGCAGGGGAGAATTTTCTTCTTGTCCTTGAGGATGGCTTCAACCATTTCGGTGGCCGCGGCTGACGGTGCGTAATAGGCCGATCCGGTCTTGAGGTACTTCACGATCTCGGCGCCGCCGTCGCGAGTCCGTTGGATGATGGCATCGAGCCGATCTTTCGCGATCAGTTCGGTGATGGGAATACCGGCGACCGTCGAATAACGGGCCAGGGGGACCATGGTGTCGCCGTGTCCGCCGAGCACGAACGCAGTTACATTCTCAACGCTGACCTTCAGTTCCTGGGCGATGAAGGTGCGGAAGCGGGCGGAGTCGAGCACTCCGGCCATACCGATGACGCGCTCTCGGGGGAAGCCGCTGATCTTATAGGCGGCCTGGGCCATGGCATCGAGCGGGTTCGAAACAACGATCAGAATGCAGTTCGGAGAATTGCTGACCACTTTGCCGACTACATCGCTCATGATCTTGTAGTTGGTGTTGAGCAGGTCGTCGCGGCTCATGCCGGGCTTGCGAGGGATTCCGGCGGTGATCACGACGATGTCGGAGTTGGCGGTGTCGGCGTAATCGTTCGTGCCCAGGATATGGGAGTCGCGCTTTTCGATGGGCATGGCCTCGAGCAGATCGAGTCCTTTACCTTGCGGGACGCCCTCGATGATGTCGATGAGCACTACATCGGCGAGTTCTTTGGAGGCGATCCAATGAGCGGCGGTGGCGCCCACGTTTCCGGAGCCTACGATGGTGACTTTATTGCGCATATGAATTCCTTTCACACAAAAAATCAAAGCCTTTAACCACGGGGTACACCGAGGTACACAGGGTAAATCTCTAGTCGGCGGCTACTGCTAGCTGCATGTTGTCGATGATGCAGGTGGCAAACTCGCTGGTTTTGACCTTGGTCGCGCCTTCTAGCATTCGTTCAAAGTCGTAGGTCACTTTTTTCTGTTCAATGGTGCGCTCCATGCTTTGCTCGATCAGGTCCGCGGCTTCGTTCCATCCGAGGTGGCGGAACATCATCACGCCCGACAGAATGACGGAGCCGGGGTTGATGACGTCTTTGTCGGCATACTTGGGAGCCGTGCCGTGGGTGGCTTCGAAGATAGCGTATCCATCGCCAACGTTCGCTCCGGGAGCGATACCGAGGCCGCCTACCTGCGCAGCGCAGGCGTCGGAAATGTAGTCTCCGTTCAGATTCGGCGTGGCCAGGACGCTGTATTCATCGGCTCTGGTGACGACCTGCTGAAAGATAGAGTCGGCGATGCGGTCGTTGATCATCAATTTCTTCTTCCACGCGCCTTTGCCGTGGGTGGCGTAGATGGAGTCGAGGACCTGCTCCACTTCTTTTTCCACCGCCTGGCGAAATTCGGGTGGAGCGAATTCCATGGCCGGGCTCAACTAATTCAGCATTCTGCGCGACCGTGAGGTTGGGATTTCTGTCTTTATTGTCGATGATCCAGCTCTCGCGTTCGGTGACCACTTTGTCGCGGAATTCTTCGGTGGCGAGATCATATCCCCACTGGCGGAATGCGCCTTCGGTGAACTTCTGAATATTGCCTTTGTGGACCAGAGTGACCGTCTTGCACTTGTTGTCGAGTGCGTGCTGAATGGCCATGCGCACAAGGCGTTTCGTACCAGTGATCGAAATCGGCTTGATGCCGACGCCGGAGTCGAGACGGATCTGTTTCTTGCCGCCTTTCAACATGTCTTTGTTGAGGAATTCGATCAAGCGGGCGCAATCGGCGGTGCCTTCTTGCCACTCGATGCCGATATACACGTCTTCCGTGTTTTCGCGGAAGATGACGAGGTTCATGCGCTCCGGATGCTTCACGGGCGAAGGCACTCCAGCGTAATACTTCACCGGACGTACACAAGAATATAAATCCAGGATCTGACGCAGGGCGACGTTCAGCGAGCGGATGCCACCGCCGACGGGAGTAGTCAGTGGGCCTTTGATGGCGACGCGAAATTCGCGGATGGCGCTGATGGTGTCATCGGGCAGCCAGTTCTGGAAGCGCGCCTTAGCCTTTTCTCCCGCAAACACTTCGTACCACGCGACCGATCGCTTGCCCTGATACGCTTTTTCGACGGCAGCGTCGAATACTCGAACGGAGGCTTTCCAGATATCGCGGCCGGTGCCGTCTCCTTCGATAAACGGGATGACGGGATGATTGGGGACAGTGTATTTACCGTTGCTATATTCGATCTTTTGACCGTTTGCGGGGACGGGAACTCCATTAAACGATGCCATGAAACTTGCCTCCAAGGGCTGGGAAGTAAGCAATCATTATAGATTGAAGATGAGGAAACTAGGCTGACGGTCACTGTCTGTTGTGACGGACCTCACATTGGGGCAACTCCGACGAATGGAGCGACGAGTGTCGAGAAATCGGGTCATCTCACCATCGGGCCATCGGGTGATCAAAAGAACGGATGCCGCTGGTCTTTTAATGACCCGATGATCCGATCACCCGATGAACCGATGCTTTTATCGCTCGATCTTGACTGACTTCACCTGCACATCTTTGCTTGGACGGTCCTGGCGATTGCGAGCCACCTTCGAAATCTTTTCCACGATATCGTAGCCCTCGACCACCTCGCCAAAAATCGTGTGCTTTCCGGTGAGCCAATCGGTGTTGGCGACGGTGATGAAGAACTGCGAGCCGTTGGTATTGGGGCCGGCATTGGCCATGGCCAGCTTTCCGCCCTTGTCGAAGCGATGCGGCGAACCTTTGGTTTCGTCTTCAAACTGGTACCCGGGGCCGCCGAAACCGGTGCCCATCGGGTCTCCGCCCTGAATCATGAAATCGGGGATCACGCGATGGAAAATTGTTCCGTGATAAAGCGGGTCGGTGGTCTTCTTGCGGGACGTGGGGTGGGTCCACTCGCGCTTACCCTCGGCGAGGTCGACGAAATTGGCGACGGTCTTGGGGGCTTCTTTTTCGAACAGGCGGCAAATAATGTTGCCTTCGCTGGTTTCAAACACGGCATAGGTTCCAGGTGTGCGGGTCATAAGCTCCTCGAATTCGTAGATTTGGGGTGCGACGGGACGGGGCAGGCCCCATCTCTACATTGGCTTCTTTACTGCAGCCGACGGCTTGGGCGCGGCGGGTTTGGCGGCGGACGCTCCCGCGCGATGGATTTCAATGTGCGTAATCTTGACCGGACGCAACGGGCGCTCGCCATCGGTCGCCATGCGCGCGATCTTTTTTACCAACTCGACGGTAGCATCATCACACTGTCCGAAGATGGTGTAGCCGCCGTTGAGGCTCGGGTATGGAACTTCGGTGACGAAAAACTGCGAGCCGTTTGTGTCTGGTCCTGAGTTCGCATAGGCCAGACGGCCGGGACGATCGAACTTAACGTCAGGCGAGGTTTCATTCTTGAACTTGTAGCCGGGATCGCCCGTGCCGTCTCCTTTGGGATCGCCACCCTGAATCATGAATTCGGGAATCACTCGGTGAAAGATCGTGCCATCGTACAGCGCGACGCCGTGCTTCTTGGCATGCGAGACGGGGCTCGTCCAATCTTTGGAGCCATTAGACAGGCCGACAAAGTTCTCAACTCCAATCGGAGCGACCTTGGGCAACAGCATGCAATGCAGGTCTCCGGCCGTGGTCCGGATGATGGCGGTGGGTTCAGCGCTGGCCGCGGGCGCGTTGGCAGCGGGAGTGCGGACCGGCGGCTTGGCGGCCGGTGTCGTTGTCTGCGCGGCACCGAGTAAGGATGTAGAGAGTATCAGGACGAGCGTATGCAGTATGGTTCGCATGGATGCTCCTGTAGTTGTTTTGGCAAACTTTAATTGTACGACAGCCGCGCTTTCGCGGGCGACGGGAACAGACGGGCCAGGTTCATCGACTGGCTTGCATCTCGTGGCTGACGCGTTCGGCTTCGCGGAACACTCGCAACAGATTCTCGCCGAGAATCTTGCGGATGTCGTCGGCGCTGTAGCCGCGGTCGAGCAGAGCTTGGGTGATCTTGGGAAGGTCGGCGGCCGAGTCGATGCCTTCGGGAGTAGCGCCGCTCATGCCGTCAAAATCGGAGCCGAGGCCGACGTGCTCGATGCCAGCGACTTTCGCGATGTGGTCAATGTGATCGATCAGCGCACTCAGCGGCGGCCGCGGAATCTTGGCGGCCCACTCGCGTTCGACGCGGTCGTTGTCGATATAGGTCACTGTCTTTCCGGCGGCGCGGAGCCGGTCGGCATTGGCCTTGACGGCTTCGTCGCGGTCTTTGGCTTGCGCCTCGGCAGCCTTGCGGTAGTTTTCGTCGATGAAGGCGTTGTAGAAGTTCACCTGCACCACGCCACCGTTTTTAGCTACGGCACGGAGCATGTCGTCGGTCATGTTCCGATAGTGATTGGTGAGCGCCCGGGCCGACGAGTGCGAGGCGATGACCGGCGCTTTGGTCACGGCAATCGCGTCGTAGAAAGTCTTGTCGGCGACGTGCGAGATGTCGACCAGCATACCGAGGCGGTTCATCTCCAGGACGATCTGCTTGCCGCCCTCGGTGAGGCCATTGTGGTGCTCGATTTTTGGATCGTTGATATCGCCGGAGGAGTCGGCCCACTCGTTGGTATTCGACCAGCTCAGAGTCATGTAGCGCACGCCAAGGCGGTAGAAATCACGCAGCAGGTGGACGTCGTTCTCGATAGAGTGTCCGCCTTCAATTCCCAGAAGCGCGGCAAGTTTGTGCTCGCGGTGGGCGCGTTCGATATCGGCGACACTGAAGGCCATCATCATGCGGTCGGGATGTCGAGCCGCCTGCTCGTAGACAGAGTCGATGAGATCGAGCGTGTGGCGGGCGAAGTGGCCCTGATTGGTCTCGGGCTCGACCCAAATGGAGAAGAACTCGGCACCAAGACCGCCGGCTTTCACTTTGTCGAGGCTGATATGACCCACATCTTTGGGGTCGGTCGATCCGATGTCGTAGTCTTCGTCGAGGAAGCGCTGCGGGGTATCGGCATGGGTGTCAACGACGATGGCGGAGTTCTGAATCTCTCGCGCCTTGTCGCTGACAGTTTGCGCGGAGGCGACGGTTAGGGCGAGGAGGAAGCTGACGAATGTTTTGCGGATCATGGTTGAGAGAGGATTCTATACGATGCGCGGGTGGTGTTTTTCGTCATTCATAGCGTACTCAGGTTAGCGCCCAAAAAGACGGGCGCGAACCTGAAGCCCGATATGGTCGATTACGCCAGTACGGCCAGGGCTTGTTCCAGGCATTGAGGCGGGCGTTGGTCGGTGTCGATCACGGTCTTCGGATGGGTGATTGGTTCGAAGCGGGCTTTCACTTCTAGGTAGAGCGTGAAACTTCTGTTGTGCGCAGGATGCTTGGGATCGGGCTCGACGTCGAGCCGGACGCGCGCGGATTCATCGGCGCAGATGCATTCGATGATACGGCAAGACTGGCCCAGTTCAGCAGCGAAGGCCATGACTCGATCGATTTGGCAACGGCGGGAAAAAGTTCGTCCGTCGAGGAAGACCTTGCGGGTGGGCGCCTTTTGCAAGAGGTAGCGTGCTCCTTGCAGCATGACTTCCATCACAAAGTCGTCCTGACTGACCGAATATTCGATGTCTTGGGGAGAGAACAACGCGGCGCGAATCTCATCTTTGCTGAGGATCGCACCTTCTGTGCGGCGGGCCAGTTCGCGGGCGAGCGTGGATTTGCCGGTCCCGGGAAGTCCGGCCATCAAGATGATCATGCTTTAGAGATTGTAGCGAAGGCTGCGGTTAGTTCGTCGCTGCGATGGTAGCCGCTGTTACGGTCGTGGGCGTCTGTTCAACGGGAGGACGCTCACTTGGTGGACGGTCAATGATGGTCTGCGTGTGGCGCCAATCGCTGTAGCGATCGGAAACCATGACGTGGAAGCACCAGTGTCGGCGTTCTTCTTCGGGTTCAACCAGGCCAATTGCATTCAGATAGAACAAGTAGCGTTCGACGAAGCGAATTTGCTCTTTACTCAGGCCGCGGCGTTGCAAATCAACGGTCACGCCCGCGAGGTGGGATGAGGCTGTGTCGCCATCCACCGGTGCCGCGTTGCGATTGTGGCGGCGGAGTTTCTTCTGCACCTTCACGGTGCGAACAGCAGAATTGACCTGGATCTGTGCATGGAATTCGCGATAGTAGACTTCAGAAAGATCCAGTACAAAATCGCGGGTCCAGGGACGGCAAAAGCGACGAGACGGATCAAGCCCATGCTCGATCTTCAGGGAATCACTCTCGACGATCGGAACCAGATCGCCGGAGGCTTTGAGTGCTTCGAGTTCCTCGTCATCCTGAATGCGCGGCAGTTCGAGGCGGTCGATTTCTTCGTTTTGCCGGATGAGCGAATCGTGAGACGGGCGGAACAGAGGATTGTAGAGAATGCCGCGCAGGTGCCGCAGAATGCGATGGCGCCGGCTGACCGGGCGAATGGCGAAGGCTTGTCGGGGCGTGAACGCCGCGAGCATCGCCAGCATGATCAGCGCGATCTGCAGCTGTTTCAGCGTTTTGTAGCTTAGCGTCATCTCTCGGGCTGCTTAAGCTGGCCGTCTCCTGGGGCTGTGGAAAAACGCCCACACCCTGAGGGATCGGCAATTGTAAACCACCGATGAACAATTATGCGAAACTTCTGCCGGTAAGCGTAGTTACCGAAGGATTTAGGACTGGTTACCCAGAGGTAAGCCTATGATTTCGGGAGCAGATGCCACACGACTGGACTTCGCTAAGAGACGGGGAAAGCCCGTCTCTGCGAGTTATTTGTCGAGCAGATCGGTCAGGGCCTGTTTCGTGACCTGGCCGCCGACTTCGGCGATCGACGTGGTGAGCGGGATTTCCTTAGGGCAAATCTCGACGCAGTTCTGCGCGTAGCCGCATTCCTGGATGCCACCGTCTCCCATTAGAGCCGACAGGCGTTCGCGCTTCAGAGCCTGGCCGGTGGGATGATTGTTGAACAGGCGCACTTGCGAAATGGTGGCTGCGCCGACGAAGCCGGTGTCTTCGGTAAACTGCGGGCAGGCTTCCATGCAGCAACAACACGAGATGCAGTTCGACAGCGGATAGGAAACTTCCTGCGCGTCCATGGTGACGCGCGGGCCGGGGCCGAGGTCATAGGTTCCATCGACGGGCACCCAGGCTTTGACCTTCTTCAGGTTCTCAAAGAGCACGCTGCGATCGACGGCGAGATCGCGCACGACGGGGAACTTCGAAAACGGCTCAAGCTTGATCGGTTGCTCGAGATGGTCGAGCAGGGCAGAGCACGCCATGCGCGCTTTGCCGTTGATCAGCATGGCGCAGGAGCCACAGATCTCCTCGAGACAGTTCGAGTCGTAGGTGACGGGCGTGGTCTGCTTGCCGTCGCGAGTGACCGGGTTAGCCGCGATCTCCATGAGCGCCGAAGTGACGTTCATGTTCGGCTTGTAAGGAATCTCGAACTCTTCCCACGACGGCTTGGCGTCGGGAGTGAGTTGGCGTTTGATTTTGATGATTACGGATTTGCTGTTAGTCGCCATATCTTTCAGTACTTCCTCGGCCGCGGTGGAATCAGGCTCGCATCCACTGGCTCAAACTCAAACTTCGGCTCATCCAGATCGGGCGCGAACGTGGCCTTCGTGGTCTTCATCCAGTTCACGTCATCGCGGTCGGGGAAATCTGGTTTGTAGTGCGAGCCGCGGGATTCGTCGCGCATGGCTGCCCCTTGCGCGATGACTCTCGACAACTGGAGCATGTTGTAGAGCTGGCGCGCGAAGGCGATGGTTGTGTTGGCCCACTGCGAACGGTCGCTCAGGTTGATTTTCTGGAAGCGATTGAGCAAGTCGACAATTTTGGCGTCGGCGGCCTCGCACTTTTTACTGTAGCGGATGACGGTGCAGTTCTCAGTCATCAGAGCGCCCAGTTCACGCCAGAGCAGGAAGGGATTTTCGCTGCCATCGGCTTTCATCAGACCGGAGTTGATGTCTTCCTGCCGCTTGCGTTCAGCCTCAAAGTGTCCGTTGCTGGGCGCGGCGGCCAGGTTCTTGGCGTACTGCACGGCGTTCGGGCCCGAGACGAAGCCTCCGTAAATGCACGACACAAGGGAGTTCGCGCCGAGGCGGTTGGCGCCATGGTATTGGTATTCGGCCTCGCCGGCGGCGAAAATGCCGGGGATATTAGTTTGTTGTTTGTAGTCGACCCACAATCCGCCCATGGTGTAGTGCATGCCGGGGAAAATCTTCATCGGGGTGACGCGTGGATCATCACCGACAAACTTCTCGTAGATTTCCAGGATTCCTTCGAGCTTCCGGTCGAGCGTCTTGGCGTCGATATGCGTGAGGTCTAGATAAACCATCGGCTGGCCGTCGATGCCAAGTTTGAGTTCGAACACAACTTTAAAGATTGCGCGCGTGGCTACGTCGCGCGGGACCAAGTTGCCATACTTCGGGTACCACTCTTCGAGGAAGTACCAGCGCTCCTTCTCAGGAATGGATTTGGGATCGCGCTTGTCGCCCGCAGTTTTCGGAACCCAGACGCGTCCACCTTCTCCGCGCGCCGATTCCGACATCAGGCGCAGCTTGTCTTCGCCGGGGATGCAGGTGGGATGAACCTGGATGAACTCGCCGTTGGCGTAGAAAGCGCCCTGCTGATACAAGGCCGACTGCGCCGATCCCGTACACACCACCGAATTCGTGGACTTGCCAAAAATCGCCCCGCAACCACCGGTCGCAACGATGATAGCGTCGGCGGGGAAGGTGCGGACTTCCATCGTGCGCAGATCCATCGCACAGATGCCGCGAGCAACATGCTGGCCGTCGAGAACGGCGGAGAGAAACTCCCAGTGTTCGTACTTCTTCACCTTGCCTTCAGATTCGTAGCGGCGAACCTGCTCGTCGAGCGCGTAGAGAAGTTGCTGTCCGGTGGTGGCTCCGGCAAAAGCTGTGCGGTTGTACAAGGTGCCGCCAAAGCGGCGGAAGTCGAGCAGACCTTCGGGCGTGCGGTTAAAGGGGACGCCCATGCGGTCGAGGAGATCGATGATTCCGGGCGCTGCCTCGCACATGGCCTTGACCGGCGGCTGATTCGCAAGGAAGTCTCCGCCGTAAATCGTGTCGTCGAAGTGCTTGTAGGTGGAGTCGCCTTCGCCCTTGAGGTTCTTGGCGGCGTTGATGCCTCCCTGCGCACACACGGAGTGCGAGCGCTTTACCGGGACGATTGAGAAGAGGTCGACTTCACCGCCCATTTCGGCGATCTTGATGACGGCGGCGAGGCCGGCGAGGCCTCCACCTACGACGATAATTTTCGGAGCTGCCATTGCTATGAGTCCGTTCTTAGTCGTTAGTCGATCGTCGTTGGTCGCTAGCAACCTTCATTTTGCCAAAGACCAGCGACTATCGACCAACGACCGCGTTGAATCTCTACCGCATTACAATATTTTCGGAACCTGAACCTGTATCCAGCGGCTGCGGCGGAGTTCTGAAGAATCCGGTCATACTGATCCCGCCGAGCAAGATCAAGCCGAGCGCAAGCGCCACGCAAAGATAGCCAAAGCGCTGTCGCGCCCTCTCGCCAACGGTGATACCCCACTTCGCGGCGAAGAGCCACAGTCCGTAGCTGAAGTGCCAGGATGCGGCGATGATGCCGGCGCAGTAGAACGCGACCATCCACGGATTCTGAAATTCGTGTTGCACCTTCGCGAATGCCTGGTCCGGATGCATACCGAGCACGGTCCCGGTGAAGCGCAGATGATAGGTGTGCTGCACCATGTAGGCGAGCGCGATGATGCCGGTCCAGCGCTGCGAGGTATAGAGCCAGTTGCCGCTCCATGGGTACTCGATGACGTTGGCCTCGCCGCGATACCAGATGTAGAGGCCGTAGAGGCCGTGGTAGAGAATCGGGATCCAAATGAAGAACAGTTCCAGCAGAAAAACGCCGGGAAGACTGTTCAGGAACTCGACTTGTTTGCCATACGCGATCGGGCCCTTGAAGGCCTCCGCGTTCGAGATGAAATGCTCAACAAGAAACGCCCCGATGGGCACGACTCCGCTGAGTGAATGCAGGCGCCGCAGCAGGAACGATGTGCCTTCACCTGCGCGTAGCGGAGCGACGCCCGACTTGATCTTTGGCTCGACATGCCGGGGAGCGGCGGGATTGGCAGTTGATGCCACGATAAAAGGCTCCTTACGAGGTCCAATATGAAAACTAATGATTATCGGTTTCGACGGGAAGGGAAGTCAAGGAGATAGAGCTCACATGTAGATGCTCCAAGATAATGTCACCCCATAACTGCAACGAGACTTTGTCACCCTCTAAGGATGGTGACGATGAGTCAGAAAGAGTTCCAGCGGGTGAAAGTGATCGAGAATGCAGCGGGCGGGAGGCTGAGCGTACGCGAAGCCTCCCGCCTGCTGCAACTGAGTGAGCGCCAGGTGCAGCGCCTCAAGCGCCGCTATCGGCCCGATTCCCTCGGCTGGGTTCAGCACGGAAATCGCGGACGCTCCATGCCTTGGGCGGTTTCGCTTCCCCAGCAGCAGTTGATCTTGAAGCTGGCCCGCGGCAAGTACCAAGGCTTCAACGATTCTCATCTGACGGAAAAACTTCGCGCCGAAGAGAATCTCGCCGTTAGCCGCGAGACCGTGCGCCGCATCTTACGCGCCGCCAAACTAGCGTCTCCGCAGAAACGCCGGCCCCGCAAGTATCGTTCCCGCCGGCCTCCCCGACCGCGTTTCGGCATGATGGCGCTCACCGATGCCAGCCGTCACGACTGGCTCCAAGGCCGCGGTCCCGAGCTCACTCTCATCGGCTTCCAGGACGATGCCACCAGCCAGATTCTGGCCGCTCACTTCCAACTCGAAGCCGAAAATACCCTCGGCTATCTCCGCGCTCTGCATGCCATGATCATCACCCACGGCGTTCCGCTCAGCCTCTACCGCGACCGCCACTCCATCTTCCAGCGCAACGATGCGTACTGGACGCTGGCCGAGCAACTCGCCGGAAAACAATCGCCCACCCAACTCGGACGCGCTCTCGAACAACTCGGCATCGAACAGATCCCGGCTTACTCTCCCCAAGCCAAGGGTCGTATCGAACGTGCCTGGCGCACTTGCCAGGATCGTCTGGTCAGCGAACTTCGCCTCGCCCGCGCCACCACTTTGCCCCAGGCCAACACGGTGCTCGCCGGTTTCTGCGCCGATTACAACCAACGCTTCGCCCGCCCCGCCTCCGACACCGCTTCGGACTTTCGCCGCTTGCCGCGCCGCTTCGATCTGGCCCGCTGCCTCAGCTTGCACTATCAGCGCGTCGTCGCTGCCGATCACACCGTCACCTTAGGCGCGCAGTCCATCGCGCTGCCACCCTTGCCGGGCGCTCGCGGCTATGCTGGTGAAACCGTCGAACTCTCGCATCAACTCGACGGCACGTTGTCTGTCTTTCGGGGTGATGCTCTATTGCTTGCGTTGCCTTTGCCGCTCGAAGAACATGCCGAGCGTCGCCCCAAGTTCCTCACCTCGGCCCAGAAAAGAAAAACAGTCCTGCCCCGCATCTACAACCTATCCGGCCGCCCCGCTTTAGCGGCCGTTACTTAATCGATAAGGGGTGACAGAGTCTCGTTGCAGTTAATACGACATTTTCTCGTTGCAACAACAGGAGATAGAGCTCACATGATTTGAGTTTTCCATCGAGCGATAACGCGACCGCGTCATTGTTCTGTGGCAGCTAGGCTTTGTGATACCACTCGAAAAAGGCCCGAAACGCCGCCCCACGGTGACTGTGCTGAGCTTTTTCTTCGGCACGGAGTTCTGCAAAGCTCTTTCCGATTTGCGGGAAGTAGAAAAGCGAATCGTATCCGAAGCCGTTGCTGCCGCGTTCTGCAGCTAGGATGGTGCCTTCGGCTGCGCCGCGAAAGATATTGATGGTTCGGCCGTCGCGAGCGGCCGCCAACACACAGACGAAGCGAGCCGTACGCTTATCTGCAGGAACGAGTGCGAGTTCACGCAGAACGCGAGCGCGGTTGGCTGCGTCGTCCGTGTTTGACTCCGCCATATGAGGTTGATCGGCGGCATAGCGCGCGGAATGAACGCCGGGCGCTCCACCCAAAGCATCGATCTCGAGACCGGAGTCATCCGCCAAAACGAGTTCGCCGGGAACCGCCAAACTATATTCTTCAGCTTTTTTCCGCGCGTTTTCCTCGAAAGTGGCGCCGTCCTCGACCACCGGGGAAAGTGAAGAAAAGTCTGGAATACTGGCGATCGTGACGTCGAACACCGCAGCGACTCCAGCAAACTCACGGAGCTTGCCAGGATTCGACGTCGCAATCAGAACCGGATGAGTCGTCATGCGGCGGAACTCGCACGTTTCGTTGCCGAGGGCTGTGCTGCGACGGTCGAAAATGAATTGAGCCAACTTCGTTTCCGCCACAGGACACCGAACGCAAATAAGCTGGCGATAGAAACGATTTTCCCGATCAGGCGATCGGTCGTATGACCGAAATGAATCTCAACCTCGCTATCTCCGGCAGCCACCGGGATCACCATCAGCCCCACGTCCTCGCTGGTACCGGTTTTTGTCGGCGTGCCATTCACGGTGACCTCCCAGGCCGGATAATTGAAGAGACGGACCGTCAAATCCTCTTGCCGGTCGGCATGAATCTTAAAGTGTCTTTTCGCAGGTCCCCATGTCAAATCTTCGATGGCAACCGGAGTACCCGCCTTATCGCTGACGAGGGCGAAATCCTTGTCCACGTTATAGGGGTCCACTCCAGCGGGAACGTATTCGTCGGTGCCTTCGTAACCGGTGCCGTGTGCAATGGACTCGCTCATTTCGCGAACGTCGGATGCCAGTTGCCACCACGGCGGTTGGAAGCGACGCCCGGCGATAAAAATTGTGGCCAACAGAACGGCACAAACCAGTAAGCGAGGAATCCAGCGCTTGGTGGCAATGGCCAGAAGCACGGCCAGCGCCGCATTCATGCAGAGGAGCCAGCGGAAGGGAAGTTGTACGAATTGCAGCTTGGGCAGGTGCTGCCAGAATGGATTGCTGACTGAAAGCATCAGGAAAGCACTGACAGCCCCCCAGACCGAAAGCAAGACGACCAGAGTGGGATCCGCGCCGGTGTTGCTTGCGCTGCGCACCTGGCCAGCGGTTCGTATTCGGTTTGATTGACTGGAAAACCACATCGCGAATATTAGAGCGACAATCTCCGAGACGGCCACCGTTGAGGCCAGCCGGTTGAAGTGGTTGTGGTCGGGATCGGCGAGAGTGGTGAAAAGGAAATTGTCCTGCGGCCGAACCCCGGGTGACAGGACTTCGCTGATATTGATCCAGCGCTGCTCATAGAAAGCCGGAAAGAGGTAGAACGAGGCAAGTCCGGCCCCAAGGCACACAGCGAGCGCTGTCAGGACGAGCGGACGCCCGATCATCCGACTCCACGAACGTTCCCGCACGAGAGCGTGGACGGCCAGAAGCAACGCAAGTCCGGCGGTTGAGTACTGAATCATCAGCGCGGCGGGCGCGTTCGTCAGCCAAGACGCAGCTAATGCGAGGCCCAGCCACAACGTCGCGCTTGCACCGCCCTCATTCTTGAGTCGCAAGAGACAAAGCAATACACACGGCAGCAAAGCCGCCGCCAGCAGTTCGGCGTAGGCGCTCCGCCAATACACGATAAGAAGGTGGTAAGGATTCAGCGCATAGAAGACACCCGCAAATAATGCGTCTGCGGGGGGAAGCCACTCGCGCGCGCACCGGTACATCGCTGCTCCGGCAAGTGTCAAAACGATCCAGCAGTAGGCGCCCGGGACAACTTTCCAAGGCAGAATCGCCCCTAGCGCCGCACCGAGAGTCCACGACGCGGGAGGATAAAACAGGAAGCGAGCTTCGCCATATCCCCAGTGCGCCATGGCCGCCCAGTGCGGACAAACAATGCCGTGCTTCCATTGACCCAGGACTTCCATCCACGAGTACATGTGGAATTCGAAATCGTGTCCGGACGGACTGCCCCACCAGAAAAACGGCGTGATGACCAGCAAACAGCTGCCAGCCAGCACTAGAGCACGCGATGTGGAACCCCGGGGCAAGCAGACAATTCTATCGTTATCGGAAAATTATCGGAAAAATAACGAAACTGAAATCATCTAGGGAGGGGAATCGGGATAATCTGCGTTTAACGAGGTGGAACAGACCGCCGGGAGCTGGGTTGACGCTATAGACGGAGCGTTGACTTGGTTCCCGGTTTTGCTTTGCAGCGAAGCGGATCGGCTGGTATGGGTGGGTGAAGGTTACTCAGCGACATTCGCTGGCGTTCGCTGACGATGCAGCTCCCAGAGGAACTGCTCTTCGTCGAGCGAATTCCCTGATCGCAGCAGTTCGAGCAACGGATCTTCAGTATCGGTTCCTGTGTTGCCGGTCTGACTCAGGTCGACAGCATTGGCCACGAGCGAGCGCGGAGATGTTTCCAGTTGCGGGGTGGCGCCCGGTTGGCTGGTGAGGAATTCGATAAAGTCGCCAACGCTCTTGCGCTGCTCTTCGGTGCGGGCAGGAAATTCAATGCCCATGCCGTGTCCGGGATGCATTACGCGAACCAAGCCCTCAGTATGGATCTCGAGGCCTGTCGCGCGCAGACACAAATCAACGGCAGAAGATTGTGGGAAGGGCGATTCAGTCTGCACATAGCAACCGCCGAGACTCAGGTCGGTAAGCTTGCATGGACTGGCCGCTTCGGGCTCCTCGGGTAAAGCATCATGCGAGCGAGCGCCCAGCCACTCCGCCAATTCCTCCCGCATCTTGGCTTCCATATCGAGAAAGCGCAGGCCGGTTTGTCCGTTCGCCGTACTCCAGGCAACTTCGGCGTCGCCCTCGATGCCCGGGCCGCCATCAGGAAGCTCAAAGGAAGCACGAACCATGGCATTCGAAGACAACGGCTTGGCCGCTAGCACATCCATGCCACCTGTGCTCAGGTCGAGCATGATGCCTTCGATTGTGTTGTTGTCGTCCACGCGAATGGAGACCGCTGCCTGCACGGCGACGCGCAGAGACTGCCTGCGCTCTCGTTTCAGCAGCGCGGTGGCTGCCCGCAACGTATTTTGCGCCTGTTCGGGAGTGACGGGCTTGGTGAGAATAAAGTGGGCTCCCGCACCGAGGATGGAGCGGATCTGAGAGGCGTCTTGGAGCAAAGCCACGGTGACAGGCGGATGACGGTCGGGACCGTTGAGCCGGCGGCAGGCTTCGAGGACGAGAGATGCGGCTTCCGGATCATCGAAGTCGACAATGACCTGATCGAAGCGCTCCTCCGACAGTCGCGATACGGCGACGTCGGGCGCATTCGACCGATCGACGGCGACGCCAAACTGCGCCAGGACCTGAATCAGCGTTTCCGCTGTCGGGTCATCCTTGGACACCAACAATGCCTGCAATATCATGGAACCGAGCCTCTCCGCCTCGTGCTTTGTTCCGCAGCAGGACTCTACGGCCAGCGCGGAGTCGTACTACGCCCCGGCTTCGAAGCAGGCGCAGCTTGAGCGCTAGCCTTGGCAGCCATCGCATTCGAATTGTCGTCGTCCACTTCGGCCAGGACCGCGCTATCGTCTTCAACGTCGGTTTCGGCGAGCAAGGGTGCGACTTCGCGCAGCTTTTCGGCAGCCTGCTGGAGCATTTCGATCTGCTTGCCCAGTTGCGTGTACTGCGCCTGCTTGCGGCGCAAAACCTCATGGATATCTTTCATACATCCCCCTGCGCCTGACTCTAGGTTTGGAGCGAGCCCAGGTCAACGGCAAAGCCCATCGGGGCCGTTACCGCAGTAACTGGAGAAAGGCCGGAAGCGGCTGCGAGTCGTCAGTTTTAAATCGGGAGCGAGTGTGGCGTGGAAGAAAAACGATTGGAGATCGGAGTGAGTCGATTGCGCCTCAAAATCAAAAGCCCCGCCTTGCGGCGGGGCCATGAGTGAGTGTTCTGGGCGAACCTGAAGTAAGTTTAGCGGTTAATCAGTTTGCGGCGGAACATTCCTGCGATCCCCAGCAGGCCGGTTCCGAGCAGACCAAGCGTTCCAGGCTCCGGCGTGGTGATATTGGTTGTCCCCATGCGGATGTGCCCGATACCCTGAGCCAGTTGCCCTTGCACGGTGAAGATGTTCTGGGTAGTCGTACCCGTCACGATCTGTCCGTTGTAGAGCATGCCCTGGATGGTGCCGCTCAGAGTGTAGGTCAAGTTCTTCTGTCCCGGAGGGCTGGTCAGTGTCCAGGTAATCGGACCAACGAAGGCGCCGGTGAAGATTGCGCCTTTCGGCTCTCCGTAGTTGCCTTTGCCTACCACATCGAAATAGGATCCAGTCGACGAGAAAGTGCCGCCGGCCGCGAGAGACCCAGTCAGCAACGCGCCAGTCCCGAAGCTTACGGAACCGAGACTGTGTCCTTTCGGTGCCACAATGCCGTTAAAGGCGGTCAGCTGCGAGTTGATTGAAAAGATGCCGGCCGTTGAAGCCGAAATGCTGCCGTTTTGATTTGTGATAACGATACCGTCTGCCCAAGCCGCTGTCGGTAGCGCCACTGCCAACGCTAGTATTGCTAAAACTACCACTCGCCTCATGTTAAACCCTCCCAAAATTTTCTATTTCCCTGTTTTCGCCCCGGATCTTTACAGTCCGAGGTATAGGTCGCCTGAGTCAATTAGAGCACTTGTCTTTCCAAAGCAACGAAACCTAGATTACCTTTATTTATCAATTACTTAGGCGAAACTCCCGTCATCGCCACAGTATTAGAAATGCAATCTGTTGCATACTAGCAACATTCGCTTTCCCCGAAGTCCAATCGCAGTAAACGCTGAGAGCGAAAGAACTTCCCAGAGTTTGGAATCGGTGGGGAGGTGATCACTCCTCGAAAATGATGCAACCTGAGGAGAACCGTTTTCCAGAACCCGTTGCGACCGATGGTAACCAGTCGCAAGGTTACTGATGGTAGCACGGAACCCACTCTTGGCGAGTGGCCCGTTCGTGCCACATGGCTTCCCTAGTCGAGGCATTCCAATCGATGCGACTCTTGGCTATCTTGGCGGTGAGCAGTTCTGGGGAGGGCTGTTCGGGCGCTCTTGATCCTTTGGGATCCGGGGCGCTTTTTTATTTGCCAATCGAGGGCTGCGCTCGCCCAAACGCACCGTTTGTTATGTGGCTGGCGGAGGCACAAATATTTCTTCGGTGCGCCCCGAGGCCATGCTGCGGTAGGCCGCGTCCAGGATAATCTGATTTTGCCATCCATCCCGGCCACTCACTGGGAAGGTCGGCCCTCCCTCGAGCGCCGCAGCGAAAGCATCAACCTGCATGGCATAGGCTAGACGATTGGAAACGGATTCCTCGGCAACCAGTTTTCCTTCGCACCACCGCTCAATTTTGACTGGGCGTTCAACATTGAGCGCATCATCGGCCCGGAGCACTCCAGTGTCACCGACAATCTCGAGCGGAGTGCGATATTCCGCGCGAGTTGAAACGAGTACAGTGGCCAGTGTGCCGCGCTGAAATCGGAGTGTCAGGATCGCCGCCGCTTCGACGTCCCCAGATTGGGGGTCTGCGCGCGCAGCCGTGGTTACCTGCCGCGGCTCATCCTGCAGGATGTAGCGCAGCGTGTCGATGCAGTGCACACCGACATCGGCGATGGGTCCGCCTCCCGCCAGGGACCGATCGTTGATCCAGGTGCGTGGATGGTGAGTCGCAGGGAAAGAAAATTCCGCACGAGCAAAGATTGGCCAGCCGATTTCGCCGGCCGCGATTCGTGATCGAAATCTCGCCGTGCTTTCTTCAAAGCGGAAGACCTGGGCGACGCCGAGTAGCACCCCGGCATTGCGCGCTGCCTCGACCATCTGGCGGCATTCATCAGCGTTCATCGCCATCGGCTTTTCGCAAAGCACCGGCTTGCCCGCGGCAACAGCCGTGAGCACGTCTTGTAGATGGCAAGCATTGGGAGTCGTCACCAGCACGGCATCGACCTCGGGGCAGCGGCTCAGTTTTTCGGTGGACGCGAAGACATGCGGGATCGAATATTCAGCGGCAGCCTCGCGCGCCTTGACTGGATCGCGTCGCGATAGAGCAACCACTTTGCAATTCGTTGCGAAAGAGAAACCGGGCATCAGACGACGCACGGCGTGCAATCCAAATCCCGCAATACCAAATCGAATCATAAACTTGCGCTTCCTCTCTCGGTCGCGTTGCACGACTACGTATAGGGATAAAACACAAAAAACAGCAGCGACAGCACCGTCAAGGCCCAGAGAGCCGGGCGAACATCCCGCAAACGTCCTGAAACCAGTTTGCAAAACGGATACAGTACGAACCCTGCTGTCATGCCGATTCCCACGTTATAAGTGAAGGCCATGAGGACGATGACGCCAAAAGCCGGAACCAGTTCGGTGAGGTCATCGAAAGGAATGCGGGTAATCGGAGTCAGCATCAGCAATCCGACGAAGATCAGCGCTGGGCCATAAGCCTGTGGCGGAATTGCAGAGATGAATGGAGCAAAGAACAGAGTCCCTAGAAAACAGAGCGCCGTGATGACTGCTGTGAGCCCGGTCCGCCCCCCAGCTTCGACTCCAGTGGCGGATTCGATATACGCACCCGATGTTGTAGTGCCAATCATGGCAGCAAAAGTAGTCGCCAGCGCATCCGCCATCATTGGACGCTCGATCTGTGGAAGGTTTCCGTCTTTATCCAGAAAGCCGGCACGAGCTGATACTCCAATCAGCGTACCCATGGTGTCCACGAATGCCATGACGAAGATGGTCAGCACAATCGGAAAAAAGCCCCAGGTCATCAGACTGTGCAAATCGAACTGAAAAAAGACCGGCTGCAAGCTCGGGGGACGGCTCACCCATCCGGTGGGCGCAGGCGCGACTCCGGTGACAAAGCTGAGAATTGCGGTGACTAGAACTCCACTAAGAATCGCCGCTGGGAAACGGCGAATGCTCAGCACCGTCATCAGGAGAAATCCGACAATGGAAAGCAGCACCGACAGGGAAGTCAGATGGCCGGGACGTACGGGCGCTCCGGGCGATCCGATAGTGACAATGCCCGTCTGGTTTAATCCGATGAAGGTGAGGAACAATCCGATGCCGACGGCATAACTGTAGCGAAGAGTGGCCGGGATCGCATCGACCATCCACTGCCGAAGCCGGAAGACAGTCATTAGAATAAACAGAATGCCGGCCAGAAATACCGCGCCGAGAGCGCTCTGCCAGGTGTAGCCGAGCACATGGACGACCGTGAACGCAATGAAGGCGTTCTCGCCCATGTACGGACCAATCGCAAAAGGGCGATTGGCGTAGAAGCCCATGAGCAGCGTGCCGAAGATCGCAGTGAGTATGGTGGCGGTGAGTGAGGCCCCAACCGGCATCCCGGCATTCTTCAGGATGGCCGGGTTTACGGCGACAATGTAAGCCATCGTGAAGAACGTGGTCAGTCCGGCCACGATTTCGCGGCGGACGGTGGTCTGGTGCTGCGAGAGTTCAAAGAAATGATCGAGCCAGCGATTCAAGCTACCCCTCGAGTGGAAACTGAGGATTGTACATTCAGCGGCTTAGGAATTGCGCAGCTCAGTGAGCAGAGCAGGATCGATGTTTCCACCGCTGATCACTGCGACATTGATGGAGGTCTTGGGCAGTTCGTTAGCGTGGAAGAGAAAGGCGGCCGGTGCGACGGCTCCGCTCGGTTCCGCCAGCGTTTGCGGGTTAGCGCTTAGAGCGCGCATGGCATCGCGAATTTCGGCTTCCGTTACTGCGACAATGTCGTCGACGTAAGCACGGATGTGTTCGAAGTTGATTGCGCCCAAGCTCTGGGTGCGGAGGCCATCCGCCAGAGTTTGCGAAACCTGCTCGGCGGGGAGGGAAACGATGTGTCCCGCACGCAGGCTGGCTTGCGCGTCACTCGCAAGTCTGGGCTCTACCCCGATTACTTTAATCTTGGGATTGCTGAGCTTGATGGCGGCGGCGATGCCACTGATGAGGCCGCCACCGCCGACGGGGACGAGAATCGTCTCAACCTCAGGCAAGTCCTCGAGAATCTCGAGTGCCACTGTTCCCTGGCCGGCGATGATCTTCTCGTCGTTGTAGGGAGGCACGATCGCGTAGCCGTGCCCAGCGGCCAGTTGTTCGGCGCGAAAGCGTCGCTCCTCACTGGCCGGGCCGACGGTGATGATCTCGGCACCTAGAGCAGCGGTAGCCTCTAATTTATTTGTCGGAGCATTAGCCGGCATCACGATGATGGCCTTCAGGCCGAGCGCGCGGGCCGCGTACGCGACGCCCTGAGCGTGATTCCCGCTCGAATAAGAGATAACTCCCCGGCGGCGTTCTTCATCGCTGAGGGAGGCTACTTTGTTGTAAGCGCCGCGCAGCTTGAACGCGCCGATGGGCTGCTGGTTCTCGAGCTTCAGGTAGAGTTTGCGCGTTGCGGCTGGCTCGGTCCATTCAAACAAGGGAGTGCGAACGGCGACGCCGTGGAGCAGGGTGCGGGCTTGCTGAATGTCAACGAGGGTTACGATGTTGCGACTCTCTTTGCACTTTCCGTTTGTGAAACCCTTCAAATCTCCAGTATCACCGGCATGATCAATGGACGCCGCTGCGTTTGGCGCGAGATGTACCGCTTCAGATCAGCACGAATTTTTTCCTTGATCACGCCATAATCAGCTTTTTCTTCGGCGCTGGAGGCATCGAGAGTCTCCGTCACGATTTCCTTGATGCGCTCGCTTACACCGTTGTCGCCAGGATTGAATCCCCGCGTCACAATTTCGGGAGCCGTTTCGACCAGGCCAGTGAGCTTGTTGATGGCGATGATCGGCATCACGAAGCCGTCTTCGCTGAGGTGGCGGCGGTCTTTTATGACTAAATCCTCCACCACATCCGTCCGCGAGCCGGAATCGATGCAGATGCGGCCTACGTTGACGCGTCCGGCCTTGCGGGCTCCGAGTTCATCAATTTCAAGTACGTCTCCGCTCTCGATCAGCATTACGTTTCCGACTGCGCCGCGCATCGAGCCTGCCAGTTCGGCATGCAGTTTGAGTTGACGGTACTCGCCGTGAATCGGAACGAAATACTTGGGCCGCACCAGGTTGATGATGAGTTTCAGTTCTTCCTGGCTGGCGTGTCCGCTGACGTGAATCGGAGGATACGAGCCGTCGTCGTAAATAACGAAAGCCTCACGGCGGAACAGATGGTCGACGACCCGGTAGATGGCCTTTTCGTTGCCGGGAATGATGCGCGACGACAACACGACGGTGTCGCCCTTTTCGATTTTCGCGTGCTTGTGATTGTCCACCGCAGCGCGCGACAGCGCGGACATTGGCTCGCCCTGCGTACCGCTGATCAGAACGCAAACTTTTTCCGGCGCAAAATTCTTCATGTCGCCGGGGTGAATCATCATGCCATCAGGAATCTGGAGATATCCGAAGTCCTCGGCAATTTCCGACGAGTTCTCCATCGAGCGGCCGATGAAGCAGATCTTGCGGCCGTGCTCGCGCGCCATGTCGACAGTGAGCTTGATACGGTGAATCGAAGAAGAGAAACACGATACGAACAACCGGCGCTCGGTGCGGACGAATACTTCTTCAAACTTGCGATGGACGGCGCGTTCGCTCGGCGTATAGCCCTTGCGCTCCACGTTGGTGGAATCCTGCAAGAGCGCAAGAACCCCCTCTTTGCCGTACTCGGCGAAGCCGTGCAGATCAAACAAACGGTTGTCGGTGGGCGTCGGATCGACTTTGAAATCTCCGGTGTGAAGCACGACTCCGAGTGGCGTATGAATGGCGAGCGCCACACAATCGACGAGGCTATGGGTTACCTGCAGCGGATGAATCGTAAACGGGCCGAGCTTGAACCGCTTTCCGGGTGTGATCTCTTGGAGGTCCGCGTCATCGAGAAGTTGATGCTCGTCGAGCTTGTCTTCGACGTAGGCCAACGTGAACTCGGTGCCCCAGACGGGAACATTCAGTTCGCTGAGAATCCAGGGGAGGGCTCCGATGTGATCTTCGTGGCCGTGAGTGAGGACTATGCCGCGTACGTGCTTACGATTTTCGAGCAGGTAGGAAATGTCGGGGACAACGATATCGACGCCCAGTAGCTCGGCTTCAGGGAACATCAAGCCGGCGTCGACGACGATGATGTCATCGCCGTAGCGGATGGCCATGCAGTTCATACCGAACTCGCCCATCCCGCCGAGGGGAACAATGTGCAGTTTTCCAGTTGGCATTATCAGAGTTGATGCTAGCACACGGTACGCTGGTGCCGGCGTTGGAATCTTCCCCGCGTTCGTGTCGAGAGTGAGCTCATTCCGTTTGCCCTGGACGCGGAAGTAGACGCGGCAAGCCGCGTCTCTACTGGGAATTGTGATGACTGATAAACTCGTACTTAGATGGCTGAGGAGAACAAATCATGGATGCGGCGGCGTGTCGAAGGCGCCATCCGCGGAGGCCTGAGTCGTACCTACGACACAATCAGAGTCGATCCCGCGCGCTTCATGATGCAATTACGCATTGCCCACGACTTGCCGCTGGCCACGTTTCGTGGCGTCTATACGTTGCCGGTCGAGCGTCTCGACGATGTAGCGGATTCGGTTATTCGCGGTGCCATGAAGCTGGCGGCGGTTGATGGCGCCGGGTTTGGCCTCGGTGGAATTCTGACGATCGTGCCCGACCTGGGCATACTCTCCGCCATCACCATGCGCACGATTCAAAAGCTTAGCCTGATCTACGGATTTGAATTGAACACGGACGAAGAAATCGCCGAGCTTTGGATCGCCGCGGCCAGCGCTGCCGGCGTCGACATCAGCCGCGAATTGTTGGAAAAAGAAGTGGTCAACAAGTTCGTGCCCCGTGTGATCCAGCGGATTGCCGCGAGGGCCGGCGCCGAGGTCGTGGAGAAGTGGGCCGGGCGCCTGATTCCCCTTACCAGTTCCGCGATCGGATGTGCTCTGAACTATTACTTCGTTCGAGCATGGGGAGAGCGAGCGCGAGCGCATTTCCGGAACAAACATATGGAAATGCGTCACAGATACGAGTCGGAACAAAGGCAAATCGCAGGCGCGCCCCCGGCGATCTTGCCCTCCTGAAGAACGATGGGGCCCTCCTAGGGAGCCGCTTGGCGTGGCTTGTCTCAGTGAGGCGTTAGCAGAAACGCGTGCTCCAATCCCTTGTGCATGCCGGTTCCTACAATTTGCCCGGCATTGTTGACGCTGTCGCCTTCGAGCAGCACCCACCCAGATTTGGCGGGAATCAAGCGATTAAGATCCTTGATCTTGCCGCCGCTGTAGACGAAAGCGTGATAGGTGCCCTGGTACGAGGACTGCCCGACGACCACTCCCGAGTCGTTGATACCGAAACCCCACGTCGTGCTAAATTTGCCGGCGAATACTCCCAGATCTTTTAGCGTGCCGTTCGCTAATGTGATGTAGGCATGGGCACTGCCGTCCTTCGTGTAGGCGATGCCGGTGATCTGGCCTGTGTTGTTGATGGCATAAGCCTCGCTCCACTGACCGCCGAGCGTACCTAGTTTGGTCATGGTCCCATTGCTCCAGACGAAACCAAAAAAGTTGCCCTGGGAATCGTATGATGTTCCCACCACAGTTCCCGAATTATTCACACTCTGGGCGCTATTCCACCAGTCGACACCTTCGGGCGAGCCCAATGTTCCCAAATCAATCATCGTGCCGTTGCTGTAGAGAAACGGATGGTTCGCATGGTCAGACGTCACCGCCGAGCCGACCACCTGTCCGAAATCATTAATTGCGTACGCCACTGCAGATCCGCCGCCGAGATCTCCGATATCGGTAAGCGCGTCGCCGTTCGAGATGAACGCGCGATAAGTTTTTGAGGCGTTCTGGGAATATCCCGCGATCTGGCCGGAAGCGTTGATGCCGTTTCCAATCCCGGAATCGCCTCCGAGAGTGCCGAGATCGGTGAGGGAGCCGTTCTTATAGACGATGACATTGCTCAGGTTCGTATTGTTGTCAGAAGCGCCAGTGATCTGACCCGTGGCGTTGATGCCGTGTGCGACGCTCCAGGTGCCGCTCGGTAGCGTACCGAGGTCGGTCACAGTGTAGGTCTGAGCGAGGCAGATGGATGATGCTGCCAAAAGCAGTGAGCAGACGATTCGCAGCAGGTTGGAAAAGTTCATATGCGGCCTTACCTCCTGGAGATTGGCGGACCCGAGTGCGGACGATGACATTTTGTGGGAGCGTGCAGAAGTAGTTGTCAGGAAAATGTAAAAACTTGAACTGGACGACTACTTGATTCGGTCTAAGATCAGAGTCTCGATCCCGTCCACTCGTTCAAAGACGGTATCGTTGGTGATCAAACCTGTGGCCAATGAGCGAAAAGCCGTCGCTGCCAGAATAGCATCGGGAGTTCGGAGGCGATGAACAGCGCGGAGTTGGGCCGCGAGATCGGCAATTTCGAGATTGGGTGCAATCCACTCGAGATTGGGATACGTGGAAAGCAATCCGTAGAAGTCATTTGCTCGCTGTTCGTCGTGTTCCCGGTACGGCAGAACCAACAATTCCGTCATCGTTATTGTAGAAGTAACCGCCTGGGAGCCCGGCCGCTCCAACCAGGAAAAAATAGGGTCAGTATAGGCAAGATACTTTGGGGTGGCTTCTAATTGGTAAATGAAGACACTTGTGTCGAGGGCGATTCGACGGTGACGCCGGAGGAAGGCACGCAGACGCTCTACTCCCAACTCTGGCGTTCCTTTTGCTGATGGTCGTGAGGATATTTGCCGCCAGCCAAACCGCGAATTGCGGAATGATATGACTTCGGTTTTTCCAGAACCAGGACCTTTCCGCTACGAACAATCACGAGAATCTTGTCGCCAGGCTTGAGGCCAAGCGCCTCGCGAGCTTCACGCGGGATCACGATCTGATTCTTGGCGGAAAGAGTGGCTTCGGTCATCGCTTTACATTATAGCATAAGGTAAAGCACTGATCAATCGCCTGTTATTTGTGTTGCCAACCATCATGACTAGCGTAGCCAGTCTTCCAGCTCAATTCCGCGCTCGGTCTTCTCGTCGCGATACTTCACAATGACCGGTGTGTATAGCGAGACGTTCCACTCCAGTCCTTTACCTTTCGTGACGGCACGTGAACCAGGAACGACGACCGCATTTTCCGGTACCTTCAGCGGCTCTTGGGCGGACGCCCGGTAGATTTCTCCGCGCACTAGGTCGTAGAGAGGCGTGGAACGAGTCAGAATCGTCCCCGCGCCCAAGACCGCACGGGCTCCGACCAACGTTCCTTCGTAGACTCCGCAATTCCCGCCGATCAAGGCATCGTCTTCAATAATGACCGGAGCCGCGTTGATCGGTTCGAGAACGCCTCCAACCTGGGCGGCGGCGCTGAGGTGGACTCGCTTGCCGATCTGTGCGCACGAACCGACCAGCGCGTGAGAATCGATCATCGTGCCCTCGTCGACATAGGCGCCAACGTTGATAAACATCGGGGGCATACAGATCACCGAAGGGGCGACGTACGCTCCTTCGCGAATCGTGGAGCCTCCGGGCACGAGGCGCACGCGATCAGCAAGCGTAAGGCGGCGGGCGGGGAAGGTGTCTTTGTCGATGAAAGAAAGCACGTCTCCGTCCGACATTTCTTTCATCTCGCCAAGGCGGAAGCCGAGCAGGATGCCTTGCTTGACCCAGGCATTAACCACCCAGCGTCCGGCAACCTTCTCTGCGGCACGAATTTCGCCGCGAGTCAGAGCGCTTCGGAACTCGAGGAAGGTGTTGCGCGCGTCGGCGTTGTTGGCGTGCGCTTCGCTGGCTAGAAAGTGTTCGATGGCTGACTTCAAAGTGGATGGGTCTGGCATAGGCGGGTTACGCCACGCACTTGCATTCACTGCGAATCAGCACTCCCGGCATTTGATGAGTAGCCTCGCGTGCCTCCGTGATTTTGCCATACGGACCGTGCCAGCGCGAATGATTGGGGTCGTGTCCGGCGGGTCGGCCCTTCCCTGAACTGCATTGTCCGCAGGAGGCGCGATGCAAGATCGCTTTATGCGGCCCCGCCGCCCAGTTCTCGTAAACATAGAACTCGGTCGCCGCGGCAGGTGCAGGCGCGAGACGAGTAACCAGTCCAGCGTCAGCCGCGATTTTTTGCAGCTTGGAGCGAGTATCGCGCCGCATCGGAAGCAGCGGCAAGCGATAGACCTCTTCAATTTTGCCCATCATCGCCAGGACAGCCTTCACAGGCAACGGGCTCGACTCGATGAAGTTGGCTTGCATCAGGGCAAGATACTTGCGATGCAGGGAGCGTGCCGCAAGCCAATCGTTGCTGAGGGCGGCTCGCGTCATCTCCGCCATTTCGCGGGGAATTTCGTTCGACGCCACCGAGATCACACCCACGCCGCCCAAGGCGATGACCGGCAAGGTGACAGCGTCGTCGCCGGACAACACAACGAAAGTTTCCGGAACAACATTGATCACTTCCGCGATCTGCGTCATGTTGCCGCTGGCTTCTTTCACGCCAGCGATATTCGGGACCTCGGACAGGCGCGCCACGGTTGCGGGCTCGAGATTTGCGGACGTGCGTCCGGGTACATTGTAGAGAATCACCGGCTTGTCGATTGCTTCAGCGATCGCGCGGAAGTGGCGATACTGGCCTTCCTGTGTGGGCTTGTTGTAGTAGGGCGATGCTGTGAGAATCGCGTCAACACCGGGATGAGACGCCACTTCTTTCGCCTTGGCGACCGCTTCGTGTGTAGAGTTCGAAGTTGCGCCGGCGACGATCGGGACGCGCCCGGCCGCGACTTCAATGGTCACATCAATGACGCGCAGCCATTCATCGTGGCTAAGGGTAGGAGTTTCTCCTGTGGTGCCGCAGGGAACCAGAAAATCAATGCCCGACTCGACCTGCCAGCTGACCAGACCACGTAGAGCATTCTCGTCAACAGCGCCATCCTGAGTGAACGGTGTGACGAGGGCAGTACCACATCCTCGCAATTGCATGGTTTAAGGATAACTCTTCTCGCCGGCAAGTTGCATCGATCGTCAGAAATAGTGAGAAAAAAAGGCCGAAGCGAAGGGAGGCGCTCCATGATTCCCCGGATTGACTTTTTAGAGCTCGCGCCAAATGTCGCGGAAATCGTAAAAGCCGGTTTTACCGGAAAGCCATTCGGCAGCACGCACCGCCCCTTCCGCGAATCCCTGGCGCGATTTGGCGTCGTGGCAGAGGTAGATGCGATCGGCTGGCGAATTAAACACCAGTTCGTGCATGCCGACCGCATCGCCTTCGCGAAACGAGACGATTTCAAGCTCCTGGCCTCCTGCTTCGCGCACAATCTTTTGCATGGTGAGAGCCGTTCCAGAGGGAGCATCCTTCTTCTCTTCGTGATGGCGCTCGAAGATCTGGCCCGAGTATTCGTATTTCAAGGCACACCCAGCCGTAGCAGCAATTTCGAAGAAGAGATTTACGCCGATAGAGAAGTTCGATCCGTGAAGGAAGCCGGTGTTGGCCGAAGCCACCAGTTCGCGCAAGTGCGGCAACTGGGCATACCAGCCGGTGGTTCCAACGACACAGTTCTTTTTCGCGCGGATGCAAACCTCGGCATTGGCCACAGCAGAGGTGGGTGTGGTGAAGTCGATCACGACGTCAATCGTCGCGAGGGCTGCGGAGGTTAGGGCAGCGGCATTCGGGTTTTCGGCACCCGAGAGAACGGTCACGTGGTGCCGGCGAGCGCGTGCCACTTCTGCTACCAGTGATCCTGTCTTGCCGCGGCCGAGAATTAGAAGGTGCACAAAGAACCTTAGCTTACGTTACGCAAATACTTCCGGATCGACTTCGGCGAAGAATGCGCGGTGCAATCGCCGCACTACTTCAGCCGCATCGTCTTCTTCAATTACGAAAGTCAAATTAATTTCAGAAGCGCCCTGCGAGATCATACGGATCTTCACATCTTCCAAGATGCCGAAAACCTTGGCGGCGATTCCGGGAGTGTCGCGCAAATTCTCTCCCACCAGGCAGACGATGGCCTTGCGACCCTCATATTTCACGTCCGCCAGTTTCGCCAGATCTGCGGCAAGGGCCGGAATTGCCTCGTTGGTCTCGGCTGTCACCGAAACGCTGACTTCGGACGTCGAAACGACGTCGACGGCGACTTCGTGTTTGTCGAAGGCCTCAAAAATGGACTTCAGATACCCGCGCACCAGCAAACGACGCGGAGCGGCGACTTCCACAAGTGTGATCTTTTTCTTGAGGGCAATGGCCTTGAAGATATTGCTGCAGCGCGGCGCACGAGCTGTGACCTTTGTCCCTTCGCAGGTCGGATTCAGCGAATTCAGAACATAGACAGGAATGTTCTGCTGGATAGCAGGAAGCACCGTTGCCGGATGCAGCACCTTCGCGCCGAAGTAGGCGAGCTCCGCAGCTTCGTCGAAGCTAATGACCTTGATGCGGCGCGCTTCCGGAGTGAGTCGCGGGTCGGTAGTCATCATGCCATCGACGTCGGTCCAGATTTCGATACGCTCGGCGTTCAGCCCAGCGCCAAAGATGGCCGCGGAAAAATCGGAACCACCGCGTCCGATCGTCGTAGTAATGCCACTACGATTCGAACCAATGAAACCGCCCATCACAGGGACCTTGCCCGAATCGAGCAGAGGCTGGAGTTTCTTACGCAGGCGTTCGTTAGTTTCCTCGAATTGTGGGACAGCGCGGGTGTAGGTGCTGTCGGTCAGCAGGCACTGGCGAGAATCGACATGCGCCCCAGGCAATCCACGAGCGGCGAATGCGGCGGCTACGATCTTGCTCGATAGCATCTCTCCATAGGAGGCAACGTTGTCGTATGTCCGGGGAGTGATCTCTCCGACCGCGCCAATGCCGCGAAGCAATTCGTCGAGGTCCTCGAAATCGGCGCCGAGATCGCCATGGAATTTCGTAAAGAGAGCAGTGCCGAGAAGCTCTCCGGCGGTGTCATAGTGGCGTTCGCGCAGCGCCCGCGCCATTTTGAGCGCAGTCTTTCGGTCACCGCTACCGGCAGCCTTTCCCATGGCGAGCAGGGAATCGGTGACCTTCGCCATGGCACTGACGACCACGACCGGGCGGTCCGCGAGTCTCCCCTGTACGATGTGCGCGACGCGGTCAATCGCCTTTGCGTCTTGCACGGAGGTCCCGCCGAACTTCATGACGATCATGAGCGGGTTCGCTCCTGAGCGCTGGCAGAGAATCCACCACGGAGGCACGGAGACACGGAGAAAAGCAGGGAATTGTTCTTGTGACGACTGTCGACCGATGAAAGCAGGCACGTTCTCAATTGTGGCAACGGCTCGTTGTCAAAACACAAGAATACACAGGCGGGATTCGGTTTTCCTCCGTGTCTTTGTGCCTCCGTGGTGGATTTTCCGTTCACCCGAGATATCCCTTCACCTTGAGCAACTCGGCATTCAGCAAGGCCGCGCCCGCTGCGCCACGGATCGTGTTGTGCGACAGTACGGTGAATTTCCAGTCCAGCACATTGCACTTGCGCAGCCGGCCTACGGACGTGGTCATTCCAGCCCCCAGATCGCAATCAAATCGTGGTTGTGGGCGGTCCGGGGCTGTCGTGTAAACGACCGGTTGATCGGGGGCGCTCGGCAAGCGCAGCTGCTGTGGCTCTGAGCGAAAATCGTTCCAGGCGGCGATGATTTCTTCCGGCTTCGCTTTCTGCTTAAGACAAATCGCAATAGACTCCGTGTGGCCGTCTTCTACCGCGACACGATTACACTGCGCGCTCATCGCAAAAAGAGCAGGTTCCACCTGCGATCCTTTCAACACTCCGAGCAGCTTTTGCGTTTCTTCTTCCATCTTCTCTTCTTCATTCTTGATGTAGGGAACCACATTGCCGAGAATGTCGAGCGACGCCACGCCGGGATATCCCGCGCCGCTTACGGCCTGCATGGTGACCGCCATAACGGTTTCGAGCGTGAAGGCACGATGCAATGGCGCGAGCGCCAGCACCAGGCCGATCGCCGAGCAGTTGGGATTGGTGACAACAAATCCTCCCGATTTCGTGCGCCAGGATTGTTTATCGATCAGCCGGATGTGATCGCCGTTGACTTCCGGTATCACCAGCGGAACATCGGATTGCATGCGCAGGGCGCTCGAATTGGAAACGACCGCGCAACCTGCCTCGGCGAACTGCGGCTCTAGTTCGCGGGCAATGCCGGCGTCGAGCGCAGCAAAAATGATCTTTGGAGCGCCTTCCGGCTTGGCGGGCGCCACCGTCATCTTGGCGACCTTGTCAGGGATGGCAGTCTTTAAACGCCAGCGGGCCGCCTCGGCGTATGGACGTCCCTCCGAGCGATCGGATGCGGCCATCCACGCCACCTCAAACCACGGATGATGCTCCAGCATCTGGATAAAGCGCTGGCCAACGATGCCGGTGGCACCGAGAATTCCTACAGGTAATTTGTTCGACATATTTTGAGAATCAAGCTTTGAAAAATAAGGGTAAGTTGTGATTTTATACCAGCGAAATTTGGGCGGGGAATGCCGTCGCGGGCACTACGCAGATGGATGGCGAAACTAGCTTCGTCCGCGGCCTAGTTCGGGCGGAAACGAATATTCGTTGAGCGGGCCAAATTTACGTTTTTCAGCGTAAATGCGCCACCGGCGCCAGACGATGCGCAAGCTAGCCATCACTGGAATGGAAAGGTAGACGCCGAGAATTCCAGCAATCTCGCCACCCGCGAGAATACCAAACAACGCTGCCAGAGGATGCAATTCCACACTGACGCCCATGATACGAGGCGAGATGACGTAATCCTGGATCATTCTCCATACGACCAGGAACAAGAGCAACCAAGGCCAATGCGTATATCCAGAAAGCACCGCCACAACCAGCATGGCAGCGCCTGCCAGAAGCGGCCCCGCGACAGGAACGAATTCGAGTGCGCCGCCCGCGGTGCCGAGCATCAGGGCGTACGGGGCGTGCATGATTCCCAAAAACGATGAGTAGACGACGAACGATAGGGCTGCCAGGGTCAGCTGCGCCCGAATAAATTGTGCAAGCATCTGGTTCAAGTCCTGCAGAACGTCCTGCACGAACTCGCGCTGGCTGCGCGATTGAACCAATGCGACCAGCACTTCATTAAAATTGCCGCCATCACGGAGAAAGAAAATGGCAAGAATAGGGACTAGAAATAGAACCCACACTTCCTGAGCGGCTTCTGCAGCCCGAATACCCGTGCGCTGTGCCAATCGGGAAATGTCGTCTTTGTGGGCAAGCAAGAAGTCCTTAATCCGCTTCTGAGTGGGTTCACTCCAGCCGTGCTCGTTGCTGATCCGCTCCGTCAACTGACCGATCTGGCCCGAGAGTTGGCCGCTCCCTGCCTTATCCATGAGCAAGGGCAACGATTCCCCGAGACGGGCGCTCTGACGCGCAATCCTGGGGCCGACAAGGAACCCGAACACGGCCAAACCCACCAGGAGAAGAACGTAAATAATGGTGATCGCCCAGGCGCGCCGGTGAACCAGTTTTTCCAGGCGCAAAACGGCGGGGTTGATCAGGTAAGCAAAAAAAATGGCAAACAGGAAGAGGATCAGGGTACGGCGCGCGGCATAAAGGAAACCCAGCCCCAAGGCGAATAACAGACCCGTGAGCAGAACCCGCGACGTACGTGAGTCGAAAAGTGTCACTTTGTTTCGGGAGCCCCGGTCCCGCAAAGACACGATACCTAAGATCAGCCCATCTTCTGGGATCTATCGTAGCGCCGGAATCGACCGCCAACTAATTCCAAAAGGGACTGACCTTCAGCACGGCACCCGACCAGCTAATCGCGGTCGACAATGGTGTTTTCGCCGACCACATTGATCCGCATCACCTTAAACTGATTATCGAGCCAGAGGTCCCATGTCCCGGCATCGCTCGACAGCTCCATTTTCAACAGGTCTTGTGGCGCACCCTTAACGGTGATCGTCTCCCGGCCGATAAACTCCGCGCTGACGAGCGCCGACGAGTGCTGGTGCGGGTTCAACGTCCCCATTTGCGCTCGCCGCTTCAACGGACATTGCGGTGCTTGTCCCTTCTCCTGTTTGCAGGCCATGCCGAGGAACTTCCATGCCAATACTTCGCGGTGAACGAAGAAGTAGTCGTCCAATACGTTAGTGGACGCCGAGAGCAGGTAGGGTTGTTCGTGTTCTTTCTCCTCCGGGCCTGTGCTCCATTTCTGTGTGAGAAATTCTTCGTTCGGGAGTAAGAGCAATTCCTGCTTTTCCGGACTGACTTCCTTCCATTCGTAACGCCGGATGTTCCCAGTGGAAGTGAGTTGTAGCTCAGAATTTTGCACGTCCTGCGTTGGAGCATTCTCGGTCTTGAACTCGGAATAGATGACGCTGCCGTAGCTGGTCTGATAGATAGAAAATGTCTCGGTTCCCACACGATGGCCCTTCTGATAAACACCGAAAGAACCGGCATCAATGCTCGTCCCTTCGTGTTCTTTCTGACTTTCTTTCGGCTTAGGGGCAGCCGATGCCGCCAAAGCGAAGGCCAGCATCAACATGAAAACGAGCAATCGAAGTTGCGACTTCACTTGGACTCTCCTGTGTCGAACCGTGTTCTCTGTATCGCGGACGCCGCAGTCTCCGGAGCTTTGGTTAGCTGTAATGCGCCCTCAATCTCGCCGCAAATTGAAGCGATCGGGTTGCCGTGGGTTGCAACAATCAGCTTCGCCTCACGATAAAACGGCAGGCGCTCCGCATACAGTCGACCAAACTGCTCTCGATCACGCCGCAACGGACGCTCGACTCCGTCGCTTAAGCTACGGCGCCAAAGTTCATCGGCCGGAGCATCGAGAAATACCGTGGGCCACTGGCGAAGCAACTCGCGGTTGGTCTCTTGCGCAAAGGCGCCGCCACCGAGGGCCACTACGCTATCGCGTTCAAGCGACCCGGCTAGAAGATCTTGAAGAGCCGCCGTTTCGACCAACCGAAAGCCGGCCTCGCCGCTCTCCCGAAAAATCTCGGGAACCGTCTTCCCCTCGCGCGACTCAATCCGCGTATCCAGATCCACGAACTCCCAACCCAGACGCCGGGCAAGTTCCGGGCCCACGCTGCTCTTGCCGGAGGCCATGAATCCGACCAAAAAGACCGCACGACCGCCCATGCCCCTCCGAGCAAAGCCGTACGCAATCATCCATCAGGAGTCTTCCCTGAAGGCTGACGACCGATAGCTGACAGCTAATTTCAGCGTTGCTTGAGGCGGATTCTACCACTGAAAGAGCGCAATACGACCTCGGAAGCGGCCTTTCCCATGGTGCCAAAGAAGGAACGTCCGGCATCAACGGGGAAGCTGGAATGCTGTTGGGCTTTGAGGGGGAAATCGTGCTGCACCCGGCCCAGGACCGAGTGTGCCTTGAAATCGGCCGAGACTTCAGGCGGGACAAGCGCTTCGATGTCTCCAGTATGGGTGGCGAACTTGTAGTTGCCGTCCGAACCGAAATCACCGTCGTAAAAAATCTTTCCACTGCTGGAAGTTGCCTGGACCAAGGGTCCGGTGACCGAGTTCAAATGCAGATCGCCACTGATGGACTCAATCTCGACGTGGGCGTTGCTGACATCGGTGAGCGTAATCGGCCCACGCATGGTGCGGACATGGACGTGACCATTTTTCACGTCGCGAACATTCACCATCGCATCCGGTCCTTCCAGGGCGATGTCACCCTGCAGGTGTTCGGCAGAAAGCGGGCCGGTGGAAGAACGGAGGCTCACCGAAGCATCGGGTGGAATCAGGAGTTCGTAGTCAACTTGGCCGCTTTCCGGGCTTGATCCGGGTAGAAGATGGGACGCGATTTCGATACGATTGCCATTCTGCCGCTGGTCGACTTCCACTTTGTCCGTCTTCAACGTTGCCGTCACCACCACCTGATCGCCGCTGCCGGGTCTTACCGAGATCGCCCCGTACTGGGTATCAACGGAAACATTGGCGTTGCGACCCACAGTGAACCGGTACTCTTTGTGGGACTCGGCGAACGCGCCCGTCGCCAGACAGGTTGCCAGTACAAGTGTTACGACCGTGGCTTGCCGAAGGCTTGCTTGACCCGTTTTTTGAAAACTCACCATAAAACTCCGCCCCTGCAGCCGGCATCGCCGGTCCGCGTTTCCCTTACTGAATACGATCAAGTGCAATCTGGTAAAGAAGCGCCTTTTGCTGATAAGCATCCATCAAATGCTGCCGGGCGTCCACATCGCCGGGATTCTGGTTTACATATGCTTGTGTCTCCCGGATGTCGGCGTTCACCGCCTGCAATTGCATTTCGTAGGTTGTCCGCATCGACGGGGATAAGGTCGAAACTACACTTAGGAACTGTTGGTCTTCCGCGCTCGGAGCCGGCCCGGTCGTTCTGTGCGGCGGCATCGCTGCATGCGGCGTCGACCTTTCCGCGAGTTGTTGAGGAGCTGGCGTGGTTTTCGGAGCAAGAGCCGGCGTAACCGCTGGCGTCGCTGCAACCGATGCTGTTACCGGAGCCGGGGCAGTGATCGGAGCTACGGGGGCTTGCTTGGCCACTTGAGGCACCGGCTTATGGCTCACCACATAAGCGCCTGCCGCCACCAGGGCAGCTGCGATCGGCGCCAGCCACCAGGATTTCCATTGGCGGCGAGGGGAAGTGTGAACCAGCACAGGTCGAGCCGGAACTGATTCCGGTTCACGAATCAGCCCCTCGGCCCGTAACTCAGCTGCAATTCGTACCCACACCCTCGGCGCCGGCTCTTCGGTGGCAGCCAGTTGCCGCGCTTCGCTCGCGATCAACTTCAAATCCGCAACCAAGTCGGAACACGCCGGGCAGGATTTTACGTGAGCTTGGAACTCCGTCGGAATCAGGCTGTCCGAACCGCCGTCGAGGAACTCCGGCAACACTCTCTCCACATCAGAACACGTCATAGCGAACCCTCTCCCCAATACCGCAACTCGCTAGCCTGTCTTGGCCTTTTCGGCTCTCATGAACTTCAGAAAATCTCGCAGCTTCAATCGCGCCTTGTGGAGCTGCGACTTGCTGTTACCAATCGAACATCCCACGATTTCGGCGATCTCGTTATGCTCGAAACCTTCCACATCATGCAACACAAAAACCGTTCTGTAACCGGGAGGCAGCTTGTCGATTGCCCGTTGCAGTTGCAAGCGGTCGACCGAACCGGTCAGCCTCACATCCTTGGTACCGAACTCCTTGCGCGGAGTCTCGTCTTCGGCCTCCAGCGTTTCTTCCAGAGATACAACCGGCAAACCTTTCTTGCGTAATTGCATCAGCACGACGTTGACCGTCATGCGGTGCAGCCAGGTGGAGAAAGCAGACTCGCCGCGAAAGGTGCCGATCTTGCGAAATAGCTGAAGAAATGCTTCCTGGGCCAGATCTTCGGCCTGGGCGGGATTGGACACCATGCGCAAACATAGCGAGTAAACTCGACGTTTGTGCAGGTTGTACAGGGTCTCGAACGCTGCTTCGTTCCCCTGCTTCGCCTGCTCAATTGCGTCTGCTTCTGTGATTCGTTGTTTCTGGTCGGTCAAGTCGCCTTTTCCGGCCGCTACCCGTTCAGATGCGGCTTCGAACTCTTTTCGTTGTACAAATTTGCCGAGGGAGTCGCTCGAGCGATCTCGACCATTTATTGGAGAAAGAATACCAAAAACAGTAGTTTGCGGCATGATCTGTCCCGCCAAAACTGCGGCCTCACATCGTTCAGATCACTTTCGTAACCTTAGAGGGTGCAGCTCGATGTAAATTCCCTGTCTATTCTCGGCTAAAAAGCTAGGCCTTCGCCGTGATGGTTTCCAGTCCGTGTCCATGCGGACCGGTTTCACGAATCCTGAGTAGGATGGCGAAGGTCAGCCCGACGAACCCGAGAATCGAGAAAATCCACATTCCAAGCCCGTAGCCTCCTGGATTATCCAAGCCGGCATGAGAGTAGTCGTTGGCCTTGCCGATGAGCAGATTCAGGATGAAGAAGCCAACTTGCTGAATCAGCGTCATCAAGGCATAGGCGGTGCCGAGCCGGTTCTGATCCACGATGTAAGCCACCGAGGGCCACATGACGGCTGGGATCAATGAGAAAGCAATCCCCATCATGCAGACCGGAACATAGAGCGAGATGTTGGTGTATCCCATCATCAGATAAACCGGCATCAGCAAGACTGAGCCAAACATCATCAAGAACGCACGCTTCCCGATTTTGTCGGCTAGCAAACCGAATAAAGGGGTGGCGACCATGGCCGAAAGGGGGAGGAGGCTGTTAAAGAAGCCCGCCCGTTCGTGGGCCAGCACCCGCATCGCTTCGGAGGCGCTGACACCGCCGTGGACTGCCAGAATCTTGTTGGTGAAAAGGTCGATGGCGAACGTACGAAACGGAAAAATCGCGGAGTAGAACGTGAAACACAACCCTACAACGAACCAGTACGAAGCATTGAAGCGGAAGATCTGTCCAAACTCCAGCTTGTCAATCGATCCTGCCTGCCCTAGTTCGTATCGACCTTCAGCGCGGCTCTCGAGCACCCAGTAGACGATCGAACAGACGACAGCCAGGACACCGGCACCGACCGCGAGGAAAAGCGGCCCCTGCCAACTCGGTTCGCCGGCCGGGCCATTCGGATAGAACACCTTGTTGGCCCATGTCGGCGAGTTGTCCGCTGCCACAGAGGCAAGGCGGGCAACCAGAAGATTGATCCCAAACGCAAAGCTCAGTTCTTTCCCTTTAAACCATTTTGCCAGCACGGTCGTGACCGCAACGATCATCGATTCAGCGCCGAGACCTAGTACAGTGCGGCCGGCAATCATCATGGCGGGCTGTCCGCGCATGGCGGTCAGCGCAGCTCCAAGCAGGCAGAGGATAGCGAAGAAGGTAATGGCTTTTTTAGTGCCGATCCGGTCGATAACGATGCCGCCAATCAGCAAGGTTGCGACCGCAGCCACGCTATAAGAGGAGTTCAGCCATCCAAAGGCCGTGGCAGAGAAACCCAGCTTGTCGATGAAAATTCGTTCCAGAGGGTTGATGCTGTCGTAGATGTAGTAGTTGCCGCCCATCGCTATACTGACGAAGAGCAGCACAGTCCACCGATAAAGGCGAGAAGGTTCGGGCCGAGCAACGGCAATCTGATCAGTATTAGCCATGAACGAACTCATCCCCTGCGCACACCAGCGCCTGCGTCGTAGGTTTGCAGAGGATCAATCGACGAAGATAGCAGATTGGATTCGAGAATGTCCGACTTTTGCAGGGTGGCGTACTGTTTGCCCAAGAAACAACGGCCCCAGATCGCAAGATCTCCCGCGACCAAGGGCCGTAAACTGAGAGCTGACAGCTGGCAGCTGCCTTCCTACATCTTCTCCGTCTTGCCGTTGTACTTCACGGAGCCATTCTTATCATTCTGGCGGGTGACATCATCATTGGTGTACACATGGCCAGCCTTCCGGGAGCCCTTGGCCGCCGCCGAAGCTATAGCAGCGTCCTCGGAATGTTCCCGCCCTGTGAAGTAGGTCCATCCGGCACGAGCTTCTTCGCGGCCGTGTTCTTCACGCGCATGCTCGTCGCGTCCGCGCTCCTCACGCATGATTCGACCCTCGCGACCAATTGGCTCGGGGAACAGATGAATCCGCGAGGTCAGCGGAGCGTCTCCACCTTCGTACCAGACCGGGACGCTGTACACCGAGTCCGTCGATCCCTGCATCTGCGAGAGCGTCGAATTCGTCGCGCCCGCGATCAGTCCAGTCGTGGCATTGCTTGCGCCCACCGGATTCGGAGAAAACTGCTGCAGGGAAACTTCCGGCGTCGTGATAAGCGGAACATAGGGCCCGTAGATCGGGTGGGGGAAAGGTTGCTGCGCGAAAGCTGCCACAGCCATCAGAATTACCGCGGTCAGAACCAGATAGGGTCGCATACTGCCTCCACAAAGGGACTACATCTGGTCCAACCAGTGCAGTTTGCTGGCCAGTTGCCATTCCATCAGGGAATACCACAATGCTCTGAGATTTCGGGTGCTCTCGGCTAAACCACTGAAGTTCCAGACACCCTGCTTCCAGGAGTGGGTGAAATCCGCTGCGCACAACCTGCAAGCAGTTGGCGCGCTGCCTGAGTTTCTAGCTGCCGACGTACCTGGCGTAGAGACTACGGGCCACGGCGGTGTCAGTCGTGCCCTTGATGATGGCCCGGCCGTCCGGAAACAGCGTCATTTCGTAAGGTTCGCGCCAGAACTTCAACACGAACTCGTTATGGCGAACATGGCCGTGAGGCTCGAGTCGGACGGTCATTTCAGCAAAGTCCACCGGCCGTTCGCGCTCGTGAATCTGCACGGAATTCCTGCCGCACATCGTGATGTGGGGCCGGCCTTCCCCTGCCAGATGGATGAATTCACGGCCACAACAGACGCGACATCCGGCGCGACGATGAACCGCGGCAAGTTCCGCTCGTTCATTGCTCCAGATATCCCACGAGAGCAGGGTCCGGCGCATTCTTGACTGCGCGCCGACCAGAAACTTCAAAGCCTCGGTCGCCGCAAGCGACGCTACCAGGTTCACCGCCGAATTCAAAATTCCAGCGGTCTCGCAAGTTTCGACGGTGCCTCGCGGAGATTCCGGGAAAATGCAGGCCAGACAAGGTGTTTGGCCGGGCAGGATGTTCATCGTCACGCAATAGCTCCCCACCGCTGCCGCATAGATCCAGGCCACCGAATTCTTCACAGCGTAATCGTTGATGAGGTAGCGAGTTTCAAAGTTGTCCGTGCCGTCCAGGATCAGATCGAATCCGGCGAGCAGGGAATCGACATTGGCGGGAACAAGATCGGCGACCTGGGGATCGACGACGATCTGCGAGTTAAAGCGCGCAATGCTTCGCGCCGCCGCGATAGCTTTGGGCAGCGACTCCCGGGCGTCGTTCTCGTCAAAGAGCGATTGGCGCTGAAGATTGCTGGGCTCGACGTAGTCACGGTCCAGGATCCGGAGCGTCCCCACGCCCGATCGCGCTAGTAGAGAAGCCAGAGCAGAGCCGGTGGCGCCACATCCCACGATAACCACGCGAGCGTTAGCCAGCTTTTCCTGGCCCTCGGCTCCGATCTCCTGGAACAGAACCTGCCTCGAATACCGATCGTCTTTTCCTGAAGATGTTTCCAAGTGCTTACCTTAGAGATTACCTTTCCCGGGCTTTCTAACCAGTATTATAGGTTCGGTCCGTCAAACTCTCTCTTGCGAGCAAACTTTGCCGTCAAACCCTTCATCGAATTCGAAAGACTTCATGGTTGACGGGCCTGACTTTTGGGGGAGAGTGCTGCGGTGCGGGGGAAGTTGCTTTGTCGTGGCGTTTCTGCTCACGAGCATTACGGTTGCGTCCGGATGGGCTGCGGATCCTCATTCTCCGAGCCAGCAGCCGCCTCAAAATGCAACGCAGTTCGGAAGCATCACGCCTTATCTGGGTTTGACAATCGATGAGATGGATTTTCCGGGCGTTCCTCCAGAAGAGGCCGCAGCCTTGCTGGCGGTAACGCCACTCAAAGTCGGAGAGCCCCTGACGCGAGAGAAATTGCACGATGCTTTGCAGTCGCTGTTTGCCACCGGACGCTTCTCGGATATTCAAGCGGAGGCAGAGCGCACCGAGACAACCGGAGTACGGCTGCGTTTTCTCACCACGGCAAATTACTTCGTGGGTACGCTCATCATTGAGGGAGTTTCGCAGAATCCGTCAGCCAACCAACTGGCCAGCGCGACCCGCCTGCAGTTGGGCGAACTCTATACGCAAGAGAAGCTCGACCGCGCTTTGGCGGGTATCCAGCGAGTCATGGAAGAAAACGGATTCCACCAGTCGAAAGTTACGCACTCAGAACAAAAAGACGAGCAGCAACACCAGGTCAATATGACCTTCCACGTCACTTCCGGGGCGCGTGCGATTGTGGGAGAGATCACTCTCGAAGGCGAATCCGGCGAGACGGTTGAGCAAATGAAAGAAGTTGCTGGGTTGCACGCCGGGGATGGGGTTGTCTCGAGCCGTATCCAACGCGCGTTACAGAGAATCCGCGCCCGCTACCAGAAACAGGATCGTTTGCTGGCGCAGGTTTCGATTTCCAGCCGCACTTACCATCCTGAACGCAACACCGTGGATTATGTCTTCAAGATCGATCGCGGCCCGGTCGTTGTCATTGCCGCAGAGGGCTTCAAGCTCAGCCAGCGCGTTCTGAAGAGACTTGTACCCATCTACGAAGAAGGCGCGGTGGATGACGACCTGCTTAACGAAGGCCGCCGCAATATCCAGAACCACATGCAGACGCTTGGATATTTTGAAGCAGCGGTCAGCGTGAGCCAGAACGGCGCACCAAGCGCCAGGAATGTGCAAGTGGTCTACTCCGTCAATCCTGGGGAGCGTCACAAACTCGCGGCCATCCGTATCTCTGGCAATCATTTTTTCTCTGACGATCTAATTCGCACTCGCATGCAGAATCAGGCAGCAGGACGTCTTTTCAGTCATGGGCGCTACAGCGAGGTTCTGCTCGAGGAGGACGTGCGCGGCATCCAAGACCTTTATCGCTCGAGTGGCTACCGGGAAGCCGAAGTAACCAGCAAGATAGTCACTTCCTATCAGAACGATCCGTCGCTCCTGGCCATTCAGATCACCATCAAGGAGGGCCCGCAAACTCGCGTGGCCTGGGTTCGGATTGAGGGCACGTACACTCTCCCCCAGGAGCAACTCCCCGAAATTCAAACTGCCGAAGGGCAAGGGTTTGATGAGTCGAGCCTCGCCGATGATCGCGACACCATTCTGGGGAAATACTTTGACAATGGGTTTCCCAACGCCACCGTCGATGTCAGTTACGCCACGGTTGCCTCGTCCGACCATTTGCCGCGCGTCGGCGTCACGTTCTCAATTCACGAAGGCGAGCAGTTTTTTGTGAATCAATTGTTTCTCGATGGGCTCCATTACACCCGGACGGGAGTCGCCCGCCGGGAGATGCAAATACAATCGGGAGCGCCCCTAAGCCAGCAGAACATGCTGGAAAGTCAGCGGCGGCTCTACGATCTCGGTCTTTTCAAACAAGTGGACACGGCGATCCAGAACCCGGATGGTACCGAGTCCCGCAAGAACGTGCTGGTAACCACCCGCGAGGCCGATCGGTACACATTTGACTACGGCGTGGGCTTTGAATTCCAGACGGGACAGCCCTCGGTCGGCACCAACCAGCCGCTCGGCAACACGGGTGTCAGCCCCCGAGTGTCCTTCGGAATTACCCGCATCAACGTGGGCGGCCGACATCAGACTCTGACCATGAAGACGAACGTCAGCCGCCTGCAGCAGCGAGGACTCATCAACTTCGATGTTCCGAAGCTGCTGAATAAGGAACTGCGCTTCTCCGCAACAGCGTTTTACGACAACACGGTGGACGTTTCAACGTTCACTTCAGAACGATTGGAAGGAACGCTGCAAGTCATGCAGGTTCTCTACAAGGTTCCGGACCGCGACCTTACGACCATGACGTATCGGTTCAGTTACCGCCGCGTAAAAGCCAGCAATATCGAGGTTAGCGACAATCTCATACCGCTTCTCTCGAAACCCACGAGAGTCGGTACGCCCAATTTTCTTTATGTGCGCAACCGGCGCGACAACGATCTCGAAAGCACTCGCGGCAACTACACCACAATTGAAGGTGGGGTCGCCGGCAGCTACTTTGGTTCTGAGGCAGATTTCAGCAGGGCGTTGATCAAGAACTCCTCTTATTACACCTTGTTTCGAAATCGCAGCACCGGGCGTGGCTTTGTCGTGGCCCGGTCGACCAGTGTGGGCGTTGAAAATCCATTCGGGAGTACGGTAGTGCTGGATCCGTCGCAAACCGCATTGCCGGGGCAGACCCTGATACCACTGCCAGAGCGATTTTTCAGCGGCGGCGGCAACTCTCATCGCGGATTCGGGTTAAATCAGGCAGGACCTCGCGACCCGTTCACTGGGTTTCCAGTCGGCGGGAGTGCCGTGTTCCTTAATAATCTGGAGATGCGTTTCCCCAACGTGACGGTTCCATACCTTCTGGAGAATATTGGCTTTACCATTTTTCACGACATGGGAAACGTCTTCGCTCGACCGCAAGAAATGCTGCCCAGCATCGGGCGCTTTCACCAGCCGAACCAGGCTGCCTGCTTCCAGGAGGTCACGCACCTGAACTGCAATTACAACTATCTTTCGCACGCCCTCGGCATGGGCGTGCGCTATCAGACACCGATTGGGCCCTTACGCTTCGACTTCGGATACAATCTAAACCCGCCGGCCTTTCCCAGCTATACGAACATTGTGACCGATCCGAAGACCGGAATATCGGTCGGGCAGTTTGGGTATCAGCGCGCCGGACACTTCAACTTCTCATTTAGCGTAGGACAGTCATTCTGATGAATTCTCGGCTTCTTCAAGTCGGCACAAAGAGCGTTTGCGTAATTCTGCTGAAAATTGCCTTGGTCAGCGTGGCACTCGGGGGTCAGGTCGTTGACCGCGTGGTTGCCAACGTGAATGGCCACGTGGTCTTGCAGAGCGACTGGGAACAGGAAGTAGCCTTCGAGGCCTTTTCCGACGCCCGCGACCCGGATTCTTTTACGTCGGCCGAACGCACAGCCGCGCTTGACCGCCTGATTGATCAGGAGCTGCTACGGGAACAAGTAAGGCCGTCGCTGCCTCCGCCTCCCGACCAGGTGGCTGCCCGGGTTGCCGAAGTTCGCAAACTCCATCCCGATTGTGTCACCGACACCGGATGGCACGCCAAGTTGGAACAATATGGGCTAAGCCAAAGTGCTCTGGAGCAGCATTTCGGGGATCAGATTCGCCTCATGAAGCTAGTCGAGGACCGCCTGCGGCCCTCGATACAGATCGATCAGCGGGCGGTCGAAACTTACTATCACGACCAGTTGTTGCCACAAATGAACGGGTCCGGTAGTCACGCCACTCCGTTAACGGAAGTCTTCAACCGCATCAAAGATTTGCTTGCTGAGCGCAAGATGAATGAGTTGCTGTCGGGATGGCTGGCCAATCTTCGATCCGAAAGCCACATCCTGACTCCTGATTCCAACACCGGAGACCGGACCCGTTGACCAAGCATTCTGCCGAAACCTCACCTCCCGAGCGCCGGCGAATCCTGTGGAAGCTTTTCTTGGCATTTTGCATCTTGTGCGTGGTCGGATTCAGTCTCCTCGCTTGGTATGTGACCACCGATTCGTTTCAGCAAATGGTCCGAAGGCGCGTGATTACTTCCGCTGAGAAACTCACAGGGGGTCGCGTCGAACTCGGCGAACTTCACACCATTCCATTCCGCCTGCGCGTGGACGCACGCAACCTCACCATCCACGGCCGCGAAGCTGCCGATCAGGTTCCATTCTTTCGCGTTGACCGGGTGCAGGCAGAAATGAAGATCATTTCTCTGCTCAGCACAACTGTGGGCCTACATTCGCTGGTGCTCGATCATCCCGTCGTTCACATCATCGACTACCCTGATGGCACCACCAATGCTCCCGTACCGCCAGAAAGCCGCGTGACGGGGCAGGGGCCGCTTGAAGAACTCATCTCGCTCTCGGTCTCACATATCGAAGTGCAGCGCGGCGAGCTTCTGTGGCAAGACCAGAAATTTCCGTTCGAATTTGCCGGGCGCGATTTGGCACTACTCTTGAATTATTCGCTCCTGCGCCGGCAATATGAGGCACGAGTATCAGCGGGAAGTGTGGTCTCGCGCGTCCAGGACTACCCTGTATTTGTGTGGCGAGCGGACTCCGCACTCATTCTTGGCCGTGGCCGTATCGACATCAACAGCTTGAACGTGATTTCCGGAAAATCCGAAGTTCACTTTATCGGCCATCTGCAGGACTTCCACGATCCGCACGTTAGCGGCGATTATCGCGGCACCGCCGATGTTGGCGAACTGGCCGTCATAACCAAGCAGCCGCAGTTTCGCAAAGGCACGGCGCAGTTTGAAGGGAAAGGATCGTGGAGCTTGCGCGACTTTTCCACGCAGGGAAGTGTGCAGTCCAAAGACCTGGAGTGGTCGAACGGCAAGCTGTCCATGCGAAATGGCCGTCTAGCTGCCGGTTTCTCGGTTACCCCGAGCCGGTTCCATGTTTCGTCGATCCGGGCGAACCTGATGGGAGGCGACCTCACGGGCGATGCGGACGTGACCAACTGGCAGACTGCGCTCGAGCCTACTCCCGGGCCAAAACATGCTCGAGTCATCGGACGAGTGGCTCCCGGAAGTCTGCAGCGCGGGTCGTTGCGACTGCAACTGTCAGGGTTCCCATTGGCACCGGCGTTGTCAATGTTGAGTTCGAAAAATCTTCCGCTCGAACGGCTAAACCTGTCCGGCAATACGAGCGGGCTTGTCGAGGCCCTCTGGGTGGGCTCGATTCGCGACGCCGAGACTCGTTTGAACCTGGATATCGCGGCGTCCCCTACGCCAGCGACCAACGAAATCCCCGTGCGCGGCAAGATCGATGGCATCTATCGCGGATCGCGCGATGAATTGGAAGTAAACCAACTCCACTTGAATACGGGTGGTTCTGAGTTAACCGCCACCGGCAACTTGGCGGCAACGTCGTCTCTGCATTTTTCCTTCACCAGCCACAGCTTGAAGGAGTGGACTCCACTGCTCGAAGCCGCCTTCGGAACGAGAGATTTGCCATTTGCGGTCCATGGCTGGGTAGGAGTGAATGGCAACGCAACCGGCAAGTTGTCTGCCTTGTCCCTGAATGGAAATCTCGAAGTCTACGATTTCGACACAATCTTACCCGGTACCGGTCAGCTCACTTCTCGCTCCGTGCATTGGGATGCCCTCTCGACTGCCGTCCAATACTCAAGTAATCATCTGGCCGCGCACAACGGCTCGCTGATTCACGGCCGCACCATCGCACATTTTGATGCCAGTGCGCTTCTGGCAGATAACAGCCTGCCGGAAAATGCACCCTTCACATTACACCTCGATGTGCGCGATGCCGACGTTGCAGAGGTCACGCAACTTGTCGGGGTCTCGGAGCCAATCACGGGGACGGTCGATGTGTCCGCTAATCTCTCAGGCACACGCGCAGAACCGCACGGCGACGGACATCTCAGTCTTCGGAACGGTACAGCCTACGGTGTAAACGTCCCACTCCTTACGAGCGACCTCCGCCTCGCAAATGGAGAGCTTCAGTTCAACAACATCGAGACCTCCGCCTATGATGCATCGCTTTCCGGCAGCGCAGCGGTTGCCATATCGAGTCAGCAGTTGTCGAAGAGGGAATTCCGCCTCAATCTTTCCGGACGCAACCTCGACCTTGCCCATTTGCCACTTCTCCAGACCAGTCGCTTCACGGCAACGGGCATCTGCGACTTCACGGTGCGAGCGAGCGGAACTCTCGATCAGCCTTCAATGGATGGCCATCTGCATATTAAGGATCTTGCCCTCGATACCGAGCGTGCTGGAGACCTTTACGTGGACGCGGTCACGCAAGGACGGCAACTCGAAATCAAGGCGCATTCTGATTTCAATCAGGCGGACTTGAATGTGGCAGGAACTGTCACTCTGGAGCACGACTTTCCAGCCGACCTGAATTTGACCTTCCACCATCTCGATGCCGACTCTTTTTTCCGGACCTATTTGTCTGGGAAAATCACCGGGCACGCTCCACTCGATGGCACCATTCACGTTCGCGGACCGTTGCGGACTCCGCGCGACTTGAAAGCGAGCGCCGAACTTCAGTCGTTCAGCGCCGAATTCGAGCATGTGCGAATTCAGAGTGTCGAACCCGTGCGCCTGGAACTTCTCGACCAGAGCGTGCTGGTCGAGAGCCTGCATCTTGCGGGTAACGACACCGATTTCACTGCGCACGGCCGTGTGCACTTGAGCGGGGCGCGAGAAATTGACCTCCGTGTCGATGGTTCGGTCAATATGACGCTGCTGCAATCGTTCAGTCCGAAAATACTGGCTCGCGGCACTTTGGGAGTGAATCTGAACGCTGGCGGCACCATCTCCCAGCCAGTGCTGCAAGGAAGGCTGGAAGTAAAGAACACATTCGTCAGTCACAACGATTTCCCCAGCGGCCTGAGCGACCTGAACGGCGTCCTCCTGTTTGATCGCAACCGTTTTCAGATTGAAAGCCTGACGGGAACGACCGGCGGCGGTACCATCGCACTCACTGGAGCGGCAACCTATCAGGGCGGCACCTTCCTGCTCGATTTCGGGGCGAAGGCGCACGATGTACGCCTGCGCTATCCGCCAGGCGTCAGTTCCACGGCGAATGCCGATCTGCGACTCACTGGCAGCACGAATGCCGCCCAGTTGAGTGGCGACGTTGTCATCACTAAGCTGGCGGTCACTCCTGGGTTTGACTTCGGCGCCTACATCGAAAAGAGCAAGCAATCCGTCGTGCTCACGCAGTCCGATAGCCTGCAGAGCCACCTGCGGCTCGACGTTCACGTTGTTACGACGCCGGAGTTGCAAATGCAAACGGCCATCGCTCGCCTGTCGGGCAACGCCGATCTTCGGGTGCGGGGCACCGCCGATCGCCCGGCGATTCTCGGACGCGTCGAAGTGTTGGAAGGAGAAATTTCGTTCAACGGTACCAAGTACAAGTTGGAGCGTGGCGACGTCACCTTCGCGAACCCAGCCAAGACGCAGCCAATAATTGACATGACCGCGACCACTCGAGTGCGCGATTACGACATCACCGTGCAGTTCCGTGGTGATGCTAGTGCAACCAACGGATTGAAGGTTACGTGGCAGTCCGAGCCGCAACTCCCCGAGGCTGACGTCATTGCGCTGTTGGCGCTTGGACGCACACGTGAAGAGTCAGCCCAGGCGGGATCCGCCGGGTCGTTTGGTTTCGGCGGCGAAGCTTCGAACCTGCTAATTAACGAAGCTCTCAACAGCACAGTCAACAGCCGGCTGCAGCGTTTGTTTGGAGCGAGCCGGGTGAAGATCGACCCTCAGGGTCTCGCCAATGAAACCAACGTGGTTCGCGGGCCCCAGGTCACCATCGAACAGCAAGTCGCGAGCAATCTCACCTTGACATACAGCACCAACGTTTCGGTCTCTACTCAGCAAATCATCCAGGTGGAGTACAACGTTTCGCGAAATATTTCCATCGTGGCGCTGCGTGATCAGAACGGAGTGGTCAGCTTCGACTTCCGCATCCGGCGTCACAAGAAATAGAAATCGCCCGTTCCGGGAATCGCCTGCACCGAGTTCGCAACATTGCTCCAGAAGATTGCCTTGACATAAGCCTCCAAACCAGCAACTCTATTTGTTTTCACTCCACGCCCGGAGAGGCAAGTAAAGGGAGCCAATTTGCGAGTGCGGGTGTTCTACCACGACAAGTGTTTTGATGGAGCTTGCTCTGCGGCCCTATTCTCCCGTTTCTACCGGGAGCGAATCCGCGGCGATGTGGACTTCCAGTATTCCGGCTTGTTGCATCGCGCTGGAGCCCTTTTTGACGAGAAGCAGTTCGACGGCGACGAGAACGCTATCGTCGACTTCAAGTATTCCAGTTCGCCCGAAATCACCTGGTGGTTCGATCATCACGAGAGCGCTTTTCTTTCCCCTGCCGACGCCGCCCACTTCGAACAGGACCAGAGTAACCGGAAGTTCTACGACCCGGCATTCAGATCCTGTACAAAGTTCATTGCGATGATCGCGAAAGAGCGCTTCGGTTTCGACGAGGGACCGGTGGCAGAACTCGTGAAATGGGCCGACATCGTCGATGGCGCGATGTACGACGACGCGAAGTCGGCGGTCGAGATGAAAGCTCCAGCCATGAAGTTAACCATGGCCATCGAAGCCGCTACCGACCGCGACTTCGTCAAGAAGCTGATTGCGCTACTAGCTTACAAACCTCTCGCAAGCCTCCTTGATGAGCCCTTTGTCGCGGCGGTCTTGCCTCCGTTACTCGAACGCCACGAGCGCTCCGTCGGGATCTTGCGGCAGCGCACGGAGGAAAAGGACGGCACAATTTTCTTCGACATCACCGATCTCGATCTAGAGGGCTACAACAAGTTCATCCCGTACTACCTGCATCCGGATTCGATTTACAGTATTGGCTTGAGCAAAAGTTCGTTCCGTGTGAAAGTGTCGGTCGGATCGAACCCCTGGTCGAAACGCGAACCCACGGTCAATCTCGCTAAAGTGTGCGAGCGCTACGGTGGAGGAGGTCACGCGCGCGTCGGCGCTATCTCTTTCGATGTCAGCCAAAGCGAAGCTGCGCACAAAGCGGCGACGGAGATCGTCGAGGAATTGCGAGCCAGCGTTCGTGACCAGATTTGAAGAACAGCGCGTTCGTTCTTGGCGGTCCAAAGTCAATCTCGCCCATGCATCCCCGATTTCACCATCCCACGGTTTACGATCCGGCGCACATCAAGGGCGTGCGCACGGTTGCGACCATCGAATTCGCAAAAGGGTTGGTCGTGTTTGCCGCGGGTCTGGGCGCCTTCTCGATGCGGCACAAAGATATCTGGGGAGTGGCGGAAAGTTTTCTCGAATTCTTTCGCGTCAATCCCGAAAAACACTACGTGGGCGTGTTCATCGATCTGGTGTCGAAGCTCAGCGACATTCATCTGTGGAAGATTGCAGTTGTGGCCTCCATTTACGTGATTCTTCGCTTCATCGAGGCTTATGGTCTGTGGTACGTCCGGCCGTGGGCGGAATGGCTAGCAATCGCCTCCGGAGGAATCTATATCCCGTTCGAGGCAGTCGATTTCCTCCATCGCCCGAACTGGATTCGACTGGCGGTAATTACGGTGAACGTCGCCATCGTGCTCTATATGGCGTGGCTCCGGCTGGAAGCGATTAAGAAGCGCCACGCCGCCGGCCACGCCTCCGCATCGAGCTAGGGAAGCGTCTTGTGGGCCGGCCGGGTGCTGTTGTCGAACCTGGATTTCAAACGCAGGATGGGCGACTCAAAATACCTCCACGACAGCGCCGATATCGACATAGTCACGGTGAAGGTCACTGCTAACTGAAGGATGCGATTTAATGCCCAGTGGTCTAGAAGAACATGCGCAAACACGAGCCTAAAACTGAGAATTACAAATAGATGCACCAGATAAAACATGTACGAAATAGTTCCAATTTTTACCAGCAAAGGCAACCTTAATTGTCGGCACGCCCAGTTTTCGGTTCCCGCTCTGCCCAGTACATAAGCGAGCAGAAGAGCCATGCTCACAGCGACCACGGTATATCCGAAGACGGCAAAAAGCGCGTTCGTTCGAGGATCAGGAATCAGAAGCAAGAGGCTAGCCGAAGCCGCCAGACTGAGTGCTACGACCCAGCCACGCACCAGTGAAAAAGGAGCTCGATCCTTCAGGAGAGCCAGCAACGCACCGAAGGCTAAAGTGTCCATTCTTGCGGGGAAAAAGAAATATTCTGTCTGTGTTCCCGGTGAATGCACATACCACCGGACCACTGGCGCTAGGAAGATGATCAACACTACCACCATGCCGAGTTGACGCCTGGTCAAGAAGCGAACTGCCGGCGCCCAGAGAAGATAAAACAATTCTTCAATCGACAAGGACCAGGTGAGCGCGATTCCATTGACCGGTGGAGGCAATTGTGATGCGGCAGCGAAGTACCATGGCCGTACGACGACCAAGCTTGTCCCGTATAACGCAAAGGCGAGCCATAGCTTTGCCGACAGATGATAGTTCCCGAATAGGGAGAAGGCGATGGCGAGCAAAAAGCAAAGTGAAAAAAAAGCATAGTACGGAGGAAAAATCCGGAGCGTCCGCCGCATGTAAAAATTTCGGAAATAGTGCGGCGCACTGCGCATCCCCAGCAGGATTGTAGTGATGAGATAGCCGGAGATCACAAAGAACAGGTCCACCCCAATCCAGGCGGCGCCGGTGATGCGGATGGTGGCGGCGAAGCTGAATACGTGATGGGCAAAAAGGGAAAGCGCCGCTAAGGCGCGCAGGCCGTCTAGCTCCGGGATTCTTTCCATGGGGGTGGTCGACGGCATTCTACCAAGAGACCTGCGTCAATCAGGGTTCACAGATCCGTTCGGTGTATCCGATTGGTTGGTGGCAAGGCCCCTTTGATCGAGAATGACCGCGACAGAGAATCAAAACGAACACCAAGGTCAAGGGAACGGACAGCAGTGTCCGCCCTACCCTACAAAGTGCAACTACAATCCGCAGGCGGAACGTGTGCCTTCAGGAAGTCCGCCACGCGCTTGTAAGCGTCAATCTGATTTTCGACCTTCGAGAAGCCGTGCCCCTCGTTCTCGTAGACCTTGTACTCGACCACGCCGCCGCGCTTCTTGACCGCATCCACCACCTGCTGCGCTTCGCTCTTCGGACAACGCGGATCATTGCCTCCCGCCAGCAGATACAACGGTGCCTTGATCTGGTCGACGAAGTTGATCGGCGACCGGTCTTCGAAGAGCGTCTTGTTCTTCTCCGGATCGCCCATAGTGGCCAGATCACTCTGCTGCAACACCGGGTCTTCGTTCTGAATCTCGGTGAACCAGTTCACAAACGGAACGATAGGAACGCCCGCGGCCCACAACTCCGGAGCCTTGGTCACGCCCATCATCGTCATGTAGCCACCGTAGCTGCCTCCCATGAGAATGAGCTTCTTGGGATCGACGTAGCCAGTTTGCTTCAGAAACTCCGCGGCCCCAAGGACGTCCTGCAAGTCGCCTCCGCCCATATCGAAAAGATTGGCCTGCTGGAACTCCTTGCCATAGCCGGTCGATCCGCGATAGTTGGGAGCAATGACGAAGTATCCCTGATTGACCATGTATTGAATGAAGCGATTGAAGCCATTCGTGGTCTGTGCGGTAGGGCCTCCGTGTACATAGACAATCGCCGCGTGCTGTCCGTTTTTCGGCGCATTATAGGGAACGTAGAGCAGAGCAGAAATGGTCCATTTGCCGTCCTTGCTGGGGTAGTGGACGATCGAGGGCTCGACCATGTCCTGGGCGCGCACGCCGCCGACCAGAGAGTACGTAAGTTGGTGCGACTTGCCGTCGGCCAATGTATAGACCCAAAGATCGCCTGGCGAAGTCGGTCCGTTATGCGTGTAGAGCATCCGCGAGTTGTCGCGAGTAAACGTCGACGCATTGCCGCGCGGAAAGTTCAGTCCCTTAGGAAGCGGCAACGCGCGAGTCTTGTCGGTGGTCAGGCTGTGGAGATAAATGTCGATGTTGCCGTCGACGTTGGCGACGTAAACCAGCGACTTTCCGTCAGGAGAGAAACCCGCGCCCTGGATCTCCCACTTGTCCTGCGTGAGCCAGTGAATCTTCTTGGTGGCGATATCGAGCAGGCCGACGTTGTCGTATCCGTTGGCCGCGTTCGAGGTGATTTGAATACTCTTGCCATCAGGCGAGATGTCGCTCGCTTCGAAAGTCTTCTCGCCCTCGTGAGGCGTCAGCAAAGTGCTCTGCGCGGTAGCAACCTCGACCCGAAATATATTGGAGTCGGTGCCTTTGGCTTGTTCCTGCGAATAGACGATGAACTTACCGTCCGCCGACCAGAGAGGTGCACCGTTGATGAGGTCCTTGGCCGTGCCCGAAGTAAGGTGTTTCACGTCGCGCAGGACCGTGTCGTAGACATCAATCTCGAACACTGACGACGTCTTGGGTTTGACGGTGTAGGCGAGATAACGGCCATCGGGTGACCAGGCCGGGCTCTCTTCGGCGATTTCGCGAGTGTTGGTCAGGTTGACGACTTGTCCGGACTTCGGCGAGACGAGGAAGATGTCCCACTGCTCGTCACCGTCGTAGTCCGACATGTAGGCGATCCACTTGCCATCGGGCGACCACGTCGGGCCGGCCTGCCGCTGATCGCTGACCGTGAGTTGCGTGGGCCATCCGCCTTCAGAGGGCACTGTCCAGATGTTGTTTCGTCCGCTCAGGTTGCTGACAAAGGCGACCTGCTTCCCATCCGGCGACCAAGTCGCGCCGCCAACCTGACGTGTCATATAGAGCTTTTCGATGGTGAGATTCTTCTCGACTCGGGCGTCGGGCTTCGACGCAACCTGCTTGGGATCCGTTATGGCTTGTGGTGCCGGAAGAGTTTGGGTGACAGAAAGCGTACTCACAGCTGCGACCATAGCAAACGTGCAAAGAATGCGCATGATTTGTCGAACCACGATTTCGCAAGAATTGGGGAAGAGAACCACTCCGCCTGAGATCGATACTTTAATACCTGAACCCGGCGCTCTCCATCGCCACCTTAGGATTTTACTGTCAAGCGGCCCGATAGGACCGATTGCAAGTTGTGGAGCAGGACGAAGTGCTTATAACGCATTGATAAATAAAGACCTTACTCCAACTCCTTTATTCTCAAAGACCTGGGAATTCTTAACTGCTAAGTCTTTGATTTCAAAAGACCGGACCAAGGGCGTATCAAATCAAAGAGCCTAATCTACTCCACCATTACTGAATAATCTGTGCCTTCCCAGCGCTCGCCATTCTTCCAGAAAAACGTGAATACAATCTCGCGACCGCAAATGAGCTTGTCGGTCGGAAGATCCACGTACTGCAGGTTCCACCCGCTTTCCTTTGAATCCGTGTCAGTCGCGGTCTGCCACTTGTCGAGACTCCAATGTACAGTGGCTTGGTCCATCAGGAGCAGACGCAGTTTCTTGCCACAGGGCATCGTGCGAGCCTTGTTGTTGAAGCGCCAGTTGAAGTATTCCGACGACTTCTTTTGCTTGAGATAGCGGTCGACCGTCTGCGGTGGCTGATCGAAGATTCGTCCGTCGAGCAAAGATCTGCGTAGCTTGATGTATTCAGAGTGCGCCCAGACCAGCGGACATGCCGATCCCGAACTTTTGCCCGCAAAAAGCTCACGCTCAGGAATGTCCGTCGTGTCCCACACTTGTTCGGGAATCAGACGGCTGTCTCCGGTGGAGTTCTCCATTACCGTCAGCAAAGCCTCAGCCGAGGCAGCGCGCCCCGCTGCCAATTCGTAATGTGCTCGCTCCCCTGCGAGCAACGGCCATGGACGGCCAATGCCAGTGCCATCGAAGGGTGAACCATCCTCGTGTTCGCCATAGCCATCGTAGTTGTAGCGATACCAGACCGGCCCTTGCGGAAGCTTGACGCGCAGCATCGCGTCAATCACCTTGATCGTATTCACCATTCGCGGATCGTCGGGCGCGCGCAGGCCAAAGCGAACCAGCGCCAGCGCATCCGGGCTGACGATCTCGATCGCCGCTGCGCGTGAACTGCTGGGAATCCGATTCTTGATTGGCACAAATCCCTGGATCGGCGAAGCTGCTCCATCGCCGTCGGGAGGAGTGATGCGGACGTAATAGCCTTCGACGCCGACCTGGCGGGCGAGATCGGTGTTCACCGCATAGGTCCATCGTTCGATGTTGTCATTCCATGTGTCGGCAACCTGTCGTAGAAACTCCGCGGATTGCATTTGACCAACGGATTGCGCGACATCCGCAGCGACAAGCAATGCCGAAATCTCCGCTGCCAGCGTAAACGGGGAATATCCGCCATCTTCTTCCCAGCGATCCTGTTGCGTGACCGGCCCGTTGGCGACGATGAAGGAAGCGGCTTTGTGGATCATCGGCCACCACCGATCGCAGTCGCGAAAACAGCGCGGCGATTCGCGACGAAGCAGATCGACGAGCAGGATCGGAAAAGCCGTCTCGTCCATTTGCTGGCCGTTCCAGTACGGCCGTCCGTCGAGCCACATGTTCTGCGCCCAGTGGCCATCGGCTTCCTGCGTGGCCTCAAGGTAGTGCAGAACGCGAAGGGCATCATCGTGCGCTCCGGCTGCAAGCAGACCGCCGGCGCTTTCCACCAAGTCGCGAGGCCAGATGAGGTGATATCCGCCGAGATCCTCATCGCCCTTGTTGAAGCCCCAGGGAATGGAGAGACTGGCGATGATGCCGCCGAGAAAGTCCTTGGATTCGTGCGTGCGCATAACCGCAACGCTGACGCGATATAGGTCTCTGTCGCGCGGCTTCTCGTCGAGTTTCTTGAGGGTGTGCTGCCAGTTCTGCCAATGAACGACGTAGTCCTTGCGCGTGGTTTCGTAAGAAGTGAGAAGGGAAGAGATGACTTGCTGACCGGCCTCGGCCCAGATTCCTCCGAAACCTAGCGCGAACACAAACTCGCCGTTACAGGCTTGCAGATCGATTTCCGCGGTCAACGCAATGTTGCCATTTTCCGCACGGTCGTATTCCTGAGTGATCTGAAAATGCTGGGAGAGATCTTGCCAGCCGTCAGATGTGCCCGCGAACCCGACGGACCGCTTCAGCCACGGTGCGGAACAGCCCAGGGCAAGTGCGCACGAGTCGCGTTCCGCGAACAGCAGGGGATGACCTTTGTAGTCTGCTGCCCAGCCCGTATTGCCGTATCCCATGTTCGCAAGGTGCGACGCCAGCAAACCGTACAGTCGGTAATCGCCCAGACGTCCCTGCAGGGGCACGAAACGAATCTTCTGCAGCACCACATTTCGCCAAGGGTCGGTCAGTACTTCTTTTTCGATCCGGTACCGGCCTTGCATGCAGCTGCTAGTTAGTTCATAAGCGGGCACTCCCGGTTCGACCGGGACATTGGTGAAGGTACAGTGGCGCTTCTCCTCGGAGAAAAACTCACGACCGTCGGTGACGATGAAGCCGAAATCACGGGTGCAAGCCTGGTCGACGCGCGGAAAATAGATTTCGTTGAGAATCCCATGACTCAGCGTGAACCAAACGCGACTGTGCAGGTTCAGGGCGGTGCCAATGCCCGTCTTGGCACTCGATGTCCACCGTGGCTCAATGCCCGGCCAGCCCGGCGCGTAGCGAATATCGTCACTCACAGGATTTCTTCCTCACCGTCAAGCAGTGTGCCAGAAGATGCGAATCCCTGCTCAAAGTTTCAGCACGAATGAGAAACTCGCATCTAACTTCAGACATGGCGAGGTGTCCCAGCTCTACGTTCCGTACTGCGGGTGTCGCTCGATAAGTCTGTAGAGATGCGCTGATTGTCGCCAGCGCGGGTGCACTCTGTCTGGCGGTCCAATGGTTCCGCGTTACCTCTCTCGGCGGGTCTTGATCGCGGTTTTGATCGTCTCTATAACCTCGACATAACCCTGCCCTCTTTCGCGAACGTAGGCGATGGCCAGCAAAATCCAGGTTTGCAACCGGAATTCCCCCACCCGCTCTTCGGCCGTGAACTGGCCGGGCTCGATAAAAACGCTGGCCGCTAAGTGCTTGGAAAACAAGTCCGTTCATCAGAAATTCACTGCGCTGTAACCTTCCTTTAACACTTTCGCCTTACAACAAAACTGCATATCTAAAATTAAATTAGGAGGACTCATCGAGTGATCCGACGCATCGCGCTGTTAGTGACATGCCTCGCGCTGTCTTTGCCGATTATGGCGCAGACCACGCAATTGAACGGGGCGGGCGCTACATTCCCATATCCGATGTATTCCAAATGGTTCAGCGAGTACAACAAACTGCATCCGAACGTGCAGATCAATTACCAGTCGATTGGCAGCGGCGGCGGTATCCGCCAGGTACTCAATGGCACGGTCGATTTCGGCGCTAGCGATGGTCCGATGACCGATGAGCAACTGAAAGAAGCGAAGGTCAAGATCCTGCATATTCCGACCGTGATGGGCGCAGACGTGCCGGCGTACAACGTGCCCGGTGTGAGCGGCGAATTGAAGTTCACGCCGCAAGCGTTGGCCGATATCTTCTTGGGAAAGATCACGACTTGGAATGACCCCGCCCTCGTGAAAAGCAATCCGGGCGTGAGTCTTCCCAACGAGCAGATCATCGTCGTCCACCGGTCAGATGGAAGCGGTACAACGTACATTTGGACAGACTACCTCTCGAAAGTGAGCAAAGACTGGGAGAGCGCCGTGGGCAAGGGAACATCAGTAAAGTGGCCCGTGGGCTTGGGTGGAAAGGGCAACGAGGGTGTGGCCGGGCAGATCCGCCAGTTAAAGGGATCCATCGGCTACGTTGAACTGATCTATGCCGTGCAAAACAATATCTCGTACGGGTCGGTTCAGAACGCCGCCGGAACTTTTGTGAAGGCGTCGCTCGATGGAGTCACCGAAGCGGCAGGATCGGTGAAGTCGATGCCCGCAGATTTCCGCGTTTCCATCACCAACGCTCCGGGCAAGACGGCCTATCCCATCTCCAGCTTCACCTGGCTGCTGATTCCCGTGCAATCCAAAGATGCCGCCAAAGGCAAGATCATCAATGATTTTCTGAATTGGATGGTGACGGATGGTCAGAAAATGACGAGCCAGCTCAGCTACGCTCCCCTCCCAGAGAGCGTCGTGACGAAAGTCAAGGCTGCGATCCAGCAAGTGAAGTAAGAGCGCTGCAACGGCGCTTGTTTTTCTGTCCTTGGGGCATGTGCGTGGAGTGAAGGCAAAAACTTTGCGCACATCGCCCGATGCGACTCCTCTTCTTTCTACCATCCGCAAAGAACCTCCTTTGTTCTCAGCAGTTGGCTGAAAGGCCGGCGTGGCATGCCAATTGCTCTTTAAATCCAAGTTAGTCTAGTATGGTAATAGGGTTTATAGAGTGTACCTCCCTCGGCAGTCACAGACTTCGTCCCCACAAGGAGAGAGAAATGAAAGCGGGCACCCGAATCATGGCCATTTGTTTCCTGGCGGCAGCGACGCTGCTCCAGGCCCAGACTGTGGTCCCTAAGAAGAGATCCAAAGCAATTGATCCCGACATCCAGGCATTGAAGGACGCCATTGCCGCACAGCAAACGCAAATCCAGGCGTTGTCGCAACAACTGCAGCAGACAAATCAGCAACTGCAGCAGACCAACGATCAATTTCAGCAAGCGCAGCAACAACTGAAACAGACACAGCAATCCGCCTCCGATGCGGCGCAAACGGTAAGTCAGCAGCAGCAGGCCGTGGGCACGCTGAAAAGCGATGTTGCCGAACTGAAGACCACCGTGGACACTACTGCTTCCGCGTTCCAGGATTCGCAGAGAGTAATCAAAGAGACGCAGCAGGTGGTCAATTCGCAGATGGAAAGCCCGATTACCCTCCGCTTCCGCGGCATCAACATCACTCCCGGCGGATATGTGGAAGGTGCCTTTGTGCGCCGCTCGCGCGCGTTGACTTCCGACGTTGCTACGCCGTTCAACAACCTGACCATGCCCGGCGCTTCGCAAAGCCAGACACCGGAATTTTTCGGTTCGGGCCGCCAGTCTAAGAGCACCGTGTTTGTGGAAGGCCGGGTGGGCAATGCCGATCTTTCCAGCTACGTGTCGGCGGACTTCCTCTCAGCAGGCGTAACTTCTACTTCCACGTCGACCAACGGATACACACTCCGCTTGCGACAGGCATGGGGACAGTTAAAGTTCGACAATGGCTGGAGCTTCCTCGCCGGTCAGGCTTGGAGCTTGGTTACGGAAGATGCCAAGGGCATCATGGTCGATGACGATATGGGCAAGACCAACGATGTGCGCCCAAAGACGATTGACTCAACCTACAACGTCGGCTTCAACTTCTCCCGGCAGTGGGGTTTCCGTGTGAGCAAAAGCTTCGGCGAGAATTCGCGGCGGCACTTTCAATCGAAAACCCGCAGGCGACTTACACTTCGCACAGCAATGCAAACAACTTCCTGGTCGGCCAACCCGGGGCCAGCAACAACTACAACACGGGGTCAACTTACTCCTTCAACCCAGCTCCCGACGTGATCGCCAAGCTCGCGTTTGATCCCGGTTTTGGACACTACGAGATCCTCGGCGTGGCTTCTCGCTTTAGCGATCGTGTGTTCCCATGCGTCGACGTCGCGACCGCCTGCTCCGGCGGCACGGCGCAGGGGGCCTACAACGCTTCCAAGGAAGGCGGTGGTTTCGGCGCGAGCGCGCGATGGACCTTTGCCCAGCACGTTACCTTTGGCCTGAAAGGTTTCGGCGGCAAGGGCGTGGGGCGCTATGGCCCAGCTGGGCTCCCGGACCTGTCGATCAATCCCGACGGCACAATTAACTTGGTCAAGAACGCCCTGGGGCTCGGAACGCTCGAGTTTCGCTTCAACAAGAAGTTCACGCTGTACAACTATGGCGGCGTGGAATACGCGGGACGGGCCTACGGCTACGATGTTGTCCAGAAAAAGTACATCGGCTACGGCTCGCCGACCTTCGCCAACACGGGCTGCTATGTGGAGACCGCACCGGGCGGTGGGACCACCCCAGGCACCCTTGCCAACTGTACCGGCGACACGCGCGCGGTGCTCGAAGGCACGATCGGCTTCTGGTACAAGCTCTACAGCGGACCGAAAGGCACCTTCCAGTATGGCACGCAGTACTCCTACGTCACGCGCAACGCCTGGTCGGGCTACGGAGGCTTGCCGACCGGCAGCGCCGGCAGATCTCCGAACGGGATCGACAATATGATCTTCAGCTCCTTCCGGTATTACCTGCCCTAAGGAGACTGAATGGCTACGTCCTCGGTATCCGATTGATACCAGGACACCTGCGGGGGCGAACTAAACCGGGCACCGCTTCACGAGCGGTGCCCTTTCTCTTGGTATACTGTGATGTGCGGTGGGCGCTTCTGAAATGACCACAGTCGCGGCGCTGTGCGGCATTGTTGCGCGGTGACTTGTTGAGCTAAGACAGTACACAGTACTAGGACAACACCCCTCGAATCGCAATTGATTTTTTGAATTCAACGATATGGCCCGACAAACTCCCGGCAACCGTGCGCCGCTTCTCAACCGCGAAGCCTCGTGGCTGAAGTTTAACTGGCGGGTGCTGGAAGAAGCCCTCGATCTGCGCAATCCTCTGCTGGAGCGGTTGAAGTTTCTCGCCATCTCCGCCAGCAACCTGGACGAGTTCTTCGAAGTCCGCGTCGGTGGACTCTTGCAACAACTGGAAGACGGCCACAATTCCGTCACTCCCGATGGCTTGACCATGATGGAGGAGCGGGACCTCATCAAGGACGCCACCCACGAGTTTGTCCAGGAACAGTATTCTTGCTGGAACGACCGCCTGCTGCCCGAACTGACCGAGCAGGGAATTCGCGTCTTGAGCATCGGCGAATTGGACGAGACGGCACGGGCGTTCGTGGATGACTACTGCGAGCGCGAACTTGACCCACTGCTCACACCGGTCACCGTAGATCCTTCGCATCCTTTTCCGCGCGTCATCAACAAGGCGCTCTGCGTCGCCTTGTTGTTGCGTCGTCGCCGGCGCTCGTCGCTCACTTATACCGGAGTCGTCACCGTCCCGCGATCGCTTCCGCGCTTGGTTCGGCTGCCCTCGCAAGGGACCATCGATTACATTTTCCTGGCCGACCTTGTCGTGCATCACGCCGCGCGAATGTACCAGGGATACGACATCATTTCCTCCGCCGCTTTTCGGGTCACGCGCAACAGCAACCTGTACCTGCAGGAAGAGGAATCGCGCAATCTGCTGGAATCGGTGCGCGCGGAGCTCCACAACCGGCGCAAGGGAGATGCGGTGCGGATGGAGATTGAATCCGAAGCTAACCCCGAGATCATCGAGCGTCTGGGAACCGTTTTCGAGTTGGACCCGTGGCAGGTTTTTGCTGTTAACGGCCCGGTCAATCTCTCGCGTCTGTTCAATGTCTACGATGCTGCCGAGCGTCCGGATCTAAAGTTTCGAACCTACGTCCCACGTGAATTGCGCCTGACCGCAAAATCGCACGATTTATTTGAAGAATTACGCCGCCACGACGTTCTGTTGCACCATCCCTACGATTCCTACGATGCCGTACTCGGATTCATTCAATCGGCTGCGGATGATGAACGCGTGCTATCCATCAAGCAGACTCTTTACCGGACCAACGAACATTCCCACATTGTTCCATCACTCATGGCGGCGGCAGCGCACAAGGAAGTGACCGCCGTGGTGGAACTGAAGGCGCGCTTTGATGAGGCAACGAACATTCGCTGGGCGCGCGATATGGAAGATGCTGGAGTGCAAGTCTTCCACGGCCTGGTCGGTTTGAAGACACATTGCAAACTGGCCCTGCTGGTGCGCCGCGATCCCGACGGTGTGACCCGCCAGTACGCGCATCTCGGTACCGGGAACTACAACGCGACGACCGCTCGCATCTATACCGACCTTAGCCTGCTGACCGCTGACCCGGAGATCACACGCGCGGTTCACGATGTGTTCAGCTTCCTGACGGCCTATGCAGAGCACCCGAGCTATGGACCTCTGATGGTTGCACCGTTGGATTTGGCGGAGAAGTGCATATCGCTGATTGAACGCGAAGCGGAGCATGCACGCCAAGGCCGACCGGCCCGCATCATTGCCAAGATGAACGCCCTGCTGGAGAAGAATGTGATCCAGGCGCTGTATCGCGCTTCGCAGGCGGGAGTAGACATTGAATTGATCGTCAGAGGAATGTGCGCGTTGCGCCCGGGAATTCGCGGCCTCAGCGACCGCATCCGCGTGCGGAGTATTCTAGGGCGCTTCCTTGAGCACAGCCGCATTTTTTGCTTCGAGAATGGCGGGGAACAGGAAATTTACTTGGGCAGCGCCGATTGGATGAACCGCAATTTACACGAGCGCGTCGAAGTGATGTTCCCGCTCAAGAACCCTTTACTGCGGGACCGGGTGATGCATGAAATTCTGGCTGCCTACCTCGCTGACAACATCAAAGTAAGATTTCTGCAAAGTGACGGCCGGTACCTGCGCCCATGGCAATCGGCACGTGGCCGGTCGAAAAGGCCTCCGCGAGGTGCGTCCGCTTTCAGCGCGCAGGATTTTCTCATCGGTCTGGCGGAAGGCATGAACACTCCGGAGGACATTCCCGCAACTGCGCCTCGGCGGGTTGCTCGCGCTGCAGGACGCACGCAAGTTGGAAGAGCTGTGATGGGAAGGGAATAAGCACTCCAGATGTTTCTCTATTTTTTACGCCACGCCAGTGCCGGCACCCAGTTGAGCAGCGCGAAGAAGGACGAAAAGCGCGGTCTCGACAAAGACGGAATTGAGCAATGCGGCTATATCGGCCGTGCCCTCGCCGCACTTGGTGTACAAGTCGAGATCATTATTTCGAGCCCGCTGAAACGTTCCACGCAGACCGCGGCCTTGGTTGGAAACGAAATGGGCCACGAGGGCCGATTGGTCACCGAAAATGCGTTGCGCCCGCAGGCGACATTTTCCGATTTCCAGAAATTGCTGGAGAAATACGCTCGCCAGGATTCCGTTCTGTTGGTCGGTCATAATCCTAACTTGCGCGATTTCCTGGGGCGGGTAATCAGCGACAGCGGTTGCGAGGCTGTTATCGAACTCAAAAAAGGCGCCGTCGCGAAGGTTGAAATGCGGCGCAACGCCGGGTCGCTGAGTTGGTGCATTACCCCCCGGATCCTGCGAGCGCTTCACGCTGCCGCAACGGAAAGTTCGCGTCCGAACACTTCTCGAAAATAGGAGCGGTCTTTTTCGATCGCCCACACTTCAAGGTCAACGCTGGACTTCCCGCGTGGCGCCAGCTTCATAGAGACTTTCCCATTGCGTGCAGAAACAGCAACTTTTTCCACTGACTGACTTCTGCCCATGTTCAACGCTCGGGCAATCCGCAGCAACATGGAGGCCTTGGTCACGTTTTCCTGTTCCTCAGGACTCAAGGCGCCCATGGGGCCGTCTCCCGGCGTGGGGCGCGACTTTCCCAGGTAGCGCGCGATCGAACCGATGATGCGGCGCTGTTGCGGCGTGTACCCGAGTATTTCGGAATTGGCGATGATGTAGTAGGTATGGCGGTGATGTCCGTTGCGGTTCACATAGTCGCCAACCTCGTACAACATAGCCGCTGCCGACAGCCATTCCAGGTACTCTGGCGGTAATTGATGTACGGACTTCAAGGAAGAAAATAGAAGCAGAGCCGAGTCGCGCACATGCAACGCATGCTGCAAGTCAACACGATAGTGTTCGACTGCACGTTGAATCGACTCCCATCGTTCTGACTCAACCGCGCGGCCCGATCGTGTGCTGCGGTCGTATTCCGCAGCCATTTGGGCGAGGATGCCATCGCGCAAGCCGAGCGGCGAATAGCGAAATCCCAGCAGATGACAGCGTTCCAGCAACTCTGCGTATACGACGGCGCCGGCAGAGATAATCTCGGCCCGCCGTGGTCCGATTCCGGGAACCTTCTTTCGCTCTTCTAGAGGGAGCCGTGTGATTTGCTTTGCAATTCGACGCATCATTTCACGCGTAACATAGTTCGTCCGGCCGACTGCTCGCGTGCGCGAGATATGGCGGCCCATACCAGACAACGCGGCCGCCGTCCCGGAGGTAGCGATTACCGCACCCACACGGGCCGACTTGATCCTGTTCTGGACCCGCGTGATCTCGCGCGCTACAAATCCTTCGAGGCGTTTTAGCTCGCCCTTTCGCGGCGGATCATGTTGCAGGAACTCACCGGTCAGACGCACGGCGCCAAGCGGCAGGCTCACGGTGTCCCGGAGATGCCCGTCGCGCGATAGCGTCAGTTCGCAACTTCCGCCACCGAGGTCTACCAGCAGGATGGTGTGAGCGCCGAGCCGGCTGGCGGAGATGATGCCGAGATGAATCAGCCGAGCTTCTTCGAGTCCTGAAATGACTTCGATGGTCCAACCGGTGGTTGAACGCACCCACTCCACAAATGTTCGCGCATTCCGAGCGTCTCGCAACGCCGCTGTGGCCACTACCTTTACCGAATCTGTACCACATTCCTGCACGGCACGATTGAAGCGCCGCAACACCTGCACGGTTTGGGCCATAGCTTCCGGCGAAAGCGAGCCGCCGCTAAATACCCCTTCACCGAGCCGGGTGACCTCGCGATCTTCGTGGATTTCCTTCAGCCGTCCAGCCTGCAAACGCGAGATTTTCAAACGAACGGAGTTCGAGCCGATGTCGATGGCGGCAAAAGTGGGCATAAAGCGTCACGACCAGTATTCTCACAACCGTCAACAGTCACGCAAGCAGAGCGATGAATCCAGCGAACGGAGTTCGAGGACCCAACCGCAAATAATATCGGTAACTCCGCTTTTTAACGGATTTGTAACAACCTTCTGGTAGCCTCTGGACGGAATGTCTAATCAAGCTCTGCCCCGGCCGCGTTTCAACGCTCCCGAACCGGAGCGGGGATCAAAGGCCGCCCTGAAAATCGAAGCCAGAACCGCGCCGCTACTGCAGGGGAGGGTGAACGAGACTCCCGACGTATTGTTTGGTTGGGCGATGCGTTTTTGCGGCGTGGCGGTAGTGGCGATCCTGGGCCTGATTGTCTATCAACTGGTAATCGGTTCTGAGCTTTCGTGGCATGCTTTCGGCTGGAAGTTCTTTGGCCAATCCGACTGGAATCCGGTAGAGGACCAGTACGGCGCGCTCCCATTCATTTTCGGGACGATCGTCTCCTCGCTGCTTTCGCTTTTGATTGCTATACCGCTGTCGATCGGGGTGGCAATTTTCATAACGGAAATGTGCCCCGTCGGCCTGCGCGGAATTCTCTCGTTTACCACCGAGTTGCTGGCTGCGATCCCGAGCGTGGTGTATGGGCTTTGGGCGATCTTTGTCCTCGTGCCGCTCCTTCGGGAGTATGTTCAGCCCTTTCTTGGCAAGACGCTGGGCTGGACCGGCTTTTTCAGCGGCCCCCCGTACGGCATCGGGATGCTGGCGGCCGGCGTCATCCTGGCCATCATGATTATTCCCATCATTTCCTCCATCACGCGCGAGGTGCTCGTCGTCGTGCCGCAGCACCAACGGGAAGCGGTGCTGGCGCTCGGAGCGACGCGCTGGGAAATGATCCGGCTGGGCGTTTTGCGGAATGCCCGGGCCGGCATCGTGGGTGCCATTATTTTGGGCCTGGGCCGAGCGCTCGGAGAAACGATGGCGGTCACCATGGTCATTGGAAACCGTCCGGAGATTGCGAAGTCGCTGTTTGCTCCCGGATACACCATGGCCAGCGTACTGGCTAATGAATTTACGGAAGCGACCGGCGATCTCTATCTCTCGGCCTTAATTGAAATCGGCCTGGCGCTATTCTTTGTCACGATTGTGGTGAATGCATTGGCGCGCCTCATGGTCTGGAGCGTCACGCGAGGGCAGCCGGCGAGAAGCATTGCCTGATACGAATTCCAATTCGACGGCAGTCGTTCCGAAGGTGGAGATTCCGCCTTTCAGCATGCGTCGGCGTGTGACCGACCATGTCATGACCGGGCTTTCCGTGCTTACCGTGGTGCTCGTCCTGCTGCCGCTTTTCGCGATTTTTGCCTACCTGCTCATCAAGGGAATCGGATCGATCAATCTTGCCTTCCTGACGCAAACTCCAAAACCAGTCGGTGAACCGGGCGGCGGGATGGCGAATGCGATCGTTGGCTCGATGGTCATTCTTGCCATAGCAAGTATTCTCGGCGTGCCTCTGGGAATCGGCGCCGGTGTCTTTCTTTCCGAGTACGGCCGCAACCGTTATGGGGATACCGTGCGCTTCGTTTCTGACGTGCTGAACGGCGTGCCCTCGATCGTGATCGGCATTGTGGCATACGGCCTGGTCGTAATGAGGCAGAAGCACTTCTCCGCGTTGGCCGGCGGTGTTGCGTTGGCCATCATGATGATTCCGACGATCGCTCGTACTACCGAGCAGATGCTGCTGCTGGTCCCGCAGGCGATCCGCGAAGCGGCTTTTGGGCTAGGGGTTTCCCGCTGGCGTACGACGGTTTCGATCACGCTGCGCACGGCCACTTCCGGAGTCATCACCGGGATCATGCTGGCCTTCGCCCGCGTAGCTGGAGAGACCGCGCCGTTGCTTTTCACCGCTTTTGGAAACCAGTTCTGGAACTGGAAATCGGACCAGCCGACAGCGGCTTTGTCGTTGCAGATTTTCACCTACGCCATTTCGCCGTTCGATGAATGGCATAGGCAGGCGTGGGCAGGCGCGCTGGTCTTGATTGTTCTGATCGTCAGCGCCGTCGCGGCAGTTCGTATTGCCGTGCGGCACGGGACTTTGTCAGGAGCGTAGAGTAGGCAGGAGTTGAATCAGCTATGGGCGTCGGAATCACAGTCGAGCACTTGAACGCGTTTTACGCGAAAACGCAGGCGCTGTTCGACATCAATATCATCGTGCAAGCCAATCACGCGACCGCATTGATCGGTCCGTCGGGGTGCGGGAAGTCGACGTTCATTCGCTGCCTGAACCGCATGCACGAAACGATTCCCGAGGCACGGGTTGAAGGACTGGTTCGTATCGGCGACCTGAGTGTATACAACGGCACCTCGGCAACGCAGTTGCGTCGGCGTGTGGGGATGGTGTTCCAGAAGCCCAATCCGTTTCCCACGATGTCGATCTATGACAATGTCGCCGCCGGACTCAAACTGAACGGCTTTGGTAATCGCAAGCAACTCGACGAGATTGTGCAGAAATCGTTGGAGAGTTCCGCATTGTGGACCGAGGTTAAAGACTCCCTCCACAAGAAGTCCGGCGCGAGCTTGTCAGGCGGACAACAGCAGCGTCTGTGCATCGCCCGGGCTCTGGCCGTCCAGCCGGAGGTCCTGCTGATGGACGAGCCCTGCTCCGCGCTCGATCCGATCTCGACCGGCAAAATCGAAGAGCTGATTTTTCAATTAAAAGAGCAGTACACGATCGTAATTGTGACGCATAATATGCAACAGGCCGCCCGCGTGGCCGAATTTACTGGCTTCTTCCTTCTGGGCAAGATGATTGAGTTCGATAAGACTGAGAAGATATTCACCAATCCTTCCGATAAACGGACGGAAGATTACGTCACAGGCAGGTTCGGATAATGCGCACGCGCTTTCAACAGCAGATGGAAGAACTCCGGGAGAAACTGCTCCGTATGGGCGGCCTCGCGGAACTGGCGGTTGATCGCGCCTGCCAGGCGTACACCCAACGCGATCTCACTCGTTGCCAGTTGGTGCTGGAGAACGAGAGTCTAATCAACGCCGCGGAGCGCGAGATTGACGAACTGGCCTTTGATATTCTCGCGACCCAGCAGCCTGCGGCCGTGGACCTGCGCTTCATTCTCGCCGTAACCAAGATCAACGCTGATCTCGAGCGTGTCGGTGATCAGGCGGTCAACATCGCCGAGCGCGTAATGGATCTGATCGAGCTTCCCGCGGTGGACTTGCCAGTTGATATCGGACGCATGGCGACCGCGGTCAGCGCCATGGTGCGACGAGCCCTGGAGTCGTTCGTGGAAGGGAAGGCCGAGTTGGCGCAAGCCGTCCTGGAAATGGATCACGTCGTCGATCGCATGCGCGATGAAGCCTTCATCGTGCTCGTGCGAAAGATGAACGAAGAGCCGCAAGTGACTCAACAAGCGCTAGATGCACTTCTGGTGGCACGCAATTTGGAGCGCGTGGCGGACCATGCCACGAACATTTCCGAAGACGTCATTTTCTGGGTTTTGGGCGCTGATGTTCGCCATCATGCCCAAGCCGCCTCGGCCGCTCCGCGCCCTGATACCCGCGAACAGTAAGCGGGGCGACTCCTACAGCCTCGCGCTGGTCTGACGCGCCTCTCGTTGACATCCGTTGTTAGAATAGAAGTAGGTGCTCACCGCACCGCAGTCGCTTATTCTTTGACAACTTACAAAAAGGCTAACTCTGAGCGAGGCGCTAGGGCTTTTCCAAGACACGCCATTGAAGTTCTTTATTTCCAAGACTTTGCCCCCAACCCCTTATTCCTCAAAGACCGGGCAAAAAGCTCTCCGTAAAGTCCTGATTCCAAAAGACCGGGGGGAGGGGGGGTACCCCTCGGCCTCAAAATGGATTTCGAGTCTCAAGAGTCGCAACTGTGTTCGTCAAGTCGGATCCTCCACGCGACGTCACGGGCTTGTCGCCGCCTGAGATCTGCTGATAGTCTCGCCATTCACCTCATCATGAAGACTATTAAATGGATTTTCGCCTGCCTCCTCTGTTTGCCGTTGATTGCTTACGCACAGACTAGCGATGACGTCGCTTCGCTCAAGCTCTTGCCAGCGCCGAAGGAGCTTCGTGTCGCCCCAGGCCGGCTCGTTATCAAACCGTCGACCACAATACTCATCAGTAGGCCTGAAGATCGTGCGGCCGCAGAAACCCTGCAAACGGAAATTCACGAGCGTACTGGACTGAAGCTGGCGATTGGATCCGTGACTGCAGCGCCGAAGTCAACTGGCCACATTTCACTTGGACGCCTCACGGATCGCGGACTGCGAGCATACCTTGAATCGCAGGGAATGAAGGCCGACGACCTTGTAAACGAGGCTCTGGCCAAGCAGGGCTATGCAATCCGCGTGAGCGACTCCGGCGTAATCGTGGCCGGTAGCACGGCGCAGGGACTCTTCTATGGGGTACAGACTTTGCGGCAGTTACTCCGCGACGAGGGCGGAAAGGGCACCACCGGCGTTGCCGCGCGGGCAGGAATGCCCGCACCACACGAACAGCTTTTCATCCCAGCGGTCACCATTCGCGACTGGCCTAGCATGGAATGGCGCGGTGTTAGCGATGACATCAGTCGCGGTCCTATTCCTACGGTGGATTACCTCAAGTACCAGATTCGCACTCTAGCCGAATACAAGATCAACCTCCTCGGATTCAACATGGAGCACGTTTTCGACTTCCAGACGCAGCCGCTGGTTTCACCGAAAGGATCGGCACTCACTCCGGCGGAGATCAAGGAACTGGTCGAGTATGCCTCGAAGTACTACATCACGCTGCTGCCGGAACAGCAGGCCTTCGGACATCTGCATCAACTGCTGAAGTACGAAACCTATTCTGAAATTGCTGAGACGCCCCACGGACACGTTCTCACTCCGACCAACCCTAAGACATACGATTTCATCCGGCAGGTTTATGGCGAAGTTGCTCCGCTGTTTCCAGGACCGTTTTTCCATATCGGATCGGACGAAACCTTTGAGCTTGGTCTTGGGCAAACCAAATCGCTCGCTGCCCAGGAGGGACTCGGACGCGTCTATCTCGAACATCTGCAGAAAGTCTTCGAGATCATGCAGCCATATCACAAGCAGCTCATGTTCTGGGGAGACATTGCGGTCAAGTATCCAGAATTGCTGACCATTCTTCCCAAGGACATGATTGCGGTGCCGTGGGATTACGATCCGAAGCCGAGCTACGAAAGCATTATCACGCCCTACACGAACGCTGGACTGCGAGTCGTTGTGGCTCCGGGAACTGGTAACTGGCGGGCCATCTGGCCTAATCTCGATGCAGCCTTCGTCAACATCCGCAATTTTGTACGTGATGGCCAGAAGCACCAAGCGTTCGGCGTACTCAACACGATCTGGCACGACGACGGCGAAACGCTCACCGACATGACCTGGCCCGCGCTCGTTTTCGGAGCAGCAGCCGGATGGCAGCCCGGCGAATCGAGTGTCGAAGACTTCAAGAAGAGCTACGACTGGGCTTTCTACCGCAACCAAGATTCGACCTTTAGCGAGGTGGTTGAAGAGCTCGACCTTCCTAATGCTCTTCTGGTCGCCCAGAAGCTAGAGAACGCCAGCAATGAGCTGTTCTGGGCTGACCCGTTCAGCAGCGATGGAGAGGCCATGGTCGATCGAGCGCTGCCCACCACGCACGACCTGCGTATGAGTGCCGAACACGCAATCGAATCACTGCAGCATAATCAGGCGAAGGCCAAGGTCCACAGGGAAACGCTGGCCGATATGGTCTTCGCGGCGCAGCGACTCGACACGCTCGGGCTAAAAATCCAGTTCACGTCTGAAATCAGTCACCTCTATTGGGACGCGTATCAGAATCAGACCGACTCGGCGCGCGCGCAGCATGACCTCGACGAGATCGTGGACATAAACGGCCGCTTGCAAAGCCTGCGCGATGCCATCGCGGAACTCAAGGAGCCCTACACGCAAGCATGGAATCGGGAAAATCACCCGTACTGGCTAGACAACGTCATAGTGCGCTATCAAAATCTGGCGGAAGAGGTACAGCAGAAGATCGTGACCGTTCAGGACGCACAACGCCAGTACTGGATTACCAAGACATTGCCAACTCCTGAACAGTTGGGGTTCTTTCTGAAGTAGAGTTTTGGCCCCGCGCAATCATGTTCTCCCAACGTACAAACTGGCGGCACACTCCGAACGCGCTCACACGCGCGATCGAGGAAGCGCGGGCATCCGGTGGGAAAATCCTCGACCTGACGATCTCGAATCCAACCGAAGCTGGTGTGCGGCCGGACGCGGAAGCCGTACTCGCGGCACTGGCGAATCCAGAGATGATGCGCTACGATCCCCAGCCCCGCGGTCTGCTCACGGCGAGACAGGCAGTGTGCCACTACTATCGCGAGTCGCATGAGGTCTTCGACCTTGATCCCGGCCAGTTGATTCTGACGACCAGTACGAGTGAAGCGTATACATATGTATTCCGTCTGCTATGTAATCCCGGTGACGAGGTTCTAGTTCCGAAACCAAGTTATCCGCTGTTCGAGTTTCTGGCGGAACTTGCCGACGTGAAGCTGGTTCCGTATCCATTGCTCTACGATCACGGCTGGCAGATTGACTTCGATTCGCTTTACAAGGCAGCCACGGCGAGGTCACGGGCCGTAATCCTAGTTCATCCCAATAACCCCACGGGATCCTACATCGCCTCGACAGAAACATTGGCGCTTAACGCATTCTGTAGCGACTACAATCTGGCTCTGATTGTGGACGAAGTGTTTCTCGATTATGCACACGACGGAGCGCCGCGCAGCAGTTTCGTGACGAACTCTGATGCGCTGACATTTACGCTCAGCGGTGTTTCCAAGGTTTCGGCCCTCCCTCAGATGAAACTTGCTTGGGTAGTGGCGAGCGGTCCGAAAACAGCGCTCGCGGAAGCAAGCGCGCGCCTCGAAATCATTGCCGACACCTACCTCTCCATGAACGCGCCAATTCAACTTGCGGCACCGATGCTGCTTGAGCAGCGCAAACAGATTCAGCCGGTGCTGTTGGATCGTTTGCGGGTGAACCTTGCGGCGCTCGATGCCCTACTCATGGGTTTTCCATCGTGCCGACGTTTGCAGGTTGAAGGTGGATGGTACGTAGTGCTGCGTGTGCCAGTACGCGGAACGGATGAAGACCTCGCGATCGATCTTCTGCGCAAAGTGAGCGTGCTCGTGCATCCCGGGCACTTCTACGATTTTCCGGGCGACGGACACCTCGTGCTGAGCCTCATCGCCGAGCCGGTGGCCTTTCGAGAAGGGGTCGCGCGCGTGCTGCAGGTCGTAGGCGTGTAAGTCCCGTCCGCGGCTGTCGTGGTATTCTTCTGGCCGCTTCCAGAAATCGGAGAACTCATGTCGATAAGCCGTCGCGAATTCATAGGCTCTGCCATCGCTGCATCGGCAGCCACCGGCCTGCATGCGGATGAAAAATCAAAAGGCGACACTTCGCCACCAGCGGCTCACTTTGGTTCTGGCAAGCGTCCGGTCATCATCTGTGCTCACAATGGCCTTAACTATCTCGACGATGCGTTCGCGTTCCTGAAGGGTGGGGGCGATACGCTGGATGCAGCAATCCGCGTGGTAAAGGGCCCTGAAGACGATCCTAAAGACGATAGCGTCGGACTGGGAGGCATCCCGAACGAAGAGGGAGTTGTAGAGCTTGACGCGTGTTGCATGCACGGCCCGACGCGACGCGCCGGATCGGTTGGTGGCGTGCGGAACATCAAGAATGTTGCCTCGGTGGCAAAAGCTGTGATGGAGCACACAGGGCACGTCATGCTGGTAGGCGAAGGCGCGGAACGATTCGCAGTCGCAATGGGTTTCCCACGGGAAAATCTTCTCACTGAACGGTCGCGCAAAATCTGGCTGCTCTGGAAGGAATATCACTCGACCGACGATTGGTGGGGTCCGGGAATTGCGGACCCACAGTGGAAGGCGCCAACTCTGCCGTCACATTCTGAGCGTTGGGAAGAACGTATTCACCGTCTCGCCCAGAGCGCCGCAAAGCTTGGGATCGAGCCCGAATTCCAGCGGGCCGCCCTCCGGCGCGTTCTGTCCCCGCCGACGGGCACCATTCACTGTTCGACGTTGAACGACAAGGGAGAGATGTCTGGCGTCACAACCACGAGCGGTCTAGCCTTCAAGCTCCCAGGACGCTGCGGCGATTCGCCGATCATTGGCGCGGGGTGCTACACAGATCAAGACGTGGGTTCGGCGGGCGCCACCGGCAGCGGGGAAGAGAACATCAAAGTCGCTGGAGCGCACACTATTGTGGAGAATATGCGGCGCGGCATGTCGCCGCTTGAGGCCGGCATGGATGCCCTCAAGCGTATCGCTCGCAACTACAACAACGACATGAGCAAACTTCAGTTCGTCGACATGAAGTATTACATCCTGCGCAAGGACGGCGCTTACGCTGGAGTCTGTCTCTGGGAGGGCTCGAAGCAGAGCCCACCCCAATTTTCCGTACACGACGGCACAAGGCGCTCCGAGAATTCTGTACCGCTGTTCAAAGGAGTTTCGCACGAATTCCCACCGTTCCCGATCGAACTGCCTGAGGAGTTAAAGAAGGACTCCGTCTACATGAAATAGGTATATCGGGGAGTCGCGAAATAAGAAGGGCATCCGTCGAAAGGGAAAAATTCGCCCTCCCCTACGGGTGTACAATTGTCCTTGTAAGGACCGAAGCTTCACGGGACACTGCTTCCCGCGTTCGAGGCTCGAAAATGAACGTTCACGTTAGTTACAAGGTCCACAAGACTCCCGACATCGAAAAAGAAATCAGCCACCAGATTGAGAAAGTTCGGAAGCGCATCCAGGTCTTCCGGCCTGATCTGGTCCATCTAAAGGCCGTAATCGAAGAGAGTTCGGCCCGTGAGGGAATCATCGTCTCGCTGAATCTGCGGCTCCCCTCGTGCCAATTGACCGCGCAGGAAAAAGCCTCCAGTCCAACGTCGGCGATCAAGGCGGCATTTGATGAGCTCATTCAGCAGATTGGGCGACACAAGGAATTGCTGCGTTCCAGCCACAAATGGCGGCGCTGGCGCAGCGGTCCCCAGGAATCGCCGGAGCCTGGCGTTCCATTTGAACAGACGATGGCGGCCGTCATGCCACCAACAATTTCCGCGGATGATATTGGCTCCTACGTGGATGCGAATCTGGGCCGGCTTGAGCGTTTCGTCGATCGCGAGCTGCATTTCCGCCGCACCAACGAGGAGATTCCGGAGGACGGCCTTTCCACCTCCGAAGTTGTGAATGAGGTGATTGCCCGCGCGCTAGGTGATCATGATCGGCCGGAGAAGCTCACTCTCGAGCCATGGCTCTACCGACTCGCGCTGCAAGCTATGAACGAAATGACGAAGAGGTTAGAAGAGCTGGGGTCCTCGATCCACTTGGAAGACAGCCGCCGGCGCCAGAATGTAGAGGCGTCCGATGAACCGGGACTCCAGTACCATCAACCCGACGAAGGCTGGACGCGAGAGAGCACGATCCCGGATCGTCGTGTATCGACTCCGGAACAGGCAGCCTACTCCGACGAAGTGGTTGCCCTGGTGCAAGCTGCGCTTCGCGGCGCGAGCCGCACCGACCGTGAAGCTTTTCTACTGTACGGAATCGAGGGTTTCTCCCTCGGCGAAATCGCCGCCATCACCGGCCGGCATCCGGAGGCCGTGCGCGAGTCTGTACAACGCGCACGTGACTGCGTTCGCAACGCACCATCCATTGCAAGCGAGTTCCCTCATGAACTCTTAGTCAAAACTCGAACCTAACATCTCAATACCGCATCTCAAGTGCGAAGGAGAATCGAGATGATGACACGCGACGAAATCCGCGAGTTAGCTTCATTCCAGACGGACGAAAACAAAGGGGGCTGCGCCCTGAGTTTCTATTTCCAACCCGATCCACCGCAGGATCGTTCTCACCGCCGCGAGGCAATTGTTGCGAAAGATGTCGTCAAGCAGGCGTTGAAGAGTGCCGCATCGGTTGGCAAGAATGGGTTTTTGCATGCGGATCTCGATCGCGTCCTCAACCTCGTGACCAATCTGCGTGGGTCATCGCGTGGAATGGCCGTGTTCGCCTGCTCGGCGCAGAATTTCTGGAAGGAATATGAATTACCTCCACTCCTCGGAGGCACGCACGTTTATCTGCAGTCTCAATTTCAGTTGAAGCCTTTGGCGGCCATGCTTGGAGCCCAACCGAAGCTCTGCGTCGCGGTAGTTGATCGCCAACGCGCTCGTTTCTTCGACCTTCGATTGGACGACTTGCACGAGCGAGGGGCGATTGTTCACATGCTTTCGCGAAACGGTTCGAGCTATGGCTACAACGGCTACGAAGGGGGCCATGCCGAGCGCCGTGTCGCCGAAGAGGCACTACAACACTTCAAGTCAGTGTCAGAGCGATTGAGAACAGATTTTGACAAGGGAATCTGGGAGCGGCTCATTGTCGGTTGCCAGGATGTCAATTGGGCCGAGTTCGAGTCTCACCTCCATCCTTACGTCAAAGAACGCCTGATTGGCAGATTCTCCGCGGATGTAGCCAGCGTTTCGAACGAACAAATTCGCGAGCACGCCTCTGGCGAGTTGCATGAGTGGATCACGGAGCGCGGCGCCAAGAAGGCGAGTGAGGCAATTGATTTTGCCAAAGGCAATGGCCGAGGTGTCAGCGGACTGCGACGCGTACTCTTGGCATTGGAGGAAGGAGAGGTTCAAGGCCTCTTCCTTTCTGAAAACTATTCGGCGCGAGCCGTTCACTGCCCCAACTGCGGTCACCTTGATGCTCGTTTGGTGTCAACTTGCGTCGCTTGCGGACACGCCACTCGCGAACTCAACGACGTATGCGATGCGATTATCCCCATGGCGATCCGCCGGGACATTGAATTGTTCTATTTAAGGGATCATGCCGATCTGGATCGCGCCGGCAACATTGCCGCGCTCCTGCGCTTCCGCTCGGACAAGACCACGGGGCAAGTCGCGGCGGCATCGTAGAGCAAGTCGGAAGTCAAAGATAAGATCGAAGACGTAAAACCTATTAGATCGCGAAGAATGGTCGCATGGTCAATAGTCTGACTTTTTGAATCTGACTTCTGATTTCTTTTCATTTCTGAGCGACAATTAGAGGGCATGATCCACAAGATCCTTCCCGTCGGCCCGCTGCAGTGCAACTGCTCGATCATCGGCGATGAGACCACGCATGAAGCTATGGTCATCGACCCGGGCGATGACATTGATGACGTTCTGGCTATCATCCGCGAGCACAAACTGCAAGTGAAACAGATCGTCATTACCCATGCTCACATCGACCATGTTGGCGGGGCAATGAAGCTGCGTGCGCGAACCGGAGCGCCGATCCTGCTCAATCAGAACGATTACGATCTGCTGAAGATGCTCGACGTGCAGGCCTCGTGGCTGGGCATGGTCGCACCCGGTGCAGTCAAGATTGAAGCCAGCGTCGCAGATGGCGATTCGCTACAGGCCGGCAACTTGAAGGCGAATGTTCTTCATACTCCCGGACACACCGAAGGCAGCGTGTGCCTCTATTTTCCAGCGGAGAAGTTACTCATTGCGGGCGATACGTTGTTCGCAGGCAGTATAGGCCGCACCGATCTTCCCGGAGGGTCGTTCGAGAAGATTATGAACTCCCTCCACGACCGCGTACTGACCTTGCCCGATGAGACGGCCGTAGTTCCGGGACACGGCCCAATGACGACGATTGGAGAGGAAAGGGAAGAGAACCCATTTTTGAAGAACAGATCATAGGTCGCAAGTGTCAGGCCTCAGCAAGAAAGCATTTCCTGAGACCTGAACCCTTGGACGTGAAACCTTATTTCTGGGTTGGCGCCTGATTCTGGGGGACCGTTGGCGGCGCTGACGGCACTGGTGTTGCTGGCTGCGACTTCGTTTGCGATGGCTTCACGCCCGAAAGGACAGATGTCGGTCCTGTCTTTCTTGCGGCGAAAATCGACAACGTGATGGAGGTGACCATGAAGATAACCGCCGACCACGTCGTTGCGCGGGAAAGAGCAGAAGCTGCGCCGCGTGGACCGAAGGCCGTCTGGCTGCCTTGTCCACCGAACGCTGCAGCCAAATCGCCGCTCTTCCCGCTTTGCAGCAACACGACAGCGATCAGAAACAGGCAGACGATTACGTGTATCACCGTGATCAAAATTGTCATGAAAACAAAACTCCGTTCGGGCCGCTCCCCCGTTCGTCCTGGGAGTCCGCCCTTGTACCATCCTTGAAATTTTTGGTGCGGAAGGGGGGATTTGAACCCCCACGCCTTTCGGCGCCACCCCCTCAAGATGGTGTGTCTGCCAGTTCCACCACTTCCGCTTTGAAATCAATCCGTTGCAGACTGTTTGAGGGATCTTAAGCCCGCCTGGCGCCCGCCAGAACTCCTATGAGAAATCCGCTATTGGCCGCCGTTATCTTTTATACACGGTCAAACCGGGGCGTTCAAGTTCGGTCGAGTTTCCGCTCACTCCTCGATTTGCTGTGGGGGCGCGATGTGTTTATGGTAAGAGCGCCTGTTCGCACAAACTCATCTATGAATGCTCGGGTCTTCTTCTGGTCTCTCACCTCCGCTCTCGCGGGTTTCCTGTTTGGTTTTGACACAGTTGTTATCTCGGGCGCGGAGAAGACGATCCAATCGCTCTGGGGATTGAGTCCCGAGGTTCACGGCATCGCCATGGCGTCCGCTCTGTACGGCACCGTGGTTGGTTCCCTGATTGGCGGATGGCCTGCGGACCGTTTCGGGCGCAAAGCCACGCTGCTCTGGATCGGCGTACTTTACTTTGTCGGCGCGGTTGGCTCAGCTCTGGCGGCGAATGTTGGCATCTTCATCGCGGCGCGCGTCATCGGTGGGCTGGGGATCGGCATTTCTACTGTCGTTGCGCCTCTTTACATCTCGGAGATCGCGCCGCCCAAGTATCGCGGGCGCCTCGCCGGAATGTTTCAATTCAACATTGTGTTCGGCATCTTGGTGGCTTTCGTCTCGAACGCGCTGCTGGCCGGCATCGGAGAAAGTGCATGGCGCTGGATGTTGGGTGTTGCAGCGTTTCCATCTTTGCTCTACGCGGTATTCTGCTTCGGCCTTCCGGAAAGCCCGCGTTGGTTGTTGGGAAGAAAGGGCGATCGCGAAGGCGGCCTGAAAGTTCTGCAGCGCATCGAGCCGGAGGCCTCGAAACAGGAGATCGAATCCGAAGCGAACGAGATTACGGCCGCGACATCAGAACAGGGGTCTTCGGGGCGTTTCTGGACAGCCCGCTTGCGCAAGCCGATTCTGCTCGCGATTCTCATTGCATTCTTCAATCAACTGTCGGGTGTCAATGCAATTCTCTATTTCGCGCCACGCATCTTTGAACTGACTGGACTGGGGGCCAAAGCTGCCTTGTTGCAGTCCATTGGCATCGGCGTCACCAACCTGATCTTTACTTTTGTGGGCTTGTGGTTGATTGACCGGCTCGGCCGTCGCACGCTTCTCTATATCGGTTCGTTCGGGTACATCGCTTCACTTGGAATGATCGCGTGGGCGTTCTTTACTGAGCACTACGCGATTGTGCCGGTATGCGTCTTCGCTTTTATCGGGTCGCACGCAATCGGTCAGGGCGCCGTCATTTGGGTCTTCATCTCTGAGATCTTCCCGAACCGTCAGCGCGCGGAAGGTCAGGCACTCGGCAGTTTCACGCATTGGATTTTCGCTGCCTTGCTCACCACCTTCTTCCCCAAGATGGTTTCCGCATTTCCTCCTGGCTACGTCTTCTCGTTCTTTACCAGCATGATGGTGTTGCAGCTGATCTGGGTGAAAACGATGGTCCCAGAAACGAAAGGCGTTCCGCTCGAGCACATTCAGAAGCAACTAGGCATCGAATAGATCGGCATCGAATTGATCAGCATGGACTTCCGGATCGTCGGCATCGGCGAAGTGCTTTGGGACCTGCTTCCCGCCGGTCCTCAACTGGGCGGAGCTCCCACAAACTTTGCCTATCACGCGCACGCGCTCGGAGCTCAAGCCAGCGTGATCACGCGCGTCGGGAATGATGGCTACGGCCACGAGATTCGTCGCCGCTTTCGCGAGATAGAACTGCCTGAGTCGCTGGTGCAAGTCGATGACACGCATCCAACAGGAACGGCCACGGTCGAACTCTCCGGTAATGGTCTCGCCCGCTTCACGCTTCAGGAAGATGTGGCTTGGGACCATATTGCGCCGGTTCCCGAAGCCCATGCGGCTGCGAGTTCCGCGGACGGGATCTGTTTTGGCAGCTTGGCGCAACGCAACGAACTTTCGCGCGGCACCATCCGGAAACTGATCGCGGCAGCACCGGAGCATGCGCTTAAGGTATTCGACATCAATCTGCGACAGCATTTCTATTCGCGTCCCGTGGTCGAGGAATCTCTTCGACTGGCAAATGTGCTGAAGTTGAATGAAGACGAACTACCAGTCCTCGCAGCAATATTTGGGCTCGTAGGATCGGCAAACACGCGGACGGGAATGTCCGCGCCACACAAGCACCAGATCGAGCAACTTGCGCGCCGATTCGACCTGCGCGTCGTGGCGCTCACCCGCGGCGCCAATGGAAGTTTGCTTTATCAGGACGGGCGATGGTCGGACTTTCCGTCGCATCCAGTGCAGGTGGTGGACACGGTCGGTGCCGGCGACTCGTATACTGCCGCAATGGTTCTCGGGCTTCTTCATAAAATGGACTTGGACGAGATCAACCAGATAGCCAACGAAGTGGCGCGATACGTTTGCTCGCAGGCTGGCGCAACCCCGGCTTTGCCGACGGAATTCGCCAAGAGATTCGTGACCGCCAGAGCATGATGACAGTTACTGATCATTTCCGGATAACCACCTCGGCACTACGTCACTGGGCGGTGGCTCAGATGCAGGACTCGCTTGCGGTTGGCCTGTTGTGGATGATTGGCCTGTGGATCATCCGTGTTCCTTGGGCTCCGTTGTGGGCTTTGCTGGCGGCAGCGTTGCAGATCATTCCACATTTTGGGCCAGTTCTGGGATTGCTCGGCCCCGTGCTGGCGGCTGCTCTTCGCTGGCAGGACTGGGAGCATCCGTTGTACGTTCTCATCCTTTATGCAGTGATCGTCTTGGTGGATGGCTTTCTGTTGCAGCCATACATCATGCGCCGCGTGGCGCGGGTACCGATGTGGGCTTCGATTCTTGTGCCAATTGTCCTTGGATTTGTAATCCCATTCTGGGGATTTCTGCTTGCCCCTCCACTGTTGGCGGTGGTGTATGCGTACAAATCGAAACGAAGCAGCTAACTTGCGGTTTGCTCGCCTGTTATTCTAGGGACGATTCGGTACTCTCTTAAGGAGATCATGGCCGCACTGATCGATGCGATCGACGTAAAGCGCAAAATGTTTTTCGAATTCGAAAACATTCCCTACGTGTGTCTGGACGTCGAGGTTTCCACTCCTACGGCTAGAGGCGGGCAGACCCTGGTTCGCCTGAAGATGCGCAACCTGCTCACACGTGCCGTCTTTGACAAGACGTTCAAGGCTGGTGATCGCTTCAAGGAACCGGACATCGATATGGTCCCAGCATCATATTTGTACAGCGACTCTGGTGGCTTCTACTTCATGGATCAAGAGAGCTTCGAAACGCTGACGCTTTCTCCGGAGATGGTCGGGGACGCGGTGGACTTGATCGTGGAAGGCGTCATCCTGCAATTGCACAGGTACAACGGGAATCCGATCGGCCTCCAGTTGCCTTCGCACGTGGAGCTGAGTGTTAAGTACACAGAACCTGGGGTGCGAGGTGATACGTCCAGCGGAAGTGTGACCAAGCCAGCGACGCTGGAAACGGGGATCGAGATCCGCGTTCCACTCTTCATCAAAGAGGGCGAGACGATCAAGGTGTCGACCGAAACACGGGAGTTCGCGGGACGGGCCTGAGTTTATCCAGGGAATCCAAAACGAAAGTTATCCACCTCCCCGTCAGTTGATCGCGCCGAGCCCGTGTTTTGTGCGGCACTGCTTGCAGTAAGTCGGAGGCTCCGTGTTGTCCACGTGGTGGCACACCGGCTTCAGCGTGCGCAGGTAGGCAAATATTGCTTTCAGATCATCATCAGTCAGGTTTCGAAAGAACGCCCAAGGCATAATGTTCGAGAGCGGCCGCGTCTTAAAACCTCCGTTGCGAATAACCTCGATAAACATGTTCTCGTCGAAATAGGAGATCCCGGCCGCATCCGGGGTAAGGTTGAGGGCGTTTACGGTCAGGATCTTGTTTCCACCCTCCCAGTTTCCAACCAACGGCGCGCCTCCGGCAAAACTCATTTCGGGGAACGGAGCACCCTTCTCGTCGGCGGGCGTGTGGCAAGCGTCGCAGTGCCCTCCAGTCACGAGGTACTTGCCGTAGCTCACGCGGTCGGAACGGTCTGGCTCGGGAACATGCGCCAGCGGCGACATGGGCTGAAATGCTTTCTTGAGTTCCTCAGTTAGGATGGTCTTCGGACGCTTGATATGCACCGGCGCTACTGACCTTTCGTACACGATTACAGATGCGAGATCTTCGTCTGACAGGTTGCGAAAGTAGAAATACGGCATCAAGGGATAAAGCGTCCGGCCATCGTGGCCGATCCCTTGCCGCAGGGCGCGTACAAAATCAGCGTCTTTCCACGTACCTGCACCATAGACGGGATCGGGAGAAATATTTGGCGCCACGATCCGATTAGGCTTTTTTAACTCGAGTTCTACGTTCGGGAAGACGAAGCCTCCCAGCTTCTTGCCGGGAAATACTTCGAGCGGACGCTTGGAAAAATCAACCTCAGAGTGGCACGCCGGGCACTGCAGAAGTCCTTCGACCAGATATTTGCCCCGGGCCATCCGCTCGGGTGTACGCGGAATCGGCTCCATGTCGAGCGCCGATCTGTTCGCTGTCGATGACGATTCCGTCTGAGCCTGTGATGCAGGCGAGATTCTCATCCCAAGTAACAACAGGGCCGCAGCCATAACCGACATCGCGGTGCGATTTCTGACGATCAGTTTCCGATTCAACATGACCCTCGTTGATTGAAATTTAATTTTCAAGACAACAGGTGCTGAGTGCACAGCGATCGTGGATGTGCCCTTCTCTTGCCGGACCGCAACAATTTTCAGACTTGCTCTTGCGAAAAAACGAAGCCATGCAGAAGGAACTGGCAAAACGGGGAGGATTCCAGCCCGCACGACCGAGCGAATGCTACGCCCGGCACAATCGGGGGTCAAGCGGATTGAGAGATGATTTGTTGCCACCGCGGGTGCGTTGGCCCAAAAACAACTACCGCAATCTTACGACTACTCCAAATGGCTACGAGCCGAGTTTCAGCAGCGCCTCACGCAACCGATCATGGCTCTGCGTGCGATGCAAGTAGAGCCTTTCGTCCGGGTTTGCCTTAGCCCGGATTAAGTAGACTAGTTCTTCTTTTTCTTCTTGGTTCCACTTGTGCAATCCGGGTTTCTCGGCCAGAACCAGCGCCAGATTTTCGAAGGCGATCTTGTCCAATGGATTCCACGACGATGTGCGAAGTCCAAGTGCATTTTCCAATGTGCGCATTGCATGGTCGCGCATTTTCGTGAAATCTCCTGCGAAATGCTCGGCCATTCGCTGGCTCACTCGCAATCCGATGTTGCGGATTGAGAAGCGGTCCCACGCGCCTGGTTCGGCGCCGGGCAGTTCGTAAAAGACATGACCAGCTGCGAGTTTCTTTAACGTACGCGCTGGCGTGCGATATTTCGGATCGGCGGCGATTTTCTTTTCTTCGCGGGCGACCAGATCGCGGAGATCAGCTCGGCCGGGGCGGAATCCAAGCTTGCGGTAGAACCAGAAAGCGCCCGACTCGATAGCTTCTTCGTTATCGTGTCCAAGCTGGTACGGATAGACGGACACCACGGTAGTCCCCATCAGCGTGCAGAGGCAGCGGAGAACCTGGGCATAAATCCACCCAGCTTCGCCGCCGCGGAAGGTGTAGAAGGTGTTGAAGCCGACTTCCATCCACTCGCAGAGTCCGATGGATTCGATGTAGTTGATGGGAACGCCGTTCTTCAGGGTCAATCCGGCAACGTAAGCGCGCACCGGTAGACGGCGATCCGGAGGCAGATTCCACAGGTACATGATGACGCCGCGCCCGACATCGGCTCTTACCACTGACCTCGGGTCCCCGAGCGTGGTGCCATACAGTTCGCGATAGCGGACGAGCATGACTTCGCGGATTAGGTCGATGACTTGTTCACCCTGCTGGCGGGATACCTTCTTCATTTTTGGTGGGTGTCGGGCCAACTCAGTTGCCAGTGAAACCTGGTTGCGGCTGATGAGCGGCGCATCGTGGTAGAAGAAGCTGCGAACGGGCTTCCAGTTTCGAGTGCGGGTTAGAGCGGGGTTCCTCAATTCCCAGCGCAGAGGCATGCGCAGGGAATCGTAGAGTTCGGCTTTTTGGTTCGGCGGGAGCGGCAACCGGTCGAAGCATTCGATCAGCCATGATGCAGTCAGACTCTTTCGCGCTTGCGTCTCGCCAGAAGCCGCTGTCAGCCATCGTTGCCACGGCGTGTCGGCTTCGACGCAGGCATCGTCTGCAAGCAGCGACATGAAACGTGGGCCGGTGTTTCCCAGTTCGCGTCCGGGTTCGTAGTTTTCCCACGCAATATCGACCTGACCGGGCATTCGCTTCACCAGCCAGCGTGCAACGTCGAAGCCGAGCGTGTCCTCCATTTCCGTTCCAGAGATCCCGGAGGTGTCAAAGTCATCGAAGGCGTCCATGTCGGCGCCGGCTCTGCGCAGCGCTCCCACTTTCTTGTGAAAATTGGTGAGAATGCGCTCAGTTGTACGAACTACCGCCGGGCCTTGGGGAAAGGCGCGAAGAAAAAGCAGCGTCTCGTGGAAGCGAATCAAGGATGCGGGATCGGGCAGACGTGCGGCTTCTAAGCGCTTAAGCAATGAAACGACGATTGTGGCCTCTGCGCGGCCGAAGCGATAACGGGCGGCTTCGAGTTTGGAAAGGAGGCTGTCGAGATATTTCGTGGTCATGTCGGATTCCCGACAAGACTACCTCATACCTGCATGCAGCGATGTCCGAAAACAGCAGACGCTCCCGAAGGAGCGTCTGCTCTCAGTGCTCGAGTTTGCGAACAGATTACGGGAATTGAACTGCCGGCAGGACTCCCGTTCCCTCAAAACGAACAGCATCCAGGTTGAGGGGATCGATACCCAAGGATTGGAGAATGGTAGGCGCCACCTGGGCAGTACCCACCGCGGCGTTTACAGTCTTGGGTGCAAAGCTTGGCAGGGACAACAGAAGAACGACATTCGTGTCGTCATGAGCGAACCCGCCATGCTCGGCCTGTTTGGCATGGCTACCTGAGTACGTGACTCCAACGTTCGGGGTCACGATAATGTCTGGCGAGCGCGGATCCCCGGTTGGGTCGTTGAAGTTAAGCGCCAGTGAAGGGCCGTAGAAGAACTGCCCGAGCCCGATTCCCGTGGCAGATGCATTCGACTCGAGGATTTTGACGCTGGCGTCAGTATCCTTGGAGTTCTTCAGCCACAGCACCGAAACGTCATCTTCCGTTGGTCCAATGCCGGTGGGATTGTTGGTCGATTCCGAATACGGAAGGTAGCCCGCATTGGAGAGCAGTGTGGCAGGTGAAGTGTAGTTGCGAGTCTGGGCAACATACAAGCTCGGATCGATCGGCGACTGCCCGTGCTTCGCGGTGATCACGATCAGCGTCGAGTTATAGAGACCCTGTGCCTGCAGCTCGTTGACGAATGCCCCGATCGAGGCGTCCACGAATTTGAATTCGTCGAGCAGCGCCGCGCTGGGAGTGCCCGCCGCATCCAGATACCCGCCGGTCGTTGCGTTGCTCGCCTCGATGAGCTTCTGGCCTACGCTAAGGGCTTGAAAGTTCATGCCCAGAATCGTGGGCACTTTGGTCTTTTGGGTTCCGAGGTGGTTCTTCCCATCGATTTCGTTGAGGATCGCGTCTACCTTCAAAGTGTCGTAGCACTGAATGTTCTGGAAGCTGTTGGTCCAGGCTGTTAAATCCGAGCCCGGATCGCGAACCGCGGCACATGATATGCCTGTGGGTGTGGCCACACCGGGCAGGCCGATGACGTTGGAGTTGATTTCAGGCGCGTAGAAGTCGTCGAGCGCGCTCGGGCCAATGCCAGAAGCGACCGACGCGTACGCGGGGTGCTTATCGGACCAAGCTGCATATCCACCGGCCTGGTGAATCACGCTGAAAATGCTATTAGCGCGCACGAATTCCCACGGATAAACGGGATTGCAGCCATTCGCCGGATCGCGGGGTAGTCGCCGGGGGTCGATCGAGGCAATGCCGCCGTCGGTGAGTGCAGCGCCGAGCGCGCCACCGTTCACCATAGACTGGTCGATGTCGATACCTTCTTCGTACTCGGCTCTGGTACCTGTTGGCTTAGCACCGGCTGTGCAGGGACCCGCCGCAACGCCGTTGCCCGTCTTTTTCGCAGGAGCATCGAAATTGCGTGAATACCCGACGTCATAGTAGACACCCGTCAGGGCAGGGCTTCCACCGGTCACAATCGCGGTCAGTCCGGGGAAGGAATCTGAGGGTTTTGACGTGCTGGCGGCGACGTAATTAACGCCCGTTTTTCCGAGAGCGGCGATCGCCGGGCAAAACGGTTCGCCATTGTTGATGGTGCTGACTCCATTCGCGCAGTTCAGGAAATCAACGGCGTGCATGCCATCGACGCTGATCAGCAGCACGTGTTTGATGTGGGTGGCGGGGGCTTTTGTCTGGGCGACCGCAATGCCCATGAAACAGGCAGCGGCGAGGGAGAGTAAGGCAAGTGTCTTTTTCATAGTGACCTCGGAGAGTGACCTAGGAAGGCGATACTATGAAAGCCCGTTGAACAGCATGTTAAAGAAAGTTGAATTGTTCGTAAAAACGCGTCGACGGACACGAGGCGCCGCGGCTTTTGCTCCATGCTATAATTTTGATTCGCCTGAACGTTGTTACATCGAGGCTGATCCTGTGATTTCCTCCACGGGCGGAACCCGAATTCCGAGAATCAATGCAATTTTCGATCTCGTTTTATAGAAGATCAGATACGAGGCAGAACCATGTCCGGCCATTCCAAGTGGGCAACAATCAAGCATAAGAAGGGCGCGCTGGATGCCAAGCGCGGCAAGATCTTCACGCGGCTAATCAAGGAAATCGCGATGGCGGCGAAGTCGGGAGGCGATCCTGACATGAATCCCCGCCTCCGAACTGCGATTCTGGCGGCGAAGTCCGAGAACATGCCTGCCGACAACATCAAACGCGCCATCCAGCGAGGCACCGGCGAACTGCCAGGCCTGACCTACGAAGAGTTTGTGCTTGAGGGCTACGGCCCGGGCGGGGTCGCTTTGCTGGCGGAGATTTCGACCGACAACCGCAACCGCACAGTGAGCGAAATCCGGCACGTATTCGGAAAGAACAACGGCAACATGGCCTCGGCGGGTGCCGTGGCGTATATGTTCCACAAGAAGGGCGAGATCCTTATTCCCAAGTCGGCGGCGAAAGAAGACGACCTGATGAACATCATTCTCGAAGCAGGTGGCGAAGATTTGAAGGATGATGGCGAGAATTGGGAGATCCTGACCGAACCGTCTGGGTACGAAGCGGTGCTTGAGGCGGTAAAAAAGGCTGGTATTACACCGGCATCCTCGAGTATCGCGATGGTTCCGGATACTTATATCAAGTTGGAAGGGCAACAGGCCGCGCAAATGATCCGTTTGATGGAAGCGCTGGACGATAATGATGACGTGCAGAACGTGCACGCCAACTTCGATATCGACCAGAAGACCCTGGAAGAAGTCGCTGGCTGAGTTCAGGGGCAAACGATTTAGGGAATTGTCGAGCCGCCTTTCTAGGCGGTTTTTTTTGGCGTGGATGGCAGCTTTTTCATCTTGACAGCGACGCAAACGTCGGCAGTGCCCGGAAGTTTTCAACACCCCTTTGGAAAAGTTTGTGGCAAATCGGAATCTTATTCTTGTAACCTCCTGTTAACGAAACCATTTCAACACTCTGCACTGCATCGGGTGCTTGCTGTATTGACTCCGTGAAAACACGTCTCGACAAATTGCTGGTCGACCGAGGAATAACGCCATCGCGCGAGCGCGCTCACGCGTTGATCCTCGCCGGAAAAGTCCTGGTCAACGAGCAAAAAGTTGAGAAGGCAGGCGCGTCCATCGATTCCGAGGCCAGTTTGCGCCTGCTTGGCGATGATCTGCGCTATGTCAGCCGTGGCGGCCTCAAATTGGAAAGGGCTCTCGAACACTGGCGAATCGATCTGGCAGGCAAGACTTGCTTGGATGTCGGTGCATCGACTGGCGGCTTTAGTGACTGCATGTTGCAGCACGGCGCTTTGAGAGTCATCGCCATCGATACCGGGTACGGGCAGATGGACTTTGGCCTGCGCAACGATCCGCGCATGCGACTGCTCGAAAAAACGAACGCCCGCTACCTCGAATCAGCTTCCATTGGCGAAGCGGTCGACTTCATCGCCATGGACGTCTCGTTTATCTCCGCAACGCTTGTATTGCCGGCAGTGATTCGGGCCACTTCTTCTTCGTCGCATCGGCCTCACGAGATTGTTGTGCTGGTCAAGCCACAGTTTGAGGTGGGCAGGGAACGGGTGGGCAAAGGCGGAATTGTGCGAGACGAAGCGGCACAGCTCTCGGTCGTTGCAAAGGTAGAACAGGCACTGGTTGCACTCGGGTGTTCGCACACCCAATGGATCGAGTCTCCCATCCTGGGCGCCGAAGGCAATCGCGAATTCCTGCTACATGCAGACTTTTCGGCACCGGCGCTTGGCTGATTCTGTACAATCGGAAGTCCGATGGCCGAACAGAATCCTGAATCCATGTCTGATGCTTCCCACGGTTTGACCCGCCAGAAAACCGTCGCCATAATCTCGAAGCCCGACCGTCCCGAATTGACTAAAGTGTTACCTGCGCTGGAGGCGTGGTTGCGTGAGCGCCACTACGGTGTGGTCGTGGATGAGGAGAGCGGGGCCTACTTCACCACCTCGAATGTGATGCCCCGCAACCAGTTGGCGGCGCATAAGCCTTATCTGGCGCTCGTTCTTGGCGGCGACGGCACGCTCCTCTCGGCGGCGCGAGCAGTAGCCGAAGTGGGTACGCTCATCCTCGGCATCAATCTGGGCACGCTCGGGTTTATGACCGAGTTGGTGTTGGCCGACCTTTATCCTGCGTTGGAGGCAATCGAGAAAGAGCGCTACATCGTGGACAGCCGGTCGATGTTGACATGTTCGCTGGTGCGGAGCGGACAGATCGTCGCAACACATATTGCGTTAAACGAACTGGTGGTCAGCAAGAGTGCAATTGCGCGGTTGAATCATTTCGAGCTCTTTGTCGATACGGAGTTTGTTTCCAGCTACAAGGCCGATGGCCTGATTATTGCTACCCCCACAGGCTCGACCGCATATTCGCTAGGGGCTGGGGGCCCCATTCTGAAGCCAGACGTGGATGCGTTCGTGATCACGCCGGTGTCTCCCCATGGATTGACGCACCGGCCCGTGGTGGTGCGCGATTCCGTCGAAATCGAAATTCAGGTGAAGACCGGGCAGGAAGAAGCGTTTCTCAGTCTCGATGGCCAGGTCGGCATGCCTGTGCGCGACGGCGACATCGTGCGCTGCGGCAAGGCCGAGTATCCTGCCCGATTGTTGCGTTTCCAGAAGACCTTCTTCGAGGTGCTGGCCACGAAACTGAAGTGGGGAGAGCGATGAACGGTAGATCTCGGGTCTCAGGTGTCAGGTTCCAGGAGAAACAATGAAGCGATGCTTCCTGCAGGCCTTCGTGGTTTTTGGCTCTGCCATTTGTTTGATTGCACAAACTAAGCCCGCCGCCGATCTCATCATTGAAAACGCCCACATCTGGACCGTCGACTCGGCGTTGCCCGAAGCGGAAGCGATGGCCATTCTCGGCGACCGGATCGTTGCGGTGGGATCGAACCCACAAGTGGAGGTCTGGCGCGGTTCAAAAACACATGTCGTGGATGCGGGTGGCAAGCGCCTGCTGCCGGGGTTCAATGACGCGCACGTGCATTTCGTTGACGGCGGATCGCAACTCGACAATGTGGAATTGAATGACGCGACCAGCGCGCAGGAGTTCGCCCGGCGCATTCGGGAGCGCGCCGCAAAGACGGCTAAGGGCGAATGGGTTCTGGGCGGCGATTGGGATGAAACCAAGTGGACTCCTGCCGAATTGCCCACGAAGGAATTGATTGACGCGGCCACTCCGGAAACTCCGGTGGCTGTGAATCGTTACGACGGGCACATGGTACTGGCGAACTCGCTAGCGTTGAAGCTGGCGGGCATCACTGCGCAAACGCCGGATCCGGATGGCGGAGTCATCGTCCGTGACGCGAAAGGGAATCCGACGGGAGCGCTGAAAGATGCGGCCCAGGATCTTCTGTTTAAAGCGGTGCCAGCACTTACGCACGATCAGCGCCGACACGCCGTGGAGCGTGCGCTCGGACACGCTGCATCGTTGGGCGTGACCAGCGTGCAAAACATGAATCCTGAGTTTGCAGACGTTGCGATTTACAACGAACTGCTCGACGAAGGCAAGCTGACCACGCGAATTTATGCCGCTCCGTTGATTACTCAGGTGGATGATGAGATCAAGATCGGTATCCGGCGCGCGTTTGGTGGACCCTACCTACGCATCGGCGGTGTAAAGGCTTACGCGGACGGATCGCTGGGTTCAGCCACGGCATATTTCTTCGAACCTTTCTCCGATCAGCCTGGGAATCGCGGTTTGCTTTCGGATGAGATGCATCCCATCTCCCTGATGCAAGATCGCATGATGCGGGCGGACGCTGCCGGATTGCAGCTCTGCACCCACGCGATTGGCGACGCAGGAATCTCCGCGATCCTTGATATCTACGAACAGATCGAAAAGCAGCATGGCAAGAGCGATCGCCGTTGGCGTATCGAGCACGCGCAACATATGGCGGCCAAGGACTTCGAGCGCATGGGGGGCTTGCACGTGATTGCGTCGGTGCAGCCTTATCACGCGATTGATGATGGACGTTGGGCGGAGCGCCGGATTGGACACGACCGCGCGAGCCGCACCTATGCCTTCCGAACTTTCCTTGACCACGGTGTTCGACTGGCGCTGGGGACGGATTGGAACGTCGCGCCGCTTGACCCGATGCTGACGCTGTACGCAGCCACTACGCGGGCGACGCTCGATGGAAAGAATCCGAACGGTTGGTTTCCAGAACAGAAGCTGACCATTAAAGAAGCGGTGGAGGCCTACACGATGGGCTCCGCATATGCCGAATTCCAGGAGAACGACAAGGGCTCGATCACTCCTGGAAAACTGGCTGACATGGTCTTGCTGAGCGATGACGTTCTCACGATCGACCCGGTGAAGATCCGTGATGTGAAGGTCCTCAAGACATGGGTCGGCGGCAAACTGACCTACGATGCTGCTGCCGCGAGCCGGTAGCTGAAGAGGGTGAACAGGTCTTTGAGCGAAAATCATCCAGGACTCGTTGAGCACACCTTCGATACCGGCGAAGTGCGATTGAATTATGCCGAGGGTCCGGACAACGGGCAGCCACTCGTGTTGCTGCATGGGCTGGGCCGGCGCTGGCAAGTGTTCTTGCCAATCATTCCCGCGCTCAGCTTGCGCTGGCATATCTTCGCGCCTGACCTTCGCGGACATGGAAAATCCAGTCATATCGCTCGCGGGTATCACGGTCCTCAATACTCAGAGGACATCGCGCGGTTTGTGCGTGAGCAGATCGGCGGTCCAGCGGTTCTTTTTGGTCACTCGCTTGGTGGAATGCTCGCGATGTCAATCGCGTCGCTGCATCCGGAACTGGTGCACGCCTTGATTCTCGGGGACAACGTCATCGTCGCGCGGCGACTGCGCAATCCGATGTACACGGCGCTGTTCACTGGACTTCGTGATCTGGCGCGCAAGGGCGGCTCGCTAGAACAGATTGCGCAGGGAATCGGGCGCATTGTTTTGCCGGTTCCGGGCACGGATGAATCCGTCAGCATCCGTGAACTACCCGGGAACGATGAAGCCTATCTGCTTTCCTGGGCACGCTGCGTACACGAGGCGGATCCCGACACCTACGAGATGACGCTCGACGGGTCGTCCATCGAAGGGTGGGACGGAGAATCGATTCTGCGCGGAATCACCTGTCCAACTCTGCTGCTCCAGAGCACACCGGAGTTAGGCGGTCTGATGTCGGAGGCCGACGTAGCGCTGGCTACACAATTGTTGCCGCATCATACGCACGTAAAATTTCGGAATCTGGGACATGCCCTGTTTATTCAACAACCGGAACCTGTGTTGAGGGCGGTTACGAACTTCCTGGAGTCGCTGTAACTCGCTTTGGGTCTACCGCCGGTCGACGGACACCGTCAGAAGCCCTTGAACATCGCTCCAATTGTCGCTTTCGCGGTTGAAGACGACATCCGCTCGCTGATCGGAAAAACGCGGGTCGCGAAGCATGAGCTTCTTGATGGCGTATTGCCGGCGCCCATCGTCATAGCGAGTCTCGTCGAAGACGGCGCGATAGAGAACAAAGAAGTGTGACTTCCACTCGATGAGCGGAGCATGCTGGTCGAGCATCGTGCTGATCATAAGATCGGGCGTGATCGCACTCTGCGAGGCACACTCTGCATTCACGACGACGGAGCGGCCGTCGCCAAGGACGTGAGTTCCTTGCAGCTTGCTGCTAAGTTCCCGCAAGGACGACGGGGCGGAGAGCACGATATCTTCGAGAGCAGAGCCTTTGCCGCAGCAGACTTCCTTGTCGTGGAGAATGACCTCGAGCGCTGCGCCAAGCACCGCGGATGGGTTGGACGAAGACGCCGTCGCGGACGATACACCGGTTACGCGCACTTCCTGATTAGGGTGGAAAGCGTAGCCTTGTCCACCTTGCGCGCTGGCTGGCAGCGTTACTCCTATAAGCAATGCTAAAAAACAACAGACCTTTGCTGGGAGAAAATCCGGTTCGACCATGGCTGATCTCCTTGAAAGAAGCCCATTCCATTGTGAACCGAAAAGCTAGAAGTGCGTTCTTCCAATGGTCACAGCACTTCCGTTTTCAGCTGATCCTCCAGACCCTCGCGTCGCCGGATCACTTTGGCCTTCGCCCCATTGACCAGGACTTCTGCCACCCGGCCACGCGTGTTGTAGTTGGATCCGAGCACGGAACCGTACGCACCTGCGTCTAGAACGGCGAGCAGCTCGCCCTCTTTGACCAGCGGGAGAGTCCTATCCCGAGCAAAAAAGTCACCCGTTTCGCAGATGGGGCCGACGACGTCAGTGATTTCTGTGTCGCGCGCTTGGCGGCGAACCGGAACAATCTCGTGATAGGCGCCGTAGAGAGAAGGCCGTACCAAGTCATTCATCCCGGCATCGACGATGAGAAATCGCTTGCGGTGATTTGTTTTTCGGTAGAGGACACGTGTCAGTAAAACACCAGCTGGCCCGATTATGGACCGGCCGGGTTCAAGTAAGAGATGAACCTTCAACTCGCGGATCGGAGCGAGTACCGCGCGCGCGTACTTACCAATCTGCTTCTCGAAATTCTGTTGCTTGGCTTCGTACGAGATGCCCAAGCCGCCACCTGCATCGAGGTAGCGAACGGCGTGGCCCTGCTTTCTCAGTGTGCGGACGAGGTCGGCTACGCGCTCAAGGGCAAATTGAAATGAGGTGACGTCGGTGATCTGCGATCCAATGTGGACGCTCACTCCCGCTACGTCGAGAAAAGGTTGCGTCGCTGCATGCGCGTAGAGGGCGTGCGCTTCGGGAATCGGAACGCCAAACTTGTGCTGATGAAGGCCTGTCGAGATATACGGGTGCGTTTTCGCTGGAACATCTGGATTTACGCGCACGGCGATCGCGGCCCGTTTCTTCAAACGCGTTGCGGTAGCCGAGAGCAGATTGAGTTCCGATGCGCTTTCGATGTTGAACAGCAGGATTCCTGAGCGGAGCGCCAGTTCCATCTCGGCTGCGGTCTTGCCCACGCCGGAGAAGACGACTCTCTTCGCGGCGGGCCGGCTGACGCGTAGAACTCTTTGCAGTTCGCCGCCGGACACCACATCGAAGCCTGAACCTGCGCGGGCAAGGAACTGCAGGATGGCTAACGTCGAATTGGCTTTGATCGAGTAGCACAAAGTGTGTGGGATGGATCGGAAAGCCCGGGCAAAGGCATTTACCCGCGTTTGGATCATTGCCGTCGAGTAGACATAGAGCGGGGTTCCGAACTGTTTGGCTAGTCTTTCGAGGCCAACACCTTCGCAACAAAGTTCGGGCTGGGCCGCAGACGTTGTACGCTGATATGCAAATGCAGGGGCCCGTAAGGCTTGCGGTGCGGACGCGCGCATCACTTGCGTTTGCCCGTGCCGGCTTTCACCTTGATGGCGACCACGGTTTGGTCATCGAACGCTTCCACACCCGCGGCGAAGTCGGTTACTGCTTTGAAGATCTCGTTCACGACGCAGTCTGCCGACTTAGTGGCGCAGCCCGCTACGATCGCTTCTATGCGTTCGGAGCCAAACGAATGGCCGTTGCGGTTACGCGCGTCCGGAATGCCGTCGCTGAAGAACACAAAGAGGTCGCCCGGCTTGGCCTTGAAAGTGACCTCATCGTAATCCGCCTCATCGAACAAGCCCAGCGGGAGCCCGGTGACCTCAATCGTTTCAATCTTGCCGTCATGGCAATAAATGGGCTTCGGCAGTCCTGAATTCGCGACGAGCAGAGTGCGGCGCTCGTCGTCCCACACGGCGTAGATGATGGAGACGAATTGAGCAGCGATCCGGCGCTCGGCCAACGACAGGTTCACAGCAGAAAGCATCTCGGCCGGGCCGGGCTCAATAGGAGCATGGGAGCGCAAAATCCCGCTAACCAGCGCGGCATAAATGGCCGCTGGCGCGCCCTTGCCGCTCACATCTCCGATGGCGATCCCGAGACGTGAGAGAGAGTAGGGAACGAAATCGTAGAGGTCTCCGCCGATAGCGCGGGCTGGTACGAACTTCGCTTCGACCTCGAGTTGCTGCATCTTCGGTCGAGAGTGCGGTAGCAACCGGAATTGCAGTTCGCGTGCTAGAGCCAGGTCGCGTTCGAGGCGCATTTCCTGCCGTGCTATTTCCTCATAGAGCCGCGCATTTTCAATGGCGATCGCGAGTTGCGCGGCGAGAGTGGTGAGGGTCCGTTTGTGATCCTCGGTGAAATAACCGCGCTTGGTGTGCTCGAGATCGAGGACACCAATCACCTTTTCCTGGTAAATCAGAGGGACAGCGAGTTCCGATCGCGTTTCGGGGTTGACGGCAATGTAGCGATCACTTTTGGCGACGTCTGGCACGAGCATTGCTTCTTTCATCTGCGCGGCGTATCCAACTACACCGCGACCCAGCGGGATGTCGTGTTTCAGATGGAGTCTTTCTTCAAAGCGCTGCGAAAAACGGTGCTGCAGTTTCTCGCCGGTCGGGTCGAGAAGAAGAATGCTGAACATCTGGTAATCAATAAGCCGGTTCAGCAGTTCTGCGATTCGCTTCAGCAATTCGTCGAGGTTGAGAATCGACGTCAGTTCGCGAGCAATTTCGTTCAACAGAAGAAGCGTACGGGCCTGGCGCGTAATCCGCGTGTGCAGGCGGGCGTTTTCGATGCCAACTGCCATGCGCGACGCGATCAGCGTCAGCAAGCGCTTGTGTTCCTCGGTGAAATACCCCTTTTCCCGCGCCTCAAGGTCGATCACGCCAATTACGCGGTTCTTGACGATCAGCGGGATGGCCAACTCGGAATGGACGTTGGGTAGAGCTTCAATATAGAAGGCTTCTTGGGTGGCGTCGGCCACCAATACGGCCTGACGTGTTTCGGCGGCGCGGCCGGTGACTCCCTGGCCGACCTTAACTCGCAGGCGTTCGGCGACGCCGGGTGGATATCCGACGTTGAAGCGAACGTACAATTCTTGCCGCTGTTCGTTGAGTAAGAGAATCGCGAAGATCTCGTAATCGATGACTTTGCGGACAACTTCGGCCACACGCCGAAGCGTTGTTTCGAGGTCGAGCGTTGTGTTGAGCACGTCAGCGACTTCGAGCAGGAGTGGTTCCGCCGCGGAAGGACTTTCAGTTGGCGAGGCGGTGGTCTTCACAAGCTTCATCATAGCAGCCGATCGAAATGTCCCATTCGCAGATGCAGAGTCACTGCGCGGAGGAAGCCGGCGCGCGTTTACGCTCCGGAGGTCTCCTGTGGCAGGTTCTCGATCACGCAGATATCCGGCAGATTGCGGTAGCGCTCTGCATAGTCCAGACCGTAACCAACCACGTATGCATCGGGGATAGTGAAGCCGATGTATTGCGCGTCGATCGGTTGCTTGCGGCGCGACGGCTTATCGAGCAAAGCCGCGATGCGGAGCGACCGCGGCTGATGCGCACGAACCAGCTTGGAAATATAGTTCAGCGTCAGTCCGGTATCGAGAATGTCTTCGACCAGGATCACGTTGCGGTCGGCTAACGACTGGTCCATATCTTTAGTCAAGCGCACTTCGCCGAGGGAATCCCATGCCGCGTGGCCGGCAGGATCTTCTTTCGCAATGGGGCGATTTCCGTAGCTGGAGACTCCGATGAAATCGAAAGTGGCATCCAGGGGGACCTGGCGTGCCAAGTCGCTCAGAAAAACGGCTGCGCCCTTGAGAACGCCGACGAAGATGATCGATTGGCCGCGAAAATCACGGGCAATTTCCGCCCCCATCTCGGCGACTCGCTTGGCAATGGTCTCGCGTGAGAGCAACACTTTAAGATCGGGCATTGAGGACAATCTTATACACGAGTTTGAGCGCAACCGGAATGGATTAAATTGAAAGAAACGGTGCCTATGGGAAACGCACTCGATTGCGTGCTTTTCTCCGCGTCACTAGAATGCTTAGTTTGCAAGTTATCGAGGAGAGTGTGTTGAAACTCAACGGAATCCAGCTGACCTGGCTCGGCCACTCCACCTTTCGCATTCGGACGCCAGAGGGGAAAACGCTTTACGTTGATCCGTGGATTGGCGGAAATCCGATGTGCCCGGAGAGCGAAAAGAACGTGAAGAAGGCCGATGTGCTGCTGTGCACTCATGGACATGGCGATCACATCGGCGATGCCGTTGAGGTGGGCAAGAGGCATAATCCGATCGCAGTTGGCATCTTTGAGCTCTGTTTGTGGCTTCAGAAAAAGGGAGTCAAGCAGATATCGCCCATGAACAAGGGCGGCACACAGAGCGTGGCCGACGTGAAGATCACCATGGTACATGCCGTGCATTCCTGCGGGATCCAGGATGGCAACGAAATTATCTATGGTGGGGAAGCCTGCGGGTACGTGCTCGAGTTTTCGAACGGCGTGAAGCTCTACCACGCGGGCGATACCAATGTCTTCAGTGATATGGCAATTATTCGCGACCTTTACGCACCGAAGATTGTCATGTTGCCGATTGGCGATCATTTCACCATGTCGCCTCGCGAAGCAGCCTACGCATGTAAGCTGCTCCAACCGGAGACGGTGATTCCCATGCACTTCGGAACATTCCCGGCACTGACGGGAACACCCAGCGAGTTGCAGAAACTGGTGCCTGATGTGCAGGTGCTCGATCTGAAACCTGGGCAAACGATTTCGTAGATCTCATTTCGTTATCTAATTAGCAAAGGATTAAGGAGAGTTATGAGCAATCACGCGTCACACCCCGAATGGCGAATGGGCGGAATCACGGTTCCAGAAGTTGAAGACTATCTCTACGACATGTTGCCGCCGCGGGATGAAGTCCTGGCTGAAATGGAAGTCGATGCAACCAAGAATGGCTACGCGATCGTCGGGCCGGCGGTTGCCCGTGTGCTTTATCAGCTGGCCGTCATCAGCAAGGCGAAAAAAGTGTTCGAGATGGGGTCGGCGATTGGCTATTCGACGATCTGGTGGGCGCGCGCGGTGGGCGAGGGCGGACGCGTGATTTACACGGATGGCGATCCGAAGCGTGCCGAGAAGGCTCGACGATACTTCGATCGCGCTGGAGTCACGCAACGGATTACGGTGCGGGTGGGTGATGCTTTGGAGTTTCTTTCCGAGGAAAAGGAACAGTACGACATCATTTTCAACGACGTCGACAAGACCGACTATCCTCGGGTCTTTCGTTTGGCGCTGCCACGGCTTAAGAGTGGCGGACTTTTTATCACGGACAACGTTCTGTGGAGCGGCAAGCTCCGGAAGCCCAATCCTGACGATCGAGCCAGGGCGATTTTCGAGTTCAACAAACTGATTAGCGAATCGCCGGATCTGTTTACGACAATTTTGCCGATCCGCGATGGCGTGTCGGTTTGCGTGAAGAAGTAAGCAGAAGAACGTTCGTGATACTCCCCGTCCTCGGGGGTTAACGTTTTGCACGATGCTAGAATTGTGAATCTTCATCCCGCACGTTAAAGGCTCCCAATACTTGCCCGTCCTCGCCAAACAGATTCCGGAGACTCTTCCTCGTACGCAAATGCAGTCGCGCCCCGAAACCTCCGCGGATGTGCTGGTCGTGGGCGCTGGACCGACCGGCATGGCATGCGCGATCGAGGCGCAGAAAGCCGGGTTCAAGGCGCTCATCGTCGACAAGGGATGCCTGGTCAACTCCATCTACCACTACCCCAACAACATGGTGTTTTTCACGACTCCCGAGTTACTGGAGATCGGCGATATTCCGTTTACAACGTCGCTGGCCAAACCGACGCGGCTGGAAGCCCTGGAATATTACCGGCGGGTGGCGCAGCACTATCATCTCCAAATCCGCCAGTATGAGTGGGTGAAGACGATTACGGGGGAAAACGGGAAGTTTCGGGTTACGACGACCGACCGGCAGAGTGCCATCCATGATTATCATGCGCGCAAGATCGTGGTTGCGACCGGTTACTACGATCTCGCGAACAAGGTCGGCATCCCAGGGGAAGACTTAGAAAAAGTTTTTCACTACTACAAGGAACCGCACCCCTACTTCGATACGGATGTGGTGGTGATCGGTGGCAAGAATTCTGCCGCCGAGGCGGCGTTGGATTTGTGGCGACATGGGGCGAGGGTCACGCTCGTTCATCGTGGCCCGCAAATGCATGCGCACGTCAAATACTGGGTTCGTCCAGACATTGAGAATCGCATCAAGGCGGGTGAGATCACCGCGCATTTTAACAGTACCGTGCAGGAGATCGGCACGGATTTTGTCGTGCTTCGAACCCCGGAAGGCCCGATTCGCATGGAGAACGACTTCGTTTTTGCGCTCACGGGCTATCATCCCGATTACGATTTCCTGCGCAGTGTTGGAATCGAATTGTCTCCGGAGCAACTACGTCCATTCTGCGATCCCGAAAACCTTGAATCGAACGTGCCGGGAATCTACGTGGCCGGGGTAATCGTCGCCGGTTCGCGCACCAATGAAATCTTCATAGAGAACGGCCGCTTCCACGGCAAGCTGATCGCGGCCCACCTTAGCCAGACGTTGGGTGGAGAAAATCGAAATTTTCCTCTTGACGCCACCTAATCTGTAACCGTATAGTTACGCATCATGCGGAACCGATCGGTTACATATTTGCCGGAGGCGACGTTCCAGGCGCTGGCCGATCCCACACGGCGCGCCGTCCTCGACCTTCTCCGCCACGGTTCGCAGCCCGCTGGACAGATTGCGGAAGCTTTCCCGATTTCGCGCCCAGCAATATCCAAACATTTGCGGCAACTGCGAAAAGCGCACTTGGTGGTCGAATCTCGTCGCGGACGCCACCGGTTCTATCAACTCAACGCTGAACCGCTGCGCGCGGTGGATTCATGGCTCAACCACTATCGTCAGTTCTGGCAGATGAATTTGAGTAGTTTGAAGTCGTTTGTCGAGCAGGAATACGCCCGCGAATCGAGCGAGGTCACAAGCAAAAAGGCCCCCGGAAAATCAAAATAAATCTCAGGAGACAATCTATGAAGCTTCGCCAAATTGCCATCACCACAATAATTGTCCTCTTTTCCGCCTGCATCGTTATGGCTGAGACGGATGCGCATAAGACATTCGACCAACTGAAAGGCCTGGAAGGGAAGTGGGTTGGCAAGAATTCTCAAGGCCAGATGCTGGAAGTTACGTTCCGATCAACTGCGGGAGGCTCGGCCCTGATGAGCGAGATTCATGGCCACGGCCCAGAAAACATGGTCACCATGTTTCACATGGATGGCGACCGCCTTTTGATGACGCACTATTGCGGCGCCGGAAACCAGCCGCGCATGAAAGTCATTACGTCGGACGCCAAGTCGGTGAGCTTCGAGTTCTTCGACGGCACCAACATTGGACCCGGCGATGGACACATGCAGCACCTGACCCTGACGCAGCCTGACGCCGATCATCACACCGAAGAATGGGTCTTTCTGGATCATGGCAAGGAGTTGAAACAGTTGTTCACTCTCGAACGCGTGAAGTAGGTCCAGTCGAGCGCAGCGCACATCATTTGCGCGATAGAGGAGCCGAAACCCCATGCTCGAATCGATACTCACCCCAGATCAGGACGCGATCGTTGTCGAGATTGACATCGCAGCGCCTCCTGAACGCGTCTTCAAAGCTCTGATCGATCCTGAGGAAGCGCGGCGACGTGCGCCCGAACTTGGTGTGTATGAAATGGATGCGCGCGTAGGTGGACGCTGGCGACTGGAAATGCGTCCACCGCAGCCGCATCGTGGATGCGCGGTGATTCGTCACGAAGGCGAAATTGTCGAGTTTGATCCGCCACGGCTCCTCGTCTACACCTGGACGGCAAATTTTCATAACAACCCACAACACATCAGCATTGTCCGGTGGGAACTGACGCCGACCGCGTCGGGGACGCACGTCAAGCTGACGCACAGCGGGTTGGGTTCCGAACCGGAATCGAGAAAGGACTACGCCGGTGGGTGGCCGGGCGTGCTCGCACAGCTCAAGAAAGACGTGGAACAAAGAAGTGCAGAACCCAGAAAGGAATGACGCATGGCAACGCCGCCGAGTGCCCAGGATCAGGACACGATTCAAATGGAAATTCACGTTGCCGCTCCGCCGGAGCGTGTCTTTCAGGCGCTAACCGATCCGCGGCAGCTTTTGCAGTGGTGGGGACAGAAGGGTATGTATCACGGTATCGACTGGACTCTAGATCTGCGCACGGGAGGGAAGTGGCGCTGCCGGGGTGCGAACGATGTCGATGGCAAGCCCTATGAGGTCGAGGGTGAATTTGTGGAGGTCGATCCACCACACCGCCTGGCGTATACATGGGTCGCTAGCTGGTCAGCGGCGCTGCAGACGGTTGTGCGCTGGGAATTGACGCCTGCACAGGGCGGGACCAACGTTGCCGTCAAGCACAGCGGGTTTGCTGCAGCTTCGCCTGATTTCCAAGCTCACTATCAAGGTTGGCTCCGCGTGACTGCGTGGATGAAGGAGTTTGTAGAGACGGGAAAGACGATCGACACGCGGTGACGGACGGCATGTCAACTGTCATCCTAAGCTCGGTGCCCCACTGCGGCGTGAAGCCAGGAAATCAGCTGGTGCGGGCTGGTTTATACTGGCTGAATGTCGGACTCGGCCTCCAAGACGTTTTACCTGGAAACCTTCGGGTGCCAGATGAACGCGCACGACTCCGAGAAAGTCGTAGGAACGCTGCTCCAGCAAGGCTATCGGCAAGTTCCGACCGTCGAGGAAGCCGGACTGGTGCTGTATAACACCTGCTCGATTCGTGACAAGGCCGAGCAGAAAGTCTTCAACCGGCTGGCGGATTACAAGAAGTATCGGGCGCAGGGTAAGCAGTTTGGCGTCCTCGGCTGCGTGGCGCAGCAGGAGGGCGAGAAGATTTTTGAGCGCGCTCCGTACGTCTCGATGGTGTGCGGATCCGCTTCCTACCAGAACCTTCCACAAATGCTGGTGCAGCTCGAGACTGGACAGTCGCGGGTCACCGGGCTCGACGATCGCGAAACGGACAAGTGTTTCGAAACTGAGTACACGGCCCGAACCAATCCGCATCGCGGCTACATCACGATCATCGAGGGTTGCGACAAGTTTTGCGCCTACTGCGTAGTGCCATACACACGGGGCAAGGAGCGCAGCCGGACATCCCCGTCTGTTCTCGAAGAAGCGCGGCAACTGGTGGATCTCGGATACACGGAAATCCAGCTCCTCGGGCAAAACGTGAACTCTTACCGTGATCCTGATGGAAAAAAGAGCTTTGCCGAGTTGCTAGGAACCCTTGCCGAAGTGCCGGGAATCCGGCGAGTACGTTTCACCACTTCTCATCCACGGGATTTCGGGCGGGATATCGTTGACGTGATCGACGCGGTGCCAGCCCTGTGTGACCACGTGCATCTGCCGGTGCAGAGCGGGTCAACGCGAGTGCTGAACGCCATGCAAAGGCTTTACACGCGTGACGCATACCTGGAGCGAATAGCCTGGATTCAGGCGGCAAAGCGGGATATATCTCTGACGAGCGATCTCATCGTCGGCTTCCCGGGAGAAACAGAACGGGAGTTTGAGGAGACACTGTCGCTGATGGACGTGGTGGGATACGACTCTGTGTTCACGTTCAAGTATTCTCCGCGGCCGAATACACCTGCATTAGGGCTAGAGGATGCGATTCCGGACACGGAGAAGGCACGGCGCCTGGCGGTGGTGAACGACAAACAAAAGCAGATTGGGGCGCAGAGAAACCAGCGCCACATTGGGCAAGTGCTTGAAGTCATGGTGGAAGGGAAGAATCCGGCCCGTGGACAGTGGGTCGGCCGGACATCGCAGATCAAGGTGATGAACTTTACCGCTCCGGAAGGCATCGAACTGACTGCTGGGAGTTATATACCGGTACGGGTTACGGCGAGCTTCCCGAATAGCCTGTTGGGAGAGATGGCGGGTTGACATGGAAGTCGAAATGAAAATTCGCGGCTTGATGATGGATCCGGTTTCGAATATGCCGATCGTGCTGCTGAAGGATGTCGGCAGCGACACGGTGCTTCCGATATGGGTCGGCGCATACGAAGCAAATGCCATCGCGCTCGAAATCGAAAAAGTCAGCACTCCCCGCCCGATGACGCACGACCTGATCAAGAGCGTTCTAACCGGACTCGATGCGCTGGTTCACAAAGTCGTTGTCACCGAGCTCAAGGACGACACGTTCTATGCCGTGATCTGGCTGGAGCGCGCAGGGCATGTCATCAGCATCGACTCGCGTCCGTCGGATGCCCTGGCTCTGGCCCTGCGGGTGGATTGCCCGATTTTCGTTGAGGATGAGGTGCTGAAGAATTCCAAGCAGTCGGCGAACCCGGTCCCGGCAATTAACAGCGAAGAATTGCGGAAATACCTCGAAGACCTCGATGATGACGATTTAGGTAAGTACAAGATGTAGGAAAACAGCTGTCAGATCTCATCTTTCGGTTTTTCGATCTACGGATACCCAGGTACTGGATGAAGTTGTTCTTCGGCGCTTTCATTGCGTTTCTCTTATTCGCGGGATTCCCGCCGACGTCAGTGGCGCAAGCGAGTTCAGCGGCCGCTGCTACCACTTCGAAAGTGCCTCTTTCCGCGTCCACGCTCACCCTTCGGGCCACTTCCACCGTGAATGTTCCGTCTGAGATAGGCGGCGCATTCATGAATCCCGCAAAATGTGACTCGGAGGGCAATCTCTACATCCGCAAGCTTGCGATGGACCGTCCGCAACTTGGGCCGGTGGTCAAGATTGACTCCGACGGCCAGCGGGCGGCGCTCTTTGATCCGACGACATTTTCGCAGTTGGCGCTTGATCGGGCAGACGCTTTTTCCCCGGCTCCCGATGGTGGCATGTACCAGATCGCCCAAAACGGTGTTCTCAAGCCGTGCATTTACGTCCTGCACTTTTCCTCGGACGGATCAGCTTCTTCGCCAGTGAAACTGGACGCGGACTTGGAGATTTATACATTCGCCGCCTTTGCTGATGGAAATTTCTTGGTTTCTGGGGTACGACGCGACACGCTGGATCCCAAAGATCGCGGCCACAACTTCACGGCTGTCTTTTCCGCGGATGGCAGGGAATTGGCGCAACTGACGTTTGCTGAGCCACCTACGTCCGCCAAGGCTGCGGCCCAAAAGGTAGCCGATGCGCAGGCTGGCAAATCGCCGCCGCCGCTGGATCTAGCTGACGCCGAAGTAGGAAGCGACGGCAATCTATACGTGATGCGCGGGTCATCGCCGGCATTGGTTTATGTGATCGCATCGAGCGGGAAGATTATGAAGACGCTGAAGGTCGGCACGGACGTGCGTGGCAGCGCTCCGGCTGCGTTTCATGTATCGAGCAACCGCTTGGCGATTTCGTTCTGGAACGAAAAGGAGCAGACCCAGACGATAGTGATTGCCGACGCGCAAACAGGACACAAGATCACGAGCTACGCCGATCCAGGCGGCCTGGGGCCATCGCTGGCGTGCTATTCAGCCAACGATGGAGTGTTTACGTTCCTGAAACTGGGCGACGGAAATTCCCTGCAAGTGGTCCGCGCCGAAGCCCAGTAAGATCACCTTGGAAGATTTCATGCCCGATTCTGCCGAACAACTTCAGCGGCTCTATGTGGCCGGGTTTGAACTCCAGACGTTCGAGCGTTATCCCAAGTGCGTTGCGGCGATGCGCGACCACTGTGTAGCCATACTGGTTCCGGGCGTGGACGGCGTACAGATTCTGGGCACACCGGGCTGGCGGATGGGAGAGGTGATGGGCGTGTTAACGGAAAGGGAAGGCCGGCAAGTCTTTCAAGCAAAGGATGAAGTGGTCGATGCGACCCCGGAACGGCTCGCAGCGCTGCAGAGGTTCCGCCAGGATCTCGTAGAATTGATCAGCGGCAAGTGATGCTGCATCAACCGAATCGCATCAACATGCCTTTGTGATGCGATTGACTGTATGCGGACATCGTCGCGTTAAGTATGGCATCATCTCAGCATGCGAACCACCCTCAGCCTCGATCGGTGGCTTGCCCTCCTCGATAAGGCGGCCCCGCTCCATTTCCAGCATGTGCTCGTACCAGGTGCGGCCCCAGGAACTAGCGGCAATGTATCCCCGTACAGGATGTTGGCGCGCAACCAGTGGGGAGACGCCGCCACCGTTGCTGAGACCGATTACGATGATTCGGGCCGGATCCACGAAGTCATACTTGAGCATTTCCTCGAATGCGGATTGATAGCCGGAAAGCTCCTGCTCGAAGTCAGTCTTGCTGCAGTCGCCCTCGCTCTCGCCCACGCCGGGCTTGTCCATACGTACGGTTGCATACCCCGCCAACGAGGGGCAGGAGGTAATCAGGTCGAGTACTTCGTACTTAACATAATACCTGTTATCAGACATTCTATGTCCGGTGGCATGTACAGCTACCTTCCTCCGTCCGCCGGTTCACTCGGGCCCTGTAAACACGATCCTGGGATGGAACAGCGTTCCTGCGATGCGAGTCGCAATCGCAATCAGTTCTCCTTGACCGTAGAAGACCTTGACCTCGGGTGCGCGCGACATTTCTGGGAGGTTTACGGATCGACCACTGCGAATGAAGGCAGCGCTTTCCTCGTTCGCGGTCACACTCGGCAACTGGGGCACCAATTTTCGGGGATTTATAAAAAAGGATTCCGCGATTCCCTGCTGTGCAGCGGCTGCGAGCCCATCGAGCGATCGGGCTTCCTCGATCGTGAATTCTCCGGCAGCCGTGCGGCGCAGGCTGGCAAGGTGCGCCCCACATCCCAATTTGTGTCCCATATCGTGTGCTATCGATCGGATATACGTTCCAGAGGCAACGCGGGCGCGGAAAGTGGCCTTATCGCCGCTGACATCAAGAATCTCGAACTCCTTGATCTCCACCTGCACTGGCTGGAGTGTGACGTCCTTTTTCTTGCGGGCGAGCTTGTAGGCGGGAACTCCGGCGATCTTCTTCGCCGAGAATGGCGGCGGCATCTGCTCGATAGCGCCTTTGAAGTGGGCCGCGAGGGCGTGCAGCTCTTCAAGCTTTAGGTTGACTTCTTGAACCGGCGTCGTCGGGTCGCCGTCGGCATCGTAGGTATCAGTGGCAAAGCCGAAGCGGATCACGCCTTCGTAGGTCTTCTCGGAATGCGTATAGAACTGCGCCAAACGGGTTAAATTTCCGACAACAATCGGGAGGACTCCAGTCGCGGCGGGGTCAAGGGTCCCTAGATGCCCTACCGAGCGCTGCCCCAGGATGCGACGGACGCGGTTGACCACATCGTGCGAGGTCAGGCACGGCGGCTTATCGATGATCACGACACCATTCATAGAATTTCGTAATTTGGTAATTTGTAAGCTGGCAATTTAAGGACGGCTGTCGTGGACGATCTTCGGAGTGCGTTCTCAGATTACCAAATTACAGACTACACAACTAAGACCTCCCCATGATTCCTCTCCGCGACGATCAGCCGACCTTTTCGACACCGTTCGTCAACTATTTTCTGATCGTGCTGAATGTGGTCGTCTTCCTGTGGGAGCTTTCTGTCGGCCACCGCGCGCTCAATACCTTCATGATGGAGTTCGGGGTTGTTCCTGATCACACACTGGCGGTGGTGACCGGTCATTCCCACAACGGACTGGCCACCGCGATCGTGCCTTTATTTACCTCGCTCTTTCTTCACGCATCGTTCCTGCACGTTGCCGGAAATATGCTGTTCCTTTGGATCTTTGGCGACAACGTTGAAGACTACCTGGGCCACTTTACCTACCTTGTCTTTTACCTGCTGAGCGGGCTAGCGGCCGGAGTGACCCACATTCTGCTGAATCAAGGGTCGGGCATCCCAAGCGTTGGAGCAAGCGGCGCGATTGCAGGAGTAATGGGAGCCTATTTCATTCTCTATCCGAAAGCTCGCGTCCTGATCTGGTTTCCACCGATATTTTTCTTTCACGTTCCCGCGTGGTTGATGCTCGGCTACTGGTTCGTCGGCAACTTCTTGAGCGGTACAGCTACGGCGATTGCCGAAACCAGGGAGACCTCGGGTGGTGGAGTTGCATTCTGGGCCCATATCGGAGGCTTTGTTGCCGGCGTAATCATGGTGAATTTATTCCCGGAGCGTCCGAACCGCCACCGATACGGGACGTGGTAGGAAGGCTCGGCTTTCACCTCTCAGTGGCGTGGTTCTGGTGCTGGCCCAGGAGGCAGAATTTCCGGCTCGTTTGACTCTGAGTTGCTGGAACGTACTCTTTGCCGCGTGACGAACCATACGGCCGCGGTCCAAGTGGGGAATAAGTCGGCGCCAGGAATGAGTTCGGCGGCAAGTGTGGGCAGGAAGGCCCAATGCCACCCGAGCAGGCGGATCATCATAAAGCCGACGATCAGGTCGAGCAGCGAGTCGGCAGGGGAAAGGCCTCCCTCCGCAAAGAATGGGAAGGCCGCAATCTGCAGGGTATCCGCGGCGATCGCGATGGCCCATGCGAGGCGATGCTCAGGCTCTTTCAGCGATTTGAAGTAATCGAATATTTGCATGGATAAATCCACTCGCTGGTCGATGGACGGTCCGGACTCGGGTTGCTGTCAATGTCCCCTGTTCCTTTAGATGCCCGATTGAACCTTTGCGACCCCATTCATTGTCTTCCAAACACGGCAGACCGGGCTGCTTACAAAGTGCCTGTTGAAGGCATAACGACGATTTTTTCGACGGTTGCGTTCTGTGGCGCCAGCAACGCGTCTACGACGGTGCCAGCAACGGTTTCAGCGGTCATCATCTTGCGTCTGGGGGCTTTCGGCCAAAGAGTATCCCAGATATCTGTATCGGTCGCTCCTGGCATCAGGGCGACCACGCGAATGCCCTTTGGACGTAATTCCTCGCGGAGCGTATCGGTAAATCCTAAGGCTCCATGCTTGGACGCGTTATAAGCTGCCGATCCGGAGAATACGCGTTCAGCCGCAATCGACAGATTGTTGACGATTGTGCCTCCCCGCGTCATCACGGCAAGTGCTGCCTGCGTCATGAGGAACAACCCGTTGAGATTGGTGTCGAGTACTTCCATCCACATTGGATACGGCAAATCGCTGACACCACGATTGGGATGTCCGATGCCGGCGTTGTTGATCAGGATATCGAGGGGCTTGTGCAGTCCGCGAATGAGTGCGAAAAGGTAATCCACCGAGTCGGGGCTGCGGACATCGCAAGTCTGCGCCAGGATTTGGACGTTGTGTTTTTCGAGTTCCTTGCTGGCCTTCATCAGAGCACGTTCATCGCGCGCCGTGATGATGAGATTGCAGCCCTCCGCAGCCAGAGCACTCGCGATGGCCAGGCCGATGCCGCGATTAGCGCCGGTCACTAGGGCCAAGCGACCTGAAAGCGCGGATACGCGCTGCTTGGGCTTTGCTCTGGGCATGCGACTCCCAGCATATTCCAATGGCGGTTGGCTTTCGAGGAGGGAGAGCACAAGTCGGCAATATCGCGGCCGCAGTCATAGCCCAATGGCTAAAGGTTGCACCCCTCTACAGGCTATTCGGGCGCTGGCGGATCAGCGAGAGAAACTCGGTTCGTGTTTCTTCTTCATTACGGAAACATCCGAGCATCGACGACGTAACCGCCGAGGAATGCTGCTTTTCGACGCCTCGCATCATCATGCAGAGATGGCGCGCCTCGATGACCACTCCAACGCCTTGCGGCTCGATGGTGTTCTGGATTGCCTCCGCGATCTGCGTGGTTAGGCGCTCCTGGATCTGCAGGCGGCGGGAAAAGGCCTCCACGAGCCGCGGAATTTTGCTCAGGCCGATGACTTTTCCATTGGGAATATAGGCCACATGCACTTTGCCAAAAAATGGCAGGAGGTGATGTTCGCAGAGGCTGAACATCTCGATGTCTTTTACGATCACCATCTCGTCGTAGCTGACAGTGAAGAGAGCTTTGCGCAGGAGGGCTTCGGGATCGTCCTGGTAGCCTTTGACGAGAAACTTCATCGCTTTTTCGACGCGCGCGGGAGTGCGCGCCAAGCCCTCGCGATCGGGATCCTCGCCGAGGCGAACGATCATCTCGCGGACGAGCTGTTCATAACTGGCGCTGGTCAGGGTGTTTGGTTCCGTGGTGGATTTCATAGGTCTTGATCGTTGGTCCTTGGTCGCTGGTCGTTAGCAAACGGATTCGCAAACGACCATCGACTGGCGACTAACGACCCGATTCTCCCGCGTATTCAAACGAATTCATCATGGTCTCTTCGATTCGTATCTTCTCTAGATGAGCCTTCCGGAAACCCCGCTTCACAATTTCGTAGATCGCGATGCACAAGTTTTCCGTGGTGGGAACGTCCTTCGCGAATTCCGGCAACACGTTCAGGTTCTGGTGGTCGTAGCGTTCAAGAATGTCCTTATGCACGAAGCCATCCAGATCGACAAGATTGCAGACCATGCCGGTTGACTCATCGACCATTCCGCTGACCGTCACTTCGACCATATAGTTGTGGCCATGCCCGTAGCGATTATTACACTTACCGTAGGTCTCGCGGTTTTCTTCCGGGGACAGCTCATCGCTGTGCAAGCGGTGCGAGGCCGAAAACATGTAGCGTCGGGTCAGGTGGGCCTTCATACTCATCGCCTTCACGCCTCCCCGTAAACATCGACAAAGAGGTCGGGAGTTTCGTAGACGCGCACACGATACAGTTGCGCCGCCTTGAGCTTCGGAGCCAGACGTTGCCAGATTACGATCGCCAGATTTTCGGTCGTCGGAATCCGGGTGGAAAACTCGGGGACTTCTTTGTTCAGGAAACGATGGTCGAGCGCGTCGAGCACTTCCCTGCCCATGGTTTCTTTCAACTGCTTCAGGTCGACGACAAAACCCGTCGTCGGATCGACTGCGCCTTTCACGGTGACTTCAAGAGTGTAGTTGTGCCCGTGTCCGTTTGGATTATTGCACTTGCCGAAGACGCGCTGGTTCTCTCCCGGCGTGAAGGCTGGGTTGTGATAGTAGTGCGACGCGGAAAATTCCGCTTTGCGAGTTAAATAGACCATAGAGCAATTCTCAGTTCCCCGTTGTAAGTCTTTGCCCCTCAAGCTTCGTGATCCGGTTCACTAGCCTTCGAGAACTCACGTCATAGTCGCGGCCCTTCCAGGATACCTTCCCGTTCTGATGCGCCTTCTTCGAACGCAGCAGCAGGTACGCGAATAGGGGAAGCCCGCAAGCGATGGCGAGTAGGTTGTTCGAAGTGCTGAAGTGGGCTGCGCGAATTCTACGGTACACCAGCAGCCAGAGAGCGGCGGCAAGGCACCACACAAAGTGATGCCTGACTACGCCCGATACGGCTACATAAGCCGCGAAGCATGCCACGGCCCACTCGAACAAACTGTAGGCCGCAACGCTTGCGGGATTAGAAAAAAGAAGCGCCAGGTTCTTGGTCCAACCCTCGCGAAGCTGCGACCAGCTTCGGTACATCCGAGTGCGAACGGCGTCTCCACCATAACGGAAGTAAACGCGAAGACCGGCGTCGCGAAACAATTGCGCCAGAGCGACGTCTTCGAGTATTTCGGTGCTGACAGCGACGTGGCCGCCGGCCAAATCGTAAGCGGATCGGCGAACCAGAATGTATTGTCCGTTCGCCGCGACCACGCCTGAATTCTGGTCGCGTACTCTTTCAGGAGGGTACTTCGATGCCAGTTCTGCAAACACTACCGGCATCACGGCCCGCTCGGCGAAAGTCTCCACGATCTGTGCAGGTGAGTACGACAACAGATCAGCGTGCTGTTGCTTAGCTTCGTCGAGAGCTCGCGCCAGCGACCCGGGCAGGTGCACAGTATCGGCGTCGGTGAACAGGAGCCAGGATCCACGCGCTTCGTGGGCGCCGGCGATTACAGCATTGTTCTTCCCGGTCCAGGACTTCCCTACCACATCCGTCGGAGGAGGGGGAGGCGGAGAAATGATGCGCACTCCGGCAAAAACTTCCACGATCTCTCGAGTGCGATCAGTCGAGCCGTCGTCGACCACAATGATTTCAAAGACCACTCCGGTTTGAGTGACCAGCGATTGCAGACAGGCCCCTATATTCGCCTCTTCGTTCCGCGCGGGGACAATAATCGACACTTCGGGAGGTGGAGATCGCCGCTGCGGGGCTGGGAGAGAATCATCCATAGGGAACGACGTGAACGATCGACCGCTTTTTCGTTATTATAACGGGGTGAGACGAACGCGACTCCGCAGGCTGCCCGCCAGGCTCTTGACGACCGGACTACTCTCCGTGCTGATCGGATGCTACAGCGGCAATCATCCCGCCCGTATTGGGTCCAATGCTCCGGACTTCACCCTGCAGGATTCCGATCACACGATCACGCTCAGCCAGTATCGGGGGCAGGTGGTAGTGCTGAATTTCTGGGCGACCTGGTGTCCCCCATGCATCGAGGAGACTCCGTCACTGGTGCGGATGACGTCGCGCCTCAAAGACAAAGGAGTTGTGGTGCTGGCCGTCAGTATTGACGCTGACGACTCGGCGTACCACAAGTTTCTCAAGCAATATGGCGTCAATATGGTGACCGTGCGCGATGAGGCGCAGAAAGCGGCCCGACTCTATGGGACGTTTGGGTGGCCGGAAACATACGTGATCGACCGCCAGGGTGTCATTCGGCGGAAGTTCATCGGAGCCGTGGATTGGAATAGCCCAGAAGTCACCGACTACCTTAGCAAGCTCTAGCGCATCGAAGCTCACCTATGGCGCGATTCGGAAAATGGTCGCTGATCAGCATCGGCTGCCTGGCCGTACTGCTCGCTGTGGCAATTACATTCACGATCGGCTGGCGGCCGTTTCTCGGGCCGAAGGCGCGCCCGCTGACGAGCCGAACTTTTGAGCGTACGCCGAAGCGATTGGGGCGCGGGCGATATATTGCCACCGCGTTAAGCGGCTGCATTTATTGTCATTCCAAACATGATTGGGCGGGCCCGGGAACACTGATCACGCCAGGTTTGGAGGGTGCGGGAGAGATTCTGCCCTACAGCGATCTCCCAGGACGCATCGTCGCGCCAAACCTTACGCCTGATCCGGAAACCGGCGCCGGCAATTGGACGGACGACCAATTCGCTCGCGCCATTCGCGAAGGAATTGGACACGATGGCCGGGCACTTTTTCCAATCATGCCCTACACCCACTACCGGGCAATGTCCGATGAGGACCTCGCGTCGGTCATCGTTTACTTGCGCTCTTTGCCGGCGGTGCGGAACAATCTCCCAAAAACCGAGATAATCTTTCCTGTAAGGTACCTGATCCGCAGCGTGCCGCAACCTGTGACCGCGCCGGTCACCGAGGCAGCAGAGCCATCCGATCTGGTGAAACGTGGCGCGCGGCTGGTGAACCTGGCGGGCTGCATTGACTGTCATACCCCGATGGAGAAGGGTCAGAGCTTACCCGGCATGGAGTTCGCGGGCGGGCAGGTCTTTGCTGGGCCATGGGGCAATGTTGCGAGCGCCAACCTCACGCCAGATCCATCGGGAATTCCATATTATGACGAGGCGCTCTTTGTGCAGGCCATCCATAGCGGATACGTCAAAGCGCGTCCTCTGAGCCCCATAATGCCGGTGATGGTCTACGCAAACCTGACAGACGATGACTTGAAAGCGATGTTCGCCTATTTGCGCACACTGAAACCGGTGAAGCATCGCGTGGATAACTCTGAACCTCCTACCGACTGCAAGGTGTGCCGGCAGAAACACGGCGGCGGCGCTGAGAACTAGAACGGGGGCAACGTCCAACGGAGGTGGATGCTAAGCGCAGCTACTTAGAGTTTGACGTTGCGCAAGCGCAGCGAGTTCGTAATCACCGACACCGAACTGAAGCTCATCGCCGCGGCCGCGAGAATTGGGCTCAACAGCAATCCGAAAAATGGATAGAGTACGCCCGCCGCGATCGGAACACCGAGCGAGTTGTAGAGGAAGGCAAAGAAGAGATTCTGGCGGATGTTGCGCATGGTGGCTTGGCTCAGCTTGCGCGCGCGCAGAATACCTTCAAGGTCTCCTTTAAGCAGCGTGATGCCGCCGCTTTCGATCGCGATGTCAGTGCCAGTTCCCATGGCGATGCCCACGTTAGCTTGGGCGAGAGCGGGGGCATCGTTGATGCCGTCGCCAGCCATAGCAACGATGCGGCCTTCGCTCTGGAGACTCCTGATGATCTCAGACTTCTGGGCGGGAAGGACTTCCGCTTTAAAGTCATCGATTCGAAGACTCTGCGCGATTTGCTGAGCCGTAGCTTGGTTGTCTCCGGTTAGCATAACCAGCCGGAGGCCTTTCAGCTTCAGTTCCCTCAATGCCCCCGCCGCAGATACCTTCGCCGGGTCGGCGACCGCGATTGACCCAACATAATGGTTGTCGACGGCCACAAAAATTGAAGTGGATCCTCCGGGCTGCAAGACTCCGATTGCTTTCTGCTCTCCGAACGCTCCTATTTGTTTCATCAGCGCGAGGTTCCCGACCGCGATGCTTTTCCCGTCCACAATCCCACGCACACCTTGCCCCGGCACAGATTGAAAATCGGTGGGCTCGCTCAAATTCAATTTCTCTTCATTTGCCTTGGCGACGATCGCCACGCCTAACGGATGCTCACTCGCGCGCTCTAAGCTGGCGACCAGGCGCAGGAAATCATCTTTCGAAAATGCAGCAGGATTACCCGCGAGCGAAATTCCCACAACTTTCGGTTTGCCCTCGGTCAGGGTACCGGTCTTATCGAAGACGATAGTGTCAACTTTTTCAAACGTCTCCAGCGCATCTGCATTCTTGATCAGAACGCCGGCGCGCGCGCCAAGCCCCGTGCCAACCATGATGGCCATAGGAGTCGCGAGGCCCAGCGCACAAGGGCAAGCGATGATCAGCACTGCTACCGCATTTACGATAGCGTGCGCGAAGCGCGGCTCGGGACCAATGCTCACCCAAGCAATGAAAGTCATGATGGCAATCGCTATGACGGCTGGAACAAACCAGCCGGCAACTTTGTCGGCCAGTCTCTGAATCGGAGCGCGTGTGCGCTGGGCCTGGCTGACCAACTGCACGATCTGCGCCAGCATAGTCTCTGTGCCGACCCGTTCGGCGAGCATCGCCAGTGCTCCGTTGCCATTTACGGTGGCTCCGATCACTCGAGCGCCACTTCCCTTCTGGACCGGCTTCGACTCGCCGGTGATCATCGACTCGTCTACCGTGCTTACGCCGTCGAGCACAGTGCCATCGACGGGAATCTTTTCTCCCGGGCGCACTCTCAGCTTGTCACCAGGCTTCACTTTTTCGAGCGGGATGTCGTGCTCAGATCCGTCCTCGATCAGGAGGCGGGCTTTTTTCGGACTCAGGTCGAGGAGAGCGCGGATCGCACTCGACGTTTGGCTGCGAGCGCGTAATTCCAGTACCTGGCCGAGCAACACGAGCGTGACGATGGCTGCCGCAGCTTCAAAATAAATATCCGGACGATCGCCCATGCTGCGGAACGAAGCTGGAAAAATTTGTGGGAACAGTGTGGCCACCGCGCTGAAAACGTAGGCAACACCGGTGCCCATCGCAATCAGCGTGAACATGTTCGTGCTGCGGTTAACAATCGACGCCCAGCCGCGCTGAAAAAAGGGCCAGCCGCACCAAAGAACGACCGGAGTGGCTAGAACAAATTCGAGCCATGGCAATATTGAGCTCCACGGTGCCACTCTTATGGACTCTCCCCAGTGGACGCCTATGCTTCCCATGAACGCGCTCGGCCACAGCATGCTCCCCATTGCGATCGCCAGCAGGGGCAGCGTAAGGACCAGGCTGATCCAAAACCGTCGCGTCATGTCACGCAGTTCCGGGCTGTCTTCTTCGGCGGTTACCGTGCGCGGCTCGAGCGCCATGCCGCAGATTGGACAATTTCCCGGCTCTGTGCGGACGACCTCGGGATGCATAGGGCACGTGTAATCTATCTTCGTTGCTGCTGCGGGTGATTCGGGATCGAGTGCCATGCCGCACTTGGGACACGGCCCTGGTCCAAGCTGCCGGACTTTAGGACACATGGGGCAGACGTAGACCCGTGCGGTTTTTCCAGACCCAGGTGGCACGATCCTCCCGGCAGTGGGATTCGCTTGGGCGGGAGAGGCAAGCGGCGCGCCGCCAAGAGAAACTAGCCCGGACCCCATGGGCTTGGGAGGCGAGGACAATATTTTTTCAGGAGCTGCTTGGAATTTTGTAAGGCAGCCGGCACCACACAAGTAATACTCTGTCCCATTGTGCTGCATCTTGAATTTGGCGGTAGCTGGATTCACATCCATCCCGCAGACAGGGTCTTTCGCCTGAATAGGCGGGGTCGCGTGCGAACCGAAGGCGTGGTCGTGGTCCATAGGTTGTTCTGAAAAGGCTTGGTCTCCAGATCGCGCTTGGCGGAATCCAGAGCTTATTAGATACTAAAGCCTAATCTTCGAACCTTATTTGCTGAGAGAGGTGAAATGACGTATCTGGAAGTCGCCTACCGCTATCAGACTCCGCCCGGAGAAGCTGAGATGCGGGCCATTGACAGCGTCCGCGACGTCTACGGCATTCAACGTATCCGCTTTAACGAAAAAGAGCGGACCGTTCGCGTGCTCTACGATGCCTCACGACTGAGCAGCGATTCCGTTGCCAAGTTGTTGCGCCAGGCTGGTATCAACGTGCAAGAACAGCTGGTTCTCGCCTAGGATCGCCTCTTCCGTAGCGCTTGCAATCTGTGGTTTCGATGAGTCCTGCGGACGGGGACCAGGCTGCACTCCGCCCGTCTTCCTGCCAATCCTGACTTCCAGGAGGTGCCTCGGGGGAGGGCGTTGAAACACGGAGCGGAGTGCACCTAGCCAAACGCGGTGATTGCAAAGGGGCATTCGGAAAGACCTCTGGCCGAAGTATTTTCCCAAATGCCCCGTTGCGCGCCACTTCGTCTGCCTAAGGAGAAGCATGTCGCTTGCCAATCGCAAGACATTGTCAATGCTCATTCTTAGAACGCGCGGTCGGGTAGGTTTTGCGCGCGTCCGGAAACTTTTACGCTTGTTTCCAAGAGAATCTCAATTTAGGATTCAATCAGACCTCTGTTTTCCGCAACCAGCGCGGCATTTGGACAGATTTATACTTTGGAAATCCAGGTCGCGGAGACGAAAACGACGAGTAGATTGGCCGAAGCGATTCTGTTTCCGCTATAATTCAATGACGCAAATTCTTCCATGAATGCGCCCGTAGCTCAATTGGATAGAGCGCATGGCTACGAACCATGAGGTTGGGAGTTCGATTCTCTCCGGGCGCACCACTCTATCTCTGAACCGTGCCCGTCTCGTCGGCCGGCCCCTGTCGAAAACCCAGTCAAGAACAAAGAACGAGGGACTTCTATGAGAAATATTCTCTGGGCCGTATGTCTGCTGACGTTCTTCTGTGCCGGATCCGACTTGTACTCGCAAGTCAACCCCTACAAAGAAGGCACGCCCGGTCTATCCGGCTATCGATCCGAGGTACTGGCCGAAGTGATGATTCAGGAGGACAAGTTTGTTCGCCTGGCGGAAGCTATCCCGGCCGACAAGTATACGTGGCGTCCGGCGCCCGATGTGCGTTCGTTTGCTGAAGTCTTTCTGCACGTTTCGGCTGCCAACTACAACATCTACAAGCTCGTGGGAACACCGCCGCCGGCTGGATTCGATGTCAAGGGTTTCGAGAAGTCCACCACCGACAAGACCAAGGTAATCGCCACGCTCAAGGATTCCTTCGCCCACGCCCGTAAGGCGATTACCGCCATGCCAGACGCCGATCTTGACAAGAGTCTGGATTGGTTCGGCGGAAAGAACACAGAACGCGGAGTGCTCTTATTCGTCACTCGCCATGCCGCCGAGCACCTGGGACAGACGATTGCCTACGCACGTTTTGTCGGAGTGGTTCCCCCGTGGACGGAAGACGCACAGAAAAAACAAAAAGCAGATACCCCTCCGAAAAAATAGGCAACGGCCAGCAGGTTAACTCAATCGAACATCGACGGCTGAGATCAGCCGATTAGGTCAGTGCAGTCAGCACCGTGCTCCGCACTTGTTGGAATGCCTCTGATGCGGGATCGATCAGGTCAAAGTGCCCTGCGTGGGAAATCGCGTTTAACTGAACCGTTTCCGCGCTCTTCCTCTTGATCTCAGCATAATCACGGCTGAACGCAGGTGGCACGGTATCATCCTCGCTACCGTGAAGCAGCCACTGCCGGGCATGCGGGATGCTGAGCTCCATAGGATCGGCCTCGCGGTAATGCTCGGCGACAGCGTCGGGCTTGCCTCCAAGAAACTCGGCGACAGCATCATTGCTAAGGTGCAACGCGAACGCTTTCTTGAGGTCGACAACACCGGCCAGCGATATGGCCCGGCGAATCGTCTGCTCATGTGCCGCCAGGCAAAGCGCGAGCTGCCCACCCGCTGAATGCCCCATCACTGCAAGTCGATCCAAATCCAGATTGAAGTGCGAAGATTCCTGGTGAAGAAAACGATACGCCGATCGGATATCCTCAAATGTGCCCGGCCAGCCACCTCCGACGTTGCCGACCCGTCGGTATTCGATGTTGAACATGGCCATGCCTGAGGCTCGCAGCGCTTCACACAAATGCCCGGTGTGAGCGAGATCGTATTTTGCTCGCCAAAAGCCGCCATGAATATTCAATAGCGTGGCGTGCGGACCCTTCGTGTGGGGTAGTCGCACCTCCACGAATTGATTCGGGTCGGAGCCATAGGCAACGCGTTGATCGGGTGGGGGCTGTTTCTGGCTGATAATGTCTTCGGCGGACACAGCTCGCTCCGGGGGGCGTTAGCTCTCTTTTAACTTCAATTTACCCTTGTTGTCTTCAATAAAAGCCTTAAGATCGGGAACCGCGTTGAGCAGCTTTGTCCATTGCTCGTAATAGAGCGTAACCGGAAAGCGTCCCAATCCATACACGCTGACCCCGCCCTTCTCGCTGACGCGAAACTCAACGGCTCCGCTTCTTTTCTTCGTTTCGACCTGTTTTTCGAGGTCGGCAAGACGAGCTTTTAGTTCTTCATAACTCGGTTCTGTCATAAGTGCTCCTCCTATATGAATTCGCTTCGGTGAGTTCTTTTTATCATAAGGACGTCGGATGGAAGCCACCCAAAAGCTGTAAAGTTCTTCATCCTGTCTCGCCCGGTTTGATTGGCAGTTGCTATCCGACTTTGCCACAAGCGGTTAGAGCAATTGAGATGAACGATGAAAGGAACTGCAAATGCTAAAATAGCGATGGTCGATGCTCGTTTAGGGGAAATAAAGATGCAGAAGAGAAAGAGTGGATTCCTGGAAAGCATTCCGATGCTGGTGTTGTTAGGACTGCTCGCCGGGGCAGTCGGGGGATTGGG
>CAWKAZ010000010.1:0-139778 GCA_963847715.1 Terriglobia bacterium
AACTTTCGCCGCTGATCGATCACTGCATCCACAACCGGGTCGTCATACGTTGCGAATGGGATGTCAGGGCGATTCGACTTGAAGAGGTATTGGTAGACGTGGAAGCCAGGGCCAAGCGCTTTAAGCGCCGCTTCGCACCGTTCACCGCATACTCTCGTCCGAGCGGTCAAGACTCTCGTAGTCCACGCCGGAAATACCGAGGACCATTCCTACATCGCCGCTCTTGGTGAGGAAGGTCGTCTCATTCCAGAAGCCATAGAGATTGATGTGGTCGTTGAGAGATGCGCTCTCTTTCCACGGCTTGATGACTTTGTCGAGACGCAGCATCACATCACCTCTACATGTGGGACTTGCTGTTTCGCAGCGTCGTAGCGCAATTTGTAGCGTTCAGACCTTGCGAGGATGCGGAGAAACGCCGGATCGCTGTTCGTTACCCAATGACCGAAAGCAAAGCCGCCAATGAACACGGCGATGCCTGCCAAGATGGAGTTGAAGAGATTGAAAGCTCCCACCGCGCCGACGCAGACGAAGTAGAACAGCGTGCGCTCGACGCCCAGATAAGTGAGGGCTTATGCAGGCTCTTGAAGACTCGATTTGTCCGATGCTTTTGATCTGTGTTGTTTGGCATAAGGGACTCGTTGAGCATCTGTTGAACTTGGCGGGTAGGGCCTCCTACACGCCCCAAAGCCAGCTCAGGACGTTTACGGCGAGGACGGCAATCCCGGTTCCGGCGGCGACACCGGCCAAGGCCTTCTTTGCGCCGGGTTCTCCGTGAGCAAAACCGTAGCCGCCGATCACGATCGCCACTAGACTTGCAACCTTTGCAATGGTGCCGGTGAAAAGACTTTGGATAGCGGTAAAGCCGGTGTCGAACGGTGAACCCTGTGCCAGCGCCGCCACAGGAATGAGGAAGAACAGGGCAAGAACAACTGTGGTTGGACGCACGCGCTTCGACTGAAGAAAGCGTCCGATTTGGCGGATGGAATGAGCTCGCGACCAACGGGGCATTTGCACCTCCCGCAGCACCTCAAATCGGCTGCTTGTGGCGCAAACGTAACGCTGCTCAAACAACATGTCCAACAACTTCTCGTCACTCTGTTATTCCTGGGAGGAATAACAGATGAACATGGTGTCGCGAGCAGGTAAATTGAGCCTTCCGGCTCGCTAATGAATCTTCCGGACAAAGCGATTTGTCGGCAAATGCGACCCGGGCACCGATACAAGAAAGACGTCTGAGTATTTGGCCCCGAGATACGATTGTGGTGGCGGGCGCAGTAATCACTTTGCTCGCAAATCTGCGTCCAAGTGCCTGCCGATGAGGCAGATAAGGCTGTCATTGTCTGCTTGACTCAGTTCTTCTCAAATGCCGCTCCGCATCCGCGACGTGATTTGCTCAACGAAATGTGACGTGAGAAATCGGATTATTGCTGTCTGATATTCCCGGCAGGAATATCACGCGGACGAGAAGTTGTTGGACACAGTCGAGGAAAAGAAGCAAATTGGCTGACATCGTCGGTTCCGCGCAATATCCAATAGCGCGCGGAACCACATTGCAGCGAGGCTTCTATGTCGACCCAGCCCACTCGAATTCCCCCACGCGAGCGGCTACGCTCGGTTCGGGAAGCACCCGTCAACCAACAATACGCCGCACGTTTCCTCAACCTGCATCCGAAGACGGTACTCCGCAAGGCTCGTGAGGGCTCGCTTCCCGCGCATCCGGTTGGGACAGGTCGGAAGCGCTGGCATTTCTATCTCTCGGAGCTAGACCATTGGCTTCGTTCTCAGGTAATCTCAGGCAGCCACCCGCGTCGCCAACCCCAAGGAGATTACATTGGCTAAGCGAACGCGGTATCAGTACGGTAGTGTTGAGATCAACAAACGCGTAACAGGACCGGACGTATGGCTCTATCGTTGGTGGGAACCGACTTCAGACGGTCGCAGGACCAGAAGGGGTTTCACCGTCGGAACCGTCGAAAAGTACAAGACGGAGGCCCACGCCTTGAAAGCAGCAGAAGGCATGCGGCTGATGATCAACGATGGGATGTTGCGCCGAGATCCGGTTCTCTTCTGTGGCATCCTCGACCGTTTCCTGATCGATCAGAAACAGGAAGAGGACGCCGAACAAATCACTCACAATACTCTAGCCTCCTACCGAAGTATGATTTGCCAACACATCCGACCCAAGTGGGGCGACGTCTGTCTCGAAGACGTTCGGCCCGCTTTGGTACAGGATTGGCTTCGCAAGCTCGTCCTCTCGCCCAAGTACAAGGGACATATTCGATCCCTGATGTATCGTCTTTTCGACAAGGCGATGCTTTGGGAATTGCTGAATGTCGAACGCAACCCTATGGACCTGGTCGAAGTGAAGGGCATCAGCAAGCGCAAGAAGCGTCCTCGTGTTCTTCAGGTAAAGGATGCGTGGCAAATGCTCGACGCGATGGTTCAGCCCTTTCGAACCATCGTACTAATTGGCCTGTGTTTCGGATTGCGAATCAGCGAAATCCTGGGTTTGCGCTGGACGGATTTCGATTTCAAGCGATCGGTGGTTCTGGTTCAACGATCAGCGGTCGGAAAGCGGCTCAACAAGTTGAAGACGGAGTATTCGCAGGACGAGGTTCCAATCGAACGGGGCTTTATCCTCGAACTCAAGAAATGGCAAGCGCTCTGTCTCGATACCGAAGAGCACTGGCTTTTCCCGAGCCCGGTGACGGGTCGACCGTATCATGCCGACTCGATGCGCAACGACTACCTGGTTCCTACAGGTCTGAAATTGGGACTTGGCAGGATCGGGTGGCACACGTTCCGTCACACATATCGTGCGTGGCTGGACGAGACCGGAGCACCCGTGGGCGTACAGCAGAAACTCATGCGACACGCGCACGTCTCAACCACGATGGACCAGTACGGCAATGCCTCGGCCTTGGCCAAGCGCAAAGCCAATCGGCCCATCGTGCAACGCCTCTTGCAAAGGCCTGCCAATCAAGAGGTCTCCATTCAATAAATAAGGGGAACTGTGTGGCAGTTCCCCTTATTGGACAGTTTTGGACAGTTGCTGCAAGTGCCCAATGGCCCGTAACTCTATGATTGCGTTGGTTGCGGGGGGTGGATTTGAACCACCGACCTTTGGGTTATGAGCCCAACGAGCTACCAGACTGCTCCACCCCGCATAAAAATCATAACACAGCGCGAATGATGCAGGGCCGAACTGGCTGGCGTTCCCCTACAGACAGATTCATGATGTAATTCTTGCGCGTGTCGACGGGCTCCAATCTATGAACCACATCGCCGATTTTCCACTTCTCGTTTTCGCGATCTCATTCATCACGCTATGGCTGTCAGCACTGGCTGGCTTCCTGCTCCGAAAGGGACGGCCGGAGAACGATGGCGATCGGGAAGACTTCACCATTGTGCAAGGTGCGGCGCTGACCCTCCTCGGCCTGCTGATCGGCTTCACTTTCTCCATGGCCATCAGCCGTTATGAGCAGCGCAAGATCTACGAAGAGGCGGAAGCGAACGCGATTGGTACGGAGTATTTCCGCGCTGGGTTGCTGCCTGCCGCTGATGCGGCCAGAACTCGCGACCTGCTGAGCAATTATCTTGATCAGCGCGTCTTGTTTTACACAACCCGTGATGGCCAGTCGCTTCGACAAATCGACACCAAGACCACCGAATTGCAGAATGAGATGTGGTCTGTCGTGCAAGCTCGTGCGGGGAGTGAGCCCACCGTAGTCGCGGCCCTTGCTGTCGCTGGCATGAACGATGTATTGAACTCGCAAGGTTACACGCAGTTCGCTTGGTGGAACCGGATTCCAGTCGAGGCCTGGATTCTGTTGGCGGTGATCGCTGTCGGATGCAATCTGCTATTCGGCTATGGCGCACATCGAAGGAGCGTCCTGTTTATCGTCTTGCCACTCGCTGTGTCTCTTTCGTTTTTTCTGATTGCGGACATCGATAGCCCGCGCGGAGGCCTGATTCGTGTGCAGCCCCAGAATCTGCTTAGCCTTTCTCAGAGTATGCGGGCACATTAGCCAACACTCCACGGTTGCTACTTGCTCGAAGCGGTCGTGCCGGACGAGACGCCGGTTCCTTCGGTGAGGGTAACGAAGCGGTTGACGCTCCCGCCGGGAAAACCTTCTGTGTTGCCGTTGGGCCAGCGTACTTCGATACGCTCGACCGCTTCGCTGGCTCCAAGTCCGAAGTGGAGCCGCATATCATTATTCGAGAGGAAGCTGGACCCGCTCCGCACTTCCTGCACAGACTTGCGTCCTCCAGCCACAACGGTAACCTTGGCGCCTATGCCGTCGCGATTTGATTTTGTTCCTCTTGTGATCATACCCAGCCAATGATTTTTGTTGTTCGCCTGGTTGACCATGAGTAGAGGCTGGGCACTCTGATTGTTCACCACGGCCGACATGCGGCCGTCATTCCACAGATCGCCGATCGCCAATCCGCGGCTAGATTGCGGCTCCGCACAGCCTGGTCCGCATTGCGCGCTCATGTCCTTAAACTTGCCATCTCCCGCATTCCAATACAGAAGTCTCGACTGCCGATAGCTGGAACCGAGGTGAGCCGTGTCAACTTCCGGGTACACATGGCCGTTCACCAGAAGAATGTCCGGACGCCCATCGTTGTCAATGTCGATGAACATCGCTCCCCAACCGAGATATCGCGTGTTAGACCCTAGCCCTGCTTCGAAGATCGTCGAAGTGAAAGTTCCATCTCCGTTGTTGCGGTATAAAGAGGAGGTATCGTCGGAAAAGTTCGTCTTGAAAATGTCAGGACGTCCGTCCCCGTCATAGTCGGCTACGGTTGAGCCCATCCCTGCTTGCTCGCGGCCATCTTCGTTGAAAGCCACGCCCGCCTCCGGACCTACGTCGACAAATGTTCCATCTTTCTGGTTGTGATAAAGGATGCTCGGTGTGCTGTCGCAAGCCACGTAAATATCGGGCCAGCCGTCATCGTCATAATCCAGGGTGGAGACGCTCAGGCAATAATGTCCGTTCGTCTTTTCAATTCCGCTGGACTTACTGACGTCCGCAAATTTTCCGCCGCTGAGATTGTGATAGAGAATGTTCGACGAGGACTCGAGCCCACGCGGCCCGCACATTACCGGCGTTCCTTTCCACACGCACATCAGTCCTTCCCCTGGCTTGGGCGCAGTCTTTAGATCGAAAAGCACATAGGTGGAGACGAACAGATCGAGCTTGCCATCGCGGTCATAGTCGACAAAAGCGCAACCGGTACCCCACTGTTTACCATCGCCTGCGACCCCGGCCTGCCCAGCAACTTCCTTGAAAGTACCGTTGCCTTCATTGTGATAAAGGCGGTTCTTGCCGTAATACGTTACGTATAGATCCTCAAAGCCGTCATTGTCGTAATCGCCGACGCACGCCCCTTGCCCCCACCCTGTGAACTCCAACCCGGCGGCGCGAGTCACGTCGGTGAATGTTCCGTCATGATTGTTGTGGAACAGGTGACTGCTCGGCCTCAAGCTTTCTTCCTTTGCTTCGTCCAGGGTCGTACCATTCACGATGAAGATATCGGGCCAGCCGTCATTATCGTAGTCAAGGATGGCCACTCCGCTGCCAGTCGTTTCGATCACGTACTTCTTAGTGTCTACCCCTCCGTTTACGTTTTCCATGCGGAGTCCCGCCTGCGAAGATACGTCAATGAACCATGCAGGTCCGGGATGCAGATCGTTCGACGGATAAGGAGTGGGTGAGGGCTTTGGGGTTGTTGCCTTTGGTTTGACCTGGGCGGACGCCAGCGCGGCGAAAAGGCAGGTCAGGAGGACCGCGCAACTACGCAACAATTTCCGCCGCCAGCACACCAGCGAATCGTATCACGCGTTCCATGCAGTCATCTGTATGGCAAAAAGTTGCTCTAGAAGCCTCGCCCTAGACGCGAAACCAGGCGCAATCCATCCCAATTCTGAATAGCTTTTCATCCTCGCTTCGTTTAGGGTTCCTATCGAAAGCGCAATATACTATGTCGCTGGAGTAGCGATGCGGATTCTGCTGGTCGAAGACGAGGAAAAAGTCTCGAGTTTTGTGGCCCGCGGATTGATGGCGGAACGGTTTGCCGTTGATGTGATCAGCGATGGCCAGACCGGACTCGAGATGGCGACCACCTACAGCTATGATCTCGTCATTCTCGATCTGATGCTGCCGAAAATGGATGGAACCCAGGTTCTCCGTCGCCTGCGGAGTCAGAACTCAACTGTTCCCGTCTTGATCCTGACCGCCCGCGACCTGGTTGCTGACAAGGTTGGTAATTTTGAGGCCGGCGCCGACGACTATCTCACCAAGCCCTTCGCCTTCGCCGAGCTCCTGGTGCGCGTTAAAGCGCTGTTGCGTCGAGGTCCAGTCAGCCGGAGTAGCGTGGTTCGCGTGGCGGATCTGGAACTCGACCGCCTATCGCAACAGGTGCGCCGGGGGGCAAAACGGATCGAACTCACCTCGAAGGAATATTCTCTGCTTGAATACTTGATGTCGAACGCCGGCCGGGTGCTGTCGCGAACCATGATTATTGAGCACGTGTGGGACCAGAGTTTCGACGGTATTAACAACATCGTCGATGTTTATGTCCGCCATCTTCGCAACAAAGTGGACGACCCGTACGAACGAAAGCTGATCCGCACCGTCCGAGGTGTGGGATATACCGTTAGTGATGGCGCGGAGTCGTGAATCTGCAAGTTGCTTCGTTTCAGCGAGATGATCCAAGACCCAGTCGGCGTTAAGGATGCGTTAAACTCTGAACGCAATTTTATCCTTCTTTCAGAGCACTTTAATCTGTTGCGCGTAACTCTAACTGTGGTCCGCAATCGGATCTTTTCGGTCGTGTGCTGACGGGAGAGTAAGCGCAAGAAGCGAATGTTGAGGAGTATGCAAAATCCAGGAATGAGCACCCCCCGAATACAAACCGCCGCCCTTGCGGAAGTCGTGCTGGTCCTATCCTTTATTGTTGCTGTGGCCGGTCAAGCAAACGCCCAAGCCACCGAACCGTCCGCGACCGTGCAGATGAGCACGAGCGGACAGAGCGTACCCGCAAGTCCCGCGGCCAGTTCCCAGCCAATCATCACTTTCGAAGAGGCCATGCGGCTGGCTACGGTAAACAATCCTCAAACGCAAGCCGCCTTTACTGCGGCGGGTGTTGCGCACCAGGATCTTGTCCAAAGCCGTGCCGGATTGCTCCCGAGTGCTAGCTACAACATGCAGGACATCTACACCCAGTTAAACAGCACTAAGAATCCCATTTTTATTGCCAACAATGGAGCCCACGAATACATTGCCCAGGGCAATGTGCATGAGAATATTTCGCTGCAGACGTTTGCGGATTACGGTCGGGCATCGGCCGCGCAGGCCGTCGCGCGTGCGAAGCAAGAGATCGCTGTTCGCGGACTGGCTGTCACCGTGTCGCAGGCGTACTACGGATACCTCGCTGCGCAGCGAAAATTTGCCACGGCGCAGCGCGCCCATCAGGAAGCCCAACGGTTTCTGGATATCAGCGACAAACTGGAAAAAGGCGGAGAAGTAGCCCATTCCGATGTCATTAAGGCTCAACTCCAATTTCATCAAGAACAGCGCGACTTGCAGGAAGCCCAGTTGGGAATGAATAAGAGCCGTCTTGATCTCGCTGTTTTGATATTCAAAGATTTCAACGAGAACTTCACCGTGGCCGACGACTTTGGCACCCCGGCGGCTTTGCCGACATTCGATGAGGTCAGCGCCGCGGGCACGCGGAATAATCCCGACCTTCGCGCGGCGCAGGCTGCTCTCCGGCAAGCTAACCAGGAAGTGATGAGCGCGTGGGGCGGAGTTTTGCCTACGATCTCGGTTGACTACTGGTACGGCATCGACGCCAACCAGTTCGCCACTCATAGCGTCGACCCTAACCCTCCCCACGATCGCTTGAATAACCTGGGTAGTTCCGCCGCTGCTACGCTGCAGCTTCCCATCTGGAATTGGGGCGCGAACATCAGCAAAGTGAAGCAGGCCAACCTGCAAAAGAAGCAGGCAACGGTGGAGTTGAGTGCGGCCCAACGCACGCTGCTAGCCGATGTGCGGACCTTTTATGATGAGGCGCAAGCCGCCCGCAGCGAACTGGAACTGTTAGACCAGTCCGCGCAACTGGCTGCCGACAGTCTTCGATTGACGACGATGCGCTACCAGTCCGGCGAAGCCACGGTGCTGGAAGTGGTCGATGCCCAGAATACGATGACTGCCGCCAGCAATGCCTATGACGACGGGCAGGTACGCTATCGTGTCGCACTCGCAAATATTCAGACTCTGACGGGAAAATTCTGACACCATGACCAACCCAAAACTCCTAACCTTGAGCGCAATTCATGGACGCACTCCGGATTGCCGCCGCCTATCTCGCCTTGCGGCTTCGATTTTTGTGACAGGCGTAATTGCTCTGTTCGCCACTGGATGCTCCAAAGAAAAAGCTGAGGAAGCTGTCGTTCCCGTTACGGCGGCCAAAGTCGAGAAGGCAACGATCGAACACGTGATTGAAGCCGACGCTGTCTTGTTCCCGCTGCAGCAGGCCGCGATCGTCCCGAAAATTACCGCGCCCGTCAAGAAGTTTTTGGTCAACCGAGGAAGCAAGGTCCACAAAGACCAGTTGCTAGCCGTTCTCGAGAATCAGGATTTGGCCGCGGCCAAGGAAGAAAACAAGGGAGCCTTCGAGCAAGCCGAGGCTGCTTACACGACCAGCACCGCCGCCAGTTTGCCGGAAGAAATACAGAAGGCGACCTCCGACGCGCAATTCGCGAAGGAGCAGTTCGACGCCGAGCAGAAGGTCTACGACAGCCGTCAAGAATTGTTCAAGCAGGGAGCTTTACCTCGCAAAGACATGGATCAAGCCGGAGTCGCACTGACGCAGGCTCGCGCCCAATATGAACTTGCGAAAAGGCATCTCGACTCCCTTAACGCAGTCGTAAAGGAGCAGGAGCTCAAGGGTTTTCAAGGCCAGCTATCGTCCGCCAAGGGTAAATACATGGGAGCGGAGGCCCAGTACAGCTACTCCGAGATCCGCAGTCCAATCGACGGAGTTGTGACCGATCGTCCGCTGTATCCGGGAGAGACGCCTCCCGCCGGAGTTCCCCTGATTACGGTCATGGATATTTCCAGCGTGACGGCGCGTGCCCACATCCCCCAAAGAGATGCCGCGCTCCTCAAGGTCGGAGACGAAGCATCGATCGAAGTTCCTGGCATTGAAAAGCCCGTGGATGGCAAAGTCACCCTTGTCAGTCCGGCCCTCGATGCTAATAGCACTACGGTCGAAATTTGGGTACAGGTCAAGAATCCTCATCAAACTCTGAAGCCCGGCTCCAGCGTGCGCTTGTCGATGGTGGCGCAGTCCGTGCCCGACGCTTTCGTCGTCCCCGCCGCCGCCGTGCTGACGGGCGCCGATGGCGCGACGACCGTAATGGTCATTGGCGCTGATTCACACGCCCATCAGACCGCGGTCAAGGTTGGAATTCGACAGGAAGATAACATGCAGATTCTCGACGGGCTCAAAGAAGGCCAGACCGTGGTTGTCGAGGGTGCCTATGGTCTGCCCGACAACAGCAAGGTTTCCGTCGAAACGAAGGAGAAAGATAAAGAAGGAGACAAGGGAGGCGACAAGCCCGCAGCGGGTGAAGAGCCCGCGGCGAAGGACTCGAGCAAGGGGGACAAAGAGTAAGTGGCCTCCAATAACGGCAATTCGACCTACTGGTTTGCTCGCCATTCGCGGTCCGTCGTTTTCCTCACCGTGACCCTGGCGCTGATCGGCGGATATCTCGCCTTTACCGTCCCGGTTGCGGTTTTTCCCGCCACGAATTTCCCCCGAATTCTGATCGCGGTCGATAACGGCGTTATGCCTATCGATCAGATGATGGTCACCATCACGCGTCCTCTCGAAGAGGCGGTGAACAGTGTGCCGGGACTGCAGAACGTCCGCTCCATCACCAGCCGCGGATCGGCGGAAATCGACCTCTTCTTCGACTGGAACGTCGACATGTTCCAGACGCTGCAGTATGTCAACGCCGCGCTTTCTCGCGTGCAAACGGAGCTGCCATCATCGGCGAAGATTGAAGCGCATCGCATGACCTTCGCCAGCTTTCCCATCATTGGTTACAGCCTTACGTCGGACACGATGGAGCCGACCAAACTGTGGGAGATGGCGACGTATGAAATCAAGCCACGATTAAATCGGCTCGATGGTGTTTCTACGGTTGTCATTCAGGGAGGGCAGGAACCCGAGTTCCACATCATTCCTGATCCCGCAAAGTTGCTTGTCGCGGGCGTCACCGTGCCTGACATTCTCGAAGCAGTTCGTCGCACCAACCTCATCGATTCGCCAGGACTGCTGGAGGAAAATCACCAGCTCATCCTGGGCCTCATCAACGGCCAGGTGCGTACGCCGGACGAGATCGCCAATGTCGTCATCAAGACGACAGCCACGGGCATTCCGGTGCGCATCGGCGACGTCGCTGCCATTACGCCAGCGGTTAAGCCCGTATACACAATCGTTACCGCCAACGGGAAGCCGTCCCTTCTTCTGAACATCAACCGCCAGCCCGACAGCAATACCGTGCAGGTCGCCGATGAGGTCCACGCGGAAATCGATCACATTCGCGTGGGTCTTCCGCAGGGCGTCACCATGCAACCGTTTTATGATCAGTCGCTCATCGTCCATCAGTCGATCGCCAGCGTGCGCGACGCGATTCTGATTGGGCTGATCCTCGCCTCGATCATTCTTGTTCTGTTCCTGCGCGACTGGGGCACTTCGATTGTTGCGGGGCTTGTGATTCCGGTAACCATCGCCGTCACGTTCATTGCCCTTAAACTTCTCGGCCAGAGCTTCAACCTGATGACGCTCGGAGGCCTTGCTGCCGCGGTGGGACTGGTCATTGACGATGCCATTGTGGTGGTCGAGAACATCGTGCTGCATCGTGATGCCGGGCAGTCGCGGTTGCAAGCCATTCACAGCGCTCTTGCCGAAATCACAAAACCACTGATCGGCTCGACCGTAACGCCTGTCGTTGTGTTCCTGCCGCTGATTTCCATCACCGGAGTCACCGGCACATTCTTCCGCGCACTGGCCGTCACCATGGCGGTTTCGCTGTTTACCTCGCTTGCTCTCGCTCTGACCTGGACGCCGACACTCAGTCAGTTTCTGATCAAGCACGGGAAATACGCCGACTCCGCCGCTCCTGCCAGTGCCTCTGAACCGGAAGAAGAAGCCATCAACCGGCTGCTTGCTGCCGAAGAAGCTTCGGTGGGCGGATTCTTCCTGAAGATTATCAACTTCCACCAGAAGTGGCTCCGCCGCGCTCTCGCCCATCCGAAAACGCTCGCGCTCTTGAGTGTTGGGCTGATTGCCCTCTCGTATGCGAGCTATCAATTTCTGGGTTCAGATTTGCTCCCAGAAATGGATGAAGGCGGGTTCGTGCTCGACTACATCATGCCCGCCGGCAGTTCGCTGGCGGAGACGAATCGTGCGATCAACCACGTTGAGGAGATACTGAAAGAGGTTCCGGAAGTCGAAAGCACTTCGCGGCGCACCGGATTGCAATTGGGTCTCGCGGCCGTCACGGAAGCGAATACTGGTGACTTGACCGTAAAGCTTAAGGCGAAACGGAGCCGCGGTGTCGACGAGATCATTGAGGACGTTCGTGGCGATATTAAGAGAGAGGAACCTGCTCTCGACGTCGAATTCGTTCAGAGTCTGCAGGATATGATCGCCGATCTCACTGGCGAGCCCCAGCCAGTCGAAATCAAGCTGTTCTCGCAGGATGCGGCATTGCTGGCGCAATGGGCTCCCAAGGTGGCGGATGCGATTACGGAAGTGAAGGGCAAAGATGGCAAGACGACTGCCGGAGTCGAAGGCGTCGTGGATGTGCTGAACGGCATCGACAACACGATCAGCGGGCCCGCCGTGATGTTCCAGATCAATCCGTCGGTTGCCGCTCGTGCCGGATTTACCGCCGAGGAAGTAGCGACGACTGCCTCCGCCATGGTGGAGGGCGAGCCTTCTCCTATACCTGTGGTGAACAACAATCGCGCATATACCCTGCGCGTCCGGTTTCCCGCATCGAGCCGCGTTTCCGTGGAAGCGTTGCGCAATACTCTGCTGACCAGCAGCACCGGAAGAACCGCTACGCTCGGTGCTCTAGCGAGTATTACGTCGATTCCCGGCCAGACGGAGATCCACCGCGATAACCTTCAGCGCCAAGTCACAGTGTCGGCGCGCCTCGAAGCGACCGATCTCGGAACCGCGATTGCCAAAGTGCAGCGCGCCATCACCAATTTGCATATTCCATCAGCAGTTCGGGTGGAGTATGGCGGCACCTACAAGGAACAGCAGAAGTCTTTCGGTGATCTGGTGCTCGTACTCGTCCTGGCCATCGTGCTCGTCTTCTGCGTGTTGCTGTTTGAATTCGGTACCTTCGCGGCTCCGGTCGCAATTTTGTCCTCCGCGCTGCTCTCCACTTCAGGTGTTATCTTTGCCCTGCTCATCACCCGCACCACTTTTAATATTTCTTCTTTCATGGGAATGATCATGGTGATCGGTATTGTCGCGAAAAACGGAATCTTGCTGCTCGATGCCGATCAGAAATTCCGCTCTCTCGGTTTCTCCGCTGAAGAGGCGATCTTGCAATCGAGCCGCAGAAGACTGCGGCCCATCGTCATGACCGCGCTGGCGACGCTTGCCGGCATGCTGCCTTTGTCTTTTGCCCTCGGGGCAGGTTCGCAGATGCTTCAACCCCTGGCCATTGCCGTGATCGGGGGCGTTGTGATTTCCATGGTGCTTTCGCTTATCATCACTCCCGCCGTGCACTTCTTCGCGACTGGCGGGTTGAAAACCAGCGCTGCGAGCGATTCGCAGAGTGACCACTAAGACGTGCAAGAAATCAGTCCAGTGGGCCGAGATGCCTGCTGATATCTACGGAGGCTTATGAAAATAAAATCCACACGCTCAATTCTTTGCCTGTCGGCCGTCGCTTTGATCTTTGCCGGCATTTTCGGCGCGTCCCCCGCTGCCGCTCAGTCCGCTCCCGGCTACGGCATCGTCCGCACGATACTGCTTGGCGGCGATGGCGGATGGGACTACATTTTCGTTGATGCTGCCGCGCACCGCGCCTACATTGCCCGAGGTACTCGCTTCATGGTCGCGGATCTGGACGCCGGGAAACTCGCCGGCGAAATCCCCGACACGCCGGGCGCCCATGGCGTGGCGCTCGTCCCCAGCCTCGGCATTGGTTTTACCAGCAACGGCCGGGAAAACACGTCGAGCGTTTTTGACCCTAAGACCCTGAAAGTCTCAGAAAAAATTAAGACGGGCGAAGGCCCGGATGCCATCGTTTACGATCCCGCCTCCGGCAACGTCTACACCATGAACGGCCACGGCAAGAGTTCCTCAGTGATCGATCCGAAAGCGCGCAAAGTCGTCGCGACGATCACACTCAGCGGCAAACCCGAAACACCAGTGCCCGATGGAAAAGGCCGCATGTACATCAATATCGAAGATAAGAATTCGATCGCGGTGGTCGATACCAAGGAGAACAAGGTTGTCTCCGAATGGCCGATGGCCGGCTGCGATGAGCCGAGCGGTCTGGATATGGATATCGACGGAGGAGTGCTCTTCGCTGCTTGCGGCAACAAAGTCATGGCGATTGTCGACGCGAAGACGGGCAAGCTGATCACTACCATTCCCACCGGAGATGGCAGCGATGGTCTCGCCTTTGATCCCAAAGAAAAAGTGGCAGTCACATCCAACGGCGAAGGCAACATGAGTTTCGTCGGCAAACGCGATGGAAAATACGTCCTCCTCGGAAATGTCGCCACAAAGAAGGGCGCGCGCACCATCGGCTTTGACGCCAGCACCGGGCAGTTCCTCACAGTGACGGCTGACTTGGGTCCGGCACCAAAGCCGAGTCCGGAGAATCCTCGAGGGCGGCCAATGCCGCTCCCGAATTCATTCTCCATCATTGCCGTAGGAAAAAAGTAAGAACGAGTTCGTCGGCGGACAGCCGGGCGTCCACGCCCGGCCCGCCGGCGGCCATGTTGGGCATGCCCACTTCGACAGGAAAGCGGAGGGATTTGTGGCGATGAAGAGACGGGATTTCTTGCGGTCTTCTGCCAGTTTGGGTGCGGTCATGACGACCGTCGGTTTGTCCCCGGCGACGCTCGCCGCTGCCGAAAATCCCCCCTGCGCCCCCGTTCCATTCCCAGAAACTCCAGGGCTGACGAAGTACATTGTCGAGTTTGTCCGCAGCACAAAGTTTTCTGACCTTCCGGGCGATGTGCTCGACCTCGGCAAGAAATCAATCCTCGACGGCTTAGGGCTGGCCCTGGCCGGCTCGCGCGCCCAGAATGGAAAGTTGTTTCGCGAATACGTGGCTAACATCGGACTGCCAGATCAAGGTGCCACAGTAATGGGAACGAAGCGCAAGTTGACTCCGCGCTTCGCGGCCTTTGCCAACGGCCTGGCGATCCATGTCGAAGATTTTGACGACACTCAGCTAGCTGTCGGCAAAGATCGTGTCTACGGCTTGCTCACCCACCCCACAGCGCCTGTCCTGCCCGCCGCCTTGGCCACAAGCGAGGGCAGTGCCACCAGCGCCAAGGATTTCCTCGTCGCCTATCACGTGGGAGTCGAAGTCGAGTCGAAGATCGCGGAAGCAATTTCTCCGCGCCACTATGAAGATGGCTTTCATACCACCGGAACCGTCGGCGTGTTTGGCAGTACGACGGCCTGCGCCAAGCTGCGCAACTTCGATGACTCGCAGTTCGCGCGCTCTTTCGGAATTGCCGCCAGTCAAGGGGCCGGCCTGCGCGAAAACTTTGGCACCATGATGAAGTCATTTCATGCCGGACACGCCGCCGAAATCGGGATTTTCTCCACCGACCTCGCCGCTCTAGGCTGGACCGGCGCCGAACAGATTCTTGAAGCCGATCGCGGTTTCTTTCATGCTGCCGGTGGCAGCTACGATCCCGGATCCATCTATCACAAGCTGGGCCATCCCTGGACGTTTGCTGATCCTGGCGTTTCTATCAAGCCGTATCCCTGCGGCTCGCTCACCCACCCCGGCATGACCGAGATGCAGCGCTTGATTCGCACCGAGAAGATCAAAGCCGCCGACGTGGATTTCGTCGAAGTCGGCACGAATCACAACATCCCAAATGCGCTGATTCACCATCACCCGAAGAACAACCTGCAGGCCAAGTTCAGCATGGAGTTCTGCATGGCCATTCTGCTGGTTGACGGCAAAGCGGGACTCCTTGAATTCACCGACGCAGTCGTCAACCGTCCCGACGTTCAAGCGATGATCGATCGCATCCGCTTCGGCACCGACCCGGTAGCGGAAGCGGCGGGATACGACAAGATGACCACCATCATAAAAATTCATCTGAAGGATGGCCGCGTGATTTCTGGGCGAGCAGACTTTGGGAAGGGAAGCCCCTCCAATCCGATGAGCTACGACGAGGTGGCGGAGAAATTTCAGGGCTGCGCCGACTACGCGCAATGGCCCGCCGACCGCGCGCGCAAGATCATCGAAATGGTGCGCAATCTCGAATCGGTTCAGGACATGCGGGCTTTAACGGGGCTCTGCGCCGCGTAGAACGCACCGCCACCTAGAAGCGAATGCGTTGCGCCAAAGCGGCAAACCGGGGGTCGGAGCGGTAGTCTTTCATGAGGGGATCCACTTTGAGGTAAGCCATGGAAGTCGAGCGATCTTCATAGCTTTTTTCCAGCCATTCAAACACGTGTCCTTTGTCGCCCAGTCCGGCATAAATCATCGCGATCGCATATGCGGGCACGTAGCGCGTCTTTGACCGCAGCAGCAAGCTGTCCAATATCTTTCGCGCTTCCACAGCGTTTCCTGACTTCGCATAGGCATAGCCGAGTGCTGCTTCGTAGTATTGATCACCATATTGCTCTCCCCCGCCGGTCAACTGGACGGCCTTGAGATACTCGGCGAGCGCCGGTTGATACAAGCCCTTGCGGATATAGGCATTCCCCAGCCGGAAATGCAGACGCGGGTAGGCAGGATCAATTTCAATCGCTTTCTTAAGACCGCCGATCGCATCATCACTCTGACCTGCAAGATAGGCGACATTTCCATACACGGCTCCAACCGTCAGCGAGACGGGATCGGCATCCTGTGCCCGCTTGGATTCCGCGCTCGCCTCCGGGAACCTCCCCATGGCTGCCAGATCTTCCGCGTACCAGGCGTGAGCCATGGCATAGTTTGGATTGCTGTTGAGAGCGTGCCGGAATTCGTTCTCCGCCGCTAAGCCATCCCAATCGAAATAGAAATTCACGAAGCCCAGGGTGGCATGGGCGTCCGCGAGTTCCGGATCCATCTCCAGCGCTTTGTTCGCGGCTTCCTTGGCTTTCGGAAACGCTTCTTTCGGAGGCATCGCGTTGAACAACCCAAGTAGCGAATAGCTATCAGCAATACCCACGTATGCCTGTGTGTAGGCCGGATCCAAAGCGACCGCTTCCTGGAAATATCCCAACCCCTTCTGCAGGCCGTCAGTCGTGCGCTTATTCCAGAAGAAGCGGCCCTTCACATAGGCCTGGTACGCATCGCCATTCTCGGTCGGACGCTCGGTCAGTCGCTTCTGCTCGGCTCCGGTCAATTCCAATCGAATCGATCGCGCTACCTGCTCGGAGACAGCGTCTTCCACGGCAAAAACATTTGTGTATTTCTCGTCGAAGGTGTCGCCCCACATCTGGACGCCGTCACTCACGCGAATCAGTTGCACCGTCAGCCGAATGCGGTCGCCAGCGCGCTGAATGCGGCCGTCTAACACAGCGTCAACTTTTTGTTCCCGCCCCGCAGCTTCTGGATCGCGAGCCGCGCCTACGTATCGCACCATGGCGCTGGTCGGCCGAATCACGATCTTTCGAGTGTTGCCGAGTCGGGTGGTGACAGCGTCTGAAATGCCAAGACCGAGATACAGGTCATCCGTTTTGTCGCCCATCGTCGCAAACGGAAGAACCGCCAGCGAGTGCGCCAAAGCGGATTGTGAAACCGCAATCGGTTTGGGCTCGGAGCGGATCTTCATCCACAAGAATGTCCCCGTCGCGAGGATTGGCACCAACGCGAGAACCAGCAACAGCAATCGGTTCTCTCGTTTGACGGGCTTCCAACGAGTTTCGGGCAAGCGCAAGCGAGGCGGCGGCACCCGATCAGCAGGCGGTGATGCTGCCACTGCCAACGCGGGAATTACCACCGCTGGCAAAGAAGGTTCCTCGCCCGGCCTCTTCGCGCTCGCTGTTGGCACGTAAGGTACGTACTCAATCAGCTTTACTTCGGCGGCAAAACGGTAGCCCCGTTTCGATACCGTTTCGATGTAGGTATGGTCCTGGTGATCTCCGAAGGCCTTGCGCAAGGCATAAACCATCACCGAGAGATTGCCTTCCTCAACGAAAGAGGACGGCCAGACTGTCTCGAGTAATTCCTTTTTTTCAACCAGATGGCCGCTGCGTTGCACGAGCACCATCAGCAAATCGAATGCCTTCGGAGTGAGCGGAATAGGATGGCCGTCGCGAAGCAGAAGTCGTTCCGCAGGATCTAATCGAAAGGGCCCGAACTCGTACAAGTAACAGACGGCGTTGCTCATAGACGGTCTTAAGAATTTCTTAAGAGTTTTTCCAGCGTTCCTAAAGGACGTTCTCTCCGTAACTCGCTACAGTTCCCCCCGACCTCAGGAACTGTGGAACCTGAGAACCCTAAACGATCGAAGTCTATACCAAAGCCGACGTGTGGGGAAAGCTCTGTCCGACCAAGCCGAACCTGGCCTTACACGGCAGAAGATTAAAAATCATTAAGGATGAGGTGCGCGATGGGCACTGTGCGGAACGGCTTCAGATTCGGTGCGTGCATACTGGCGTTAGTGGCTCTGGTGGGCATCCTCCTGTCCCGCCCAGCAAACGCTCAATCAGCGGGAGCAACACTAACCGGAATCATCACCGACAAGTCAGGCGCGCTGGTCAGCAACGCCAAGGTCCAGATCAAGAATACGGACAACGGACAAGTTCGTGAGGTCGAAACCAACTCAGCCGGACTCTACTCGGCGCCGAATCTGCAGCCCGGTCCATACGAAGTGAAGGTCACAGCCGCTGGCTTTAGCAGCGCCCAGCAAAAAGGCATCGTGCTCAACGTCGGAATGGAGCAGGCGCTTAATATCACATTAGAAGTTGGGCAGGTAACGCAGACGGTAGAAGTGAGCGATCTGACGCCAGCGATCGAAACGACTTCTTCCACAGTGGGCGCAACCGTCGAACAGAGAACAGTCGTTGAGCTACCCCTCAACGGCCGTGATTGGACCCAGCTGGCGACCCTGCAGCCCGGCGTCATCAGCGTGCGCGCGCAGGCTTCCACGGGGGCCACCGCCAACCGCGGCAACCGCGGCTTCGGTGATCAACTCGCTGATAGCGGCCACCGTCCCAACGAAAATACGTACCGCGTTGACGGTATCAACATCAATGACTACTCGAACGGCGCTCCGGGCAGCGTACTGGGTGCAAGTCTCGGCGTCGATGCGATCCAGGAATTCTCCGTCGTCACCACCAACTACACTGCGGAATATGGCAGAACGTCTGGCGCTGTCATCAACGCCATCACCAAGTCGGGCACGAACCAAGTCCATGGCAGCGGCTACTTTTTCGACCGCGACAGGGTTTTCGATGCACGTAACTATTTCGACCCGGCCGGGGGGGCGCAGACTCCACCATTTCGCCGTACCCAGTTCGGGGGCTCGATTGGCGCGCCGATCAAGAAGGACAGGACTTTTATTTTCGGTGACTACGAAGGTGTGCGGCAAAGCCAGAGTTTGAGTTTCAGCGACTTCGTTTTCTCACCCGCGGCCCTCGCAGGTAACTTGTGTTCGGTTCCGCAACAGCCGAATCCGTCTTGTGCTCCCCATACGATCACCATTAGCCCACTGGTCTCGCCATTCCTCCCGCTGTGGCAGCCGACTCATGGTTCCAACACTGGTATCCCCCAGGACGGCACCGGCAACGGAGATGTCAATGTCTTTCTAACCTCGGGGCTTAAGATCCTCAACGAGAACTACTTCACTGTGCGCGGAGACCACAAGATTTCGAACAGTGACAGTCTCAACGCCACGTTCTTTTACGACAAGGCTCCGCAGTCGAATCCCGATAATCTCGACAACACAGTCCATCAGGTATTTACTCAACGGCACCTGCTAGCTGCGACCGAAACGCACATCTTTAGTTCGGCGATGGGCAATACGTTCCGGTTCGGATATGGCCATGTGACCGGACTTGTAAACAATCCAGTCGCCGCCCTGAATCCTGTTGCGGGTGATACAAGCCTGTGCACTGCGTGCTCGCCAACCGCGCTGCCGCCCGCTCTGATTAACATCACCGGTTTAGCCTCTGCCGGTGGGCTCGGCAATCTTTCCTACTTCGGCCACCACTACAACAGCTTCCAGGCAAATGACGACGTTTTCATGACTAGGGGAAAGCATGCGCTTAAATTCGGCTTCGCCTTTGAGCGCATGCAGTACAACGTTCTCTCAAAGGTCCGGGCAAACGGAAACTGGAATTTTCGTGCAAGCACGGTATCCGCTATCGAGAATTTCCTGACCGACAACCCGACCCAGGTACAGGTGCTCAGCGAGACCGTCCGAAAAGAGACTCAGAGCCGGGACAGTCTGTTTGGGCTCTATCTGCAGGATGACTGGCGGCTCCGTCCGCGGTTGACTGTCAACTTGGGCGTTCGTTATGAGATGCTTACCAATCCAACGGAAGCAACCGGCGGCTTCGGTCTCTTGACGAATCTCTATACCGGTTTGCCGGTGAACACACCAAATGCCAAGAACCTGTTCATCAACAATCCCACGCTTAAAAATTTCGACCCGCGCATTGGGTTTTCGTGGGATCCAACAGGCAGCGGCAAGACCGCAATACGAGGTGGTTTCGGTACCTTCTCGGTGCTGCCGCTGCCCTATGTTTACACTATCGGCGATTCGTTAACTCTGCCGTTCTCTCTGCAAACGAATAACGTTGGAGCTCTTCCGCAGGGTTCCTTCCCGGTCGTGCCTTCCTCGGTGAGCTTCGGCAACAGTGCTGGCTCTCGCTACGTCGACCGCAGCCCGAAGCGTTCGTACGCCGCCAACTGGAATATGAACGTTCAACGGGAACTGGGCCCCAAGGTCGCAGTGATGGTGGGCTACGTGGGATCCCGGACCCTGCATAACGCGACTACTGCGGACGATGGCAATCAGGTTATCCCAAACAAGATAAATGGCGTCTTCACTTGGCCCTGCGGACCACCTATCGCGACCGGGGACCAATTCTGTGGTCCTTTGACGACCAACCCGATTGCCAACCCCAACGTCGGTTTCATCCGCCCCATTCTTTTCACTGGTTCATCTTCCTACGAGGGGTTCCAGTCACAGGTGCGGTTGACCAACGTTAAGGACGTGCAGGCTCAGCTGGCCTACACTTACAGTAGCTGCAAGGACGACGGTTCAGGAGCCCAACTGGGCGATCCATTCCAGAACTCACTTACGTCACTGATGTGGTTTGACAAGGCCCATCGTAACGGCCCTTGTGATTTCGACATCAAGCACAACCTGGTGGCCAATTATGTCTGGACATTGCCAACACCGAACGACTGGGGTTCAGTGGCGAAGGCGATAGCCGGCGGATGGCAATTGGGCGGCATCATCACCGCCAGCAGCGGCGTTCCGTTTACCCTGATCGTCGGGCAGCAGGATGTGCTCGGCCAAAACTACACCGACACTCCCTTCGATTATCCAAACCGTGTACCCGGTTGCAACCCGATCACCGGGAAGGTCAACTACATCAATAATGCCTGCTTTGTTTTGGCGCCGATGGTAAACGGGGGTACGGGTTTGGTGCTGGGGAACAATGGGCGTAACTCCCTGTACGGTCCAAAACTGGTGAACGTGGATTTCTCCATCTTCAAGAACGCGCGTATCACCGAGCGATTCACAGCCCAGTTCCGGGCCGAGTTCTTCAACATTTTTAACCACACGAATTTTCAGGCTCCGGTGGACAACAACTCCTTCACGAACCCCGATCCTGAAAAGACAGGCCTGCTCACCGGAGCGGGCGCCATCGACTCGACGACAACTACCTCGCGTCAAATTCAGCTAGGCCTCAAGTTAACCTTCTGAGGCTTGACGAGAGGCAAAGGCCGAAGCCCTCCCCACTTCGGCCTTTGCCTCTCTGAAATTTCGTCTAAGTCGTTGACAATGAAATACTTTACTTGTAAGTCCTTATTCTTCAAAGACCTGGCAGGAATTATTGCTAAGTCTTTGATTCTAAAAGACCGGCTTTGAGGGGGATCAACTTCCTACGCCAGAACCGAATCGACCCGTTGCTCGCCGTGAAAGTCGGCTAAACCAATACAACGGAGATAAATGCCGACCTTCGCTGCGAACATCGTCGGTTTCAAGCGTGGCTGCCGCGCAGTGTGACTGCACCAATAAGGAGAAGAACTTGAGCGCTCCACGGGATGCGACTCTGCCGGAAGACTATGCCGTTCCGCAGAGCGCCCAGTCTGCCGACATCCCAGCCAAGGACGGTCACGGTCCCGCCGTATTCGCCGGCTTCCTCGGTTGGACACTCGACGCCTTTGACTTCTTCTTAGTTGTCCTCTGCCTGACGGCGATCGCCAAAGAGTTTCACCGCTCCGATGCCGAGATCGCTTTCTCCATCACCTTGACCCTCGCCTTCCGTCCGGTAGGCGCGTTCATCTTCGGACTGATGGCCGATCGCTACGGACGCCGCATTCCTTTGATGATTGACCTCATCTTCTACTCAATCGTGGAAGTGGCAACCGGATTTGCGCACAGCTTCACCACGTTTCTTGTGCTTCGCGCGCTCTTCGGCATTGGCATGGGCGGAGAGTGGGGCGTCGGCGCATCTCTGGCGATGGAAAAGGTTCCCCCCAAATTGCGCGGATTCCTTTCCGGCATGCTGCAACAGGGATACGCTCTCGGCTATCTTCTAGCCGCCGTCTGCTTCTACTTTGTTTTTCCGCGCTGGGGATGGCGTCCGATGTTCTTCATCGGCGGCTTGCCCGCGCTGCTCGGACTCTTCGTTCGCTTCAAGGTGAAAGAGTCGGAGGTTTGGAAAAAGACTCGTCACTCCAGCTGGGGGAATCTCGGCCGCGAGATCATTTCGCATTGGAAATTGTTTCTCTATCTGACCCTGCTCATGATGATGATGAACTTCGCCTCGCACGGCACGCAGGACATGTTTCCGACTTTCCTGCAGCGGCACTGGGGCATGGGACCGACCCAGCGTGCGGTAATCACCGCGATCTCCATGGTCGGTGCGATTCTCGGTGGTTTGCTGGTGGGCTTGCTCTCCGACCGTTTTGGACGCCGCAAGGCAATGGTTGGCTCACTCGTCTGCGCAGTCGCGTTGGTCCCACTATGGGCTTACGCACCGTCTGTAACCTTGCTCATTGTGGGTGCCTTCCTGATCCAGTTCATGGTGCAAGGAGCGTGGGGAATTATCCCGGCTCACCTCTCGGAATTGTCGCCCGATTCGGTGCGCGGATTCCTTCCCGGCTTCGCGTATCAGTGCGGCGTGCTTCTGGCCGGGTCGGTCGGCTATATTGAGGCGATTCTCGCGCAGCGCACGAGTTACGCGAATGCCATGGCGCTGACGGCATTCGTCGTGTTCACGCTGGCGGCGGTCGTCGTGGCTGTCGGTCGCGAGAAGCGCGGCATTGAGTTTGGTTCCTAGTTCGCAAGTACCACTAGGTATTAACGCAAATTAATCCGGACTTCATGTACGTTTCAGACGAAACACGTATCCATAGGCGATGAGCGCGAGTCTGCGCGCCGAAAAGGAGTGACATGCAAAAACAAGTCGTTTTTTTTCTGCTTTTCATCGCCGTGACCAGTCTGTCGGTGGTAGCGCATTCTCAGGACCAAAAGAAGGAGAAAGGTCCGCTCTGGCTGGTGCAGACCATCCCGCTGCCCGGCGTTAATGGTCGCATCGACCACATGGATGTCGACGTGAAGGGAAAGCGTCTCTTCGTCGCGGGTCTCGAAAATGGCTCCCTGGAAGTAGTTGATCTCAGGGCTGGAAAGTCGCTACGCAGCGTTCCCGGCTTCAAGAAACCCCAAGGCATCGCATATGTTGCCGAACTCAATAAAGTCTTCGTGGCCAGCGGCGATGATGGCAAGGTGCGCGTGTTTCGCGGCGACACGCTCGATCTCCTTGAGACCATCGACCTTGAGCTTGGGCCGAACCGTATTTTGTACGATCCGCAGAAGTCGGTTCTTTACGTGGGCTACGGCGGAAAAGATGCCGGCAAAGACTACGGAGAAGTTGGCATCATCGACGCGAAGACCAACAAACTGATCGGCGACATCAAGGTTGACGCTCACCCGGCCGAGTTGCTGCTCGACAAATCCGGCAAGCGTCTGTTCTGCTTCGTGTCGCCGTCCAGCAAGATTCAGGTCATTGATACGAAGGAAAGAAAAGTGATCGCCACCTGGCCGGTGAGCAGCGAGCGTCCGGGCGACGGAGCCTACGATGCTGCCAGCAATCGGATCTTCATCGGCACGCGCAAGCCGCCGCAAATGACCGCGATGGATGCTGATTCTGGTAAAGAAGTATCGGTTCTTCCGACTGTCGATGGCATGGACGGTGTGTCCTTCGATGCCAAGCATCGCCGCGCTTATGTTTCCGGCGGACGCGATGCAGAAGTTGGATTCATTTACAGCTACCAGCAGAAAGATGCCGATCACTACGAATTGCTCGACAAACTGCCGACGCGCAAAGGAGCTGGAACTTCGCTGTGGGTGCCGGAACTGAATCGGTTTTACGTGGGCGCTCCGGCAAGTGACGGACAAGGAGCGGACATCCTCGTATTTGAAGCACAACCGTAAATCACGGCTCGATTAAATTGTCATGACCCCGGGAGTAACACCATGAACTACACAAGCGTGTTTTGTGCAGGCTTACTAGCAGCCACAGTGAGCGGCTTTACCGCCCACGGCCAAAATGCAAATTCGCCAGCTCGCGACTTTCAGCCTTTGCAACTCGAGGAGCAGATTCCTGTTCCTCACGTTGCCGGTCGGCTCGACCACTTCAGCGCTGATGTCAAACGTAAGCGGCTGTTCGTCTCCGCACTCGGTAACAATACGGTTGAGGTCATCGATACCTTTCAGGGGAGGGTAATCCACAGCATTCCCGGATTGAGCCAGCCGCAAGGACCGTTATATGTTCCGGGATTCGACAAGCTTTACGTCGCCAATGCCGAGGACGGCAAAGTGCGCGTATTCGACGGCGCCAGCTACGCCTTAAAAAAGACGATCGACTTCGGAAAAGATCCCGACAATCTGCGCTATGATGCCGCCTCGAAAAAAGTGTTCGTCGGCTTCGGTGAAGATGACGGCGGCATTGCCATGATCGATCCCGCAACCGACGAGCGCGTGGGGCAGGTTCTGAAAACCGAAGGTCATCCCGAGTCGTTCCAGGTCGAGGCTTCCGGAGCGCACGTCTATGTCAACGTTCCCGACGCCGGCAACGTTGTGGAATCGATTGACCGGAAGACCGGCGCGGTCACGAAGTGGCCGCTCACCGGCCTGCGCGCTAACTATGCAATGGCGCTGAATGAGGCTGACCATCGTCTGTACACAATCACGCGCAAGACTCCCATGCTGGTGGTTTTCGACACGACTACCGGGAAGGAAGTTGCCCGCCTGCGCGCCGCCGGAGAATGTGATGACGTCTATTTCGACGAATCGCGCAAGCGCATTTATGTGATCGGCGCCGAAGGCTTCATCAGCGTTATTCAGGAGAAAGACCCCGATCATTACGAACTCGTAGGCAATGTGCCAAGCGCAGTCGGCGTTCGCACCGGATTTTTCTATTCCAAACGCGATCGGCTTTACGTAGGAGTTCCTGCCAAAGGCAGCGAGCCGGCTCAGGTGTGGACCTTCGAGGCGGAGGACTAGAACACGCAGTAGGATTTCAGCATGGGCGAAAGAATCAATATTCTCGACGTTTCGGCGCGCGACGGACTTCAGAATGAGCCGCGTCCCGTTTCCACCGCAGACAAACACAAGCTGATCGAAAAGCTCGTTCACGCGGGAGTGACCGACATCCAGGCGACCAGCTTCGTGCATCCGCGCTGGGTTCCACAGATGGCGGACGCGGAGGACCTGGCGGCATCCTTCAGCAAGTTTCCGGGAGTGCGCTTTTCCGCTCTCGTGCCGAACGTCAAAGGATACGAACGCGCCGTTGCGTCTGGCGTCCGGTATCTGGAATTTGTTTTGTCGGCCAGCGACAGCTTTAATCGCCGCAACCTGAATCGCACCCTGGCTGAGTCATTAGCCCTGCTCGAAGAAGTGAGTCGCGCCGCTGAGCGGGACGGCGTGACGATTCGTACCGGCATTTCGACCAGCTTCCATTGTCCATTCGAAGGCACGATCTCTGCGAAGGCGTTATTCGATGTTGTGAAAGGAGCGCGCGAAGTGGCTCCGTGGCGTGTCGCAATCTGCGATACAGACGGCATGGCATATCCGGATCAGGTAAGGGAAGGCGTGCGGCTCATCGTCGACAAGCTCAAACTTCCTCCGACCGAGCTCGCTCTTCATTTTCACGACACTTACGGTCGCGGCCTTGCCAACACACTGGCTGGCCTTGACGTTGGTGTCCGCGAGTTTGACGCGGCGACGGGCGGTCTTGGTGGTTGTCCCTATTGCCCCGGAGCCAGCGGCAATCTGGCCACAGAAGATCTCGTGGCGTTCCTTCATGGCATGGGTTACGAGACGGGTATTGACCTCGACAAGCTTTGCGAGGCGGCGGAGTTTGCCACCCAATTCACTGCGAGAGACTACCAGGGGCATCTCCTTCGAGTGCATCGGGCTGCGGTATGCACTCCGGGGCCAAAGGTGCAATCCAGCTAGAGACGCCCATGGCTCTTCCACTCACCGGCATACGCGTACTGGACGTAACCAATGTTCTCGCCGGCCCCTTTTGCAGTTACCAGCTGGCGCTCATGGGCGCGGAAGTCATCAAGATCGAGCAACCCGGCAGCGGTGACCTCGCGCGCAGGCTGGGCGCCGACCCCGGTCAAACTAGCAAGTTGATGGGCGCGTCGTTCGTTGCCGTGAATGCCGGCAAACAGTCGCTGACGTTGAACCTCAAGCACGAGGGCGGCAAGAAAATCTTCAAGCAGCTCACCGCGCAGTCACACGTCGTCGTGGAGAACTTTCGTCCCGGCGTGATGAAGCGGCTTGGCCTCGACTACTCGGTACTTTCCCAAGTCAATCCGAGTCTCGTGTATTGCGCCATCTCAGGCTTCGGACAGGAGGGGCCGCTCGCCATGCGTCCCGCCTACGACCAGGTGATCCAGGGAATGGCGGGCGTGATGAGCGTCACCGGAGACGAGGACAGTGCGCCGCTGCGCGTTGGCTATCCCGTGTGCGATACCGTCGGCGGAATTACCGCCGCGTTTGCTATTAGTTCAGCGCTTGTCGGCGCGCGAACCACCGGCGAAGGCCAGATGGTTGACGTCTCTATGCTCGATTCCTCGCTCGCAACCATGGGATGGGTCGTTTCGAATTACTTAAATTGCGGAGTGATTCCAAAACCCATGGGGAACGAGAACTTTACCGCGTCTCCTTCGGGTACTTTTCGTACCGCCGACCGCCCGCTCAACATCGCCGCCAATGAAGATTCGCAATACCGCAGCTTGTGCGATTTGATCGGACGTCCTGATCTGAAAACCGATCCGCGCTTTGCCGACCGGCAAACGCGCAAGAACAACCGCACCGCCATGAATGCGGAGATAGAACCCGCGCTGATGCGCCGCGGTGCCGACGAATGGGAGCCGCTGATGGTGGCAGCTGGAATTCCGGCTGGCCGAGTACTCACCGTTCCAGAGATTCTGGCGCATCCTCACTTGGCGCAGCGGCATTTTGTCGCTACTTTCCCCGCCAGCGCCAAAAGTACGATCGAGGCCCAGCACGTGACTTGCGGCGGCTTTCAACTGGACGGTGAAGCGGCCAGACCCGCAACGCCAGCTCCCACGCTCTCCGAGCACACCGAAAAGTGGCTTGGCCGATTGGGATATGACAAGGGCCAGATCGCAGCGCTGCGCGCCGAAGGAACGATATGAGAGCAACGCAAAACAATTCGGGTGCGCGTGACCTAGGAGCTTGTCTCCGCGCTCGGATCGCCGACCGTGGCACCGCCGGTGCAGTCGTCGTTCCCGGAGCGGCGAACGCCCTATCGGCGCGCATCATCGCCGACCTCGGATTTGAAGCTGTGTACGTGACCGGCGCTGGTGTTACGAACATGTATCTCGGGCTACCTGATATGGGTTTCCTCAACCTGTCTCAAGTCGCCGAACACACCTCCGCCATCCGCGACGCTGTCGATCTTCCGATCATCGTCGATGCTGACACTGGCTTTGGCAACGCCGTTAACGTGTACCACACAACGTGCGTGCTGCAACGCGCTGGCGCCAATGCGATCCAGTTGGAAGACCAGGTTTCACCTAAGCGTTGTGGCCATTTCGCGGGCAAGGATGTCATTTCCGCCGGAGAAATGGTCGGTAAAATTCGCGCGGCCGTCGATGCCCGCACCACTGAAGATCTGATGATCATCGCCCGTACCGACGCGCGCAGCGTCGAAGGCTTTCAGGCTGCTATTGATCGCGCGGCCTCTTACGCCGAGGCCGGCGCTGACGTCACGTTTGTAGAGGCGCCGGAGAATCTAGAGGAATTGCGCCGCATTCCTCAGCTGCTGAAAATGCCCCAGGTCGTCAACATGGTGGTGGGCGGCAAAACACCAATTATTGGCGCGACCGAGTTGGCTGCGATGGGGTTCGCCATTGTGCTCTATGCCAATGCGGCTTTGCAGGGGGCGATTCTCGGTATGCAGAACGCTCTTCGTGAATTGAAGGAGCGCGGACGCCTGGATGAAACCAGCTCAACCCTCGTGGGTTTCGCCGAGCGTCAGCGCCTCGTTCGGAAACCAATGTGCGACGAACTGGAAAGGAAATACTCGCAAGAGGATGCCCGCGACCGATCGCGCTCCTGAGCTTAAGCAATCTATGTTGGTTCACGACGTAAAGGTTCACGCCTCTTCTTCAGCGCTCGCGCGCGAGGATCAGCTCGCCTGGAAGGTGGCGGCGGTGGCGGCGGATCCTGTTCCGCTCGCACCCGAAGTCCAGGAGATGATCGTGAATCGCATCGTCGACAATGCATCCGTCGCGATTGCCGCCATCAATCGGCCTCCGGTGGTTTCCGCTCGCGCGATGGCCCTCGGTCATCCGAAACCGACTGGAGCCACCGTAACCGGGGTGTCATCCGATCAGCGCGTCAGCCCGGAATGCGCGGCTTGGGCAAACGGGACGGCGGTTCGCGAACTCGACATGCACGATACTTTTCTCGCGGCGGATTTCGCACATCCCGGCGACAATATTCCGCCAATTCTCGCGGTGGCTCAAGCCATGAGCTGCTCGGGCCATGATTTGCTGCGCGGCATCGCTACCGCCTACGAAGTTCAGATCAATCTTGTGAAAAGCATCTCGCTCCACAAGCACAAGATCGACCACATCGCGCACTTGTGTCCAGCGCAGGCTGCTGGCATCGGAACGTTGCTAAATCTGCCGACCGATGTGATTTACCAAGCGATCCAGCAGGCTGTTCATGTCAGCTTCACCACGCGGCAATCGCGCAAGGGTGAGATCAGCAGTTGGAAAGCATATGCACCAGCGCATGCCGGGAAACTTGCCGTCGAGGCGGTTGATCGCGCTATGCGCGGAGAAACTGCGCCGAGCCCAGTCTACGAAGGGGAAGACAGCGTGATCGCGTGGATGCTGGACGGGCCACAGGCTCATTATCGCGTTCCGCTCCCAGCGCCGGGAGAGCCGAAGCGAGCCATTCTGGAGAGCTTTACCAAAGAGCACAGCGCGGAGTATCAGGCACAAGCGCTGATCGACCTCGCCTTCCGCATGCGCACAAAGATCGCGGATCTATCGCAGATTGAGAAGATCGTCATCCACACCAGCGCGCACACGCACAACGTGATCGGAACTGGGGCGGGCGATCCACAGAAGCTTGACCCGCAGGCCAGCCGCGAAACGCTCGACCACTCGATCATGTACATCTTTGCTGTCGCTCTCGAGGATGGAACATGGCATCACGTTGACAGCTATCGTCCCGAACGCCGGACGCGTCCGAGCACGCTGCAGCTGTGGCACAGTATCACGACAAGCGAAGACCCACGATGGACCGAACGCTACCACGCTCCTGATGCGAACCAGAAGGCATTTGGCGGGCGCGTAGAAGTCTTCTTTCGTGATGGCTCGCGATTGGAAGACGAAATCGCGGTTGCCGATGCGCATCCTCTGGGAGCCTCGCCCTTCCGTCGCGATGACTACGTGCATAAGTTCAAGGCTCTGACGGACCGAGTCGTCAGCCAGCAGGAAAGCGATCGATTCCTGCGATCTGTCACGAATACCGCGCAGCTTCCGTCGGGTGATCTGTGCCAGTTGAACGTTGCTTTGCCCATCGGCAGTCTGCACGAAGGCGGTTCAGGTATCTTTTGAGGACTCTGATGTCCGAAATAAGGGAATGAAGAGAGGTCACCGTTGACACAACTCACCAGTTCGACCGTTGCTGCCGAGATCAGCGCCCGTCTCGACCGGCTTCCAGCTTCTCGCTACATCTGGAAGTTGGTGCTCTTGCTCTCGCTGGGCGGCTGCTTCGAGATGTATGACCTCTTCTTTACCGCCTACATTGGACCGGGTCTGGTGCGTAGTGGTCTCTTCTCGAGTGCCTCCGCGTCGTTCTTCGGGTTTAACGGTCTGGCTAGCTTTGTCGCAGCGACATTTGCTGGGTTGTTCATCGGCACGATGCTCTTTGGCTTCGCCGCCGATTGGTTTGGACGGCGCATGGTCTTTACTTGCTCGTTGCTGTGGTACACGGCTTGCACGGTGATCATGGCGTTCCAACACACTGCGATTGGCATCGTTGCGTGGCGCTTGATTGCCGGGATCGGCATCGGAGTGGAGCTGGTTACGATTGATACCTACATCACCGAACTTGTCCCCAAGCATCTTCGCGGGCGCGCATTCGCCGTCAACCAGGTCATTCAGTTCAGCGTTGTTCCTGTGGTTGCGTTGCTGGCTTGGGCGCTAGTGCCGCGCAATCCGTTTGGTTTTGACGGCTGGCGATGGGTGGTCCTGATCGGGGCGCTGAGCGCGATCTTTGTATGGTTCATTCGTCGCGGTGTGCCGGAAAGTCCGCGCTGGTTGATTTCACACGGCCATTTGGAGGAGGCTGAGCGCGCTACGGCTGCGATGGAAGCGCGCGTTGCGAAGGACCTTGGCGGACCTTTGCCTCCGGCGAATCCGCATGTCGTCGAGGAAGTTCACGGGCATTTCGTGGATATCTTCAAACCTCCTTACTTGAGCCGCACTTCGATGCTGATGGTGTTCAACTTCTTCCAGACTGTCGGTTATTACGGATTCGCGTCCTGGGTTCCTACACTCCTGATTGCCGCGGGCGTGACTACTACAAGCAGTTTGCGCTACTCGTTCATCATTGCCATTGCTGCGCCAGTCGGTCCTCTGCTTGCCATGCGGATTGCCGACAAGTTTGAACGCAAGTGGCAGATTGTTGCGGCGGCGATGTGTATTGGAATCTTCGGACTATTGTTCTCTCGGCAGAGAGACGCCAGTTTCCTGATCGTCTTCGGCGTGCTGCTGACGTGCTCGAATAACTGGATGTCGATGGCCTTTCATGCCTATCAGCCGGAACTCTTCCCAACGAAAGTGCGGGCTCAAGCGGTTGGGTTCGTCTATTCGTGGAGCAGATTGAGCGCGATCTTTACCAGTTTCCTGATCGGCTTCTTTCTCCGCGACTTTGGTGTCGCGGGCGTTTTTACGTTCATCGCTGCGTCGATGTTAGTCGTGGTGTTGTCGATCGGTATTTTCGGACCTCGTACTCGCGGATTGGCGCTGGAGGATATCTCACACTAGGTTTGACCCCTCCTGCTTCGATCTTTTGGAATCAAAGATTTAGGAGGCAATTATCGCTAGATCTTTGAGGAATAAGGACTTAACTGTAAGATGTTTATTTATCAATGAGTTAGCGCGATATTTGAGTTCATTTTTCGATCATTTTTCCCGCCAAGTCCTTGAGAAATAAATATCTTAGCTGCAAAACCGCATCTTCTGTCGCCCCTTCGGGGCTCGATCATCTCGTACTTCCCACTCAGGGCTTGCGCCCTGGGCTTTATTCTTGCGCCGCTTCGCGGCTTTTTTAGACGGATCTGCGTGGGCGATCCGCTCTAAGCAGGGAGAGGTTTGCCCTTCGTCTCTTCGCCGAACGGTACGAGCAGCAACCCGATCGCGAATGCGATGGCAGTTAATGCCACGGGAATGCCGATGGTCTGGAAGTGCCGGACTCCGGCGCCTACCAGAAATGTGATTCCGGCTCCGGCGAAGCGGCCGAACGACGTGGCGAATGCAAATGCGCTTGCGCGGCATTCCGTCCGGTACTGTTCGGGAAGCCACAAGGTGTAGATCGCGAAATTCGCGCCGCCAATCCCCAAGAAGAAGAGGCAGACCATGAACCAGGCGAGCGCGTTCTCCTTGAGGTAGAAAGCGTAGCCAAATCCGAGAGAGATAAAGATAAGCATCAGCGTAAAGTAGACCGCCAACGTTGCGCGGCGTCCGATGAATTCCGCAAGCCACGGCACGGCGAGGCATCCGAGGATGGTTCCCGCGGAAAGAATCATCGTGGCATAGGAGGCGAGGCGCGCTCCTTCTGGTATCGACAGATGCGCGCTGCTCGCCAGGAACGTGACCGATGCCGGCACGTAGACCGCGCCTGCCCACAGTCCTGCGATGGAAATCAGCATGTACGTCGAGTTGAGGATCGTGCGCCGGCGATACTCGGGCGAGAACAGATAAAAGAAGGAACGCCGCGGCGTCCATACTGCGTGTGACAGACTCTTGTTGGCCCAGCGGGTTGGTTCTTTCACGCCGTAACGGATGAAGGCAACGAGCAGAGCAGGGAAGCCTCCGAGAACAAACATGGCGCGCCAGCCGTAGGCATTGCCAATGAAATAGTTGGCGATCGCGGCCATGAAAAAGCCGAAATAGTAGCCGGTGTGCATGAGTCCTGCGCCCATTTTGCGGCGTTCTTCCGGCCATTCCTCGGCGATGAAAGTGCCCGCCATGGACCATTCTCCACCGATGCCAACTCCGGCGAGCAGACGGAAGACAGCCAGGACCCATACGCTGGTCGAGAAGGCACTGAGCAGCGTAAAGACTGAGAAGAAGATGATGGTCAACATCAGCGTGCGGACACGGCCGAACCGGTCAGCGATCGGGCCCCAGCCGAGCGCCAGGCCCCAGCCGACGAGAAAAAGCGCGAAGAGTACTCCACCGTAGTAGCCGACATTAGCGGTAGTGGCCGGAATTCCCGAACGAGGCAAAAGTTCGCGGAGCGCCGGAACCAGCACCATGGCATATATAAAGGAGTCCATTCCATCGAGGGCCCAACCTCCCCAGGCTGCCCAGAATCCTCGAATCTGATTGCGCGTCAGTGCCGGACTGCTTAATGCCGGCGTTGCAATTGCCATCCGTTTTCCTTTCAGTTCCGACTGCGGCACACAATAGAACTGGTTTGATGAATGCGCTTACGACAACGGCAGCTGGAGCTCAGGGGCTAAACAGTTTGCTGAAAACTCGGCTGCCAAGGGTCCAGCCCCTAAAGGGGCGTTTGAGGTTAAAGAAGTTACGGTATCGCTAAAGCGATACCCTGATACAAATCCGAGTTTTTCAGCAAACTGTAAAGCCGGCATTGAGTCGAGAAGGCTTACGCGGCTCTGAAGAGCGGCTCTTCCACGGTTCTGAAGGGCGGCTTTTCCATTGTGCGAGCATTCCGGAGTTTTTCAGCAAACTGTTAAGCCCTTTGCAGCAGGGGTCTGAGCTCACGAACGCTTTTTACATTGTCGAGCTTCAATACTCTATCAATAAGAGTGCTGCAAGTCGCGGCACCCAGTACGGGTGCAATCAGGTCACGGGATTTCGCCACTATTTCCTCCCGCGACATTGGATTTTCGGCCGTGCCTCTGACTGCATCCACCCGTTCGCTCAGGTGAGTTCCATCGGTGAGAAAAACTTCGACAATGGCGACTCGTTTTGGCAGAAGGCGATCCAGTCCCTCGTCGGCGATCAGTTCGACTTTGGCGCGTTCGCGCAGAATTGCTGGGTCGTGCATCCGCTTTTCGTCATGGGCCGAGCGGAACGACGCGGTGCCATCGACCAGCATCACGGCAATCATGTGCTGCAGACACAGATCCGGCATGGTGCGGTTGTCCACGATCACCGCTTCCTGAGTGGCGCTTCGCACAACTACTTTTTTTACGTCTCCGGCGTGGAATTTGTGCTTCTTCAGCAGCGTCTCCATCCCGTCGAGCGGAGCCTGGATCGGCGACCCGACCGTCCATTTCTTGATGTTGGTCTGCACCACCTCATAACGCTCGCCAAGTTTGTCGATCAATACCGCTGGATCGGCCTGAGGAACGAACGCCATCAGGAAGTTGTCAGAGCCGGACAGGATATCGTCGACGCCGGTCCATCCCGACTGCACGAGCAGCGCGGCGGTGACTCCGTTGCGCGCCGGCATGCCTGCAAACACGAAGGATTTTTCGATGTGTTCGAGGTCGCGCTTCCAGGCCGCGATCCCCGCCGTCTGTTGGGCGGTGTAATCGAGCACCCATCGCATCTGCTGGCTATTCAAACTTGAAAGGGAAGCGGCGGCAGCCGCGGCGCAGAACACTCCGGCGGTGGCATGACTGTCATGATGCGTGTCGGTCTGGAACTTGGCGCCGCCGAACGAAAGAGTGACTCGGGTTCCGACATCGTAGCCGAGCGCAATTGCCCGCATGAATCGGACGCCGTCCGTGTCGAACTGCTCTCCCACGGCGAGAGCGGCGGGGATCACTGCGCAGCCGGGATGCGATTGCGAAGGAGCATGCGAGTCATCGGTCTCGTCGGAATGTGCCAGCATTCCGTTTGCCAGCGCCGCGTCAATCGCGCCGCACAAAATGTTTGTGCCGACAACGGTGGCTACTCGCGCTCCACCGTTGCTGCGCGCAAACCTTATAGCCGCAGCTCCGGGTGGCAGCTCCGCGCCCGAGAGCATTGCCGCCAGCGTGTCGAGCAAGTGGAGCTTCGCACTTTCCATGACTTCGTCGGGCAACGCTCGCGTCGCGGCTGCAGACATGTAGTTGCTCAAGGTTGTGATGACGGGGCCGGCAGTTGGTCCGAGCGCCCAGATGCTGCGCGGCAACGCGGCTGCTGCTAAGGTTCCGCCGGCATATTGCAGCACCGTTCTTCGGGTCAGGCGGGAAGATGTACTCGTTCGCGGAAACAACGTCCAATCCTTACGCATCTATCTCGATATTCTCCTGGCTCGTCCGAGCGATCTCGGCGCCCACGTTAAAACAGCAGGACAGTCAGAGTATGGTATCAAGGACCACGCAATTTGTTATGCAGGTGTCTTCGGAAATCGGCCTAGCAGCGCGGGATTTCGCTAATACTGCAAATATCCAATGCCGACACGCATGTGGTGGAGCAGGTTGTCGGGCGTGACGACAGCAATGGTCAGCCCAAGAACCGCGTGAATGACTCCGAGGAAATAAATGCTGCGGTAGCGGCGGTACAACTCGCAGAAGAACAGGGCGCCGACCAGCGTTGCCGTGGTGAGGATGGGACTCGGCAGGTGGGCGGCAGCGAAAAGCGTGGACGCCATCCACACGGCGGCCGGGCTTCCGTATAACTCTTCACAACGGCTGAAGAAGAACGATTGCAGGATGAACTCCTGCAGCAGCGCCCAAATCAAATATCCCGAAGCCCCTGGCACATTGGGCCACGTCTGGTTGGCGGGAATTTGGCCGCCAGACCAGTTCACGACAACGACCAGCAGGACCGCGGCCGCGAAGCTGACTCCAAGCACAAGGCTGGCTCCGAAGGTTTTTGGGAGTCGCAGTCCGAGACGCTGCAGCGAGGGTCGGTCGGTCAAAACTAGAACGAGGATTGTGATCGCCGCGATCGCAGCCCAACGGTTCCGGATGTCACGCGTTGGCGCCCAAAGCGCGAACTCCAGAAAGAGAAAGACAATGATGATTTGTCCCCAGACGAAATAGCGGCGCAGCGAGGTTGGATTGGAAGCGTGGTCCCGCGTCGCGTCTGTCGCAGTCGTGTCCATGTCTAAAACCAGAACGACCAGATGGCATCCACGCTGGCATGCGTGATGGCTGAGGCGGGCACTCGACGTTGCTCCCGCCAGGCTCGACCGTAGAAGATTCCGGCTATGCTGGCCAGCAGAACGTAACGCCAGTTGAAGTGTGCCGACCGTTTATTGAAATGAGACAGTCCAAATAGTACGGCCGTGATGGCCAGCGCTGCGCGGCGTCCCAAACGCGGCTCCAGCAGTTTCTGCACCCATGCGCGGAAGAATAGTTCTTCCGGCACCGCGATAAAAATGAAGATATAGATCCAGGTCGGAATCATCGAGAGGCCGAGCGCGTGACGATGCGGGTGGAGAAAATCGAGCGCCAGTCCTATCCAGAGAACGAGCGGCGTGAAGAGAGCGAGTTCCTGCAGGCCAGTTTTCCAGTCACTCCAGTGGAAATGGAAATCGAAGCCAGTGCCGCGAAGCTGGCGGATCGCGACGAATCCATAGAGCGCTGCGTCGACCAAGAGCAGCTTTCCGAGCCCGGCGAGTCCATTGGGCCACGCGGGCTCGAACCAGCGGAGATCAACCGCGATCCCCAACGTCAGAAGAATGATGGCGTCTCGCCAGTTGCCGCGCTGCTCCGGATCGGCAACGGCCGCTTCGCCGAGCAACCACGCGATTGCCACTGGCAGCACAGCGTAGAGAGCACACCATCTCCAGGAAAACATGTGCTGCGACACAGAAATCAAAACGTAGGGCAGCGCGCAGACGACTGGTAAGAACGTCCGCAACGCGAATGACCAGCGCGCGCAAATCTGCGCAACTCTCTCACCGGCCAACCCGAACGCGGCAGCCGGTGCGAGTTCTAGAATCAGCACGGCAACGGCTGCGGGGGTGGCGTTTTGCATGGCAATTATCCTAATTCAGCGGGACCTGGTTCGCTGCCGGTCGGCGGTTCAAGTCGACTTCCGGCAGTGGCGTCTTGGAGTTGTGAGCGTTCTCCGGCATTTTGCGGTGGTCCGCTGGGAAATTGTTCATTTTTGGTTTCAATAACTTAGGTGATTTCCACAGAATTTCTCTTGACGAAGAAACCGATGAGTTGTAAGTTAACAGTGTTAACTTAACACTGTTACCACAGGGACCAATGTTATGGGAGTAAAAGAAAGGCGCGAGCGCGTGAAGTCCGAAACACGCGACAAGATTCTCGATGCCGCGCGCGAGCTGTTCGTCACCGAGGGCTACGAAGGCGTATCGATGCGCCGCGTTGCCGACAAGATTGAGTACTCGCCGACCGCAATCTACGTCCACTTCAAGGATAAGGCGGAGCTGTTTCGCGAGCTGTGCCAGCAGGATTTCGGCCGCCTGGCGGAAGTGTTCCAAAGTTCTGCCATGCCGATTGATCCAGTGGAGAGGCTCAAGCAGATTGGGCGGACTTATATCGATTTTGGGGAGCACTATCCCAACCACTACAAATTCATGTTTATGACGCCGCATCCTCCGGTCGAGCTGGATGATGAACAACTTGAAGGGATGGGAAATCCGGAACTGGATGCGTACGCTTTTCTCAAGTGGGCGGTGCAGCAAGCGATTGATGCTGGACGTTTACGCGAAGAGTTGGCGGATGCAGAAATCGTTTCGCAGACGTTGTGGGCGGGGGTCCATGGCGTGATCTCGCTGAATATCGCGAAGTGCGACGATCCGTGGGTTGAATGGCGACCCTTGCGAGATCGTGCCGAGTTGATGCTCGACGTCACCATGCGCGGCTTGCTGCGGGAGGCGAAGTAGACATGCCTCCTCTCGCGCAGCGGAATCTGTTTCATGACAAAGTCCGGCTCACGGTGACGCTCACCGGAATTGTGTTTGCCGTGGTGTTGATCGTAGTGGAACTCGGTTTGTTCGTCGGCTTCACCGTCACAACTTCGAATCTGATCGATCATGCCGGAGCGGACTTGTGGGTGACTTCACCCAAAGTGCCTTACGTTGAAATGGGAGTAGCGTTCAGCGAACGCAAGTTGAATCAGATCCGAGCCGTACCGGGCGTTGGCGATGCCGAGAAATTGGTGGCGCAGTGGACGCAGTGGAAACTGCACGACGGTTCGCAGGAGTCGGTGCAGATTGTTGGTGCGAATCCTGATTCGGCTCTGGGGCGTCCGTGGAATCTAGTGGAAGGCAGAGCTGAAGACTTGAAGGATCCTGATGCTGTGATCCTGGATGAGATCTACAAGCAAAAGCTCGGTGTTTCTCATGTGGGTGAGACGTTCGAGATCCGCGGTCATCGCGCACGGGTGGTGGGCTTTACGCGCGGCATTCGTTCGTTCACGACTTCGCCGTATGTTTTTTCGACCTTCAAGCACGGGCAGGATTTCGTTGGGCTGCGCGAAGACCAGACAACGTACATTCTGGTAAAAACGGCGCCCGGCGCGAATCTCGAGCAGGTGCGGCGCGGCATCCTCGGGAAGGTCAAGAACGTGGATGTCTACACGACGACAGAGTTTAGCCGCATGACCCGCTTCTACTGGATGTTTACGACCGGAGCGGGTGTGGCCGTGCTGATCGCAGCTTGTCTGGGTCTGGTGGTCGGATTTGTCGTAGTGGCGCAGACCATTTACGCGACCACTATGGATCACGTCCGCGAATTTGGGACGCTCAAGGCGATGGGAGCTCCGAACAGTTACGTCTACAAAGTGATTATGAAACAAGCGGGCATTAGCGCTGTCATCGGCTACGTGCTGGGGATGCTGGTCAGCGTTTTTGTTGTGCATGCCAGCCAGAAGGGCGGTGCGGCGATTCAAATGCCGCTGCCCATGGCGATCGGCATGTTCTTTGTGACGCTCACGATGTGTGTGGGAGCGGCGCTCGTGTCGATTAACAAAGTGATGCGGCTTGATCCTGCGATGGTTTTCAAAGGCTGATTTCGGGCGGCCAGTGCTGTTTTTGAAGGAGAACGTGGATGAAACCCGCAATTGCAGTTCGCCAACTCACGAAGGCCTACGCCGAGGGCAACGCCGGGACGCTCGCGCTGGGCGGTGTCGACCTCGACGTCCACTCCGGCGAACTGCTCATGCTGATGGGTCCGTCGGGTAGCGGCAAGACGACGTTGCTGTCGATCATGGGCTGCATTCTCACCGCGACATCGGGCAGCGTCCGCATCGGCGGCAGGGAAGTGTCGGACGCTGCAAGAGAAGGATCTTCCCGCCATCCGTCTCGAGCACATCGGTTTTGTGTTTCAGGGATTCAATCTGTTCCCCACGCTTACCGCTGGCGAAAACGTGGAACTGATGCTTGACCTGAAGAGGACTCCGAAAGCGAAAGCCAAAGTGCGCGCTCGCGAACTGCTGGACCAGATCGGGCTTGGCGACAGGTACGACGCGTTTCCGGCCGATCTGAGCGGCGGCCAGAAGCAGCGCGTGGCGATTGCGCGTGCTTTGGCCGGAGATCCGGGAATCATTCTCGCCGACGAGCCGACCGCTTCACTCGACTCGCACACCGGCAGGAATGTGATGCAGCAGATGTCGGAGTTGGCGCATCGGCGCGGCCGGGCGGTAGTGATTGTCACCCACGACTCGCGCGTGCTGGATTTTGCAGACCGCATCGTGAGGATCGAAGACGGAGTGATCGCCGGTAGTGGCGATCAATTTCCGGCACAAATGTCCGCGAGTCTTCCCGTTCGCGGATTGCCGCTACACAACATGACGGCAGCGAGCTTTGAGGTAGCCCAATGAGTGGTCATTTCCTGCGCAAGGAAGAACGAAGCACGAAATCCGTAGACTACGCGCTCCCGTCTGATTTCTGCCAGGCGTTCGAGGCTCACGTCGACTCGTTATATACGCTCTCATTGTTATTGACGGCAGATCACGACAAGGCTGATGAATGCGTCGTTGCAGGACTTGAAGACTGCTTGCAAGGGAACCCCGTATTTCGGGAGTGGGTGCAATCGTGGGCCCGGCGCATGGTCATCAAGAACGCTATCCGAATCATCTCGCCTGCGAGAAACCAGCCCAGGACGGCGACGGGAGATGCGGCGCAGTTTTGGGAGGCCGACACCGCCGTTGCCGCGATTACGAGTCTGCAGGCGTTTGAGCGTTTTGTTTATGTCTTATCGGTCCTGGAAAAATATTCGGACCGCGAGTGCGCCACTCTGTTGGGTTGCACACCTGGGCAAGTCATTGAGGCGCGAACACAGGCGCTGCAGCAACTTGTTGGAGTTGGTGATCGGCGCGCGGCGGAGACGGCGCCGCTACAGGTTGCCGCGCAATTGAAACAGCTTTATGGAGAAGTGTAATGAGCATTCATCTTTCAATCGCAAGTTTCACGAAAAATCGGATTGCCGTGTTGGTAGGCCTGGCGGCTTTCTTTGGGACTGCCTCGCTGGCCATTTCTCTGCGCCACGCACGCGATAACTCGACGACGGCAGAGCAAGCGGCTGCCGCGGTAAAGACTCCCGAATTAGTGGCCGGACCAGGCCACGTCGAGCCCTACTCGGAAGACATCAAGATCGGCTCTGAACTAAGCGGTCGCCTGAAATCGGTGTTCGTTGAGGAAGGCGACATCATTCACCGCACGCAGGTTCTCGCGGAACTGGAAAACGCCGACTACCGTGCCCAGGTGGAATCAGCCAAAGCCAATGTTGCCGCAAAACAAGCGACGCTGCGCAAAGTGATCAACGGCGCTCGCCGCCAGGAGCGCGATGAAGCCTGGTCGTCGGTGAACGAAGCGAAGGCAATCATGGAGAACTCGCAATCGGAGATGCAGCGGCGTCAGCGACTCTTTGACGCGGGCGTAGTCTCGCGCGAAGAGATGGAGCGCTACGCTCGCGAGGCTGATGTAGCCAAGGCGCAATATCAGGCGAAATTCGAGCAACATTCCCTCGTCGACGATCATGCTCGCGAGGAAGACCGTTCGCTTGCCGAAGCCGATCTGCAACTGGCTCAAGCGCAACTCCAGGAAGCCGAGGCCCGCTATGAGAAGACGTTCATCCGCGCCTCGATCGATGGCGCGGTCTTGCGAAAGCACCATCGCAGCGGCGAAAGCGTTTCAAACTCCTCGACCGTGCCCGATCCTATCCTGACTATCGGCGATCGCAAGACGCTGCGCGTGCGCGTGGATGTGGACGAAACCGATGTGGGCAAAGTGCGCGTCGGACAGAAGGCATATGTCACCGCTGACGCGTTCGGCAAACAGAAATTTTGGGGGCATGTCGTGCGAGTGGGCCAGCAACTCGGCCCGAAGAATGTCCGCACGGATGAACCCGTGGAGAAGGTTGATACCAAGATCCTCGAGACCCTGGTGGAACTCGATCCCGGTGCTCAACTTCCTGACGGCTTGCGTGTGGATGCGTTTATTGTGCCCGATGGAGAAGTGACGACGGCGCTGGCCAGCGATCCTCGCTAATCGATGGCTTGCCGAACAGGAAATGCCAGGTAAGAAAACGACCACCGGGGCTGAAGCCCGTGTGACTGGAAGAGACTAACGCGGCCCTGAAGGGCCGCTCTTCCACGACTTCCTGCTCTTCCACGGCGCTCTTCTACAGCCTGCCCGATCATTGCGGAGTGCTTTCAGTAAACTGCTTAGGCGCTGAGGCGCGCCGCTGTCGATGTTATCTTTATGAGGGCATCGAGCCCCGCAACCTTCATGGAAGTTTTGAAGAAACTCTTTGAGCAGCATTTTCACGCGCCCGTTGAGCGCGTCGAACCGCTACAAGGCCAGCTAGGCGGTTCGGGCCGCAAAATCGTTCGCCTCTCCAACGAAAAGACAACCGCCATCGGAATTCTCTACGACGTGCGCGAGGAAAACGTTGCCTTCCTCGAATTTTCCCGGCACTTTCGGCGTCATGGTCTGCCCGTACCGGAAATCTACGCTGAGGATTTGAGCCACGGCGCGTATCTGGAAGAAGACTTCGGCAACACTACGCTCTTCGAATTTCTGTCGGAGCATCGCGGTGGCGCGGTGATCTCTCCCGAGGCCGTCGCGGCTTATGGTAAAGCCGTAGCCGTGTTGCCGCGATTTCAAGTTGAGGCTGGACGCGATCTGAATTACAAAGTGTGCTATCCGCGCGGCAGCTTCGATCGCCAGTCGATTGCCTGGGATTTGAATTATTTCAAGTATTACTTTCTCAGGCTGGCGGGCATCGCTTTCAACGAGCAGGCGCTCGAAGACGATTTCAGCCGCCTCACAAAATTTCTTCTGAGCGCTAGCCGCGATTATTTTCTCTATCGCGACTTTCAGTCTCGCAACATTATGTTGCGGGACGGCCAGCCATTTTTCCTCGACTACCAGGGCGGCCGAAAAGGGGCGCTGCAGTACGACATTGCATCGCTTCTATATGACGCCAAGGCTGATCTGCCTCCTGACCTGCGACAGCAGTTGCTCGATCGGTATCTCGACAGCCTGGCGGGCTTCCTCGATCTCGATCGCGCTGCATTCATGCAGTATTACTACGCGTACGTTTACGTCCGCATTATGCAGGCGCTGGGCGCCTATGGATTTCGCGGCTTTTACGAACGTAAGGCGCATTTCCTGCAGAGCGTTCCGTACGCGCTGAAAAACATACGCTGGTTGCTGCACAATGTGGAACTCCCCATTGCTCTGCCCACGCTCATGGAGGCTTTCAGGAGCATGGTGGGCTCCGACAAGTTGCAGGGCCTGACCACCGAGACAAAGAAAACAGAAAAGTTGACGGTGCGGGTTTACAGTTTTTCATTCCACCGGGGCTTGCCGCAAGACGACACGGGGAACGGCGGAGGTTTTGTTTTCGATGGCCGCAGCCTGCCGAATCCCGGCCGCGAGGAGCGCTTCAAAGCGCTCACCGGCAAAGATGCGGCGGTGGCTGATTATCTCAACCAGCAGGAGAGCGTCCACCAGTTTCTTGCCAGCGCGACCTCTCTGGTCAATGCCAGTGTGAGTGAATATCAACGTCGTGGCTTCAAGCACTTGATGGTGTCGTTCGGATGTACCGGGGGCCAGCATCGCTCCGTCTACCTTGCCGAGCAACTGGCGAAGCACTTGCGGGACAGGTCCGAAGACGGAGTGGACGTGGTGGTGCATCATCGCGAACAGGAGCAGCTGAATTCATGAAACGGACGCTCCGATGAAAGCGATGATCCTCGCCGCCGGCCTCGGGACCCGATTGCGTCCGCTCACGGACGATCGTCCAAAGGCGCTGGTCGAAATCAATGGCCGCACGCTGCTGGAGATCACGCTTTTGCGGCTTCGCGGCATTGGAGTACGCGAGGTCATTATCAACGTGCACCATTTTGGCGATATGGTGACTGATTATCTGAAGGCGAATGACAATTTCGGCATGCGGATCGAAATCTCGCGCGAAGATGCGCTGCTGCGTGATACCGGCGGAGGGCTGAAGAAGGCTGCGTGGTTCTTTCAGCAAACGAAGGGTGATGCGAGTATTGAAGCGCCGTTTATCCTGCACAACGTCGATGTTCTCAGCAATATCGATCTGGGCCGGATGCGTCAGGCCCACATTCAAAATCAAGCCCTGGCCACTCTGGCGGTACAAGATCGGGAAACTTCGCGCTTTCTTTTGTTTGACGCACACCAACAACTCTGTGGCCGCCGTGCGAGTCGCACACAGCCAACAACCGCAGTTCCGGAGCAGCAGCCGGAGGCTTTAGCTTTTTGTGGTATCCACATCATTTCTCCTCGTCTTCTTTCAACGATGATGGAAGACGGCGCCTTCTCCATCATCGACGCATATTTGCGCCTCGCTGCGGAGGGAGAGAAAATTCAGGCTTTCCGCGCCGATGAATATTACTGGCGCGATTTGGGCAAGCCCGACAGCGTCGCGCAAGCCGCTGAAGACTTGAAGCGGGGAGTTGTTCATTAGGGCGCTGCGGCATCCTGTTGCTTTGCCCGAAGCCAGGACGCGCGACTGACAGGCGCCGGGACGGCGGCGCTGCATTCCAACTGATACTCTCAATACAGACATACTCAGGAGAGCGCACAGCATTGCCGCCGATAACTTCGCCGATTGTCAACGCGCAGGAAATCACTAAGGCCTTCGGAGCAAATCCGCTTTTCGAAAGAGTCTCCTTCACCATTTCTGAAGGCGATCGCATCGGACTGATCGGACCGAACGGGTCCGGCAAGTCTACGCTCCTCAGAATTCTCGCAGGACAGGTCGATACTGACGGCGGGGAAGTGTCGCTTCGAAAGCGCACCCGCCTCGCCTACGTTGAGCAAGACTCACGCTTCGAGCCCGGAGCCACGGTGCGCTCCGTCATCGAAGCGGCACTTGATCGCTGCCACATTTCGGGCTCCGAACGTGGCGGCCGTTTTGCCGAAACGCTCGGCCGCGCCGGGTTTGAAGACCTTGACCAACACGCCTCGGAGTTATCCGGTGGCTGGCAGAAGCGCCTTGCTATTGTCGAAGCTCTGGTTCAGCATCCTGACATTCTGCTGCTCGACGAGCCGACCAATCATCTTGACCTTCTGGGAATCACCTGGCTCGAAGAATTGCTGGAGAGTGCGGCCTTCGCTAGCGTGATCGTCAGCCACGACCGCTACTTTCTTGAAAATGTCACCACTGACATGGTTGAGCTGAATCGCATTTATCCTGAAGGATCGCTGCGTGTTCATGGGAACTACAGCACGTTCCTCGAGAAGAAAGAGGAGTTTCTGCACGCGCAGTCGAAGCGGCAGGAAGCGCTCGAAAACCTGGTACATGGAGAAATTGAGTGGCTTCGCCGCGGGGCGAAAGCGCGCACTCGCAAATCCAAAGCGCGGATTAGCAAAGCGGGCGAGTTGATGGGAGAGCTTGCGGATCTGAATCAGAGAACGCGTAGTGCGACGGCTCAAATCGATTTCTCGGCGACCGAGCGCAAGACGAAGCGTCTGATCGAACTGCAAAACATCAGCTGCGTCATGGGTGATCGTGCGCTATTTGAGAACCTGAATTTTATTCTTACCGCCGGAATGCGCGTAGGTCTGGTAGGCCCGAATGGCAGCGGCAAGACGACGCTGCTTCGCTTACTGCAAGGCGACCTTGCGCCGACCGAGGGCGATATTCGCAGTGCCGATTGGCTGCGCATTGTTTACTTCGACCAGACGCGCACTTTGGACGCGGACGTCACTCTGCGCCGTGCTCTGGCACCTCATGGCGATTCCGTTGTCTATCGCGACCGCGTCATTCACGTTGCTGGATGGGCGGCTCGCTTCCTTTTTACTGGCGAGCAGTTGAGCCAGCCCGTCGGCCGCCTCTCCGGAGGCGAACGAGCCCGCGTTCTAATCGCGCAGCTCATGCTCCAGCCCGCCGATATCCTGCTGCTCGACGAACCCACGAACGACCTGGATATCCCGACGTTAGAAATTCTGGAGGAAAGCCTGATCGATTTCCCCGGATCGCTCGTGTTGGTAACGCACGACCGCTACATGCTCGACCGTGTATCGACGATCGTGCTCGGGTTGAATGGCAAAGGCGGAGCCGAGACGTTCGCCGACTATGGGCAATGGGAAGCATGGCAGGCGCAGCGCTCGAAGTCAGACAGAGCATCAGAAACGGCGTCCGCGGTTTCGCAAACATCCGCGGCTTCTTCATCAGTCGCGACCAAAAAGAAACTGTCGTATCTCGAAGCGCGCGAGTACGCGACCATCGAGCAACGAGTGGAAGAGGCCGAGCAGTTAGTGCAAGCGAAACGAGCGGAGCTGGAAGATCCGGCGAATGCGACCGATGCCGCACGCCTGGTAAGCGGGCAAGCCGAGTTGGACGCCGCTCAACAGGCGCTCGACGCGCTCTACGAGCGCTGGGCCGAACTGGAAAGGAAAATCGGCTGAAATTCGGTAGAGCCGTGGTCTACCGCGAGCGGACGCTTCGGAAAACAGTGTAAAACGTCAGCACGCCGACAACCAGCGCGCCGATCGGATAGAATATGAGCCCGAAGCCCTAGCCACCTTCGCCCGAGAAGAGTGCCGCGCCTGCGACAGCCATCAACGCGAATGCACAAGTTGCTGCAAAGAGGGCAGCTACAAGCGAAATGAGTACTGGCTTCACGTCTTTCCTAGGGGAGCCTATCCTCGGGTTCGGGCGCGAGCTTCGGGGCGGCGCGAAGAAACTTCATGAGTTTTCCGCCGGTGGCCTTGCTTGCCCGCTTCTTGAAAAAGTCAGCTGCTGTTTCCACTACTCCAACTTTTTCGGCGACCGCGACTGCGATCCATTGGTTTAACGACACGCCGTCTTCCTTCGCGAGTCGCTGGGCGGCCTTCTTTATAGAAAGGGGAAGCTTCAACGGATATGTCGCTTTACTCATGTTTCACCTTCCTCAACAATTCGGGTGGGCGCAATACTGGAATCTTAAACCGCTCTCCCGCCGCGGCGAAATCCATTACGTTGTAAGTGACCAGCGCATCAGCCTGTCCATTGATCGCGGCTTCGAGCACCATTTCGTCATTCGGATCACTCGACTGTGGTCGCCACTGAAAATGCACTTCCACGGGCTCGATCAATGCGGCCAACTCGGCCAGAAACTCGTCGACCGCCTCGATCGAGAGACCGTGGGCCAGTCGGTGCTCTGGACGTTTCAGAACGTCCTCATACTCAAGAAAAAGCGGTGGAGTCGCTAAGAGCACCAGCCTCCGTTCAGCGACCAACCGCAGGACAGCATTTCCCGCGCCCGATCTCGTGCGAAGTCCAGCGACCACGACGGAGGTATCGAGAACGATGTTTCTCATGTGACATCCTATAGGATGTCATATAGCGGGAGATATTTCAAGATTTTTGGTTAGCTCGTTCGTCACGCACAGCGCGCCCTCCTACCACTTCTCAATCGGATAGGAGGGCGCCCATTCAAGCTGACGGCCGTTAGCCTTGACGTGCCGACTTACAAATGATGCGGCTTCCGGGTTTCCTCCCCCGGCTTCGGGTTTGGTTTCGCCTGCGGAGCAAGCGGCTTGCCTCTCTGTGCCTTCTGCAACTGCGGTGGTTTCAACGTTGTGCCCTGGATATGGTCAAACGGCACCGTCGCCGCGAACGTTGGCAGATTGTGCGCGCGCACTTGCGTGACCGCTTCGAAGCCGGACGCCAGCTTGATGAGTGTCGGCTCGCTGAACGCTGTTCCAAAGAAGCTCACACCCATGGGCACTCCGAACGCCATGCCGGCAGGCACCTGAACGATGGGATAGCCTTCCGGCGCGGCCAGGCTTGAAGTGCCGTAGATGAAGTGATCTCCATAGAGGAGGTCCGTCGCCCAGGCGGGGTTGTCGGTGGCGCTTACGACCGCATCGAGATGGAACTGAGATAACGCGGCATCGATGCCGTTGACTCCGAGGTTCTGGTCCTGGGCTAGTGCCTGGTTGTAGGTCACACCTCCGAAAGCCGGCTGCGGATCGTCAGGTCCCGGCGCCAAAGTGGCAGTGAGATCCCAGAGATCCTGATTGAAGAACGGCATTTCTTCCGCCGCATGACCATTGTTGAAATTAATGGCGTCGTTCAAGGTCTTGCCCGCCATGGGGACTCCGACGCGCGACGCGAAGTAGGTTTTGAGGTCATTCCTGAAGTCGAAGCACAGCACCAGCGTCTCGTTGTTTGCTGCAGGAAAAGTGAAGCCCGCGGCATCTAGGTCGATGATCGTGGCCCCCGCGTTCTGCATGGCCGTGATCGCCGCCTCGAATTGCGCCAGTACCAGCGGCGGCGTCGGAACGAACTGGTCGAATCCGCCGAGTCCAACGCGGGTGACGCCCAGCACTGCACCCTGAAGCCCGTTCGGATTCAGGAACTGTGTGTAGTCGGTGGGAATGTTCGTCGGACGCGTGAAGCGTCCCTGCCATCCCAACGGAACGCCGCCGGTTGCTGCATCGCGGCCATCGAATGTCCGGCTCTGTACCACGCCCAAAGCAACGGCGACATCAGCGACATATCGTCCGTGCGGGCCGAACGTGTCTTGTGTGTGCGAGATCGGCACGATGCCCGCCCGGCTGGTCAGGCCAACCGTCGGCTTCAGACCAACGACGCCGCTCGCATTTGCCGGACAAACGATGCTGCCGTCCGTCTCGGTACCGAAAGAAACCGCGGTGAAGTTCGACGATGCCGCGGCGGCCGAGCCCGCACTTGATCCGCAGGGATTGCGATCAATGCCATACGGATTATTCGTCTGCCCGCCCACGCCCGACCATCCGCTGATCGATTCGAAGGAGCGGAAGTTGGCCCACTCCGACAAGTTCGTTTTTCCGAGAATTACCGCGCCACCGTTGCGCAAGTTCTGCGCAACGGTCGAGTCGGCCAGCGCCGGCTTTCCGACGAGGGCGAACGAGCCCGCCGTGGTTTGCATTTTGTCACCGGTATCGACGTTGGCCTTCAGCAGCACCGGAATTCCGTGCATCGGCCCAAGGATGATGCCGTGCCGGCGCAGTTTGTCCGCGTTGCGCGCCATCTCGAGCGCATCGGGATTCAATTCGATTACCGCGTTGACGCCCGGCCCGCCCTGGTCGATGGCGAGAATGCGGGCGATGTATTCCTTTGTTAATGCTTCCGAGCTGAGGGTGCCGGCCGCCATCGCCGACTCGAGTTGGGCAATCGTCCATTCGTTGTGCGCCTTGGGAAAGTCTTTGGATTCGATGTTTCGCGTGGCATCATCTGCTGCCGCCAGAGGAAGCGACAGCAAAGTTGCAACAAGGAGCGTGCGTAACGCTGGGACCATCATCTTGTTCCTCCTGGAGAACTGGGTGGGAAAATTTGACGCCGGGAATGCTGCTACTACGGGAGAAGGTTGTCAAGAGGGTCTTTCCCGTAGGAGACCACGAAAACCCGCACCCCGCTTGGGTCGCAGCCATTCTGCGCCTCGGGGCATGGGGCCGGATGTAAACATTTTGTCAACTGCGAGGAAGGACCTATCTATTGAACCGGGACTGAAGTAGTAGGAGGCTCTTCTACTCAGCGGGCGCGCGCCATCGCCTTCTGGAAGTCGTCGGCGGTGGTGCGGTAACAGGGCAGGACTGCGTTCATATCGGCGGACTGTAACTCTTCCGGGAGTTTTAGGGACTCCGCGGCTGCTGAATTTGCATTGGGGTGAGGCTCGATCATGTGCCCCAATGTTTCGTTACAGCTGGGATCTGGCGTCACTTTCAGTTTGATCACTCTTGGCGGCAAATCGTCGAGATGATATTCCGAAAGCCGCCGTTGATAGGGAAGAAATTCGTATACCAGCTTCATGAGTACCAGCTTGTCCTTACCCATCTTTCTCTTCGCGACGAAGACTTCGAAATTCGAGAAAAAGGAAGTACCCGGCGCGGCAAACACGAGACCAAGCGCCGCCAACGGTACCTCTTCGGCGGCCGGCTTGTTTTCGTTCTTGCCGGTGGTTGTAGGCGAATCTTCGAGCGGCAAGGGCTCTAGCGGCCTGCCCCCGCCCCCTGCGCTCGCGCCGTTGCCCGCACCATTGCCCGAGCCATTGCCTGCCGACGAAGGTGGTGCCACCTCAGGACCATCTCCGGATAAGCCGCCCAAGCGTCCGCCTGTGCCAGAGCCGCCCCCACCTCCAACTGACGGAGGAGGTGGAACGACTTGAGAACCGTCTCCGGACAATGAGCCAAGGCGTCCACCGATGCCAGTGCCGCCACCTCCGCCGCCCACTGACGGAGGCGGTGGAATTACTTGAGAGCCACCTCCCGATAACGATCCAGCCCGGCCACCCAGGCCCGAACCGTTACCCCCGCCGCCCACTGACGGTGGAGGCGGAATGACTTGCGAACCATCTCCGGACAAAGATCCTGCGCGGCCGCCCAATCCCGAACCGCTTCCGGCACCGCCTACTGATGGCGGAGGTGGAATGACTTGGGAGCCGTCTCCCGACAGCGAGCCGACGCGTCCACCGGTCCCGGAGTTATTTCCCAGTCCTTCAGCGGACCTTGCACTCCCGCCAGGGCCGCCTGCACTTTGAATCGACGGGGGCGGAGGTACCACTTGCGAACTCGCCGCATACGGCCAGTCTCCTCGCCCCGTTCCTGGGGAGTTGCCACCGCCCTGCACTGACGGGGGCGGTGGTATCACATGCGAACCACCCGCCATCGATCCCAATCGCGCATCTCCGACGGCCTTTCCCGTACCTTGCACCGACGGAGGAGGGGGAACAACATTGGCCCCGGTCCCAGATATCGAAGATATCCCGCCGCGTCGAGGCGAGTTGCCGGCCTGCACAGAGGGAGGAGGAGGCACGATGCGCTCGCTACCCGAATTTGCCGACGCCAGATTTCGTCGTGCGGAAGCCGCACCTAATTCGGGCGCAGGAGCAACTCCGGAAGCTTGCGGAAGTCCTAATGCGCGGGTTGCGGCTTGGTCAACTTGCGGCGGCGGAGCCACTACTCCGGATGGTCCGGCCAACGCGTTGCGACGCGCGCCGGCCGTGGCCGAGAGCGGAGCCATCGGCGTCACGGGATGCGAGTTCGGCAGATTCGGCAAACTGGCCATCGCCTGCTTGAGATCTGGAGGGGTGACGATGCCGGGCGTCGGCTCCCGTCTCACCGCCATCGCTGGTTGGTGCGGCGAAGTACGCTTCACGCGTGACCGCGCTTCTTTCTTCGACGCCCTCTTTGACACTCTGCCCTCGGATGCCTGGAACGATGGCGCCGGCGGAGTGTAAGTGATCGAACCGCGGAATGCGTCGCGCTTCGGGAACAGCCGTACCGGCTCCCAAATTCTCGACTGCGCCCATACCACTAGGATGATGAGCAGCAAGTGCCCGAGTGAGGACTCCAGAAACGAAAACCAGGGATGGCCCGAAGGGACGAAAACGTCGGGCCAGAATGCTGCTGGCCGCGAGGTGAGAAAAGGCTGCTTAACTTCCCGGAATAACAGCAGGTCTGCCAAGTTGCTGAAGAACACTTTGGGGCGGGATTCCCAATCGACCAGCAGCTTGAGACGAGGAGCGGGTGTGGACTGCTCTACTCTCCTGTCCGGGATCAAAACCCCTGAGCCTTTTTGCATGCATACCCGTGGGAGAGGGATCAAGCTCACCCGATTATAGCGACATTTTATCGGATTACGAGGGCATTCCCAAGGTGTAAAGAGGCTCGGAATCCGGCTCTGGACAGGGCTTTTGGCTTGTCGAATCCAAGGTGGTAACGGCTACGTTTCCTGCAAGACTAAGACTGCGGCCTCCTCACCAAGACGTCATTTCTCCCCAAGCCCTCCGCTTGGACCTACCGACAGGTCGATAAGAACGATGTTATTGAGATAGAGATGTTATGTCATGGAAAAGGAGCTTGACTCTGGAACCGGTTCCAAGGTTCATACTGATGTCGTGAGTGCCAATTCTTTGCGGTCTGGAGAGCTTGCCCGCTTGACCGGTGTCAGTGCCGACACGCTCCGTCATTATGAGCGGCTCGGCATTCTGCAGACTGCACAGCGGACAAATGCGGGATATCGGATGTTTCCTGCATCTGCGGTTGAGCGCGTCGAGCTTGCGCAGCGAGCGCTCCATTTAGGTTTCTCGTTGAACGAGCTGGCAGAGATTCTGCGTAATCGAGACAACGGCGGCATACCTTGCCATCGCGTGCTTAAGCTGACGGAAGAGAAGCTGCATTTGCTTGCGCAGAGAATTGAGGAACTGCAGCAGACTCAAAAGTACATGCGCCAACTCGTCCGTGACTGGCGCAGAAAACTGAAGCACATTCAACCGGGCTCAAAAGCTATGCTGCTTCAGTCGCTCGTCGATAAGCCTAATCCAAAGATCAAGTCTGGACAAGAAAATCTACAGGGGAGATTAAGTTCATGAACTATCTCGCAGTCGCACTTCTGCTTTCGTTAATCTCGTCACCGCTTTTCTCGCAAGAGTCAAAGCCGGATGACTCGGTGAAGGAGTGCCCCATGCATTCCCAGCACATGGCGCAGGCACACAACGGGGGTGTCGCGAGCCGTGGCGACCAGGCGATGGGCTTTCCTCACGACAAGACCACTCATCACTTCCGCATCGCTTTTGACGGCGGGGTGATCGAGGTGACCGTGAATGATCCGAGCGATAAACCGAATACCGAAGCGATTCGCTCACATCTCACGCATGTCGCGATGATGTTCGGCAATGGGGACTTCGCTGTTCCGATGTTCGTCCATGACGGCGTCCCACCCGGCGTTACGACGATGAAGTTGATGAAGTCGGCGATCCATTACACCTACGATGAAATGCCTTCCGGTGGAAGAATTCGGATAAAGTCTGATGATCCGATTGGAGTTGCCGCAATTCACGACTTCCTGCGGTTTCAAATAACGGAACACCAGACCGGAGATGCGCTCGAGGTCGCGGCGAAGTAACGGTTATCAATGGGCCGCCACACAAGCTACAAAGGCGGTGATGTTTGAATCATTCCCAACCAGGCGGCAGGCGAGGCCGTACCTACTGAGGCTGGCGAATCGCGGCGATTGGAACCCCAGTCAACTTGCTAACTGCTGCTTCGATGTTTTCCAGGCGAATTTTCCAGGCGGGATTTTCGTCGAGCTTGTGTTTCTTGCGCAACTGTTCGAGATTGTCGCGCTCTTTGCGTTCTTCGCCGGAATAAAAGCGCGCTTTCTCGAATTCGTGATTCGCAATACAGTTTTCCATTCGCTGAACCGCGAGGCGCATGAGTTTTTGGGCCGCGACGACTTCCTCTGGGAGCGTTCCCTGTTGCAGCTGGGCGGCCGCGCCAGCCTCGTCGATGACGTCAACGGCGGTGCCGGGCAAGCCTCCTTTTTTGATGCAGCGACGAGCACACAGGACAGCGTGCGAGATCGCATCGTCGCTATAGGAGACGTTGTGAAATCGCTCGTAAACGCTCTTGATGGCTTGAAGCACTTTTAAGGCAGCTTCATCGCTGGCGGGCGCCACGTGTAAGGGCTCGAAGTATTGCGCCAGCCAGTGCCGCTCTGCCTGCAATGTGCCGAAGACCGCAGGGGAGGCCGTGCTGATGCATTGAATCTTGCCGGCCACGATCGGGCGGTAGAGGAGCTCTGCGACACGGATCCAGTCTGTCGGCGAAATCCCGCCGGGCTGGTCGTGCATCAGGTTTACAAAAAAGATCTTGCCCTCCTCGGCTGCCGTTACGAGCGCTCTGTCGAGCCGCTCGTGACTGTTCTTCTCCAGCATCCGCAGCGGAGGGAGATCGAGAACAACGATGTTCTTTTTCGCGAGAGATTCGGGAACCATGCCATCGGCAATTCGCCGGGCTAGTCCACCGACGATCGTTTTTTTACCGACTCCCGGCTCGCCGACAAGTACGGGATTCGTTTGCTTGTAACGGCAAAGAAGAGCAATGAGCCGATCAACTTCTTCCTCGCGGCCAATCAGCGGTTGCGTTTGCTCCGTAAGGTCGGAAGCGTAAGCGCTGATCTCGTCGGGCGTTCCAGTGTGTTGTTGTCGCTCTCTACTTATTAACTCGACAGGATTCCGACTAATCTCCTCGCGCGCCTCGGCGAGTCGAATGCCGTGCTCTTCCAGAATTTGGGCTGCAAAACACTTTTGTTCCCGCAGGAGAGCGAGGAACAAGTGCTCCGGGCCAATATGTTTGTGGGCGAGTTGGTCAGCCTCCTCCGCAGCGTATTGGAGCACTTGCTTGGATTCGCTGGTCAGAGGCAGGTCGATGGAGGTGGAGGTCTTCTCTCGTGCGGTGGTGCAGTTCTCGACTTGCTTTCGAATTGAGGCGACGGCCGCTTGCGAGTGCAAGAATCGATTGGTTAGCTTTTTGTCTTCTCGCAGGATTCCCAGGAGCAGGTGCTCGGTCTCGATGAAGGGAGAGCCAAACTGGGAGGCTTCGTAGCGCGCAAAGAAAATCACGCGGCGTGCTTTTTCTGTGTATCGCTCAAACATGGCGAGCCCGCAGGCTGGAGACGTACTAAGTCTACGCTTTTACAAAATCAATGAATCCATGCTGCACGTCGGTCCGAGTCAACTTAGCTCGGATTTTGTCGCCGACATGCAACCCTTGGCCGCCTTGCGCCAGTAATCCTTCGATGTGTGGCTGCAGAACGCGAACAAAGGTTCCTTTGGGAGTCACTCCCGTGACCATCGCGTCAAATGTTTCGCCCACGCGATGACACATTGCGACGGCTGCCATCCGCTTCGCCATTTCCCGTTCTACTTTCCGCGCCGCATCTCCTTTTTCTGTGCAGTTCGTCGCGATGGCGGCGAGATCGTTATCGGAATACGGACCAGGTTTCCCATCCAGCACGCTCTTGATCAGCCTTTGCGTGACCACGTCAGCGTATCTGCGGTTGGGCGCGGTTGAGTGGGTGTAATCCTGTACCGCGAGACCGAAGTGTCCTTGCTCGGGATCGCCGGGACGCTCGAGCACATACTCGCCCGGCCCGATGAGCTTGATCACCGCTAGGGACAGATCGGCAAAGTGATCCGGATCGGCGGCCTTGCGCTGCACCAGGAAATCGTTGAGCGCCTTGGAGTCCGCGGTCGCGGGCAGGGTTACATGCTGCTCCGCCGCCAGGCGCACGATACCGTCCCAGTGCGCGGGAGTCTTCACGATGCGCCGCAAGGAAGAAACTTTCTGTAGCATTCGCGCGACCACGCCATTGGCCGCGATCATGAAGTCTTCGATCAACTCGGTCGCCCGATTCTTTTCTTGCTTCACCACATCGACCACCTGTGCGGCGAGCAATATGGGATGAACTTCTTCGGTGTCGATGTTCAAGGCGCCGTTCGCGTAGCGCAATTTCCTAAGCGCCTGCGCGATCTGATCCTGCAGCTTGAGCTGCGCCTGCAATTCCGAAGACGCCGCCAGTTTTGGCGGGGCCGCTCCCGTGCCTTCCAGCCAGGCTCCCACGGCGCTGTAAGTGAGCTGCGCCTTATTGCGCACAATCGCCCGATAGACGTTGCTGGAAGTGAGTTTGCCGCTGACATCTACACAGAACTCGGTGACGATCGCGGGCCGGTCGACATCCGGCAGCAGGGAAGACGCGCCGGTCGACAGTTCGTTGGGTAGCATCGGAAAAATGCTGACTCCCGTATAGACCGAGGTAGTCTCCCGCTCGGCGTGTTGATCGATGGGAGAATCCTTGACCACGAACGCGTCGACGTCCGCGATCCCGATCATGACTTTAATATCGCCATTCGCTTGTTGCTCGGCGACCTCGATCTGGTCAAGATCCTTCGAGGTGTCGTTGTCGATCGAAGACCACAGCAGGTTTCGCAGATCGCGCACCTTGTCGGAGGGCGTCAGAGCCGGCGGATGGGCATTGATCTGCGCCAGTTGCTGCTGCGTCTCCGGTGGGAAATCCGGCTGAAAACCCGCTGTCGTCATGACCTGCCGCGCGATTGCCTGAAGATTGGGAGTAGGAGTCCGAATGTCGTTCATAAGGGTTTGAGAAGGCTAACACGAATCATGGGTTTACCCGGTGACCTCCGTGCCGTCCAGTGGAGGCCTTTGACTTTGATCGTGATATCCTAATATCGCAGCTGCGTCTCCTCCTTTTGGATCGATTCCCGCAGTTCCCATAACGCCATGATTTCAGTCAGCAATGTGTCCATGCGCTACGGCGCCAAAGTTCTGTTCGATGAAGTATCCACCGGCTTTGTTCCGGGAAAGCGCTACGGCCTCACCGGCCCGAACGGCGCGGGCAAATCTACGTTCATGAAGCTTCTGACCGGGGAACTTGAGCCGCAGAAGGGAACTGTCGTCCGCCCCCGCAAGCTTGGCGTTCTGAGCCAGGATCAATTTGCCTTCGATAAATATCGCGTGATCGACGCCGTCATCATGGGCAACAAGCGGTTGTGGGCCGCGCTCGAACAGCGCGAAGTGATCTACGCCAAGCACGAAATGACCGATGCCGATGGCATGAAGCTCGGCGAACTTGAAGGCATTGTCGGCGAAGAAGACGGTTACACGGCCGAAAGCGACGCGGCAATTCTCCTGCAGGGTCTGGACATTCCAGACGAAATGCACGAGCGCAAAATGTCGGAGATTCCGGGAGGCCAGAAAGTGCGCGTGCTGCTCGCGCAGGCTCTTTTCGGGCACCCACAGGCTCTGCTGCTCGACGAACCGACGAACCACCTCGATCTCGACTCGATTCACTGGCTGAAGAATTTTCTGAATGCCTACGAGGGTGTGCTGATCGTGATTTCGCACGATCGCCATTTTCTCAACGGCATTTGCACGCACATCGCCGACATCGATTACCAAACCATCATTACTTACACCGGCACCTATGACGACATGGTGATTGCGAAAACCCAGATTCGCTCCCAGATCGAGGGCCAAAACGCGCAGCGCGAAAAGAAGATTGCGCAGTTGAACGAGTTCATCGCCCGTTTCGCCGCTGGCACTCGTTCCAGCCAGGTGCAGTCACGGCGCAAGGAAGTCGAGCGCCTGCAGGTCACGGAACTCGCGAAGTCCAACATTCAGCGTCCTTACCTGAAGTTTGAGCAGAAGCGTCCGTCCGGAAAACACATTCTGGAAATCGACGGACTCACCAAGGCCTATGAGGATGCCAAGGTCATCACCGGATTCACGGCCAGCGTGCTGCGCGGTGAAAAAATCGCGCTCATGGGCCGCAACGGCTCCGGCAAGACGACTCTAGTGAATGCGCTGCTCGCGAATTCGCCGACGATTTCCGAGTCCGAGTTACGCAAATCAAGCGGCTACGACGGCGCATTCGTCGACGGTGGGAAAGTCATCTGGGGACACGAAGCTGCGGTTGGATACTTTGCGCAGGATCATAAGGCTCTGATCGAGCCCGGCATCAAGGTTCTGGAATGGCTGCATCAGTGGGATCCCTCTGCCTCGACCGAAGAAATTCGCGGCATCCTAGGCCAGATGCTATTTCCTCGCGACGACGCCGAGAAGCGAACGGACGTGCTCTCCGGCGGAGAGGCAGCTCGCTTGCTCTTCTGCAAACTGATGCTGCAGAAACCCAACGTGCTGGTGCTCGACGAACCCACCAACCACCTGGATCTTGAGTCGATCAACGCTCTCAACATTTCGCTACAGCGTTATCAGGGAACGGTGCTGCTCGTGACGCACGATGAGGATCTGATCGACGAAGTCGCGACCAGGATCTGGCACTTCGAAGGCACCCACGAAATCACCGATTTCAAGGGCGCATACGGCGAGTACGAGGCCGTTCTCGCCTAACGTAGCAGGAAAACCGCCTGCTCGGCGGCGGCGTTGTCCCCGTGGCCTTCGACCCGCCGCAGCCTCCAGCGAAACAACAGCGCCAGCGAAATGATTCCGAGCGCGATCAGCAGGTAAACCGGCAGCTGTAGCCAGGGCAGGACCCCGTTCTTCAGGTAAGAGCTGGCAAGAATGGTGATCAGCGGCGCCAGACCGCTCGTTGCCAGCGTTAGCGTCAGCAGGCGCACGTAGGAACGCCCCATCAAAGCCTCCATCTCAAATGAAATCGCCCTGAAACACGCTGGCCGGGAACACCGGAATTGCTTCCAGTTCCCGGCCTCCGCTTCGTTCAACTTAAGCGTCCTCGGTAGTTCGCGGGGCCGGTGTTGGCAACCTTCTACTACTACCTACTATCGAAGGCCAAGTCCGGTTTTGGCACGTCCAAATGAGCACGCCACATTACGAAAGTGCTTGCGGTTTTGAGGTCTGAGGATGAGGCTTTCCTCGATTCTGGCGAGTATGGAACGCTTGATGATTTGGGATGTCGCTGACCTTGGAGAAGCTAAGTCGTGCCGTAGTTGGCGTAACATCCCCATTTCACTCATCATCCCAGTCAATGAGCGAAATCGCCTGTTACCAACAACTGACCTTTTGTGGGAAACTACGAGCGTCAATGAAAGGCTTCGTACACGAGAACGGTGGCTGTGCTTAGGAAAACCACCCAAGTCGCGAGTCGTGTCATCATTGCAGGAGCCACGCTTGTGGCTGCGTTACTCGCGGTGTTTATTGGGCGAGCCGTCGTTCAAGATCCCGTTCATGTCGAAATGGGGATGATCCTGAGGGCGTCGGTGATCGCGGCGTTTTTTGTGATCATGGCGTTCATGATGATTTCCTATCTGGTACGAAAATCCAAACTCAAAAACACTCACCGGGATTAGCTGTACTTGAAGCTGATCTCGCCAGACTTGCAGATTGCAAATTCATCGAGTAGTCGGTAGCGTTTGCCTATGCGCCCTGAAGGCACTCCCGGTCTGAAGTTTGGATTAGTTCTCTGCGCTGCGCTGACCCTCTATTCTTTATGTGGCGTTCTACAAGCAGTCTGGCTGTCTGCCACTCCGAATTTTCCACGGCCACGAGCCATCCGGGACTTGGAAATCTGGGCGGCCGCTACCCTTATTTCCTTGGCACTGCTGGCTTGGTGTGCGGCGTCAGTGTCGAAGCGTTCACGGCGACCGTAGCGGCCCAGAATAGACAATCTGATCGTAGTTGTCGAAAAATCCCAATTTCACTCACTGACCCTGCCGCAGGGGTTCTGAGTGAAATCGCCTGGTTACGTCAGTTATGCGGCTGAAAATGACTGATCGCATATCCTAAGTTGTATGGGCAAGCCCCCGTCAGTCATGGCACTCGCATCGGTCATTCTTTTTGGTAGTCTCGTCCTACTCGTGGGGGTCATTGCTGAATTTGTGAGCGCAGTCGAATTTTGCCACAGAACTGGTCATCCAGTCGCCAGTCTGATGAATGTTCGCGTAGCCTTCTTGGCTATTTTGCCGAGTATTATCGGCGTCTTGGGTCTTCTGGCTGCATTCGGCCTTTTTTGGCTACGAGCGTGGGCAAGGCGGATAACGCTTTATCTAGCATCAGTCCCAGTCACGGTCTATGCGCTATTGGCTGTACTCAATCCTCAGTCGATATTCCCCCCTCAACCTCGCGGCGCGATATTTGTAGTCGGAGATCTCGGTTACGCTTTCTGTATCTATCTTGTAGTCTTCTTCGCACCCCTAAGCCTATGGGCACTCATCCTGCTCACGCGCAGAGAAATTCGGTCCCAATTTAGCTGATCTTCTAAATACTGCGGCGCTCGACTCGACTACTAGCGCCCGCTAAATCGCACGAGCCGCATTCTTTATTACGAATCGCCTGATGACAATAGTCTGGAGGCTTCGATCAATCCCGACGAAACTCAGAGCGCACGGAATTGCGGGTGAACAGAGCCCACCACCAAATGCTTATCGCCGCCAAAATCCCCAGCGCTATCTCGGCAATCGGGCGAAGAATGTCATAAGGATGAGGATGATACAGAATCAAGAAAAAAGCACACGAGCAAATGGGAAAACTCGCAAGACACAGGGTCGCCCTTCTGGCCCACTCGGTGAGCCGCAGAAGCCCGATTGATGTCACGACCGCTATCAGGCTAAACAGAAATGGAAGTCCCAAGACGACAAGTAGAAGCGGCGAGTGCGCAACTTCATGGGTAATCAAAGCTGCTCCCCACAGATTGATCCCACAAAAGTATAAGAGCGGTAGAGACCCAAGCAATTGGACCACAGCGACCGATATGACAGAAGGCGGCGGCCTATGGCTGGTCGATTGTTGCATCGACGGCGCTCCCTTTGCACTTTCTGAATCTTGGCAGACAGAAAGCGACAATCCTGGTTTCTTCGCCACCAATGGTAGAACGTTAACAGCTTTAATTGGCGAAAAATCCCGATTTCACTCACGACCCGAACGGGATCGTTCTGAGTGAAATCGCCTGGTTTCAACAGTCAGCCCTCTGTGCCGTGCTCTAGAATGACGTGATGAGCGAAGGCAAACGCCCAGAGTTCGCACAACGAAAGCGGGTCGGTGCTCACGCCGAACTGGCGGAAGACTTTACTCGGCGCGTGCTGAACCTCGATTGGGCTTTTATATCCGACGAGTCCAGCCTATGGGACTTTCACGAAGACCTCGCCAACGAAGCTTTAACCACGCGAATCAAGGAAGTCTATGGCGTGGATGTGTCAGACATCGAGTCCGCAAAACTGCCCGACATTCTGGAGCGTATCGCCAAGGAAACAGTCAGATAGCGCCGGCGTTTTGAGTGTACACGCCTGATTGCATCAACTGACCTGAGCGATCACCTTAACGGCTCAAAGTGCGAAGATTGGAACGCCGAGATCAGCGACTTTCTCGGAGCGGGGACGGACAGCTCGTTAAGGATCAACTACCTGACTCAGGCTCGCTGACTCGCTGGGAGCGTTATCAGCGTCTCCAAGATATTCGGCGGTTACAAGGTCAGTGCCGACGGGTAGGTGCTTCGTAGTGAGCGTTGCGACGCCGTTTGAGAACAGGAGTGCAATTCCTAGCGTTGTTCCTCCGCTTACGAATTTAATCTTGCCGGTCGGGGTGGTCGGTGCGTCTTGATTCGGCAAGGCCATTGCCGTGAAGGTCACCTGCTGTTTGTAAGTTGAAGGATTGGGAGTCGAGGTGACAGTTGTGGTCGTTGGCCACTTCAGGATTTCCACCCACATAAGGGCGGAACTTGGACCGAAGCCGTTCTGATCATCGGTGTAAATCGCCTTGATACGCCGCGTCCCGGCGGTAAGGGACGTTGTTTGAAGTGTCCAGAAGCACTGTCCTGCCTGTGTCCCCGTTCCGAGTTCGTTCCACGCGCCATCGCTCCAGACGTAGAAGAACATCTGCCCAGTGCAAATCGGGTGATAGACATCGTGGCAGTATTGATCCATATTCGCGGTGGCGCCGAGGCTTAGCGGATCGGTGACGTATTGGTCGCCGCTGTTGATGAACACTTTAGTCGTAGAAGGACAGGGCGATTGATAGCTCGGCTGTCTCGGACTGGCGGACCCAGAATTCAGCGCGATCATCATCATGGATGGACTTCCGACGGCGCCAACTCGGTCGGTCAGCGCACCGATCCCTATAACGTCGTAACGCGCCGTTTGCGCGGGGGCTGCCGACGACAGTTCCTGAGCGCGCGGCTGACTGGCGTAAGCGAAAGGATTGGACTGCGTCGCCTCCAACACAAACAGAAAAGCAGCGAAAACGGCGAAATAGCAGCAGAAGCGAAGGGACTTCATAAGGCCTCCAGCAAGCTAGGGCGATCCTGGCCCTGGTGAGTTACGATCCGGTCAACTCCCGGCGAGGAGGGCACAATGCGCCCGGGAACGCGATAATAATGCTCCCCCAGCAAGCTGTGGTCAATAGCAAGAGCAGGCGTCTAGGAGGTCGCGAGGTGAAGGCTGTGGGGTTAGACGGTATCCCAAATGGATATTGCCGCAAGATCTCGATTTCACTCACAATCGGCGTCCTGAGTGTAAACGCCTTCCATGAGAAGGCCGGTCGGAGTCAAGTCGATTCTTCACTGGCTTCATTGAGCAAGGTTTTCTTCTCCCGCCGAGTGGCCACTGTCGCCATGCTTCCATCCACACTCTCGAGGAGCGATTTGTTTCGCTCGGTGCACGTTGGGCGTTCTCGGTTCAGCCGGTGCTGCCATCTGTTTGGCGCCCTGTGGTTCTGCTCTCGGAGAGTGGAACCTGGGCCAGGCGATTAACGCAGTCACCGGAACTCGGCTTTGGGCTTTTGTCTTTTCTCTTCCTGGAACGGTTTTGTTTTTACGCGGCTGCGGCCACAGTCGTTCGGCTGCTGTTGTGCAGCGGTTCGTACGCTTCTCCGCTGACCCACAGACGATGCAGCAACACCGCCAGCTTTCTCGCAGTGGCCACGATGGCTCGCTTCTTCAACCTCGATCCTCCGCTCGAGGCGGAGCTTTTTTTCTTGACATCCCTTTTTATAGAACTCATTGACCGGGTTCTATTGCAACCGCCTCATTTCACCGGTGACTTCCGGTTCGCCGTGATCTTGGAAGAATCCCTTTGCCATTGTTGATGAAACCATCCCTTCAACATTGAAAGCGCTAATATCGTGTTTTCGGTATCGGCGAAATGTCTGCTTGGAACGACCAAGATCACTGGGCAGCACTCTGTTCTGGAAGATCGTGCCCGATCTGTTGCCGGGCTGAACCGCTCGACCTTGTGGCCACATTGGAGGCGTCCTGGGTCACAATGCAGGAAACGGCTCCCGTTCGTGGATACGCCTGTCTTGTGTCGCGCACTCATGCGGTGGAGTTGCATGAACTGCCCGAACCGACTGCATGCGCGTTCATGCGCGACGCGCGGAGAGGGTCCCGTGCGCTGCTGGCAGTCACTGGCGCGGTGAAGTTGAATTACGAGATTCATGGGAACTCATTGCCTCACCTGCACATTCATTTCTTTCCTCGCTACCGCGGAGACCGCTTTGAAGGTCACCCAGTCGATCCTCGCCTCGTGGTCCAGCCGGTGTACGCAGAGGGGGAATTCCAGAAAATTCTGGATGCCTTCTTACCTATGTTGAGTTCTCCGCTGACCTAAGCTTTACTCATCGGCGGAAACCGCGCGCAGGATTCCTACCGTGCCTTCCTTAACAGGACCAGCCCGATCAGGATTTGACTTCCGCCGGAAATCAGTTTTCCGCGCAGTCAAGCCGTGCCACTGCACGGCAGCACACCCGCTGCCGCCGCCAATGCCAACACTGCACCGGACGCAACCGAGGCCGCTCCCCCAATGCGCAGAGCTCGCGGATTGCGGCCCAGCGACCCCAAAAGCCACAGCGCACATCCGAATACAGTAGGTCCAGTGACGACCCACACCACTCCACACGCAATCAGCGCGGCCCGTTCCGAACGCCATTCACTCAGATCGAAATAGCCGAACAGGAACATCAAAGATCCGAAAAACAGCATCGGGAGCGCCGCGACCATCAAGCCAACGCGAGGCTTGCGCATTGAGTCTTCCATGGGGTCCATCTGTCCACTCTAATGACAATAGCTGAAGACCATATACCCGATGCCAATGGAAAAAAGGATAACCGCCATCCCTGCGACTGGACCGGGTGAGTCCGCCTCGAATGGCTGAGACATCCAGAACTCCACCGAAGCGCCAAGCTCTGATTGGAGTTTTCGCGCCATTGCACAGGTAATCGGCAGCTTGCCCGCCAATAAGTCCTTCGCTTCACGAATAGAGCACCCCATTCGTTTCGAGAAAACTTCACTGGAAAGAAGGGGACTCGGCGTGCGTGCATTTTGTTGCCGGCCCTGGGCTAACTGCCGGTCATAGGATGAGCGTTGCGTTGAGTCCGAGAGTACCTCGTAAGCCTCAATAGAGCTTCGGTACGCTCGATCAATCTCGTCTTGACTCGCATTCTCGGAGATGCCGAGGACGGTGTAATACGTCTTGTCGCTCACTGTCTCCTTCCACTGCTCGGTGTCCCGATAGCGAATCTGGCCGAAGATAACCCACAAAACCTACGCGGTATGATACGCGCAAAACTCTGAATTGCAACGCATGGCAGTTGTGCAACCGGCGCGGACGGTCAAAGGGAAGTCTTGTTCTCCTATGGACAGAACCTTGGCGGAAGGTAATGCTTATCAATAGAAGTCAGTCGTCAACAACTCCTGATCGCGACAGTTGACCTACACGCAGCAGGGATTACGGGGAAGAGTAGACGTACTTATCTACGACGTGTCCACTCGTGTCGAAGCTGACGGAATAGTATTCGGGTAACAACGGCGCGAATGAATTTCGATAAATGTACTCAGTACAGTCAGGCTTTGGCGTTCCGAAGGACTTGCCGCAAGGCTCAACCCAAGACGGTGCTCCAAGAAGTTGCACTACACGCTCTTTGGATACTCCGAGGATCACCCCCTCATGTCGCGCCGCAATTCGAGAATTGCGCAGAAACCCCATCCAAGCATCCACGCTGCGATCCCGATGACTGCCACGCACAGCAAAACCGCCTTGTTTCTCATGTCGGCAGACTAATTCTAGACTCGTGGAACGGGTAGTTGGCGAAAAATGCCGATTACGCTTATTGACTCCGGGGCGGCTCGTGCCGATGATCTAGAAAGGGTGAATTGCGGCAACCTTGAGCAAACCGTCTTCTCGATTCGAATCGGACCTTGTGTATAATCCGCCGATGCAAGGAATACCCTGGAGCACAATCGCGCTCGGCTCGCTGTTGCTCATCTCGGCCCGCTCAATAAGAGGACAGGAAATGAAATCTCCGCAACCTGAAAAGTCGAAGCCGCCTGTCAAAGTAGAGCAGCGCGGGCGCATCCTTGGAATCGGCGGTGTCTTCTTCAAATCCGCGAATCGCGATCAGACGCGCGAATGGTATGCGAAGCATCTTGGACTCGCTGACAAAGGCCAAGGAGCGATGCTTCCGTGGCGCGAACACGACGACCCGCAAAAGGAACACGTCACAGTCTGGACTGTTTTTCCTGCCTCCACTAAGTATTTCGATCCCAGCTCCGCGCCGTTCATGATCAACTACATCGTCGACGATATGGATGCTTTGCTGGACCGCCTAAAACAGGAGGGAGTCAAGATCGACCCGAATCGCATGGATGAATCCTACGGTCGGTTTGCCTGGATCTATGACTCGGACGGGAATAAGATCGAGCTCTGGCAGCCATTGCCCGCAAAGCCCTAAGACCTAACAACTCTCCATCGGACTTACTCAATCGGCTTTCTGTAGCTACGGTCCCGTAGTCAGGGAGCGGCCTGAACTGCTTTGTGCCTGGTCATCGCAATATCCGCATCGGCCCACGCATAATCCTGACCGTCTGGCAGATCAACTCTCTGCCTGTATAAGCTCGAACAAAACGAACGACCACAGTAGTAGTGGGCCGACGATCGCAAGTAGCCAGATTTTGCTTCCTCGTTGTATCGCAAGCATGGCGCAGGAAAAGGCTGCGATCTGAATCACAAGAGGCTCAAAAAACGACACGTCGTCGGGAGAATACATCAATGCTCCCACAACGAGCGAAATGACGGACAATCCGATACTCAAGAAGCCCAGTTCTCTACTTCTCTTCCTTCTCGTCCTTCTCACGCAAGTCGCTCCTCGCGCTTTGGGGTTCCGTTAGCGTACGGCGGAATCATGACATTGTTCCCCATTGTTAGCCTGACCTCAACGGCACAAAAGGGCTACGCAACCATGCGCCGCTTCTCGCGCTTTTCTAGCAGGGGTCCGCCCAACCGCCAACCCGAAAACTTACACTGCCAGAGATCTGAATCATCATCTCGAGCACGGTCCAATCATTGATTTTCACCAGACCGCTTTCCCCAAAGACTCTGCGGTGGAACATCTTCCACCAAACCTCGATTCGGCACGCCTTTCCGGAGACGATGGGGTTATACTCGCGGGCGACCTTGGCCTCCCCCCCAGGCGCTCGATAACTTTTTCGGGGAGGATTCGCGATTTGGGCAGGGCGCAAGGCGTTACCTAAGGATTTCTCGAACATCGCCAACAATGTACATCCGCCATAATGGCGGACGTGCAATGTTGTAATTAACACCACCGGTTGCAGGCAACATCAGCTGGTTCATCCGGGGCAATGCAAATGGAAGCAAGATTACCACGTTCGCGCCTTACTCCTGTTGACGACGATTACGCCACTTGCGAAAGAACAAAGGCCGTCCTTCGAATCGCGAGCGGCGCTTTGCACCCGCAGCAAGTAACTTCTCTGCTGAATGTACAGCCGACTCATCAAACCGTTCGTGGCGAGTCAATGCAGTTCAGCGGTCGCGCGAAGAGTCACGTCCCGCGACTTAACATGTGGTTATTGGATTCTGAGGGCATCGTTTCGTCGAAAGATCTAAGGCGCCATCTCGACTGGATTATCGGCAAAGTTCACCCCAGCCGCGATGCCCTTCTTTCTCTCCAGCAGTTGCCGGACGTAACGATGAATGTCTCGTGTGTCTGGTGGTCGCTGGAGGGTGGTGGCGGCCCAACCCTGTGGCCGGAACAAATGCTAGGTCTTGCGGAGTTGAATCTGGAAGTGTCGATTGGCTTTGCACATTACGGCAACGAACCCGAAAACTCGAAGACGAAACCGACTTTGCCTGACCAGGAGGGTAGCTGAAGTCTTCAGCGCAGATATAACTCGAGTTGTTCATGAATCTTGATGGTAGGAAAACCGACGGTATCCCCAAGCGATGGCGTGAGAGTCCGGTGTTGGCTGCTGTGGGAGATTGAAACGCTGTTCGAAACAACGGACGATCGAAGGAGACGGCGACGACGGAGCAAAATCGAAGGAATTGTCGGCGCCACACTTACTTAGGCAGCGTGCCCTCGCCAGTCGGCGATTTCTTTTAGGCCTTCTCCCCGTGCGTGCTCGAAGAGGCGAACTCTGTGGCGGGAATGTTCGAACTCGTGGATATCCGCCCAAACCTCGGCTTGCCATGCCCGTTCGTGGGCCGCAGCTTCTCCGCAACTGGCGCAGCGCGTATGGAAGATCACGCCAGAACGCAGCGGAGATTGCACATCCTGCAGCTCGAGGAAAACGCAGCGGACCTCTTCGATCTCTTCGTCAGGGCCCAGAATATGCTCGTAGCGCAGGAGGTATCCAAAGCCGAGTTTGCGCGCCTCCGATTCGGCTTCTTCGCGGGTGTGGAATGGCCCATACTCGGCTCGCAGCTGCTCAGTCGAGTCGCAAGCCATCCAGAAAACGTCCTTGTGGGCCATAACTACCTCAGTCGGGTCGGAACTGATGATGAGGACCTACATGGCCAAGCCGGACATACAGATCCGGGAGTAACCGAGCAATTTGGTTACCGGGATCGGGCGATTTCTCCGCACCAGTGAACAGACGATGCCAGAAGGAAGATTCCGCTTGTATCTTGCTGATAAACGGCTAGTTAGATCATCGGAGATGGACGACTTCATCGCGCGGGATAGGCTTCCACGAGAAAGAGCGTGTGCAATCTGTTTCGCTCGATCAACACTGGATGGAAATAAAGGAGTGAGAAACCATAGGTGACAGCGAAAAACACGTCCGATTCAATTCCTGGATTTACTCCTCCGCGGCGTTGTTTGACGACGGCGACGGGCTCTGGATTCGACAACTAGGTTGAGCCCGTCACCGAAGTCTCGCTTCGAAGAATCAGAGCCCGCTCCTCGCCGGAACTGGCTCCCTGCTTGCGGAGACCTGACGTTCGTCGCCGGAAATGCTCCAGCCAACAGGCTTTGGCAAAAGCCCGTTTCCCAGATGAACGTGCCAGTTAGCCCCGCCATGGCCGGCCACATAGAGCGCGAGTTCGAGACGGGTCCAGACGCCCAGTTTGTCGAAGGCGGTTCGCAGATAGTTCTTCACGACCTGCTCGCTGGTGGTAAGCACGCGGGCAATGTCTTTGTTGGTCAGGCCTTGCCAGACCAGGGTGGCGACTTGAACTTCCTTGGCGGTTAGCCGATCGCGGGGTTGCATGGCGGCATCTGCTCCTTAATGAACATGGCGGTGGCGAGTTTCACCCGCTTCCGACCTTCTTTAATACCCGCACGCAAGAACAATGTGCGCAAGTGCTGTTTCACCGTCCGCGGGCTGATGTTCAAGTGGCTCGCGATTTCCTTGTTGCTGCAACCCTGCACCAGCAGTCGCAAAACCTGCTGATCGCGGGGGGTGATCTTGATCTCATTGAGGTTAATCATGGGCGTTTCGTCGGCTCCTTCAGTTCAGTCTTGGGGTCGCGACCCGCTTATGCAGAAGCAAACGATTCGCCAAACTTTCGCCACTCTTCATCCGGCCTAGAACCATGAAGTTACGGTGTAAACCATTATGTTTAGGGGCATTACTTAGACCGCTCTCATGAGGCGAAGCCACAATGGTATGCGCAATCGGGAATTCTCTCCGAAACGGCGCTCGCCAGTTTTGTGTTCAGAAGGTCCGGAATTGCACTACAATAAGGTCAGTCTGGACGATTCGTTTCTTCCCCATGCGATGCTATGTCCACGATCCGGCCCAACCAGCCACGGTCTGCTATGACGTTGGATGAGCAATCCTTCGAGGGGCTTTTGTCCGCGGCCTTCACCATTCAGGAACACAATAAGCGGCGGACGCAGTCACCGCAGACGGTGGAACCGATCACGGAATCCACCCCAGAAACCGACGTCGCATCCGAACCCGAGCCCTCGACAGTCCCTCTCCAGTCGTTGCCAGAACCTTCTCACACCTGTCCGCATTGCGGCGCTCCTAAAGCCGAAGAAGCAATGCACTGCGGAAATTGCGGACTGGAAGAGCTTCGCCCCGGAGAAAGACTGCAGCGCAACTGGGCCTCGATGTGGCTGAAAAGTCAGGAGCAGGGCCTGTGGCCCGAACGCTCTCCGGAGCCGGGCGAGACGATCAGAAAGATCGGCGAGAGCGTGCACCACGAACCTCCTCCCGCGGCATCGCAGGGTGCATCGAGAATTCAGACGGAGAGCCATTTCGCGGGTCCTGTGCTCGAACGCAACGTAAGCGACGAATCCCGGCTCGCACAATCGGCTCTGGGAAGGTCCGCGTCCGGACAGAGCATGCCCGCACACATAGTCGACGAACAGCCCATCGAAGAGTCTCGCATCGACGTTCAATCCGCTCTCGGCGCGGCGTTGGAGAAATCGCACTGGAGTTCGGATGCCCACGAGCCTGATCCCACGGAGGCTGTCGCGCTTGAGACGATCGAGCACGAGAATGCCGAGTTAGACATCCAACCACACGAGTTGCTCGCGGAGGAAAACGCTGCCTATTTGGAAGCTGCGTACCCTCCGAGTGAAGCTGACAGCCCGCCGCTTCGCACTTCAATATTGCCGCGCCTGGCAGACATTCGAGTCACTTTGCGCTTTCACCGCGCTGACCTATACCTGGGGCTCGCCGTGTTCGTTGCGTTAGCAGCTCTGTTGTGGCCGGCAGCCGGGGCGCCGAAACGAGCCTCTCTCAGTCTGTGGGAAAGAACGTTGGTCACGATGGGAATCGCCGAGGCGCCCGCGCCCGCGACTCATTTTCAGGGCGACCCGTCGATCGAGGTGTGGGTGGATCCGCATACCGCGCTGTACTATTGTCCGGGCGCCGAGCCTTTCGGAAAGACGAAGGATGGCCGCCTCAGCAGCCAGCGCGACGCCCAATTGGATCGCTTCGAACCCGCCAGCCGAAGCGCCTGCGAATAGCCGGCCAGAACTACTTCCGCACGCTGCAACTAGAAACTTTCCTCCGCTTGTGTCCGACGAGGCATACCCGATAACCTAATGGCGTTAGAACCGCGATCCACGAAAGGACACTTCATGTCTTCGCGATCATTCATTCTTGTCACTGTCGCTCTCGGGCTGCTCGCGAGCTCATCACCGTTCACCTTTGGCCAGAGCAGCAAGCCCAAGTCTTCGAGTGAAAAAAGCGGCGCCGCATCGGACGCCGCGCGAGGAAAATATCTGGTTGAATCCGTCGCCATGTGCGGGACATGCCATACGCCGCGGGACAGCAATGGGAATCTCGACCGCAGTCGCTGGTTGCAGGGAGCGTCCGTGCCCTACATGCCAGCGAGGCACGATTCGGATTGGCCAATTAATGCTCCGCGGATCGGAGGCACTCCGCCGGCCAGCGATGAAGACATGATCAAGCTGTTGACGACCGGCGTGTGGACGACAGGTAAACAGCTTCGCTTGCCGATGCCTCAGTTTCGTATGGACCGCGGCGATGCCGAAGCGGTGGTTGCTTATCTGAAGTCAGTAACTCCGAAGCAATAGCGCAGGCGCGCCAGGCTAACGTTGCAAGCAGCCTAGTCTTCGAGCGTGGGCAGAGTCTTCAGCACTTCGCTGGCTCTCGGCCGGTTTGCTACGAGGTCATCCTTGCGGATTTTTCCATCCCGAAACACCAGCACGCGTTTCGCGAACTGCGCGATGTCGTGCTCATGAGTAACCAGGACGATGGTCAATCCCCTGTCGTTCAGATTCTGAAAGATCTCCATAATCTCAACCGATGTGCGGCTGTCGAGGTTTCCCGTCGGCTCATCGGCTAGCAAGATGGACGGACGATTGACCAGCGCCCGCGCGATCGCAACGCGTTGCTGCTGTCCTCCCGACATCTGCGAGGGAAAGTGCTGGGCGCGATCGGCAAGACCGACCATAGCCAACGCTTCGGCAGCGCGTTTTTTGCGCTCGGCCTTGTCGATCTTCGTGTAGAGCGCAGGCAATTCGGTGTTTTCGAGCGCGGTAGTGCGTGATAGAAGATTAAAGCCCTGAAAAACGAATCCGAGCTTCGCGTTTCGAATGAGCGCGAGAGCGCGCTTGTCGTGCGAGGAAACGTCGATCCCTTCGAGAAAGTATCGCCCTGAACTGAGGCGGTCGAGGCAGCCCAGCATGTTCATGAACGTCGACTTGCCACTGCCGCTTGCCCCCATGATTGCGACGAATTCACCGTGTTGGATGTCCAGGCTCACGCCGCGCAGCGCATGCACACGGGTTTCACCGAGATCGTAATACTTGTGCGCGTCTTCCACGCGGAGAACCGCCTCTGCTCGTGAGTTGGAGGGAGTCGCTTTGCGTTCGTTGATTGCGGGTGTTGATCCCATGATTGGTACAGATGAACTGTCGTTCTTGGAGCCGGTGATGCGACCACCGTCACCCAGCGCCTAAAGGCGCCTTGAGAACAGACGGCACGGTATGCCTAAAGGCATACCTGATACATATACCCTCCCCCTCTGCCGCTTAGCGCCGCAGCGTGCCGGGAGCCTGGGTCTTGGAAGTTACCGATCGAATAATCACATCGTCGCCTTCCTTCAGGTCACCCTTCAGAACTCCGGCGACTTCCGTGAATGCATGGTCCGTGATGCCAAGCGAAACCTTGACAGGCTCCATTGATTGATCAGGATGAAGCTTCCAAACCACAGCACTCTCCGCTTTCGGAGCACGCGGAAGATTCTGAGCGCTGACACCGGCGGCGTTCTCGTCGGCCACGGCTTTCGGTGAGCGCTGCTCGTCGGTTCCTTCGATCCCATACCGCTTATAAAGCTCGAGAACCTCATCCGGCGTCATTGGAGGTTTATAGCGCAGTGCTGTGTTGGGGAGTTTCACTACGTTCTGCGTTGTCGCGACTGGGATAGTTACGTAAGCGGTCATGCCGGGAAACAGTTTCAGCTCAGGATTCGCGAATTCGATGATGGTGTCGTAGGTAACCACGCTTTGCACCGTCGTCGGGTTCATTCGGATCTGGCTGACGACACCCTGAAAAGTCTGCTTGGGAAGCGCATCGACCTTGAAGGTGACTACCTTGCCTAACTTAATGTTATCGACATCAGACTCGTCGGTCTTCGCATACACCCACATTTTGGTCAAGTCTTGTGCGATCGTGAAGATGGTTGGCGCTTGTAGAGACGCGGCAACGGTTTGCCCTACGTCAACATTGCGCGCAACCACGGTCCCGTCGATGGGAGATCGGATTATCGTGTAATCAAGGTTGGTCTGGGCCACGGAGACTGCGGCTTCTTTCTGACTAATTTGTGCTTCGGCTTGAGTGATGTTGGCTTGTGCCGCGCCGACGGATGCATTCGCCGCGTCATAGTTTGATTTTGCGAGATCGAGTTGTTGCTGGCTCATGACGCCGTCGCGGGTGAGACCGACAGCCCGGTCATAGTCCGCCTTAGTCTGCACGAAGGCCGCTTGCGCTTTTTCCAGGTTGGCGCGGGCAGCGACCAGGTTAGCCTGCGCGTTTTTCAAATCCGCGGTTGCCTGTAGGAGGGCTCCCTTGAACAACGCAGGATCAATAAGCGCGATCACGTCTCCTTTATGTACGCGGGAATTAAAATCGGCATTGAGTTTGGCGATGGCGCCGGAGACTTGCGATCCTACCTGGACGGTAATTACGGAATTGATCGTGCCTGTGGCTTCCACGACGTCACTGATTGGTCCTCGCTCCACCTTCGCGGTAAAGTGCTGCGTTTGCGCGCCGCGATTCAGACTTAAGGCGGCGAACAAACCAGCCACCACCACCACACCCGCCACGATCAGCCACTTCCGTTTCGTCATTAGTTCTGGTCCCTGAGAATCAAAGCAGTCTGCTTAGAAATGTTTCGCACCCGGCAAACCTCAACGGCCAAAAGCCGTGCCTTTTCAAAACAATCAAATCTCATTCGTAGCGCAGCGCCTCGATCGGATCGAGCAACGACGCCTTGCGCGCCGGATAGTAGCCGAAGAACACTCCGACCGCCACGGAGAACATTGCAGCCACAACGATCGACTCCGCTGACATCTGGATGGGCCAACCCAGCGTCTGCCCCACCAGATACGACCCGAAGATGCCAAACAGCACGCCCGCCGCTCCTCCCACCAGGCTGAGCATGATCGATTCGCCGAGGAACTGAAGCTGGATGGCTTCTTCAGTCGCTCCCACCGCCACGCGCACGCCGATCTCTCGCGTACGTTCCGTGACGGACACGAGCATGACGTTCATGATGCCGATTCCGCCAACGAGCAGCGAAACCGAAGCGATGGCGATCAAGAGAATCGTTAGCGTCTTGCTGGCATCGAGCTGCGCCTGAATGATGTCTTCTGGATTTCGGATGTTGAAGTCATCCTCTTCTTCGGGACGCAGGTGATGGCGGTCGCGGAGCACCGCGGTCGCTTCCTGTCCAGCCATTTTGACGACATCCTGCGAAACTGCGGAGCAAAGGATGTCATCCAGCCAGGTAATGCCTTTGAGTTTCTTCTGCGCGACAGTGTACGGAAGAATGATGGTGTCGTCCTGATCTTGTCCGGATAGCGACAGACCCTTCGGGTGTAGGGTAGCGACTACTTTGCAGGGGAGACTGTTGACGCGGATTACTTTACCGACCGGAGGTTCTACGCCGAAAAGCTGGTCTCGCACCGTGCGTCCAATCACACAGACATCGGCCGCGCGATCGACGTCGTCCTGAGAAAAAACGGCTCCCTGATCCACATACCAGCGCTTGATTTCGAAGAATTCGGGCGTAACGCCGCGATAGGACGTGTGCCAATTCTGGTTGCCGTAAATGACCTGCACGGGATCGTCGACATTCGGCGAGACGCTCTTGATGAGCGATACCTGGCTCTTGATCGCCAATGCGTCGGCCATCACGAGCGTCTTGGTATCGTGCGTGCCGGTGCGCACGCCGTTGACGGCGCGGCCTCCTGCTTCAATCCAGACAAAGTTGTCTCCAAGATTGTTGAGCTGTTGCTGGACGCGTGCCTGCCCCGCGTTGCCGATGGCAACAACGCAAATGACCGCGGCTATGCCGATGGTGATTCCGAGAACGGTGAGGATGCTGCGCATCTTGTTTCTAAGGAGCGTCACCAGCGCCGATCGAAACAGGGCTCCGTAGTTCATAATTCCGATGCGTCCTCGATCTTGGGAAAGGTATTGAACAGCCCTATAGAGGATACCCTTTAGAGGTCGGTATCGCCCTCGCTCAATCTCAATCGTGACCTGGAAGTTAAGGGTAGTTGTGATGAATTAAGAGGGCATAAATCGAGCATGAAATTCTGTTCAGAAGCGTGCGGAGGGGTTCTGGCTGGGAGTCGTTAATCTGACCCTTATGGTCAGTTGCAAACTGGGCGAGAGAGCAATAGAGTACGTCCGAGAAAGGACCACGATTGAAGATCTCGCAAAAAGGCCTCTACGCGCTGCAAGCCATTACCACGCTTGGCCGCCGGTATGGCGCGCAAACGGTCAGGATCCGCGATATCGCGCAGGAAAGCGACCTGCCGGAGAAGTTTCTTGAGTTAATTCTGCTGGAACTCAAGAACGCGCGCATCGTGGAAAGTGTCCGCGGCGCCAAGGGTGGCTACCGTTTGCGGCGTCCGCCGGAGGAGATCAAGCTCAGCGAGATTGTCCGGCTGGTCGATGGTCCGCTCGCGCCTTTCGGGGATGCGGACCAACTGCGAAGTCTGATTGTCAGCGATCCCGACCATCGCGCGCTGTACGGTGTGTTTCTGGAAGTACGGGATGCCGCCGCCAAGATACTGGAAAGCACCTCCGTGGCGGACATCGTCGGCGAGGGGAATAAGTCCCGCAAGAAGTCGCGCGGAAAGAAGAAGGCTAAGACAAGTCCCACCCTGGAGATTCTGCACAAAGAGTGATCGTGTGCCGCTCTTGGCGCGGATGCCCGCCGGCACGGCGGCACTGCGGATACGGGTTTGGGTCAATCCTGCTATCGTCGCCTCGGCACTACTGAGCCTGTTTCTAGAACTGGCTATCATCCGCTGGCAGGCCACGGTTTTCCTTTTTTTCCTGGAGTCTGAAGATCCGCTGACCCTGCCTCCGGATCTCCTCGCCCAGAAGCGCTTTCTGGACAAGACTGATACATACGCTAATCCGAACATCCGTGCCGACGTCTCCACCGACGACTGGCCGTTTTTCTACATGCCGGCGCGAATCTATCCCGTCTCGTACCTGGGAATGGTCGTCTTGGTTCTGGCCCTCTCACTGTTCCTGATTTCCAACTTACTACCGGAGCGGCCCCAGATCGGCAATTTCCCCTTTTTCCTTCTGGGAGCAGGCTTCATGCTGATCGAAACCAAAGGCATCACTGAACTGGGGCTCACCTTCGGCAATTCGTGGCAAGTGATCGGAGTGGTGATCGCCGCGATCATGGTGATGGCCTTCTTGGCCAACTGGGCTGTGCAGAAACTCAAGATCGAGCGTCTGGTTCTGCCGTACGCCTTGCTGCTGGCGTCGCTGGCCCTGGGTTGGTGGGTCGCGAAAAACGGGGGACTACCCTCGACCTGGAGCGGCCGCATCGGAACCGCGATGCTGCTCACTTCCCCGATGTTCTTCTCCGGCATCGTCTTTTCTGCCCTGCTGAAATCCCGCGGCGACATTTCCGGAGTCATGTCGGCAAATCTGTTCGGCGCGATGTGCGGCGGCTTGTTGGAGTACAACTCGATGTATTTCGGGTTCCGGTTTCTCTACCTGATCGCCGCCGCCTTGTATCTGCTCGCTATCGGTTGGGAATTTGTCACGTTTAAATGGCCAACGGCAGCAGCTGTTTCAGCGCGGGCCGTAGGAGCAGCCGTGGGAAAATAGGGTAGTAGGCTACTTTGAAGTAGCCAACTACCGAAAATAGGATGAATTTGACAAGATGCCAGGTCGAAAGAAGCGCAGGCCGGGAACCGGAGGCTAATCCAAACATCCCGTAAGGGACATGGGCCGACAAGAACGGACGTTAGCGGACATTCCTCCCCCAAGTTGATCCCATCGAGAGAGTAACTGTTGAAAACAGGTTTTCACTCAGAACCTACCCTGCTCGAGTGTGATCGCTATGTTACGTCAACCAAGTCGGGCGTCGGGTCGCGGGTTGATTCGCTGATGTAGTGCTAGACTTTGGCGTCATGGGAAATGTTTGTGTGCGATTCCGCGTCTTTTCCTTGGCGTTCGTTGCGCTGTCGTGTGCTGCCCAACCAACACAGACTCCATTGCACGGACGTCTTTCCTTGCCTACCAAGGATTGGGGTGTTGTGTTGGCACTGCCAGGATTCGTGGCGAAAAGCGTCGAGACCAAGCCGGATGGGCGCCGCTACATGGTTGCGGAGAACGAGAACACAAACGTCGTGGTATCCGTCACGCTGGAGGAGACAAGATCCGGAACGGCGAGGTCATGTCGTCAGTCGCTTGAGGACAAAACGAAGCACCCGCCCCTGAAAATTCAGGATGTCCGTTACTCGCGTTCCGGTGACATTGATGTCATGCGCTACGTTGTGGCGGAGTTCAAGGGCCAGAGCATCAATCAGGAAAGCCTGTTTGCCTGTCAGTTTTATGACAACACCTACATTGATCTGCACGTTTCGAAAGTGAACTACGTCGCAGCAGACGAGCCCTTGTTTGCGGACGTACTCAACTCCATGCACATCGATAATGGGCCTCAATCCAGCATGGAGCTAGTTGGGCAGGCGAGTCGACTTTATCTGCAGCACGACTACAAAGGCGCAATCGGTCCGTACTCTCATGCGTTGGAGCTTGAGAAAGTAAATCCGAAGCTGGAGAAGTCTTTATGGATCGTCCTCGTTGACAATCTCGGCATGTCTTATGGGATTACGGGCAACCTGCAGAAAGCGAAAGAGACATTCGAATACGGTGTGAGCAAAGATCCGGAGTATCCCATCTTCTACTACAACCTTGCCTGCACCTACGCCGAGATGGACGATGCCACGGAAGCAAAAGGCTATCTGCAGAAAGCATTCGATCACAAAGCCAACGCTCTGCCGGGAGAAGGCATGCCCGATCCTCGGACGGACGATTCTTTCAAGAAGCTGATGAAGAACAAGGAATTCCGAGAATTGGCGGAAACGCTTGCCCGGTCGCGATAAGACGCTTCGCAGAAGCCAGACTGTCGCACGATCGATGCACCCCTTCATTGACTACCGTCCGCCTCGTCCATAAGATGGACCGACTGTACAGTTGCCACTGCTCATGATCGGCCAGACCATTTCCCACTATCGCATCGTTGAAAAACTTGGAGGCGGTGGCATGGGCGTGGTTTACAAGGCTGAAGACACGCGACTGCACCGCTTTGTCGCGCTCAAGTTCCTGCCCGACGATGTTGCCCGGGATCCGCAAACACTTGCCCGTTTCGAGCGCGAAGCGCAGGCGGCATCGGCTCTGAACCATCCCAACATCTGCACGATTCACGACATCGGCGAGCAGGACGGCAAGGCGTTCATCGCCATGGAGTTCCTCGAGGGCATGACGCTGAAACACAAAATCTCAGCGCGTCCGATGGAGACTTCGGCGATTTTCTCGCTAGCGATTGAAATTGCCGATGCCCTCGATGCAGCGCACGCCAAGGGAATTGTCCATCGCGATATCAAGCCGGCGAACATCTTTGTGACCGAGCGCGGTCACGCGAAGATACTCGACTTCGGACTGGCGAAAGTCGCGCCTGCCAGCGGCTCATCGAGCCATATTGCATCGGCGAACACGATGACGGGCACGCTGGACGACCCGCACCTGACCAGTCCTGGGTCGACGATGGGAACGGTTTCGTACATGTCGCCGGAGCAGGCAAAGGGCAAGGAACTCGACGCGCGTTCGGACCTTTTCTCATTCGGAGCAGTTCTCTACGAGATGGCGACAGGCATGCTGCCGTTTCGCGGAGAAAGTTCGGCCACGATTTTTGAGGCGATTCTGAATCGCACTCCAGCTCCCGCGATGCGGCTGAATCCGGATCTGCCGCCCAAGCTGGAAGACGTCATCAACAAGGCTCTCGAGAAGGATCGCGACCTGCGTTACCAGCATGCCTCTGAGATGCGCAGCGACTTGCAGCGGCTGAAGCGCGATACGGACTCGAGCCGCCAGATTCCGGCCATGACTGACGCGGCCGCGCCTCCCGCATCGGCGCCACTCGCGGCGCCGGGCCACGACACACAAACGTCGGGCAGTTCGGCGGTGGTCGCGGTTGCGAAGCAGCACAAACTGGGACTCGGCATCGGCACCGTGATCGCCATTCTGCTGGTCGCGGCGGCCGGCTATGGAGTCTATGCCTTGCTGTCGCGCAGCCGGCCGGCTCCGTTTCAGAATTTCAGTGTCAGCAAAGCTACTGTCACCGGCAAGGCGACGCTGGTTGCCATCTCTCCCGACGGAAAATATCTGCTGCATGTAATGGAGGAAGGTGGCCAGCAGGGCTTGTGGCTGCAGAACATTCCGACCAACAGCAATACGCAGGTCGTAGCGCCCGCGCCCGTCGACTATCAGGGGCTGCGCTTCTCGCCCGATGGCAATTACCTGTATTTCGCAACGCCTGGAACCTGGCAGCCGATCGCTGAAATATTTGTATCGCGCTCCGGTGCTCGGAGGCACGCCGCAGAAACTGGTGACCGACATTGATTCGAACATCAGCTTCTCGCCGGATGGCCAGAGATTCGCTTATATTCTCGGGAACAATCCGAAGCCCGGTGAATACCGGCTGATCATCCGCACGATCGCCAGCGGCGAAGAAAAAACCCTCATCTCAGGTCCCTTGAATGAAGCGCAATTCGATACGGCGTGGTCTCCCGACGGCAAGACCATCGTCATGCCACTCTCGCAGCCTGGAGACGCGCTCGGCGGCATGGATGCAATCGATGCGGAAACCGGCAAGCGTCATCCATTCCTGATCTCGAAGGAACTTTTCTTCGCAAAGCCGGTCTGGTTGCCGGATGGCAGCGGCCTGCTGGCTTTGGCGCAGCCCTTCGCCGGACAGAATCAGATCGCTCACATTGCTTATCCGTCCGGCAAAGTGTCGCCGGTGACTCGCGACACCAACTCCTACATCGACTTGAGCCTCGCTGGCGATGGTCACACCATAGCAACGGTAGAGAGGCAGCTTCATAACATCACGTACGTTTTGCCCGATGGCGCCGACAGTTCCCAGGCTCGGCAGTTCACCATGGAGGGTTCCGCTCCCAGCTACGAAGTTGCCTGGACGCGGAATGGCCAACTGCTGATGTCCGGCTTGGGAGGCAGTGCCGCGTTCCTCAATCCCGACTCCGGCGCGAAAACGCCGTTGCTGGCTCAGGTTCGCTTGCCTGGATTCGTTCGCTCCTGTCCCGACGGACACCTCGTTTTCTCGGCGGCTCCCGAAGCCAAAACCGAAATCCATATCTTTCGCGCGGATGAGGATGGCGGGAACATAAAAGAACTGACGCACGGGAAGTTCGACATCGTGCCGGTGTGCTCTCCCGACTCCAAAACCGTGCTCTTTGCGGACGCGGACTCGAAGATTGAGAAAGTTGCGATCGAGGGCGGCGCCTCGCAGCAGTTTCCCGACCCCAACTATGGTCGAGTCACGATTTCTCCGGACGGAAAGCTCGCGGCGTTCATAACGAATCACATTGGCGAAACCAAGGAAAGCCTCGGTCTGCTGTCACTCGACGTCACTCAGCCAGTGCGGCTCGTGGATTTCGAGCGACCCCGTGTCGAGTATGCGGTTCTGTTTGGCGACGGTCCGATCCTGTTCAAGCGCGACGGTTCAGGGATCATCTATCCGGTTCGTGACGGCCAGACCGATAATCTCTGGCTGCAGCATCTGGATGGTTCTCCGGGAAAGCAGATCACCGATTTCAAGTCGGAGTTCATCCGCGATTTCGACTACTCCGCTGATGGGAAACAACTCGCAGTGATTCGCGGCCATCGCGAAGCTGATGTGGTGCTGATCCGCGACTCGGAGAAGTGAGTAAGTGTGGAGATGCTCGTGTGGAGCGGGCGCCCTCGCCCGCTGCCTTTGACCTTGATTCTCGTCTCGACTATCCCAAATTTGTAAGCCCGAAAATATATTTGATAACTCTGTCCATGAAAAATGGGAGAAACGGGCGTTTCGGGATGGTGTTTACTGGTTAGTACCCTCCCCCTCCCCCCCCGGTCTTCTGGGATCAAGGACCTAGCGGGATTTTTCTGCCCGGTCTTTGAATCGAAAGGACTTACGTCCAAAGTCTTCTGGAATAAGGAGTTATGGGACTTCTCGTCTCCGCTTCGGGCTGGGTGGGCCTTCGAAGTGGGGGGAAGCGTGTCAAGCCCCCTTTGTGGGGTCGAGTTTCGCGTTTTCAAGGATCTTGTTTCAAAGATCTCATTTAAAGATCTCATTTCAAAGACTGCCGAGATTTCGGCAGCGCCCGGGGGACCGTCTGCTGGAAGGCGGCACCTCACTTCGGACCTACGAGTTCTCTCAACCTGGAAACTGTCCCAGTCCGAATCTCTATGGTTGCGCGCGGTGAGTCTTAAGTCAACGAATTTCGGTCACGGATAGATGGGAGGAGAGAATCGCGGAGTGCAGCCGCATGTCGGGCTACTCCGTCACCGAAGACAGGCGAGCGTAGCGAGGAAGTTGGGGGTTGTCTGTGATCCCGACTCTTCGCGTTTGTGATGAAACCCACTCATTCGCAAAGAACGCGAATGAGTGGGGCACCCGGCACCCCCCTTTTAAGCTGGATCAGGAGATTCAGGAAACGAACGATGGTTGGGATACTGCAGATGTGCGCCACCCGCCGATCACTCCAGAGGGAGGAGCAGGCGCTGCCTGATCGAAGGGAGGGCTTCCTCAAAAGTGCTGTGACAGGGCAAGAAACAAGACAGCGCCGCAGAACCCAGGATGCTCTTGAACCTGTCGAATACAGTTGGCGCTTTATCCACGACCGTAAACGTCTCAAGGATTGCATCGCCAACGGTGCCAAGCGCATAGAAGTAGCGGAAGAACTCATCCGTTGTGGGTAGTGAGTAGCCAATGACAAACACATTCTCTGCTTCTGAGAGGTGCGTCGCAGCCGCTCGCCACACCGACGACAGTCCGACGTGAGCGTTTCCCTTGTTCCATGTTGGAGGCACAATCACTGGACCCTCTGCCAGGTTGGTTCCGCAGGCTGGGCAAGAGCGTGTAACCAGAACGTTAGACATCTCCAAGTGGCGGCTTTTAGGTTCTTCCAAAAGCGGAAGCCAGATTCGGTTTGAGGCAAAGAACTCACTCATTAAGTAGGGCACTACTCTGCCGCCGCTGCATTTGTCGCAGCGTCCCCAGTTAAATGAACCATGAAGCTTCAGAAGGTCTATCGCCCAAGGAGAAGTTTTGTGCCCAGGATTTAGGCCGTTTGGGTTTCCAGTTCGATATTCAAACGGAATCGAGTTAAAGTGAAAAGCATAATCGACACCCACGTCATAGTTGAACGTAATAACGCTTACGGAGCCTGGTTCCCTCTGATTGAGTTGTCGGACAATCTTGACGAAGCTGTCGTATGGTTGTGGAGGGAGTATTTGGTCACGAGGATTTGTGGGATACCGTAAGCAATATTCGATCGTTTTCGATATTACGTATCTGACTGCTTTCGGCAGAGTTTGGATCTCTTGGTCGGTCAGGGGTCCAAGTTTTCCCAACAGAGCGGCCATTTCAAAGACACCGAATAGGGATTCGATATTGTTGATGTTGAGTTCTGATTTCGAGTGGACTTGTTGCAGAAGCCTTCGAGCTTTAAACACAAGGTCGAAATATTCTTGTTCCTTCGGATAAAGTGGCGGCTGATCCCCCACTCCCCGCTGTATGCCCTGTGCGGCTCCGATAAACGTGCTCATCATTGGAGCACCCGCTTGAGCAGACGCTCCAGCTCCCAGAATAAAAACGTTTCGACTCATAAGTAATTCGCTCTGCCTATGCGAGGAGCAGCTTATCTGGCAGCTTCTCGCGTATCCGCTTTGAGCCTAAATCGTTCAGCCGATATTTTCCCGAAGCCAACTGAATCACCTGGCGCACATCAGGACTTGTGAGCTTCTGCAAAGCTGTCGTCACTGATGCGGGGCTCACCATTGCATATTTTCCTACTTCGGTGCGAGTGAAGCCTTGCTCACCTGCATAGTGAAGGAGGACAAGCACCTCTTCTTCGGCAGTCAAGTCGGTTCGCTGGACCATGATGACTTCTTCAAACTTGCCGATGCAAGGCACGTCAAAAGTCAGCAACTCCCTGATTGCCTTGGCAACTTGCTCTCGATCAGTCCCCGACCAGAAGATTCTCAACGTCTCTGCAAAGCTCCAGCGCACCATCTCAACAATGACTTTCGAATCCATGTGGTTGGGCTGATACTTGGGAGAGATGTGAACTCCACCGCGTTGACTACGGAACTTGTACGTAGTCCGAAGTACCTTACAGAGATGTAGAGCGTCACTTCTTGGATTGAATGCGTGAGCGTTCTGTCCCTTTTCATCTTCAACGTACTTCATGCACTCGTTGAATTCTTTGCCAGGACTGAGAATGCCTGAATCTTGGTGATAGATTATGCGGGCCAGGACTTCGCAGAACTGGCCGCCGTCGAGGTGGGCAGGCTCCCAATCGCGTTGAATGTAGCGACGCTCCAAGGAGATGAATTCATCCACGAGCAACTCTGTTAACGGTAGATCGAGCGGAGGAGCAAGTCTAGCAATCAGCGTGGCTTTGTCAACGAGCGGCATCGTTACTCAGTCGCGGCGGTTTCTCCATTTGCCAACTTCTCAGCGACTGTCTTACCCGCCGTGGTCAGAAAGTATTTCGATGTCCCGCTGGTCTGGTCGGCTCCAACTGTAGGCGGAGTCTTCAACCGTTCCTTTTCGAGACCTTTCATCACGTTTCCGCCGTTGATGGCACCGGAGACCTTGAAATACTTGTTGAAGTTCTTCGCAATGCTGTAGGCGGTTAACTGGGTGATACTGGCCTGCTTTTCCACGATGTACAGAAACCAGATCGACTTCTGTGCCGTTGTCCATCCCTGTTGGGGAGAACCGTACTGAGAGTCGGGAACGAAACTGACCTCGTCAGCGGAAGCCTTGGTTCCACCGCCGCCACTCTTCTTGATCTTCTTTTTAGTGCTTCCAGTTCCATTTTGCGACTCAACGACATCAGCGTCGATGATGGGAGATACATTTCCAGATGCCAATGCTGCTGGAGACTGAAGCAGAGTTCCGATCTGCTTCCCAAGGTGTTGGGCAATCCTGGGGGCATCCTCTTTAGTGCCTTCTACTTCAATCTCTAAGCCCTGCAACTTCACCTTGATCGTGAACTTCGACATAGCGAACTCCGTGGCTACCCATTCTACCTCTGGGCGAACAAAAAACAAAGGGCTTGTTGCGCGCTTTTCTAGTAATGCGGGGACAGACGGGACGTACCCCGGTTTCTTAACGCTACGCTACAAAACCAAACTTATCCTGCTGCGAATCGGGCGACGGTTTTTTAGGCCGTCCTCCTTTGCACGGAGCGAGTGCCCGCAACGTCGCCTGTTCGAGTCGCGCCACGAATTCGCTGCTTCCCAGCGGTCGCCCGGTGTGCGTGCAGCGCCGTAACGCACCAGCCTCGGCCGCCGATTCTCCCAACGCCAGATGCTCCCTCCACTCGGAGTGCGTCCAGCGCTTGCGCCAAGGCTCCATACTTACCAATCGATCGGAAAATTCGGGGACGCAGTGGGCCGCGGCGCTCGACCATCGCCACCGCTCCGCGGCCTCCACCATGCCCGCTCGCACCGGATTCAACTCTACATAGCGAAGCGCTGTCCAGAGATGCGACTCATCCAGCGGACACGAATAGAATCGTCCCTGCCACACGTGCCCGCTCGAACAGCCTCGGGCATTCCAATAAGCGGCGTAGCGTCCGTGGGTCTGCTTGAGCGTTTGTCCCAGGGCTTCTGGTGTGTGCGGGACAGCGATCAAGTGTACGTGATTCGACATCAGGCAGTAGCCCAGTAATGAAAGCCGGTACAACTCGGAATATTGCCGCAACAACTCGACATAGGCGATACGGTCCGCGTCGTCGGCCAGTATCACTTGCCGGGCGTTGCCACGCTGCGTAACATGATGGGCGACGTCGGTGATGACCACGCGCGGCAACCGAGCCATACCGAGAAAATATCAGAGCGGAGTCGGTTTGTGACTAGCTGGCGGGCGTTCAGCAGAAAAAATGGCATGCCCTCGTTCCCAAATTGGCGCAGAAACTGGGGTACGTCCCGTCTGTCCCCACGTTTCGGAGCCGTCTGCTATACGCCGCAAGGCAGCGTCTATGGCATGAGTATCGGCCAGACCAGCTCTTTCACCGGCTTCAATATTTCCGAGACCTTTAACAGTCGTTTGCAGCCGAGCGAGATCAAGGCATCGTCCTCGGCGGGCAACGCCATCGACATCACCTACAATTTTGTCGATCCGGTGTCAGGGGGCAATGCCGGACATGTCTACGGCGTCGCCAACAATCTGAATTCCAGCCGCTCGCAGGCCTTCACCTACGATCAGGTGAACCGTATTCTCTCGGCTGGTACCACGGCCACGACGGGCACCTATTGCTGGGGATATAAGTATTCGTACGATGCTTGGGGAAATCTGCTGTCCCAAGCGGGCTGGTCACCGACGTACAATGCTTGCACGGAAGGTACGATGGGTACCGTGACCGCTGATGGTAACAACCACATTTCCGGCTTTTCCTACGACTCCTCTGGCAACACCTTGGGCGATGGCAACTACACCTACACCTGGGATGGTGAAAGCCAGATGAAGACGGCTGCGGGCGTGACCTACGCCTACGACGGCGACGGACGCCGCGCCGCCAAGGTCGGCAGCAAGCTCTACTGGTACGGCTCGGGCGGGGAGATTCTGGCGGAAACCGATGCTGCTGGTAACACCCTGAACGAATACGTGTTTTTCGGTGGCAAGCGGGTGGCGGTAGTACCCGCCTCGGGCAGCGCTCTGTACTATGCCGAAGATTCGCTGGGAAGCTCACGTGTGATCGTGCAATCGAACGGCACGGTGTGCTACGACGCAGACTTCACACCCTTCGGCGGGGAGCGTTCCTACACCTCAACTTGCCCACAGAACTACAAATTCGAGGGTAAAGAGCGGGACACGGAAACACAGAACGACGACTTTGGGGCGCGCTACTACTCGTGGCGTTTCGGACGGTGGCTGAGTTCGGACTGGTCGGCGGTGCCGGTGGCGGTTCCGTATGCAAACCTGACGAACCCGCAAACGCTGAATCTGTACTCAATGGTTGCGGACGATCCCGAGTCCTTCGCGGATTTGGACGGGCATGTGGCAGGCGACACCTGTCCAGAGTGCATCACTCAGGGTCAAGCGGAATCGGGGGTCAATGACACAAAGAAGAAGACAGACGCTACGAAGCCACCACCTCCGCCGCCCCCGGCGCAAAATAATGGACACGTGACGGCTAAAGCCAAAGGTCAAACAGTCACTTACACATACCCTGACGGAAGTAAGGTCAAACTCAAAGGAACACATGCTTGGCGCGACAACAATCCGGGCGATCTGAAATCCGGGTACGGCTCGATAGGCAGGGACGGACGTGGCAAGCACGCTTTTGCCATCTACGCGTCCGCCGCCGACGGATGGGATGCTCTGGGGCAAACACTAACTGGCAAGTACGCGGACTCCACCATCGCAGACACAATGAAGCACTTTGCTCCAGCAAGCGACAGCAATGACCCAGTGAAATATGCCGCGACTCTTGCGGAGTCTGTCGGAGTGCCAGTGAGCACGAAGATATCGGCGCTTAGCCCCGCACAATTTACGACCGTTGAGATCAACATCGGCGTTGCTGAGGGATACTTTGCTCCCAAGAATACAGAGGCATACAGTGCTCCCTCACAATAGCAATCGGTCATACAGGAGGCCGCCCATGTCCAAGAGAAAAAGCAGGCTACTTGTCCTGATTGCATTCTTGTTCTGTATGCTCTGGTACGCGTGGGGACAGGCTATCGTTGAACCGCTAGATCGGGTAGTGGCCTTAGCCGGAGAAATTAGGGAAGTACACGGCTACGGTCCTCCCGGATACGGAGAAGACAAAAAGCGGGATGCAAAGATCACCTACTGGGAACTCGTGCTCCCGACTCCAATAAACATCTTGTGCAAGCCCGAGCGACCAGAATGGGCGTCCGAAGACTGTGGTTCAGCAGATCGTCTGAGATTGTTTTTCCCAGCCAAGCCAGCAAATAACGGTCTTGATCTCAAGGCAAAAGCGATGAAGGGCCGCAAGGCGATTGTGTCCGGTATGCTGCACCGACAAGACACGGCGGGCGAGATGACTCCGATCTACATGAATGTGACGGAAATCGAGCCCGTTAAGCAGGCTCGGTAAACCTACGATTTGAAGGATGTACTACTACGACGGGGGTTCTCGGGAGTTGGCGCAAAATCAGAAGTCACCTGGCTTTTGGGGTCGGCTGGGACAACGGCTAGCGAATGGCTTTACGGGACACGGGTTTAAGACCAACGAACAACTGACTCCCGTTGTCACACACAAAATTAGCTTCGCTCCAAACTTCTACTCTGCAAGTGTGACTGTAGGAGTTGTATCTTCATCGCTCACTTACGTTCCCTCAACGAGCAATGTGTACTACGCAGCTGGACCGGGTTATGGCACTGGGGCCGCCGTGACGGCGGGCAAGGCGAACGACCCAAATGGCTTTGCCAGTGGGCCGAGTGCCAGCGGCTGTTACTTTTACGGAGCCGGAGGTTGCGCCGGAGCTTCGACCAGTGGGGACACCGCCGTCCAAGTGGGTGTGGGAGTCGGCGGATGGGGCGCATCGTCGGGATATGGAGTAGATCCCATCGAGACAATCGGGAAACAGCTGAATGAGGCTCTGCCGGACAAAACTGGGATGCCGACAACTCCCTATGGCGGTCTGCAATGGGACGACCCAGATATGGGGATCCCGCATTGATTGCGCGTTTGGCATACGCGTACGTCCGATCACTGTTGGTGTTTGAAGTGCTGCTCTTCGCTGCATCGCTGCTGCTGCACCTGAGCGTGTTCATTACGGGGCCGAACGAAGCTTACGCGAAGTTCGGCCTACCATTGTTCCGTGCAACTGTCATCGTCGGGGTTCCAGTTATTGCATTTGCAAAGGACGGCGCGTGGTGGAACCAGATCAAGAGTTGTCCGAAGTGGATGTGGAGAGGAGCTCTGATCCTCGGAGTGTATTCGATTCTGATTGCAGGCATGCAGACAATTTTTTCAGAGGGTACTTTTTTTGAACAAGCTCTCACTGTATCCGGCTTCCCACTTGGCTTTGATGCGATATCTCTTTGTGTTCTTCACTCTGTCCTGTGGTCGAATTACCTGGAGAAATCCGAGGTCATTCGTCGGGCGATGCATTCTGTAGCTTTTGTAACTCTGGGTGTGATCGTGTTCGTGGCCTACCGCGCTGGATACTTGCACCATCCGAGACCAACTGAGCAGTGATGCGTGATGCAAGTTGAACGCGCGGGACCGGACGATCAATGGCCCAGATGCTGACGGACATTACATCAGAAAAGAACGTGGGTCGTCTCTGGCCCCTCGGCATCTTCTTCTGCCTAGCGGCGGCTTCCACATGGACAGCTTGGCTATGGCCAGTCGAGCCTCACGGGCGATTGCCGCTCTCTGTGTTGGGATTGGAGATCAAGATCCCTTTCTTCCTCATGAAACTTGTGATTGGGAACTGCTTACCCGGAATGCTAGCGGTTGTCTGGGTAAGGTTTCAGGGCAAGGGCCAGTTCCAACACCTGCTATCGACACTGACAAAATGGAGAGCGTCGTTCCATTGGTACATCGTCATCATCGCTCTGCCATGCGCTGTATTTTTAGTTTCCTGAAGTGCGGTACTGTTCTTTGTCCCAGTGGATCATCCGCCCCTTTCGCCAAGCGGGTTTCTCACTACCTTTCTGATGACCCTTCCATTCGGACCATTGTGGGAGGAGCTCGCATGGAGGGCCTTTGCTCTGAGGAGGCTTGAATCTCGTTTTTCGCGCTTGTCCTCTGCGTTGATTCTCGGGCTGTACTGGGCGGTGTGGCACATCCCGTTGTGGCTCTTGATCCTCAACGTGAATAGCGCTGACGCGGTTCCGGTGCTGTTAGCCGCTTCTGGCAATCTCGTTGCGTGGTCGGTCATCTGGGCCTATTTTTATCACCGCAGCTCAGAAAGTCTGCCGGTGGTGATTCTCCTTCATGCGACGCATGGTGCAGTCTGGAGTCAGCTCTTCGCAGCGCTTCCACTTCCGCAATTTATCTATGTTTCCTCCGCTTTGGCTGTGTGCCTCGCGCCCTTTTTTGCGAGAGGACTCGTTCGCATCAGAGGGGAGCACGGCGGAGAAATAGTGATCGAGGAACCGGTGCTGAAACGGAGTTAACCTGGGGGCAGCGTAGCGATCCCGACCGCTGAACAGAGTGGGTAGTGCTCACGTTTCTGGGCGAGTTAGGGCCACGATCCGGGAGCGGGTGAGGTCAGGGCAAGGGCTCCGGCTCCAGTGGGTGTCCTGAGAGTTTTTTCTTTAGCTGTGGGTTTGGGTCTGGCCGCGCCGGGGTATGGCGCGGCCTTGCCGTCTGCGGGTGCCGATCCGTTCCTGAGTCCGGGGTGAGGAGCCGCCGATCCGCGTCCTGAACTCTGACCCTGCAGTGTGGCGGTTTCGCCACGTCCTGGTGACCTGCTCCCCATTTTCCGCACAAAGCTGAGTATGATTTCAGCGAAAGAAAGGGGAAGCAGGTATGTCGAGGAGCAATCACACGGAGGCGCAGATGATTGGGGCGCTGAAGCAACTGGAGGCGGGGCGCAAAGCGGAGGACGTAGCGCGTGAAGTCGGGGTGTCGAAGCACACGATCTACGCCTGGAAGGCGAAGTACGGCGGAATGGACGTGAACGAGGCGCAAGAAGCGAAGCAGTTACGAGATGAGAATGCGCGGCTGAAGAAGCTGGTGGTGGATCTGAGCCTGGACAAAGAGATGTTGAAGGCGGTGATCGCAAAAAACGGATGGAGCTCGTAGACCAGCGGGCGGACGCAGACTGGCTGCGGAGCGAGTATGCAGCGAGCCAGCGCCGGGTTTGCGGGCTGATGGGTATGGCGGTAGCGAGTTACCGCTATCGGACGACACGCAGCGATGAGCCGTTGTGCACGCAGTTGGTGGAACTGGCCCGGTCAAAACCGCGCTTCGGGTATCGGCGGCTACATGTTCTGTTGGGCCGTTCGGGCGAGCAGGTGAACCACAAACGCGTGCATCGAGTGTATCGGGAGGCCGGGTTGATGATTCGTCGGAAGAAACGGAAACTTTGCGTGCGTGAAGGAAAGCCGCTGCTGGCGCGGACTTCGGCGAACCAGGAGTGGGCACTGGATTTTGTGCACGATGGGGTGGAGTGCGGACGAGCGATCCGGGTGCTGAGCGTGGTGGATGCGTACACGCGAGAGTGTTTGGCGTTGGAAGTGGATACGAGCTTTGCCAGCCGGAGAGTCACGCGAGTGTTGGACCAGATCATCACCGAGCGGGGCCGGCCGGCAGCGATCCGCTGTGACAACGGGCCGGAGTTCACCAGCCGGCATTTTCTGGCGTGGTGCGTGGAACGAAAGATCGAGTTGCTGCACATTCAGCCGGGCAAGCCAACGCAGAACGCGCGCGTAGAAAGTTTCAACGGACGATTGCGAGAAGAGTGTTTGGCGGTGAGCTGGTTTCAAAACTTGTTCGATGCGCGGCGGAAGATCGCGGCGTGGCGAATCGAGTACAACGAGGAGCGTCCGCACAGCAGTTTAGGTTACAAAACCCCGAAAGAGTTTGCCCAGGCGCAGGCAGCGGGCTTCTACACAGCTGAGCGAGGGGCAAGGAACTCAAACGCCGTCCCTTGCCCCTCGCGCTCCCCCATCCCGGCTCAAACCGGACAGGGAGTAATTGAAACTTGTCGTATTCCTACGTGAACGAAAGCTGGGGGCAGGTCAGAACGATAACGCCACGCTGTTTACCACTCGGTAACGAGGGCAGTTTCAAAACGCTCTACCTCCTATCCCCTCATTGCATTGAGCCTCCTTTCTTTGCTCCGTAAGATCCCCGGCTCGTTATGCGTCAGTAATCAAAATGAAGATTCGATCGCCGGCGGGGTGGAAACGCGGGGACTTTCATTCGACCCACTACTCTTTTCATCACAAACGCGCGGTGCGCACCATCACAGACTCTCAACCCTCCATTGGCGACAATGGGATCGACCTGTATGCCCGGGGCCGAGTTATGCCGCCTTCCAGGAGAGGGTGCTCGAAGGCCAGACCGGATCTCCAGTGCTTTTTTGACAACCTAAGTCATTATTTGTGAGGACTTTACCTCTAACCTTAATCCGCTCAGGACTTTGCCGGGAATTCCTCCTAAGGTATTGATTCCAATATACCGGGGGGGAGGGGGGAGGGGGGGTACAGGGGGTACAGACCGGGCAGATCCCTGACAGAATAAACCGGGAGCATACCTGACACTGCGAGAGGTGGCAGCGCGAGATACAACAGAGCGCATGCCATGGAAAGCGAGCAGTGTGATGGAAGAGAAGCTACGGTTTGTCTTTGAGTATGAGCGGGATGAGCAAACCATGTCGGAGCTGTGCCAGAGCTTCGGGATCGCGCGGGAAACCGGGTACGTCTGGCTGCGGCGATACCGGCAATGGGGAGTGGCTGGGCTGGGGGAACGAAACCGGGCGGCGGAGCATCATCCCAACCAGACCGCAGCTGCGATCGAGCAACGGGTTTTGGAACTGCGCCAGGCGCATATGCGCTGGGGCCCGCGCAAGTTGAAGCGAGTGTTGGAGCGCGACGAGCCCGGGCGGAAGTGGCCGGCGGCGAGCACGATGGGCGAGTTGGTGAAGCGTGAAGGTTTGGTGGTAGCGCGCAGGAAGCGGCGAAAGACGGCGCCTTACAGCGAACCACTGGCGCATGCCGACGGGCCGAACCGAGTGTGGTGCGCGGACTTCAAGGGCTGGTTCCGAACGGGGAACGGAGAGCGCATCGATCCGCTGACCATCAGCGACGCGCACAGCCGCTATCTGCTGCGGTGCCAGGCGGTGGAGAAGACGGACACGGCGCGGGTGCAAGCGATCTTCGAAGCCGCATTTCGTCAGTATGGCTTACCGCAAGCAGTCCGTACCGACAACGGAGCGCCCTTCGCCTCGACGGCGATCGGAGGATTGTCGCGGCTGGCGGTGTGGTGGATCAAGCTTGGGATCGTGCCGGAGCGGATCGAAGCGGGGCATCCGGAGCAGAACGGGCGGCACGAGCGCATGCATCGCACGCTGAAGCAGGAGGTGGCGATGCCGCCGGCCCAGGATCGGCGAGCGCAGCAACGAGCGCTGGCGGATTTCCGGAAGGAATACAACGACGTGCGGCCCCATGAAGCGCTCGGGATGCAGACTCCGGCGAGCGTATACGAGCCGTCGGAGCGGGCGTATCCGGTGAAAGTGAAGGAACCGGAATATCCGTCGACGATGCTGGTGTGCAGTGTGCATTCGCACGGACACTTTCGCTGGAAGAAACGGCACGATGTGTTCTTGAGCGAGGTCTTGTGGGGCGAGCGCGTGGGCCTGCTGCCGAGCGATGAGCGTTGGTATACCGTCTACTTCGCCGCCCTTCCCTTGGCGCGGTTTGACAGCTGGCAACGACGAGTGTTGCCGCTACCGGCAGCCAAAGATCCTAAGGGAGCGAGAGCCGTGGCACGGGCCGGCTTCAACATTGCGGAAGCAGGGGAAGAGGAACTATCCCCTTCCCCTGCACCCCATCCCCTCGCCGGGATGCAAAGAGAGGCAAAAATGTCAGGAATCTGCCCGGTCTAAAATGTCAGGGATGCCCCCGGCTGTTCAAGGGTACAAAACCAAGCCCCTTAACGCCCCGTCCCAAGTCTCACACGCAGAATTCGCAGAGGCCGTAGAGGTCCCTTCGGCTTTGCTCAGGGCAGGCTCTTCGACTCCGCTGGAACTTCACTTCGTGAAGTCCCGGCTCCGCTCAGGATGACATGGGTTTTGGTTTTTCGATTTTGACTGAGAACTGACAACTGAGAACTGAGAACTTTCACCGAGTTAATTTTGCCGCGGCGGCTTCGTCCAGCATCCAGAGAAGTTTTCCGTCCGTCGGTTGCACTCGTTGGGAGGGAAATTCGGTTGCGTTCTTGCCTTCGAGAACCTGATGCACGATATCGGCTTTGTCGGGGCCTGCGGCCAGGAACAATACTTCGGCTGCGTTGTTCAGAACGGGGAAGGTGAAGGTGATGCGGTGGGTGTTGAACTTCGCTACCCAGTTGGCAATCACCAGTCGGGATTGTTCTTTCAGACCTTCCGAGTCGGGGAAGAGCGATGCGGTGTGGCCGTCCGGACCCATGCCTAACAGGATGAGGTCGAAGCGCGGGAACTTCTTATCCTGACCTTCGGCTTCGAGCTCGAAAAAACCTTGGAGCTGTTTTTCGTAGTCAGCGGCTGCGGCGTCGGCATCGGGATTTTCGGCTCGCACGCGATAGACGTTCGTCGCGGGAATCGCGATCTTCGAGAGCAGCGATTCGTTGACCATCCGGTAATTGCTTTCGGGATCGGTGGGAGGAACGTGACGCTCGTCGCCAAAGAATAAGAAGACGCGCTCCCAGGCGAAGTTGGTGTAATTCGAGGCGAGCAGGGAATAGAGAGCTTTGGGAGTGGAGCCTCCGGAGAGGGCGACGGTGAAGCGTCCCTGGGCTCCGATGGCGGCGCGGGCCACGCGGACGAATTCTTCGGCGGCCGCGTGGAAGACGTCGGGCGCGGTGGCGAGGACTTCGATCTGGCGCGTCGGGGACATTAGAATCGTTTAGTTCTTATTCTCCGCGAGCAAAATTCCTAACCACGGGGTACACAGAGGAGCACGGAGGAAGATCGATTGCCGTTTCTGTCTCCCTGTGCACTTTGCGGTGGTCGGTATTATTTTTCGAAGTCGCGCCAGCGGCGTCCGTCTTTTTCCATCAGTTCGTCGGATTCTTTTGGTCCCCAGGTTCCGGAAGGATAGTTGGGGAAATTGCGCGGTGGAAGCGCCTTCCAGACATCCATGCACGGGATTGACGATGCTCCAGCCGGCTTCGACCATGTCGGCGCGCTGGAATAGCGTTGCGTCTCCGGTCATGCAGTCGTGGAGCAGACGCTCGTATCCGGTCGATGGGACGACGCCGAAGTAGTCGGCGTAAGCGAAGTCCATGTTGACTTCGCCGAGTTGCATCGCGGGTCCGGGAGTTTTGGCGGCAAAGCGCAGCGAGATGCCTTCCTCGGGCTGAATGTGGAGCACGAGTTGATTGGGCATCATGTTCTCGACCTGCGTCTCGCGGAAGAGCATGAAGGGCGCGCGGCGGAACTGAATGACGACGTGCGTGTTGCGTCCGGGAAGGCGCTTGCCGGTGCGGAGATAGAAGGGAACTCCCGCCCAGCGCCAGTTGTCGATGAGCAGACGCATGGCGACGAACGTTTCGGTGCGCGAGTCGGGAGGAACGCCATCTTCGGAGCGGTAGGCAGGCACGCGCTGGCCGTCGACGACGCCTTCTCCGTACTGTCCGCGGACGGTCTTGCTGAGCACGTCTTCGTTGCTGAAGGGCTGAATGGCGTGGAGGATTTTGGCCTGCTCGTCGCGCACCGCGTTGGCCTCGAAGGAAATGGGCGGCTCCATGGCAGTGAGCGTGATGAGCTGCATGATGTGGTTGGGCACCATGTCGCGGAGCGCGCCGGCGTCTGTCGTAGTAGCCGCCGCGCTTTTCGACGCCGACGGTTTCGGCGACGGAGATCTGGACGTGGTCGATGTAGCGGCGGTTCCAGATGGGCTCGAAGATTCCGTTGGCGAAGCGAAGCGCCAAGATGTTCTGGACGGTTTCTTTGCCGAGGTAGTGATCGATGCGGTAGATCTGGCATTCGGCGGCAACTTTGAGAAGCTGCTGGTTGAGGGCTTTGGCGGAATCGAGATCGTGGCCGAAAGGCTTTTCGATGATGACGCGGCGCCAGTGGCCGTTTTCCTCGTGCATGAGGCCGACTTTGGCGAGGCGCTCGACGATGTCTCCGAAGTAGTTGGGCGCGGTGGCGAGGTAGAAGAAAAAGTTGCCGTGGGAATTGTGTTCCTGGTCGACCTTTGCCGAGCAGGTCTTTGAGCTTGTCGTAGGTGGCGGGATCGTCGAAGTCTCCGCTGATGTAGCTGACGCGGCGGACGAACCAGTCCCAGAGATCGCTGTCGACGGTGCCGGTGGCGAACTGCTTGAAGTCTTCAGTGACTTTTTTGCGCGCGTCGTCGTCGCTCATCGGACTGCGGCCCACTCCGATGACGGCGAACTCGCGGCGAGAGCAGTTGCTGGCTGGCGAGGTTGTAGAGCGCGGGAATGAGCTTGCGGCGAGTGAGGTCTCCGGAGAAGCCGAAGATGACCATGACGCAGGGATCGCCGACGCGTCCGACTTTGCGGTTTCGTCAGTGCGGGCAGAACTTCTGTTTGAGCCATGAGTTCCTCTATTGAATCATTGAATCATTTGGACATTGAATCATTGAGTCATTTGGACATTGATTTTAATGATTCAATGCCTCAATGATTCAATGACTCAATAATTTTGTCTCAATTCTTTTTCGGTTCCACGTGTCCGCCGAATTTCTGGCGCATGGCGGAGAGCATCTTCTCGGCGAAGGTGTGATCCTGCCGCGAGCGGAAGCGCGTGTACAGCGCGGCCGTCAGCACTTCGGCGGGAACGGCCTCTTCGATGGCAGCCTGGATGGTCCAGCGGCCTTCGCCGGAATCCTGCACGAAGCCGCTGTACTCGGCGAGCGTGGGATTCTCGATCAGCGCCATCGCGGTGAGATCGAGCAGCCACGAACTGACCACGCTGCCGCGCCGCCAGACTTCGGCGATATCGGGCAGGTTGAGATCGTAGCGGATATCTTCGGGCAGTTCCTTGCTGGTCGCGTTCTTGAAAATGTCGAAGCCTTCGGCGTAGGCCTGCATCATGCCGTACTCGATGCCGTTGTGGACCATCTTGACGAAGTGTCCGGCGCCGGATGGGCCGCAGTGAATGTAGCCGTCTTCGGCGGTTCCGCCGCGCTTGTCGAAACCGGGAGTGCGCGGGATGTCGCCGCGTCCGGGAGCGAGCGTCTTGAAGATCGGATCGAGGCGCTGGACGGCCTCTTTGGGGCCGCCGATCATCATGCAGTAGCCGCGGTCGAGTCCCCAGACGCCGCCGCTGGTGCCGACGTCGACGTAGTGGACGCCTTTGGCGGCGCAGATTTTGGAGCGGCGAACGTCGTCTTTGAAGTAGGAGTTGCCGCCGTCGATGATGGTGTCGCCGGACTGCATGTTGGCGAGCAGGGTCTGCACGGTTTTTTCGGTGGGATCGCCGGAGGGAACCATGATCCAGGCGGCGCGCGGGGCGGTGAGTTTGCTCACGAGATCGTCGAGCGATGAGGAGGCGACGGCACCTTCGCCGGCGATGGCCTTGACGGCGTCGGCGCTCAGGTCGGAGACGACCATGGTGTGACCGCCGCGCATCAGGCGACGCGTCATGTTGGCGCCCATGCGCCCTAGACCTACCATTGCTAGTTGCATTGCTGCTCCTTAAACTGGCGTCTGGTGACACCGCTCAGCCCCTAAAGGGGCAGTCAATTTGGAACGACATTCGGTATCGCTAAAGCGATACCCTGATACAAACCCAGACTCCACGACAAATCAATTCGGCTACAGAACCCGATTTACCAGGTCGGCTAGTTTCGTTAGGCCTGCTTTTACGTCGGCGCCCAGGTGGACACGCAGGGCGCGGCGGTTGCGGTCGGCCAGGACCTGGAAGTCTCCGCGAGCTTGTGCGGCTTTGACTATGCCGAAGGTGTATTTCTGTCCGGGGACCGGCAGATCTTGCACGTCATCGCAGGTGACCTGGAGGAACACGCCGCTGTTCGGGCCGCCTTTGTAGGCCTGTCCAGTGGAGTGGAGGAAGCGCGGACCGAAGCCCAGGCAAGTGGCGACATGTTTACGGTCACGAACGTTCATGCGGATGGCTTGCAGCAGAGCTTCGTGCTCTGGGTTCATCTCGATGTAGGCAAGCAGCGCGAAATAGTCACCCGCTCCGAGACGCTTGAGATGCGCGCGCACAAAAGCCGTGAGCGCGTCGTCAGAGGCTGGGCCGGACTTTGTTACCTCGATCAGATCGGCAACGTTCTTGTCGTCGGTGAAAAGCTTGATGTCTCCGTCAACCAAGGGTTTTTCGGGAGGTAGAGAACCTTTGCTTTCGTATTCAGAGGTCAGCTTCTTGGTGACGATCTTGCTGGCTTCGACGTCGGGCTGATTGAAGGCGTTGATGCCGAGGATGGAGCCGGCGACGACGGTGGCAATTTCCCAGCGGAAGAATTCCTGGCCGAGGCTGTAGGTGTCGGCGACGGCGATGCGGACGACGGGCTGTCCGGCTTTTTCGAGCGCGGCGACTTTCGCGTCCTGCGCGGCGTCGGGCGCGCCTTCGAGGCGAAGGTAGGCGAAGATGCGGTCGGTGCCGTAAACGTCGGGAGAGCCAAGCGTTTCTCGATCGACGGGAATGATTCCTTTGCCAAGTTTGCCGGTAGATTCGGCGATCAATTGCTCAAGCCACGCGCCAAGATCGGAGATGCCGGGTGAAGTGATCAGCGTGATTTTGTCGCGGCCGGATTTGGCGACGGTTCCGAGGATTAGGCCGAGCATCACTCCTGGATCCTGCTCGACGGGTGCGGAAGGCTTGCAGGCGTCCACCATTTCTTTGGTGCGTTGCAGGAATTTTCCGGTATCGAGTCCCATAGCGGCGGCGGGAACCATGCCGAAGTTGGAAAGCGCGGAGTAGCGTCCGCCAATCGAGGGCAGTCCGTAGAAGATGTGGAGGAAACGGTCGCGCTCGGCGACGAGTTGCATCTTCGAGCCGGGATCGGTGATGGCGATGAAGCGGCTGCCGGCCTTGTCGGCACCGAGGGTCTGCTGGACGCGCTCGAAGAAATACTGCTTGTAGATGTTCGGTTCGAGTGTGCTGCCGGACTTGCTGGAAACGATGAAGAGCGTTTTGGCGAGATTGATTTTGCTTTCGACGCTGCGGATCTGCGCCGGGTCGGTCGAATCGAGAATGTGCAGGCGCGGGAATCCGGGGGTTTGCGGAAAAGTGAACGCGAGAACTTCGGGACAAAGGCTGGAACCGCCCATGCCGAGGAGCAGGATGTCGGAGAAGCTGCCGCTTTGGACTTCGTCCGCGAGCGCCTTCAGTTTGGAGGCGTTGGCGATCTGGTCGTCGGTAATGCCGAGCCAGCCCAGCCACTTGGACTCGTCGTCGTTGGTCCAGAGCGTGGCGTCGTGTTGCCAGAGGCGTCTTACTTTTCCGGAGGCACGCCAGTCGTTAAGGTTTTTTTTTACGCTGGCGTCAAGATCGGCGGGCAGGGAAGCGGTCTGCGCATTGATCTTTGGCGAGCCGGTTCGCTTGGTATTTTTCTCGACCGCGGCCAGCAGCGTGTCGAAAGCATCGGCGAACAGCTTCACGCCGTCGGCGGTCAGCTTGTCGGTGACGTCTTTCATGACGATGCCAACGCCGGCCAGATCGGCCATTGTCTTGCGGGCCGCGCCGAGATCTTCGGTAAGGCTCTGGCGCGGTTTGCCGTGATCGCGGAAGGCATCGAGAGTTGCCGGGGGGACGGTGTTGACGGTGTCGGGCCCGATCAGTTCTTCGATGTAAATGACGTCGCGATACGCGGGATTCTTGGTGCTGGTGCTGGCCCAGAGGACACGTTGGGTTTGCGCGCCTTTGGCGGCGAGTGCTTTCCAGCGCGGAGTGGAGAATATGCGTTGATAGGCTTCGTAGGTCAGCTTGCCGTTGGCAATCGCAACCTTGCCGAGGATCGACTGCAATTTCGCTTTGCGGGCGGCATCGGTTTCTTTCTTCAGTTGATCGCCGACCAGGGAATCGACTAAGGAGTCGATGCGGCTGATGAAGAAACTGGCAACGCTGGCGACTTTGCTCACATCGCCGCCGGTCGCGGCGAATTTTTCGACTCCATCAATGAAGGCTGCGGCAACTTCTTCATACACGGCCTGCGCGAAGAGCAGGGTGACGTTGATGTTGATGCCTTCGCTTAGCAACTGGCGGATGGCAGGGAGGCCTTCGGGAGTTCCCGGCACCTTGATCATTACGTTCTCGCGGGCCACGGTCTTCCACAAACGGCGCGCTTCGTCGATGGTGCCGTTCGTGTCGTGCGCGAGATAGGGAGAGACTTCGAGGCTCACGTAGCCGTCGCGCTTCTTTGTGCTCTGGTAGACGGGACGGAGCAGGTCGGCGGCATCCTGAATGTCGCGGATAGCGAGCAGTTCGTAGCGGCCCTTGGCGTCGAGCTCGGTGCGGCTGGCGAGCGAGTCGAGAAAATCCTGGTATTGAGTCGAGCCGGCGATGGCCTTCTCGAAGATGGCGGGATTCGAGGTCATGCCGCGCAGGCCGTCTTCGGTGATCAGGCGTTGCAGTTCGCCGCCTTGCAGCAGGTCGCGGCGAATGTAGTCGAGCCAGATCGATTGGCCGAGGGTTTGAAGTTGGACGAGGGGATTCGCGGCCTTTGCGGTTTCGAGGACTGGATTCATGGGACATCTCCTGCAGCAGAATAGATGCGTTACGTTAATAAGATGTTACCAAGTTGGGGGTCAGTCGCCATCATCCGGCCAGTTCGTAATCATTTCCGACTAGTTCGCGGGCGGCCTGAGCTACGGCGTCGGCACTGAAGCCGAATTTTTTCTGCAAATCTTTGAGCGGGGCTGAGGCTCCGAAGGAACGCATACCGATGATGCGGCCTTTTGGTCCCGTGTATTGCGCCCAGCCCATGATCGAAGCTTGCTCGACGGCCACGCGCGCTGTGATATCGGGCGGCAAGACCTGATCCCGGTAACTCTGGTCCTGATGATCGAATAGCTCCCAACTTGGCATGCTGACAACCCGTGCGCGGATGCCCTCGGCCTTCAGTTTTTCGTAGGCGTCGATGCAGAGGTAGACCTCGCTGCCGGTCGCCATAAGAATGACCTGCGGCTTGGGCTCTTCCGCGCCGGCCAAGATGTAGGCGCCGCGAGCCACGCCGGCTGCGGAGGCATATTTGGTGCGGTCGAAGGTCGGCAGGGCTTGCCGCGTCAGCGCCAGCGCCACAGGCTCTTTGTTCAGGCCCATGATGACTTTCCAGGCCTCGAGCACTTCGTTGGCATCCGCCGGACGCAGCGTGATCAGGCCGGGAACAGCCCGCAGGGAAATCAATTGCTCGATGGGTTGGTGCGTCGGGCCGTCTTCACCGACGCCGATGGAGTCGTGGGTGAAAATCCAGATCGAGGGAATCTCCATGAGAGCGGAGAGCCGGATCGGATTTTTCATGTAGTCGCTGAAAATCAGGAAAGTCGAGCCGTAGGCGCGAACTTTCGACAGCGTCATACCGTTGACGATGGCGCCCATCGCGTGCTCACGAATGCCGAAGTGGAAGTTGCGCGCGTTGTAGTTGCCGGGCTCGAAATCGCCGACGCCATCGAAGGTCAGACGCGTCTTAGTCGAAGGATACAGATCGGCCGAGCCGCCCATGAGCCAGGGATCGTTCTTGGCGATCGCGTTCAACACTTTCGAGGAGGAATCGCGGGTGGCGAGTCCCTTGGGGTCGGCGGGAAATGCGGGAAGATCTTTGTCCCAGCCGGTTGGGTTTTCGCGACGCAGCATGCGTTCGAATTGCGCCGCCAGATCGGGATGTTGGGCGCTGTATTTTGCGAACAGATCATTCCACTGTCCGCTCAACTGACGACCGCGCTTGCCGAGGACGTCGCGGAAATTTTCTTGGACACCGTCGGGCACGAGGAACTTGGCGTCTTCGGGCCAGCCGTAAACACGCTTGGTGAGCTTGACTTCTTCTTCGCCGAGAGCTTCGCCATGGGCTTCTTTCGTGTCCTGCCGGTGCGGAGAGCCGTAGCCGATGTGGCTATCGACGATGATCAGTCTTCGGACGATCGTTCACTCCGAGCGCGTGAGTATAGGCGTCGGCGAGCGCGACGAGGTCATTGGCGTCGTGGACGTGCTGCACGTCCCAGCCATAGGCCTTGAAACGAGCCGCCACGTCTTCGTCGAAGGCGAGTTCGGTATTGCCCTCGATGGTGATCTGGTTGTTGTCGTAAATCCAGCAGAGGTTGGAGAGCTTGAGGTGGCCGGCGGTGGAGGCAGCTTCGGAGGAAATTCCCTCCATCATGTCGCCGTCGCCGCAGATGGCCCAGATGTTGTAGTTGAACAGATCGAAGCCGGGCGGTTGAAATGGGCGGCCAGCCAGCGTTCGGCGATGGCCATTCCAACACTGTTCGCAACCCCCTGTCCGAGGGGACCGGTGGTGGTCTCAACACCGGAAGTCAGTCCGTATTCGGGATGTCCGGGAGTTTTGCTGCCGAGTTGGCGGAAATTTTTGAGCTCGTCGAGCGATAGGGCGGGAGTCGAAAGAATTTTGTTGTCGTGAGTGACTTCGCGCACGCCTGCCAGGTGGATGAGCGAGTACAAAAGCATGGAGGCGTGGCCATTGGAAAGCACGAAGCGGTCACGGTTCGGCCAGATCGGATTCTCGGGGTCGTAGCGCAGGAACTGCTGCCACAGGCAGTAAGCGACGGGAGCCAGAGCCATCGGGGTGCCGGGATGGCCTGAGTTCGCCTTCTGGACCGCGTCCATCGAAAGAGTGCGGATGGTGTTGATACACAACTGGTCGAGTTGTGTACCGGTGGCGACAGACTGGTCACTGACGGCCATCAAATCTCTCCTCGCAAATTGGCGGGTAACCGCCCCACGTTCAGGTTAGATGAAACAGGCGCCAATTGGTTACATCGGTAAGTCTACATCGTGTCCGGGAACGGAACGGCGCACGAGAGGACTAGCTTGTAATTTTACACCGGGAAAACGTGGGGAGTTTCGGAGGGCGGGGAGGCGCGCTGGCAGTTTGTTGAAAAACTCGACTCCCGATGTCCAGCCCCTAAAGGGGCATCGGATATCAAAGAAGTTGCGGTATCGCTAAAGCGATGCCCTGATACGAAACCCAGAAAGCGAAATTGACGTTTAACCTAGCTTCTTAGCAAACTGCTAAGTGAGGTAGAGCTTATTTTGGGTGATGCGGTGTTGGAGGGTGGATGCGAGTTGGTCTACATCGGTGGCGGAGAGGTTCAGCATGTCGGACTCAAGCAGCGGGACACGGTTCGAGCCGACGGCATCGCGGCGTATCTGGATGAGCAGGGCCTGAAGCGCGGGAGCGTCGTATTTTTCGGGGGAGACGCGAATTAATTCCTGCAGCGCGGCTCCGACGGAGAGGCGCTGGCGGTAGGGACGTTCGCTGGTCATGGCGTCGAAGGTATCGGCCAGGGCGACGATGCGGACGGCTTGCGGCATTTCGTCGGTGTGAAGGCCGTCGGGATAGCCGGAGCCGTCTCCGCGTTCATGATGCCAGCGCACGATTTCAGGAATCTGAGGCCAGGGGAATTGGACGTGGCTGACAATCTGGTGGCCAACCACGGTGTGGTCGCGCATCTCACGGGATTCCTGGGCGTCGAGCTTCGAGGGCTTTTCGAAAAGCCGTTTGTCGACGGCGACCTTCCCGATGTCGTGGAGGTAGCCCGCGGATCGGAGGGAAGCAACTTCGGTGGGGTCCATGCCGAGGGCTTCGCCGATCGCTTGGGAATAACGGCCGACGCGTAGGGAGTGTCCATGGATATTGACGTGTTTGACGTCGATGGCGGTGGCAAAGGCTTCGAGGGCGTTGTCGTAAAAGCCGTGCAGCGAAGCCAGCAGCCGCAAGTTCTCGGAAACGCGTTGGGCGAGGGTCTGGCCGAGAGTGTGATTCTGGATGGCCAAGGCGACGTAATGGCTGAGCATTTCGAAAGCATCGAGGGCATCTTCCTCGTACAAGCCGTCGCCTTGCCGGCGTCCGAGGGCGATGGCGCCCACGAGCTTGCCGCGGACTTTGAGAGAGCAGATGCACTTGAACAACTCGGGCGCGACATTGCCGTTTGAACTGAGAAACACGTCGGACGTGGAGCTGTTGAGAAGCACCGGGCCGGCGGCTGCGGCCAAGGTATGGACGTGGCGGGGGAGGAGGGGAATGAGCGCAGGCTCTGGAAGCAAGGCAAATCCCTGAGAATCAACGGAAGTCAGGAGGGAAGGGCGTTCGCCGAACGAAAAGAGCACAGCCTCGCGGGCGCCGGAGGCCTCCATTATGGCGGACAGCATGGTGCGAGCGGTGTGGTGGAAGTCGCGGTCCGCGGTAAGCTCGGGACCCAAATCCGCCAGCGCTTCGACTGTCCTTAGCAGCTTCTTGAGATTGGTTCCCTGCAATCCTCTTGCGGAGGTGCTGCGAGAAACCAGAGCGCAATCAGGGTAGCATCGCGTGTGGAGCGGAATTGTTGGTTAGTTTGGTGCTGAGTGGATGGAGCTCGTGACCGGAACGCGTCTGGAATCACGGGGCTCGGGACAAAATACGCGAAAGGACTAGAACCTTATTAGTAGTCTTGACAGTCGCGGTTGGTTAGCTCATACTTCGGGCAAATCCGGCCAAATCGCCCGCGCCGCTTGCGTTTTGGCGGGTTTTGCACAGCAATCTAACCCCGAGAGTGATCAGTGGTTGTGCCTGAATCCAAGCCGTTCCGTCCGAGCATACTCAGTGCTCTGGAGCGTGCTTCGGCGGAATCTTCCGACTTTGGCTCGCGCAAGGGGCTTGGGACTCCGGACCTAAGTTCTGCGGTGTCGTCCCTAAAGGATCTGATCGCGGCCGGTGATCATCGACTGGATCCGATGCTGGTCATCATTACGGATGCTGCGCGGCAATTGACCGGGGCTTCGGGAGCGGCGCTTGCGATGTGGAAGGAAGGCGCGATGGTGTGCCGAGCGCGGAGCGGGGAAACGGCTCCTGCGCTGGGTGCGCGGCTGAGTGCCGACACTGGAATTTCTGGCGAGTGCTTGCGAACGGGCAAGATTCAGCACTGTCCCGATACAGAGAACAATCCGCTGGTCGACGCGGAAGTATGCCGCAGCCTCGGGCTACGGTCGATCGTCGTGTTGCCGATTCAGGGCTGGCGCGGGATCAATGGCATCCTGGAGGTTTTTTCTACCCAGCCGTCTTCGTTCAGCGAGGAGCACATTCTGTTGCTGCAGCAACTGGCGGCGCTGGCGGAGCGGGCGCGCGCTTCGCAGCCGCACGGAGCGTCTCCGGCCGTGCCGAAGCCTGCGTCTGCCATCAGCCAGCCGCAACCTTCTGGCCTGCTGCCGGCGTCGGATCGGGTTGGAGATGTGGCGCTGGCATTCGTTGACCATAAGTCGCGACCATTCGTTTTGGGTGGAATCGCGTTGCTGGCGATTTCGCTGATCGCACTGGTGATCTGGCTCGGATTGCGTGAACCCGACGACGGGACGGGAAAAGCGCATGCGGCGGCACCGGTGTCGGCTCCGATCAACGCAGTAAGTTCCAGCGCGATGACTGCTCAGGTGGTCATGGCAGCGCGCCCATCCGACGCCGCGCACCCTCCCGACAATGATCCGGTATGGAAGAAGAATCCGGGTGGGGAATCGCTGTACGTTTCGGTCGGTAAGCCAAGTGCGGGATCTCCGGTGCAATTTGCGTCGAAGGTAGACGTGGTGTCGAAAGGAAAGGCGGGCCAGTCCCCGCTGCTCGGCGACGTTGCGGATAAGGTCGCGGCAAACGTTGTGGTGCCGCACGCGACGTCCGGTGTACGGTCAGATGCTCAGGCGGAGGAAGCTGCGTCGTCAGAACCGCCAGTGATCTCTGGCGACTCGGCTGAGCAGTCGGGCCTGAACGGGGTTTTGCTGGCGAAAGCGTCTTTGCCAGGGCTGTCGTTGCCGGTCTCGCGCGGAGTTTCCGGCGGCCACCTGATGCGGCACGTACCGCCTGTTTATCCGCCCCAAGCTAAACTTCTGCGGCTGGAGGGTTCGGTCGTCTTGTCGGCTACGGTGGCCGAAGACGGAACTGTGCGCGACGTCAAGGTTGTAAAGGGGGCGCCTGAGTTCGCCCCGTCGGCTGTAGAGGCCGTGAGGCAATGGCGCTACCGCCCATTTGAACTGGATGGGAAGCCGGTGAGCACCACTTTGCAGATCAACGTGGATTTCAAGCTTCCGTCGAACACTGCCTCGCGCTAGACGCCAACCGGAAATGGTTTGGTGTGGCTCTCCGAACTGACCGACAACCCCGCAAATCGACCCTGCAGCAGTGACATCAGTCCTGTACACCAGTAGCCAACAACGAATAGCAACAGGAATGGAACAGTGAAGTAGTTTTCGTTGTCGATGGCGTAGTAGATCGCCAGCGCGAAATATGTTCCGATCAGGAGTTCGATCCAGGGAACCCATCCGAGGCGTTTGCGGTATTTTGCCCCCAGGACTTTATCTTTCTTCGATTCGACGCGGTACTTGGGAGTGCGCGCGAAGGCGGTCTGCTTTCCGATCAGGGCTTCGAGCACGGCAATCGTGTTGGTGATGGTCAGCCCGATCCCCAGGGACATCAGCAGAGGAAGATAAAGCAGAGCGCGAAACCAACTCTTCGGAAACAGTTCCTTTTGCGAGACGAGATAGAAACTTGAAATGGAAAACGTCGAGGCCATGAACAGGGGCAGGTCGATGTACAGCATCTGGAACCAACCCTGGTAGAAGCGGATGATCATGGCGGGCATCAGCAAGACGGAGAGCACGATCATCAGCGGATAGCTGAGGTTGGCGGTGAGGTGATAGACGGCTTCGATTTTCTGGTGTCGCGACGCATCGCTGCGCCATCACTTTTGGGAGAATTTTCTTCGAGACCTGGATCAACCCTTTGGCCCAGCGCGCCTGCTGTGTTTTGAACGCCGTCATCTCGACGGGTAGTTCGGCGGGACATTCCACATCCTGCAGATAAACAAACTTCCATCCTTTTAATTGCGCACGGTAGGAAAGATCGGTGTCTTCGGTGAGCGTGTCATGCTCCCAGCCGCCGGCTTCGTCGATTGCACAACGCCGCCACATTCCGGCGGTGCCGTTGAAATTGAAGAAGACGCCGCTGCGCGAGCGTCCGGAATGCTCGAGCACGAAATGGCCATCGAGCAGGATCGCCTCGACCTGGGTGAGCAGAGAATAGTTGCGGTTGATGTGGGTCCAGCGGGTTTGCACCATGCCGATCTTTGGATCAGTGAAATGGTGAATGCACTTCAGGAGGAAGTCGGGCGGCGGAACAAAGTCGGCGTCGAAGATGGCGACGAACTCGCCCTTCGCGGTCTTCAAGCCAGCTTCGAGGGCTCCGGCTTTGTAGCCTTCGCGATTGGTGCGGTGGAGGTAGACCACCGGATATCCGAGCGCGGCGTAGCGATCGACGAGCAAGCGCGCGACTTCCACGGTTTCGTCGGTCGAATCGTCGAGCAACTGGATGTCGAGCTTGTCTTTCGGGTAATCGAGGCGGCAGACGGCATCGAGAAGGCGGTCGACTACGTATTGCTCATTGAAGATCGGCAACTGCACGGTGACGCGAGGCAGTTCGGCAAAGTGAGCGGAAGGTTCGGTCGTCTTGTTCTTCTTGTGCTTGTAATAAAGATAGACCAGCCAGTAGCGGTGTCCGCCATAGGCCGCCAGGATGATGAGGACGATGAAGTAGGGAATCAGCAGGGCGAGGTCGAAAGCATTGACCTGGTAAAGGCCCTGGAAAGTCTTGTCCAGAAAATGCTGGCGTAGGTAGGGTCCCAGGCCCTTGGAGGCAAGGACGAACGCGGCCAGTGGGGAAGAAGTGAGCGTCAAAAGCATGAATGCAACAGGGCCATCAAGGAAGACAGCGGCGGGAGTATTGTACCTGAATGGTTGCTGGTCGTTGGTCGTTCGTCGATCGCAAAACCCCGAACGGCGAAACGACGAATGACCAACGACGAGCGACTAACGACGACCGTTCACCGCCATTCGTCGGCTATGGGGCTTAGCTTCAGCACGATTGTCTGCTGCGAGGCTTCCTCTACTTTCACTGCGGTGCCATTGCTCTCCTGGGACTTCAGGAAGCTAGGATCGCGATACGTACTGTCTTCGATATCCTGCCAGGCGTAGAGCGTGTAACTGCCGGGAGGGAGACCGCGAAGCGTGAAGTGACCGTGCTGATCGGTGGACCCGGTTATAAAGCGGCCGGGAAGCTTGCGGAATTTCTCTTGCGGGACGGCTACTACTGTGGCGTTGGGCACGGGATGATCGTCGTCGACGTCTTTTTCTTTTTCGATGACGGCGCCCTGGATTATGCCTCCCTTGGTGCTCATCACTAGTTCAAGCGATGCCGGACCGCTGGCGGTGAACCCGGTGACAATGTCCTGGCCGCCGGCCGTTGCGGATTTCAGGAACAGTCCCTGCCCTTCGCCGCCGTACACCTCCACGATGTAGTCGCCGGGGCTGACATTTTTCCAATCGAAGTTACCGTACTTGTCCACCGGAGAATTTGCGCCGAAGAAATCCTGCGCCAGCGTGAGTCCGGTGTCGTCCGGCGCGTCAGCCTGGCGAATGTTGGCGAAGAGCTGAGTGACGTCCCCGCGGCCATCGATGCGAAGATGGCCGGTAAGATCGAACGAGGGTTGCGGAGTTAGCTTGATGCCTTCGACGTTGCCGGCAACGAGATTGACGTTTTGCTTCGCGGTGAGGGTCTGCGCGTCAGTACCGGACGTGGCCCGGATCACGTAGGAACCAGGACCAACGCCGAGCACTTCGAATTGACCATCCGGTCCGACATCACTCGATTTTGCCGAATCGCCTCCCTGAGAGACCAACTCAACCGTCGCCTTCTGCTTGGGGCTGACTCCGGTCACGATGCCGCGCACACGATAGGTGCGAGCGGGCAAGAGCGTGAACCCGATGGGCATCTCGTCGCCAGCCTTCAGGGTGACCGGTGAGGCTTGCAGGGCGTCAAAGGTGCCCGGGTAGTAGGTGGTGAGGTAACGAGTGTCCTGCTGGGGAGCGTTGTCACTTTGGGGGGCGGATGCCTGCTGCGGCTTTTCGTAATCGCGAGCGTCGGGAGCGGGGATGGCGACAATCCAGTATTGGCCGGGGAAGAGGCCAGCGATGCGGTATTCGCCGAGGTCGTTGGTTCCGGCGGTGGCGATGCTTTCGCGGCCAGACTTTCCCGGGCGTCGTTTTTGGGCAATGATTCGGACGTCGGACAGGGGATCACCATCCTCGTCGGTGACGCGGCCGGAGATGACTGCGGTGGGCAGCATGCGAAAGAGGAGGCCGTCGACGGACTGGTTGCTGTGAATGGTCAGAACGTTGACGTCGGCTTTTAATCCGCGCCCGTTGACGGCGACAAAACCAGTTCTCTCGAAGAAGACGCGATAGCGGCCGGGGGCGACGTTGTCGACGTGGAAACCGCCGTCGGCGTCGGTGGTGGCGGTGTAGTTGCCGCCTTCTTTCTGATTTTCCGCGACAATCTGTACCAGTACTTTTTTGAGCGGCTCACTGCCGGGCTCTTTGATGACTGTGCCGGCGATGGTGGACGCTTTCGGTCCGGGTGCGGAGTCTTGCGGCCTCGCCAGGAGCGTGGCGCTCAGGAGGAAAACGGCGAGGACGAAGGAGTGCTTCATGGGGATTGAATCATTGAGAAGTTCAACCATTGGAATCAACGCCCCAATGTTTCAATGGGCTTAGCTCAGTTCAGGAAGTATTGCCGGTACAGCGTATCGCGCTGCGCCGGACGAAAGCCAGCATCTCGTATGATGCGGCGCAATTCCTCTTCGGTTGTGCAATTGGTGACTCCGGCGGCGCGCACGACATTCTCTTCCAGCATGACGGAACCCACGTCGTTGCCGCCGAAACGGAGGCCCATCTGGCAGACTTTCAGACCTTGCGTTACCCAACTGGACTGCACGTTGAGAAAGTTCGAAAGATAGAGGCGCGAGATGGCGAGTACTTTCAGGTATTCGACGGCGGTGGCCTCGTCCCAGTGGCGTCCGCCGAGGGCGGTATGCTGAGGCTGGAAGCTCCAGGGGATGAAGGCGGTGAAGCCGCCGGTTTCCTGTTGCAGATCGTAAAGAACCTGAAGGTGGTTGATGCGGTGCTCGATGCACTCGCCGACGCCGAACATCATGGTCGCGGTGGTGCGCATGCCGAGCTGATGCGCGGTGCGATGGACTTCGAGCCAATCGTTGGTCAGACATTTCAGGCGCGCGATCTTGTAACGGACTTCGTCGTCGAGAATTTCGGCGCCGCCACCGGGGATGGAGTCGAGGCCGGCATCGCGCAGGCGGGCGATGGTATCGCGGACGGTGAGATTGCTGTATTCGGCAATCGCAAGAATTTCGGAGGCGGAGTAGCAGTGCAGGTGAATCTTTGGGAAGCGCTGCTTGATGCCGGTGAGCATCTTCTCGTGCCAGTCGATTTTGAGATCGGGATGCAGGCCTCCCTGCATGAGGACGCCCGTGCCGCCGAGTTCGACGGTTTCGCGAATCTTTTCGTAGATGGTGTCGAAGTCGAGGATGTAGCCTTCTTTAGCGGCGGGGCCTTTCAGTGGGCGGTAGAAGGCGCAGAAGGTGCAATATTCGGTGCAGAAATTGGTGTAATTAATGTTGCGATCGATGATGTAGGTTACGGTGCCTTCGGGATGCAGCTTGCGGCGGACGGCGTCCGCCTCCATGCCAATGCCGATCAGGTCGTCGGACCGAAACATCTCTAGTGCTTGCTGCTTGGTCAGGGACATCCTATTCACTCCACGGTTAAAGGATATTTTAGCTGGTGCGGGGGGATGGAGGCGAATTTCCGTTCGAAAAGAAATGACGGTAAAGAGGCGACTTGCTCAGGAGGACAAGCCGAGAACGCGGCGCACGTTTGTGCTTTTCTGGCGGCGTTTGTATTCGAACAGACCGTATAATCCGCCGATTAGGGAGAACGCAACGAGCGCAATTAGGACCGGCCAGTAGTACAGGGCAAAAAACTTCACGATGTGGCGTCCATAGTGCGCTCCGAGATAGCCGAGGATGGTGTAGCGGATGGCGCGGCCGACGGTGAGAGCGGCAAGGAATTTTTTGGTGGGATACTGCATGGCACCGGCGGCGAGAAGCATCGGCACGATGGGGAACGGTGGCGGGAGAATCGCTGGAATCGCGACTGAGGCGAAGCCCCAGCGCTCAAAAATCGCGTAGACTTTTTTTACTTTCTTTTGCGAGAAGCGTTTCTCCAGAGTTTCTTTCCCGCCTTTGCGAGCCATGCGGTAAGTAAGGAAACCTCCGAGCACGGCTCCGATCGTGGCCATCGCCGAGTAGTAAAACCAGAGGTTGCGATGATGCGCGGCGATCAGGATGGTGACAACGTCGGTGCTGCCGGGGAGCGGGATGAGAGAGTTGTCGGCTAGTCCGAGCAGGATCAGTCCTGGACCCCCGAGATGGATCAGCCATCGCAAGGCGCTCTTTTTCGTCACGAGCAGGAGGATGGCTGGCAAGGGCATGATCGTTATTAGAGCAGGTTTGCGGCGGGGACGTTGCAGCGTTAATTGAGCGAGTGAAGTAGTACTGAGTAATAAGGTCTGCAGTTGGATGAAGACGCGCTCGCCGTGAGCAAAGACGACCACCAGGGCTGAAGCCCGCATGTTGCCAGAAGACGAACGCGGCCCTGAAGGTGTCCAGTTCCATGACATCCTTTACAAAGCGTTCCGGGACATCCTTTACACTCGGCCCGCAGACATCGCGGGCGGAGGAACCACTGTCGAGCACGGCAGCATCGGGTCCAACTCGCAGATCAGAGTACGGCGGTAGAACACCAGGATCCGGTGTTCGACTTCCAGCAGCCCTACCTCTTTTCCGGCCAGCGCCTTGGTGATGTAGTGGCGCTGGTGGTGCAGCCGGAACTGTCCGTTGTGGTCGACCTCTTTCACTTCGCTGCCCGCTGGATATTGCCAAGCCGACTGCGACTCCCGGAACATTCGTGGACTCTTGTGCCACACTTGATCGGGCGTCTTCATCTGCAGCGCTTCATGCGGACGCACACAGTTGTATTCCTGGCGAAAATCGTTCAGCCAGTTTTGTCGTTCGCTGTCCTCGGGCCGGCCTCGGCGCAACAGCGCCGCGGTCAGGCTGCGATGAAACCGTTCCACCTTGCCTTGCGTCTGCGGATGCCGCACTCCGCTGAAGCGCAAGCCCACGTCCTGATCCATCAGCCACACCGTAAATTGACTCCAGCCCATGCGGCCTTGGGTGTTGAACCAAGGCGTGCCGTGATCCATCAGCATCTCTTCCGGTACTCCGCTTTCGCGGAAAACCCGCTCCAGTACTGCCTGTACGCCGCGCGCCTGTGTGCTCCCCGTGTTTTCCAGAGCCAGTGCATAGCGGCTATGATCGTCCAGCACCGACAACGGACCCACTGCCTGATCCCATCCTTTCGGCCCTTTGAAGTCCATCTGCCAGAGCTGGTTCGGTTGCGCCCGCTCGAAGCGCCGCAACGCCATCGACTGCCGGTCCCACTCGCGCACCAATTGGTTCCGCAGAAAAATGCGATGAATCGTGCTTGCCGGCAACTCGATCCCTTCCCGGCGCAACACATGCCGCAGCTTGCGTGCTCCCCAATCCGGCCGCTGCCGCCGCAACTCCACCACCCGTTGTTCCAACCCCGCCGCCGTTCGCGCCGGACTGTGATGCGGTCGCCGGCTCCCTTCCTGCATCCCGGCGATTCCGCCCGCCTCATACCTCTTCAACCAGCAATACGCCGTCGGCCGCGAGATCTCGAACTCCGCACATAGCTCGCTCAAACTCTTTTCCCGCCGATTCGCGGCCACCACAAATCTCATCCGCTGCTCTTCCACGTCCCGCGTTCTCCAAGCCATCCCACGCCCTCTGGCACGGGCGGTTTTCTTTCCCTCCGCCCGCGATGTCTGCGGGCCAGAGTGTAAAGGATGTCCCGGAACGCTTTGTAAAGGATGTCATGGAACTGGACACCTGAAGGGCCGCTCTTCCACGGTTGTGCGATCAGTACAAGTTGTTCATGCAACCTCTATGCGAAACGAAGTTCGGGCGCATCCGGCAGGGCGCCGACTTCCGCGCCTAGCTGGTAGTAAAGAGCGAGTCCGTCGAGGCTGGGTGGGTCGAGATAATAATGGATGTTCTGGGTCAGGTAGGCTCGAACGGCCTCGATGGTCAGGCCGAGGCGTGGAGCCCATTCCTGCGCGTTGATTTCCAGATTCTTTGGGGAGAGTCCATGATCGCGGGACTCTCTGAATACCTTAGCGATTGCCGCGGGGTCTCGTCCGGCGAGCGCTTGCTTGCGGATTGCCCAGAAGGCGAAGACGAATGACTTGCCTGTGCGGGCGATCCACTCTTCGGCTAAGTCGAGCGTGTGGTAACGCGTGCGGTCGATTTGCAAAGCCGGGTCTCCGATGAGCAGGGCCGCGTCGCAGACGGCGAGCATCTGGTCGAGGTCCGGAGCCATTGCCTTGTAGTTGCGCGCGCCGCCGAGCCATTTCGCGAAGAGAATTTTGGTTAGCGCTACGGAGGTCATCGAAGAAGTGTCGAGCGCTACGGTGCGAACCTGTGTTGACCACTCATCAGCCGGGACTTTGCTGACGAGGAGGATCGATCGTACCGCGCACTGGGCTGCGATCGCGACGTCGGGAATGATGAAGAGGTCGGGAATCGAAGTGTAGGCGGCCGCCGGAATGATACCGATATCGGCCGTGCCGCTGCGCAAGGCCTCGGCGCAGGCGGAGGGAATGGTGTAGGAGATATCGTACTCTGTAACTCGGTCCGCAACTCGGTCGGCGCCCGCCGGGCCGCGCTCAAAATCCCACATGAGAGGAGCAGTATTCAGGTAGGAAATGGCCGAGATCTTTAACCGGCTCATCACTTTACGAATTATACCGAAAGTGATGTGCGCGCCATCCTTGACAGGATTTTCGGGCGCGGGCTAGGGTCACGCCATGTCGAATGCTGCCGTTACTGCACCGCACCTTACTTCGCAATCGGCCACATACTGGCTTGCTTTGGCGCTGACTCCGGGATTGGGTCCCACGCGCATCAAGAAATTGACGGAGTTGTTCGGGACTGCTGAGCGCATCTTTCAGGTCAGCCTGACGGAGCTTGAAGCCACAGGGATGCAGGCGGTGTCGGCTCAAGCGTTGGCGACGGGAAAATCGCTGGAACTGGCGCAGGAGGAGTGCGGGAAGGCGGCAGGTATTGGCGCCAGGATTATTTCTCTGGTTGATCCTGAATACCCGACGCGATTGAAGGAGATTTACGATCCGCCGGTGATTCTGTTTGTGAAGGGAAATGTCGAGGCGCTGTCACGACCCGGCATTGCGATGGTGGGAACGCGTCATCCGACGCCGTACGGCAGCGGCATGGCGGAACGATTGGCCACGGATCTCTCCACACGCGGACTGGTGATTATCAGTGGATTGGCGCGCGGCATTGATACGGCGTCGCATCGCGGAACGGTGGCGGCGAAAGGGAAGACTGTGGCGGTGCTCGGCACCGGGATTGATGTTATTTATCCAAAGGAAAATACGCGGCTCGCGGAGCAGATCGTGGCTTTGGGCGGTGCGCTGATTTCCGAGTTTCCGCTGGGGACGGCTCCCACGCCGCAAAATTTTCCGATTCGCAACCGGATCATCAGCGGCATGTCGGCGGGTGTGCTGGTGGTGGAAGCGGCGGAATACAGCGGCACGCGCATTACTTCACGGTGCGCGCTGGAACAAAACCGCGATGTTTACGCGGTTCCCGGCAACGTGACCAACAAGAATTCGTGGGGTCCGAACACGCTGATCAAGCAAGGCGCGAAACTTGTGGCTACGTGGGAAGACGTGTGGGAAGAGCTTCCGGCGGAGGTGCAGGCGGAGCTCGGATCGATGCGGAATGAATCTCGGGAGCCGGAAACCGCATCTCTATTCCCGGACGAAGCGACCTCGCCGCACGAAAAGAAGATCCTCAAGCTGCTGAAAGCTGACGAATCCACGCATATCGACGAACTGGTGGAAGGGCTGGAAAACGAAATGTCGTCCTCGGAAATCTTTGCCGCGCTGTTTGAGTTGGAGTTGAGCGGGAAGATACGGCAGATGCCGGGGAAGAATTTTGTGAAGGCGTTCTAGTTGTCAGTCGTCAGTTATCAGTTTTCAGTAAAAGCGGAGGTCTCATGCAGAGTTTTCGTACTCTTAAAGTGTGGGAGAAGTCGCACCGGTTGACTTTGGACGTTTATTCGTCGAGCAAGAGTTTTCCACGAGATGAGATGTATGGTCTCACGAGTCAAATGCGACGCGCTTCCTCATCCGTCGGTATGAATATCGCGGAAGGATGCTGTCGAAAGGGCAACATTGAGTTGGGTCGGTTTCTCCAGATTGCAATGGGATCAGCTAGTGAACTCGAATACCAGCTTCTGTTGGCTCACGACCTCAACTATCTGCAGAAATCGGAATACGAGAAGCTCGCTGCGCAAGCCGTTGAGGTAAAGCGTATGCTGTCGTCCCTAGTGCAAAAGGTGAAGGCGGTTGACTGAAGACTGACAACTGAAAACTGACGACAGGTTGTTGCAATCTGCTAATTCGTGCTAGCTTCAATTCCATTACTGCCACACTGAGGAAACATTGTCTAAAGGTCTCGTTATTGTCGAATCGCCCGCGAAGGCGAAAACTATTCAGAAATATCTCGGAAAAGGATTCACGGTTGACGCCTCGTATGGCCACGTGAAAGACCTGCCCAAGAGCAGCCTCGGAGTCGATCTTGAAAACGACTTCGAGACTGAGTACGTGGTCATTCCTGGGAAAGAGAAGGTCCTGGCCAAGCTGAAGAAGCTGGCGTTATCGGCCGACCACATCTACCTTGCTCCTGACCCGGACCGCGAAGGCGAAGCCATCGCCGCTCATCTGGCCGACGAACTGGGCGAAGATTCGAGCAAGAAGAAAAAAGGAAAGAAGTCGGCCAAGAAGAAGACGGATGACATCGGCGACGGCGCCCGCATACGCCGGGTTACGTTCAACGAAATTACGCAACGGGCGGTGAAGGCCGCGTTTGAGCATCCGCGCGATATCGACCGGAATCTCGTCGACGCGCAGCAGACTCGCCGCGTGCTTGATCGTCTGGTGGGCTACCAGGTTTCACCTCTTTTATGGGATAAGGTTCGCCGCGGCTTGTCGGCCGGACGGGTACAGACAGTTGCGCTCCGTCTGATTGTGGATCGCGAGCGGGAAATCAAGGCGTTCGAGAAAAAAGAATACTGGACGATTGATGCCAGTCTTGCCGCCAACAAGCCTCCGACGTTCGACGCGCGGTTTCTGGGCAAGGGCGAAGAAAAAGTCGAAATCAATAACGGTGAGCAAGCAGAACAGATCCGTCTGGCCCTGGAGAAGGCCGATTGGGTTGTCCGTTCGGCGGAGAAGAAGGAGCGCCGACGCAATGCGACTCCGCCGTTCACGACCAGCAAGCTGCAACAGGATTCCTCACGCAAGCTGCGTTTTAGCGTGAAGCGCACGATGATGATCGCTCAGCGCCTGTATGAAGGTGTTGAACTGGGCGACGAAGGATTGGTAGGCCTGATCACCTACATGCGAACCGATTCGACCCGGGTTTCGGCCGAGGCCATCACCGAGGTTCGTGAATATATTTCCGAGCAGTTTGGGACGCCGTACTTGCCCGATTCTCCCAATACATATAAGGAGAAGAAGGAAGCACAGGCGGCGCATGAGGCGATTCGTCCGACATCGGCGATGCGGCATCCGGATCTGGTGAAGCAATATCTGCAGGAAGATGAATTCAAGGTCTATAAGCTGATCTGGCAGCGTTTTATTGCTTCGCAGATGAACCCGGCTGTGTTCGATCAGACCTCGGTGGATATCGACGCCAAGTCGGGCAGCGACGTTTTCTGGTTCCGCGTCACCGGATCGGTGATGAAGTTCGACGGCTTCCTCAAGGTCTACGAGGAGTCGAAAGATAATAAGGATGAGGAAGACGAGGAACTCAAGCACAAGTTGCCGCCACTCGAGGCGGGACAGAAGCTGACGCTGAAATCGTTGCTTCCGGAGCAGCATTTTACCGAGCCGCCTCCGCGGTTTAACGAAGCTTCACTGGTGAAGGAACTTGAGGAGCGCGGGATCGGCCGGCCTTCGACGTATGCCACGATTCTCAGCACCATCCAGGAGCGGCAGTACGCGCAAAAGATTGGCGGCAAGTTCGTGCCTACCGAGATTGGGCTGGTGGTCACGGATTTGTTGATCGAGAACTTTAAGGATATTTTCGATTTCCAGTACACCGCTCGTCTGGAAGAGGAGCTCGACGAAATAGAAGAAGGCAAGCAGACGGGCAACGATGCGCTGACCGAGTTCTACAAGAAGTTCGCCAAAGACCTCAAATACGCTGAGAAGCACATGGAAAACATCAAGCGTATGGAGAAACCGACGGATGAAAAGTGTGAACTGTGCGGTTCTCCGCTGGTGATCAAGTGGGGCAAGCACGGATCGTTCTACGCGTGCAGCACTTACGACAAGGAAAATCCTGATTCCTGCAAGTTCACCAAAGAGAATCCGATCAACCTGCCGGACCTTGATTCGGCTGACATCCAGGAGACGGCGCAGGAGGAGTACTGCGAGAATTGCGGCCGGGTCATGGTGCTGAAGCGCGGACGCTTCGGGCAGTTCATGGCGTGCACGGGATATCCGGATTGCAAGACGACGCGGCGGCTCGATCAGGGCAAGAAGGTGCCAGATATTCCGCTGGATGAAAAATGTCCGCAGTGCGATCGCAACCTTATTCTGCGGCATGGCCGCTATGGCGAGTTCACTTCGTGCAGCGGGTATCCCGAGTGCAAGTATGTGAAGCAGAACTTCATCGGCGTGAAATGCCCGGAATGCAAGGATGGGGAACTGGTCGAGAAGCGTGCGCGGAAGGGCAATACGTTCTATGGCTGCGGGAACTATCCGAAGTGCAAGTTCACGTCGGCGGCCAAGCCCGTTCCTGAGAAATGCCCGGATTGCGGGCATGAGTATCTGGTCGAACGGATACGCAAGGATGGGACGGTGATCGCATGTCCGAATAAGGAATGCGATTATGAGCGGGCCGTTGAAGGCGCACCGGCGGAGCCTTCAAAAGCCTGATAGACTTTGGCGTTCCGGGCAAGACTTCAAGATTTACATTAGCGAGGGCATTCTATGGCGAAGAAGGCGACAGTACATGATGCGGGGCTGATTTTGAAGCTGTACGAAGCTCGCCGCGAAGCGGAAATGCGGAAGGCGCGGAATTGGTTCGTAGTGGAATTCTGGCCGCAGAGTGCCGATGATGTGATCCAAGTGGCGAACTCGTTTCCGAGCCAGGAAAATGCGTGGTACCGGCAAGTAGGGGGCTATTGGGATATGGCTGCATCGTTTGTGGTGCACGGCGCCGTGAACGAGGAGCTTTTTGTGCAGCCGGGTTGCAGCGGCGAAATGTTCTTCATTTTTGCGAAGATACATCCCTTCCTTAAAGAAATTCGGGAAAAGATCAACAACCCCGACATGTTGGCGAATGTTGAAAAAGTCGCCACAGGATCGAAGACCGCGCGCAAGCGTTTGGAGCGCGTCTCGAAGAATATTGAGAATCGCCGGAAGGCGATGGTGACAGCCAAGAAAAAGGGCTGATCGCGACATCAGCTCTCATCGTTTGGTGATTCCGGGCACATTCCTGCTTCTGCGCATCTGCTATCCTTAGTGCGTTGTGCGGATGCTCTGGTGGTTTCTCATACTGGGATTCAGTACCGTGGTCGTCGTGTCGGTTGGGCTCACGATCTATATGCGGGTCCGGCGGCAGATGAAGCGGACGGCTGCCCATCGAGCGGAGCTTGACGGCCTCGACCATTCGTCGCCCGAGGCGTAGATTCCCATCATCCGTCGTTATTCGTTCTTGGTTCGTCGTCAGGAGGAAACCCATGTCGAGAGTAGCGACCGAAGTACTCGGCCAGCGGACGCGGTCCCAGGAGCTTGCGAAGCAGGCGGCTATCGTGATTGGCGCGAGCCTGTTCGTGGCGTTGTGTGCGCAGGTAACGCTGCCTCTGCCCACTCCGGTGCCGCTGACGCTGCAAAATTTCGGTGTTCTGGCGGTCGGACTGGTGCTTGGTTCGCGGCGTGGGTTCGCGGCGCTTGCGCTTTACCTACTCGAGGGCGCGTTCGGAATGCCGGTGTTCACTCTGGGTGGGGGCATTGCACACTTGTTTGGCCCGACGGGCGGATTCCTGATGGCGTATCCGGCTGTGGCATTCGTTGCCGGGTGGATCTATGAGCACAGCTCGCGTCGATTCGGATGGGCCGCGTTGTCGGGTGTGGCTGCGGAGTGCGTGCTGTTCGCCGGCGGTCTCAGCTGGCTGGCTGTCCTGACGCATTCGTTTTCGCTGGCGATCCGGTATGGGCTGTACTGGTTCATTTTCGCGGAAGTCATCAAGGTGCTGATGGCCGCCGGAGTTGCGGCGCGCTGGCCCCGCCGTTTTTCCCTTTAGGGATAGGCTGCGCTGCGACATTCAGAATTCGCTGCACGCGGAGACGCGGCAAGCCGCGTCTCTACTAGAGTGCCGAGAACAAGTTTACAGAACAGGATTTCAGAATCTTATGAGTACCGTATCTTCTCCCGTACGCGAAATTACCGTGGCGCATAGCCCGGATTCCGACGACGCATTCATGTTTTATGGCTTGGCCACGAATAAAGTTCGTGTGCCGGGACTGAAATTCACGCACACGCTTTGCGATATCGAGACGTCTGAACTGTCAGGCGCGAGAAGGCGATGGCGTTTACGACGTTACGGCGATTTCATTCCACGCCTACCCATACATTCAGGACAAGTACGCGCTCATGTCGTGCGGTGGCAGCGTTGGGGATGGCTACGGCCCTATGGTGGTTTCGACTCGGCCTTTTACGCAGGACGAAATCAAACAGAGGAAGATTGCCGTGCCGGGCAAGCTGACGACGGCCTATCTGGCGCTGGAACTGTTTGCGCCGGGAATTGAGGTGGAAGTCGTACCGTTCGACCAGATCATTCCGCAGATTCTCGAAGGAAAACACGAGGCCGGATTGATCATCCACGAAGGCCAACTCACCTACGACAAGTCGGGCCTGCACCGCGTTGTTGATCTTGGCCGGTGGTGGCAGAAGGTTACCGGGTTGCCGCTGCCGCTTGGCGGAAACGCCATTCGCCGCTCGCTCGGACAGGAAACGATTGCCAGCGTTACTCAAGCACTGCGCGAGAGCATCCAGTACGCGATCGATCATCGCGAGGAAGCGCTGGCGTATGCGATGCAGTTTGCGCGCGATCTGGATACGCAACTGGCCGACAAATTTGTCGGAATGTATGTCAACGAGCGCACTCTCGACTATGGCGACGACGGTCGAGAGGCCGTGAGGCGGTTGCTCGACATGGGGCACAAGGCGGGGATTATTCCGCAGACGCCGAGAGTGGAGTGGGTGTAGGAAAGGCCGATTACTTCTACCGCACCTTCTCCGCAAACGTGTACTCCGGATCAATATCCACCGGAACGTCTGAAACTGATTCCAGGGATGCCTTCAATTCCGCGGGCATCGTGTTGTACTTCTTAAACCAGTTTTCTGCGCGGGCGCGGTCTCCTGTGGCTTCGATTTCCAGGAGCTCTTTCGCCAGATCAGCGACTGCGCCGGGCATCTTGTCGTAGTCGACGGCGTAACGTCCGTTTGCATTTCGGTGGACGACGCCACGCTCGGAGAGATAATTAAACTCCATCATCTCGGCTTGTCCGTGGGCCTCAGCGGTCCCGAAGCGCACGGTGCGGAAGATTCCGCCCACGTACGATGCGTAATATTCTTCCAGCTTGTTCTTTGGGAAGCGCGCCGTGATCGACCAGCCACTTCAAGGCGAACATGCCGGTGACATCAGCTTTGGCCTCTTCCAGTCCGCTGAAGGCTGGGCCGATGGCGGCTCGAATGTCGACCTTGCCGGCAGCGGTGTGGGCGAATGCGGGGCCCAGTCCGTGGCAGATTTCGTGCATGATCGTGGCTTGCAAGTAGCCGTCACCAGAAACTTTCGCGGCCTGCTCCGGTTCCATTAACTTGCGCGCGACGGGCAAAACGACGTAGGTCACGCGCGCGTCCATGAAGTTCTTAAAGAATAGTTTCTTGCTGCCCTTCTGCTCATGCACGCGGGGATCGTTGGGGAGGTTGTCGGCCACGGCCTGATAGCCATGTGTCAAGTCTCCGGCGCGAAACGGAGTGTCCATCACTTCCATGGGTGTCTCGAGGCCGTGTTTCGAAGGACGGTCTTGGGGCGGTAGCGGGAGTGCGTCCTGAATTTCGGGCACGTATTTCTGGAACAGTTCCAATTTCTTGCTTTCGCGTTCGTTGCGGACCATCACGGCCGCGCCGTAAGAACCTTTCACGCCCAGGAGGTCATCCATGTAGGTTTCATAGGGCGCGAAGATGATGTCAAACTTCGGATTCTTCAGATCGAGCCACGCGAGGTCGCTGGCGAGGTAATCGTCGTGAGCAGCGCATCGGCGCGCAGGCGAAGGAAATTGGCGAATGCCGCATCGCTGCTGAGTTTGGCGGCCGCGCGGAGCGCTCTAGCGGCGGGTTCGAGATAAGCACGAAATGCAATGTGGTAGGGGACAGTCTCCAATTTGTCCTGATGCCAGCGCACGATGGTGAATTGGTCGTAGATGGATGCCTGCTGATCCGGATTGTCCCGGACGTATTGATCGAGCTGGGCGCGCGTCATTTTGGCGGGATAGAAGCCGCGGCCTGGAGGCATGGGATCGGTGCCGACAAACGGCTGGTTATTGTGGATCAGATCGAAGCGCGAGGCGTTGATCCATAAATATCGGCGCAAATCTATGTCGCGTTGGTTCTGGCTTGAGGCCAGCGATTGATAGAGTGCCAGTCCATCGGGATCGCTTTGGCGCCAGTAAATGCTTTCCAGATAGCCGCAGGCCTCGACGAGTTTGCGAACAAGTTGCTGTTCACGAGCGCTGAGTCCGGTGGGGAGAGGCATCTGGACGCGGCGGAACTTCGCCAACCGTTGCGGCAGATCGGGTGCAACTTTCAAACTCGCCGGTGCGCCATTTTTGGCGGCAGACCCAGTCAGTGGTCTGGTTGTTTTCTTTTGCGCAGTTCCGAAGATTGCAAGGGAAAGAATGAAAACGAAAACTGGCCCGAAATTTCTGGAGAAGCAAGAAAAAAAGCCCACTAAAAGGCTTTTCGCGCGGACATTCATCATATAGATACAAGTCTATCAAACCGCAATTTGACCCTGAGCCATTATCATGAATATATGCGGGGAGAAAATGGGGCCCAGACACTGCTCATCGACGCAGATGACACACTCTGGGAAAACAATATTTATTTCGAACGCGCGATCGCGAAGTTCATCACGTTTCTGGATCATCGGGAACATTCGCCGGAAGCGGTTCGGCTGGTGTTGAACGAAGTGGAGCGGGAATCGATCGTGAAGCACGGCTACGGCCTGCATAGCTTCGCACATTCGCTGGTGGAGACGTTCGAGAAGCTTTCAGTCGATCCGGTGACTCCGGAAATGCACGAACGCATTCACAATTTCGCGCATCAGATCGCCGATCACCCAATCGAGGTGCTGCCCGAGGTGCCCGAGACACTGCAGTATCTGGGGGCGCGGCACCATCTCATCATGATGACCAAGGGCAATCCGGCAGAGCAGTCTGGAAAAGTCGAGCGATCTGGATTGAAGGAATACTTTGCGGCAATCGAGATTGTGGCGGAGAAAGATGAATCGGTTTACCGCTCGACCATCGCAAAATATGGCCTTCCGTCTGACACTACGTGGATGGTGGGGAACAGCCCGAAGTCAGACATCAATCCGGCTCTGGCGGCGGGGTTGCACGCCGTGTTTGTTCCGCACGACCAGACGTGGATACTGGAGCATGAAGAGCTCGGCAGCGCGCCTCCGAGCCAACGGTTGCTGGTGCTGGAGCGGTTCGCGGAGTTGAAAGCGCATTTTTAGATGGTGTCGGGGATTATTCGCTCGAGTACTTTCGTACCCTCGGGGGCTGAAGCCCGCAACGATTGGATTGGATTTACGCGGCCCTGAAGGGCCGCTCTTCCACGTAGTTCACACATTTGTGTCTTCGCAAACAGTTAGTCTGTGTCCTCTTCAAAAGTCTTTCAGAACACTTCCAGTGCGGCTGCGGATTGCCATCTTTTACTGGACGGTGAAGGTCATGGCGTTTGAATTTGTGCCGCCTGAGTGTACGTAGACCTGGACGCTGCCCGTGTTCATGATGTCGACTGCAGTGATGTCTGCCGTTACCTGCGCGGTGGAGTTATAGGTTGTCATGCGGGTCGTCGTGCCCCAATACACGACCGCGTCCGTTCCGAAGCCCGAGCCCATAATCTTCAATGCGAACGGCGCGCCGCCGGCGGTAGCCATATTCGGCGAGAGTTGGGTAATCGCGGGCATTCCGTTCCCGTTCATGTAATTGTGGGAGCCGTAGCCGCAGCCTGCGCCTAGCAAAGCGATTGCCAGCAAGAGCCCTAAGCTGATTCGTGACATGGGTGCCTCCGTCTTGTGCTATCGGTGACAGGCTAGCAATATGCGAAAACGGGGTTGTCACGGGTTCGTCATTGTTTGTACGGGAGAATGTAAATAATGGGGCTGGGGCTTGGCGGCCCAGCCGATGATTCGCGGGAGAAAGGTCGTGCGCTACTGCACGGTGATGCTCACTGAGACGGATGGAATGCCATTCGCGACGACTTCTAATTTGCTGGCTCCCGTTTCCGTTGCCGCGGGGACGTCGAAGTTCGTGGATACTGTGGCGGAGCCCGTCGCTACGCCCATGGTGCTGTGATCGTGGGTGCGGGCGTAGAAGACGTGATTGGTGGCGTTGTTGGTAATCCGGACGAGCGGGTAGTTCGTCGCCGTCTCCAGTTCGTCACCGTAGCTGGCGGCCTGTGACAATCCGTTGAACTGGGTGCCCGAGATTGAATAGGTCGATCCGCGAGTCACGCTGGAGGGGTGGGTGGAAATCGTCGGACGCCACGACGTCTGATACGTTCCTGTTTCTGTGTAGACAGCCGTCGTCCCGCCGCCAACAAGCACTTGGCCGGTAGGCAATACCATCAGGCTGCCGATGGTTTGTGGTCCGGCAATGAGCTTTGTGCCATCGAACTGATAGGATTTGCCGGAGTCGGCTTCCACCAGTACGTTGCCATTCGGCAACAGAGCGGCAAACGAGTCGCCCGCGTTGTCTTTGTTCGGAAAGATGGGACCCGTCGTCCACTTTCCGGTGAGACTGTCGTAAATGGCAGTGTTGCCGGGGCCGCCGTTGGCGGTGTACGAGCCGGTAACGAAGACTGTGCCATCGGGGCGAAGAATCTGCGGTCCGATTTCTCCGGGCGGGTAGTAACAGAGCTTGCCGCCGGGACCGTAATGAATACACCCATCAGGCGACGGAGAATGCAGATCGACGATGGTGCTCCCGGCGCTGGTCCACTGTTCTGCTGCCGGGTCGTAGATCTCGGAGTTCGGCGCGTTCTTTACGTCTGCCGTCAGGATCATGCCGTTTGGAAGCAGGGTCCAGCCTTCTTCTGCGTCGAAATCGCTCTTCCCCGTCGAACCGAGGGAAGTCCAGGTCAAGGTCTTTGGGTCAAGCTCCTGCATTTCGGTTGTGAGCTTGTTGCCGACTACGAATTTGCCATTGGGTAGAACGGCCGACGGGGAGTCGCCGATATAGGTCCAGCCGGTGGGGGGCGTCAGTTTCGTCCAGGTGTTGGCTTTGGGATCGTAGACCGCGCCCATGTTAGTGAGAACGAACCTTCCAAGGTTGTACTCGCCGCCGGTGATGACGAGCCGTCCATCCGCCAGCACGGCGGAAGCAAAATATTGTGGAGTGTAGCCGAGGGGCAGGCTGGCAACCTGCTTCCAAGTGCCGTTCTGGTAGCTGCCGGTAATGTCGGGCGTCAGTTGCCACCAATCCGCGGACCCGCGCCCTTGAGCGAGAACTGTTCCGTCCGTCATCTGGAAGGTGACCTGAATTCCGTCGGGGGGCTGATGCCTGAGGCTCTTTACTTTCTGGGCTAACGCGCCGCTGCACAATACAAGCAAAACTGCAGCCGCTATCAGAACACGTCTCCTTGTTGTTGGAGCAGAACCCTTCCGCAGAATTGAAGCACTCATGTTGGCGGTCCCCCGAGGACTTGCGAGCACCTGGCGGTCAATAGTAGCAAAATGCTGGAGAAATCGGGAAGTGAAAAGCCGCATGCAGGGCGGGTTTGCGATCAATTCAGAGGTCGTTACTACCACACCAAAATGGCGACAGGCCGGGAATCCGGAATTTCTTCCGGTCCCGGCCTGCGCTTCGATCAACTTAGTCGAGAACTAGTTGGTTGGAGTTGGGCTGGCGTTAGCAGTGGTTGCTGCTGCCGCTGGCGCTGCCGCCGTGGTGGCTGCCGGTGCCGCCGCGTTATAGCGCGAAAGCCGCGGATAGAACGGCGTCACCTCGAACGGCATCTTGTCGCGAGCCGACGTGATGGCCACGGGCTGTGCCTTGACGATCTCAACCTTGTCATCCCATGGGTTCAGCTTGACGCGTCCGCCGAGAGGCAACGCAGCAATTTGATCGAGTTTGTTCCAGTCGAGGGCGGGAGCCGACGTCGCCAGTGCCGCCATGCGCGTCACGGTCCCATTGTCGGTGATGTTGTTACCCAGGTGGGCTTGCAGAAGAGCGCTCAAAGTGGGAGCGCGCTGCTGGAGAGCTTTAATGAAGAGCCCGGCGGTCTCAAGCTTCTGCGCGTACGGTGAGGCCTTTAGCATTTCGACGGCTTTCTTGTCGGCGGCTGTTTCTTCTTCGGGAATATGTTTGAAGCCGAGGTTCTGGTAGGTTCCTTCGTCGGAGAACAGCATGCGATCGTTGAACGCATACTGGCTGCCCAGGTTGTGTCCCAGAACGATGTGTGCCAGTTCGTGCGAGAGCACCATGGCCAGGCTGCCCTCATCTGGAAGAACGTCGATCAAGCCGCGGCTGACGACGATGGTGTTGCCGACGCTGAAAGTCTCGAGCGGCGACGTGGTGAGCACCCGCGTCCGGACGGGGCGAGGCAATTCGATGTTGTTGGTGATTTCCAGGTTGTTGACGACGGTCTGGAGAATCTTGTCGACGTCACCTTCGGGCGCCAGCAGTCCAGCGCGCTCCAGCCGTTCGACAACGTTGTCTTCCGCCTGCTGCTGCCATTCACGCTCGGCGGCCAGCGGAGTTGCGTCTTGCGCGGTCGGTGTATCGTCTTTCACGCTGTCGACACGGATGTTGGTGAGTTCGTCGTTCGCGGTTCCAGCCTTCAGGTTGTAGCCCCACATGCGGGTCTGCGCCTTGAAAGCAATCTTGTTCTTGGCGCCCGCGGTGAAGTCGCCTTCCTCGCTGTAGATGTAAGCGGGCACCCAATAGCCCGGGACCAGATTCAGCCGCCATGCGTCCATGTGGAAGTAGTAGCTGTTGCGCGAAGGATGGGCATACGTGCCGTTCAGGCGGACGATGCTGAAATCCTGATCTTCGACCCAGATGCGTCCGAGGAAGCGGCCACGACCAGCATCTTTCTTCGGCGTCAGATCGAATACGAGGCAGCGCACATCGCCCAGGAACTCGCGACGGGCGTAGTGGAAATCATAATGCTGGCGGTCAAAGTCGTTGCGGTCAGCGAAGATCATCCAGGAAAAGCCGAGCGGTTGATACTGGAACTTGAACTTCTTGGTGAGGCCGCCCAGAAGGCGCTTTTCCATGCCTTCGTCTTTTGTATCTTTCGCGCCCTTACCTTTTTCGTCCAGATAGTCGCTGCGATCGATCGAATCGCTGAGGTCCATGCGTCCGAGGAAGTAATGGTCGTCCTGCGGGATGGGGCCGAGTTGCGGATCCTGGGTCAGGTTCTGGAGATAGGTTTCTACGACCGGCGTACGCGGCGACAGGAACTTAATCAGATCCTTCTCGCGCAGGATCACGCGATCAACCACCTGGTCCATGGTGGTTGGAGGCGCCAGGTTCTGGGCCGGTGCTGGCTGCGAAGCCGCGGCCGGCTGTGGGTTCTGCGGCGTGGGCGCCGACTGCTGGGCAGCTGCCGTCAAACTCAAAGCTAGCAGAGCCAAAACCAACCAAGACATATCGCTCATTACGTTGCGCATAACTCTCCGCATGACTCTTATCTCCAAATCTTCAGTAAGCCAGTTGAAATACAACGTGCACTACTGCTGTGGAATCCATTGCCTGCCCGTTCCGCATGGCAGGCTTGAACTTCATTTTGTTGGCCGCCGCGATTGCCGTTTCATCCAGACCGTGGCCCAGACCACGAACCACGCGATTCACATGCAACTGGCCATTGGCTGCGAACTGCACCTCGAGGAGGACTTCGCCTTCCAGCTTCAGGTTTCTTGCTTCTTCCGTATATGCCGGATTTGGCTTGTACGTGATTTCGACGGATGTAGTCGCGGGGCCCGTGTCCATACGCTGGACATGCCCGGTATTCTGGGCGATTTCCTGCGAGCCGAAGCCCGAGGTCTGAACGCTGCCGCGGCCGCTTCTGCGCCCGTCGCCTTGTCCACCGGTAGCCACACCACTTCCAAAATCGGCACTGGCCACCGTTCCCTTGATTCCTTTTGCGCCACCTGATCCGTTGCCCTGTCCGGGACCGACGGGCATATCGAACCCACCGGCGACGGCTGCCATCAGCTTGCCGTTCGGTTTGCTGTTGTCACTCGGCTTCAATCCATTGGGATCGCCGAAGCCGCCGGTCTGCACCTTCTCGATCGGAGCGTTCACGGTAGGCTTGACCGAACTGCCCGCCGCGAAATCTCCGGTGTGAATCAGTACGGGACGCGCTCCGCTGGTCTGCTTCAAGACAGCGGGAGCAAAATTGTTCATGGCCACCTTGGGCGGCTCGATCTCCTGGGGCTGCGGCTTCGGCGCATGCATTTCCCTGGGCACGATTAGTTTCGGCTTTTCGAAAACGGGAGCGGCCGGCAGCAACTTCGCATGCATCGGAAGCGGTTTCGGTTTGGGCAGCGGTTCGGGGCGCAACGAGGGGCGCGGCACCAATTCCGTGACGTGATAATTCACGGCGGTGATCAGCGTATCCTGCGCCATGATCCCGAGAATCGCCATCAGGACGATCAGGGCCGTGAGAAGTCCGTAGCTGGTGGCGAACGTCCGCCAGTTCCACTTCTTTTCAGGCAGCAGGCCGAGTTTAAAACCGCGATCGTACGTAGGCATTCATTAACTCCAAAAAGGGGACCCAAGGTCGGGGAGAGCGCTTGAGTTGGAGTCTTCACCTTAGGGGAGATTGGGCAGGGGGTAAACGTGTCCCTTGCGCGTGTCCTTTGGTAACCAGCTGGAGTTTCCAGCTCTTTGGGGACGGAAGATGGTTACTTCGGTGTGACTGGGCGGCGGCTGGCAAAGAAATAAAACACCGGCACTCCGGCGAGGATGGCCACGCATCCGGCGGCGGAACTTTTCAGGTTGTCGGTGAACGTATAGTAAAGGAGGGCGGCGGAAACCACGATAAACACTGCCGGAACGACCGGGTATCCCCAAACGCGATACGGCCGGTCAGCGAGCGGGTCGCGGCGGCGGAAAACGAAGATTGTGCTGCTGGCGATCATGTAGAAAAGCCACTCCGCAAAAATTGCGAGCGAAAAGAATTGCCGGAAGCTTCCGCCGAGCAACAAAAGAACGATGGCCAGCCCGCACTGCACGATGATGGACACCGACGGCGTTCTGAAGCGCGGATGGACCTCAGCAATTGCTTTGAAGAAATATCCGTCGCGCGCGGTGGCGAAGGGTACGCGCGCTCCACTCATGATGGTGCCATTCAAAGTTACGAGCATGGAGACAGCCATGCCAGCCGAAACCAGGCTGGCGCCGGCGCGTCCTAGCACGAGCGCGACTGCGTCTGATGCGGGGCGCTCTGAGGCGGCGACGGCTGCTGCGGGCAGAACGTACTGGACCGCCGCGTTTACCAGGATGTAGAGCGCGCCCACTGTAGCTACGCCCCAGATCAATGAGAGCGGAATGTTGCGTTGCGGGTTGCGTATTTCACCCGCCACCATATTGAGATCGTTCCAACCGTCGTAGGCCCACAGGGCGGCGACTAGTGCCGCGAAAAATCCGGCCACTCCACCTTTCGCACCGGCAAACTCGGTAGCAAAATTCGACCAGGTTCCACCGCGATACGAGAAGCCTACTGCAACGATTCCCAGGATGATGGCGACTTTGAGCAGGGTAAAGAGAAACTGGAATTCTCCCGCTCGACGAATGCCGATATAGTTCAGCCACGAGATCAGCAGAGTGGCGCTGATCGCGACCAATTGCCCGTAGGTTAGAGCGAAGGGATGGGAGGCCGACTGGTTTGAGTAGAAGGCGTGAGAGAAAAAGAGAAGACGGGAAACGTCTCCAAAATTCTTACTAGACCGGTGGTGATGGTGGCGATCGAGGCTGGTTTGGCTATGAGAAACCAGGTCCAGGAGTAGAGAAATCCAGCCAGCGGTCCGTAGGCATCGCGAACGTAAACATACTCACCCCCAGCTTGCGGCTTCATGGCGCCGAGTTCGGCATAGGTGAGGGCTCCAAAGAAGGAGAGCAGTCCGCCGACGAGCCATGCCAGATAGACCGTTCTGGCGGATCCCACTGCCTGCATCATCTCGCTGGGAACAAGGAATATTCCGCTGCCGATGATCGTGCCGACGACGACGGCGCCGGCGTGCGAGAGGCCGAGGTCCCGTGCCAGTTCGGGCCGAGGCTGACGGGTTGTGGATGCAGTGCCCATATCTTATGTTCTGGCATTCAGCGTTTCAGATCGAGTTGTGAGGCGCTGGAAGCTTGGATCGCGAATCATCGACGCTTCGCTGCATTGTACAAGCATGTTCTGATGCCGTTCTGCTTGCCAACTTGGCTGCGAACCTGTGTTAGAACTAGCGCGATGCCTTACTATCTCGGAATCGATGGCGGAGGAACGAAAACCCGTTTTCTTCTCAGCGATGAAACCAAGGTGCTGGCGAGAGCTGCCACGGGCGGCAGCAACATTGTTCGCCTAGGCGCGGAGCAGGCGAAGGAAGCTCTTATTGGCGGCATTCGCCAGGTCTGTGACGCCGCCAAAATTTCTCCCGGTGAATTGCGATGCATTTGCGTTGGCGTAGCTGGTGCTGCACGGCCTGAAGTCGCGGAGAAAATTCATGCGATTCTTGCTGCGATCGCAAACAACGCCTCCACGAAGATCGAAGTGGTTGGTGACACCGTCATTGCGCTGGAGGCCGCGTTCGAGGGGGGGCCGGGAGTGATTGTGATCTCGGGGACGGGATCGATTGCCTTCGGTACCGACGCTCAGGGTCACACGGCGCGAGCTGGAGGATGGGGCTTCGCCGTGTCGGATGAGGGTTCTGGGCATTGGATCGGACGGAGGGTTGTCGCCGCGATCCTGAACGCACGCGATCAAGGGGCACAGACCACGCTCACCGGCATGATTCTTGAAGCGTGGAAAATTGAAAGTATCGACGAGTTGGTGCAAGTCGCCAACGCCGCGCCTCCGCCGGAGTTTCCTCGGCTCTTTCCGGTCGTCCTCCGCGCGGCGAATGCGGGGGACGTAATCGCGCGCGGCTTGCTGGTAGAGGCCGGAGCAGAGCTGGCAAAACTTGCGAGCACGGTTCTTCGCCGGCTTGCGTCCGAAGGTTCAAGGCGAATGCTCCCGGTTGCGATGACAGGCAGCGTCTTTCGTCAGTCGGCGGATGTGCGTCAGGTTTTCTACAATGAGCTGCAGAAGAGGTTTCCGGGGATCGATGTAGAGCAAGACCTGGTCGATCCGGTGGAAGGAGCCTTGGCCAGGGCGAAGCGGTTGTAGAGGTGGTGCTGGTGTCATCCGGCGAATTTGAGATGTCTGATCACGAGATAGTCGACAAGGTTCCGACGGACGAAACTGCGTTTGTTCCGGCCGACGAACTCAGCATCGCGTCCGATCCCGGGCTCACTGAGGATTTGGCGCTGGCTCTGCTCAAGCGTCCGGATTTGCACTTGGAAGTTCTGGAGCGACTTGCCAAGAACGTTGTGGCTGTTAAGAGCCGCAAGGTGAAGATTGCGCTTGTCAGTCATCCGCACACTCCGCGGCATGTTTCGGTTCCGCTGGCGCGGCAGTTTTACACGTTTGATCTGATGAAAGTGGCTCTTGCTCTGGGTGTCCCGGCTGACGTTAAGGTTGCGGTCGATGACGTGCTGATCGCGCGTCTCAAGACCGTCACTCTCGGCGAACGATTGACTCTGGCTCGACGGGCGTCTGGACGGGTCGCGGCTGCGCTGCTGATGGATGTGGAAGGCGGGGAGGGGAAGACTAGCGGTGTTGAGACCGGTAAGGAGAAGGCGGAAACCGTGGCTCGCGAAAACCGCGTCATGCTGACGGCGCTGGAAAATCCACGGCTGACCGAGGCACTCGTCATCAATTCTGTGCTTCGGCCCCGGGCCGGTGTGGCGCTGGTGCAGGCTGTGGCGCGGCATCCGAAGTGGTCGCGACGGAGAGAGATTCGCGCTGCCCTGTTGCGGAGCGAACACCTGTCGCTGGCGTGCGCACTGGAATTCGGTGCGGAAATCCCGGGACCTGTATTGGCCGAGTTGCTTGGCAGTTCGCGGCTTCCGGAGAAGATCAAAGAGCAGCTTTTGCGCGAAGCGGAGAAGTAGGCGGCGACCACCGGGGCTGAAGCCCGCACTGATTTGATGACTAACGTGGCCCTAAAGGGCCACTCTTCCACGGTTGCGCGAGCATTGCGAATTGATTCCTATTTCTGTGGTGGCGCGGGTGGCGGCTTTTCGCCACCGCGGAGTAGTCCTACGATCTTCTCGTATAGCTTCGAGCGGGTCACATAGCGTTCGTTGGCGCTGGTGATGTATCGAATCTGCATTTCCACTCCTGACGCCGTTGGACGCAGGTGGATTGCGGGCGACACTGTCAACGACTTGCGATAGCCGGCCGATTTCTTCCATTCTTCCTCGGCTTGCGCAGCGCTGCCGCGGGTTTCTTCCTCCACCAGACGCTGAATGGCCTCGACAAGCGGATAAGGATTCGAGCCTTGACCGACCTCAACCTGCAGTTCGTCCCACAGCCACTGCCCGGCGGTTGAAAAATTGAAGTAGTGTCCTTCGATGGCGAAACTGTTCACGAAGGCAACCTTGCGTCCGGTCGGATGTCCCGTGTCGGTCCAGTTGCCGGTTTCGAGCAGCACGGTGCGCAGCAATCCGATTTCGATAACTTCGCCCACTACGCCGTTGATTTCGACCCAATCGCCGACTCGAATGCCATTGCGCCCCATGAGCACGAACCAGCCGAAGAATCCGACGATGAAATCTTTCATGGCAACCGTGAGGCCCGCGCCCGCTAACCCGAGGATAGTGGGCATTTGAGCAGGCACGCCAAGAATGACGAAGGCGATGACTAGCACGCCGACTGCCTGCAGAGCGAATCGAATCACGCTCCGGAGGGTGAGAAGGTGTTTTTTCTCCGCGACGGCCTGGCTGTAAACCCGGTCGACCAGCAAGCTCGCGCAACCCACGAGCACTACTACGAGCAGAATCCAAAGAACTGAACGCAGCATTAAGTGCAGAACGGCGCGCTGCTGACCGGCTGTCACATCAAGCCATTCGCTATAGATTTGTTGCAGTTGGACTTGATCCTGAATGCGCTTGTTGAAGCCGGACAACAGTTTCTGGTCACTCGAAAAACGTTTCAAGGAAGTGACGGCGTTGGCGGTGTCTTCCTTCGAAGTCGTTCCAGCGGCGACTCCTTTTCGGAGGTCCGCCGCTCGTTGTTTGGTTTCTTCTCGTTGGGATTTCTGCTCGTGAACGCGGTTTTGCAGCGCCTGGTGCTGCTGCGCCAGGTCGTTACCGATTTCTATGGCCTGCCCTCGCGCCGCTTCGATGCGAGTGCGCTTGTCTCGCAGCCACATCCAGTCATGCATCTGGCCCCACAGATTTTTCGCGCTGAGGTCGATCGCGGGCGCGGTGGTGACAGGATTCTGGGCCTGGCGCTGGTCGTACTCGTGCTCTGCCGCTTCGTGCTGATCGCGCTGGCGTTGTACGGCGGTCTCTGGGTCGGCGCCCGTCCGAATCAATTCCTGCTGTGCGTCTTCGATTTCGTCTTCGTCGAGGGCTTGTTCTGCATCCAGCAGATCCATCTGATCCTGAAGCGCGTCTTTTTCTATGGGCTTGGCGGTGGCCAGTTTCGTCTTGAGCTGCTCGATGCGCGCGAGGACGTCGGCGAGAGAGGTCTGCGCCTGCTGCATCTTCTCGTAGAGATCGCGGTTCTTCGGGTCGTCAGCGGGCCGACGTTCGGCGGCTTGGCGCAGCGCATCTGCGAAAGCGAGATCCACTTCGTGGTCCGCGATCCTGGCGGCTTCCGAGGCCAGGCGCTGCTCGTCGGGAGTGAGGGCCAGGGGAGCGAGGGTGCGAGCGGTGGGCAGGGGCCGCTCATCGACCAAAGGGACAGCAGCGCTCGCAGCCGCGTGCTTGCCTTGAGGGACAGTTGTTTCGCGCGTGGCAAGGAACGCCGCACCCGTTCCCAGGACCAGCACCAACAACAAGAGCGCGATTCCCCACTGCAGCCATTTCATTTCAGAAGTCCGTCCTCAATCTCGCATAACTCACTGCGCCCAGTCGGCGATGAACACATTCGTTTCGTGCGGTGACTTGCCGTTACGATGCGAAATCCAAACCAGTTGTTTACCGTCGGGACTAAACATTGGAAAGCCATCGAAACCGTCGCTTACGGTAATCCGCTCCAGCCCCGTGCCGTCCGCGTTCATCGCGTATAGCTCAAAATTTCCCATTCCGCCTGTCGAGCCTACGTTGGTGGAAAAAATGATTCGTTTGCCGTCCGGAAAAAACGACGGCGCGAAACTGGCGGCGTTCAAGTTGGTCAACTGGCGCTTGCCGCTGCCGTCGGCCTTCATAATCCAGATTTCAAGCGTGGTCGGACGGATCAGATTCTGCTTCAGCAGTTCCTTATATTCGGCGATTTCCTGGTCTGTCTTGGGATGATAAGCGCGATAAACAATCCACTTGCGGTCCTTGGAGAAGAATGGGCCGCCGTCATATCCCAGTTCGTGGGTGAGTTGCTTGACGTGCTTGCCGTTGGCGTCCATCGAATAGATATCGAGGTCGCCATTGCGGATCGAGGTGAAGACAATCTTCTTGCCATCTTCAGAGATCGTCGCCTCTGCGTCGTACCCGGGAGTCGTCGTGAGCTGGTTCAGGTCCGAGCCATCCAGTTTTGCCGTGAAGATATCGAATGAGGGATAGACTGCCCACACGTAGCCCTTTGAGTAGTCGGGACGCGGTGGGCAGGCGGCATCGGCCAGGTGGGTCGACGAATAGAGAATCCTGTCGTTATGGGGGAAGATGTAGCTGCAGGTCGTTCGCCCCTTGCCGGTAGAGACCATCTTCTGGTCAGTGCCATCGACGTTCATGGTGAAGATCTGATCGCACTGCAGGTTGTCGCGGGTGGATTGGAAGATCAATCGCTTGCCGTCGGCGGAGAAATAGGCTTCCGCGTTGGAGCCGCCGAAGGTTAGTTGCCGTACGTTACGCAGATGCTTTTCTTCGGGTGTCGCCAACTGGGTCGAGGCCGAGGCGGGCTCCTGGGCTAGAGTCGCGCGGGCTCCCAGCGGCCCAGCAATCGAGGCCAAGATCACGACTAATCGCAAGATTTTCATTGGAGAAAAAGTGTAGCAGGGTTTGTGGGGCGCGGGGACGTCGTCCGAGGGTCGACAGTGCACGCTTAGGTCGAGGACGTCCGAGCGTGGCACGTGATAACTTTATCGCCGGATAATTCCGTCCGCCGCTGCTGCGGCCCGAGTAATTTCGATGAGAAAAATTGCGCTCACAGTGCTGGCGCTGCTTGCTTCTGTTTCATTGGCTGCTCCGCAGAAATCGCCAAAGCCCTCCGATGTGCTCATACAGCTTGAAGCTGAGTTCGCCGCGGACGTCGCGCAGCACGGGCATGCTGCCTTTGTTACTCACTTCGCCGAAGACGGGGTTGAAGTGGTGGACGGCGGTGGCTTCGACAGTTTAGAGGCGATCCGTAAGCAACCTCCGTGGCAGGAGGGAACTACTCTGACCTGGACGCCCATCAAGGCCGAATTGGCGGCGTCTGGCGATCTTGGATACACGTATGGCAACTATGTCTTCACTGGCAAGAACAAAGACGGCAAACTGGTCAGCAGCTATGGCAAGTACACTTCGATCTGGCGGAAGGGAAAAGACGGGCAGTGGAAGGTTGTCGTCGATGTCGGGAATTCTAGTCCTGATCCGAAATCGACGAAATAACGATCGCGCCTGCCTTGGCGGTTTAGATTGTGGCCTAGACGCGGCAAGCCGCGTCTCTACGCGAGATTAATGGAGCTTGGCGCGAATCGTGGCCACTAGCTCCGACGCGATTGATACGTCAATTCCGTACTGTTTGCCGCCTCGGAGGATCGGGCCGCCGATCGCATCCAGTTCGAGTTCTCGTCCCGCAGCCAGGTCTTTCTGCATTGAGCTGCGCATTCCTGCCGGCAGACTTTCGGCGAAGGCTTGGATTTGGCGAGGGGCTATCTCCGCGCCGCTGGCGTTCGCCACGACGGAGGCCTCGTTAATCGCGGTGATTAACTTGTGTTTCCAATCAGGATTGGCGAATATCTCGCCGATGTTCATTCCGGATGCGGAGGTCACGAGGGCGAGGGGACCGAGGAAGCAGAGCTTGCTCCACAGCAGTGTTTGCTCATTCGGAATGAACTGGCAGGTGAAGCCGATGTCGCGTAAGCGGGTTATTAGATGGCCCAGAATGGTTTCTCCGCTGGCGGCAAGGTTGAGGCGGACGAATGATGAACGTTGGACAAATCGTCCGGGAGCAGCTTTCTCGGCCTCGACTGCGATAGTGGCGGCGATGACTCGGTCGCGTCCGAATTGTCTTGCCAAGGCGGCGATGTGATCGACTCCATTCAATAACGGGACCACGCAGCCGAGCGACACTTGAACAGCCTCTAGCGCAGATTGCAACTGATAGGTTTTGGTCGCGATCCAGAGGACGTCCACGGGTTCGGTTAGCGCGGCGACGACCTTTACGATTGCGGTTAGAGGGCCTGTGGGACGGTCCAGCGACAAGTTGCTGGGGTAACCGGGCAAACTCTCCGGCCGAACCACCACCGTGACGTCTTTGCCGAGGGATGCCAGCGCGGTGCCGATCAGGCCACCGATTGCTCCTACTCCCAAGATCGCGTGCTTCATGCAGGAACTCCCTGAAGACTATACGACACCAAAAGTATTGGATATGTCCGCACGTGCGTTCGCTTCACCTTTACGCTCTGCCGGGGAATCTGTCACACTGGCCGTTAACCTCGATGCGCTGTCCACTGATCCATGGGTAAAATTCACGTTCTCTCCGAGAGAGTTGCCAACCAGATCGCTGCCGGCGAAGTGGTTGAGCGGCCCGCGTCGGTGGTGAAGGAACTACTGGAGAATTCGTTGGATGCCGGCTCGACGCGCATCCGGATTCAGGTGGAAGCGGGCGGGAAGAAACTGATCCAGATCACCGACAACGGCTGCGGCATGGTGCGCGACGATGCCATGCTGGCGTTCGAGCGGCACGCCACCTCCAAAATAAAAGAGACTGACGATCTGCTGAGCATTTCGACGCTCGGATTTCGCGGCGAGGCACTGCCTTCTATCGCTTCCGTCTCACGCCTGCATCTGGAGACTCGCGCGGAAGGGGAAGACTCGGGTACCGTGCTTGAAATCAACGGCGGCAAGATCATTCGCGTGGAAGAGGCTGGGTTGCCGCTGGGAACTTCGATCACGATTCGCGACCTCTTCTTCAATACACCGGCGCGGAAGAAATTTCTGCGCTCGGAATCGACGGAACTCTCGCACATTGCTTCGCTGGTAACTCACTATGCGCTGGCGCATCCGGAGAAGCATTTCGAGTTGCATTCGGCAACGAACGCGCTGCTGGTGGCTCCGCCGGTAGCGGATCATCGCGAGCGCGTCTTCCAGGTATTTGGGCGGGAAACTCTCGACCAGTTGATTTCGCTGGCCGCGTTGCAGCCGCTTGAACGCGTCGGACTGCCACAGCCGCCGCCGTGGCGGCGCAAAGTGGATACCGAATTCGGGGATGATGCTTCGCGGGGGGCGCCCGCGCTACATGATTTTGGCGAGGTGCGGCTGCATGGGTTCGTTTCGAAGCCGGAAATTCAGAAGCTCAACCGCAATTCAATTTTCATTTTCGTCAATGGAAGGCTGATTCGCGACCGGCTGGTGCAGCATGCCATCACCGAGGCGTATCGCAATATTCTTGCGCCCAGCGTGTTTCCGGTAGTGCTTCTTTTTATCGAAATGCCGACCGCTGAAGTGGATGTGAATGTTCATCCGTCGAAGACGGAGGTGCGGTTCCGGCAGCAAACGGTGGTTCACGATTTTGTTCGTGAGTCGATTCGAGCGGCGCTGATGAAGGCGAGGCCAGTTCCGCAATTTTTGACGGAGATTGGGGCGCAACCGACTGCGAGTCCGGGGCTGAGCAGTCCGGGACGCACGAATCAGTCTTTCACCGACGCGGCGGGGAATGGTGGACTGCGGCCACCGTGGCGAGATTTGCAACAGCCGGCAACCGGAGGGGTGGCGGGGTTTGCCCTAGCGGCTCCGTCAGTTCCCGCCACAACTGCACGTCTTGAATTTGAAGGAGGCATCGCGGTCGAGGCCAACGCCGCGGTCTCGCTGGCGCGGGCGCCCGAAGGTTTTGTGGAACGGGCAGACGGCGCCGAGTCTGTTCCCGATCATGGCTGCGCGCCTCCGATCGCGCAGGAACCGCACGACGCGCCTAGCCTGGAGTCTTTGCGGACGTTGCACCCGCTTGGCCAGATTCGAAATTCATTCATCCTCGCGGTGAACGAGGATGGCCTATGGATCATTGATCAGCACGTTGCGCACGAGCGCGTGCTCTTCGAACGAGTACTAAGGCAGCGCTCGGTACAGAAAGTCGAGAGCCAGCGCCTGCTGATGCCTCTCGTGATTGAGTTGACTCCAGCGCAGCAGGCAATCTTCAGCGAGATCGCGGAGGAGCTTGCCAACAGCGGTTTTGAAGCGGAACCCTTCGGTTCCCGCAGCGTCGCGGTGAAGATTGCTCCGGCGGGCGTGGACGCATCGCAGATTGAGCACTTGCTGAGTGAAATTTTCGAGCAGGTTGACCGCGAAGACCGGGCCATCAATCTGGAAGCGGTGCGCACGCGGATTGCGGCTTCGATTGCGTGCCATGCCGCGATCAAAGTCAACATGCCGCTGGAGCAAAACAAAATGGAATGGCTGCTGGCGGAATTGGCGAAAACCGAGCATCCGATGACGTGTCCGCACGGAAGGCCGGTTGTGTTGCGCTATTCGATGCAGGATATTCAGAGGGCGTTCAAGAGGATCTAGTTCTCAGCTCTCAGCTCTCAGAAGAGTTTGCATGGAGAGCATCGGCGTCAATAGCCAAACCGACTACCGACTGAGAACTGAGAACTGAGACGCGACCTGTGTTCTAATCGAAACATGACGGATGCGGAACTCCTGCTGGCGCGTGCGCACAAGTGGCGCCTTGACGGCCAATCCGTCCGCACTCTTGATGACGCTCGGTCATTCCTCGAGTCGGTGGGATTCTGCCTGATGTACCCGATGCGTCCTGCGCTATTGGTGCCAACTTTTATCGGGGCGTGGGTGGGAGCCGCCGAGAAGTTGCCCCTGCGCCAGCACGCTTACAACGATCCACGGGCCAAAGAGGCGACCGAGTTGATGGTGCGTGCTCTGCGCGACAGGACGGCGTACGAGGCTCCGTTGCTGGACGAGAACAATGCTTTTCTGCTGGCGGCATCGGTATTCCCTTATTTTTATTCACTGGTCGGGGAGCGCAATCCGAAGCAGCCACCGGCATCGGGCCCGCGCTCGCCGTATTCTCCGCTGGCCTGCGATGCGTTCGAAATCATCCGGCGGCGAGGCCCGATTTCAAAAACAAAGCTGGGTGAAACGTTGGGCGGCTCAGTTTCAAACGCCGGCCTCGATCGCGCTCTGAGTGAACTCTGGGCGAAGCTGCGCATCACGCGCGTCGATTACTCGGCCTTGGAGGGCTCGGTTTGGGACGAATTGTCGCGGTGGGCTCCCGATGTGGTTCGCGAAGGTGTCGGAATTTCGGTCCCTGAGGCCCTCTCGGCGCTGGTTTCGAAGTATCTGGACTGTGTGGTGGCAGTCGATGAGGGCGACGTTGAGAACTTCCTCGCCAATTTTGTGGCGCGTACTCGAGTGAAGGAGGCTATTCATGCGTTACTCTCGGCGCGCGAATTGAGCTTCGTTCACGTGGGCAGCAAATCGCTGCTGCAGGTGACTCCTCCGAAAGAAGCTTATGTGCCGAAGCCGCGGCCCGAGCGCGTCAGCCGTAGCTAGAAACACACCCAGCGGCCGACCAGGTTGCTTAAGGATGAGGCCTCCTGATTTCCAGCCCCTCAAGGGGCCTCTGAAATCCAAGAATTAATGGTATCGCTAAAGCGATACCCTGATACAAAACCGAATGAGCCGTGTAGAATCGCTGATTCGCAAGATGACGGATCCCTACCAACGCAAACTCATTATCGCCATCGACGGCCCAGCCGGAGCCGGCAAGAGCACCATCGCATCCCGGCTTGCCCGGAAACTCGGCTACGTCAATCTCGAGAGCGGTGCCATGTATCGCGCACTCGCGCTCCGCGCCATTGAGTGGGACGCCTCGTTCGACGACGAGGCCGCGCTGCTCAAGCTGGCCCAGGATTCTCGGATCGCGCTGGAGCGTTCTATTGGCGGGAATCGAGTGCTGGTCAATGGGAAAGACGTGTCGGAGCGCATCCGCGAGCGCGATGTCTCGGAAGGTGCATCGCGGGTTTCGGTACACCCCAGGGTGCGCGAGTGGATGGTAGCGCGGCAACGCGAAATGGGTATTGGAGGCGGCGTCGTCATGGAAGGTCGTGACATTGGGACGAAGGTCTTTCCCGATGCCGACTTGAAGGTATTTCTGGATGCCGATCCCGTCGTCCGCGAGCAACGCCGACTCGACCAGCAGAAAGTGAAAGGCCCATCCGCGCAGGCGATGGCTGCGGAACTCCGCGAGCGTGATCATCGCGACCGGACGCGCGCCGCTTCTCCGCTTGTGCCTGCTGAAGACGCAGTCGTGCTGGACTCGACCGACATGAGCGAAGACGAGGTGCTTAGCAGAATCGAGGAGTTGGTCGAGAAAAGAATGCCGAAGGAGAACTAAGAATCGCCGGCGACGACTCTTGCCGGGTCTTCAAACCGCGGCAACAAGAAGCTGACCGGATGCGACACCAGTTTTAATCCCACCTCTTTTAAGAAGCGGCGGGACTTGGCCTCTCCGATATCCCGCGCACGCACGGCGAGCAGAAAACTCAGAACGAACGAAGTGAAAATGTTGAGCAGGCCCACCAACAGGATGCCCGCTGATGACTGCAGGATTTCGGCACGGGTGAGTGTTCCCTCCATGCGCAAAGCGTCCAGTGCGTAGCCAAGGCTGGCTGCACCGAGCGTCACGTGACGCACCTCGAGCGGAATTCCGAACAGCGCAACCAAGATCGGGACAGCCCCCAGCAAAAAACCGAGGACTATGTAGCCGAACGAACCGGCAGCATGGTGTTTCATCCAGTGTGCGATGGCATTGGCGCGAGTGGGTCCGATGCGGCGGCGAATCCGGAGACTTTTGGAAATGGCCGATTCCATGCGGGTCAGGGCCACGTAATTAGCCGCCCACCCGGTGGCGAGCGACGAGAGCCACAAAAACACGCCGGTGACGATGGCAAAAGGAATGGTCAGGGAATGGAGCGGGAAGAGCATGTGGACGCCGTGTTCAGCCTCTTCGGTAGTGAGAAACGGGTGCCCGGCAATGGCGTTCCAGATTCTGTCGACCGCGATTGACGACAGGATGGCGCCGATCAGGTTCCCGATGGTGACCAGCGTCTGGGTTTGGGAGATGGCCTGCAAACTCGCCATGTGATCTTTTTCAGGATCTTCCATGGCATCGACGAGAGTGGCGGCTGTGGCGGCGGGCATTTTTGACGCGAGCAGGAAGCTGCCAGCCTGCATCAACAGAAAACTGACGGTGTAATTCAGCGAATGGCCGATGGCGACGAGGAAGGGCGCGTGAATCATCGCCGAAATCGAATACTTGAAGAGGGCGGTGAAGCAAGTGATCACACCGGCAACAATCGCACCCCAGCCCATCACTCTCCATTGCGCTGCATTCTTCGCGATATAGTGCGTTCCGACGCGACCAGTCTTTTCTACGACACTGCGCGCCAAGCGACGCATGCTGGCGCTGATCACTCCGCGGATGTTTCTCTGCGTAGCAAAACCGTGAACGACGGTGACGGCAAACTTGCGGGAGTCGGAATCGTTGCGTTGCAGGGTCAGCACCTGGTGGATGCGAAAGAGCAGCGACCGAAGCAGGCGCACCCGGAACACCATGCTGGCCGAGGAGCCTCGCTGTTCCAACAACTCAGTGGTCTTGCGCAACTGCGCCTCGCATGCTTCGCGCCGCTCGTCCCATTGCGCTAGATCTGCTGGTACGCGGACCACGTGCTCGACGACGGCGGGCAGGTCGAAGAAAGTGGACTTGGTGACATCCTCATCGCTACCCAGGGCCACGAAGTCGCGCGCCAAAGCAATGTCGGTGGCCCGGAGAGCGAGGAGTTTGCAGGAAGCTAGGATCGAAGCGGGGTAGGGGCGAAAAATATCTGCCCACCACTCCACAAAGAAATCCGGTAGCGATGCCACCCACTGCGCGTCTTCATCGCGGAGGTCCAGCGAGTCCAGCAGCACGTAAAGGTCGCCCTGCACCTCGTCTACCGGCATCATGTGCCAGAGGGCGCGGGCCAGCAATTCGCGGAGAAGAAATACTTCGTCGGGCAGTCCTGCTTCTGAGATGACGCGGATGTAGGAATGATGGGACCAGAATTCGTGAAGAATGTCGCGAATCTCCGAACGTCGCGCGTGCGCATCAACCTCAGCGGTGAAGGCCATGATCTCGCCGGTGCGGCGAGAAACGGGCACTTCCAGAAAGTACCGCAGCGTTTCGTAGACCCATGTCGTTTGTTCGCGCGAGTTTTCGGGCTGGAGCGAGAGCAACTCGTCGAGGTGTGGAGGAGGCTTCATCGTCAGCTCGATCGTTTGTGGATGTTTGATGCCGCTACTTCTTGACGACAACCCCAATGCCCAGCTCCCGTAGTTGTCCAGCTGCGACTGGCGTCGGGGCCTCCATCATCAGATCTTTCGCAGCTGCCGTCTTCGGGAAGGGGATGACTTCGCGGAGGCTTTCCGCGCCGGCTAGGATCATGACGATTCGGTCTAATCCCAGCGCGATGCCGCCATGCGGGGGCGTTCCGTACTCGAGTGCTTCCAAGAAGAAGCCGAAGCGCGATCGCGCCTCCTCTTCGGTCATGCCGAGGGCGTGGAAGATTCTGCTTTGAATATCCTGCCGATGGATACGAATTGAGCCGGAGCCGAGCTCGGTCCCATTGAGCACGACGTCGTAGGCCAGGGCGCGCACCATGGCGGGGTCGCTCTCCAGTTTGTCCATGTCTTCATCGTGCGGCGAAGTGAAAGGATGATGCGCCGCCATCCAGCGCTTTTCGCCTTCGTCATACTCGAACATGGGGAAGTTGGTGACCCAGAGGAAGCGATAGTCTTTGGAGGGGTCGCCGGTTTTCTTGAAGATGCCGTGACGGTCCGCATATTTTTGCGCGAGGGCCACGCGGAGAATGCCAGCCGACGCATAGATCGCCATCTCTGCGGGCGTGACTTTGCGCTTGCCCGCTGGATGGTCGTCGCGGACCGATTGCGCCGAGCCTACGACCAGGACGAGAAGGTCATCGGCTGCCGCGCCTGCTTTCGCTCGCACTTTCGCACCCGCGTCGGGAAACTTGGTCTCGATGCGCTTGAAGTCTTCAAAGACGCGGGCTCCACCCTTGGAGACGAAGAGCGGCTTGATGTCATCGCGCTCCTTGCGAGAAAGCTCGCCGACATGCGGAGTGCGGATGGCAATCACCGGAAGGTCTTTGTTGATGGCCAGCGATTCAAGATCGGCGGCGGTAAAGCAGTCCTTTACGTCGACAAAGGCGGGGAGGCGCAGATCGGGCTTGTCGATACCGTATTGCCGCATGGCGTCGTCGAAGTCCATGCGCGGGAAAGGCGTTTTTATTTCGTAGCCGGCCGCCTTGAATGCGGCCGTCAAAAATCCCTCAACCACTTCCCAAACCCGTTCCGGCTGCGGATAGCTCATTTCGAGATCGATCTGCGTGAACTCAGGCTGGCGGTCGGCGCGGAGGTCTTCATCACGGAAGCAGCGCACGATCTGGAAATATTTGTCGAATCCCGAGATCATAAGGATCTGCTTGAACAGTTGCGGCGATTGCGGCAAGGCGTAGAACGATCCGGGCTGCACCCGGCTCGGCACAAGGTAGTCGCGGGCGCCTTCGGGCGTGGAGCGCGTCATGAAGGGCGTTTCGATTTCAAAGAAGCCTTGGGACGCGAGGTTGTCGCGGATGGCGAGGGCCACTTTGTGGCGGAGCTGGATGTTGAACTGCATCGCGTCGCGACGCAGATCGATGTAGCGGTATTTCAGCCGCATCTCTTCGTTTGCGAGCACGGTGTCGGAAGGCAAGAATGGCAGCGCCTTCGAGACGTTCAGAATGCGCAGCTC
>CAWKAZ010000011.1:0-317841 GCA_963847715.1 Terriglobia bacterium
GACCCGGGTGCTGGCGCTGGTTCTCGAGGCGATCAGGGACGCGGCCGACCTGCGCGCGGTCCTGGCCGAGGCGCTGGCCGCGGACGTGCCGGCCGTGCTGCTCAGCGTGGGCATATCGGCGGCCGGGACGGCGCTGGTGTCGGCGCACTCCGGCGCGCTGGCCGCGGCCGACGGCGCGTGGGAGGCGCTAGCCGGCGCCTACGGGCTGCACCGCGTCGGCGACCTGGCCGAGCTGGCCGACACCCTCGAGCTGTTCTCTGTCGGCCGAGCCCCTGCTGGCCAGCACGGGACCGGCCAGCACGGGACTGGCCAGCACGGGACCGGCCAGCACGGGACCGGCCAGCACGGGACTGGCCAGCACGGGACTGGGCGCCGCTGCGCGCGCGGAACCGCGGGCATCGCCACCGTGCACGACTCCGGCCTGGAACGTGCGCACGCCGCCGACCTGGCCGCCGAACTCGGCGTGCCGTTCGCCCCCCTCGGCCCGGCGACCCGGGACCGGCTGTCCGCGGCGCTCGACCCCGGCCTGGCGCCGGACAACCCGCTGGACGTATGGGGGACCGGCCGCGACACCGAGCCGCTGTTCGCCGAGTGCCTGTCCGCGCTGGCCGCCGACCCGGCGGTGGCCGCGGTCGCGCTCGCCGTCGACCTGGTGCCCGAGTTCGACGGCGACGAGTCCTACCCGCGGGCGGTGCTCACCGCCGCCGCGAGCACCGCCAAGCCGGTCGCGGTGCTGGCCGGGCTGCCGGCCGCCGTCGATCCGGCCGCGGCCGCCCGGCTGCGCGCGGCCGGCGTCCCGGTCCTGGAAGGCGCCCGCAGCGGCCTGCTCGCCCTGCGCCACCTGCTCGACGCTGCCGATTTCCGGGCTGAGCCGCCGCCCGCCCCGCACCTCGCCCGGGTTCCGGGCGACAGCCATTTGTAGTGATGGACTTGAATGGCGCATCCAGCGATCGGCAGATTTCGCTGGATGACATCGCCGCCTGGGAATCGCGAAACGGCATGATCCCGCAAGGGGCAGTTTTGGCAGTCCGCACCGGCTCGCCCGATCCTATGACAGCTGAAGTTGCGGCGTTTCCCATCGCCCGCGATGCGGCACAGTTCCTCATCGAAGCCCGCTACACCATCGGCTTCGCGGTTGAGACTCCCGTGGACTTTGCTTCCGACCGCACCCTCGCTCGCCAGCTCGCGCTGCGCGGCACCTACGTGGTAGAAGGAACGACGCACCTGCAGTCCGTGCCAGCAACCGGGTCGCTCGTTATCGTCGCTCCAGCCAAGGACAAGCCGCCAAAAGACAAGAAGCCCGGCGAGGTCCAGGTCCGCGTCCTCGCCATGGTTCGCTAGTCCGCATTTTCTGCGCCTTTTTCTGCACCTCCGTTCAGACGGAAATCATCTACCTCTCCGGAGGGAACATCTATGTCCGACCCGCGCTATCCGATCGGAAAGTTTTCCTACGTTGGCCCGCTTTCGGCCGATCAAAAACTGCAATTCCTGAACGATATCGAACAGACACCCGCCCGGTTGCGTGCCGCTCTCCACGGGCTTTCTGACCAGCAACTCGATACTCCCTACCGTGATGGCGGATGGACGCTGCGCCAGGTAGCTCATCACGTACCGGACAGCCACATGAATTCCTACATCCGTTTCAAACTAGCGCTCACCGAAGAGGAGCCGTCCATCAAGCCCTACATGGAGAACCTCTGGGCAGAATTGCCCGAAGCGAAGAAGGCTCCGATCGAAGTTTCGCTCTCCCTGCTCGATTCCCTACACCAGCGCTGGATGCTGATGCTTCGCAAGTTTACCGACGCGGAATGGAAGCGTACTTACCGTCACCCCGACATGGGGCCGATGACCCTGGAAAAAACTCTGGCCCTCTACTCGTGGCACGGACGCCATCACGTCGCCCACATAACCAATTTGCGAATTCAAAAAGGCTGGTAGAGCTTAAAGCACGAGGGTTTAGCTAAAAGCTGCTTTTCTACGTCATCCCCGCCTTCCACACCAGATAGCTCGCCGCCTCACGCATCACCGCCTCGAACCGCTCCCATAGCGGGTGCGGACGCGACTCTGGCCGGGGTGCCAGTTCCACTTCGACGCCTTCGTGATTCAGCAAAGCGCGAATCCGGAACACATGATAGGCGTCGCTCACTGCGATACAGCTCCGCATACCATTCGTCCGCATGATGTTGGCAACCCGCGACGCCGACTGCGCCGTATCCGAGCCTTGCGTCTCCGAGATCAATGCCTGCTCGGGAATTCCGCGCCGCGAGAGATAATCTTTGCCGACGCCGCCTTCGCTGAAATCCGGATCCTGTCCCGACCCTCCCGTAGTGATGACCACCGGAGCCATTCCCTTTTGAAATAGATCGTATGCGTGATCCAGCCGTGCCCTGTAAACCGGTGACGGACGCCCCACGTACTCGGCCGCTCCGAAAACGACGATCACATCGGCTTTTTTCGTTGGAGATTCAGCGGCAGCGCGCATAATGCGCGAGCCTGTGATTCCGAAGAACAAAAAACACGCTCCCGCCACCACCAGCAGTAGCAATACGCCAGGATGCATCCGGAAAGATTTTTGTGGATTCGGGGAATGGTGACCTTCGGCCATAGATCAGGAGGTCAGGTTTCAAAGTTTCAAAGTTTCAAGGTTTCAGAGTTTCAATGTTGCAATCTCCGGATCGACACATTAATCGCTCGTTGAAACCTTGAAACTCTGAAACTTTGAAACCTGTTCTTATGACAGCGCTTCAACAATATCTTTTGCAGGAATCGCGCCTTCGCGGAGAATTTGCCAGGTACCGTCTTCCCGGAAGTGCACAATCGTCGATGAAATCGTTCGCGGAGAATCGCCGCCATCCACGATCAGCGAGATGCGGCCTGCCAGTTGTCCTTGTACTTGTTCGGCTGTCGTACATTCCGCCGATCCGCTCAGGTTAGCGGAAGTCGCGGTGATCGGAATCTTCGCCGCTCGCACGACAGCCAGCGGAATCTCAGCCGCGGGCACGCGCAGGGCAACGTTGCCCGTATTAGCGGTCACTTTTAGCGGCAGATGCGACGCCGCGGGCACAATCATGGTCAATGGCCCGGGCCAGAAACGCCGCGCCAGCAGATGGAAATCGTCAGGCAATGGACGCGCGAACTCCTCCGCCTGGTCGACGTGCTCAATCAAAAGCGACAGCGGTTTGTGCCGCAGCCTTGACTTGATCTCATACACGCGTTCCACGGCGCGCAGGTTGAATGGATCCGCGGCCAGACCGTAAAACGTATCGGTCGGCATGCCCAGCACCTGCCCCGCCTGAATCTGCTCAGCGGCATATTTGATCAGCGAAGCTTCGGGCGTTACCGCATGAATTTTCAGGATTTCCGCGCGCACTATGGTCCCTTCCCATGGCCTGCCTGGATCGTTTCCGGCTGAAACATTTGTTCGCTTAAACAATGAAATGTACCATACATCCTGTCGTTGGAACCAACTCATGAAGCAAGACGTGAAGGGGGCGCGGGCTCGCAATCAAGCAGATCGTCTGCGCTCCGTCGCGGGCCGACATAACCACCGCCTAAAGGATTTACGGCAGGCTTTCCGTCGTGCCGAACTAACTCCGCACGGTGAATGCGCCATTGAAGGCGTCAAAATGGTCGAAGAGGCTCTGCGCAGCGGCCAGCACCTGGAAAGCGTATTTTTCAGCGAGTCGGCGCGTCCGCTGGCGGACAAATTGTTGCCTCAAATCAGCATCCGCACGGAAACCATCGTTCTGCCGAACACACTCTTTAATTCCCTAGTGCCCAGCGACGCTCCGCAGGGCGTGGCGGCACTGCTCAAACTACCGGCTTGGTCCGCGGAGCATTTGATCGAACGCTCTGTCGGTGGCCCCATCATCGTAGCCGCTGGACTCCAAGACCCGGGCAACATGGGCACCATTTTTCGTTCGGCCGAAGCTTTTGGCGCAGCGGGAATTTTTCTGACCGAAGGAAACGTTAGCCCCTACAACTCGAAGGTTTCGCGTGGTTCGGCGGGTTCGTTCTTTCGTTTGCCGTGGGTGCGAATTTCTTCCGCAGAATTGATTCTGCTTCTCCGCGCCAACAATGTTCGAATGCTCGCGACATCTTCGCACAAGGGAACCCCTCTGCCCCAAGTCTCATGGAAACCGTCGCTCGCGATCTTCATCGGCAATGAAGGCGCTGGTCTGCACCGCGACCTTTTGCATCAAATGGATGAGACGATCGTGATTCCACAATCGGCCAATGTCGAATCCCTTAATGCAGGGGTCGCGGCGAGCATCGTGCTTTATGAAGCGGCAAGAACAATCGGGCCATCGAAAGTCAAAGGCATTTGAACTTAGATAGCCCGATGACCCGATGGTCAGATGACCCGATCACGTACGTGGTGAAATGATCTCGTGAATCTCTTCGCTCCCATTCCGAATCAAGATCAGCCTGCCGCCGGCGCGCGCCCACTCGCCGACCGCATGCGCCCGCGCACGTTAGACGAATTTGTCGGGCAGGAACATCTGGTTGGGCCAGGCAAGCCTCTCCGCGTGCAAATTGATCGCGACGATCCCACCTCGATGATCTTCTGGGGTCCGCCGGGCACGGGCAAAACAACGCTCGCCAAGATTATCGCGCGCATGACCAAGGCCGACTTCATTGAGTTTTCCGCGGTTCTTTCGGGCATCAAGGAAATCAAGCAGGTCATGAGCGATGCCGACCGCGCTCGCCAGTACGGCACGCGCACTATCGTTTTCGTCGATGAAATTCATCGCTTCAACAAGGCACAGCAGGATGCCTTCCTTCCGCACGTCGAGAAAGGCAGCATTCGTCTGATCGGCGCCACCACCGAAAATCCATCTTTCGAAATCAACGGCGCGCTGCTCTCCCGATGCCGCGTCTATGTGCTGAAGCCGCTGACCGAAGATCAGATCGTGGTCCTCCTGCGCAACGCACTTAACGACGCAGAGCGCGGTCTAGGCCAATTACATCTGAAAGCAAGCGACGACGCTCTCCGCAAAATCGCGGCGTACTCGAGTGGCGATGCGCGCAGTGCCTACAACGTCCTGGAAGTAGCCGCGAGCTTATCTGTGGAGACGGCGCTTTCCCCGTCCCCCGCCGCGACAACTGAAATCACAGAAGCCACGATTCAGGAAGCCGTCCAGAAGCGCATCCTGCTTTACGACAAGAATGGCGAAGAGCATTACAACATCATCTCCGCGCTGCACAAGTCCGTGCGCAACAGCGACCCCGATGCCGCCCTTTACTGGCTCGCACGCATGCTCGAAGCCGGAGAAGATCCCCTCTACATCGCTCGCCGCGTCGTCCGCATGGCGGTCGAAGACATCGGACTCGCCGAACCGAACGCGCTCGCCCTCTGCATGGCCGCTCGCGACGCCGTCGACTTCATCGGTATGCCGGAAGGCAATCTCGCCCTGGCTCAAGCCATCGTGTACCTCTCGGTCGCGCCAAAATCGAACGCTCTCTACACCGCCTACGGCGCGGTCCTCCAAGACGTCGAGCAAACCGCCGCCGAGAGCGTTCCGCTCCACCTCCGCAACGCCCCCACCAGCCTGATGAAAGGTCTCGGGTACGGCAAAGATTACCAATACGCGCACGACACCGAAAACAAGGTCGCTGATATGCAGTGTCTTCCTGACAGCCTGCGCGACCGCCGGTACTATCGACCCACCAACGAGGGCGTAGAAAGGCGAATTCGCGAACGTCTGGAAGAGATCAAACGCCTTCGCGAAACCAAGTCGAATCGCCCCTCCAGCCGAACAAAAACAGAATCGAAAACCTGATTTTTCCCATCTCATAAACAGTTGCAATCGGCCGGCAGGAGGGTTCCGTTTTGTCTACTACCCCAGTCACCGCTCTCGGTTTCACCAGTCCGCCTCCCCCGGAAGCACCCGAGCAAAAGCTCGCGGAACTGATCCGTCTGCAGAAATTCGCACAGCGCATCACCTCGACTCTCGACATTGAAGAGCTCGTTCCCCGTATCGTCGATGAAGTTGCGGCATCGCTTGGCTGCGTCGAGATCAACCTGTTTCTCCGTGATCTGGAGCATCCCGAATTTGTGCTCGCCGGCGTCCGCGGCTGCAGCGTTCACGGTAAGGGCCACCGAATCGCTCTGGGCGCGGGAATGGTGGGACACGTCGCCACCACCCGGAAAATGCATTACGCCCCTGACGTCACGCAGGACCCTTTTTACATCGCCTGTGAACCCGATACGCGTTCCGAAGTCGCCATCCCTCTGCAGCGCGAAGGCGAACTGGTTGGCGTGTTCACCGCCTCTCATTGCGAACTCGACGCTTTTTGTCCCGATCAGCTGCGCTTGCTCCAGGGATTGTGCGCCCATGTGGCGGTCGCAGTGCACAACGCCCGGCGCTTCGGTGATGAGCGCGAGAAGCGCGTGCGCATGAGCCGCGAAGCTGAGGAAGCGCAAGCCATTCAGCAGGCACTTTTGCCCCGCAGCTCTCCGCTGATTCCGGGTTTCGCGGTGTCCGGCCTCTCGATACCCGCAGGTTCAGTCGGCGGCGACTGGTATGACTTCATTCCATTGCGGGACGGTCGCTGGGGACTGGTTCTCGCTGACGTTTCCGGCAAAGGCACAGCCGCCGCGCTCCTTATGTCCGCGACCCGCGGAATGCTGCGTTCGCTCGCTCAAACCGGATCGGGACCAGCCGAGGTGTTAACGCGCCTCAACAACATGATGATCGAAGATTTTCCGAGCGGCCGCTTCGTCACCATGGTCTACGCTGAGTTCGATCCATCGACCCGCGTTCTGAAGATCGCGAGCGCCGGACATCTCGCCCCGTTGCTTGTCGACGATTCCGGATACCGCTGGATCAAGCACGAGCACGGCTTGCCGCTAGGAATTTCGGCCAGCAAGTTTTCGGAGGCCGAAGTTACGCTTAGTGAGCATTCCCGCATCGCGTTTTATTCCGATGGCATCACCGAAGCGGAACTCGATTCGGGCGAAGAGTACGGAGCAAATCGGCTTCTCGCACAAATGCAGTTGCCCGATGTCAGCACGGATGGCTTGCTCGCGGATGTCCGGAAGTTTGTGAACGGAACGGGCCTGCGCGACGATGCCACCGTGATCATGGTTAGAGCACGGTGACGAACTCGTATCAAGCACTGAAGGGTTACTTCACACATGCGTAACGATTGGCGGATCAGCGAATCGCCGTGAGATCGCAGCGTGGAAGAGCGGCCCTTCAGGGCCACGTTAGACGCCCCGAAAAATCTGGGCTTTAGCCCCTGCAAGGAGCCCCACTTTCGCGCTATCCGAACCGCGCCCGGTGCTCTTTCAAAATGCACCGGTCCATCACGACGAACATCCCGGCCCGTCGCGCCTTTTCGGCCGCCCGTTCGTTAATCACTTCTTCTTGCAGCCAGATCGCCGGGATCTTCAACTGAATCGCCTGCTCCACAATCGCATCGACATATTCGGATCGTCGAAACACATCCACCAGATCGATCTTCGACGCCACATCCTGCGGTATTTCAAGCAAAGATGGATACGCCTTTTCGCCCAGCGACTCCGTAATCCGCGGATTCACCGGGATAATCTTGTATCCAGCCGCCTGCATGTAAGCGGAGACTCCGTGACTAGGCCGCATCGGACTCTCCGAGAGTCCGACGACTGCAATCGTCTTCGCCCTCGCCAGCAATTCGTAAATTGGATCGGATTGATTCATCGAAACACTGGATACTGGGTACTGGTTACTAGCCCTTCTTCTCGATCTTCTGTTTAAACATGCGCAGCGCTGACTTCCGCACCGTGTCGGAAACTTCCTTGTTCCCCGACAGATTCTTCAGGTCATGAACCAACAGGTTTTTAATCAGGGTCAAAGACAAATCGAGCGGCGTGCGTGGATTGAAAACCAAATTACGCGTGATGGCGTAATTCTTGGCGAATTTCCGCTTCATCGGAATCGCGCGCAGCACCGCTTCCAGCACGTTTTTCTGCAGCGCAAATTTTTCCACTTCTCCATCCGACACCTTGGGCGAGTCGAGAACCGCGATCGACACCAGCTTCGTCGCGTCGCGGATCAGGATCGATCGTTCCTCCTTGTTGCCGCGCATGGCCAGTGAAATACGCCCCTGAATATTAAGTTTGGCGATCTTCTGCAGCACGCTATCCTTCCGTTCCTCGGGCGCAGGAACCGCATGCTTCTTGGCGTGAGCGGCCGCCGCCGCTTTTGCTCCCTCGCCCCCCGGCTCAGCAACTGTTGCGCTCGCCACAGCCTTTGGCGGCGCAATTTCCGCTGCTATATCGTCGATCCCGATTCCGATGGCTTGAAACGGTTTCTCCACTACAACCGCCAACTCGGCGGCGTTCTCTTGCAAATACTTCGTAACCGCGCCTTCGACGATTTCGTCGGGAGGTTCCGTAGCGGCGTCGCTCGCCTCGATTACAGGACTTGTCTCCGAAGCCACCAGTTTCTTCGCAATCTCAGCCAATTCGTTCGGACGCAGGTTGGGGTTCGACTGCAGCGCCTGCACCAGTCGCGGAGAGTTCATCACGCGCTCACTCGCTAACAGAGCCTCGACCACCGACCGCGATCCCGACACCGCCAACGCGTCCAGCGATTCTTCGCTCACCGACGGATTCTCCGCTAGCGCCGGCAGCAGCGCAGTCCTCAGGTTTTCCAAGGCAACGAAATATCCCAGGACTTCAGCGCTGGTCTGAGGGTTTGCAGCAGCCGCCAGGCTCGCCTGTTCGTCCCATCCCGCCAGTGTTAGCCGAGCCTGCTGACCAAACAATTTGTGGTGAACCGCCAGATAGACAAGAATTTCAATCGTCTCATCGGCAGGCACCGAGAGAGCTCCTCGCGCCGCCGACTGCATCAGGTTCGACGGAACTTGCGAAGTACGGATCAGATCAAGCATGCGGGGCATGTTTCATCTCCCGGAAGTTGCTCCAGATTTCTTTGTCGCGGCTTTCTTTGACGACCGCGCCGGCCGCCTCACCGCGCGCTCCAGTTCAGCAACGACTATTTGCAATTCGCGCGTAATTCGATTCGGACTTCGCCGCCCATATTCATCGCTCAACGCGCGATAGTACCAGAGCGTGCCTTCTTTCTTTCCAGAGAAGCGTGACCAGATGGCATCGCCGTCCTTGCGATAATCGGAGAGAATTGTCCGCACGTTATGCAGCTTGTCCGAGGCCGACACCAGCCGTGTGTCCACGTCAGCGTGTCTCACTTCCCGCAGGCAGTCTTTCTTGCGATCAATCCACTCCGCCTTTGGCTCGCCGAAGGAATCCGTGCATCCCTCCACGATCTTTGCGACCCGCGCGCCGAACTGCTTTTTTACCTCACGCAGTCTCGGCATGCCGCCGCAATCCTCGACCACGTCATGCAACAACGCCGCGATCGCCATGTCCTCGTCCCCACCCGCTTCCAGCACGAGCGAGGCAACGGCCATCAGATGCGACAAATAAGGAACAGCCGTCTGCTTCCGCGTCTGCCCATCGTGCTTCTCGGCCGCATATCGAAACGCACGCTGCAGGCGCACACCAAGGGCGGGCGGTTTCAACGAACTTCTCTTCGAAGCTTCCATAGTTCTTCTGCCCGTCAATATCTAGGCGCAGTGTTGGCAGCACGTTTTTCCGCGCAGCGCCTCGGTGCCTTCGTAAGCGATCAAGGGCACCATCACGAGCCCAGCCAGAGGATCCGCCCACCACCATCCGAAAACCGCGTTCAGAAGCAGTCCCAACAGCAAAACCGCCGAGAGGCAAGCGCAAATATCGGTCTGACGCGAATCCGCTTGCAGAGCCGAACTTCCGAGCGAAGATGCAACTCGACGCTTTGCCCGCGCCAGAAGAGGCATCGCAATCAAGGACGCGATGGCCAACCCCACTCCCGGCAGACTCCGATCCGGAACTTCCCGCCGGACCAGATTGAACAACGATTCTGCTGCGACATAACCCGCCAACAGCAGCAGACTCACACCAACCAGCGTGAGCGCACGCCGTTCGATTTGTTCCCTCCTCTTTTCGTCGTGATCTGCACCCAGGCGCCAGAGCAAGATGCCCCCGGATGACACTTCGATTAGCGAATCCAGGCCAAACCCCATCAACGCGACACTGCCAGCCACCGCACCCAAAATCAGCGCGACCGCCGCCTCCAGCAGATTCCACACCACCGTTACGTACTCCAGATTCATTCCGCGACGAATGTCTGCCGCGCGCTCGCTCATGATCCCTTCTCCCCGCGCCGCATCCGCAGATAGGCTCTCATCAGGGGCAGCAAATCGCCGTCGATCACTCGATCCACATCGCCGATCTCGAGCTTGGTGCGGTGATCCTTGATCATGCGGTAGGGTTGCAGCACGTACGACCGAATCTGAGAGCCGAAATCAATATCCAGCTTCGAGTCTTCGATCTTCTTCGTGACCTCGCGCTTTTTCTCCAACTCGAATTCGTAAATCTTGGAGCGCAGCATGCTCATTGCTTTCTCTTTATTCTTGTGCTGCGAGCGTTCATTCTGACAACTGGCGACCAGGCCAGTCGGGATGTGCGTAATGCGCACCGCCGAATCCGTGGTATTCACGTGTTGGCCGCCCTTGCCGCTGGAGCGGTAGGTGTCAATGCGAATGTCATCCGGCTTGATGTTGACCTCGATACTGTCATCAATTTCCGGAGAGACGAACACGCTCGCAAACGATGTGTGCCGACGCTTGGCCTGATCAAAGGGCGAGATTCTCACCAGACGATGCACGCCAATCTCGCTCGTCAGGTATCCAAATGCGTATTGGCCAATCACAGAAAAAGTCGCGGACTTGATGCCGGCTTCTTCGCCGGGCTGGTAGTCGTACATCTCGGTCTTGAAGCCCTGCCGCTCGGCCCAGCGCAAATACATGCGCAGCAGCATCTCCGCCCAATCCTGCGACTCCGTGCCGCCCGCTCCGGGATGGATCGTCACGATCGCGTTCAGCCCATCGTTCGGGCCAGAAAGCAGCGTCTCGGTTTCGACCCGATCCACCAGTTCGCGCAGGGATTCCATCTCGCGCTGCAACTCGGCCGTGACGTTCTCGCCTTCTTTGGCCAGGTCGAAATACGCGGCGATGTCGTCGGTGCGGCGCACCAGGTCGCCTTCGAGCGACAACAAGCTCTCCAGACGCTTTCGCTCGCGCATGACTTGCTGAGATTTTTCCAGATTCGACCACAGACCCGGATCCGCCGCCTGCTTTTCTATCTCGGCGAACTGCTGGCGCAGTTTGCCGGCGTCAAAGATACTCCCGGAGATCGTGAACCTTGGTCTTCAGAGGCACGTACTGCTGTTCTAATTCATCGGCCATTACTTATCGCTCGCGATCACGAATAACATAGCGCGCTAGCAGCGCGCCTGCTGAAATTATCGCACACAGATATGCGAACCAATCGCCATGCCGCGTGTAGAAAGTGGTACCTGTCGCCAGCGCATACGGCGCCGCCAGGGCGGTCCGGATTTTGCGCGGTGTGGACGCCACAATCCGTCCGTTAGGATCGATCGACGCGGTGATTCCCGTGTTGGTTGCCAGCAGTAACCATCGTCCGTTCTCGATCGCTCGCATCTGCGTCTCCCGTAGATGCTCCTTCCAGGCACCGCTGTCACCGTACCAGCCATCATTCGAAATATTCACCAGAACCTGCGCACCCTCAAGCGGAAATTGCCGCACCTCGTCGGGAAAAATCGACTCGTAGCAAATGAAGAGTCCGAAGCGTTCGTTTCCAGCTTTCAGCGGCATCCGCGACGCGCCTCGCTGAAATTCTCCGACTTCTTTGGTCAGCCCCCCGGCAAATGAGAACAACTGCGGAAACGGCAAGTATTCACCGAATGGCACCAGATGCACTTTGTCGTAGCGTCCAACCCACTCTCCCTGCGGATTGACCAGCGCGGCGGAGTTAAAAATCTGCGAAGCTTCTCCACCGTTGTGCGTGGCGGGATTGATTCCGATCGCGCCCGCCACGACCCACGTCCTCGATTGGCGAGCCAGATCGCTCACCGCGTCCCGGAACAGCGGATCGTTCGTATAAAACGGGAAGGAGACTCTGGCCAAACGATCAGGTCGTAACTCCGGGAATTGGTTTCGACGGCGGGCTCACCCGCCGGATGCAGGCTCGTCGCCGCCAAGTCTCGCAACGTGTTCTGAAAAAATTCCTTTGTCCACGCACCTCCGTCCTGAACGGGTATATTCGGCTGCACCAGGATTGCACTTCGATCGGCTGTAACTGTCGGAGGCGTCAGCCACTGTCCCGCCTGCAAAATTACCGCCGCCCCGCACGCCGCAGCCAGCAGCCACTTCCGACGCTCCTTCGGCCCGAGCAACGCAGCCGCAAACACGCTGTTCACTAACGCAATTTCGAAAGAGAGCCCGTAAACACCCGCAAAGTTCGCAATCCGCGTCAGCGCGAAGTTTGCTGTCTGGGAGTATCCCAGCAGTTCCCAAGGAACCGGACTGGTCCGGCTGCGCGCAAGTTCCACCGCTACCCACAAAAACGGAGCGGCAGCCAGAGCGCGCCGGATCGATCCCCCGGAGTCCGCGGGCCTCGACCCAGCAGAGCCCGATCGCGCAACGAGGGCTAGCAGCAGTCCGAATAGACCGGGATAAAGCCCGATATAGAAACAAAATAGAATCAACGCGAAGGCCGCGGCTGGGACGGGCAACCCGCCGTACTGACGCATCGTGTCGAAAATCCAGTAGAAGCTTCCGGCAATCCAAAGAACTCCGCACCCGTAGCCCAACACGAATCCCTGCCAGGGAGTCGCGGGCAGCAATCGCTCCTCACCGTCGAGGTGCAGCGTCTCGGGTTCTCGCGCCCGCAGAATCGCCACCAGCAAGGGAGCAACTGCGACCCAAGCCAGGCCATACAACCCGAGCAGCGGAAAGATCACGGTTTGCAGCGCTGCCGATAGCACCACCAGCACCCACGCGCTCGAGTGGATTTTTCTCACCGCGCAAGCATAGCAAACTCGTACTGCTCGTACGATTCGCGCGATCTCATTGTTCTATTTCGCGTATATCGGATAACATGACTTGGTGATTTCTCTGCTGGGTACATTGCTGGTGCGGATTTTGGAAGGCATGTTCGCCATCGGCCTCATCGGGTCGACGCTTGTTCTTCTCGTCACCTTTGTCGAGGACATTGAAACCCTGTTCGGCATGGAGGATCCACCGCACTCCTGAGTCTCATCTGCTCTTCGTCCATGTCATCTCCCCTACAGCCCGTCAATAACGGTTCCAACCGTGTTCGCATCGTCGTTGCCACGTCGGTGATGCTTCACGTTCATCTCCTACTGGCGCGCGGCTGCCATCGTTCTGAATGATCTTGCATCCTCCGCTTTTTACGCCGTGGCATCGCGGAGCAGGCGGTCGGCAAGTCCGCTCCATGGTTCATCGTCGGGGTCATGCTCTTCTCGTTCACCGTGCGAGCGGTCTATGTCGAAAGCTGCTCGATGTTCGTCCGGGGCGGCGTGTACCGCGTGGTTAAAGAGGCGTTAGGCGGCACGCTCGCCAAACTCAGCGTCTCGGCTCTGATGTTTGACTACGTCCTGACCGGCCCGATATCCGGCGTTTCCGCCGGACAATATATCGTCGGACTGCTCAACGAAGTCTTGATCACCGCCGACTCCCACGGATGGATTCCGCGCGCCGTTCACAATATCTTCCACGGCACGCCGCAGTTCGACGTCAACTGGACCTCCGTCGCATTCGCGCTGGCCGTCACGATCTATTACTGGTGGGAGAACATCAAGGGCATTCACGAATCCAGCGAAAAAGCTCTGTGGGTAATGCAGATCACCACCGTCATGGTGGTGGCTCTACTCGGCTGGTCCGCCTTCACGCTGTTTAAGGTTGGATGGCAGCATGTGCCCCTGCCAACGCCTGCGAATCTTCACTTCACCAAGGAGTCACTCGGCTTCCTGCACCACAGCTTCCCCGATCAAAGCCTGGCGCAGAAATTCGGCATTCTCGGCATCATGATCGCCTTCGGACACTCGGTGTTGGCCATGAGCGGTGAAGAGTCGCTCGCCCAGGTCAATCGCGAACTCGCTCATCCCAAGCTCGTAAATCTGAAGAAGGCGGCGATCGTTATCGCCCTTTACAGTTTCATCTTCACTGGAGTGACGGCTCTCCTGTTCGTCATGATCATCCCAGACGGGGTTCGCGTTGCGGTCTATAAAGACAACCTGATTGCCGGTCTGGCCATGTACTTATACGGGCCTGAACTGCTTCGGCTCGTATTCCGCGGCTTTGTCGTGGTCGTCGGTTTTCTCATTCTGTCAGGCGCCGTCAACACCGCCATCATCGGTTCTAATGGCGTGCTGAATCGTGTTTCCGAAGACGGCGTTCTTTCCGACTGGTTCCGCTTTCCCCACCGCAAGTTCGGCACCAGCTACCGCATCATCAATCTCATCGTTATCCTTCAGGTCTTCACCATCGTAGCCAGCCGCGGCGATGTGTACGCCCTTGGTGAAGCCTACGCATTCGGGGTCATCTGGAGCTTCGCCTTCAAAGGCCTCGCCATGCTGGTGCTCCGCTTCAAATACAAAGGCGAGCGGGGCTGGAAGGTGCCGGTCAATTTCCGACTGGGCAAATACGAGATCCCGTTCGGCATGGCCTCGATCACCGCCGTACTGCTGGCCACCGCCCTTATCAACCTCTTCACAAAGTCGGTGGCAACAGTCACCGGCATCGCCTTCTCCGCTGTCTTTTTTGTGTATTCTTTACCCTCTCCGAATTCAGTAACCGCAAGAAAAAAGCAGCGGCGCACGACCACATGCATGACCAGTTCCAGTTGTTGCAGCGCGATACGGTCGAGCGCGAAAGCCTCAACATCCGCCGCGGCAATGTCCTGGTACCGGTGCGCGACTACAACACTCTGACTCACTTGCGCTGGGCGCTGGAAAAGTTTGACATTCGCGAACAGGACGTCGTCGTCATGTCAGCCCGCGTCAGCCGCTTTGGCTCCGCCGCTTACGAGCTCGTTCCCGACCAGATTTTCAGTGATTACGAGCAGACCCTGTTCACGCGCGCCGTCGCCGTCGCTGAAAGTTTCGGCAAGAAAGTCTCCCTTCTTGTAGTTCCCGCCGGTGACGTCTGGACCGCCATCGTCCAGACCGCCAATAATCTCGATTCCTCGGCCGTCGTCATCGGCGTATCCAGCAAGATGACACCCGAGGAGCAGGCCTTCGCTTTAGGCCAAGCTTGGGAGGCGATCCCGGAACCCAAGCGCCAATTCGTTCTGCAAGTCGTGCATCCCGACGGTCGACTTGAAACGTTCCGCATCGGGCCTCACACGCCCACCATGAAAGACGAGGATGTTCTATTACTTCATCGATTGTGGCTGAATATCACGCGCGAACCTGGGCTGGAGAACGTACACCACCACGAAATTCTCACCGAAGCTCTCACCCGTTTTGCACGAGACTATGGTGCGCGCGAACGCGACGAGATTCTGAAAGAACTCAAGCGTGCTGGGGTGTTGTCAGCAGCGCGCCCACGGCCCGATGATCCTCCCGCTCCACTTGTAAGCAAAGAAAGTGACGATGGCCCGCCAACCGGGCATAGTTCATAACCCACGCCCGCTAACCGTTTGATATTTGTTGAAAATTTCTGGATTCACGCAAGAACCGGAGGGCCGCGAGTTCCACATGCGCGGAATACTCCGGTTTCAACTTTGCCTTGAAAGGGCACGGCTGCTAGCCGTGCCGCGAAGCGCTATCGCTTCAATCCGGCTTCAGCCGCTGATGGGCTACGGCGGAGGAACCTCTTACGCAGGAACAGGAGCGCTTCACTTGATCTTAGGCGAATCCTCATCTGCTGCCTTCTGATCGTCCGCGTGAATGACGAAGTCGTCCTCGGCATAGAACGAGCGGTGTTCCGTGTCCAGTTGTTTGGGCGTCATGGTCAGAACGAAACCGTCTTTGTGGGTACGGAAACTGGCGGTGTAGTCTCCGCGGTCGGTGCTGTGGGCCATACGCTTGGTAAATGATCCCGTTCCTGCCAGCGACTCCAGATTTTCCGCGAACTTGTCGTGCCGTTTCTGGTACTCGCGCTGTGCCCGCAAAACCACGCGCATATAGCCGAGTGCCTGCGCTTCCGATTCCGAGCGCGCTGGATCGCCCGGAAACTTTGGCTGATACGTTCCCGCCGGCGGCGCGGCAGGTTGTGCCGGAGCCTGCGCCAATGCCAGTCCAGCCGCCATCATGCCCACTACCAGAATTCCCGTATAAAACCCCTGTATTCGCCTTCGACTCACGGTCAATCCCTCCTCATTTGCGGCTGCTTTCCGGCATTCCTCGTATCAGGATCAAATTTCCAATCTCGCCTGAAACCCTTGCCTGCAGCCCTGAAACCTGCCAACTCGGAAACTTTGAAACATGTCCTTCGGGGGTTACCCCCGTAATTTGTACCCGCGACCAATCGTTTCAATTCTTTCCTGGTTCAGGCAAGCTTGAACAGGATGCAATCCTAACAGGGAAACCTTGATGAAAGCTGCCGTAGCCAGAAAGCCGCTGATCCGTGTCGCCGTAGTGGAAAGCGATCCACTGCGATTTGTGGGATTCCGGGCCCTCTTTGATACCGAACCTGATCTCGAACTCGTCTCCGCCTCCTTGGCTGATCTTGGCCAGTTGCAAGGCCTCGACCTTGTCTTGCTGGGCAATCGTAGCGGCCAGAACCTCTACGACATCATGGCCAGCATGAAAGCGATCCGGCCCGATCTGCGTATCATTGTGACCGGCTCTGGTATGGACGAGGAAAGCATCCTCAAAGCAATCGCCGCCGGCGCCAAGGGTTATGTCGACGAGGCTGCCTCTCCTGCCGAGTTTATTCAAGCCCTCCGCATCGTAAATCAAGGCTCGGTTTGGGCTCCGCGCCGCGTGCTCTCAACTTTCATCGAACGAGTCAGTGCGTCCCCGGGTCGCATCTTCCCCGCCGGCCGGATTACCTTCACCGACCGCGAGAAGGAAGTCCTTGAGATGCTGGTAGCCGGTCGCTCAAACAAAGAAATCGGTTCGGCCCTCGGCATCGAAGAACGCACGGTAAAAGCTCACGTAGCCAAACTGATGCGCAAAGTAGGAGTCCAAAACCGCATCGCCCTCTCCGTCCACGCCATCACGCATTCCCTGGTGACAGCGAAGTAGAACAGATCACGACTTCCCTGTAGAGACGCGGCTCGCCGCGTCTCTTTTTATTGCAGCTCACCCTGCCCTGTTCGGTTTTCATCCAAGGTGATTGAACCGAGGGATTTAACTGAGAACTGACTACTGAGAACCCAGAACTGCCCTTAGTTACCAACGGACAGTGACCCTCGTAATCTTGTCCGCTTTCCGCACCAGCCGCATACTCGCTTCACCTACCACAGAACCTGGGAGACGGGGTTGGAAACGGAGATTAGGGTCGCCGCTTTCAGCCCCGCATTTTTTTGCCCAGGAATTTCCGATCAGGTTCCCAATCCGTATATCCGAGCCAGAACCAAGGTTTAACGGATGACTGACAGCTGAGGAGCTGTTTTCCCCGACTCACCCTGATCACTCCCCCCGTTTCCCCCCACTCAACCTCCCGCATCGAATAGAATAAGTACATCAATCATTGAACATCCTTGAAGATTGAATTGCCCAGGCATCCGTGTCTTTCTTAATGATTCAATACTTCAATGATTCAATGACTCAATAATTCCGATCTCCCAAGTGAGGCATGATGCGAAATCTCCTCGTTCTGCTGCTCGTTTGTTTCCTGACCCCAATTCTTCCCGCCGCTGCTCAAGATGACGCCAAGCCAGTTGCTGCTAACCCTCCCGCCACTGCTCCTGAGCCCAACACCAAGGCCTCCGGACGCATCGAGGCTGCCGGCACCGTTCTGGACGAAATCCAGGCTGCTCCCGACCAGCGCATCCCGGAAGAAGTGCTCGGCTCGGCCGAATGCGTCGCCGTCGTCCCCTCCATGCTCAACGGAGGATTCGTCGTAGGAGGCCGTTATGGCAAAGGCGTCGCCAGTTGCCGCACCGAAAAGGGCTGGAGCGCTCCCGCTTTCTTCACCATCGGCGGCGGCAGCTTCGGCCTGCAAATCGGCGGCCAGGCGACTGATCTAATTATGCTGATCATGAACAAGGGCGGCATGGACCATCTGCTTTCCAGTCAGTTCAAGCTCGGAGCCGACGCTAGCGCCGCCGCGGGGCCGGTTGGTCGCCATGCTGCTGCTGATACCGACTGGAAAATGAGGGCGCAGGTTCTGACCTACTCGCGTTCCCGCGGCCTCTTCGCTGGTCTTGAACTCTCCGGCGCCGTCATCAAACAGGATAAAGACAGCACTCGGGACTTCTATGGCCGCATGGTGCCCTTCAAGACCGCCCTCAAGGGAGATATCGAAGCCCCCAAGTCGGCGTATCCGTTCTTGAGCACGCTCGCCAAGTGGGCACAGCAAGCGTCAAAGTAAGAAGTTCTCAGTTCTCGGTTCCCAGTTCTCAGTGGGATCGCCGAAAGGTCCTTCTCTGAGAACTGAGAACCGAGAACTGAGAACTACAATATTGCGCCAACGTCTCGAATACGCCATCGTCTGGCCTTGGATCAAGATTCTAGGCTGGCTCCCGCGTCCCCTGGCGCGTGCCATCGGGATCGCTCTCGGACTGGCCAGTCTATGCAGTGCACGGACGCCTTCGCCGCGTCGGCCAGCGCAATCTTACGATTGCTTTCCCCGAAATGTCTTCCCGAGAGCAACGCCGCATCCTGCGCGGAGAATTCATCTCTCTCGGACGCCAATTCGCCGAAGTCTGCCTGTTCCCCCGCTACACCCGCGAAAATGTCTCCCGCGTCGTGGTCTACGACGGGTTTGAGAACTTCGAACGCGCCTACAACCGCGGCAAGGGCGTTCTCTTTCTTACCGGACATCTCGGTGCCTGGGAACTCTCCGCCTTCGCTCACTCCCTGCAAGGCCATCCGCTCTCGATCGTGATGCGCTCGCTCGACAATCCCTACATCGACGCCTTGATCCAGAGCTACCGCACCATGCACGGCAACCGCACCGTCGACAAAGATGACTTCGTTCGCGGTCTGCTCTCCGCTATGAAAGCCGGAGAAACCGTGGGCATCCTGATGGACACCAACATGACTCCTCCGCAGGGGGTGTTCGTAGATTTCTTCGGAGTTCCGGCGTGCACGGCCAGTGGCCTTGCGCGCATTGCTCTGCGGACCGACGCGGCGGTCGTTCCCGGCTTCACGGTTTGGGATGCCAAATTGCGAAAATACATCCTCCGTTTCGATCCCGCGGTCGAACTGGTTCGCTCGGGCGATACCGAAGCGGACATCGTCGACAACACGGCAAAATTCACCAAAGTGATCGAGGATTTCGTTCGCCGATATCCGGACCAGTGGCTGTGGGTCCACCGCCGCTGGAAGACAAGACCACCCGGTCAACCTCCGTTGTATTAAGCCTTTGCACAATCACGCTAGTGTGGCGCGGGCGCCCTCGCCCGCGTGTCGGCCATCGCCAGCTGACGGTCGGACGGGTGGGCCGTTACCGCGCGAATCTCGACTCCAAACTCCGGTTACTGGGCACTGGCGACTGAGTGCTGATTACGCGACAATAGACAGCCATGAGCCAGAGCGTGCGCGATCTGTCCACAAAACTAACTTGCCATCTTCTGGGAGACGCCTCCGTCATCATTACCCAAGTCTCCAGCCTGGAATCCGCCAAGGCCGACAGTTTGGTTTTCGCCGAAGATGCCCAGCACCTGGCCACTGCCATTGCATCACCAGCCGCGGCCATCATCGTGGGTGATTTCGCTGCGACAAACTTCGCCGCCAGCGCCTCAAAGCCACTCCTGATTTCCCCACAGCCTCGTCTCGCCTTCGCCCGCGCCGCTAAACTGCTCCGCGATCCCGAACAAAAACGTGCAGTTCACCCCACCGCCATCGTTCCCGCGTCCGCCGTGATCGGCAGGAACGTCGCCGTGGGCTCGAAAGCGGTTCTCGGCGAACACGTACGGATCGGCGACGAAACGACGATCGGCCCCGGCACAGTGATGGGCGATCATGCCACAATCGGCAGCCATTGCCGAATCGATGCCAACGTCACGATCTACGCAGGCACAACCCTCGGCGACCACGTAGTCGTTCAGGCGGGTGCCGTTCTCGGCAGCGAAGGCTTCGGGTACGTCCGCGACTCCGCAACTGGACGCTACGAGCAGTCTCCGCAAATCGGACGCCTCGTCATCGAAGACGACGTGGAGATCGGTGCCAACTCTACTATCGACCGCGGCGCTCTCGACGAAACCAGAATCCGCCGTGGCGCAAAAATCGACAACCTCGTCCACATCGGCCACAACTGTCAAATCGGAAAAAACGTCATCATCGCTGCCCAAACCGGTCTCTCGGGCAGCGTCACCATCGAAGACAACGTAGTGATGGGTGGGCAAGTCGGCATCGGCGATCACGCTCGAGTCGAAGCCGGAGCCATGATTGGCGGCCAAGGCGGGATTTTGCCGAAGAAAATTCTGCGCGGCAACGGCGTTGTTTTCTGGGGAACTCCCGCTCGTCCAGTAAAGGAGTACCTTAAGGAACTGGCTTTCTTATCGAGGTCTGCCAAGGAAAGAAGCTAGCAAGCCGTGATGGCTGTCATCGCAAATCACGAGATTCCTTAGTAGAGGTGAAAGGCATTCGTTGACCCCCTCCCTGAAGCGGTCTTTGGGGAATCAAAGACTTAGCGACCAGCGATCGCCAGGTCTTTGAGAAATAAGGACTTATTTGTAAAGTATTTAAGAATCAATGGTTTAGATAGATATTTGGCTTACCGGCTATGCCCATCATCGTCATCGGCGGACACTCCCGCAGCGTCGGCAAGACCAGCGTGGTCGCCGGCCTGATCTCCGCTTTGCCCGCGTTTCACTGGACAGCCCTCAAAATCACGCAATACGGACACGGCGTCTGCTCCGCCGACGGCGAAGCCTGCGACTGCGCGACCGCCGATCATTCGTTTGCCGTGTCAGAAGAGAAAGACCGCTCGGGTGACTCCGACACTTCGCGCTTCCTCATCGCGGGAGCCGATCACTCCTGGTGGGTGCGCACGCAGCAAGGTCATCTGGCGGAGGCGATGCCGCGGATCCGCAAGGTACTGGCCTCCACGCAAAACGTCATCATCGAATCGAACAGCATCATGCGCTTCATCAAGCCAGATCTTTACTTGACGGTTCTTGACCCGTCCACGGCAGACTTCAAGACTTCAGCGCAAACTTTTCTCGACCGCGCCGACGCCGTGCTACTGCACTCCGCGGCAAGCGCCAACGATCCAACCTGGAAACAAGTCTCTCTCAAACCGGTCATCGCCCGCCCAAGCTTCCTAATCCAACCTCCAACCTACGTGACATCCGAAGTAGTCGAGTTCGTTCGCAGACGCTTAGCATAATCACCAGCAAAGCAGCACAATCAATGCCCGTCATCCTTCGCGAAGACGGACCCTACACCCACGACCGGCTGCAGGGCGTTCACTGGCTGCGACCAACCCTCGATAAGTGCTAACGCTGGTTACGTAAACTGACTTTAGTTTCCGGTGTGCTCGTCATCCGCCCAGAACGGCCGAGTTCTTGGGAATCTTGGTGACCGCATTGCCGAAGTATCTCTCTTCGAGAATCACTCGAGCTTAGATGAATCGGCTTGTCTTCCAACCCTAGAGGCCGCTAGGGCATCAACTACCGATCGGAGAGCTTACTGCCTGTGAAGCAGGTGATCAAAGGTGTGCACATCATCCCGATGGGGTTTGCAAACGCCTTCCTGATCGAGGGCGACAACGGGTTGACGCTGATTGACGCCGGTTTCGCGGGCAAGGAGCCAGCGGTCTTCGGGGCGATCCGCGGGCTTGGCCGTTCGCCAGGCCAGCTCAAGCACCTGATTTTCACGCACGCCCACCCTGATCACATCGGCAGCGCCGCCGCTATCGTGCGGGGAACCGGTGCGAGGACCTACATGCACCCGCTCGATATCCCCATCGCCGAGAGTGGAGGCCCCTTTCGGCCGATGACGCCCGCGCCCGGTTTGTTGGGGCGAGTTTTGTGCAACCTGTTCTTCCGTCCGGACGAGCGACTAGACCCGGTCACCATCGACCAGCCTTTGACCCCAGGGGAAATACTGCCGATCGCAGGTGGCTTCGAGGTAATTCATGTCCCCGGGCATTGCGCCGGACAGGTCGCGCTGCTGTGGCTTCCTGGACGAATGCTGTTCGCGGCTGATGTGTGTACGAACATCATGGGCCTCGGTGATCCCGTTGGCTTCGAGAACTTGGAGGAAGGTCGTGTGAGCCAGCGCAAACTCGCCAGTCTTTCATTCGATGCTGCCGAGTTTGGCCATGGCAAACCCATCGCCCGCAATGCGTCGACGCGCTTTCGTAGTAAATACGGCAAGCATCCAGAGGAAGTACACCAGCAGCGATCTGCAGCATAATGCCCCAATTCCAGCGGGCGGCTGGCCGACTGGTTTTGTCTAAAACGCTGCAATGGTTTCGTTAGCAAATCTTCGAAGGCCGCCCTTGCGCTCTGAGACGGCGTTTGGCAAACTAGCACTATGAGAACCAGTCGGAACGAACCGCAGTGTCACGAAGATCGCAAAGCTCAAAAACTTTTGGAGCGCATCGACAGGAAGCTCGAAGCGAAAAGCACCCCCCAGAACTCACTCCAAGCGACTTCCCCGAAACAGTGTCCTGCTGCGGCTTGAAAGTTGGAAGAACGTCGGAGATGTAGTTGCAATGAGAGCGTGGCAAACAGAGACAGGACACCTCGCATGCCGCTGGTCTGAGGTGGGACGGAACGTTCAGTACAACCCGCGTTGGGTGCAAGAGAGCACAGATATTCAAAGCGGATACTTGCCGCCCCTTCCTGATTTTGCCACCCACAGTCCTTTCGGCGGCACCGTCGCTTGGTTCCAACTGCATGCCACTGAGCGCGATTCCAAATAAATCATCCGTTGATCCAACCAACAGCCAAGATGGAAGAGCTTGCTGACGTGACATCGCAATTGATTTCGTCAACAACGCCACAGGAATCATTAGGGCCGTCGGTACTGGAAAGATAGCCTGTGACCGGTGTAGGGTACGGACATGACCCAGCCCACGCCCATCACGCCGCTCTGCTCGATTTGTGGTAGGCCCGTCGAGCTTGAAACCAGTAATACTGACAGCAACGCGGAGCCTGTGCACGAAGACTGCTACGCTGCAAAGATCGCGTCGAAAAGATCACCCACCAAGGAAGACGAGAACGCTTAATGTGGCGTCAAGCGGTTTCGGTCGCGCCGCTCCGACGCGAAGGGATATTCGATAAGTCGGGTTCGAAGGCGTTCGACGTAGCGATGCAACGCCGCCCGAAGTTCAATCAGTAGCGGTACGACTTCATCATCAGCTTTGGCGACGAGCACCTGTTGGCAAAGGCTACGGATTCTATCTTCAATTCGACGCAAGGGCGGCCTAGGTTCCCGACGAAGCGGCCCACGAAGGATTCTTCACGCAGAAAGAACCTCAGGAAATACCGGGGATTCCTAATGCGGAGCCTACAGGATTCACCCTATACCTTCAGGTCATGTTCATTGCTAGACTGGATTCAACTTTTTCACCTTAGGGTTCAAACATACTTTCTGGCGCGGGCTCGTCTCTCCACGGGCCCGTCTTTTTTTTGCGAGGGCATGGCATGGCTAGAACCACGAGCACATCTACGTCAATTGAAAGCCGGGACCCAGTTTGGATACTACAACGCGCTATGGGCCATCTGATGACAGGCGGCGAGACTTTTACGGATGATGACCACGCCGCCGTTTCCGAGATAACGAAGCGCATCGTGAGTTTGATGGAGATGCGAAGCGGGCCGGATCAAACGACACAGACGCGGGGAACGCGCCCTAGCCTTGGGGCCAAATAGAAGTTGTACGCGGCCGTACAGACTTGCGAAATTAACCCGTGGTATTTTTTCCGCGGATAGTGCCTTCCCCAAGCCCCACCGGACCCATCCCGTGGGGCCTCTGTCATTCCCGGTCGGGCCGCCCCCGGCCGGGGTCAAAGCGGGATCTTATGACGATGTACGACTTTGCGCAGGCGTTCGCAGCACTCGGAATAGTGCTATGGGCAGCGAGTGTTCTGACTGATCGAGTAAACAAGAGAAACCGGCCGGACAGATGAGATGGATTGCGAGTGCCTGGTTACAACAGCTACGCGCGCTATGCGAAGAGCGACTGCATTGAAACTTTAGGCACCATCCCTCGCGCCCTGCATAACTCCAACCTGTTTTAGCAACCCCACCAAGTCATAAAAGAACTTTTCTTCGACGATCTCGCCGTTCTTCCAGTGTGCCACGCACCCTTCTGCGGCTCGCAGCGATACGAATGCAGAGGTCATTGGCTCAAGATGACGACCCCAGCGTAGATTGCGAATTTTCTCCGCGCGCTCTCTGCGTCTCGGCGGTGAAATGCCCTACGTATACATTCCAATCACCCGCTCGATCGCGCGCCGGCATACCGCGCAGAATCTTTGATGGCGGGTGAACATGATGCAATCGATCTCCGGACGGTAGTATCCCTTCGCCTCGTAATTTGCCCCTTCGAATGCCCCGACCTTCCCTGCATATTTTTCGGATCGAAATAGCGTTTCTTCGCTCTCGCGCTCCTTGCGGAACAGATCTTCCATCTCCGACTCCGGTTTGTTCGCCGCCCGCAGGGCATGCCTCTGCTTCTGGATCTCGGCTTCGTAATGCTCAAAGTCATCCTTCTTCCACGGCGTCGGCAAAGGCGTGCCTGCTTCCACCAGGTCTTTCCACTTGAGGTTCGCTGGATCAAGCAGCGCTGTCACGTTCGGTTCCCATGGCTCCGTCCTCTTCTCCGATGACAGGTAGGAAACGTCCGACGTGTAGTACTCATCCGCCAGACCCGCAAACTGGTGCCCGAATTCATGCACTCCCACATAGTTTGCCCAGGCATTGTCGATCGCAACCGTTGCGTACTGATTGAAGATTCCGCCGCCACCGTACGTCTTTCCGTTCACCAGAATTTCGACGAACTCATACGGCGCAAACGACGCGACATCGCGCAGCGTGCGATTCTCCGCCGTCAGGATGTAGCGCTCGGAGTCGAATGTGTCGTAAGTAGCCCCCAAGGGCGACCGTCTGTAAATTCCGCTTGACGGGCGCGACACGCCCGACTCATCGGCCGCGGGACACAGGCCCCATACGTTGAAATCTTTCTGGTGCTCGTGAAACGGAGACGCCGCAAACAGCGCATCCATGAATCTGCGTGCATCTTTCTCAAATTTGCCGCGCTCCACCGCCGTATAACCGTCGCCTAAGACCAGCAAATCTACCTTCGTCGCCGGGTCCCCCATCTTCTGCAATTCCATCAACGCTCCCGGCGATGGCGGACGCGAGCGGTCGACGAATTTGTCTTTCGGATCCACCGCCGACTTCCAGACTTCGTGAAAGCCGTCCGCGTCCCGCTCTTTCACCGACACTTCCACCGGAGCATCTGGACTCGGAAACCGCAACGACTCCGAAAATGTGCGGTTGCCATGTTGCGCCTCGTCGGTCGTCCGCCACTCTGCAAATACCGAGTTGAATCCGCGTGAGTACAGCAATTTCTTGCTGGCCTGGTCGCGCACTTCAAACAGGTAATTTCCGGACTGGCTCTCGTCGATCGCCTTATGCAGATTCCCCGGCCATTCCAGCGGTTCCAGCACCATGCGATCCATGCTGAACCACTCGTCATGGGAGTTTCCGGAATGGTAGTAATCCACGCGCAGAGTGCGCGGCGTTGCAAAGCTAAGAGTTGTAAAAATGAAGAGGCACAGCAGAAGTGAGATAACTACGAAGCCGGACGTTCGTTGCATGCCCGGAATTGTACGCTACGAAGCCGGCGCGATCTTAAGCGCCTTATCGTTCTCGAACGTGACGACCAGAGGCTTCCCGCCGTTCGGATAGTGCAGCGTTCTCCACCCGTAATCGCCCGAGCCTTCCGGCACACCGAGCCCGATCGCAAAACTGCACTGCAACTCGCTCATCCCGGATTGAACTTCATGCGCATCAATCTTCTGCCAGACGTCCGCGGGCCAGTGCTTGTACAGATCGTGGGGGTCTTCGATGAAGAGCGCATCATCGGAATAAATCTTGAACTCGCCGCCCTTCTCCGCCCCGATCGGGACAGCGTAGCTCTTGCCGTCCAGCGAGAAGCACGCCATCACCTGCTTGATCCCCTCAGCTTTCGGAGAAACATCCGTGACCACATCCTGAATGGCTAGTTTCTGCAAAGGCGGCAGTGTTCCCGCCTCGTGTGAAAAATCGGCTTTACGTCGCTTCGCGTCGTATGGATAGTAGGTAAGCTGATAACCGACTTTGACCCACACCGGCTGCTCAGTCAGTTGCCGCGCCGACTTCAAGTCGTAGGGATGCAGCTTCTTGGGCGAGACATAATAGTCCGCCTTTAGCGCCGTTTCCTGCTTGGGCTTCGTCTCTTCCTTCATGGCTTCGCGCCGTTCGTAAACGATATACGCCGCTCGCGCGCCCACAATCACAATGGCGACCGCCAGGAAGAGCTGCAGTTTTTTCTGAACCTCAGAAGTGAAGGCCATGATCTAAGATAGTTACCGGGTATTGCCCCGTTCTTTCAGCAAAGGAAATTCATGCCTCTAGTCCAAGATGACGTTTTGAACGCGCTGCGCCAGTGCTACGACCCCGAAATTCCCGTGAACATCGTCGATCTCGGCCTGATCTACGACATCCGCTTTGAAGACCTTCCCGACGACCAGCAGGATGTCAGTGTCGACATGACCCTCACTGCCCAGGGCTGTCCCGAACACGTGAATATCAGTGCGCAGGTTAAGTCTCGCGTAGAGCAACTGCCCGGCGTCCGCAACGCCAATGTCACTGTAATCTGGGAACCGGCCTGGACACCTGAACGCCTCAGTCCCGAAGCCCGAAAACAACTGGGAATCGAGTAGCGCCGATCGTTGATCGCTGTTCGCTTCTCGCTGTTCGCCGATTAGTGTTTCCGATTGCGAACAGCGAACGACGAGTAGCGAACAGCGAACCGCTAGTACTCCCCTAACTCTTCAAACGCCCGCGCCGCCCGCTTCTCCGCTACCTCTTCGATCTTGCTGCCAATCTTCATCGCGAGGTCCAGAAATCGAGTGCCCTGGCGCACGTAAGACGGCAACTCTTCGCGAATCTTCACGAACTGACTCGGATATTCCGACGCGAGCACTGCTAGCCCCACGCTGCCCACCAAGACCGCCGCCGGGCGTCGTCCACGCAAAGCGAGCACCGCCGCCGTTCCTGCCGCGCCCGCGATCACTGCCCGCTTCCAGTTGTCCATACGCTCTCCTGTTGCAGAATTGTAAACCAGCAGGAAAGTCAGAAGTAAGAAGTCAGATTGAAGAAGTAAAGGCCCTGCGAACCTGGAGTCGTGAGCATCCTGACTCTCCACTCACAAGTCCTAGTTCGTAGTGTGGGTCACTTCTGCGATCTGACTTCTTACTTCTGACCTCCCCATGCTTTATACTGCCGCCGGACTCACTCGGACCCTATGATGCGATTTCGCTCGCTCCCGTTTCTGTCGATTCTTCTCTTCTCGACTCTCGCTCTCTCTCAAACCAAGCCCCGTGCCCGCGATCTCGGAGTCCCATTCGATGGCACGCCCGGCCTCAACAACGCCATTACCGACGTCAAAGGAGTCGAAGTCGGACACACCACGCTCATCTCTGGCAGCGGCAAATTGAAAGTCGGCGAAGGCCCCGTCCGTACCGGAGTTACCGCCGTTCTTCCGCGCGGCAAAGATTCGCTGGATCCCGTCTTCGGCGCCTGGTTCACGCTCAACGGAAACGGCGAAATGACCGGCACCACGTGGCTCGAAGAGTCTGGCTTTCTTGACGGGCCGGTGATGATCACCAACACCCACAGCGTGGGCGTCGTTCGCGATGCGGCGATTGCCTGGCGCATCAAGAAAGCACCGCCCGACCCGGATGGCTATTTCTGGTCGCTGCCGGTCGTCGCCGAGACCGCGGATGATGACTTGAACGACATGAACGGCTTCCACGTAAAGCCTGAGCACGCTTTCCACGCGCTCGACACCGCTCACGGCGGTCCGGTTGAAGAGGGCAATGTGGGCGGCGGCACTGGCATGATCTGCAACGAATTCAAGGGCGGAATCGGCACTTCCTCGCGCGTGCTTCCCGCGAGGCTCGGCGGCTACACCGTCGGTGTGCTTGTTCAGTGCAATTACGGAAGACGCAGCCAGCTCCGCATCGCCGGTGTGCCCGTGGGCCGCGAAATTACCGATCATCTGGTACGCGACGAGGACATAGGATCAATCATCATCGTCGTTGCCACCGACGCGCCGCTGATCCCGACACAACTCAAGCGCGTCGTGCGGCGAGCGACGCTCGGACTTGGCCGCGACGGCAGCTTTGCCAGCGACGGCTCCGGCGACATCTTCATCGCTTTTTCGACCGCAAACCCGGGAGCAGCGAGTCCAAAGGGGGTGCATGACCTGAAGATGCTCGCCAACGAACAGCTGAACCCCATCTTCCTGGCCACGGTCCAGGCCACCGAAGAGGCGATCATCAACGCCATGGTGGCCGCTGAAACCATGACTGGCATCAACGATTACACCGTGATCGCCCTACCCCACGACCGCTTGCGCGAGGTCCTGAAAAAATATAATCGCCTGGAAAAATAGTGTGGCGACGACGAGTCTGAGCCACAACCCCGATGGCCGGAAGAAGCGGACCACCTTGATCGCAATAGCCGCAAACCGGCGAAAGAATGCAGCCCACGGCGCAAGCCGTGGGTAGTAGTGGGGAAAAACGAGAGAGCCCTGGAGGGGCGAAAGAATCGGCATGACGTAGAACCCCCAGAGGGACGACTGACCCCGCGCAAAAATCTGTCGCGTTACCTTCGTTCCCTTCCCCGCACTGAATCCGCCGCGTAGCGGGATACAATTCACTCAGTGAAAGCCTACCGGATCGAGCGCGTCAAGAGCGGCATGAAGTTTACCTGCACACACTGCAACCACAGTGTGAGTACGCTCGACTTCGATGCGAAGGCGGGGAACCTCCGCACCCAAGCCGCCACTGCCATCAACGATCACGCCACCAAAGCCCACCCCGAGCCGCCAATTTCCGCCTACGACAATCAGCAGCGCAACTGGCGTTAATCTCAAAATTTCATTCGCAATCGAGCCTCACTCCCCGCCTTTTTCGATAACATACTCTTTCCTGCCGCCATCCCATGATCGAACGATTTCACTTCTCCGATCTGCGCGAACTCTTCGCCAAGGCTAACGAGGAGAAGTCTGGCGACCAACTCGCCGGTATCGCGGCGCGGTCCGAGCGCGAGCGAGTTGCTGCCAAGCGCCAGCTTGCCGACCTGACACTCGACGAAATCCTCCGACGTCCTCTCATCGATCCGTCCGATGACGACGTGTCGCGCCTTATTCTCGACTCATTCGATCAAGCCGCGTTCCGGCCGCTCGCCGGCATGACGGTCGGAGAATTTCGCGAGTTTCTCCTCGACGACGCGACCACCGAGCTCGAGCTGCAAGCAATTCAGCAAGCCATTATTCCTGAGATCGCGGCCGCGGTAACCAAGCTGATGAGCAACAAAGATCTAGTCCTGGCCGCGATCAAGATCCGCAACATAACGCGCTGCCGCAACACCATGGGAGAGCGCGGAGTGCTCGGCATCCGCGTCCAACCCAATCATCCCGCCGATGATGTTGGCGGAATTCTGCTGGCTGCTTTCGAAGGCCTGCTTTATGGTTGCGGAGACGCGGTCATCGGCGTGAATCCCGCCACCGACTCGGTAGAAACAGTCGGGGCGATTCTCAAGGGCTTGAATCGTCTAGTCGACGCGTACGAAATTCCCACCCAAGCCTGCTGTCTCGCACACATCACCACCCAACTCGCCGCCATGGATCGCGGTGCGCCCGTCGACCTGCTCTTTCAATCAATCGCCGGGACCGAGGCGGCCAACCGCAGCTTTGGAATTAATCTGAACATGCTGTTGGAAGGCCAGCAAAAGATTGTTGAGCATCATCGCCAGCGCAATGTCCGCTGGGTAGGCGACGACGTCATGTACTTCGAAACCGGCCAGGGTAGCGCCCTTTCCGCCGAGGCGCACCACGGAGTCGATCAGCTGACCCTCGAAGCCCGAGCCTACGGGGTTGCGCGCGCCTACCATCCCTTTCTCGTCAACAGCGTCGTTGGCTTCATCGGTCCTGAATATTTGTATGACGAGCGCCAGATCATTCGTGCCGGACTCGAAGACCACTTCATGGGCAAACTGCTTGGTCTGCCCATGGGATGCGACGTCTGCTATACCAACCACGCCGCCGCTGATCAGAACTCCGCCGACAACCTGCTACTTCTTCTTTCCGCCGCGGGCTGCAACTACTTCATGGGCGTTCCCTGTTCCGACGACGTCATGCTCAACTATCAGTCCACCAGCTATCACGACGCGTTGGCCGCGCGACGCCTCTTTCATCTGCGTCCGGCGCCGGAGTTCCTGGCGTGGTTGCAAGGCATGGGAATTTATCACGATACTGAACCGGCGTCTCTCGATATCTCCACGAGACGACAGTTGATGCAGGGTCTGGAGTCCTCGCTGGAGAGGACGATCTGAATGACTACCCACAGCAACAAACACAACGACAAAATCGTCCATCCAGATTGGCCCGAACAAGACCTCTCCGAGATCGTAAAGAAAGTCCGCGCCCGCACTCCGGCACGCCTGCTCGTGGGCCGAAGCGGCGCTGCTTATCGAACGGCCACCCAACTGAATCTGCGAGAGGATCACGCCGCCGCTCGCGACGCGGTGCGCGCTGAGTTCGATTTCTCCTCTACCTTTGGCGAGGAATTCCGGCAAAAATGGGGGCTGTTCGAAGTCTGCTCGCAGGCCACAAGCAAAGACGAATATCTCTTGCGCCCCGACTTGGGCCGTCATCTGAGTGATGCGTCCCGCGCCGAACTAGAGCGTCGCTGCACGACAGCAAACGATCTGCAGATCGTAATAGGCGACGGCCTCTCGGTAACTTCGGTCGCGAAGCAAATTCCACAACTGCTGCCGCTCTTTCAGGAAGGCGCCAAGGCGCGAGGCTGGAGTGTCGGTCAGACGTTCGTGATCCGCTACTGTCGCGTAGGCATTCTCAACGACATCGGTGAGTTGCTTGCCCCGAAGGTTGCCGTGTTACTGATCGGCGAAAGGCCGGGCCTGGCCACCGCCGAGAGTCTTTCCGCCTACATGGCGTATCAGCCAAAAGCATCCCACACCGACGCCAATCGTAACCTGATCTCAAACATTCACCTCCGCGGAGTAAGCCCGGAACAAGCCGCTGAACGGGTTCTGAATCTAGCCTCCGTGATGATGAATAGCGGGAAGAGCGGTTTCGACCTTCGAGAGACTCTACCGATGATCTCGCCCCGACCGATCGCTGAGAACTGAGAACCGGGAACTACTTCACCGCCCGATCCGTAATCTCCAGCCCCTTATCAATGATGGCGAATGCCTCCCGCAATTGCTGCTCGTTGATACACAGAGGAGGATTCGTGTAAAACGTATTCCACCGCACCAGCGTATAGAGCCCATTCTCGCGGAAGAACTTGCCCAACGCGGCCATCTCCTCCGAAGTCCCGTTGAATGGAGCCATGGGCTGTCGCGTCTTACGGTCGCGAATCAGTTCGACGATGCCGAACAATCCAATCGACCGCACCGCGCCCACCGACGGATGCTTCGCTTGCAAATCCGCGCCCAGCGTCTTCATGACCGCGCCCATCTTGCGCGCGTTCTCGATCAGATTGTCTTCTTCGTAGACGCTGATTGTCGCAAGCGCCGTAGCGCACCCCATCGGATGACTGTTGTAAGTAAGTCCGCCATAAAACACTTTGTCGTCAAAGTGCTTAGCGATATGTCGCCGCATGCCGACCGCGCCCAGCGGGATGTAACTCGAGGTAAGTCCCTTCGCCATGCAGATCAGGTCCGGAACAACTTTCCAATGGTCGACAGCAAACCACTCACCGGTACGGCCAAAACCGGACATGACTTCGTCCGCAACCATCAGAATGCCATACTTGTCGCAGAGTTTTCGAACGCCTTCGATGTACCCGTCAGGCGGCACGAGAATACCGTTCGTGCCGGTAACGATTTCGAGAAAGAAAGCGGCAATCGTCTGCGGGCCTTCCAGCTGAATAATCTCATCGATCATGGCCAGCGACGTTTCCGCAGACTCCCACCCGCGCTCGATACCGTGATACGGATCAAGCACCCGCACGACGCCCGGAATGCCCGGCTCCGCTGCCCATCGGCGGGGATCGCCCGTCAGACTGATCGCACCCGCGGTAGCGCCATGATACGAACGATAGCGCACCAGAATTTTGTGCCGACCGGTAAAGAAACGCGCAATCTTGATGGCGTTCTCATTTGCCTCCGCGCCACCGTTCGTAAAGAAGAAAGTATCAATGTCCCCCGGAGTAATCTCTGCGAGCTTCGCGCCCAGTCGTGCCCGCGGTTCCGTAGCCATGAACGGATTCGCATAGGCGAGCGTCGACGCCTGCTCCGCTATCGCCCGAACCACGCGCTCATCGCCATGTCCGATGTTTACCGACATCAGCTGACTGTTGAAGTCGATGAAGCGCTTCCCTTCCGGCGTCCAGAAATAAATCCCCTTCGCCCGCGCGACTGGAATCGGATCGACCTTCGATTGCGCCGACCATTCAAATAGCGTGTGCTTCTTAGTAAGGTCGACGATCTCTTGTCCAGTCATAGCGGGATTGGCAGTCACTGTAGTCATTCGCAAAACACTCCTTCTGCTTTCCTTCGCAAGCCTTGGTGCCCTCTGTTGTTCAAGACCTTCTCAACCACCTGACTCCGCTTAGTTCACTTCAAGGGTCCCTAGGTCAGCTGCGCCGTCAGCGCGCCCTTCTTCTCCGCCACATGAGCCAGCCCGGCTTCGAGCACGTCCATCGCCTCATCCATCTGCGCATCTGTAATGACCAAGGGCATGAGCAGACGAATTACATTGCTGTACGATCCGGCTGTGATGGTGACCAGCCCATGCTCGTAACAATATTGTGACACTTGCTTCGTCTCTTCGTCAGCAGGCTTTCTCGTCGCCTTCGACCGCACAAGCTCCAGCGCCTGCATAGCGCCCAATCCCCGTACCTCGCCCACAAGTTCCCATTGCGCTTGCCACTTTGCCGCGCGCTTCCGGAAGCGTTCGCCCAGCACGTTGGCGCGCGCACATAGATTCTCTTTTTCTATGATGTCGAGCACCGCAAGCGCCGCCTCGCACGCCGCCGGATTCCCCGCAAATGTGCCGCCCAGTTGTCCAGGGCCCGGCGCATCCATAATGTCGGCTCGGCCCGTGACCGCCGCCATCGGAAGGCCACCAGTAAGCGATTTAGCCATCGTCACCAGATCCGGCTCAAGTCCCAGTCGTTCGCACGCAAACATCGCGCCCGTTCGCGCAAATCCCGTCTGCACTTCGTCAGCAATCAGCAGAATGCCGTACTTGCGGCAGATTTCGCTGAGCGTCGGATAAAACTCCGCCGGAGGAGTGACAAATCCGCCTTCTCCCAGGATCGGCTCAACAATCACCGCCGCAACCGTCTCTGCTGCTACCACTCGTTTGAACGTGTCCTCAATATGCCGCGCGCAGTGCACTTCGCACGACGGATACTTCATCGAGTAGGAACAACGATAACAGTACGCATAAGGAATGCGGTACACCTCGCTAGGGAATGGTTCGAACCCAGCTTTATAAGGATGCACCTTACTCGTCGCCGCCATCGCCATGTAAGTACGCCCGTGGAACGCGTCTTCAAAACAGATGATCGCCTGCCGCCTGGTGTAACAACGCGCAATCTTGATTGCGTTCTCGACAGCTTCAGCGCCTGTATTCACCAGCACCGTTTTCTTCGGACCCTTACCCGGTACTAGAGCATTCAGCCTCTCGCAGACGGCAATATAGCTTTCATAGGGAAGCACATTGAAACTCGTGTGCAGAAATCGATCAAGCTGGCGGCGCACGGCCTCAACTACGCCCGGTGCCCGGTGTCCGGTATTGAGACAGCCGATGCCGCCCGCAAAATCAATCAGGCGATTCCCGTCGACATCCTCGACGACTGCCCCTTCCGCTTTCTCCACAAAGACGGGCGTGGCATGAAAAGCCGCCTGCACCACCGCCGCATTGCGCCGCTTCATCAGCGCTTGCGAGCGCGGCCCCGGAATCGATGTGCGTAATTGAATAGTAGACATGACTCAGTTCTCAGTTCTCAGTTGTCAGTTCTCAGTTTTGACTATTCTGACGCCACGCCGGTTATCGATTTAACTGATAACTGACGACTGAGAACTGACGACTGTTTTCTCAGTACCACCCAATCGGCGCTTCGTTCAAATTGATATACACCTGCTTCGTCTCGAGATACTCTTCGATTCCCCATGGTCCAAGTTCGCGCCCAAAACCGGATTGTTTGTATCCACCCCAGGGTGCTTCGACGTAAGTCGGCTGCATGTGGTTGACCCACACGATCCCGACTCGCAGCGACTTCACCGCCCGCATGGCTTTGAAAATATCCCGCGTCCAGACCGCCGCCGCCAACCCGTAAGGCGAATCGTTCGCGATTTTGATCGCATCCTTTTCATCCTCAAATGGAATCACGGCTGCCACAGGACCAAAGATCTCCTCCCGCGCGATGCGGGCGCTGTTATCGACATCGTAGAAGATCGTGGGCTGCACAAAATATCCCTTAGCAAACTTGTCGGCCCTTCCCCCACCTGAGGCCACCTTCGCTTCTTTCTTCCCGACTTCCAGATAGGAAAGCACGCGGTCGTATTGCTCCTTCGACACCAAAGATCCCATCTTCGTCTCGCGATCGAGCGGCGGGCCCACTTTGATCTTCTTGGCCTTCTCCGCCATGGCTTCGACAAACTTCTTATAAATCGATTTCTGTACCAGAATGCGGCTGCCTGCGGAACAAACTTCCCCCTGATTAATAAAGACGCCAAAAAGCGCGCCGTCGATAGCTGCTTCGAAATCAGCGTCAGCAAAGAAGATATTCGGAGACTTGCCGCCGAGTTCCAGCGTTACTCGCTTCACGGTATCCGCAGCTTCTTTAACAATGATCTTGCCCACGGCCGCCGATCCCGTAAAAGCAATCTTGTTGACGTCCGGATGCCTCACGAGCGGCGAACCGCAAGTCTCGCCAAAGCCAGTCACGATGTTCACCACGCCCTTCGGCAGCCCAACTTCGTCGAACCATTTTGCAAGTTCGAGCGCCGTAAGCGGAGTCTGCTCCGCTGGTTTCAGAACGCACGTACAACCCGCGGCCAGCGCCGGAGCCAGCTTCCATGCCGCCATGGTCAGCGGATAATTCCACGGAACAATCTGCCCCGCCACGCCCATCGGTTCTTTCAACGAGAGACTCATCGCGTTGTCAGGAACCGGATTCACGTACCCGACAACCTTCGTGGCCAGACCTCCGTAGTATTCGAAGCAAGTGGCGACGTCAGCGATGTCAAACTCAGCTTCCACAATCGGCTTGCCCGAGTTACGGCATTCGAGTTCGGCCAGCATCGGCAAGTTCTGCCGCACCTTCTCAGCCAGCCGGAACAGGGCGCGTCCACGTTCTTGCGCCGTCGTGGTCGCCCATGGACCTTCCTCAAACGCGGCTTTGGCCGCGGCAACTGCGCGGTTCACATCGTCAGCGCCCGCGTCTGGCACCTGTGCAATCACTTCTTCGGTTGAAGGATCGTACACAGGAAAGGTCTGGGCTGACTTACTTGCCACGAATTCACCGTTGATCAGCATCGAATAAGTTTTCACGTCAGCAGTAACTCCACCTGCCATAAATCCTCCACGGACAACATAACTTGGGCGCTCTGCCCTCTACGTGAGTTTCACCGATTCCAACTGCGACGGCTTCAATCGCCCATACACAAAAAAGAAAAACGCAGCCAGCGCCAGAAAGAACAGTGTGAAGCCGAACATCTTTGCCTCATAGCGCCAAACAGAAGTAATCTGCTTCGCTGGAAAGAAAGCCAACGCGATCCCCAACGCCGTCGTCACGAAACCGCAGAACCCGGAAATTATGAGCGTGCCGCGCCCGTAGCGTCCACCTGACAAATCACCGCGAACAGCAAGCTTCAGCAGCGCGGCAAAGACGTACAAAAACGGCACCAGTTGCAGCACCACCGCCAACGATAGCATGGTCTGAAAAGCTTCCTGCACGCCGCCGGATGCATAGAAATTGATGACGATCAAAACCAGCGAAACCACCGCCTGCACGATCAACGCGGCGTGGGGCGTCCGATATTTCGGATGAACTTTGCCCAGCCACGCCGGCATATACGAATCAAGCCCCGCGACAAATGGAATGCGCGCCGAACCGCCCATCCACGCCGAACCAATCCCCGCAATCGACAAACTCAACATCAGCGCAAACGGAGTGACGATCCAGGCCACTCCCACTTTCCCAGCCATGTGGCTCACCGCCTGCACGATTCCCTGCAGCACGCTAATGTCGTTCTTGCCGACGGCCACCAACAGTGTCAAAGTCGCTCCGATATAAAGCAACCCCGAAACCATGCCTCCCCAGGCCACCGCACCCGGCAAGGTTTTTTGTGGATCCTTAATCTCGTCGCCCATCACGGAGGCCAGTTCAAGTCCGACCAGGCCGAAACAAATTACCCCGAAGGAATTCAGAACAAACCGCGGATCGGGCGGGATTCGAAAATCAGCCGCGGTAACCGTCGTCCCGAACTTCGACCAGACGGTAAAGCCGAGAACAATCAGAACCGTTGCGGCTACAAATGTTCCAATCGCGCCCAGATTATTCAGCCATTTCCCCACACCAAGACCAACAATGTTGATCACTGTGAGCAGCACCAGCAGCGCCAGAGATGCCGTCATGGCGAACGCTTTGTTATCGGCCAACGTCGCGTGCCCCGGACCCATCGCAAAAACGGTAACGCCGACGAAATACAGCATCACCGTCGGCACATACAGCATGTTATTGGTCCAGTAACACCAGCCGGAGAGAAATCCGTGGAAGTCGCCGAAAACCTCTTTCGCCCACAGGTAGACTCCGCCTTCGCCGGGGTAGCGATGCGCAAGTTCGATCACGGCAATCCCCTGCGGCCAGAAAAAAAGCAGCAGCGAGATGATCCATAGCCAGACGGTCACGCCGCCGTTGGCAGCAATGCTCGGCACCACGTTGAGATTGAATACGGCGACAACAAACAGCAATACCAGATCAAAGCGTCCCAGGACGCGCTTTAACTCCGGCTGATTGGTATCAGAAGTCATCGGATTTGATCGGATGATCGGATCATCGGGTGATCGGGCCATCGGATCATCGGTTTCAAATGGCCCGATGACCCGATGGTGAGATGGCCCTATCGATTTAGTGTGCTACAACCGCTCCCAGTCGCTCGTGCTGCGCTGCCGCCAGTGATGGAGCAATGTCGCCAAAAACCGCGAGGTGCTTGTCGATGTCCGCCTCCGAGTGCTGCACGGAGATCGTCCACTGCTCGTCCCACCAATACGGCTGGCACATCACACCACGGTTCACCATACCGAACCAGTAATGCCGCCACAGATCAACGTCGACCGGCAGCCAGTCGCGGTAGTTGCGAATCTCCTTCGGATACAGCATCAGCGCACCGTTGACGCCCGCGCTCGCAATGTAAGCTTGCAATCCAGACTTCGCCACAATCTTCCGATAGCCATCCGTGAGTTTCTCGCTCAGTTTGTCAGTGTGCGCATAATTCGCGCGGGTCAGCACTTCGCGGAATGTCGCGATCCCAGCCGCCATCGAAATCGGATTCGTATTGTAAGTGCCACCGTGAAACACTTTGTGATCCGATATCAGGCTCATTACCCGCTTGTGGGCACCAAAAGCCGCCAGCGGAAATCCTCCGCCAATCGACTTCGCCAGGCAGATCATGTCCGGAGTTACGCCAAAGTATTCCGACGCACCGCCCCAGCACAGCTTCGCGCCAGTCTTGACCTCATCAAAAATAAGCAGCGCGCCATGTTTGTCGCATAGCGTCCGCAGGCCTTCGAGGAATCCCTTCTCCGGCATGCAGAGACCGACGTTCATCATGATCGGCTCAAGAATGATGGCCGCAATCTGATTCGGATTCTCGCGGAAGCGAAGCTCCACCGTCTCCAGATCATTGAAGGTCGCGATCTGAACGTTGGCGATGCTAGCTTTCGGAACTCCACCACCACCTGGAATCGGCTTCGGATTCTTGATATCGCCAAAATCATCCGCCGGCGGATGCGGCTTCACGCTGACCAACGCCGCATCATGCAGCCCGTGGTAGCCGCCTTCGAACTTGATAATCTTGTCGCGCCCGGTAGCCGCCCGCGCAAGACGAATCGTGTGCATCGTGGCTTCCGTACCACTGTTACCGAAGCGGCACATCTCCACCGGAAAGCGCGTGCAGATTTCCTCGGCCAACTCCCACTCCATGTTGTGCGGCATGCCGTAGGCGGTGCCCTTGTGCAACCGGCCTTCGACGGCCTTAATCACCGCCGGATGCGAATGCCCAGCCATCAGCGTGCCGAAACACAAATTGTGGTCAAGATACTCATTGCCATCCAGGTCGCGAAACTTGCTCCCCGAAGCCTCGGAAACAAAAATAGGATACGGGTCGTAAGCGCGATAGTTGCTGGCCACGCCCAAAGGCAACCGCTTCAAATTCTTCTTATGCGCTTCGGCGGACTTCGGAGTACGTCGCTCGAAAGTCTCGAGCTCTTTTTTCAACGCGGGGTACATCGTGATCTCCAAGAATACTCAGGCCGGAAAGGCCATTAGATTAGACCCGGGCGGAGTGAACCGCCCCGGGGATGCGGCTAGAAATAGAACTTCAAAGCAAATTGTACCAAGCGCCCGTCGCGTGCTTGCAGCACCTGCCCAAAGGTCGAGTTCGAGAAGTTGCCGTCCGGGTTCACGAACTGGGTCTTGTTGAAGACGTTAAAGAAGTCCGCCCGGAACTGGAAATACTGCGCTTCTGTAATCGCGACCCTCTTCGAGAAAGTCACGTCCCATTGGTTTTCGCCGGGACCACAACAAATGGACCGCGGAGTGGTGGAGAACGTGCCCTGAGTAGGATCGTTGAACTGCGCGAGGTTCAGATAACGGTGGGCGCAGTCCGGGGTCATGGTGGCGGAAGTGCAGACAGTGCCATCGGCATGAGACAGAATCTTCGGGTTCAGCACCTGTGGCGTGGTCCCTGTCATTTGTGGTGCCGCGGTTCCGAAGAAGAACAGACTGCCAATCAACTCGTTGTCATTCTGGGTCTGTATGCGGATTGGAAATCCACTCTGGAACTGTGTGATTCCCGACAACTGCCAGTCGTCGAGAATCTTGCCTTTGATCCCTTGGTACTTCGGCACAGGAAGGTCCCAGACATAATTGATGACAAACCGTTGCGCCGAGTTAAACAACGAGAGCGAGCGGCTCTTTTTGAAGTCGAACGGATTGAGCGTCTCTTCGAAGCTCGACGCCCAGTCGAGCGACTTGCTCCAAGTATAGGACGCCTGCAGCTGTAGGCCGTGCGAGAGTCGCTTCTCAAGCATGGTTTGCAACGAGTTGTAAGACGAACTAGCAATCGTATCCTCGGCAAAAATATTGGTAAAGAGATCGCCGCTCGCCGGGCAGTTGTTACCGGCGTTCGCGCCGTTCGTTACGCAGTTCGGAGCGCCGTAGGGCCGCGTTCCCGGCAGGAAAACAGGCGTTCCGGCGATAGTCCCGGTTTGTGCCCCCGTTAAAACCTGATTGTTGGGCAGAGTAAGTGTGCTTCCGATTGGCAACACGAAGCTGTAGGTATTGTCTTCTCCCGTTGGGCCACAGCCCTGGCCGAGGTTAATCAAATCCAGGCAAGTCTGCGGATTGCCAGCGTTAATATCGTGGGATGCCAATAACCGATGTCCCTGCGTGCCCACGTAGTTGACCTGCCACAACAGGTCCTTGGTCAGTTCTCGCTGAATGCTGAAGTTGTACTGCGCCGTGTACTGCGTTCGCAGGTGAGGTTGGAAGTCGCCATAGAGAAGGATCGGTGCCAAGTTTGCCCAGCCGGGATCCTGCCCTCTCGTCGGATTGAGAACTCCGTTGAAACCATTCGCGGAAATGGTTTGATTCTGTCCCACAAACGGAGTACTGAAAAAAGTATTGAAGAAGCTGGGGCTGCTGCCAAAGGGCGGCTCTGCGCCGAATTGCTCCAGCACCAACTGTTCCATTGGGTTATAGAAGAGCCCCCACCCCGTACGAATGCTGGTCTTGCCGTTGCTGCCGAACAATTTTCCGAGTAACCCGTCGGTGAAGTTGGGGCTGTAGGCAATACCAATCCGCGGCGCGAACGCCTTGTAGTAGGTCGAAGTCATCCCAGCCGGAACACCGGGATCACCAGGAACAACCAGGCCGGTAGGACAATACGCCAACGTTGAAGGATTTCCGTTCGCATCGAGATTTGAAATCGTGCACGGGAAGGTCTTGCTGTTCTGCCCGGGACGGAAGGTTTGGACGTGACCCAAGTGGTCGGTCAACGGCGTATCCAGCTCCCACCGCAGCCCGTAGTTTAGCGTGAGGTTGGGCTTGATCTTCCAGCTGTCCTGCGCAAACAGATACAAACCAGTGCTGCGAACATTCTCGCGCTGCGCTGAACCCTGCGAGTAAGTGTCTACCAGTCCCAGAAAGTAACCGGGATAATTATCGTTCAGGTAGCTGACCGCGTTGGTGCCGGAACTGTTGAAAGTAAAATTCCCGCTGACGTTGTAATACAAGGTCTGGTCAAACCGGGAACGCCGCGTGTCTGCGCCAAACTTGAGCGTGTGGGTGCCCTTCACCCAGCTCAAGTTGTCAGAAAACTGAAACGAATTCCCCACCTGCGGGAGTTCGCCTTCCCATCCGTTGCCAATGTTGAAGCCGCCCGAGACGTTCACGAACGGCAGGCCGGTGCGATTGCTGGGCAGGCCTGGAGTAATCCCGGCTTTGCCCGGAGCGACGCCTTGGGAAGCAACAAAAGAATTGATCGCCGACGAGTCGGAAGTGCCATTAAAACAGTAGGCCGCCGCCGCTCCGGTGCAGAAGCTCGTGACTGCGCCCGTGTTCTGTGGATGCTGGAAGGTCAGCTGACCTTCGCGCAAGTAGGTGACGCGGAATTCATTAACCAGCGAATTACTGATCGTCCACGTGTGGCTCGGATTCCATTGCTGGAATCGTTGCTTCACGATGGTGCCGTAGCCGGGAACGTTCGCACCCGATGCCTGAAAGCCGTAGAACGGAGCATTGTCCGTTTCGTCCGTGAAGTAGTAATAAACGCTCAGATTCTGGCGATCGTTGATCTTGTGATCCACTCGAGCAGTGAACTGGTTCTGGTCATCCGACTCGGTCGGTACCCCTTGGTACTGGCTACCCGGCAAGTTCGCTGCTGGTAGATACTGCAGCAGGTTCTGCGCCACTGGATCCATGCATGCCGTTGGAATCTGATTGTCGAGTCCGGAGTTGGGCAGACCCAACGCAGTCACGGTAAAGATGCCGGGATCTACTTGCGAAGGATTAATTGCGTCAGGATGCGCACCGTAGAAAGCTCCCGACTGCACAATCGCAGCAGGATTCTGCTTCGTAATTGCCGCCGCACACCCGCTCCTGCTGTTCAGGACATCTGCCACGAACTGGTCGTTGATTTGCCCGCCAAAGTTCAACCCGGAGGTAAGGTCGTTCGCCAGCGCCTGCCCTCCTGCGGAAAAGTCTCCGCCCACTTCCCCTGGCGTTGGCAACTGTACCAATTGCCCCGAGTCGCCCTTGCGGATGCGGCGCCCTTCATAGGTCGCAAAGAAGAACGTGCGGTCCTTCTTGATCGGTCCGCCCAGTGTGCCACCAAACTGGTTCTGGTTAAATTGCGGCTTCACCGTATTGAGAAAGCCTTGCGAGTTGAGCACCTTGTTGCGGAAGTACTCGTACACATTCCCATGCAGCGCATTCGTGCCCGACTTGGTAACCACATTCACTACGGCGCCTGAGTTCCGCCCGTTCTCAGCATCGAATGTGTTGGTAATAACGCGGAATTCCTCAATCGCGTCCGGCGACGGCTGCACCGCCGCCGCGTTTACAAACTGATCATTGGCGTCACCGCCGTTCACGTTGAAGTTGTTGGCACGGCCACGGCCACCGTTGACCGATACCGATCCGGCGGCATCGCTGCCATAAAACGTGCCGCCACTCGACCCCAACTGCGATTGCACGCCCGGCTGCAATTGCAGGAACTGATAGGCATCGCGCTGGTTCAGCGGCAATTCATTCACCGACTTGTTGTTCACGATCGCGCCCAACTGCGTGCTGGTCGTGTCCACAAGCGGCGCTTCCGAAGTCACTTCCACGATCTCCCTCGTCTGACCAATCTCCAGCACGGAATTGAACGTAACCACTTGGTTCAACTCCACCAAAATCCCTTTGCGTTCGTTTGTCTTGAATCCCGTCAGATCAAACTTCAAGGTATAAATCCCGACTGGTACCTGGGGGAACCCATAGTCCCCGCTGTCATTCGTCATCGCCTCGCGACTCACGCCCGTCGCTTCATGCGTCGCGGTCACTTTCACGCCCGAAAGCACGGCGCCCGTCGAATCGGCGACGCGGCCCAGAATACGGCCGCCAGTACCCTGGGCGAAGAGCAGCGTGGAACACATCAGGCACAGGCTCAAGACGATGAGCCCAGTAATTAACCGGGAAGCCTTCAAAGACGGCATGGAACAGATCCTCCAGATCTCGGGGAACAGACTTTGTTAGATCCGAATACAGCTTGCGCGCAACCTAAACCTTGCTATAATCGCGCAAGGTTATTGACTTCACAGCCCCCTGTCAAGCAGAAAAGTGCGAGCGGAAAGTGCAGACCCGCTACGAGCCAGCAGGCAGATTCGAAAATCGTCTTTCAGAGCTATGTCGAGCGACGCACAAGTCTATCTCAAAATCGGAGACGTGGCGCGACTGGTGGGGATTTCGCCATCCGCGATCCGCGCTTGGGAACGGCTCGGCTTGACCCGCCCGCACCGCACCGAAAGCCGCTACCGTCTCTACGCGCAGGACGACGTGCGCCTGCTCAAGAAGGCGCGCTACTTGCGCAAAGTCCGCGGACTGAACGCAGCAGCTATCGTGCAAATGTTGAAGCGCGAGGGCGCGATCCAGCCCGTCGCCGACAACACCTCCGCCGCGATGGGGCCGCGATTGCGGCGCTTGCGCACGCAGCGTGGAGTTGGCCTCGCCGAAGTCGCCGCCGCCGCAGGAATTTCCGTTGGCTTTCTTAGCGCCCTCGAACGATCGCAGATGAGCGCCTCGGTCGGCACATTGCGCAGGCTAGCACGCTACTACCGCACCAACATCCTTGATTTTTTCGATGCTACCGACCTGAATACTCGATTGGTGCGCCCCCCGAAACGCAAAGTGCTCGAAGCTGGTCCCGGTGTGCGCATGGAGTTGCTTGCCTGGGGCAACAAAGTCATGGAACCGCACTTGTTCCGCATCGCGGCGCAAGCCGGCAGCGGCGAGTCTTACGCCCACGAAGGTGAGGAATTCCTGTTCGTGTTGCGCGGAGAGTTGAAGATCGCTCTCGCCAACGAGGAGTATCATCTCAAACGCGGCGACAGTTTTTACTTTGAGAGCGCCACCCCGCATCGTTGGACAAATCCCGGTCGCACGGAGACCTGGCTGTTGTGGGTCAACACGCCGCCAACTTTCTAGTTCCCCAAAGCGAGCCTTGCGGTTAAGATTCTGACCGGAAGGACGTAAGCATGCTCGTCCGCAGACTGCTCCTCGCGCTGTTCCCCGTGCTGCTGATTGTCTTTTGCGGCGCCTGCGCTAAGAAGACTCCGACGCTGAACCTGCTGGTTTGGGAAGGCTACGCCGATCCCTCGTTCGTCAAAGCCTTCGAAGAGCAGAACCATTGCAAAGTGTCCGCGTCTTACACGACCTCGAGCGATGACCTTGTCGCCAAGCTTCGAGCTGGTACGCCAGCCGCATACGACGTGATTTCTCCGTCCAGTGACGTTGCAACAATGATCGCCACCTCCGGTTTGGCTGCTCCAATCGACCTCGGCAATATTCCCAGCTATGGCCAACTCTCACCGCAACTCACCGCGCTGTCGCTCGTCCGCGTGAAGGGCGATGTCTATGGCGTGCCGTTCATGTGGGGGTCGGATCCCTTGATTTACGACACCACCGCGTTCCCTCAGCCTCCAGATAGTTGGAGCGTGTTGTGGGATCCGAAGCTGAAAGGAAAAGTTTCCCTGTGGGACGATCTGGCCACCGTCTACATGGCGGCGCAAGTGCTCGGCTACGACAAGCCCGACCCTGCGCACCTTTTCAACTTGAGCGATCAGGAACTCGATGCCGTCAAGAAGAAGTTGGTGGAGTTGAAGCCGAATATTCGCAAGACGTGGTCGAGCAGCGGAGAACTCACCGGCTTATTCCAGAATCATGAAGTCACCATCGCCATGGGCTGGCCGCTCATGACCAACCAGTTGCGCAAAGCTAATTTCCCGGTGGGCGAAACTATTCCCAAGGAAAACACCACTGGGTGGATCGATCACCTCATGATCACCGCGGGAAGCGACAACAAAGAACTCGCTTATAAATTTCTCGAGTACATGATCCAGGCGCAGACACAGAAAAAAGTCACCGACGTCACAGGATATACGCCAGCAAATCCCCGAGCCGCGCAGTACATGACGCCCGAGGAACAGAAGAATCTTCACTTGGATGAAGTGGATACTTATCAGCAGCGGCTCTATTTCCTGCAGAACGTGCCACGCCGCGCCAAGTACAACCAGATCTGGAGCGAAGTCAAAGCTGCCCAGTAGAGTCTCGTGACAGTGGGGTCGTGTGGAAGAGCGGCCGCTTTAGGGCCGCGTCAGCTCTGAAACTCCGTGCGGGCTTTAGCCCCGGCCCACCACATCCGTCTACTCCACGTTGCCTTCGGCCCGCAGCGGCCCATCGAGATGAGCCAGATGCGCGTCACCTTCAGGCGCATCGATCCGATCATACGGACGGAACAGCACGGCGTAGAGAAATCCTGTCGCCAACACCGCGACCGTGCCCACAATCATCCCGTAGTTGCGATACCACGGATCCTGCGGCGTGCGCGGCCATACCATATTAATGATGGCCAGAACGCCGTACGCAAGCGCCGCCAGGTTGACCGGCCACGCCCAGACTCCCAGACGAAACGCTCCACTCGGTTTCCATCCCTTCGCCCGCGCGACCAGTGCTCCCAAAACAATCATCTGGAAGGCGACGTAAATTCCCGCCGATCCAAATACGATGATCGTCTTGATCATCTCCTCCAGGAATAAACCTGCTATTGCAATCACCGCCGGCACTGCGCCCGCCACCAGCAAAGCAACGACCGGAACGTTTGTGCGATGAGAAAGCGTGCTGAGCTGCGCGCCGCCAAAAATCATGCGGTCGCGTCCATAGCTGAATAATAAGCGGCTCGTCGCTGCCTCCAGACTGATCAGGCAGGAGAAGAATGAAACCATCACCACTGCAATCACCGCTCGCAGTCCAACTTCACCAACGGCCGCGCGCAGAGTGGTCGTCACCGGGTCCGCATCCCGGCCCGATATCGCCGCGTTCAAATCGGGGATCGCCAGCACCAGCGCCAGACAAACCAGCATGGCCGCGAAGCCGCCGATATAAATCGTCATGCGCATGGCTTTGGGAATAGCGCGGCTGGCATCCGGAGTTTCCTCGGCCAAGTCTCCGCAAGCTTCAAAGCCGTAATAACAGAACATCGCCGCAACACTGGACGCCAGGAACGCCGGCAAATAGTGTCCATTGCTGCCCAGTCCGAAACTCTGAAACAAAACACCAAAGCTCTGATGACGGGCCACGATCAGCAGATAGCCTCCCACAACCACCGCTCCCAACAATTCGCAAACAAATCCAAACATGGCCACTCGCGCCAGCAGCTTCGTGCCGCTGACGTTCAGAGCCGTCGTTAAGACGATCATGGTCACTGCGATCGCGACTTCTCCACCCTGGCTCGCCTTGAAGCCGAGAAGCTGCGCCACATACGGAGCGCCGCCTACGGCCACCGCCGCAATCGTGGTGAACAAAGCCCACAGGTAGACCCATCCTGCCATCCATGCCCAGCGTTTTCCCACCAGACGCCGCGCCCACGGATAGAGACCGCCAGCGATCGGAAACTGCGAGACAATCTCTCCGAATACGATCGCTACCAGAAGTTGCCCCAGCCCGACAAACAAATAGCTCCAGAACATCGGCGGACCGCCCGTAGCGATCGCGAACGCGAAAACGGTGTAAACGCCCACCACCGGCGACAGGTAAGTAAAGCCAAGCGCGAAGTTCGACCACAGGCTCATCGAGCGGTCAAACTTCGAGTCGTAGCCGAGCGCTTCGAGCTGAGCGGAGTCCCGGTCTGCTGGGGTTGGTGTCATAAGATTCCTTTTGCTGAAGGGGTCACCACCTCGCATGAAGTCGTCTTCAGCCGCTGAGGTTGCCTCATTACTTGGCCGGCAATGTGCCGACCTGACGCATAATACCCGCCACATCATAAAAATCGAGGCAACGCGAGATTTTGCCATCGCGAACGTCGATTACGCTGACGCCTCGCACGGAAAACTTCTTTCCCGTCTTGAACACGTCCTTATCAGTCCCGCTGAACATCCATTCGACAGTTCCGTGGCCGCCCTGAACATTGGCGCGCAGCAGCTTCAGTTCGAGATCGGGGACGCCTTCAAATTCCGAAACCGCAAACTTACGCAATTCCGCGCTCCCGTGACTGATCTCGCCGAACGCAACATCCTCATAGAATATGTCGTCAGTGAATACCGGAACCATTTTGTCCGGGCTGTGGGAATTCCAGGCCGCGATCAACTTTTCAGCGATCGCAGCTTCGCCAGCTGTCTTGCCCTCGGGCGGCGCGGCAATTGCTGGCAATACGAACATCGCAACCACTATGATGCCGGCTAGAACTCGCTTCATGTTCATGGTCATTTTCTCCCGTCGGACGTGACTGCCCTAAAAGCTTGCGCGATTATAGCAATGTTCCGAAAGAGCGCAAGCCTTCTCTGGCTGAGGCTTTCTCGTCGTTTCCTTCGTACGCCCTCGTGTCCTTTGTGTTTAACGGATTTGTCCAACATCCGCGCAATCCTCGCGATTATTTTCCTGCTTTCGCTGACCGTGATCGTATTCTGGTAACGTTCGCAAACCGGCGAGAGAACCCTATGTACATTCCCAAGCTCTTTCACGAAACCAGTTGGCCCGCGATCCGCCAAGTGATCGAGGAGAACAGCTTTGCCACCATCGTCACTTGCAATGCCGGCCTTCCGACCGCGACTCACGCGCCTTTGCGCCTGGTCGAAGCTGCCGATGGCGCTGCGAGGTTGCAAGGACACGTGTCCAAGGCCAACCCTCATTGGCAGCTCTTTGAAGACGACGAACGATCTCTGGTCATCTTTGCCGGCCCGAGTTCCTACGTCTCTCCTCGCTGGTATGACCACGTCAACGTGCCGACCTGGAACTACATTGCCATCCACGTTTACGGAAAGGCGCGTCTCGTGACTTCCCCAGAGGAGATGCGTGAACTGATGAAAGGCCTCGTCGATCGCTACGAAGGACCTGAGGAAGCCGGATCCCATGCAGCCGTACACGCAGAGGCCGGCAGTCGTTACACGCTTGAGGGTTTGCCTGCGGACTTTCTCGAATCGCAGATGAAAGGCATCGTCGGTTTCGAGATTCTGATCGACGAAATTCAGGCCAGCTTCAAACTGAGCCAAAATCGCGACCAGAAAAATTATGAAAACGTGATCGCCGAGTTGCAGAAAAAGGACGATCAAAACGCGCACCGCGTAGCCGAAGTCATGTCAAACCGGCGACGCTCAAAACCATAAAGGAACGACCATGAAAGAACGGCCACGTACGACCGGCAAATAGCGGTTCAAAAGTGGAAGATCAAATCGCTCGCCACCGTCAGCTGATTATGGCTTCGTCCGTTGTCGTAAGCTTTCTGATCCCACGCGCGCTCGAATCGCAGCTCCGGACGCAGCTGCACCGTGCTGCCAATCCAATGGCACCAGGTAATCGTGTTCTCCGAGTATTTGGTTTGAAAGCCGGTGCGTTGACCTTTTTTGTCGTCGAGAAAATCGCTGCGGAACGACAGAAAATCGTGCGCTGACAGTTCCTTCTGCAGAAAGTTGACCACCGCATATTCGGGAGTTGTACACCGCTGTTCTCCAACCTCACAATATGCGGCATTCGCACCCAGTTCCGGCTTGATGTTTCCTCCTAATGCAGGCACGCCGCGCTCATACATAAACCAGGACTCGGTCGCCATGTGCACCGTCTTCGAAAACTTGTGATACCACGTCGCATCGTACTGCTGCAGATTGTTGTAGGCATACCTGCCGTCGTTGATGCCGTTAGCGCAGAAGTACAAATTGTCATTCACCGACTTGGTCGTGTAGCTCACGCACGCTGTGCCTGCGGGCTTCGCGTCTGATGCCCATGGAGCGACATCATGTCCAGCGTTGATGCCGACCTGCACCAACCACTGATCGTTGAGCTTCACCGTCGCAATCAATCCCGTGTCTGTAAACGGATCAATCGCATATAGCAGCGAGTGGCTGAAGACGTAGTTATTCGGCGCCAGTTGCGCCTCAATGCCAGGAACGGAAATAAAGCGACCGACCCGGACATTCATGCCGTCCGCAACGTGCGGAAAATAAATGTCCACATACTCCAGCGTCGGATCGACTCCATACTGATGATGATCGTTCAGCAACTGGCTGCTTCCGTAGCCTTTTCCGGTCGTGTACCGATAGTCGGTGCCATAGAGCGCCGTGAGGTGATATCCCCAGTCGATGTGATCGCGTTGCACCGAGTCGGGCAGGCGTTCCGCGTACAGGACGAACTGGTTCATCTGAAAGCGGTTCGAGTACACATCATTCGCCTCGGGAGCGTTGCTGTTTTTGGAGGTGCTGAAGTTCAGCGTCGGTTCGACCCATCCGTAGAGTTTGGTGCGACTGCGGGCGCCGTTGATCGCAGTCATCAGCGGATAGCTGTTCGTGTCAGGCTCGCCGATCACAGGCGATCCGCCATAAGACCAATCAGAATTGGGAAACGGAGGCGAATCCAAAGGAGAAGGCAGGCCGCGTCGCGCGGGAGCAGGCGAGCTAGTAGCAGGCGGTGGCGACCAGTCCTGCCGATAGAAATCAGCCCAGCGCGCGAAGAAACTTTTTGTGTTGGTGACGCCGGACTTGGGAGCATCCGGAGGAGCAGCTTGCTGATCGGGCTGCTGCGCTTGGCTAAAGCAGCATGACAGGAAAATGACTCCCGCAATTAGAAGGATTAGATATTGGCAGCGAAGTAAAAAGTTCTTGCGACGCATCAAGTATGGCGATTCCGAGGTCAGTCGCTCTCGCGGGTGACACGAAGTAGTAAAAGGAATATCGCCTGAATTATCTCACCGGCAGATAATTACTATTTCGTTATCAGCCCGTGTTCGTCCTTCACCTGGTCTAGGGGAAGAGACACATTCTGGGATGGCCTTTGCTGACAAAATTTGCTCCTATCAAAGCATTCTTTAATAAGGACTTAGGAGCGACTTGTAAACATTTTCCCCGCGCTTGTTCGGGTTTCGTAACAGAGGCGGCTGTTTCCTGACCCAATGAGTCGAATCGCGTTCCTTGAGAACTCAACCATTTAGTCAGGAAAGCATACAGGTCTTGCCGTATTTCCGTCCGGAATTTGTAAAACCCGAAGCGACACAAAGAAGTTCTGACAGAACCATTTAGCTTTAAGGCAACTATTACTAGTTTCAAGGCAACCATGATGGTTTTGGCCATGGTTGACGTACGTCTCGACCATGTTGAAAGGAGGTAAACGCTTTGAGTCATGTCTGACCTCGTCTACTCGGTGTTAGTGATCGATCGAGATATTGGGACATCGGAAGACGTCAACCGCGCGCTCCTGGGACTGCCCGTCGCTGTTTTAAGAGCAGGCAATCGGATCGAAGGGATCAACCTTTATAACAAGTTCCTCCCTCACATGGTGGTTCTGGATTCATCCTTGGATGGTGGGGAAGAATCGTTGCAAGACCTCTTTTCAGGCGATTCGGCTCTCGAAGTGGTTCTCTTGACCGATAACTGGAGTCCTGCGAGTGCCTTGGCCGCGGTTGCGAGAGGAGCCAGTGAGTTGCTCCTCAAGCCGTTGAATCCCTCCAAGATTCAACAATTAGTATCCGATCTTATCGCGCAGGCTGAAACCCGGCGCCACACACAGGAACTCGACAACGAATTGCTGGAAGCGTACCAGTTCCAGGGATTGGTAGGTCGCAGTCCACGAATGCTCGAAGTGTTCTCCAGGGTGCGCCGGGTTGCCCCGTTGTTTCAAACCGCCCTGATCACCGGACCAACCGGAACGGGGAAGGAGTTAATCGCCAGGGCGCTTCACAACCTGAGCCCTCGCTCGCGCGAGAAGTTCGTGGTTTGCAACTGCTCGGCGTTAACTGAAACCCTGCTGGAGAGCCAACTCTTCGGACATGTAAAGGGAGCCTTCACTGACGCAACCCACGACCGCGCCGGTCTCTTCGAGCATGCCCACCGCGGGACCCTGTTTCTCGATGAAATAGGAGAATTATCGGTGGCGGCCCAAGCCAAACTCCTCCGCATTCTCCAGAGTCAGGAGTTACAGCGCGTCGGTTCGCCCGTGACCCTCAAGGTTGATGTTCATGTATTGGCAGCCACCAACCGCAATGTTCGGGAACTCGCAGCGCGGGGCCAGTTCCGGGAAGACCTGTTTTACAGACTGTCCATGATTGAAATTCAACTCCCGCAACTGGCCGACCGCAAGGAAGACCTGCCACTGTTGCAGCGGCATTTCCTGCAACATTTTTCACAAATGTACGGCAAGGAACTCAACGGAATTTCACGACGTGCACAGATCCTGCTGGCCCGGCACTCCTGGCCCGGAAATGTCCGCGAACTTGAAAACGTCATTGGGAACGCCTGCATCATGGCACAAGGCAAAGTTGTCCTCGATAGCGACTTGCCCGAGGTCATACGGGTTGGGTGGGCCCGTGCAGAAAAGGAAGCCCGCTCCCTAACCCTCGCGGAAGCACAGTCACGACATGTCGAGTATGTGCTTAAGCTGGTGGACGGTAATAAAGCGCGGGCCGCTGAAATCCTTGGCGTAAGTCGCGCAACTATTTACGGCATGCTCGCTCGGCGTATGCGTTCAGTCCGCGCCAAAGATAACTTGTCCGCCTGATACCTCAAAAATACCGTTTATAATCCCGGCGAGGTGCTTCCTGTGCCCATCCGCGCTCTCGCTTGCCTGCTTCTTCTTATCTCTACTTATGCGGTCACGCAAACTCCCACAGTTGCATTTGACGGAGTTGAAAAATGGAAGAGTTCATTAACGCCGGCAGCGATTCCCACGTTCAAGAGCCTATACTCCACCGACCCGCCGGCGAGCTTCATGGCGAAAGGCCAAAAACCGGTCCCCGGCATCTCTCCAGAGACTGATTTCTGGCAAGAATTGGTCTCGACCGGCATGACCGACTTTGAAGTTAGTCCCCTCGAAGAAGCGAATCAGCAGGGGCTGCACCTGGTCACTCTGGCCGTTACCATGAAGTTGAAAACGCCGGATGGTCCTCGAACCCGCTATGTAACGGAGCAACAGGCCTGGCAGCAGCAAGGTGACAAGTGGCGCATTGTAATCGCCGCGCATTCCGATATCGTCAAAATGCCTCCCGCTCTGAAGCAAAATCTAAATCTGTATAACAAAGACGCAGACGCGAAAGTCGAGATTGGGGAAGCCGTAGCCAAGGCGAAGAAAGACCATCAGCGCGTAATCCTGGTCTTCGGTGCGAACTGGTGTTACGACTGCCACGTGCTAGACCAGGCATTTCAACAAACGGACGTTGCTCCCCTTTTGCGAAAGAGCTTTCAGGTTGTGCATGTGGACATCGGGGACGACGGCAAGAAGAACAATAATCTGGCGGCGGAATACCAGGTTCCCCTCAACAAAGGCGTCCCGGCATTGGCCGTTCTCGACGCTAACGGCAAACTGGTGTATTCGCAGAAAAATGGCGAGTGGGAGTCCGCTCGGTCGCTTGACCCCGACGACGTAATCGCATTCCTGGACCGGTGGAAGCCGTAGTCACGGCACAACTGGCCGCGGACGGCTTGCACAACCGTGGCGGGACGGCTTGCACATGGCAAAAGGCTTGAAAAGCCGTGGCAGACGGCTTGCACGACCGTGGAAGAGCGATTTGCACCACCGCGGAAGACGGCTTGCGCCACCGTGGAAGAGCGGCCCTTTCAGGGCCGCGTATTCTCCTCGGATCAATGCGGGCTTCAGCCCTGGTGGTCGCCTTTTCTCAGTTTGCCGAAAAACTCGATTTTGCTCTTGGGTGGCGCAGCGGTTCACCGCTGCGATAACTGGCTTGTTTCACCGCCGGCTTGAGCCGCTGATGGGCTCTGACCGATGCCGCTCACGAGTTTTTCCCCAGCCCCGGCACAACTCCGCAACCATAGACGCCCGTCGTCACGATGGCCGCGGACGGTTTGCGGAATGCTTTACGTTCACTTTCGCGACGCGGCGGGTTGACGATACCTGCTTGATCTTCGCCGCCTGGCGTGCGGGATGGGCCGCCTGCTGGTCGTGGTGCTGAACCGTCGCTGTCGTCGGCGCCCAGGGATCAAACCACGTGGGGTCGACTTCCTGCTGGGCAAAAGCTGATAGCGACAAAGTGGTTACCATCGCTCCCGACAAAACTGCCAGCCAAGCCGCTCTTTTGAATGATTGCATGCGCGTTTTCATAGAATCACCTCCGTAATTGATTGATTTCCGCCCTGCGTAACTAGAAACGGAAATCATGGTTGTGATATTGCGCCCAGTCAGCCGAATCGTCCATGGAGGCAATCTGAAGCTTGTCTGAAGCGATCTGAAGATCCGTCCGCATTCTGAGGCCGAAGCCAGATACACGGGAATCAGCGGCGCCATAGTAAAGTAGTAGTAAGCCCTAATTTGCAGACCTGAGGAGTTTTCGATCTGAATCCGAGTATTCGCAACATCGCCATCATTGCCCACGTGGATCACGGCAAGACCACGCTGGTTGACGCCATGCTTCGCCAGAGCGGCACGTTCCGCGACAACGAAACCGTCGCCGAGCGTGTCATGGACTCGAACGACCTCGAGCGCGAGCGCGGCATCACCATCCTTGCCAAGAACACTGCCGTGTTTTATGGCGGAGTAAAAATCAATATCGTCGACACGCCCGGCCACTCCGATTTCGGCGGCGAGGTCGAACGCGCCTTGAAGATGGTCGATGGCGTCATGCTGCTGGTCGACGCCAGCGAAGGTCCGCTGCCCCAGACCCGTTATGTGCTGAGCAAAGCGCTCGAAGCTCATCTGAAGCCGATTCTCGTTATTAATAAGATTGACCGACCCGACGCACGTCCGCAGGAAGTCCTCAACGAGGTTTACGACCTCTTTATTGACCTTGACGCCAAGGAAGACCAGCTCGACTTCCCCGTCCTCTATACGAACGCCAAGGCAGGAACGGCGGCCATTCATCAGGGAGCGCACGGAGAAGACCTGCGTCCTTTGTTTGAGGCGATCATCGATACCATTCCCGCTCCGCAAGGAGACAAGGACGGCCCGCTGCAAATCCTGGTCGCGAATCTCGATTACAGCGACTATCTTGGCCGCCTCGCCATCGCCCGCGTTTTTTCCGGAACGATGAAAACTGGCGAAGATGTGGCCATTGCCAAGCGCGATGGATCGTTTCACAAAACAAAAATTACCAAGCTCTTCAGCTTTTCGGGACTCAAGCGCACCGACATCACGGAAACAGCGCTGGGTGACATCATCGCCGTCGCGGGCGTCGAAGGTATCACGATTGGCGAGACGATTACGACCGCCGAGAATCCCACGCCGCTGCCTCCGATTGTTATCGACGAACCGACGATTGCGATGCTGTTCACCATCAACACGTCTCCGTTTTGCGGACGCGAAGGCAACTACGTTACGTCCCGTAATCTGCGCGAGCGCCTGGAGAAGGAACTGCTCACGAATGTCTCGCTGCGCATGGAAGAGACCGGCAGCACCGATTCGTTCAAGGTGCTGGGCCGCGGCGAATTGCAGCTCTCGATCCTAATCGAGATGATGCGGCGCGAAGGTTACGAGCTGATGGTTGGCAAGCCCGAGATCGTCACCAAGCACATCGACGGCAAGCTGATGGAGCCGGTTGAACATCTCACCGTCGATATCCCCGAAGAATTCGTCGGTGTCGTCATGGAGCACGTTGGCTCGCGCAAAGGCGAAGTCGCGAATATGCACAATCATGGCTATGGCCGCGTGCGCGTCGAGTTCCGCGTGCCCAGCCGCGGATTGATTGGATTGCGCAGCACGCTGCTCACCGACACGCGCGGCACGATTGTCATGAACGCGTTGTTCGACGGATACATCGAGTGGCAGGGAGAAATTCCGCATCGTCCGACCGGCGTGCTGATCGCCGACCGGAATGGTACTTCGACCGCGTATGCGCTTTGGGGGCTGCAGGAGCGTGGCGAATTATTTGTCGGCCCCGGCATTGAGCTTTACGAAGGCATGCTCGTCGGCGAGAACGCGAAAGATACCGATCTCGACGTAAACGCCGTGCGCGAAAAGAAACTGACGAATATGCGCGCCTCCACCGCCGATGAGGCGATCCGGCTCGTGCCCTACCGCAATCTCAACCTCGAACAGGCAATCGAATTCATTGCCGACGATGAATTCGTAGAAGTGACGCCAAAGTCGCTACGCCTGCGGAAGAAGGTTCTGCAGTCCAACAAACGCAAACGCGGACCAATGGTAGCGGTGGAAAGCTGAGATCTGATCGTTTGTCGGAAGTCGTTGGTCGTAGGCAAAATCGAATCGCGAACGACCAACGACCATCGACGAACGACTTAAAGTCGACGGTAGCTAGAACATCCGTGATCGGGTTGAGATGACCCGATGGTGAGATCACCCGATGAATGAACCCCGATTTGAAGGTGATCCGCGAAGGTTGTAGACTCAAAAGATCATTGCGCGCCCGTAGCTCAGCTGGATAGAGCGGCAGCCTCCGGAGCTGTAGGTCGGGAGTTCGAATCTCTCCGGGCGCGCCAGTTCCCTTCTTTAAGTCCTGGCGCTAATGATCCACCGCTAGAAAATCAGCGACCCAGCATAATCACCGTCTCCGTAGCAAAATCGCCACGCATGATGGTGATGTGGACCTTGCCGGTCCTATCCGACAACTCGGCCGCTAATTCCATCGGCGTCCGCACCGTCTTGCCGTCCACCGCCTTGATCAGATCGCCAACGTGTAAGGCTGCCATCTCCGCAACGCTACCCGGCTCGATCGAGAGAACCTTCGCGCCGTCAAATTCTTGCGGACCAACGACAATGCCCATCGTGCGAACCGACATACCACGAGTCGCTGTGTTTGCTGGAGCACTCGCCTGTGGCTGCGCGGCTGGCGGAGCCGGCTTACGCGGTGCTGGAGCTGGCGTTGGTGCTGGAGCTTCCGCGGGCTCGCCTGAGGGCTCGGGCTTCGATTTATGCCATGGGCGAATCCACGAACGATGCCCTCCCTCGGACTTAGCCTTGGGTTCCTTGGGAGGTTTGGGCTCCTGGTCGGGAAACTCGCCGCCAAATCGGAGCGCGATTCCACCTGCAGCACGGAAGCTGCCTTGGCCGGATGCGCCGTTGTTGGTCAGGTGATTCGTATACACATAATCGACCGGGCCAAACTGCAGTCCAATATGACGAAAGAGCCAGAAGTCGCCGCCGCCGCCAGCTGCGTAGGCCATCGATGTATCCGAGATGGTGCTGAGAGATGAGGTGCCCAGAAGGTCGGCTTGGTCCCGACCAACCAGCGCATGGGCAAAATAGGTAAGCCGCTTCGAGCGATCACCTAGTGTGAGCCGCGGGCCAAACATGTACGAGATGTTCTTGCACGTTATGCCGCCAGCACCCGCACAATTGTTCACCTGGTGACCGCTAATGTCGGCTTCAACTCCGAAATGATGAAACTGGCCGGCAGCGACGGAAAAATCCCATCCGTTGAGCTTCAGTTGCTCATAGGGCGTTAAACCGCTAGCCGGTTGATCAAATGCCAGGTATGAGTAGCCGCCAAAGATATCCACGGGAAAGTGCTGCGCGGAAGCGATACCAGCAAGACAGACAAAGACACAAAGAGAGGCCAGAGCGAAGCGGACAAATTCTTTCATGTTCCTCATTACCCTCGCGCGTACGAGATCGCGGTCAGGGTTTGGCTTATATCAAAAGTTTGATGCGGTGATTGCGGCAATCGGGAATTATAATCGCGGCCCGGAATAAAGGAAAATACGGGCACCCGCTCAGTCCAGTCTGATTCTGCCCCCCTGAACGATGCCGACATCTCAAGGTACAATTCCGGCCCTGCTTCAGGTTGTCCGGATGGGGACGCAACGCCGCAACACGTCGGTAACCCGACGACTGCTCTCAAGTCATTTCGCTTTCTACCGATGAAGTTGTGAGGGTGAGTCACCGCGGCCAGCCCGCCGACGTGACGGGGAGGACACAATGTCAACTTCAGCGGTTTCCAGCGCATCGATATTTCAAGAGCTTCAGAGCTTCTATCAGACTCGACAGGGCGATCTCAAACAGCTTGGGAGCGCTCTTCAAAGTGGCGATCTGGCAGGCGCGCAGCAGGCCTTTCAGTCTTTGGCTGTGCTCGGGGAAGGCGGCCCGTTCGCGAATTCCGAGCCTTTTGGAAAAACAAGCCGTGCCAATGCTTTCAATGCGATCGGCGAGGCCTTGCAAGCCGGCAACCTATCGCAAGCGCAGGCAGCATTTTCGGCACTCACAGGCGTCCAGGGGAATTCAGCGATCAGCGCGACTCCCGCTGCCGTGGTGAACCTATCCAGCACACATAACATTGAACCGCCCACTCAAAACGCGTCTTCCATCTACCAGCAGTTGCAAGCCTACCGGCAGCAGAGGCAGGCGGATATCGCGCAGCTTGGACAGGATCTACAAGGCGGCAACCTGGCTGCCGCGCAGCAGGACTTCACCGCGCTGACCGCCCTTGGGCAGTCTGGTCCAAACAAGAATGGGCAGCCGTTTCAGCAAGCAGACCGCGCCCAGGCCTTCCAGGCCATTGGTCAGGCGCTGCAGTCTGGGGATCTGGCGGGAGCGCAATCGGCCTTCACAAGCCTGCAGAGCACCTTCGGCAAACAGAGCCAACCGGCTCAGGCAGCCATCTCCGCATATAACTCAGGCGTCGCGGAGATCGTCATCAACTTCGCGCCGCCAGCGGGCACAACCCCGCCAAACGGGACACCCGCAGCATTGGTTCCGCCCCTTGAACCGCCAGTCAGTCAGCCGCCAGCCAGCCTGCCGGTGAACACGAGTGCAGGAGCAGATCGCGCACCCGAACTCGTGATCAATCTCGGAGGAGCCTCTGGGTCGAGTTCTACGACGGGGTCGGGAACTCCGGAACTGGTCATTAACCTTGGCCAAGGAAATGGATCCTCCTCGAACTCGCCTGAACAAGTCCAGATCACGCTCGGCAGCGGCAATTCCGGAGCGACCGTCTCGATCGACGCGACGCAGGGACAGAATAACTCCGAGCAAGTCACGATCAATCTGCAACAGCGACAGAATTACGAGCTTATCTTGAATCTGTTTGGCGCAAGCTCGGCAAGCCAGACGCAGGCGAGCTCGAGCAACGCGCTGAGTGTAAGCGCATAGCTACCGAGACCAGGCCGTAGAGACGGGGCTTGCCCCGTCTGGCTTGGGCCGCATCAATAGTGGCGCGACTAAGACGCGGCAAGCCGCGTCTCTACAATTAACATTGGCCGCAACACCGTCCCATCGAAAAGCGTGTCAGTGGCCAGCGTTCGCCGCCAGGTGTCCTGCAACGGCGCGTTCGCGTGCGGCGTCCGTTGTGCGACCCATATGATCGTATACATCCGCCAGGATGATATGGGGGGCGGGAGCCTTGGGATCGAGCGAAGCAGCCTTCTTCAAATTCAGTACAGCCCCCTCAAGATCGCCAGACAGCTCCAGAAATCGACCCAAGATCAGGTAGCTTCCGAAATGGTCGGGTTGGAATTCCAACACCTTCTGGCATTCTTTAATTGTCTCGGGCACGCGATTCGTGCGGGCGTACGCCATCTCGAGAAAGAGGTGCGCGTCGGCAAGACTTGGCAGCTTTGCGACCACCAGCTCCAGTTCCGGCACCGCGGCTTGGATGTCTTCGGCTGCGATCAGCGCCTTCGCCAGCTGGAAATGTTCCATTGGCGAATCGGGATTCATTTCCACCGCCTTACGCAGGGCAGGCACTGCCTTATCGTATTCTTTGAGCCGCATGAAACATTCGCCGAGCTTTGAATAAACCGGCATTCCAGGCTCTTTGACAGTCAGTTGCTGCAGCAGCGGAACCGCTTCTTCAAAACGCCCGTCCTCTTGCAGCATGTTGGCCCGGCGCATCAGGTTGGCAATTTCGACCTTGTCCTTGGGATCAGCCCGGCGGTCAGAAGAATTCGATTGCGATGCGCCACTCGACGAGACATAACCCAACGCAGCCAGATTCTCCTGCGCGGAGGGATCGACGGCGGCCTTCGGTGCTTCCCGCTTGTTGCCTGTCTTCTGGCGGAAGGCCTCGATCCGAGACGCCAACGTGTCGGCCACTGCGGTAGATGCGGAAGCCAGATTGTGCTCGGCCTTTGGATCGGACGACTGGTCGTACAATTCTCGCCGCGGCGCCTGGACAAATAAATACTTTCCGGTACGGAGCGACTGCAGCGCGCTCCATCCAAATGCAATACGCGGATAGTCAGTCTCCGCGTAGGCTGCCCGGTCGCGCCAAGCCGCGGCATCGTTCGCCTCCGCCGCTCGCGTTTTCATAATCGGAAGCAATGACTCGCCTTGCACATCTGGCGGCACAGCAACGCCGACCGCCTGCAGGATCGTCGGCATTACATCGACGAGTTCCACGCGGTGCTCAACTCGTTTCTCAAGCTGCCTTGCGCCAGTACTGGCATGCGGCAGCTTGATCAGCAGCGGCACCTGGATGGTTTCGTCGTAAAGAAAAATGCCGTGCGTATCTTCGCCGTGAGCGCCTAACGACTCACCGTGATCCGCCATAACCGCGATCACAGAGCTATCGTAGAGTCCGCGCATCTTCAAGTGCCGCAGCAGTCTGCCGACTGCGGCATCCGCATAAGCAATCTCCCCGTCGTACGGCTCCTTCGCATACCTGGTCTTGTAAGGCTCAGGAGGATCGTAGGGATCGTGCGCATCATAAAGATGCACCCACAGAAATAACGGGCCTTTGGGATGCTTGGCCAACCAGGCCAGGGCATGCTCTACCACTACACCGCCCCGGCGCTCAACGGTGCGGTAGCGGTTCTCTCCGAGACCTTCGTGGTGGAAATTAGCATCGTAGGTGTCGAATCCGCGATCGAAGCCAGGCGCGTAAGTCGGACTCGGATCGAGGACAATCGAACCAAGAAATGCGGCCGTTTGATATCCGCGGGCGTGAAGAATGTCGGGAATGTATGGCAAATCCTTTGCAAGCGGCACGCGAAAATCATTGACTTGGTTGAATTGGGGATAGGTTCCGGTCAGGATCGTTGCGTGCGAGGCTGTCGTGATGGGCACCTGCGAGTAGGCGTGAGTAAATACCGCCGATTGTCGAGCAAGCGCATCCAGGTTCGGAGTCAACCCGCGCTTCGATCCGAGGAATCCCATCCGATCGGCGCGTGTCGTATCCAACGTGATGAGAATGACATTCGGCGGAGGGACTGGGCTTGCGGCCGACGCCAGCGAGGTGGCGGCCAAACAGAGCAAACAGAACCACTGGCGGATCACACCCATGGCTCACTCTTCCGGGGCATTGCCAGCCAGGCTCTCGGCTTTCGCGCGCTCTCGGTCGGCATCTTCTTTACGTCCTAACTGATCGTAAACCTTGGCCAGAGCGGCATGCGGCCGGGGACCATTAGGCCGGAGTTCGGCCGCTTTTTGCAGTTCAGGCAACGCCGCCGCGGGATCCCCCGACTTGGCCAAGAATTCTCCGAGTGTCAGGTGGCTCCCGAAATGATCGGGAAGCATTTCGATCACTTTGCGACACTCCTTGATGGTCTCGGGAACGCGGTCGGCTTTTGTATAGGCAATTTCGAGGAAGAGGTGCGCGTCCAACAGCGCCGGGATCCTGGCCAGGAGCGTCTCGAACACAGTCGCGGCGCCGTTGAAATCCTGGATTCGCAGCAATGATCTTCCCAAATCCATCTGAGCCGTGGTGGAAGTCGGATCCAACTCCACTGACTTGCGCAGCACCGGCACGGCTTTATCGTACTGGTGCAGCTTCATGTACGTTCCACCAAGCTTGCTGTAGAGCAGCGCCATGCCGGGTTCTTTGGAAATCAACTGCTGGAGCATCGGCACGGCCTCGTTGAGCTGGCCAGTTTCAAAAAGAGAGTTGACTCGGCGAATTCCGTTCGAAGTCTCGATTTCGTCTTTGGGATCGGCACCCTTATTCGGGCCGTCAGGCTTGCTGACCTTGGCTCCCGAGGCGATGTACCCGAGGGAGGCTAGCTTCTCCTGCGTAGCCGGATCGACAATCACGGTCGGTGCTTCTCGCTTGGTAGTCGTTTTCTCGCGAAACGTTTCGACCCGACTCGACAGCGTATCTGCAACAGCCGGGGATGCCGTAGCGAGGTTATGCTCGGCTTTCGGGTCCGCGGTTGCGTCGTACAACTCGCGACGCGGCGCCTGAATGTACAAGTACTTCCCTGCTCGCAGGGATTGCAAAGCACTCCACCCATACGCCAGGTTCCCATAGTCTGCTTCGGCATAGGCCGGACGATCGCGCCACTCATCCGACGCCCCATCATTTCCCGGTGTCATCAAGCCGAGCAGCGACTTGCCCTGAACCTCCGCTGGAACTTCGATTCCCACCGCCTGCAATAATGTCGGCATGACATCGGCCAGTTCCACACGGTTCTCGATTCGCTTTTCCGCGGAGGTGCCGTGGGGCAACTTGATCACGAGCGGGACATGGATCGTCTCATCGTAGAGAAAAACGCCGTGCGTGTCCTCGCCGTGCGCGCCAAGCGACTCTCCGTGGTCCGCCATCACCGCAATCATCGAGTCGTCGTAATACCCGCGCGCTTTCAACTGGGTGAGCAACTCCCCTACCGCGGAATCCGCGTACGCGATCTCGCCGTCATAAGGCTCTGAGGCGTAGCGCGTTTTGTAGGGTTCGGGAGGATCGTAGGGATCGTGCGCGTCGTAGAGATGAACCCAGAGCAGGAACGGACCCTTCGGATTCTTGGTCAGCCAGGCCAGAGCGCGGGCGACTACTTCGCCGCCGCGCCGTTCCACGGTCTGATAGCGGGTCTGATTAGCAAAACCCTCGTGTTGATAACCGGCGTCGTAGGTATCAAATCCGCGATTGAAGCCGGGAGCTCCGGCAGACGAATCAAGAGCGATGGAGGCAATAAACGCGGCGGTGTGGTAGCCCTTTCCATGCAGGATGTCGGGAGCGTAGGGCAGCTCCTTCACCAGGGGCATGGGAAAGTCGAGCACCTGATGATATTGGGGATAAGTACCGGTGAGGATGGTGGCGTGCGACACGGACGTCAACGGAGCCTGGGCGTATGCGTGCGTAAATACGGCTGAATCACGCGCCAAGGCATCGAGATTCGGCGTCAGACCGCGCTTAGAGCCCAGAAAACCCATACGGTCGGCGCGCGTCGTGTCCAACGTGATGAGGACGATATTAGGCTGTGCCGCACCCAGCGCACTCGCCGTCAAACAAATCACACAGAGCCAAAGACGAATCACACCCATCCCAACTCTCGCTTTTGAAGTGGCCGACGCAGCAACCCGCAAGATCATTTCTGTGAACTGCCTGTTGGAGCCGGAGCCGGCGGTGTTTTGGTCTTGGGAGACATTGGCAACTTCGCCGGTGGCTGGGGAAGGTTCGACTTGCACGTATTAGGATGAATGAAAAGCGTCGGATCTTGAGGACCTACCACCACATCTTTGTACCGGATCACGGCCCGTGGGCCTTTCAAGAGCGCTACCTTGATGGGGAAACCATGCAAATCCTCGGCTTCCCAGAATCGCAACTCCATAGGGTTGACTAGACCGCCGGAAGAGATCGTAACGTCCTCAATCTGACAGACGTGGCCGTCCACTGTCTCTTTTCCACCCATCAACCGTTCCACCTTGCGATCTTTTCTGACAGCGCTGAAAGGAAAGGACCGCATATAAGGATGGGTGTCATGCATGCAGCCGGTCATCGAGAGGCCGTACGTATCGAACGTCGTTAGATCCGTGATGAAGTAGCCAATTCCCTCTGCACTCTGGGTGCGCAGCAGTTTGCCGGAGCGGTAGATATGAGCCTCTTGAGTGTCCCCTACCATGACACTTCCGACCATAACGGCCGAAAACTCTGGAAAATCGTCAAACGGAAATCCGGAGTTCGCAGGTGCCGCAGCGCTCGGCTCCGCGGCCGGCGTCTGCGCTGCGCTAGAAGCCTGGGGGGCCCGCCCGGGCGCTTGAGTCTGCGGCGAAGGAGCCTGGGCCACCATGCAACTGCTTAATAGTATGAGTGCAAACCACCGAACCATTCCATTCCCCCTGAACGACTTGCCCTTCGAAGAATACAAGAAAAAGGCCACGCCGTGAATCAGCGTGGCCTTGATCTGGAACACAATCAAAAACTATTTCACGAGCTGCTTGCCGACCATCGCCTTTGCCTGCGCGACGCCCAGGTTGCCGATCGTGCTCTTGCCGTTGGTCGCCTTGCTGGCAGCTGCCGGAATGGTGTTCGACAGGAAACCGTAGTTTCCGAGGAACTCATATCCGAAGAAGCCGAGGTATCCAGCCCAGCTCTCGTTCCCGAACTGCAGCTTCGTGGGAGCGGTCTTGGTGATTACCATCCACTGCTCGCCCGTGTAGTAGCCGGCATAAGCATCATAGATCTGGTCGGCATACACATAGGCCTTGCCCTTGACGGGAGCGAAAGCAGCGGTCGGAACTGTGATTGCGAAACCTTCGAGGGCCGCGCCAGCAATCTTGCTGTAGGGGCAAGCGCTGAGAACGTCATAACCCTGCATGTAGAAGTTTCCGCCGCCACCGGTTGCGAAGGATTCGTAGTTGCAATATTCATTCACTGCGCTTGAGGAAAGGAACCCGAACGAGTAGCTGGCCTGCGCGAAGGCAGCGCTGCATCCGAGCACAAGAACAACAAGTACCACCAAGCTTTTCAATTTCACTGAGACTACCTCCTGGAAGTGTTTGAAGCTAACGTTAGTTTTGTGAAACACCAGACTGGTGCGGCCTTTCGGGGGAAATACAGCAGCCATCACCTGCGGGACAATCTAAACCCTTTCAAAATTAAGTCAAGATAATTAATTAGTTAGGGCAGAGAAAATTTCGGAATGGAAAAACTTTTGCGCTCTTAACGCAAAAGATCGGTATCAAGAAAAAACACATTTTCAAGAGTTGTCGAAGCCGGTTCCGGCGCGCGTCGAAACCGTTTACTTTTTGCTCGAGACGGTGTACTCCAAACTGCCGCACATGCCGCGCCCCACGTCTTAACCCCTTGGAAAAATTTCCTCTCTCTAGTGACGCCCCTAGCGGGGCGTACCAGGTCAACTTCCCGACCTCCCGAAATAAAAGCAGTATTCACCTTTAAGCTTAGAACGTCACTCTCACGCCAAATTCCATCTGCCGCGGAGCACCGCTGGAGTAGGTGCCCGAACCCGGCAAAATCCGGTCCTGGCGCGAACTGCACAGCGTGAGCGAGTTACCGCAGAATCCGGCGGAACTGGCGTTGTTCAGCGAACTGCCCGGCGCGCCGTTCAGCACACCGTTAAGCTGATTTCCAGGACCGCCAAAATTGGCGAAGTTGAACACGTTGAACAGAGACACGCTGGGCTCGATCATCAAGCGCTCCCCGACGTGCAACGGCCAGTTCAAGCGCAGATCAATCGTCTTCAGCCAGGTAGACTCGGCGTAGTGGCCCGGCAGAGCCTGACACCCCTGCGCCCCTGCGGAACTGCCATTGGAACAAATCAGCGGAGCCACAGCGCCCAGCGCCACCAGTTCCTGCGGGGTAAACAGATTGGTGGCCGTGAGCAGAGTGCTCGCCGGAGTCAACTTCCCCGCGAAGTTGCTGTTGTAATACGCGATGGACTTGGTCAACTTGCTGGTCGAATATTTTCCCGTGCTCCCGATGTACCCCGGAATCAGGTCCCCGACTGTGCCATCGCCGGTGAGGTCGCTACGAAAAATCTCACCGGCAACACCACCGCCATCCGACTGAGGTATGTAGGCAGTGAGCGGCAAAGGCGACGCCAGATGAGCGATCATAGAAAGCCGCAGCCCGCGCGGCAAATCGGCAACGGGAGTAAAGGTGAGCTGGTGAGTGCGGTCGAGACCCGAGGAGCCGAAATGTCCGCGATGCGGCCGATTGAAATCGTTGGCGACGTTCAAAATCGAATAGTCTCCGCCGCTGCCGTTGGGTTCGGCGATGTTGGTGCGGTAGCGCGACCAGGCGTATGCGAGCGCGATGTCCAGTTTCTGCACCCGCTTGTTGGGACTCGCAATGCTGGTATTAAATGCAAGATGCAAACCCTGATACTGCGATCGCCCGCTGGGGAAGTACATGACGTTCGAACCGACGGCGGGATTGATGCCGCCGAAAGCGGCCTGCTGCTTCCCTAGAACCGAGCAAGGAAACGGGCCGCAGAAGGCATTCGACGAATCGAGGCCGTTGCGTGCGAAATCGGTGATACTAGCCCCGGGAACAGTGTTCAAGTAGCAATTCACCGCCGCCTGCGAACTGCTACCGGCAAACGAGGCCGTCGGGCAAATCCCTTTGGTCGCAGGATTCGCGGCCAATGTTGCGTTTATTGCTGACAGCTCTGCCGCGTAAGTATTCAGTAACGGATTCGGATTGCTGCCATCGGTCAAGAACCCTGCATCGCCCACGTGATTGGTGTCAATACCGAGAGGGAACTGCGTACCGATCTGGCGCAGGTAGTCGGCAGAAAACATGCTGTGCTCGCCGAGTTGGTGCTGAATACCAAAGGCCATGTGCACAATGCGGGGCGTCCGGAAATTTGGCGCCAGCATGCCGCCGAAATTTGCGATACTGTTCGCCAGTGAATACACGTTGGGGCCACCTGTCACCGCCGATTGCGCCGCCAGGAACTGCGATTGCAGATCCTGAATTGCGGTTGAAACCGCTCCAATCGGCTGCCCGCAAATTTGTGTGGCTATATCCAGCGAATCAACAGAACTCACAACCGATCCGTTCGGGAACAGCACGCTTCCCGTCGGACAGAGCGTCAAGCTGCGGTTGTACTGCCCATTCGACAAACGGTTGATGCGATCCTGGTACGTGTTCTGCAACAGAAAATTATCGTAGAACATTCCACCGCTTGCGCGAATTACAGTGCGGCCGCTGTGTCCCGGATCCCAGGCAATACCGAGTTGCGGCGCAAAATTCCAGTCAGGCTGGTGGATGGGGCCGCCCAGCGCCTGCTGCCCGACGCCGTTTACTAGAGTGCCATTCGGCAGGTAACCGAATTGGTCGAGAATAAGTCCGCTGGTGCACGGCGGCGTTTTCACAATGGTCGTATTGATCGCCGAGCATGGAACGCCAGCCAAATCGCTATCGGTTCGTCCGCTGTCGCGCACATAATTCACGCCAAAGCTGATATTGAGGTTGGGAAACAGGTTGAACGTGTCTCCAATATAGCCTTCAATACGCGTGTCGGCATGCCCGCCGGTCGAACGATTGAAGCCGGAGTGTTCGCTGAAACTTCCGAGGCCATTGAAAATGGTCACTGTGCCAACGGGATAGTTGAGCGGATTAGCGGCGCCACCTACTAGCAACGGGTTGCCGTTGATCGCGTTGATTACGTCGATTCCGTTCGAACTGGTCACCGACGGGCCAAAATTGCCGGGCGCGTAAAAATCCCCCTGATCGATGCGGTGAATCGCACCGCCAAAACGTATGGCGTGAAGCGTGCGGTAAACCGTGCTGCTGTCATAACGGCCAAAAAGATCGCGCTGAATCGTCTGCCGCGGACCGGCCGTGGTTGGACCCTGGGCAAACGATCCGATCTGCATGTTGAACGGAATGCTTTGATTGACGAATACGGGATTGATCGCGTTCACCAACTTCTGATAGCCGAAACGGGCGCTGTTCACGAACCGTCCGTGGTTCCAATCCAGCCCCAAGACCGCCGCGGGCACGTTAATCTGGTTGCGGAAATTCGACAGGCTGTTCGATGGCCCGATTTCGTTCGCATTGTCGTAACTGAGTCGCGCGAACCCCTTCATGTTCTCGCTGAAGTTGTAGTCCAGGCGCGCGGTCAACATGTTCTCGCGGAAATACGCACTCTGCAGACTGGTTACATTCGGAGCCGGGTATCCGAGGTAGACGGGGAGAACGCCGTCCTGCTTGCTGCGCTCGCCGCCGAGAAAGAGAAATGCCTTATCGGCGATCAGCGCTCCACCCGCGCCAAATCCATATTGCTGCCGGCTGTATTTCGGGCTGCCGGAGGGAAATCCGGCAAGGCCCACGACGCGGTCACGAAAATTGCCGAAAAGGTTGCCGTGCCATTCGTCGCCGCCGGAGCGCGTGTTAATCCGTACTGCACCTGTAGCGTTTAGCGATTGAAACAGTTCCGGAGTGGCTCGCGAAATGATCACGTCGCGCACCGCCTCTGCCGGCAGATTCAGAGTGGCCGCACCCTTGGTCTCATCCATCACCTCGACTTCGTCCATGTCGTAGTGCGTGGTGCGCCCAGTTTGACTGTTGATCGAGAGCGTCTGGAAGCCGCTCTTTCCCTCGTCCAGCACGCGGCCATCGACCGCCTGCACCCCGGGCTCAAGCTGCCCGGCATTGAGGTAGTTGCGCCCATTGATTGGGAGGGCGTCGGTCACATCACCGCTGACCGCGCTCTCTACATGGACCGGCCCCGGATTGATCCATTCCAGCTTGAAGTCTGCCGTTGCCGCCGCTCCCACTGCCACGGTCACCTTGCTGTCGACGGGCACCATATCCTTGCCCTCAACCCTGACAACGTAGGGACCTGGCGGCAAGGTCTCCGTCAGGTATGCTCCGTCCTTGCCAGTACGCGTCACGCCCCGGGTATCGGTCACCGACGAACTGTACAGAACTCGCGCGCCCTCGACGGGAGCGCCGACGTCGTCCTTTACTGTGCCTTGGATGGTGCCCGTGGTCGGATTTTCGTCCTGCGCCCATGACGACAAAGTCAGCGGGGCGAAGAGCAATACGGCAACAGACAGGGAACGACGAACGTGCAAGCCAGACCAATCAAACAAAGCGACTCTCCTGGGGGCAGAACCTCAAGTAGAACCGGGCAGCGATTCCGCGTGTAAGGGTCCTGATTCCTACGACTCTGGTTTTTCGACTGAATTCGAATAGAACAGTTTACTAGATGCGGGCAGTTCCCCGGGGCGCTGTATGCGATTTTCCAATTTGATCGAGCTCGGATCGAAACTCATTCGCCGCCTCGCAAATTTAAAAGGCGTGTCGAGTCTAAAATGACCCCTTCCGCGTGTAATATCCGGCGCGATAGTGCGACTGAAAAGGTCCTCCGGGCGGAGGGTTCGTCAGATCGACGCGCAACTGGCGGAATTGCGAATCGGAGTAGCGTTGCGACGGATAGTACGCCAGCAGATACTGTGTGCGCAGTTCGTCGCTGATCTTGCGGAACGCTTCGTCGAGTTGCGCTGACGACGTGGCGTAATAATACTTTCCTCCGGTGTCGGCGGAAATCTGAATCAGCGCATGCTCGCCGCCGGTGTCGCGCCCGGCGTCGGCCTCGATGGGCACGATGATGATGCTGTAGATGATGGCCTCCGACTCCTGGGCAGCGCGCAGGGCTTCTTTGTAGTCCACCTGGCTGACCGTGTCGCCGCCATCGGTGATCACCACCATAACTTTTCTTCCCTGGCGGCGGCTGAGCGCCTGCGAACCTAAAAAAACTGCGTCGTAGAGCGCGGTCGCTGAGCCGTTGCGAACCCGATCAATGCCGGCGTCGATTCTTTTCAAGTCGGAGGTGAACCGCACTAACTCGCTGACTTCTTCACTGAACTGGTACAGGGAGAGCCCATCTTCTGGACGCATGATGGTGTGGGCAAATTTGCGCGCCGAAGCCAGTTCGAGTGGCAGGTCTTTCTTAGTGCTCAGACTGGTATCGACTGCCAGGACTATCGACAATGGCAGCGCTGATTCCCGGCTGAAGATTGCGATCCTCTGTTCCTTCCCGTCTTCTTTTAAAACAAAGTTCTCTTTTTGCAGGCTGGCGACAGGAGCACCGTGCGTGTCGGTCACCGTCACAAATACGTTGACCAGTTTGACGTCGACTTTGATCGTGGGATCCGGTTCCTCTGCCAGCAGCGGGCGCGACGCGCAACTGAGCAAGAAAAGGACGACCGGGATTGCGAGAACTCGCTTCATTATAATGTCGGAAAATTTCGAACCTGATCTGGAAACATTCATTTGGATGCGGGCCGCGTCGCCTCCGTGCCCGCGGGATGACGAATTTCTTCCGGAAACGGCTCGCCGTCGGCCCAGACTGCTCCGTCCTCGAAGTACTCTTTCTTCCAGATCGGCACCGTCTTCTTTAGTGTGTCAATGATCCAGCGGCAAGCCTCGAAGGCTGCAGCGCGGTGCGCCGAGGCGACCGCGATGAGCACGCTGGTCTCGCCGACCTCGAGTCGGCCCAACCGGTGGACAATCGAAACTCCGCGTACCGCAAAGCGTTTGCGTGCCTGCTTTGCCAGAGACTGCAACTGTCTCAGAGCCATGGATTCATATGCTTCATACTCCAGGTACAGGGTTCTGCGCTCGCGCGTGTTGTTTCGCACCACGCCGTCGAAAACCACGGCTGCGCCATCCTCCGGATGCTTCAATCGGGCAACAACCGCCTCGCTATCGATGCGTTGGCGGATGATCGAAACCTCACCCGGCGTTTCGTTGGCCGATCCACTTCCGTCCGCCGACCCTCCGCTTACCGGAGGCAACAGCCCCACCTCATCGCCCTCCCGCAAAATGCGATCTGCCTCGGAATATTCCCGGTTCACGGAAATCGCCAGCGAGGGCAGCAACGCTTCAAGCTTCGGAGTGTTTCCAATGTATAAGGACAGGACGTCCTGCACGCGCGCCCCTTCGCGGAGCTCCACCGTTTCCGCCGATCGTCCTATGACGTCCTTCAATACCCCGAAGAAAAGCACGCCAATTCTCATCAAAACATCCCTACCGCCATCAGTGTAGCGCGCACTTGCACCGGAGGACCTGTACTTCCGTGTCATCGGGCAAGAAACGCTGCTCCTGCCGGTGCAATTACCTCCGTAATCGTGCATTCGGTCACTATCACGCTTAGTCTGAGTGTCGACGCTCTATCGAAAGAGAGGAGGCTGTTATCGCTAACACGACTCAAACCGATTCCAGCCGTAGCGCGTCCGCACGGTCCTTTCTCCACAGCCTCAATATTCTGATCAAGTACACGCGGCTGTACGGCGTGACTCACAAGCGTACCGAGGGCCAGTTCGACACAACGTGGAAAGAGCTTCAGCAAGCACTGCCCAAAACCGGTGACACCGGATTTCTGCTTGGCGTCTCCGAGAATAAACTTCTTCTCGACGGCATTCCGCTTGAGACTGGCCAGGCTGAACGCAGCTTTGCACAATTGCTGACTGCCGCTGGCCTCTCCAGCATACTTTTTTCGAATAAGGTTACGCTCGAAGACTTTACCAGCCTCGTGCGTGCCTTCGCGATGGGTGGCTCCAAGGCACAGGATTTCGCAAAACAAATCAAGGACAGCCTCGGCGACAACAAGGGCTCTTCGATTCGTATCAATGAAGTCAAGTTTGTCGCTGCAGATCCGAGCACGGGCGAATTTTCCATGGCGGCGCAAATCGCTGCCCAGGCCCTCGGCCCTGAATTCAAGCACTGGCTCAACGATCCACAAAAACTTCTGCAGCTGATTGCAGCCGCTCAGGGAGCGAGTTCCGGCGGTTCTGGCGCACCCGGAGGTGCACCACTTGGAAGCGTGCCTACCGTGCCGATTCCCGGCGGCGTAAGCGTTGGCGCAGGCACTGGAGGCACTGGCTCCGGAGGCACTGGGTCCGGGGGAACTTGGGCCGGCGGCGTTGTTCCTCTGCAGGAAGAGGAAGTAATCCAGACCATCCGCCTGCTCACTCATTTTGGCCAGGCAATGCAGGACCCCAACAGTTCCCAGGAAAATCTTGCGGTCGAACTGGGCAAGGCTCCTGAAGGCGCGAAGGTCAATCTGGCGCAGTTGCTCGAACATCTGGCAGCGCAGGCAGCTCAAAACAAGGGCGCCGACAGCAACGACACGCCACTGTTGATGAAGGCCGCCGAGAGCATGGCCATTAAATTTGCTCTCGACCGCTATTCGAAGGGCGAAGTTAAGGTAAACGCGGTTCACGACATGATGGAGCACATGAGCCGGCAAATGGATACGCTCCGCCAGATCCTGCGCGTGCAGGAAGACAAGATGTCGAAGGCCGGCATCCTGGTCGAGTCGCATGCCGACATTCTTGATCGCATGTTCTGGGCTGAAATTCCCGAGGCTGGCAAGAAAAGCGTTTTGCTGACAAGCGAAGCAGCCTGCGTGCCTCCGCGTAACATCCGTCAGTTTGTCGAAATTCTTTTTGAGCGCGATGACAACGACCTAGCGGCCAAAATCCTCTCCAATTACTGCGGCTGCCTCGATGCGAAAGAAGCCGACCCGCGGCGCAAGACCGCGACCGGTCTCGCGCAACTCGCGGACCTCTATGCCAGCGCGCCGGATGAAGTGATGCCCAACGCCATGGCCATGATCGGCGAGAAACTCGCAAGAGAAACCGATCCTGAAGTTCAGAGTCTGCTGGCCGCTTCCTTCGCCCGTTTCGGGCAGGAAGCCTGCAGCCGCCGAAAGTACAAAGCCATCGCCGAGCTTTGCGACGCGATAGAAAACGTGGCCAAGCAGCGGCCCGCCCTGGCGCAGGATCTTCGTTCCCGCGTGGGCATTGAGAACCGCCTGCCCGAGATGATCGAAGAAGCCATCAATGCTGACGAAGTTCACGAGGATCTGATCAACGTTCTGCAGCAGCTTCCCAGATATTCCGTTGAACACCTTGCCGAACGGTTCTTCCGGGCCCAAAAGCGTGTGGAGTGCGATCGGATCGTTGAACTGGTCGGAGAACTTGGGCAACCCGGCGTCGACGACCTGCGCGACATTCTGCGCACCGGGCAAGTCCGTCAAGCTGCCTCGACGGTAGGCTTGTTAAGCCGGCTCGCCGTGACCACGCTGCTCGAGTTGTTGCCGTCACGCATGAGTGACTTCAACCGCTTCTATCAGGACATCATCGTTCGCCAGATCGCTTACGGCGCCGCTCCAGATCGCGGACGCACGCTGCTCGAACTGCTTGAACTGCTCGACGTATTGATTCTGCCGGAAGCCATCGACGAGATCGGCATGAGTCAGGATCGGAGCGCCAGCGCCAGCCTGATCGCACTAGCTACTTCCGGCGAAGCACAAAACCGGCCGCCTTTCGTGCAACTGAAAGCCATCGAGTCACTCGGTCGGTTGCGGGAAGTTGAGGCGGTTCCTGTTCTCCGTACCATCGTCGAGGACAAGAAACTGTTCGGCTACAGCCAGCACCGCGAATTGAGACTGGCGGCCATTCAATCGCTTTCCAAGATTGATCCGCGCTACGGCACGCAGGCTCTCACCGACAGCGGCCTGGAAGCCGGAGAAATCGCTATCGCGCCGCTTGATTCCGGCCCCGGGTGTCCCTGGGTACGCCAGCGCCGCTACGAACGCATTATTCTGCCGCGCACGCTTTCCGCGACGCTTTCCAGTTCCTGGGGGAAATCGAACATCGTCATGCGCGAGATGAGCCTCGGCGGCGGCATGGGCACACGCAGCGACAATCTGCGCGTCGGCTCCGAAGCCCACGTCGAGATTTCTCTGGGCGTGAAAAAGATCAAAGGCGAGGTGCTGCTGCGCCGCGCCCGCGTCAACGAAATCGGCTTCGAGTTCGTCAGTATGGATCTCGACAGCCGCTACCGTCTGCGCCGCGTGCTGGTCGAAGCGCTGCAGAAAGTTCCCGATAACCGCGCCAGCAACTGGGACGGCGAACGGAAAACATAAGTAAGCTCTCAGCTGTCAGCTGTCAGCTCTCAGGAAACCCAACTACACTCAGACATAACTGATCGTAGAGACGCGGCTTCGCCGCTTCTAGGAGCACGGCAATCTAGCCGCTAGCGATTCCGCCAAGAAAAAGGCCCCTGCGGATGCAGAGGCCTTCTCAACAAATCAGGCTAGATACGGTGTTACGCCACCTTGACGAAGATAATAACCAGCGTGAACAGCACCAGGGACTCGATAAACGCCAGTCCGAGAATCAGCGCGAGCTGAATTCCGGGACGTGCCGCTGGATTGCGTCCCAAGGCATCGCAAGCCGCTGAGGCGACTTTGCCCTGTCCAAGAGCTGCCAAGCCTGCTGCTAGCGCGATCGCGAAACCGGAGGTCAGCGCGACCCAGTTGGTGCCGGTCGTAGCTGTACCGCCCTGCGCGAACGCCGGAACGGCCAGAATTGAAGCCATCAACATTACGAACATCAACATCACAAATTTCCGCATTTGTTTCTCCTTTATGATTTGCCGCCAGTGGGTGGTTGACGCCGCGCTCTCCGAGCCGACGCCCTCACGCTGAAGACAGTTGTCAGTAACCAGTGCCCAGTACCCAAAAAACCGTCACTGGGTACTGGCTACTGAGTACTGAGTACTGGGTACTGCTTCTAGTGCTCGTGCGCCGTCGCTTCGCCCAGATACACGCATGCCAACAACACAAAAATATACGTCTGAATAAATGACACGCCGATGTGCAGTCCTTCAAACACGATCGGAACGCCCAGCGGTATCAGAGAAAAGAACACCAGTGTGACCATTTCGCCAGCGAACATGTTGGCGAAAAGACGAATCGTGAGCGACATCATTCTCGCCGTGTGACTGAACACTTCTATCGGAAACAGCAGAAGCGGCAGGAACAGCCGCACGATCAGCGGCATGTCCTTGTCCTGCGGTCCGATGAAGTGTTTCAGGTACCCGACTGGACCGTTCACACGCACGCCCTGCAGGTGGTAAAACACCCAGGTCAAAATCGCGCATCCGAGCGGTACGATGGGCACAGCAGTCGGCGACGTCAGCCCAGGAACCAGCCCGAGCAGATTGCACGACAGAATGAACATGCCAAGCGCGGTCAGATACGGCACATACTTCAATCCGTTGTGGCCAATGACTTCGTCTGCCATGTTGGCGATGAAGCCGTGAATGCCTTCCATCGTGTGCTGCAAACCGCCGGGACGCTCCACCGAAAGCTGCGAGCGCACAGCGATAAAGAATGTTGTCAGCAGAAGTACCACCAGCAACTCCATCGCAAAACTATTCGAAATCGGAGTCGCCGGATGTTCGGGATGGATGTGCAGCGCCGTCAGCAACGCCAGCACTGACGGGCCGAACACACGATTCAGGAATGCGGTAAAAACCAGTTGTTCCATTTTCAGACGTGATGAACTCAGACTTGTAAAAATTGTGCAGCGACACGCGTGGACTTATTATGACCGCCGGAAAGCCCTATATCCCTCCCATGCGGCTTCGGCCATCAGGGCTGCGACCGGCACACATAAGCCCCATAGAAAGCCGCGAAACGCCAGGGAAGAACCCTTAAATATAGCATAGGCAGCGGCTCCGACCAACCCGTAACGCAGCATGAAGCGGAAGACGATCGAAGCGCCTTTTTCGCGGCTGTTCTGGTTGACAATGCGGTCGGTCAGGCCCTCAACGCTGCGGCTCAACGCCCGGAAGTTGACATAAGAAATGGCTGCACCAAAGGCGAATCCCAACGCTCCGATCCACTGATAAAACCAGATCGCCGGGACGACCAACAAGGCGCTGGCCACAACCATGCTGCGCTCCAAGCGAGGCAGGATGCGCTCGTACATCGTTTGGTCCTGCAAGGCGCGCTCTTGCGGAGTTTCGGCGGGTTCCGCGCTGGCAAGCACTTCAGGATGCTCAGGGTCAGTCATCTTTTTTGAACGCGCCCAAAGCCATGCGGATCATTTGCCAGAATCCGACGACTGCACCAAACAACAAACCAACCAGATAAAGCCACTTTGTGTGCAGCCAGTAATCGGCAAGTTTGCCACAGAAGAAGCCAAGCAGAATCGAAGCCGGAATGATGAACCCAATCTCGGAGTAACGGGCCAGCGAGACGGGAGAATCTTTCTTCACGGAACCTGATGGTTCAGGGGCGGGATTGTGCTTCTCAGCCATTCGGAGGAATTCTAAACCACCAGTTTTGCGAGTGCGCAGGAGTTGATTACTTCACGAAACGGAACTTCCTGTCCCTAGTTCAGCGAATGAACGGATGCAGGATCGAGCAGTACGAATGAGCAACCGGTCGATTGGTAGCACCCAAGGATTCCGCGCCGCACAAATCGTGTCGGAACATCACTGGGCGCCGGAACCCGGAAATCGACGCTCTTTAACTTGTCTCCCTGAAGCTTCATCTTGTCGGATCCACTGATGAACTTCACATCTTCGACCTTAAACGAACTGCTCTTGCCATCGGATGCCAGCAGCACAAAAAACTCTGCGCTCTCTGTCCCTTGCAGAAAGCGCGGCAACTTGAATTCGCGTTCGTGGATAACCAGGTCGGAAGCATCGCCTGCACCCGGCTTCCCACCCTCACGCGTCAGGAAATCCAAGTTTTCCTTTGCTGCCGCCATCTCCGACCCAAACTGGTCGGGTGACACTCCCGAAGTAATCGGCATGCGGTAGATTCCCATCCGGCACATTTCAATTGCACGCTGGATCTTATGTTCCCGCCGGTATAGGTGACACAGGTGACCCGCCACCACACCGTCCTGCGTCAGGCGCCACGATGCCCGCAAGTACAGCTCCGCTTCTTCCAGCTTTGACATCCGCTCTTCCACCCAGCCGAGGGTGTCCCAGTAGGCGGCCACGACTTGGATCTGCCCAAGGTCCTCTTTCTTCAGATCGGATAGCGTGATCTTCTGCGAAGCCTCTTCCGCATTACGCACCGCTTTCTTCGCATAATCCAAAGCAAGAGGCAATTTCAAATCTGCATTTGCCATTCGATATGCAACGTCATTGAAGTAAACTCCCTCTTTATCTACCTCCGCCAACTTGCTGAATGCGGCGGCAGCCTTATCGCGCTCCCCGGCGTCCAAATAAGCTGAGCCGAGCCTGGCTTGGAGGTTTGGGCGGTCACCCCTGATCTTCACGGCCGCCTCGTACACCGCCGCAGCTTCGGAATAACGCTTCAACGCGCTCAAACAGTTACCGAGGTTCGCCGGTCCGTCCACATCTTCTGGATGCGCCTTCATGTAGTCTTGCCAGACGGGAATTGCTTCCTCAAACTGCGAGCTCGCCATCAGAGTAAATCCGAGCGCCTTCGGAATCGCACCCTCTTCCGGAGCTACCCCCATCGCCTTGTGAAACGCATCGATGCCGGCTTCTTTTTGCTTTTGCAGTAGCAATAACCCGCCAAGAATGACCCAGGCTCTGGCAAATTTCGGATCAGCCGCCACCGCGCGATACAAAGAAGACACCGCGCTTTTGTCGTCGTTCCTTTCCATGGCCTCGCGCCCGTCGCTTTCCAGTCGCGTGGCTTCTGCATTCGAGCTATCCGGCAAGTTTCTTAACGCTGATACCGTATTCAGGTTCGAGTTCTGATTCTCCGCGGACGCTGACCCAATTGACCCCGACGACAACGAGATGAACGAACTGTAATCGTTCTGAATGATCTTCACGAATTCCTTGTACTCGTTTCGTTCACTGGTCGGCACTTCGCGCATCAGTGTTTTAAGGTGGCGTTCGCTGACGAGCTTTCCGTCCTTGAATTCGTAGGTCACATCGAATTGTGCAAAGTCGTGATTGACGTGAATGGCGGCCGGCAGATCCGGACGATATCCATTGGGCAGTTCGACCCGACTGCTGAACTTGATATCGGCCGGAGGTCCCAGCCATGAAGGTCCCAGAGGCAACGACTCCTCGTCTGAGGACGCGGGCAAGGAAATCAGCGGCTCAGGTGCCAGGATTCGATGGTTCGGCCAATCTCCAAACTCCTTACGGGTGTACTTATATGAGAAGTGAAACGCCTCTTCCGTCTTTTCGGATGAACTCGCGGTCGCCTCGCTCACTTCTCCGCCGAATCCTGAAGCATAGGAAATTCGCTGTACAAGCTCTTTCCACTGCGGGAGGGGAACCATACGGAAACCCGCCCGCAGAAGATATTCGAAATCGCCTCGTGCAGAAAAATCTGCCTGCCCCTCGAGGGTACCGGCATCGCTCAGTTTTGCGTCCATGGTGAACGACTGCACCGTCGCAAATGGCAAATCCACCGGAGTTTCTACGAGCGCGGCTGGCTTGTCTTTCCAGACGGCGAGTGCATGCTTGCCGCGCAATGGTTGCAGCAGGTACTGGTAGGGTCCGACCTCTGCAGTCGTGTCGAGCCACACGAGCCCACCGTCTTTCGGCACAACCGTGATTACATGATCGAATTGCCCTGGAGACGGCACGCTCTCTTCGACCTCTCGGCTGGTGCTGATTAATGCCGGATATGCTGGAATTCCTGCTGCCGTCAGCAAAGATGCGAGCAACGTGTGCTTATCTTTGCAATCCCCATATTGATTCGCCAAGACCTCGGATGCGGTGTGAGGCTGGTAACGTCCGATGCCGAAGGCGATGCCGATGTAGTGGAACTGGGTGCTCACGTAGGCATACAGAGAGCGCATCTTCGCGTCGTCGTTCGCGGCGTTCTTCGTGAGTTCCGCCGCCTTGGCAGTTACCTCGGGCGTCGGCTTAACGCGATCTTCCTGCAGTCCGCCATACCAGCGTCCCACATCCTCCCAGCTGCCAAAGCTACTCATGATGACATCGGGTTGCGGCAACCGACCCTGCGCTTGTTGCCAGAGGAGTTCGGTCGCCTCCCGTTTGTTAGTTTCATCCTTATGGTGAAGATTCGAATGGCACCAGGTGTAAATGCGGTATCCAGTAGCTTCGCTGATTACTGGCTGAACTTCCGTGCTCTTGATCTTAATCACGCGCCCCAGCGGTACAGCAATTTCAAGTTGCTCATCCAAAACAATTTCGTCCCGGGTAAAGTTGTAACTTCCCCAGAACTGGCCGGAGGCTAGCGGTTTGGTCGTATGCTCCTCAATCTGGTATTCCAGGACATCCGCCACGGTTAGACCTTTGACCGCTATGTGCTTTTCATGGACGTCGCTATAAAAGGGCGCCTCGCGGGTAATTTGTGCCGACATGTCCTGAACATTGTCGGGCGGCGTTTCCACTATCGATCCGTCCGGCTTGCGCACCCGCACGTATTTAACTTCAAAGCTCCCCGTCCCGCTGGCATACGAAAAACTCAACAATCCATACCGCTGAACACCCGCCTCGGATTGGATGCGTACCCGAGCAGTATCCTGGCGGGAAGACGTTCCGTCATTCTCAAACTTCTCTTTACGGGAGAACTGCTCCACGACGAGAGCTTCCTGCGAACGATCCGCGCTCGGGGTGTCCGGTTTCTTCGCCGACGAGGTTTGCGCCACCAGAGTCGGTGTTAGGGAGAGAAGCAGGACCTGAACAATCCAAAAGGCACGGCACATAGGTGGCACAATTTATTTCAGCTTCCAATGGAAAAGGCAAGTAACTTCGATGACGGGCTCCTAACTCGTCCGATGAGTTAGCAGCGAGCGTTAAAAGCTGAGCGGCAGACCCTCAAGAGCCGCAAATCGAAAAGCTTGCTACTTCACCATAGCCGCCACGTGCGGCGTCTGAACGATTCCCAGCGACCAGTTCACGGTGCGGATGAAGGGCTCTGGGAAGATTCCGATCACGATCGTGGCCAGGGCCGTTAGGCCCAGCGAGCAACGCATTCCCAAACTCAGTGGCAGGCGTCCGGTCTCGAGCGGCGCGCGCACCAGCATGGAGTTCGCGATCTTCAGGTAGTAGTACAGGCCGAAGAGCGAATAGACCACGCCGAGTGCCGCCAGCCAGTAGTGTCCGCTTTCGATCAGGCTGAGGAAGATGTAGTACTTGCCCAGGAAGCCGGCTGCGGGAGGAATGCCCGCGAGCGAAAGCAGAAACAGCAACATCAATACCGCTTCGACCGGGGCGCGCTGGTAAAGGCCGGCCATATCGTCGATCTCGTCGCCGATCACGTTGCGCTGGCGCAGCGATGTGACGACGGCGAACGCGCCGAGATTCATGAAGGTGTAGACGAGCAGGTAGATCAGGATTCCTTTGAAGCCGTCGAGGAAGCCGGGACTGCCGATCATCGATGTTCCCATGGCCACGAATGCCAGGAGCATGTATCCGACGTGCGCGATCGAGGAGTAGGCGAGCAGGCGTTTGGTGTTGGTCTGCGTCAGAGCTGCGAAATTCGCGCCGGTCATGGTGGCGACGGCGACGGCAACGATCACGGGAATGTAGATGGTGCGCAGCGGATACAAGCCGAGGATTACCATGCGGCCGGCAACAAAGAGGATGGGGTATCCCAGGATGCGCATCAGCATCGCCCATCCCGCCGCTTTCACGGCAACCGACATGTAGCCGGTGATGCTAGTCGGCGCGCCTTCGTATGCGTCCGGCGCCCACTGATGGAATGGAATCGCGGCGACCTTGAACAGCAAGCCGACCATGGTCGTCAGCAGCGCAATGATAAGTACAGGATTGTGCGGATCCTGCGCTGCTACGGCGCGCTCGATGTCTACTAACTTGGTGCTGCCGGAAATCCCATAGAACAGCGACAGCCCGTAGGCAAAAATGCCTGACGAAAATGCTCCCAGCAGCAGATATTTCAAGGCTGCTTCATTCGAGCGACGATCGCGACGCAAGAAACCAACCAGCACATAGGTGGAGATCGCCATCAACTCGAGGCCGATGAAGATCAGCACAATGTCGATTCCCGCTGCCATGCACATCATGCCGACGACGGAGAGCAGCATCAGCGCGTAGTATTCGCCGTGGTGTTCGTCTTCCACCTCGAGATAGTGCACCGAGGTGAGAATCGAGATACCCGCTCCAGCGAGAAAGAGATACCAGAAGTAGACGGCGAAGCGATCGACCAGCAGGGAGTTGTAGAATCCAACCGCGCCGTTCGGCAGCGTCGACTGAATCTGCCAAACACACACTGCTGCAAACGCGACGCCGACAAAGGCGCCGGCCGCATTGATCCACTTCCAACCCTTCGGCACCATGAGATCGATGAGCAAAATGCCGAGCGCAAAAATGGTGAGTTCCACCATCGGCAACATCAATTTGTAGTCGATTGGTGAAAGGCCTCGCACCTAGTTGCTCACTTTCGGAGTGGTCACTTTTGGAACAGGCACGTTGGTTCGAGCGCTGGGCATTGCGGGAACGGGAGCCTGAGGATAGGAGGGTGGCGCGACCAACACATTGACCGGAGCGTTCGCATTGGCGTTGTCGTGAATATCCTGAACGATCTGATTCACCGGCCGTTCGAGAATCTGGAAGAACGGCTTGGGATAGAGGCCGATCCAGAAAGCCATGATGATCAGCGGTACAAACGTCAGAACTTCGCGCGGCGTTAGGTCGTGCAGCTTTTCGTTCTTGGGATTCGTCACTGTGCCGAAGAAAACGCGCTGGTAGAGCCAGAGCAAGTAAGCCGCAGCTAGCACCACTCCCGGAGCCGCCCATGCCGCCCACTTCCAGTTCGCGGTGAAGGCGCCCTGCAGAATGGTGAACTCGCCGACAAACCCGTTCAGCAGCGGCAATCCCATCGACGAAAGGAACATGATCATCGTGATGGTCGCGTAGACCGGCATCACGTTCGAGATGCCGCCGTACTCTGCGATCTCACGCGTGTGCCGACGCTCGTAGAGAATGCCGACGATCAAGAAGAGTGCTCCGGTCGAGATGCCGTGGTTGATCTGCTGCAGGACTGACCCGCTAAGGCCCGCGGAGTTCAGCGCGAAAATTCCGAGAGTGCAGAAGCCGAGGTGGCTGACCGACGAGTACGCGACCAGCTTCTTCATGTCTTTCTGCATCAGCGAAACCAGCGCGCCGTAGACGATTCCGATCAGTGAGAGCGCGATCACCCACCCTTGCACTTTGGGATGCGACACGACCGATGGGAAGAACGGCAGGGAGAAACGGACGAATCCGTAGGTCCCCATCTTCAGCAGAACGCCCGCCAGAATGACGGAGCCGGCGGTCGGCGCCTCAACGTGCGCATCCGGCAGCCAGGTGTGGAACGGAAACATCGGCACTTTGATCGCGAAGCCAATAAAGAAGGCGATGAAGAGCCAGATCGCGTAATTGAACGGAATGAGCGGCGCGGTCTTGTAAAGTTCGGGGATGCTGAAGGTGAAAACTCCGGTCGCTGTGTGGTGATGGAAGTAGAGGAACAGGATGCCCAACAGCATCAGCACCGATCCCATTAACGTATAGAGGAAGAACTTGATCGCCGCGTAGAGTTTGCGCGGGCCGCCCCAGATGCCGATCAGCAGGTACATCGGAACCAGCATCGCTTCCCAGAAAACGAAGAAGAGGAAGAAATCGAGGGCCATGAAGACGCCGAGCATTCCCGTCTGCAACACCAGGAACCAGACGTAGTATTCCTTGACGCGAACTTCGATCGCGGTCCATGAAGAGAGAATCGAGATCCAGCCGAGTAGCGTGGTGAGCATGATCAGCAGGAACGAAATGCCGTCGATACCCAGGTTGTAGCCCGCGCCGATCGAGGGAATCCAGTTGTTCACCGTGCCTTCAAGGAACTTGAACTGCTGCGGCTCGAAGCGTTGCGCCCAGAACATGGGCACCAGCGGCAGTGAGATCAGGAATCCGCCGAGTGAAAAGATGTTCGCAACCCAGCGGATCGCGTCCTTGTTGTCCTTCGGGACGAACAGAAGGACGAACGCTCCGATGAGCGGCGTGAAGAGAATGATCGAAAGTATGTGCGATTGCATATGAGCTCTTCGCTATTCGCTGTTAGCTCTTGGCTTTTGGCCTTTAGCTAAGAGCTAAAAGCCAACAGCGAAGAGCCGGCATTTCACTTCCACACGTAATACACGCCAAATCCAAGCAGTCCGGCGATCATGACTAGCGCGTACCACTGCACTAAGCCCCATTCGAACAGGCGTGTTGGATACGAGAGCATTCGCGCAAGAATCGCTGGCCCGTTGACGCCGATACCATCGATGATCCACTTATCCCACCAGGTCGAGAGCGTCGCTATAGCGCGCGTGACCCAGCCGACGTCGTTCACGGCTCCGTCGATGATCTTGGCGTCGAACCACGACGAGGCTTCGCCCAGACCCATTGCGCCGAGGCGAACCTTACCCAACTTGCGGCGCCCGGTGAAGATGTAGTCGTAGCCCTCATCCACAAACCATTTGTTGTAGAGGACGGTGTAAAGCGGCGGCGCCTTCGCCGCGATTGGCTCGACGTAATCTTTCCCAGCATTCAGATACGACCGGCGCGCCATGCCAAAGCCCACGCCCGCCGCCGCCAGCGACAAAAACATCAGTACATATTCGGTGCTATCGGTGTGCTCAGATTCCTTCTCGCCCGCCGCCAGTTGCGCCGACTTCCCTTCCTCGACCAGGACGACGCCTTCCCGCGCGAACACGGGCTCCAGAAATTTCTCGAAACGGTCCGAGCCGCCTAGGCTATGCGGCCAGCCCAACCATCCCGCGCCAATCGAACAGATAGCAAGGACGACCAGCGGCACGGTCATCGACTTCGGCGACTCATGCACGTGATGCTCGACCTCGTGGCTCATGCGCGACGGACTGAAGAAGGTGAGGTACATCAACCGGAACATGTAGAACGCCGTCATCAGCGCGGTGCCGTAACCGATGAACCACAGAATGCGATAGGCGCCGCCTTCGGAGGACCACGTCTGCCAGAGGATCTCGTCTTTCGAGAAGAAACCGGCGAACGGAAAGATTCCCGCAATCGCGAGCGTCGCGATGAACATCGTCTTGAACGTCGTCGGAATGCGCCTTTGCAGGTCGCCCATGTTGCGCATGTCCTGCTCGCCGCTCATGGCGTGAATCACCGAGCCGGAGCCGAGGAAGAGCAGGGCCTTGAAGAACGCATGCGTGAATACGTGGAAAACGCCAGCGGCGAAGGCTCCGACGCCGAGCGCCAAGAACATGTATCCGAGTTGCGAAACGGTGGAGTAGGCCAGCACGCGCTTGATGTCGTTCTGGACGAGCCCGATCGATGCGGCGAAGACTGCGGTAAGAGCGCCGACGATGGCCACCGTCTTCATCGCGGTCGGCGCGAGTACGAATACAGCATTCGACCGCGCGACCATGTACACGCCCGCGGTCACCATGGTTGCTGCGTGGATCAGCGCGGACACCGGTGTGGGGCCTTCCATCGCATCCGGCAGCCAGACATAGAGAGGAAGTTGTGCCGACTTGCCGCAGGCTCCTACAAAGAGCAGCAAGGCGGCAGCCGTGAGAATGGGATCGCCTATGGCGAAGTGTCCGCTGCGGGCAGCTGCATTAATTTCGATGAAGCGGAATGAGCCGAGATACCACGAAAGCGTGAGCGCACCGAGAATGAATCCGGCGTCGCCGATGCGGTTGACGATAAACGCCTTATTGGCCGCGGTGCTCGCCGACTTGCGATGGAAATAGAAACCAATCAGCAGATACGAGCACAGGCCAACACCTTCCCAACCCACGAATAAGAGCATGTAGTTATTCGCCAGGATGAGCGTGAGCATCGCGAACATGAACAGGTTCAGGTATCCGAAGAAGCGGTAGTAGCCGCCTTCGTGCGCCATGTATCCGGTGGAGTAGATGTGGATCAGCATGCCCACGCCGGTTACGAAGAGCAGCCAGATACAGGAGAGCGGATCAAGCAGGAAGCCGGCATCGACGTTGAAGGATGCAGGGGTGCCGTCCCTCTTCACGAAGTTGAGATGTCCGTCGCCGCTGCCCAGCCACGTATAAACAACTTTCTCGAAAGGCTGTCCGGTGCCATGCGCATAGTGCGTGTATTCGACAACAGTAAAGCAGGCAAACAGAAATGCAGCCACAACCGCACCGACGCAGACCGCGTTGACGGTGGCCTTCTGCAATCTCCGCCCAAAGACAAACATCATCACGGCCCCGAAGGCCGGGAAGAGCGGGATCAGGTAGATGTGGTTTAGAAACATCGTTCTCAGTTCTCAGTCGTCAGTTCTCAGTCTCGCGGTTCTCAGGTTTCAACTGAAAACTGAGAACTGATGACTGACAACTGCTTTTCTACCATTTCAACAAATCAATCTCGTCCACATTGACCGTCTCTTTATTACGGAAGAAGGCGATCAGGATGCCCAAGCCCGCGGCGGCTTCGGCGGCGGCGTCTACGATGATAAAAATCGAAAAGAGTTGCCCATGCAGGTTGCCCCACATCCGCGAGAACGCCACCAGGTTCAGGTTCACCGCATTCAGAATCAGTTCAATCGACATCAGCACGATCACGACGTTGCGGCGGGTAAGCACACCAATCACGCCCAGCACGAACAGTGCTGCTGCTACGACGAGATAGTGGAGTGTGGTGATAGGAACCATAAATTCTGTCGTTGGTCGTTCGTCGTTGGTCGTTCGCGGCACGTTGATCGATTCTGCTTACCGAACGACTAGCGACCAACGACCGCCGACTAAATCTTCTTCTTCGTCATAATCACCGCCCCCAGAATCGCCACCAGCAACAACAGCGAGGCGATTTCGAAGGCGAATGTATATTGACCCATCCTGTAGAAGCCGGCCTTATCCACTTCTCCGTAAAGCATCACCGCTACTTGCTGGGTGTTCGACGTCTCAGGCAGCGGCATTAAGCGATCCGGGAACAGCGCCCTGCCCTTGGCGAACGCGCCCAAAAACAACGCCAGCAACGCGCAAGCCGCCGCCAATCCTACCGGCCAGATGCGGTTGAACTGTCGTTCCTTGGAGGCGCGGTCGACATTCACCAGCATGATCACAAACAGGAACAGCACCATAATGCCGCCCGCGTACACGATGATCTGCACGCCAGCGACGAAGGGGGCATACAACATCAAATACAGGCCCGCCACCGACAACAGTGTCACGATCAACGCCAGCGCGGAGTGCACAGCATTACGCCGTGTAATCACTGCCAGTCCGCTGAGCACGGCAAGGCCTGCCAACATATAAAAGAAGAACCGAGTCGCCACCGGAGCCATGCCGGCATTCACGGCCGTGTTCATCGCGGGATTCATTTCACCAGCACCCCCACGATGGCCGTCAGCATCAGTACGCCGAGCGAAATCGGGAGCAATACTTTCCATCCGACTCGCATCAACTGGTCAAAGCGGTAACGCGGCCAGGTCGCGCGGTACCAAATGAACAGGTACATAAAGACTGCGACCTTGAGCAGAAACCAATACACGTAGCTAGTGCTTTCACTGAACCTTGCGAAGAGTCGCAATAGTCCTTGCAACTTTGGCGGCGCGCTGTCTACGAAATGCCCGCCGACCGAAATCACGAGCAAAAACGCGGCCAGGAATCCGAGCAGCAGCGCGAAGACTCCCAACCCAATTTTCTGAATCTTGAAGAACGAATGCGATGGCATGCGCACTGTGCCAATCAACGCAATCGCGGCCAGTCCCAGAAACGTCAGGCCGGGAAACAAAGAAAAGATGAAGTCCCAACCCGCTGCGTGCAGCAGGTTCGGAAACGGGCGCATCCACCCGCCGAGCCACAGGGTGACGGCGATCGACGAGACGGCGATCATGGCCGCATATTCCGCCAGCATGAAGAGCGACCAGCGCAGGCCGCTGTATTCGGTATGGAAACCGGCGGTCAGTTCCGATTCCGCTTCCGCCAGATCAAAGGGCGCACGATTGACCTCGGCTACCATGGCAATCGCGAAAATGACAAAGGCGATCAATCCAAGCGGAAAGAACTTGAAGATGAACCAGATTCCCTGCTCCTGTTGCGCCTGGACGATCCCAATCATGCTCAGCGTGCCGGTACCGCTGGCGTTCATGCTGGTCATCAGGACGGCCGAAACGACCGCCAGTCCCATCGCAACTTCGTACGACACCATCTGCGCACTCGACCGCAACGCGCCCATCAACGGATAGTGCGAGTTCGATGCCCAACCCGCCACCACGATTCCCAGTACGCCAAGCGAAGAGACACCGAGCATGAACAGGATGCCGATGTTCATGTCGCTGACAGCTTGCGACGGGCCAAACGGAATGACCGTGTACACGGTAAATGCCGCTAGTAGACCGATCAGCGGTGCGACCCAGAAAACGAACTGGTCGGCTTCCGCGGGAATGATGTCTTCCTTGAGCATCAGCTTGAGCGCGTCGGCAAAGGGCTGCATCAATCCATGCGGGCCCACGCGCATGGGGCCGAGGCGAATCTGGAAGTGGGCGAGAGCTTTGCGCTCGATCCAGTTCATGCAGATCACGGCCACCGAAACACCGGCAAAAATGATGAGCACATACATCAGCGCCCAGAACTGATTCCCTGCTTCTCCGGGTGTCATCGTGCTGCCGAGATACGACATGATGAAATTCGGCATCAGCGATCCACCTCGCCGAGCACGATGTCGATTGTGCCAATGACGGCCACCACGTCGGCGACCAGCGCGCCGCGCACCATAATGTCGAGTGCCTGCAGATTGACGAACGACGGCGGACGAACACGAAGGCGATATGGTTGCGTCGAGCCATCGCTCACGATGAAGTATCCCAGCTCACCTTTCGGCGCTTCGATCGAATGATAAATTTCGCCCACCGGCGGCTTGATCACCTTGGGCACTTTGCCCATGATCGGGCCTTCGGGAATACTGTTGACCGCCTGCTCGATGATGCGCATCGACTGGCGCATTTCCATCATGCGCACCAGGTACCGGTCGTAAGTATCGCCGTTTTCGCCGATGGGAATATCGAAGTCGAACTTCGCATACGCCGCATAGGGCTGGGCCTTGCGCAGATCCCACTTCACGCCGCTGGCACGCAGCACCGGCCCGGTAACACCGAGCGCGATGGCATCGGCGGCAGAAATTACGCCGACATTCTTGGTGCGCTCCAGCCAAATGCGGTTGGTGGTGAGCAGCGTTTCGTATTCGTCGATCTTCGGCGCAAAGAAAGTGAGGAAATTGGTGACGTCTTTTTCGAAGCCCGCATAAGTCTCATACTGGCAGCCACCGATGCGAAAAGCGTGCGTCGTCAGGCGCGCACCGCAATATTTCTCGAAAATCTTCAGGATCTCTTCCCGATCGCGGAAGGTGTAGAACAGCGGCGTCATCGCGCCAATATCAAGCGCGTGAGTGCCCAGCCAGAGCTGGTGGCTGGCGATGCGGTTCAATTCCGTCAGGATCACGCGAATATATTGCGCCCGCGGCGGCGCCTCGACGTTCATCAGCTTCTCGACCGCTTCGCAGTAGCCGAGTCCATTCGAAACGGCGGCGCAATAGTCCATGCGGTCGACGTAGGGATTGAACATCGTGTAGGTGCGGTTCTCGGCAATCTTCTCGACGCCGCGATGCAGGTACCCGATGACACACTCGGTGCCAAGCACCTTTTCGCCATCCAATTTCAGGATGACACGCAGCACGCCGTGCGTTGCCGGATGCTGCGGCCCCATATTGATGATGAGTTCGTTCGAGTCGAGATAAGGCTTGTCGGGAGCTTCGAGATCGAGATTCGACACGGCATTCGGAAAAGCGTTCGTCGGATCGTTCACAGGAGAGCTCATTGTCCGCTCTCGATTCCGAGATTGATCTGCACCCACTCTTGGTCTTGCTGCAGGATGCCGTAATCTTTGCGCAGCGGATAGCCCTTCCAGCCATCCGGCAGCAGGATGCGTTTCAGGTCCGGATGTCCGTCAAAGGTGATGCCGAACATGTCATAGACTTCGCGCTCCAGCCAGTTCGCCGTCGCCCAGATCGATACGCACGACGGGATCGACGCGCCATCGGCGATCTGAGTCTTGACCCGCACCCGCTCGTTGCGCGCGAACGAATAGAGAATCCAAATGACATCGAACTGCTTCTCGCGCTTCGGATAATGCGCCGCCGTGACGTCGACGCAGTAGTTGAATTGTTCCTCGTCGCGCAGTAGACGCAGAATGTCCGGGATCAGCGAGCGATCCACGCTCAGGTAGTTCTGCCCGAGGTACGTTAGCGCCTCGATACCTGATCCGTACTGGCTCTTGTATTTTTCCACCATCGGCGAGGTCCACGGCATGGGGACAGGACCGGCTGGCTTGGCGGGAGCAGTAGGTTTCGCAGCCGCAGGAGGAGCTGCGGGTTTCGCGGCTGCGGGCGGAGAAGCAGGTTTCGCGGGTGCAGCGGGAGCCGCAACGACAGGTTTTTCCGCCGTCGGCTTGTTCTCACCTTCCGGCGGCGGTTGTGGAGCGGGTGTTTTGACTTCCTCGGCCATGCTGTCGTCTGTCGTTACAAGAGCCGCGTAACTTTAAGAAACTAATATCAGGAAACGTCACTTCTAACATCTGGTCGCGTCACCGTCAATGACGGTCGTCACAAAACGCTAGCGCCGCGCCGCCTGAAAACTTTCCACGAGGTCGCGGATGCGTATTGCATCGGCCTTGCGATGGCCGTGACTGGTGATCGCATCGCTGCCGCCCGACGACTCGATCACAATGTCGGACCAGAAAACTCCAGTTGAAATCTTTACCGAGGCGACCTGGCCAATCGAAATGCTCTCCTCTGTCGTCCCAAACAAACGCCGCTTCTCGCGGCTCACGCGGAGCGGACTGACGATGATTCGAGTCGGAAACCACAGGTTCCCTTTCGTCCAGCGGCTCGCTGAGAAGACCTCTACCGGGGACGCGGCTCCTGGCATGCCGCCTGGACTGGGCGAACTTAGATCCATTCCAGAGCACCCTTCTTCCAGATCCAGATGTAGCCGACGATCAGAATCCCGAGAAAGACCAGCATTTCAATGAGCCCGAAAACGCCGAGCGCCTTGAACTTCACTGCCCACGGAAAAAGGAAAATCGTTTCCACGTCGAAGACTACGAAGAGGATCGCGATGATGTAGTACCGGACCGTGTAGCGTCCGCGCGCGCTGTCATAGGGATCGATGCCGCATTCGTAGGGCATCAGTTTGACGCGGTTCGGACTCTGCGTTCGGATGAGGCGGGCAACGAGTAGTGTGACGGGAATCAGGATTCCAACCACTGCGACAAAAAGAAAGGCAGGAACGTAGTTTTGCGGCATTTGTCCTCGAAAAACGAGTGCAATATGAGTGAATTCGAATACTACCGCTGAAGTGGCTCGGCTTCAAGGACGGACAACCAGAGATGGCGTGATCGCGGATACAGCACTCTTCAGGAATTATTGGAAGTAGCGTGGTCTGGGTGCGCGTCAGGAAACACAAAGACTGCGCGCGCAAGATCAGAATCTAGAGTTTCTTGCCGATAGAAGTTTGTCAGCACGCCACCTTTCCAGATCAGCAGGTCAGGGTTGTGCAGTGCGAAATCTTCCCAGGTTTGAACCGAGCCCGCCCGAGCCCAACGCTCGCGGATCAGGATGAGGTAAGCCCAGGTGATGGTTTCGTGGTAGAGCTGCGGTTTTCCCTGCGCGGCCGCAAAGCGCTTGAGCGCTGCGGCGAACCGGCTAACCGCCTCCATAAATGGATACCTGACAACATAAGCAAAGGCCACGCGGACATGGTCCGCGTGATGAAATCCGCCGGGCGCTTGGCCTTGCTCGAATTCTTCGACCATATCGGTAAAGCTTGGCTTTGGATGGTCGACGCGGGCGAGATTCATTTTCGTTTCCCGGAGCTGACCTTCTTCTCCGGCTGCTTCCCGACTGGCTTCCCGGCCGCGCCGTGTTTGATTTCCGTCAGGCGATGGCTGGCGTTGGAGTCAAGATCGAGCGCATAAAACTTCTTCAGCTCTCGAATGCGTTCGAGCGATGCCGGGTTGAATGGAGTTTTGCCGTCGAAAGCGTGAAGCACGATGCCCTCGAGCAGATCGCCTAGCGACATATCGTGATACTCAGCAAAACCCTTAAGCACCTTGAGAATGCGCTTCTCCATGCGCACGCCGGTCTGCACCCGTTCCACCACGAGTTGTAATTCGTTGATCATGGTACAAATGTACCACGGTACCATCTTAATGTCAAAGATCGACACCGGGGGGGGAACCCTTGTCCCGCGGGTGCTGGCATCGTGAGAAAATATTGTTATCAGTTGGGCGTTGGGAGGGCCCTGCGAATGTGCCGGAATATCAAGACTCTTTTCAATTTCGATCCCCCCGTCACCGAGGACGAGGTGCGGGCGGCATCGCTCCAGTTTGTGAGAAAGATTACCGGTTTCAACAAGCCTTCGAAAGCCAACGAAGCGGCATTTCTGACGGCGATCGATGAAATCGCTGGCATTGCGGCGCATCTACTTCATTCGCTCGACACGACCGCACCTCCGAAGAATCGGGAAGAGGAGGCTGCGAAGGCGAAGGCGCGCGCTGCCGAGCGCTTCGGAGCTTAGTTTCGTGATTACGTCTCAGCCCCGCCGCATCTTAACCTCATGAACGATGCACACTTCTACCGCATCACCAAGGCGCTCGCGGATCCGCGGCGTTACGAACTGTTGCAGCGCATCGCCTCCTGCAAGGAAGTTGCCTGTAACGATATTCGCTCCGAATTCCCCATTACGGCAGCTACCCTTTCGCACCATGTGAAAGAGCTTGCCAATGCCGGCTTAATCGATATCCGCAAGGATGCCAAGTACATCCACATGAAGCTTCGCCGCGGACTGTGGAAGAAATACCTCACCCGTCTCGGCCGTTTATAGAAAATTCACAATCCTTGTTGCACCCTTTGCGAGCCCTCTTACATCAATTAGATGGTCATCGAACTATCAAAACAGGTTCGAGCGGAGATTTGGAAAGGAAAAAGTAATGGCTAAACTGAAGGGGAAAGTTGCAGTGGTAACAGGTGCGTCCAAGGGCATCGGCGCCGCGATTGCAGAAGCGCTCGGCAAGGAAGGCGCCAGCGTCGTAGTGAATTACGCGAGCGACCAAGCCGGAGCCGACCGCGTTGTTGGCAAGATCACCGGCAGCGGTGGCAAAGCTATTGCCGTCAGGGGCGACGTCGCGCAATCGAGCGACGTGAGCACGCTGTTTGCAGAGACCAAGAAAGCTTTCGGCAAGGTGGACATTCTGGTGAACAACGCTGGCGTCTACGAGTTCAGTCCGCTCGAAGCGGTCACCGAGCAGCACTTCCACCGTCAGTTCAACATCAACGTTCTCGGCTTGCTGTTGGCCACCAAAGAAGCCGTGAAGAACATGAACGGCGACGGCGGTTCGATCATCAATCTGAGTTCGGTCGTGTCGCTGACCCCGGCCCCGAACGGATCGGTTTACAGCGCCACTAAGGCCGCAGTCGACGCGATCACGCGATCGCTCGCGCAGGAGTTGGGCGCACGAAAGATTCGAGTGAACTCGCTGCTGCCGGGCGTCACTGAAACCGAGGGGCTCAAATCCAACCAAGCCGCCGACAAACATTTTCTCGACTATGCCGTATCACGTACGCCTTTGGGTCGAGTCGGCACGGTGGATGACATCGCTAGCGCTGCGCTCTTTCTTGCCTCCGACGACTCGCGCTGGGTAACCGGCGAGAATCTGGTAGCGGGCGGCGGTATCCGCATCTAGCAATACCGGACTTGTTGTCTTGCAACGTGGGATCGCGTGCATTTCTCCAGCTCGATCCCACGTTTTTAATTCTTGGCCTCGGCCATCAGCCGTTTCGCGACCGCGCAATACAACTCGACCGCCTCTTCCAGTTGTTTCTTCTCTACGAACTCACCCTCGGTATGCGCCACGTGAATGGACCCCGGCCCCAGCAGCAGTGGCTCTCCCCAATTTCCGAGCGAGGGAATGTCGGTGGTAAACGCAGCCACCATCGTGGGCACTCCATCAAGTGTGCGTAATCGCATGAAAGGAGCTTCTCGTGTGAACTCAACCTCGCACAATCCTCCGACGGTTTCGACGATCTGGCGTCGCAGCCCGTCCGACGGTCCGACGAGCCGGTAAAAAAGTTCAGCACGTGCGAAGTCTGGAATCACGTTGCGCGCGCGGCCGCCTTCGATGGTTCCCACATTTTTCGTGCTGGCGCCCACGTCCGGCGTCGCCGGCAGTCTCATGGTGTGCAAACGATGCAGCGCTTCGACGAGCTTGTCGATCGCTGATTCTCCCAGGTCTGGATAGGCCGAGTGCGCCATCTTGCCGAGTGCGGTCAGTACCACGTGCAGCGATCCCTTGGTGGCCAGCGCCAGCCGGTTGTCCGTAGGTTCGCCGTTGATCATGAAGCGCGCTCCCATCGGATGCTGATTCGCTTTCGACGCGCCGACCGAATTCGTTTCCTCGCCGACGAGAAATAGCAATCCCACAAAAAAACCTTCTCCGCGCAAACGCTCTGCCGCCAGAATCTGCGCCGCAATAATTCCCTTGGCATCGCATGCGCCGCGACCATAAATGCGTTGCTCGTCCTCGGACGAGGCGATGAAGGGCGGCACGGTATCCATATGCGTCGAGAAAAAGACTTCAGGACGATCATGCCCAGCCCACGTCGCCAGCACGTTCGCGCGAACACCCTCGACCACCATCTTCCGGCTCTCAAATCCGCGACGACGCAGTTCTTCGCAGAGAAAATCGCCCACCGCCCCTTCGTTCGGAGTAATCGATTCGATGTCGACGAGCCGGCGGGTCAGCGCAAACAGATCCATGGAGGAAGAGAGTAACAGTCGCTGGTCGCTGGTCGCTAGTCGCTGGCATCGGTCGTTCGTCGGCAGTCGTTAGTCGGTAGCCGGTAGTCGCTGGGATTGATTCTCTGCAATACTATCGGCGCACCCTAACGACCAACGACGAACGACCATCGACTTCCCTTGAACCCCGAATCCGCCTCCATCCGCTCGTTCTTCCTTCCCGGCCCCGCCGGGCGTCTCGAAAGTCTGCTCAACGCCGGATCGCCTAATGCGACGCACACTGCGCTGGTTTGTCATCCTCATCCGGTCTACGGTGGAACGCTCCACAATAAAGTCGTCTTTCACGCCATGAAAGCGCTCAACAGCTTCGGATTCCCTGTGCTCCGCTTCAACTTCCGCGGCACCGGACTCAGCGAAGGCGAGCACGCCGGCGGGATTGGAGAAGTTGATGACGTTCGCACCGCCCTCGACTGGCTGGATCGGGAATTCTCTTTGCCGTTGATCTTTGCCGGATTCTCCTTCGGCGCCGCCGTCGGATTGCGCGCCGCCTACAACGATGACCGCGTCCGTGCCCTCATCGCGCTAGGTTTGCCCGCCGTTCCGGTCGAAGACCGCGTTTACGATTTCGACTTTCTGCGCGGGTGCATCAAGCCGAAGCTCTTCGTCAGCGGGTCGCGCGACAAATTCGGTCCGCTGGGAAAACTCGAAGCCCTGGTGGACACATTCGCCGAACCGAAAAAACTCGTGCGTATCGAAGCCGGAGATCATTTCTTCGAAGGAAGACTGCGCGAGTTGCGTGAGGCGATTGAAGCGTGGATCAAGGAAATTGCGCCGAACCTTGAAACACTGAAACCTTGAAACTTGCTTCTCTATAATCTTCCCAGATGCCGGAGATCTCGCCCGAACGCCAGCACCAATTCGCCCGCATGCGCGATACCGCACGCGAAATCTTCGGCGCCGCCCTGAAGAATGCTTCCATCGAAAACGCCTTCGCCCACAACGCGCATTGCGAACGCCGCGTGCTGCGCATTGGAGAAGACCTGCACGATCTCGATCTCTACAATCGCGTTTTCGTCGTCTCGATCGGCAAGGCGGGGCATACCATGGTTGCGGCTCTCGAGGCGCAAGTCGGCAGCAGTCTTGAAGGCATCGTCGCGTCGTCCGTAGAACCGGCAAATCAAATCCGCGGCTTTCGATATTTTCGCGGTGGGCACCCAACACCCACCGCTGAGTCGATCCAAGCCGCCAGCGCCATTCTGAAATCGCTCGACTCCCTCGACGCCAACTCGCTCGTTATCTTCATGATTTCTGGCGGCGGTTCCTCCATCGTCGAAAAGCCAGTGGACGAGGAGATCACGGTCGCGGACTTAGCGGCAACGTATCAGGCGCTCGTGCACTCGGGCGCGCCGATCGCCGAGATCAATGCCATCCGCAAGCATCTCTCCGCCATCAAGGGTGGACGCCTCGCGCAAGCCGCCTATCCCGCTCAGCAGGTTTCGATTCTCGTCTCCGATGTGCCGGACGCCACGCCGGATGCGCTGGCCTCCGGACCAACGATGCCCGATTCCACTTCTATTCACGACTGCGAGAACATCGCAGCCAAGTACAGCCTACTCGAGCAGTTTCCCAAGTCAGTTGCCGACCTGTTTCATCAGCGCGCGATCGACGAGACGCCGAAATCCGACGACCCCGCCTTTGTCCGCGCCCGCTGGTGGACCGTGCTCTCGAACAAAGTAGCGATTGATGAAGCCGCAGTAGCGGCCACGCGCGCTGGCTTTGCTGTCGAAGTCGATAACTCGTGCGACGACTGGCCCTACGATCAGGCCGCCACGTACCTGCTGAATCGGCTTCGCGATCTGCGCAGCAAAGTGTCGCGGGTCTGCCTGATTTCAGGAGGAGAAGTAACCGTGACCGTCCGCAATGGCGGCATCGGAGGACGCAACCAGCAGTTTGCCCTGGCCTGCGTTGAACACATATCAGGACAAGACATTACTGTGTTGAGCGCCGGCACCGACGGCATAGACGGCAACAGTCCCGCGGCGGGAGCCGTCGTCGATGGCCGCACGCTAATTCGGGCAGGCGAACTTAACGACACGGGCAACCCTGTGCAGGAAGCCCTCGACACCTTCAACGCTTACCCTCTTTTGGATGCGCTCGGCGATGCCATAATGACTGGGCCTACCGGAAATAATCTGCGCGACCTGCGTATCCTGCTGGCTTACTAGGCATCTTTAACACCATTGAAAGTCGTCGCATGCCGCAACTTTTCCCCAGGCCCTGTGTTTGCGTAAGTAGAAGAGGTGTGAACTGGCGGGTTACGAAATTGCCCCAAACGTACATGACCTTTCGCGGAGCGTAAATGTCTGTAAATCCCATCCGCACCGGCAGCGCTCTCCAGAGAACTCGCATCTAAATGCTCAAAACCCGAACAGCAACGGAGGTTCGTTTGAAACGCACAGCACGCATTGCCCTGCTCATTGCTCTTGCCTGCACGGTTCTGGCTTTGCCGAACTTCGCGCAAGCCCAGAAAATCGATGTCGCCTTCGGACTCAGCACGACGACGGCGCCCGCAGCCAACTCGAATGGTCCTTCGCTTACCGGTGGCACATATGCCGGCTTTAGCGGCGACGTGCTCCCTTGGCACAATTTCGGCATCGGAGGCGAAATCTACTGGAGGACAAGCCAGGCCGTGTACAACAGCTCGCTCTACGGCCCCATTCCCTATCGCCCGCTCTTCTTAGATGTGAACGGGATTTACGCGCCTAAACTGGCCAGCCACACTTATATCGAGCTTTCCGCTGGCATTGGCGCGATGGATACCCGTCAGTATTGCAACGGCTGCGGCAACGGCTATAACACGAATTACTCCAGCGACAAGCACTTTATGGGAGATTTCGGCGCCGGGCTGAAGCTCTATCCCACGCACAATTTCTTCATTCGCCCCGAGGCGAAGATCTATCTGGTTACCAACAACCAGTTGTTCAGTTCCTCGTACGCCACGCGGTACGGGCTGTCCATCGGCTACACCTTCAAATAGAAACAATCGGCAAGCTGTGGGGACGGGGCTCTGCCCCGTCCCGCTTCGCCGCCAAAATTCCCACTCCCCGGTAGTCAGCTTCCGCTTCTGCGCATTATGATAGGGCTATGGGTTTTGGCTACTCCGGCGAGATGATCTTCATTTTTTTCCTGGCGCTGATCCTTTTCGGCCCCAAGAAGATGCCCGAGATTGGACGCCAGGTGGCAAAGTTCCTCAACGAATTTCGCCGCGCCTCCAACGAATTTCGATCGCAGATCGAAGCCGAGGTCAATTCACTCGACCTGCCCAAACAGCAAATTTTGCCGCCCGGCAAGGCTCCCCTCGGATCGCTGGCCAGCCGTATCTTTAATCCACCAACGCCTGAAAAGATGGAAGCGGCGGAAGCCGCCGCAACTGACACGCCAGAAGCGCCAGCGGTCGAAACTTCCCCTTCCGTAGAGACGGGGCTTGCCCCGTCTCCACCGCCCGCTCCGAAAGTAGCAGCCGATGCCTGAATTGGCCGCGTCCGCATCGGTGAATGAGCCGGCGAAAGAACAGATGCCCACCATGGGCTTCCTCGATCATCTCGAGGAGCTCCGCAAGCGCATCGTTTACTCCGCTATCGCTGTCGTCATCGGTTTTTTTGCCTGCTGGGGATTCGCCGGGCGCATCTACGGAGTGATGCAGCGTCCCATCATGGACGCGCTCGCCCGTAACAACCTCTCGGCCAAGCTCGTCTACGTCAACCCGATCGAGCCTTTCAACCTGTATTTGAAAGTCGGACTGTTGGCGGGCCTGTTTGTCGCCTCACCGTTCGTGCTCTACCAACTCTGGTGTTTCATTTCGCCTGGTCTTTACCGGAACGAAAAGCACTACGTGATGCCCTTCATGTTCTCGACCATCGGGCTCTTTGTTGCCGGGGGATACTTCGGGTACAAAGTCGTTCTGCCGCAGGCGCTCGTCTTTCTGATCGGGTATGGCAAGGATTTTCAGCCGATGATCACGCTCAGCGAATACAGTTCCCTTTTCCTGACCATCATCGTCGGCCTGGGCGTTATTTTTGAAATGCCCATCCTGATCTTTTTCCTCGCGCTCATGGGCATTGTCAGCGCTGGCTTCATGTGGAAAAACATCCGCTACGCGATCCTGCTCATCTTCATCATCGCGGGCATCGTTTCGCCGACGCCCGACATCCTGAACATGTGCATCTTCGCCGCGCCCATGGTGGCTTTATACGTCGGAAGCATCGCCATCGCCTGGTTTGTGCATCCCGACCAGCGAAAGAAACGGGCCGAAAAGAATTCATAACCACAGAGGACACAGAGGGTCACAGGGGAACCCATGAAAGAACCAGCGATGAGACTCGACAGTCCGGGGGTCTTCCTCCGTGTTCCTCCGTGCCCTTTGTGGTTCAAGCTTTCGCTAGCCGTGCTCATGACGCTTGCCGTCGCGAGCACGACGCAAGCAGCTGACCCTGCTCCGCTCCCCCACATCGACGCGAAGCGCGCCTTCGAATACACGCGCGAGGTCACCGCCTTCGGCCCGCGCTACATTGGCAGCGACAATCATAAAAAGCTCGAGCGCTACATTGTTGAACATCTCAAAGGCGATCAGGTCGAAGACGATGCCTTTACCGCCGATACGCCCGAAGGCAAGTTTCCAATCCGCAACATCCTGGCGAAATTCCCCGGAACGAAAGACGGCATCATCATCATCTTCGGCCACTACGACACCAACTACCCGCTGCGCAACACCGGATACGTTGGCGCAAACGATGGCGGCTCTTCCACGGCCATCCTGCTCGAGTTCGCCCACCAGCTTCGCGCCGGAATGCATAACAATAAGCGCGACGGCTCCAGCGTCTGGCTCATTTGGACCGATGGCGAAGAGGCAGTCAAAACCTGGACCGACACCGACAGCGTCTACGGCGCCCGCCATCTCGCCGAGACGTGGGAAAAAGATGGCACGCTGAAAAAGGTCAAGGCCCTGATGGTGATGGACATGATCGGCGATGCCGACCTGAACATCGACCGCAATACCAACGGCACTCCGTGGCTGCTCGACCTGATCTACGATGCCGCCACGCGGCAAGGCTATCAGTCCCATTTCTACGCTCGGCAAGGTCCGATTGAGGACGACCACATTCCATTCTTCAAGCGCGGAGTCCCCACAGCCGACGTCATCGACCTCGATTACGGATACAACAACGTCTTCCACCACACTCCGCAAGACACCATGGACAAGCTCAGCCCGAAGAGCTTGCAGATCGTTGGCGACACGATCATGGAAACAATTCGCCTACTCGACCAGAGGTAAACATTCCTCAAATTCAACTCCTCTGCCACTCCTGCTACCATATCTACAGCGCCCGTGGGGGCGACTCTGATCGGCTCCAGCAGCCGTGAGTGTGTGGGGAATCCAGCTTGTTCCAGAAAATCTTTCCGGCAGCGCTTCTGTTCGCAGCCATCCATTTCGCAGCCGCACAGGCACCCAGCGCTCCTGGTAAACCGCTTCCGCCCGGACCCATGCAAGCGAAAGTCAAAGCCGCCTGCACGCAGTGTCACAACACGAGCCGCATCACGGAGCAGCACCTGTCGCGTCAGCAATGGTCTGACCAACTGGAAAAGATGGAAGGGCTAGGCGCGGTGATTCAGGATGCCGACCGCAACGCCATGCTGAATTATCTGACCAAGAATTTTGGTCCGGCCAAAGGTGGGACGAACCCTGCGGCCAAGAAGTCCGGTAGCGCCGCGGACTAGATCGTGTGGTGCGGGCATTCCTGCCCGCGAATGTAGGCAAACTTGCGGGCAAAGCGCTACCGACCCAACGCTCGAAGTGGCATTACGGCAGCGCTGCCCCTGACCAAGCTCTAACTGATCTTAGGATGCTCTGCCGCGTCTCCGGACTTCAAGTGATTGTCTAGGTACTACACGGTTACTACCTATTCCTTAGCTCTTTCCGCGTTCTCGGGATCTTCCGCGGCAGAATGCTTTTCCGGCCGCAGCTGCGGAAACAAAATCACATCGCGAATCGTGTGCGAATCGGTGATCAGCATCGCCAAGCGGTCCACGCCCAGACCTACGCCTCCCGCCGGAGGCATGCCATAGCTGAGCGCGTTGATGTAGTTCTCATCCATCTGGTGGGCCTCATCGTCTCCGCGCTCGCGTTCCTTGAGTTGCCCCTCGAAGCGCTGCCGCTGATCTTCGGGATCGTTCAGTTCGCTGAATCCGTTTGCAATTTCCATCTGCCCGGCAAACATCTCGAAGCGCTCGGTCCAATCGGGCTCATCGGGCTTCTGCTTCGACAGCGGCGAGACAGCGGTCGGGAACTCGTAGATGATGGTTGGCTGCATCAGGTGCTCTTCGGCAATCGCCTCAAAGATGTTCGCGATCGTCTTCCCGACTGGAGCCGCTGCGTCGTACTGCAACTTGATTCCCGCACCACGCACTCGACCGACCAACGCCTCGACCGACTCATGCGATGCGAAATCGCTTCGCTCCGGCTTTGCCCCAGCCCGCTCCGGCCAGAAATGGACAATCGCCTCGCGCATCGTCATCCGCCGCCAGTTGGCGTGCGACCAGTCAATCTCATGCTCGCCCCAGTTCGTCTTCATCCCGCCAGTGACGTCTTTCACGGCCTGCTCGATCGCGCCCTGCGTCGTATCCATGATGCCGAGATAGTCGGTATAGGCCTGGTAGGCCTCGAGCATGGTGAACTCAGGATTCCATCTCCATCCCAAGCCTTCGTTCCGGAAATTGCGATTGATTTCGTAGACGCGATCGAATCCGCCGACGGTCAGCCGCTTCAAATAGAGTTCGGGAGCGATGCGCAGAAACAAATCCATGTCGAGCGTGTTGTGATGCGTCTTGAACGGGCGCGCCACCGCGCCGCCGGCAATGGGATGCATCATCGGCGTCTCGACTTCCATGAATTGCTGACCGTCGAAATACCGCCGCAGCGACTGGACAATTTTGCTGCGCTTCAGAAACACTTCGCGGACTTCGGGATTCATCACCAGATCGAGATAGCGTTGGCGATAACGCAACTCGACGTCCGTCAGGCCGTGAAATTTTTCTGGAAGCGGCAACAGATCTTTCGACAGAAACGTCAATTCTTCGGCGTGAATGCTGAGTTCCCCAGTACGAGTGCGAAACAGATATCCGCGCACGCCGATGTGGTCGCCCAGATCGAGCAGTTTCCAGAGCTCGAACCCAGCATCTCCGATGGCGTCTTTCTTGACATAGAACTGCAGGCGCTGGCCGTCCTGCTGCAAGTGCGCGAAACCAGCCTTGCCCATCAGCCGGATCGCCATGATGCGTCCAGCGACGCGCACCGTGACACGCGGAGATTCCAATTCTTCCGCCGTCTGCCCGCTATACTCGGCCAGAATCTGGGGCACGGTGTGGCTGTAGTTGAACTTCGTCGGATATGCCGGATGTCCGAGAGCCTCAATCTTCTTCAGCTTCTCGCGCCGGATTTCATAAATGTTCTCGTCGAGTGCCAATGCGTGTCCTTGATTCTCAGAATAGGAGTGCGGGTAAGCATTTGATTATAGACAAGGCACGTTGAGATCGTGGCAGTCAGGCCTGTTTGCCGTACTCCCAGGCCACTCAATCCAGTTGACACGTACTCTAATAGCGTATAGTATTGAAATGTACTCCGCTAGCGTATAAAGGTTTTATGGAGTTCATCGAGGCGCCGGCTTTTACGCGTCATCTGCCGGATTACTTGAACGACGATGAGTACAAAGGGCTGCAGGCCAAGCTCGGGGCCAATCCCGAACTCGGGGACTTGATGCCTGGTACTGGCGGTTTTCGCAAGGTGCGCTGGGCCGATGCGCGGCGCGGCAAAGGCCGGAGAGGTGGGTTGCGGATTATTTACTACCACTTCCGTTCCGATCATCAGATCTGGCTGTTGACTCTTTACGACAAAGGCGAGACTTCAGACCTGGCCGCAGCTGAGAAAAAGGCATTGAAGGCCTCGATCCAAACTGAATTAGAAGCTCGCTCATCCCGCCGCTCAATCGGGATCCGCAAGCCGCGGAGGACGCAGTGATGGGGAAGAGAGACGTATTCGGCGAACTGATGGCAGGTGTGGCGGCGATGAAGCACCACCGGGAGGGTAAGCTCACATTGCGCACCTACAAAGTCGATGTTGCGCCACTCCCCAAAGTAGATGCGAAACTCCTCCGGGACACTCGAAAAAAACTGCGCTGTTCCCGAGCGGTGTTCGCGCGCAAACTCAGGATCAACGAAAGAACGTTGGAAAAATGGGAACAGGGTCGCGCAAAACCGAACCCTCAGGCGGCCGCTCTCGTTCTGCTAGTCCGTAAATACCCGGACACGCTGGCCCGCCTGGACGAGCTCGCTGCGCGCTAGCGAAGAGCTGAACAATACTCTCTTCTTCACCGGAAGCATTTAGACTGGGCATCATGACCACCGGCTCCCACAACTCCCTCGCCCGCGCTTCTTCTTCCTACCTTCGCTCGGCGATGCACCAACCGATCCAGTGGCATGAGTTTGGGGAGGAAGCTTTTGCGGCGGCTCGAGCGGCCAACAAGCCGATGCTTCTCGATATTGGAGCGGTCTGGTGCCACTGGTGCCACGTGATGGATCGCGAATCCTACGATGATCCGGAAGTGGCCGCCATCGTGAATGAGCATTACATCGCGATGAAGGTCGATCGGGATGAGCGTCCAGATATTGACAGCCGCTATCAGGTCGCCGTGTCATCGCTCACCGGTCAAGGTGGCTGGCCGTTGACAGCGTTTCTCACGCCCGCCGGGAAGCCGTTTTATGGCGGCACGTATTTCCCTCCGAGCGAATCCTACGGACGGCCGAGTTTTAAGCGCGTATTGCTTTCGATCGCGCAGGCTTATCGCGAGAAGCACGACGATGTGATGGAACAGGCACAACTGGTTGAGAGTGCGATTGCCCGAGCCGAAACATATTCAGGCGGAAGGACAGTATCGGCTTCGGTGATTGATGCAATTCTCGAGTCGGCGCGAAAAATGTTTGATCCGGTGCATGGCGGGTTCGGAAGCGCTCCGAAGTTTCCCCACCCAGCGGCGCTCGACCTGGTGATGGAAGGGTACGTTCGTGGCGGCGCCGCAGCGAAAGAAGAGAAAGAAGATCTGCGAACGATTTTCGTCCACACGCTGGAGAAGATGGCGCGCGGCGGCGTTTATGACCAACTGGCCGGAGGCTTCCATCGTTACTCCGTCGACGAGCGCTGGATCGTGCCGCACTTCGAGAAGATGTGTTACGACAACTCCGAGTTGCTGAAGAACTACGTGCATGCTTACCAGGCAAGCGGCGACGAATTCTTCGCAGGTGTTGCGCGCGACATTATCCGCTGGATGGACGAATGGCTCAGCGATCGCGCTCATGGAGGCTTCTACGCCTCGCAGGATGCCGACTACTCGATGGATGACGACGGCGACTACTTCACCTGGACGCTGCAGGAAGCGCAGTCCGTACTTACGCCAGACGAGGCGGCTGTGGCTACGCTCTACTACGGCATTCAGGAAATCGGCGACATGCATCACAACCGTGCAAAGAACGTGCTCGGCATTGCAGCGTCGGTCGAAGACATTGCCGAGCGGCTGCGTATTTCGGCGGCCGAGGTGGGAGCACGATTAGCAGGGGCGCAGAAGAAAATGTATGCGGCGCGGCTGCTGCGGCCGACTCCATATGTGGACAAGACAATTTATGCGGGTTGGAACGCGATGTGTGTCTCTGCATATCTGGAAGCCGCGCGAGTGCTCGATCTCGCCGACGCCCGTCACTTCGCGCTGCGTTCCCTCGACCGCCTCCTCTCCGAAGGTTGGGATGCCGCGCAGGGCATGAAACATGTGATCGCATACTCCGAGGCTTTCTCGGATGCTCGGGCAGCGCGGCGCGAAGTTGCCGGCGTATTGGATGACTATGCATTCAGTGTCATTGCCTGCCTCGACGCTTACGAGGCCACGGCGGACTTGAGCTATTTCCGTTTTGCCCGCTCCATCGTGGATGCAATGATCGCCGGCTTTTTTGATCCGGAGGCTGGTGGATTTTTTGATACGCGAGTTGTGGCAGCAAAGAAGGAAAAAGCCGCGCTTGGCATTCTGGGAACGCGGCGCAAGCCGTTTCAGGATTCACCAACTCCTGCGGGAAATTCTGCGGCGGCAATTGCTCTGCTTCGTCTTTACATATACACGAATGACGCAGCACATCGCGAAAAGGCCGAGCAGACACTCGAGGTCTACGCCGGAGTTGCGGGGCAACATGGAATTTTTGCCGCGACTTACGGCCTAGCCGTGGCGCGTTTCACTCAGCCACACGCCCAGGTAGTCGTGGTGGGGAAGGATGATGCGGCGCGCGAGTTGTATCGAGCCGCCGTGCGTCCACTCGGATTGAGTACGGCAGTTCTGCTTATCGATCCCGACAAAGTCGTCACGCAGAACTTGCCACCAGCGCTGGCGGAGACAATTCCAAATCTTCCAGCTCTCGCCGAGGGAAGATCGTTCGCCGTCGTCTGCTCCGGGTTCGCCTGCCAGCCTCCGGTTTTCGATGTCCAGGAATTGAGGCGCGCTTTGGGATCGCAGTCGCGTTCAGCCGCGTAGGCACGGCGCCTAACGACGCTTCAGCGCTTCCAGTTCCTCCAGCGTGCGCGGCCAGTCCGCTCCCAGCAGCCGCGATAAACTCCGGTCGGCAAGCACTTTGCCGCCGGTCTGGCAGCGAGCACAATAATTCGTTTCTTTGTCGGCGTAGCGGATTCTCAGAACCTTATCTCCACATCTCGGACAAGGCTCGCCATAACGCCCGTGGACGGCCATATCCGGGCGAAATGCAGTAACCTTCTCCGGGAACTTGTTCTCGGCTTCCGCGCGCAGACGGCTGACCCAGAGTTCAAGCGTATCCCGCGTTGCCTTGAACAGCCTCTCCCACTCCTCCGGACGAAGTTTCTGCGTGAACGCAATCGGCGACAATTGCGCCGCATGCAGAATCTCATCCGAATACGCGTTGCCGATGCCGCTCACCAGCCGCGGATCAGTCAGAGCCCGCTTCAGCGTGTGATTCTCGGCAGCAAGCGCCGCACGGAACGAATTGACGTCGCTGGAGAGAATGTCGATCCCTCCCGGATCAATCGACCGCAGACTTTCTTCGCCTTCGAGGATATGCAGCGCCGCGCGGCGCTTGCTGCCCGCTTCCGTGAGTAGCAACGACCCGTTGGGAAAATCGAAAACGGCCAGGTTCTGGCGGCCGCCCAACTTCACCCCGGGAGCTTTCCAGTGCAGACGCCCGGCAATCATCAGGTGCAGGACTACCCAGAGATCTTTCTCCACTCCGATTGCGATCCGCTTTCCCACCCGCCGCAATTCCCGCACGGTTCGTCCCTCGACGCTCGCCAGCGGAGGTTGCACGGTTCGCAGCAGAAACGCGCTCGCAAGGCGTATTCGCTCGATGGGCTGGCCCAGAATGCGAGGTTCAAGCGCGGTAATGTAAGCGGCAATATCCGGCAACTCGGGCATCGCTATTAGCTTGCCTGCGACTCGCTGGCTTTTGCAATGCCTGTGAGGACCGTCCATCCGGACGTGAAGTTTCTTACCGGCCTGCCGATGAAACTGGATGGCGGCGCCTCGTCATGTTCTCGAACTTTCTCGATAATCCGAAATTGTTCCGGCACCTCGTGGAAAACTTGCCGGCAGGGATTTACATCGTGGATCAGGAGCGGCGTATTCGTTTCTGGAACCATGGCGCTGAACGGCTCACTGGCCATTTGTCTCATGAGGTGGTCGGGCATGTCCTCGAAGATGCGGTGCAGATCTGCGACCGGCGTGGCAACACCTTGCAGGGCGAAAGTTGTCCGGTGGCGCGGACTCTCAGCCAGCGGCAACCGCAGCAATGCAATGCTTTCTACCTGCACAAAAATGGACATCGGACAGCTATGCGGATTCGTACGCAGCCCATCCTGGAATACGGCGACGCAAATGTATGTGCGACCGTGATATTCGAAGAGACATTCGTACAACGCGAGAGAGCATCAGGACCGCCAATGTACGGATGCCTGGATGCAAACACCGGAATCCCATCGTGCCAACTGACGCGGGCGGTGCTGAACGAATGCATGACGGGCATGGAGAAATCGCATACTGGATTCGGGCTGCTGCGGATAAGGCTGCTCGGCCTGCAGGAGTTTTCGGCTCAGCACGGTCCACAGTCGATCGCACCGTTTCTCCGTACCGCGGCACACACGTTGCGAAATAGCCTCGACGCGGAAAGCTTTCTCGGATGTTGGGATGTGAATGAATTTCTGGCGGTGCTGACTTCAGCGAGTCCGATGATGGTGGCCATGACGGCCGACGTCTTGTGGAACTTGCTGCGCCATTCGGAAATCTTGTGGTGGGGCGACCGCTTCTTGATTGAAACGGAAGTCTCCTACACAGTGGCCACTCCCGGCAAGGATCTGGAATTGCTTCTGGGCGAAATGACGTCAGCAAATACAAAAAGCGTGGCGAAGGCGCGAGCGGCGGGTGCTCCCGGCAACTCCGCTGACCAGTCTGGATAAGAGCGAGGAAGATGGTTCATGTTTTCGATTATTGGAATCGTAGTGGTTTTCGGTTGTATCGTCGCCGGCTATCTGATGGAGCACGGCAACATGAAAGTGCTGGTGCAGCCGGCGGAACTGATCATCATCGGCGGCGCTGCGTTAGGCACGGTGCTGATTTCGAATCCCGTCCACACGCTCAAGCAGATGATTAGCGGGCTCATCGGCGTCTTCGGCTCATCAAAGTTTGGCACGCAGCGTTACGTCGATTCGCTGAAGATGATGTACGAACTGCTGCAGAAGGCGCGCAAGGAAGGACTGGTCGCGCTCGAGACCGACATCGAGGAGCCCGACAAGAGTCCTTTGCTCTCGAAATACAAAGATTTTGTGAAAGACCATCACGCCGTGCACTTCGTCTGCGACACGCTGCGCATGGCGGTAAGCGGCGGCGTAGAAGTTTTCGATCTGGATCAAATGCTCGAAGCCGACATGGAAGTTCATCATCACGAAGCCGGGGAGCCGGTCGCGGCGCTGAGCACAATGGCAGATTCCTTGCCCGGCCTGGGCATCGTAGCGGCCGTACTCGGCGTCGTGATCACCATGGGCGCGCTCGGCGGACCTCCGGAAGAAATCGGACACAAGGTGGCAGCCGCACTGGTCGGCACCTTTCTTGGCATCTTGCTGTGCTACGGCCTGGTTGGACCGTTGGCAGCGCGCATGGGCAAGATCGCGGAAGAAGAGCACGCGTACATGCTCGTGCTGCGAGTCACGATGATCGCCTTTCTGAAAGGCGTTGCGCCCATCATGGCGGTAGAAATCGGACGACGCACCGTTCCCGGACATGTGCGGCCCACATTCAAAGCCATCGAAGAAGCTTGCCGCGGCGCGAAAGATGCTCCTGCGGCAGCGGCTGCCACCGCGGGATAAGGCCGCATCATGCCCACTCCTCCCATCATCATCATCAAGAAAAAAGGTGGCCACGGCGGTCATCACGGCGGCGCTTGGAAAGTAGCCTATGCCGACTTCGTGACCGCCATGATGGCCCTGTTCATCGTGCTGTGGTTGTTGAGCAGCAGTGTCAAAGTGCAAGAGGCGGTCGGCGGATATTTTCGTGATCCCAGTGGCAGTTCGAAACGAACCGGAACCGGCCTGGCGGGATCGGGTGAGAATCTCCTCCTTAACAAGCAAGACATGGCCAAGCTCAAAGCGGAACTGCAGAGCAGCATCCAGCGGATGGCAGATCTCGACAAGTTGAAAAAGAATATCGAGATGACAGTCACGGCAGAGGGTCTGCGCATCGAGTTGCTCGAATCGGAGAAAGGAACGTTCTTCGACAGTGGAAGTTCATCACTCAACCAGAGCGGCAAAGAAATGCTGGAGGTGCTGGCGGCCGAGTTGGGAAAAGTTCCCAACCATATTTCGGTGGAAGGACACACCGATGCCAAGGCTTTTGTCGGCAAAGGCAATTACAGCAACTGGGAACTATCTTCCGATCGCGCGAACGCGGCGCGTCGACTGATGCAGCTGGCCGGCTTGCGAGGCGATCAGGTTTCGCAAGTTCGCGGGTTCGCGGATCAACGTTTGCGCAATCCCAAAGACGCGCTTGATCCCTCGAATCGTCGCGTCTCGATTATCGTCCAGTACATCGACACCAGTCCTGACGAAGGTCCCGCCGCAGAAAACGCGAAAGAAGCGAAACAAGAAAAGCCGCCTGCGAACACAAAGGCAGATTCCGAAAGCGCAGGCAGCAAAGAGAAGAAGTAAAAAAAGAGGCTGGCCACGAGGGCCAGCCAAGAAGATTGCTTTCATCTTGCGTATGGTTACGTCATGTTACTTAAGTTACCTCGCTGCGACTATGCGTCGCAGTTCGGACGGCTGGGAGGGCACAGCGGCATCGGTCCCGACGGACTGGGATTCTTCGGGACTGCTGCGTATGCAAATGTACCTACCAGACCTACCAACAGCAGTAACGCTCTGAGCGAACGTTTCATGGGTTTACTTTCTCCTTAGGGTCTGCAAGAGGCGTGGCAAAAATGCCACCCCTCAAGCGTGGTGCATTATACACACGCCTGCATCCTTCTGATTCGTTGGAGGTTATCTCTACCGTACAAAGACGGTGCTAAAGCAAGCGGTCGCGCGATCGAGACAAGACGCGACCTAACGCCTGTCAGGAAATGGTTTTGCTAGGGTTTTGCTGCAGTTTCTTAAGGTAACGGTTGAAGAAGAATGCGCCAATTAACGCAGCCGGACTGAGCGTCTGGCTGGAGAAAAAATCTTCTTGACAAGGTTTTTACGAAGGAAGACTTCGCCTGCATCAGGCCGTGTTCTTGGAACCTGCTGAAGCCGAGCTCGCCTTTGCAGGAGCCGCCGCCGGACGGTTGAATGGGAAGTGTTCGTCCATGGCATCCAGAGTTGAGCTCCGTGAGAACGCCCGCTCCACCATGCCTTCGAACATCGGAATCAGAGAATCCGGAGGCACCTGGTGTTGCAGGTCCGCCAGGCCCTGTTCCCATCGTTGAGTCTGTAATCGATTGCCTACAGACTCCTGCGCGCCGATTGGCGAAACGGAGTACCCGAACCAGACGAGAACTGCGCCAACATAGGCGACCATGTTGATCGCATTGAACAGGCCTTGCTTCACAAAGCCGCCCGAATTCAATGCCATCAGGACGAGTTCCACTCCGGCTAAGAGACCAAAGCCGAGAGAAATGCCAAAACTGACCTGCTTCCTCGACACGCCCAGAAAACGCGAGAACAGCAGCATGAAAAGAATCAAGCCCAACTGAACGATGCGAACAGAGCGTTGTAAAGTCGTGACCGCATGCACCAGCGGACTCTGATCGTACGAATTGGAAAACGCGACCACCACCGAGACCATCAACATGACGACCCCGGCCCACTTGAATAGAAGTGTGCCCAGGTCTTTCAGGGTGTGATAGGGGCGAAACACATTCAGAAAAATTTCGTGGATCACTTTGAAGCCGAGAACCGCATTAATCGCCTCGCCGATCCAGAAGGGGTAGAAATACAACCCGTAATTCCCGGTACGCCAGAGAGGAAAGATAACGGCGAAATTGGCCACCTGGACAAGCAGGAACGAGAAAAACACCGGGAACTGTTTGTAGAGCTTGCGGCGCCATAGGATCGCTGCGACCACCGATAACAGGACCGGCTGAGCGCACCAAAAACAAAATGCGACGGTATGGGTGTTTAACCTCATGGGAGCTATCTGGAAGGCGCGTCAACAAACATCGGCGTGATCAACCCTCCGTCCACCATCCTCATGCAGGCTGCCCCATTGGGTCAACCTACTTAGGTAACCTTAGTAACCATTACCTTCTGAGCTCGGCTTTAGGGGATGTAGCGGCAGCACGACCCAGCCGAAGCCTTGGGGAACTCGCACTCGGAGGGCAAATCGGCCGATTGGCTTATACCCCGTCGGGGGTCGAATGGAGATAAGCCCGCATCATACGCACTTCATCATCCTTGGCGTTCAAGTCATGGAGCAGGATGTCGCGCAGGGAAACGACGCCGACCAACTCCTTGCCCGAACATACCGGCAAGTGTCGGAAACCGTGCCGCCTCATGAGGGTCATACAGGTTTCGAGAGGGTCCTTGGGACCGACGGTCAAGGGGTCTTCCGTCATCACCTGGCTGACCGGGGTATTGCCTGGATCTCGGCCTTTGACGACCACGCGGCTCATCAAATCGCGTTCGGAAAAAATACCCACCAGTTGACCGTTTTGCAGAACAGGCACCGCGCCGATGTTGTGCTCCACCATCATCCGGGCTACCTCGAGAACGGTTTGCTGGGGTTCGGCAGATATTGTGGCTTGTTTCCCGATCAGATCGTAGATCAACATTGGCACCCCCTTGGACTCGTGCCGGATAGCGACTCTGCTCGTCCGGCGTACCGCATCAACCCACTGCGACGAAGGAAGCGAATGAACGGGCGTTAGATGACTGGACCCGCGGCGGAGTATATGTCGAAAATTGATCAGGGAAAAGAAAAAAATTAAAAGGGAGTCACAATTTGCGCGTTGGTTGTTCCAAAAAAGCGAACTCCGAAGTCAGGCACCCAGCGAGATCACGTAGGATCGGGCGGCCAAAGCGAGGGGAACTTCGGAGGCGGCACTCGCGGTCACGATCAGATTGTAGTCGTCGCTTGCCCGCAGGCGGCTGAATACAGGTGTGGCCTCCTGCGGCTGAACCAGTGCCAGATATCGCAGGAACACGAACACATCTTCGGTAGGCTCGAGCCCCGGCGCAACGAACGAGACTTCCACATCTTCATGGTGGAAATGCCAGCCCAGCGAAGCGGCGAGGCGTACCGCCTTCTCGTACGCCGCAGACGGAATTACTCCGGGCGCAGGATTGTCAAACACAATGCGCAATTTCCGTTCATCCTCGCGGCTAAACTCGCGCACCTTGAGCGCTCCGGTCCGCGCCGTAGCCTTCCAATCGACGTGACGAGCGGAGTCGTCGGGCATGTATTCCCGGATGCGGTAAAGATCGTAGCCCCGGCCGCTGACAAAGGCTTCAAACTCACCCGTGACCATCGGCAACACTTCGAGAAACTGGTCGGCAGGCTCGACGACCGGATAAACAATGATTTCGCGCGTCAGGTTCACCCGACGGGTTTTCATCAAGAACGAAAATGGGAAACGCGTAGCCAAGCCAAAATTCTTTTCGCAGTATCGTCCGCGGTTGGGAAACGTGAGCTCCAGGTCCGCGCGGAGTTCCTGTTCGGGAGCCAGGAAGGGAAAGTAAACTGATTCCTCTAGAATCGGTTTTTCCCCTTCCTCATGCACCCGCCGCAATCGCCGATCGGGCAGGCGGAGCCACTGATCCTGCGGCGCGCGGTTGCGCGGCCACCCAAACGTATAGGCCTCCCAGCGCCAGGTATCTTTCTTCTTCCGCTTTGCTGGAACCACACGAACCGAAAAAGACGGCAGCCACGTACTGGCGTTGCTCAGCAACAGACGAGCCAGCATCGGACGGCTTGCGAAAACGTGCTCAGGTAAGTGAACGTCTAACGAAAGGCTGCGGAGCACCAGCGCCGAGGCGACTCCAGAAACGAGAATCGCCGACAGTAACGCGGCCACGATCACATAAAGCAGATTGTTTCCCGTATTGATCGCAGCAATTCCGATGACGACGCTGATCAGTATGTAGATCATCCCGGCACGGGTGACGTCATAGTCCATTGCTTCCCGAACGCGGCTGGCCACTACCCGCCGGGCCAGGTATGGCACTGTGGTCAGGCCGACGAAAGTGGCCAGCAAGAGCGCCACTGAAGCCATCACCACGGTTCCCCAGACGCTGCCCGCCTCGCGTGAGACGGTTGAAAACAGGGCGGCGGCAAATGCCAAAACCAATCCAAAGATGGCAAACAGGAAGCGCACCCAGACCTGCGACAGTCCGAGGCGGGGCAGACTTGAATCGCTTCCAGATTGCGGACTACTCAATATGCGGTCTGACATCATGCTGCTCTCTGCTAATGGGATGCTTCTCTCAGCATATGACGCCGGGAGCGGCTTGTGGAAGTGACCGAAGATACTTCACGCAGTAGTTGCGGGTCTACAACCCGTCGCGACGAGCCGACTGGCCCCGATATTTCCACCAGAAAATCAGCGCCACCACCGCCGCGACAACCAAAACGACCATATTGAAGCGCTGCATAACGCGCATCAGCGTGCGCCAGTGTTGTCCGAACAGATATCCGGCGCCCGCAATGCAGGTGACCCAAACGGAGGCCCCCAAAAAGTTGAAAAGAGTAAACGTTCGCCAGCGCATGCGCAGCACACCAGCCAACGGTCCGGCAAACACACGGAGGCCGAACACAAAGCGCGCTAGAAAGATGGTAGCGGAGCCATAGCGGGCAAACATCTCCTCGCCGCGTCGCACAGTGGCTTGCGGAATCTTCAGGAGGCTCTGATACCGATCGAGTAACGGCCGCCCGCCGTAGTGGCCCAGCGCGTAGCCTAAGTTGTCGCCAAGAGTGGCCGCACAAGTGGCCACCACAATGATCCATCCAAGTTGGAGCCGGTGTTCAGAGTAGGCCAGGAAACTGGCCAGCAACAGCGCGGTTTCCCCGGGCACAGGGAGGCCGGCGTTCTCGCACAGCAACGCGATAGCGATACCCCAATAACCGTAAGTGGCTACCAGTTCGCGCAGCGTGTGTGAGATCGTGTGGTGCATCGGGTGCAATCAATGTTGTTTAAGATCGAAGATCAAGGTTGAAGACTAGCAGGCCTGCCGTCCGGCCGCCTCTCGACCGCACGACTCATCACGATCTTGCTACACCAGCCGCGTTCTCGCCGGTGACGAAATCAATGAGCGTCCGATTGAACTCTTCCGGCGCCTCTTCATACGGCAAGTGACCGACCCCTCGGAACGCCACCAGACGCGCGTTGCGAAAATTCCGGCGCAGCGGCTCGGCCGATTGAAACTCAACTGCCCCATCGTGCGTTCCCCAGATGAGCAGTGTCGGGTAATCGCGAATCTTAGGCAGGGCAGTTTCGAGCTCGGCGAGATCCGCCGTCCAATTCTTGAGGATCCGCGCGCCATGCCGGAGGCCATGGTTCTTGATCACCGGCAGTCGATAGCCTTCGAGCGAATCGGGTGGAATTTTGGCATTGCTGCCGAATAATCGGCGCAGCATGAGCACATCGAAAGACCGCCACCTCTCGAAGGTGTTGCGAAAAAGAATCTGCCCAAACGGGCCGCCCAGAAATGGCGCGAGCTGTTTGCCGTGCGCGGACCAGGGATTGACAGGCGCGACCAATATCAACCGGCGAAGCCGACGATCATTTCTTTCCGCCGAAACGGCTGCCACCATAATAGCCACCGCTCCGCCATGGGACGTGCCCAGCAGGTCGAATTCCCGTAAACCCATCGCGTCGGCAAATTGCAAGACCCGCTCGGCCGTCGCTCGCACCCTGCAGTCCATGCCATCTCGCGCGGTCGAAAATCCCGCCCCCAAATTGTCGATGGCATACACCGTCGCATGTGGAGCCAGCGCGGGCATCGCAAATCTCCAGGAAAACGAATAGCCCATCAAGCCATGAACCAGGATAAGCGGGCGTCCGGAGCCGGCTTTCAGGTAGCGCATGCGTCCGTCGGGCAGGTCGAGCCAGAGCTCTTGGACCGCGTTCTTGTCTCTCGTTCCCGGTGCGCCCGTGCGGCCCTGACCGGAATACGATTTTTCTTCGGGATTTTGTGTTTCGGTAGGCAACGATTTCCTCGCAGACAGGTTCTTACTAAGTGATATCGCCTCTATAGCTGTTTGGGGAGCGGCCTCCTGCTCCCCTTTTTTCTTGCCCTTCGTCAATTCCCGGTGGTGACGCGGCTTCCCGCATCTGTGCAGCCCACAAAACAGAGCAGGCCTGTCTAGGCCGCCTTCTTCCTCTTCTTACCCAAGAGCTTCTTCAACACTCGGATGCCTTTATCGACGTGCTTCTCTTCCAATAGAAAAGGGGGCAGAAAACGCAGCACCGTGTCCTGTGTGACATTGAACAGCACTCCTTGAGCCAACCCCTGTTCAACCAGCGGGCGTGCGGGAATGTCGAGCACCAGCCCCTGAATGAATCCGCGCCCGCGAACTTCTCTGGTAGCAGCATACTTCCCGACCAATTCCTCAAATTGCTGTTGCAGATAGCCACCGACTTTCAACACATTGTCGAGCAAATGCTCCTCTTCAACGATCGCCAGATATTCGAGCCCGACCCGGCAGGCCAGCGGGCCTCCACCAAAAGTTGTGCCGTGTTGTCCCGGAGAAATCGCCGCAGCAAAATGTGCTTTCGACAGGAACGCTCCCAGAGGCACTCCGGCCGCAATTGGCTTCGCGATGGTGACGATATCCGGCACGACATCGAAGCTCTGGAAGGCAAAGATCCGGCCCGTGCGGCCGAGGCCGCACTGAATCTCGTCGAAGATCAGCGCAGCCTGATTCTGGTCGGCGACCGTGCGGCAGGCGCGCAGAAATTCCGATGAACACTCGAGAATGCCGCCCTCGCCAAAAATTGGCTCGAGGACGATGGCGCAAGTGTTGGCATTCACGGCAGCGTGCAGCGCCTCGATATTATTACGCTCGACAAAGGTCACTCCCTCGAGCATGGGCTCAAAACCTTTGCGATACTTGTCCTGTCCGGTAAGCGACATCGCGCCAAACGTACGCCCGTGATACGACCCTTGCAGCGCCACCAATTGGCACTTGGCATCGCCACCAGCCTTGTGTCCGGCAAGGCGCGCCAGCTTGATCGCTCCCTCCATCGCTTCAGTGCCGCTGTTCGAAAAGAACACCCGATCCAGTCCCGAAAGCTGGCATAGCCGCTCGGCAAGCTGCCCTTGATATTCGTTGTAGTAGAGATTTGACAGGTGAATGACGCGGGCCGCCTGATCACGAATCGTCTTCACGATTCGCGGATGCGCATGGCCCAACGCATTTACGCCCAGCCCCGCGACAAAATCCAAATACTTCTTCCCCTCAAAATCGAAGAGAAAAACGCCCTTGCCGCGCTCGAACCCGACTGGATAGCGGTTATAGGTAGGAAGCAGAAAACGCTTTTCGAGATCAGCAATCTGGTCAAGGCGGGACATGGTTTGATTGTAGAACGAACAGGAACTGGAAATGGCGGGCGGGGTCGCGTCCCCAAAATGTCCAGACCTCAATCGTCGGCGCGGACCTTCGGTGTTCCTCGCGGATTCTCTGGATCCAGCCCCGCCGCAGTCATGATGGCGCGACCAAGTTCCTCGGGGGAAACGAACCCTTCCGCTACCGTCGGACTGATCGCCGTTTCCATTGCGTTCGGCACTACGAAGCGATATCCGCGACCTACAACCGTCTGTAGATACTGCGGCTCGGTAGGGTCGTCGCCGAGGGCACGGCGGATCTTGCGGATGGCAGTATTGATTCCCTGGTCAACATCGACGAATACATCTTTGCTCCAGAGTTGCGCGGAGATTTGTTCGCGGGTAACGAGTTCTCCGCGTTTTTCGACGAGAAACATCAGCAACTGCAGGGGCAGGCCTTCGAGCCGAACCGGATTGCCGCTCCGGCAGAGCTGAAAGCGAGCGAAATCCAGCTCGAAATCGTCAAAATGTACCTTCTTGTCTGGCAATGGAGTGCTCCTACCAATAGTGCGAATGCAGACAGTGGCGTGTCAGAAATTCTGTTCTGCCCGGCCAACCCTGTCAAGCGCAGCTTAATAAATTTTCTTCAGACCAGTTCAGACCGCTTCAGACCGGCTCCATGGACGTTTTGCCCGATCGGGCTCAATATCACACTCACTTATGAGATCTGCTTACCTCTCCTAAGCGAGTCAGGTGGGATCAGTAAGTGAGGGGTCCGGGAAACGGGGAAGGTTCCCGGACCCCCCAAAACTAAAAAGGGGTTTGGGCACGTCATCTCTCTGCGATTCCAGAAGCACTCCATCCACAAATCCGCTAATCTACTTCTAGCTTACCTAACTCCCAGACCCTAACTTCCCAAAAGCCACAAACCGGTCCGCAGAACATCAGTCTTCGCCTAAAAACATACCGTTTAGCGCGTCTGTGACATCCCAAAAAGAAGAATCCACCTTCCATAATTCATAGCCGCCATCCTGAATCCGCTCTATAATTGTGGAAGTCGCTCTACCCAAGCGACTTAGCTGGGATGGAGGGTGGCAGTGAAGTTGCTTATACCTGTTCGGCGACAAGTGTCTGGCCGCGCCGCCTTACAGCCGTCCCAGCCCATGAACCGCGAATTTGAGGCTCGATTTACCGCCATCCTGCTGACTCTCCTCACGGTCGCGGCGGCATTATTCGCAGGTTTCAACTACAAAAGCGAACACCAGTCCGCGATTCCCGACGATGGCGCTTGGTGGATGGAGCGTAACGGGCGCTTGGTCGCCGACCGACTGGAGCCCGGAGGGCCAGCGGAACGGGCTGGCATCCGTCGCGGAGACGAGATCGTCAGCGTCAATGGCCGCGCCGTGAACACGTCCGCTGCGGTTACGCATCGGCTTTACGACTCAGGAGTCTGGTCCAAGGCCACCTATTCTCTGATTCGCGGTTCGGTTCCGCTGGACGTTGAAGTAGTACTCGTCCCCGCCGAACGCTCCATGAACGACTGGCTAAGGCTCATCGCCCTGATCTACCTGGGCATCGGCCTCTACGTACTGTTGCGACGCTGGACTGCCGTAGGCTCCACGCATTTTTACATCTTCTGCCTGGTCTCGTTCGTTTTTTACTCGCTACATTACACCGGCAAGTTCAACGCTTTCGATTGGAGCGTGCTCTGGGCGAATGAACTCGCCTGGCTGCTACAGCCCGCGTTATTCCTGCACTTCGTATTGACCTTCCCCGAACGCCGCGAATTCGTCAGCAAACATCGCTGGTCGCTCCCCGCTCTGTATCTGCCGGGCGCGGTTCTTCTCGGAATCCAGATTCTGACCCTTGAGTACTTGAAAGCCAGCAACACGCTGCTTTTTGAGCTCAATCGCGTGCACTGGGCCTACCTGACAATCTTCTTCGTTTCCGCGGCGATGGTTCTCTGGAACAACTACCAGCACGCCACGGCACCGATTCTCCGGCAGCAACTCAAGTGGATCACGCGCGGCACCATCCTCGCGATCACACCCTTCACGCTCTTCTACGTACTTCCTTATCTGTTTGGAGTGATGCCTTCGACCACCATGAAGGTGTCGGTGCTATCGCTGGGACTGCTGCCCTTAACCTTCGGCTACGCCATCTTCCGCTACCGCTTGATGGATGTGGATCTCATCTTCAAGCGCGGCATGGCCTACACGCTGGCCGCAGCGGCCATTGTCGCGGTGTATTTCTCCGGCGTAGCCGCGATTGCCGAGCTGGTGCACACGCGCGTTCCGAGTTCCGGACCCTACGGACTGATGATCGCCGTGGTTGTCACGGCGCTGTTGTTCGATCCTGTCCGCAAATGGATTCAGGAGAAGCTCGACCAATACTTCTTCCGGACAGGCTACGACTACCGTCGCACGCTGATCGAATTCGGACGCGAGTTGAGTTCCGAGACCGATCTTGACAAAATGCTCTCCTCGCTGGTCGACCGCTTGGCGCGTACCCTGCTGGTTGATCGCATTGCTATCTTCCTCGCCAATAGCGATTCTTCGCGTTTCGAATTATCGAAGTCGTTCGGCATCGCCCACGTTACGGGACTCGACCTATCGTTCCTGGCCAAGCCTCGCATCGAAGACTCCGCCGGACACATCTTCTTCGAGAATACCCACCAGTTGCCGCGGGAGAACGCCCTGGCGCAAGAAGCCATCGGACGGCTGGATCTGAACTACTACATTCCCTGCCATGCCCGGCAGAAGACGATTGCCTTTCTCGGCTTGGGCAAGACGATGGAAGGCGATTTTCTTTCCAGCGAAGACGTCGAATTACTTGAAGCGCTGGCCGGATACATCGGAATCGCGATTCAGAATGCCCGCCTCTACGCCTCGCTCGAACAAAAGGTCAGCGAGTACGAGCGGCTCAAGGACTTCAACGAAAACATCGTTGAATCGATCAACGTCGGCGTGATGGCCGTCGATCTCCAGGACCGGATTGAATCCTGGAACTCGCAGATGGAAGTCATGTACGCCCAGCCGCGTTGGCAGGTCGTAGGACGCTCCTTGGGCGAGGTCTTCCCGGCTGCATTCGCCGAGGAGTTCTACCGGGTTCGACAAAAACCAGGAATTCACAACCTTTACAAGTTCCGGCTGGCGACTCCGACGGGCGATTCACGCATCGTGAACGTCGCAATGACTCCGCTGGTCACGCGCAAATTCAATGTCGTCGGCCGCCTCGTGATTATGGACGACATCACGGAGAGAATCGACCTCGAAGCGCAGCTGAGCCAGGCCGACAAACTCTCTTCCATCGGATTGCTAGCCGCCGGCGTCGCGCACGAAGTGAACACTCCGCTCGCGGTGATCTCGTCTTACACGCAGATGCTGGCCAAGCAACTGCAATCCGATCCGCAGAAAGCCGGCCTGCTCGACAAGATCACCAAGCAGACATTCCGCGCCTCCGAGATCGTCAACAACCTGCTGAACTTCTCACGCACGACGGGCACGGAGTTGACCGAAATCAGCCTGAACAAAGTAATTTCTGACACACTGGCACTGCTCGAGCACCAATTCAAAGTCGCGCACATCCAGGTGCAGCCCGAGTTGTACCAGAACCTGCCATTGATCCAGGGCAACGCCGGACGCCTGCAGCAAGTGTTCTTGAATTTATTCCTGAATGCCAAGGACGCGATGGCTGGCGGCGGAACACTGAATGTAGCCACATTGAATGGCGAATTCGTCAGCGTACGCGTTACTGATACTGGCTCTGGCATCGCGCAGGAGAATATCCAGCGCATCTACGATCCGTTCTTTACTACCAAGACTTCTCCCGCGGAAGGACAGAATCGCGGCACCGGTCTTGGTCTTTCCGTCACCTACGGCATCATCCAGGAACACGCGGGCAACATCCGTGTGGAGAGCCGCCCGGGCGAAGGCACGACCTTCACCTTGGATTTCCCATTGATATCGACGAGGAAGGCAGTCCATGTCTGAGTTGGCAGCAGTTTCTGAAATTACCACCGTCCCGCGCCGAAGTTCACCGGAACGTTTGCAACCGGTCAGCGCCGGCCGAATTCTGATCATCGACGACGAAGCAGAAATCCGGGAGTCGCTCGAAACCCTCCTGCAACTCGAGGGCTACTCGGTTGTCGTGGCAGAAACCGGGAAAGACGGTCTGGCGCAGATTGGCGAACGTAGTTTCGATGTGGTCTTGCTCGACCTTGCTTTGCCCGACAAGAACGGTATGGAGGTACTCTCCGAGATTCGCGTGTCGCATCCGCAGCAGCCCGTCATCATGATCACCGCCTACGGGACGGTAGAGAATGCGGTCCGCGCCATGCAATCAGGCGCCACCAACTTCATCCAGAAGCCTTGGGACAACGAGAAACTGCTGGCCGATGTTCGCGCCGCTGTCGCCCGCCAGAAGGCGGAAGAAGAGAACATCCAGTTGAAGCGCGCACTCAAGCAGCGCTACAACTTCGAAAACATCGTGGGCAAGAGCGAGCCCATGCTGAAGATTTTCGATCTGGTCGCGCAGGTGGCGCCCAGCCGTTCCACGGTTCTTCTGCAAGGCGAAAGTGGAACAGGCAAGGAACTGATCGCTAAAGCAATCCATTTGAATTCCACACGCCGCGACCGGCCGTTCGTGCCCGTAAACTCCGGATCGACTCCACCCGACCTACTCGAATCAACGTTGTTCGGGCACGTTAAAGGCGCATTCACCAGCGCTATCGCGTCGAAGAAAGGCCTGTTCGAAGTCGCTGACCGCGGCACGCTCTTCCTCGATGAGATCGGCACCATGAGCATGGACACGCAGAGCAAGATTCTGCGCGTTCTCCAGGACCGCAAGTTCATGCATCTGGGCGGCATCCAGGAAATTCAGGTGGACGTACGCATCATCGCCGCCACCAACGTCGATCTTCGCCAGATGGTGCGCGAAGGCAAATTCCGCGAGGATCTCTTCTACCGCCTCAATGTCATCAGTCTCGACTTGCCGCCGCTGCGGCAGCGTCGCGAGGATATCCCACTGCTGGTGCAGCATTTCCTCCAGAAATATTCCGAGGAGAATGAGCGCCCTCGCCGTCGCATCACGACCGAAGCTTTACGCCCGCTAGTAAGCTACGCATGGCCCGGAAATGTCCGCGAACTAGAAAACACCATCGAGCGTGCGGTTGTGCTCTCTTCCGACAACGACATCGGTCCCGATTTGCTGCCCGATCACATCGTCGGCCGAGGCAGCGCGCTGCCGGCTCTGGACGCAAATTCCGGGGCAACATTGTTCAGCATCATGGAAGACTGCGAGCGGCGCATCATCATCGATATGCTCGAAAAATGCGGCTGGAACCAGACCGAAGCCGCCGAACGTTTTCACGTGCCGCTTTCCACGCTGAACCAGAAGATCAAACGGCTGGCCATCGAGATCCGCAAGAAGAACAATCATCGCGAGCCAATCGAGTAATCACGCTGCATTTCTCGTTTTGTGATCTGAACCATCGCCCGATCGACGCGGGTTCAGGTCGCCCGATGGCCCAATGCTCTTCTGCTATAGTTCTTGAGCAGACATGGCGCTCGAACTCGAACTGATTTCGCCAATTCAGGTCGCCAAAGACGTTGCATTGGCGGTTCAGGATTACACGCTGCTTTCGGCGCAATCCCTCGCAAATTTCTTTCGCCGCCCTCTCTACATGGGCGACATGCTGCAGCAGGCGGACCTCATCGGCGTCGGTTCCCTGCCCATCGTCATCCTGACCGGACTCTCCGTGGGGGCGCTGTTGGCGCTGAACTCCGCCAGCACTTTGCAACGCTTCGGCGGCGTCACGCTGATCGGACAACTTGTCTCCCTCGGTATGGTCACCGAACTCGGGCCGCTCATCACCGGTCTGATGGTGGCCGGGCGCAACGCCTCCGGCATGGCCAGCGAACTCGGCTCGATGATCGTGACCGAGCAGATCGACGCCATGCGCGCACTGGGCACCGATCCGACCAAGAAATTGGTCACACCGCGCGTGGGCGCAACCGCGTTCATGTTGTTCTTCCTCACCATCATCGCCGACCTGCTCGGACTGATCGGCGGCTATGGCGTGGCTCATCTGCTATTCGGCCTCGACACGCAGCAATATTGGACTTCGGTATGGCAGGTGCTGGTCTTCCGCGACGTTTTTACCGGCCTAATCAAGCCCGTGCTGTTTGGCTTCATCATCGCAACCGTCGGTTGCTACTACGGAATCTCCACGCGCGGTGGCACACAGGGTGTTGGACGCTCGACCACGCAGGCGGTGGTCGCCTCTTCCGTGCTGATTCTGGTGGTGGACTTCTTCGTCACCAAGCTGATCTTCGCAATTTTCGGTTACAGGTAAGGCATGCCCGCTCCCACTCTGCCTAGCGAAAATCCGGTAGCTTCGGTGGCGACTCCTTCCGGCTACGCCATCGAGTTCGAGAATGTCGCGATTGCCTTCGATGAGAAGGTGGTTCTCGACGGCATTTCCTTCCGCTTGCATCACGGCGAGACCAAAGCAGTATTCGGCGTCGCGGGATCAGGCAAGAGCACGTTGCTCAAACTGGCCATCGGCCTGCTTCGTCCCGACAGTGGCCGCATCTTCGTGCTCGGCGAAGAAGTCACGCGTATGTCGGAGCAGGAACTCTTCGAACTGCGCCGCCGCGTAGGCATCGTGTTCCAGGAAAGCGCGCTCTTCGACTCGCTCAAAGTCTACGAGAACGTCGGGTTCCGCTTGATGGAAGAGGGTGTCTCACAGCAGGAAATCGAAGTGCGCGTGCGCGAGGTACTGCGTTTCGTAGAGTTGGAACGCACCTACGATATGCGTCCCTCGGAACTCTCCGGAGGCATGCGGCGCCGCGTCGCTATCGCCCGCGCGATTATCACCGCGCCCGAGGTGCTGCTCTACGATTCGCCGACGGGCGGCCTCGATCCCGTGACTTCAAACACAATCGTGGAACTCATCATGAAGCAGCGCGACGTCTACAAGACCAGCGCGCTCATGGTCACGCATCGCCTGCAGGACGCCTTCACCATGGCGACGCACGAGTTCGATCAGGCCACTAACCAGATGATCCCGCTGCCCAGGGGCAAACAATGCGACGTGCCGATGAGCTTCCTGATTCTCAAGGATGGCAAGGTCATCTTCGACGGCGACGCCCACCAACTCGCCACATCCCGCGACGATTACATTCGCGAATACATTTCATAGCCTTAGAACCTAACGCCCGAAGCCGCGATGAAGTGCCCTCTCCAAGTCACTCTTTCCAGGACAGCGCTGCTTCTACTCGCATCGGCATTCGCGCTGACCTCACTAGCTCACGGCTCCGACCTCGCACGCCACTCGATCCGCTGTGACGGGCGCGATATGGAATATGTCGTCTATATTCCGCCAGCCGCGAACGGGCCACTGCCCGTATTGATTCTTCTGCATGGTGCAGGTGATAAAGCCGAGAATTTCGCCGACGCATGGAAATCTAAAGCAAAGAAGAACGACTTCGTGCTCCTCGCGCCGCAACTTCCCCGCGACGCCACTCTCGAACCTCACATCCCGAAAATTCTTCCCTGCCTCGTAGATGACGCGCGTAAGCAGGCGGCGATCGACCCGCATCGCATCTACCTCTTCGGCTATTCCATGGGAGGCTACCTGGCTTACGACGCCGCGCTGCTTGACTCGGATTATTTCGCCGCCGCCGCGGTTCACGCCATGGGAATCGCCGACGACTATGTCTCGATTGTCGATCGCGCGACGCGCAAGATTCCCATCACCATCTCCATCGGAGATCACGATCAGATGGTCTCGCTCGAGCAAGTGAGAAAGACGCGCGACTTGCTGCGGAAATCAGGCTTCCACGTGGAGTACAAAGAAATCTTCAATCACAGCCACAACTATTACGAAATGTCCGACACCATCAACGACGATGTTTGGGGTTTCCTGAAAGATTACCGGCTACCTTGAGCGCCCAAGCCGTTCGTCGACCCTCGACCTATGTAGGAACTGAGCTTCGTATCAGGGCATCGCTTCAGCGATGTCACCATTCTGCGAAAATTGCGCGCCCCTTCAGGGGCTGCACCACCCTGGACTATTGCCCCAACGCCTTATCCAGCACTCTCGATATCTCCTCCGACTCCACTTCTCCCGACGCGTTATACGCGGCCTTGCCCTCGCGATCGAGCACGACCACATGCGGAATGTATCCCTTGTAATACTTCTTCACCAACTCTGCCTGTGCCGCCGACCGCGAACGATCAAGATCCACCACGATGAACTGCACCCTGCCTTTGTACTTTCCATACAGGTCGACCGTGCGCCGCGCCTGCCGTTTGGAATTGAAACAGCCCTCGCCATAGAAAATCGCATACGCCGGCTTGCCGCCCGTGAAGCCGTCTTCGAGATGATCCCCGGTGATCAACAGACCATCCTGGCTGTCGCTCGTGTAATCGAGATGCTCGTTCAACTTCAGATTCTCAGCAGCGCGAGCGGGCACCGTCACGCCCAACACAATCGCCAGCATCAAGAACAATCCCCACTTCGTCATACTTCACCCCTCGCACATATGAGTGTGGGTCCCGAAAGAAGTTTCACGGCTTCTTGTCGGATTTCTTATCCGGACGCTTCCCCGGCAACGCCGCCGGATTTTCATGCACGCGCTCGCGGAACCCGCCTTTCATCCCGCGCGCCAGGCCAATCGCCGATTCCCCAAACTTGTCGCGCAAGTGATCGGCCGCCGCCAGCGCCTTCTGCCATCGCTGATCGCGCGTCGGCTCCAGCAGATCGAGCTGCCCCGGCCCCGATTCGAAATTCGACGCCTGCACTCCCAGCAACCGTACCGCAGCGCCCGCTTTCCAGTTTGCAAAGAACAGCCGTCGCGCATGCTCGAAAATCTGATTGTCCATCTGGGTAGGTTGCTCCAGCGAATGTGCCCGCGTAATCGTCGTGAAATCCTTGTAACGCAGTTTCAACTGGATCGTGCGCGCAAAATATCCCCCTTCACGCAACCGCCGCCCGACCATCTCGCTCAACCGCATCAGCGTCGATTGCAGCCGCTCGGCATCGCCCGTGTCTTCGTTGAACGTGTGCTCATGGCTGATCGATTTCGGATCGACATTCTCCCCCACCTCGGTGTCGAACCATCCCCCCGCATCCTCGCCACGCGACTTCCCTGCCAGCGCCAGTCCCCATTTGCCAAAGCGTTCCTCAAGATCGCGATCCTCCAGCCGAGCCAGATCGCCCACGCGCTCAATGTTCATCGCGTGGAGCTTCTGCTCCATCACTTTGCCAACTCCCGGGATATCGCCGACAGCGAGCGGAGCAAGAAATTTTGCCTCTTGTCCAGGCAGCACCCAGAGCACACCGTTCGGCTTGGCTTTAGCAGACGAAACCTTGGCGATCAGACGCGAACTGCCGATGCCGACAGAGCAGTTCAATTGCGTCGCCTCCTTCATCGCCGTATGCAGTCGGTGCGCCGACTGCAGCGGACGCCCATGCAGCCGCTCCGTTCCCGTCATATCGAGATACGCCTCGTCCACCGACGCCATCTCGACCAGCGGAGAAAAGTGCCCGAGCACTTCATGCACCTTGCCCGAATATTCGCGATACCTCTCCGGATGCCCGTTGACAAAAATTGCCTGCGGACAAAGTTTCGCCGCCGTCCGCAGCGGCATCGCCGAATGCACGCCAAACTTCCGCGCCGCATACGAAGCAGCCGACACCACGCCCCGCTCATCGCGCTGTCCTCCCACCACCACCGGCTTCCCCTTGAGCGACGGATCAAACAGTTCCTCGACAGAGACGAAGAAAGCATCCATATCGACGTGAAAGATGGTGCGGGCAGAGGGGGTGTTCATGGGAGTCGAGAAGAACCTTGCAGAAGTGTACCGCGAGACAGAACGCGAATTCCTAGGGAAGTGAACTAGGCCCAGCACCGGGTCCAACAGCACCCACTTCGGTGAGGTCATCCTTGCACTGCCGTATCAATCTGTAGAACCCGTAGATTCCGCCGCCAAAAAGGTTGTACAAGATCAGGACGACCGCGCACATAGCGAGCCCAAGGTGCCCGAGCAATCCGTGCAATTCCATCGCCCTTATAAAGCCTTCAAGCGGGTGGTGCTCCTCCAGGTTGTCAGCGCGAATCACGTCCCGAATCCCCCAGTACATTGCCCATCCAAAATAGAAAAGGACAAGACCACGACTTAAGTAGGGATACGGGAACGGCAGGTCAACGAGGCCAGCACCAGCCAGCCATCGTTCTATCAATAGAGGGGCCGTTCCAGCCAGTAGCGAGCCGATTAGGCTCACCCAGAGATCTCGCTTGACGCGACCGACGACTTGTTCCTTCACCTTGTCCTGCGCGCCGTCCTCGGGATTCAGTTCAACCCCGGCAAAACGAAACGGTTGGTTGGGAGGTGGTCCACTCCTTGAGCGATGTTCTGTTTGCGCCATGCCAGACTGAGGTTGCCTTATCCTTGCCTTCTTTGCAAGGAAGGCTGGGCCTCAGTCCATATATACCTTGACACGTATATTCCAATTGGGGTATATACAGAGAGTGGAATCCGCCTTCGAAATCATTGCCGAGCCGAATCGCCGCGCGATCTTGACCCTCCTGGTCTCGTCCCAACAGTCGGTGGGAGAGATCGAGCGTCAACTCCGCATGTCGCAGCCGACCGTGTCCAAGCATCTGCGCGTGCTGCGAGACGCAGGTTTCGTAGAGTCGACGGTCGACGCACAGCGCCGTCTTTACCGGCTGAAAACCGAACCACTTCAGGAGGTGGACGCCTGGCTCGCTCAGTTCCGCCGGTTCTGGTCCGCTCACGTGGATGCTCTCGAACGCCACCTCGACCGCATGCATCCCTTAACGCAACCGAAAACGAAAAAAAAGAAGACGACGCGGCCCCCAAACCCGCGAACGTGACTAAGGAGAAAAGAGATGAAAATCAAAGTAACCAGCCTATACGTGGACAACCAAGACAATGCCCTGCGCTTCTATACTGAGGTCCTGGGTTTTACCAAGAAGACCGATTTCAGTCAGGGGCCATATCGCTGGCTGACCGTGGCCTCGCCCGAGGATCCGGACGGCACCGAACTGCAGCTCGCCCTGAACAGCAACCCCGCAGCCAAAGCCTATCAGCAGGCGATCTTTCAACAGAACCAGCCTGCGGCCATGTTTTTCACCGACGACATCAAAGGCGACCACGAGCGCATCAAAGCGCGGGGCGCCGAGTTCACCATGTCGCCCACGGACGTGACCGCCTCGACCATTGCGATGCTGAAGGACACCGGCGGCAACCTTATTCAGCTCACCCAGCTGGCACACCATTCTCGCTAAGGAGAACAAGATGATCTCTCGCGAGCACTACACACCGGGTCCGGCCAATATCGCGCGGGTACAGAAGACCCTCGGAGAGAAGGGCGAAGAGAAGTGGACGCTCGTCCTCGTCAAAGAACTGCGCCACTCGCCAGAACAAGTCTGGCAGGCGATCACGGATCCGGCCCATCTGCGCGAGTGGGCTCCCTTTGACGCCGATGGGAACCTGGGCATGGCTGGAGCAACCGTGAAGCTCACCACAGTGGCAGCGCCCGCGCTGCGCATTACCGAAACAATCATAACGCGCGCCGACGAACCCGAGGTGCTGGAGTACAAGTGGGGTGACTTCAACATGCGGTGGGAACTCGAAAGTTTTGGTAACGGCACGCGCCTTACGCTGTGGACCAACATCGGTCACCGCTTCATCGCAATGGGTGCTGCTGGTTGGCAGATCTGTTTCGATGTTCTGGATCACCTGCTCAGCGGAACTCCAATCGGCCGCATCGTCGGTCCCGAAGCCATGAAGTTCGGCTGGCAGCGATTAAACGCGGAATACTCAAAGCAGTTTGGTATCGAAGCGCCGAACTGGCCGCCTCAAGCGGCTCAAAAACCTTGAATCGAGGAAATCGCAAATTATGAAGCGACCATTAAAGAGCAACAAGCAAGAGTTATCACCAGAACAAAGTGGCCAACTACTCAAAGCACTGAAGGCCCGTTTTGAGAAAAACATGAACCGCCACAAAGGCCTTGAATGGGGCCAAGTCCAAGCAAAGCTGGAAGCCAGCGCTGAAAAGCTGTGGTCACTCAGCGAAATGGAAAGAACAGGCGGTGAACCGGATGTTGTTGGCCACGACAAAAAGACGGGCGAATACATTTTCTATGATTGTGCCGCGGACAGTCCGAAAGGCCGCCGAAGTCTTTGCTACGACCGTGAAGCGCTCGACTCAAGGAAAGAACACAAACCGAAAGATAACGCCGTGGATATGGCGATTGCGATGGGCATCGAGCTCTTAACCGAAGAACAATATCGCGAGCTGCAGAAACTTGGAGAGTTCGACACGAAGACGTCGAGCTGGGTGAAAACACCTCCCGAAGTCAGAGAACTCGGTGGCGCACTCTTTTGTGATCGCCGCTTCAACACTGTCTTCGTGTATCACAACGGAGCGGAGTCTTATTACGCCGGTCGAGCGTTCCGCGGCTCACTGCGGGTCTAGGGGAACAATCTCATCATGAAAGAAACCACCAAACGTTCGATTGTTCGCTGGATTCACATCGTCTTGGCCATTCCGATATTCGGTTATATCTATAGTCCGTTTGAAAGACTGCCAGACTATGCCTTCCCAACTCGGTATGTGTTTCTTCCTGCCATGGTCGTTTCTGGACTTTGGATGTGGAAAGGTCACTTGCTTCGGCGACTGATTTCGAAGAGATCGGCCTGACCGGGAACTCAAACATATTCTCGGCCAAAAAAATCCGCGCCACCCACATTGCAAATGGGCGGCGCGGACGAAGACACCTCTACCGGAAGCTAATGCTTACAGTAGGAGGCCGGCACGGAAATATAGTCGGTGGCTGGAAAGTCGTACCATCCATTTTCGGCGGATGAGGGAACCTCATCGGCGAACCATGGCAGCATGACCAGATCCTGCAAGTGATAATCGACGCCATTGATGGGTACGACCACAGCGGGAAAGTCAGTATAGGTTGGACCGTTTCCTTCCGGATCTCCTACCTCGAGAAGGTTATTGTGCGAGCACACCGCGCCAGGAGCGCCTTTGGGTGGATAGCGCCAGTCCAGAATAACGTTGTTGACGAAGGGATCATTGAACCACTCAAGGTTTTCGTGATTGAAAGTGCTGACATCGGCAATGATGGGGTCGACGAGCGCTGGGTCGAGCCAGCTGGTGTAGAGGTAAGTCTGAAATGCTTCGGTGCCGTCGCCATTGGTCACGGTATACGCGCTGTGATATCCGAGAGCTTGCGCAATGACGTTATCGGTGACAAAGACTGGCAATTCGTTCGGACCGAGACCGGCGGTTTGAATAATGGTTAAAGCCTCAGCATCGATAAAATCGATCAGCACGTTGCCGAAGACGGAATTGCCCATCTTAAACAGCGACCCGGTATCGGGCGCGACCTCGATGTCGATCGTCGGGAGCACTCGAGGTGCCTTCATTCTTACGCTCCACTTCCTTTCCGGATCCATCTTGTTCCAGAAAGTTGCGCGCTGCATCATTTCGCCGAATTGTCCATACCCGCTGGGAAGCTGCGCATTTTGATACATCGGAGAATGGATGATGTTGGTCACGGCTGCGCTGGGATCAAAGACGATTGGGTTAGGACCGAAGCCGTAGAAGTTCATCCGCAACGGAATGATCACCGAACTGAATTCTACTTGCTTCCCCGAGGTCGGCGGGTAGCCAAGCATGGTGAAGGGATATGTGACGCCTCCGAGTGTGAAGGAGGAATTGAAGTGGGTCAGCGAAACAAAATGTGAATCGGCACTGTCAGTCTTTGTTCTGGGAATTCCGCCGCGTGTCTTGTATCCGAAGGATTTCAGATACTGCTGGAGCGACACCCGGTCCATCTCGACGATCTTTCCTTGCGGCGCTTGCGACGGCGCCTGCGCGAACGCAGCTGGGGTGATAGTGAGGCTCATGAACAAAACGGCGATGCAGAGCCACATTAAGTGTTTGCAAACTACTGGGTGATTCATAGCACACTCCTCAAAAGGCAGGTGGGGCGGCCCTAACAGGGCATACGCCAAGCAGGCGCGGATCATACTTCAGCTCGCTGGTTGCGTCAACTTCAAAACCCTGTTGTTTTTGGGTGGCGCAGCGGTTCATCGCTGCGATAATTGGCTTGTTTTCAGAATAGGCTTTAGCCGCTGCGGTGGCACTGCTATCTCGAAAATACTTTTCCCGCACCCCCTGCTACTCGCAGCCTCAGTTCTTTCTGTCAAACTTCGAGAGCAACTCCCGTTATATCTGCGCGGGAGATCTGCCCATCCGACCCTACTTGCAATCGATCTTGTTATCTTGCGCGGCTGCGATCTGCCACTTACCATCGCGCTTCAACCAGGTATCGGTCCAGGCCTGGCACACCTTCGCGTCGGGATGCGCCTTGTCTTTTCCGATGGCGTGCTCGCTGCCGTAGATGATGGCCACGTTTTCGCCCGAGTTAGTAGGAAAGAACCGCACCCTGGCATCGTCGAGTCCGCAGTCGTGCGCCGAGTGGGGACCTTTTTCATCGCGGAGCTCATCCGCCTTGGTGTAGCGCTCGCCGCCGGTGCTGGTGCCCTGGAAATCGTCGGCCAACAACTCAGAGACAACTCCATTGTTCACGCAAACGCCTTCAGCCCATTTGCGCTCCATGTCGATCATGAACTTCGCGGTCTTGTCGTCGGGCGAAGCCCAATGGCTTGGCTGCGCGTGGGCGACAGTCGAAAGGACTACGGCGCAGGTTACGAGGCATAGCAGATGTGGAAGTTGGTGGCGCATGGTGCCCTCCGGTGGTTGAGTCACTATACAGGTAAGGATGAAGAATGTGGGGCAGACGGAGGTGCACCAGTCTGCGTGCGTCGCCGATCGACACTCAGGCGAGCGTGGGCAACCCGCACAAGCGAAGAAACTCAAACGTGCCGTCATAGAATGTCGGGGGCCGCGTGTGGTCGGATGCGTCTCCCTTTGGGACGAAAAGAATCATCCCCTGCCGAGCACGTGTCAAAAGTACGCGGTACGCATTCTTGAGGTAAAGTCGCCTCGATTCGTCAATCATCGATTGCCACTTTGTACCTTCGAAGGCCTGATAGACCCAGATACCATCGCTGTGATGGAAGTCCCCGTCCCAACATGCTCCGACCCAATCCAGTTCAAGACCTTGGACCGCAAACTCGCTCGCCACATCCTCTAGATAATACGAGGACCGGACATCTGACCTGTCATTTAGAAACCAATTGACCGGTTCGATCTTTGCTTTGATATGAATACCTTCTGGCCGAAGGCGTTGCGCACCTGACGAAGCAACTAAACCGAAGCGCTCTGTTCCGCGAGCTTTGCCACGCAGCCAGGCCTTCGCTACGGCAAGATCGCGAGTCAAATAGATTGGGTAGGCCGCTTCGATCTCCTTGTAGGTGGCGCGAGCAGCTTCTGGTTCATTGTCAATGATGTAACCGATCACGTGTGAGAGAGCCTCTGCCCGAAATGAGCGCATGGAAACTGCGAGATGAAGATATTCGTCCGAGTGCACTCGCGGCGATGTGAGAAAGTGTTTCACTTGACTCGAAGAACCATATTCTGGGAGCCCCATGCGAGACGAGATATAAACTTCCCAATCGGGAAATCCAACTTCGAGAGAATTGATCCACTCGGAGATGCCGGCTTCGCCCGTGTTGATCTCTTGACCTCCACCCACAAGGCAGACGACCGTGCACCAATCCGGATGCCGATCCATTACGCTAATGAGGAATTCCGGCTCAGACATATTGAAGTCGTGCTGCCCTCGTTTGCGATGCATGAAGCTAGCCGCCTGCTTACGTGTCCAGGCGCGTTGAGCTTCGTCAAAAACAACAACTTTCTCGAGAGGGACATCAATGTTGCCGACAAAGTCATCTCGAAAATGATGGATGTTCTGAATAAAACTGCGAACCTCGCGCTGAGCATCTTTTTTCAAGACGCCCTCACGCGCGACTTTGTCACGTGCAAGCGCCTCTCGAAGAACATCAACGAGTGGACCATTGCCTGACAGAAAAACAGCGTGCTCGTCGACATGGTCGACCGAGCGCCGTGTAGCGATGTTCAGCCCTGCTAGCGTCTTACCTGAACCGGGTACGCCCGTTACGAAGCAAATCGCTTTCTTACCTGTTTGCCGAGCGCCGTCGATCACGGAGCTCACGCTGGCACTAGTTTCTTGGAGGTTCTTTGCGCCTGCATCCGATCGTGAGATGTCGATAACGCTATGTGTCCGATATAGCACCTCCGCTGCTTGGACAATGGTAGGCGTCGGCTTGTAGCCCTGAGCCATCCACCCTTCAATGTTGAGGCTTGGGAAAGTTCGCGCGGAGCAAATCGTGTCGATCAGTGCGCCTAGGTCAGTCTTATTTGTTCCGACCGGTGAAGCAACAAGATCTGCGGCAAATTTGATCTCGGGCATCGGCCTAGATTCGGCATTGGTTGCGACCAACACCGGAACGATAGGAGCGGTGTGACTACCGTCATGAAAGTTCTTTAGATCAACGGCGTAATCTTCCGCTTGCTCAAAAGCGGCTGATGTATATCCGGTGGCTCCGACCTTGAACTCGATCACAAAGATGATGTTCTTTTCGATCAGAATGGCGTCTGCCCGCTTACCCATTCGTGGAATATAGAACTCTAGGAAGATTCTTCCGTTCGGTCGGCTGGCGAGGGATGCTTTGAGGATTGAAATCTGTTGAAGCCAAGCCCTCCTTTGTTGCTCTTCTAACGCGTGATGGTGCTCTCCGGCAAGAACACCTAGCATGCGTTCCGTATCATCCTTGAGGAAGCTCAGTACGGTTGCATTGTAGTAGGCCCTAATCGGCATCCCAGATTCTTATAGCCTCTTGGTCCTGCGAAGTATAACTCTGGGTGAAACTCGGGGACACGAAGACCTTCCCGACAGAAACGCCGTGACAGACGGAACGTCCCCCCTAACTAGTCCGAATCACACCCCAAAGAGAACCGCAGGGCGGCACACACTTCATTCATCCGCCCGGCGCTGAGTTGGGCCACGCGTCTTCCTAATCGCTGTTGAGATACAGTGACCGCGTTGTGCAGGTTGACTGCGCACGGAGACTTCATGCCGTCCTCCTCGTTGAGCACGACTTCCGAGGGCACACCGCGAATCGTGGAACTGACTGGCGCAACCGTGACCGTAGATAGATAGGAGATGGCGCTGTTGCGCGTCAGCACGAGGGCTGGTCGTTTCTTGTCGGGCGCGGCAAACTGGTAGAGCCGGACTTCTCCTCGGATTATTCTTCCGGCCACGTGGCCTCCGATTCCCAAGCCCCCATTTCCGCGTTGGCTTGCGATTGTCGCGAGTAGCCCTGGCGGTCGCGTTCCTCTCTGGCTCGCAGTTCCAACCCGCGGAGATGTTCCCGCAAGGCATCGCGCACCAGAGCGGACCGGTTTCGCTTCGTGCGCTTCGCGGCTTGGTCAGCCGCCTGTAACAGCTTTTTATCCAGCACGATTTGAATGATTTGCATATGTGGAATCCATTCCACAGTATACTCCACAAAACCGAATTTGACACCAACTGACGGCTGATAGCTGGCAGCTAACCCAGTAACTCCGGAGTTATCTTTCCCACCGAAACACTATTAATCACAAAGCGACTTGACAACCCATGCCTTCGCTTTTCATGTCCGCAATTCATTGCAAATCAATAACCTAATTTTCGCTATTTTCGCGATTTCGATCGCAAATTTTGCTCCTCAATAAATATTTTTAGCGAATAGAAAGAGAAGAAACAGACAGGCACGACAAGATCTTGCGCTCGGCGTCCCACTTTTGGGAAAAAATGTGCGTTACGGGCGGCCTCAACCTGCAACCCATTGATTTATAAATATCTTACAAGCAAGCCACTCGCCCCGACACGCTTTACACTACGACAGATTTTCCTCCAGCTCAGGGCAGGCTCGGGGCACTGGCCCGGTGCCTAAACCAGAACTTTTTCGGCTGGAACTACAGCGCGCAACTGCCGCGCGCGATCGTAAATTTTTCCGTACTCGCGCGCCGACGCGCCCCAGGAAAAATCATGCCCCATACCATTTCGCATCAGCGTCTGCCACGACGATGGATCCTGATATGCCAGCAGCGCTTGCTTGATGGTCGCAAGCAGAGCTTCGCCCGTGTAGTCGGTGAACTTGAACCCTGTACCTTTTCCCGTGCGTGCGTCCCAGGGTTCGATCGTGTCATCGAGGCCGCCGGTCGCGCGGACGATGGGAACGGTTCCGTACTTCAAGCTGTAAATCTGGTTCAGGCCGCAAGGCTCGTACCGCGACGGCATCAGGAACATGTCGGCTCCGGCTTCGATCTTGTGCGCGACGGCGTTGTCGAACGCTACTTTGATCGCAATCTTGTTTGGGAACAACTTATTCAGCCGCTGGAACATTTCTTCGTAGGGCTTGTCGCCCGATCCGAGCACGACCATGATCATCTCTTCGCGCGCCAGCCGGTCCATGATCTGGGTGATCAGGTCGAAACCCTTCTGTGCCGCGAAACGCGAGACTATGCCGATCACCGGAATTTTCGAATTGGCTTCGGCATTGGTAATGCCGAAAGCGTTCAGCAGATCCAGTTTGCACTTCTGCTTGCCGCTCAGGTCCTGCGCCGAATACTTGGCGACGGTGAATTTGTCAGTCTGCGGGCTCCACTCGTCGTAATCCACTCCATTGAGGATGCCCGTCACGGTTGCAGCGCGGTTGCGGAGTACGCCTTCCAGACCGAAGCCGTATTCGGTCGTCTGAATCTCCTGGCTATATTTCTTGCTTACTGTTGTGACGTAGTCCGCATGGACAAGCGCGCCCTTCAGAAAATTTACCTGCCCAAAGAATTCCATTTTCGAAATCGTGAGCAGGTCCCATGGAAGCATCAGGAGCGGCAAGATATCCGGCGGAAACAGGCCCTGATAGCCCATATTGTGGATCGTGAACACCGTCGCCACTTCGCGAAATGCGGGGTCCTCTTCGTAGAGCGTGCGGAGCATGACCGGTATCAGCGCCGACTGCCAGTCGTGGCAGTGAAACACATGCGGCACACCGAGAATCTTGGAGGCCTCGAGTACCGCTCGTGAAAACAGCGCGAAGCGGTCAGCGTTGTCGGGATAATCACCGGCTGGGCCACCGTAGAGTGTGTCGCGATCGAAGTACGGCGGATAGTCCACGAAATAGGATCGGACTCCAGCGCTGGTTCCTGCCGTTACAACTGAGCAGAAGCGATACTTGTCATCAAAAGGAATCGTGACGCTGCGTACTACAGTTTGCGGATCGACCAGCTTGGTTTGACGATAGCGGGGAACATACACGCTGACTTGATGTCCAAGAGCAGCGAGAGCGCGCGGCAAGGCACCGACTACATCGGCGAGTCCACCGGTTTTGGAATATGGGACACACTCGGATGCCGCAAAAGCAATATGCATTGCGAAAGAGCCTCCTGAGCGGGACTCGACCGGCCTCGCTCACGTTATGATGACTAGTGTGGAGATGCAGCGAGCCGCATCTTTTCAAGAAAAGAACTTCGCCAGTCTAAAGCCGGAAAGAGAGAGGGTCAACGTGCCCAAGAGCGCAAGCGCACCAACTAGTTCCCGCAAGCCGAAACTGGGACAGCACTTCCTGGCAAGCGAGGCGGCGGCGCAGCGCATTGTGGATGCTCTGGGCGATGTTTCACAGTCTACTGTACTCGAGATCGGCCCGGGACGCGGCGCGATCACCGAATTGCTGGCGCGGAAGTCCCGACGTCTGATCGCGGTGGAGTTGGATCGCGTACTTTCGGCGCAACTGCGCATGCAATTCAACATGCGTCCGAATGTTGAAATTATCGAGGGTGACATTCTGAAGATTGAATTGAACACGGTCTTCGGCCTGAAGCCGGGAATGCTGCATACGGGACTCAATTTTTCGCCCGAACCGGCCCGAGTGGTGGGAAATCTGCCGTATTACATTACGTCCGACATTTTGTTGCGGCTGCTTGAATATCACCGATATTTTTCTATCATCGTCATCATGGTGCAGAAGGAAGTCGCTGATCGTCTGGCGGCGTCGGCGGGAAGCCGCGACTACGGGTTACTATCCGCGACAGCCCAGCTCTACGGGCGGGTCGAGCAGCTTTTCACGCTGCCGCCGGGCGCGTTCGTTCCGCCTCCCAAGGTTCATTCCAGCGTCGTAAGAATTACGATCAAGCCCAAACTGGAGGCGCTGCAGGTTCCGGAGGCCGAGTTCATTGCCTTTCTGAAACTCGGCTTTGGGCAGAAACGCAAGACCCTCTGGAATAATCTGAAGACGCAGTACGATACCGCTGTGCTGAAGGCGGCGATGGCGAAGAGCGGCGTGAAACCTGCCATCCGGGCGGAGGCTTTGCCGCTGGAGAGAACTGCGGCTTTGTTCCGGGCGCTGCGCGACGGAGTTTCCTAGTCTTCCCACCGCGTCTACCCCCGACTGATTATTGCGAGTAGACTTCTCGCGGGCAGGAATGCCCGTGCTACACGAGCTTCTGCGAGCCGATGATGACTTCCGCCGTTCGCACTCCTGCTGTTGCCGGTCGATTTTATCCCGGCCGCGCGGACGAACTGCTCCGCGAGATCCGGAAATTCACTTCTCCAGCGACCGCGCTTACAACCGCTTTCGGCTGTGTCGCTCCGCATGCCGGATACATCTACTCGGGTGGCGTTGCGGGCGCTGTTTATTCCCGACTTGATATTCCTGAGCGCTGCGTGATCCTCTGCCCCAACCATACGGGCAAGGGACGCCCGCTGGCGGTTATGGCGAGAACGTTCTGGCAGACTCCGCTGGGCGAAGTGGCACCGGATGAGGATTTAGCCGTTCGCCTGTTGCAGCGCTTCCCAGTTCTTGAAGAAGACAGCACGGCCCACCATGGTGAGCATGCTATCGAAGTTCAGTTGCCTTTTCTCCAAGTGCGACAACCGCAGCTGAAGATCGTCCCGATTGCGATCGGCACCAGAAATTTCGAACAGTTGCGCGGTTCGGGCGAGGCGCTGGCAGACGCCATTACAGCTGGCAACGAAAAAGTGCTGATCGTCGCTTCGAGCGACATGAACCACTACGAATCGGATGCCGTCACCCGCGTTAAGGATCGCAAAGCTATCGATCGCGTGCTGGCAATGGATGCGCGCGGACTCTGGGACGTGGTCACGAATGAAGAGATCAGCATGTGCGGTTTTGGGCCGACGATCGTCATGCTGACGGCGGCGAAATCTCTGGGGGCGACTTCGGCCACTCTGGTGAAGTATGCCACTTCCGGCGAAGTATCCGGCGACTACGATCAGGTCGTTGGATACGCGGGCATTATTGTGGCGTAGTTAGAACTCGTGTCCATCCAATTCAGTGGGGGCGCGCGGGCGGCGCTGAGTGATGCGGCGATGCCATGGGCATCGTACCCATCGAGGATCCACCTCTCATCGAAGGCGAACTGGTACCGAATGCAGAGTTCGATGAAGATATGGAAGGTGGCGGAATTGTCGCGACAGTCACCGGACGAGAAGTTTGCGTCAATGTCCTGTTCACGTGGTCGAGATGTCGCACTGAACCGCGCGGCACCCCAATGCCCGCGGATCCCGGATTGATGGTCAGGTGCCGGGGCGCTCCGAGAGGAGGATTCGCGCTCAGTCCGCGGCCTACCAGTACCGTCTGATGTCCTCTGGTCGGCGGCGTTGGCACTTTGGTTCGAACCGGAGGATTCACCACCTGCGGGATGCCACCGTAGTAGTTGAAATATCCCGGCTGCCAGACCCATCCGTAGCCCGGAACGAAAGCCCAGTTGCCATAGTTGTAGGGCATCCATCCCCACGGATAGCCGGACACCCACATGTAGCCTGCGCCGGGATAGAAGGCCCATGCGCCGTCCATGAACGGATCCCAGTTGGCGCCGATCAAATAGGGCTGCCATACATTGCCATAGCCGGGGAGCGACATGAAGTTGCCGTAGTAATTCAGGTCGCTCATGCCGTAACCGTACGGCGAATTGATATTGGCAGCGCCGGAGGACGTGGCGTAACGATCGTGATAATCAGTCTGCTGCTGATCCCAGGCGTCGGAGGGTGTCTCCTCGTAATTCTTGGCGATCGTGAAAGTGTTTTGCTTGTTTTCTTTACCTGAGTCGCCGGCAATATCGCCCTTGGCCGCGTCATCCTTAGAAAGAGCAATAGTGGCGCTGTGCTTCTCGGCGACCTCGACTGGGCCAGCCGACGAGGTAGCGGTTACTTTGCCTTTGAACACAGCGACGGTCGCCTCCGCGTCGCTCAGTCCGACGCGGAAGTGTGCGGATTGAGCCACAGCGACCGATTTTTGCGCAAACATCAGCTGGAACTGATCGCCCGTTTTATTTTCGCCTTTTTTGTCTCCTTTTTTCGGATGAAGGTTCGCATACACGGTGCCAGTTATCAGCTGCACGTCGCTTAACTTCTGGCCATCATCCCCGAGGGCGAGACGGGTGAAATCGACTTCGCTATCAGGAGCGAGCCGCAGCGCGCTGCCATCCTCGAACTCCACTTCAGCCCGGCCATCTTTGCCGGTTTTCAGCTTGGAGCCTTCGATCAGTGGCAAATTGAGGAATGCCCTCTCGAAGCCGTCGCCGGCGCGATCGATTTGCACGGTGCCCTGCACTTCGCTCAATCGGACAATGCGGGCTTTCGACTCTGCACCCGCCGGAACCGTCAGAACTGCGGTGGCGAGAATCGCCAACCCCGCGAGCAGCTTTCCGTATTCGACTGACATATGGATCTCCTGGGACTAGTCCCCTTCACGTGCACAAATCGAGCTCTTTCCGCAGCTACCAGTTAGAACCGTGGTGAGGCCTTCGAGTTGCCAGCAATAGCATTCCCTGCAAATAAGGCAAATTGTTCAAAGAGCGGCGTTTGCCGTGCTTTCTTGAAGTCTGCAGTGCCTTCAGTTTGCGAGCGGAAAGGGCCGAAGTCAAGCGGGAATCAGGACAAGGACGCGTGAGTTTAGCGAGCGCCCACCCGCTCCAGCAGCCGTTGAGCACGGGCACGGGTTACGTTGATCACGGATTGGTCGGCGGTGATCTCTTCAAGGATGGGACGAATCGAGGCGACCTCGACTAGCTGGTTGCTGTGTGCCATTTCCTCCATCCGCTTGAGTTCCTCGTCGAGCGCGAGCTTCTGATACTGGCGGTCGTACTGCAGGCGGTGGCCGAATTCGAGTGTTTCGGAAAGGCTCTGCATCAGGCTGGTCAGGTCCTGCACGCCTTGGATCGAGGAATAGTTGTAGGTGGATTCGCCGCTGCGCCGGTCATCCTTGTAGGCCAGTGTCTTCTTTCCGGTAAACGCCATGCCCTTGTGGTGCGAATCGACATCCTTTTGAAAGTAGCCGGCTTTGGCCGCCAGATCGAATATTTTTTGGCGCATTTCGACAGTCGCAACGAAATTCAGGTCGAAGCTGTCGGTCTCATCGGAATCCGCAGAGATGCGGCCGACCGACTGGTAACGCGCTTTGCCATCTGATTGCACGCGAATGACATAGTGTTCCGGCTGCGAGGCGGGGAAATCGAGGGTGAACGTTACTTCGGCTGGCGAATTTTGCGAATAGCTAAGAGACACCGAAAAAATAAGAACGAGGGCAATCTGAAATGAACGAAGCATGGGCCGCTGTAATGATTGGGGATATAGGCAAGCAGTGTCAAGGGGCGCTTTCAGCCTTTAGCTTTTCGCTCTCAGAATCGGAAATTCTGATCCCGCGAGCGAAGAGAGGGCGGGTTGGCTAAAGGCTAAAGGCTGGAAGCTCCTACTTACATATCGCCGTATAGCCTAGAGTGCTCGTCCCGCTCAGGATGATCTGGCCGGAGATCAAGCCGTTGTTGTTGATGCCGCCCGCCATCGTGTAGCTAGCACCGCTATAGACGATGTTCTTGAAGACTCCATTTTCGTAGATGAATCCGAAGCTTTTGTCAGATGAAAGATGGTTTCCCACGATGACACTCGAATTGTTGATGCCGGTGAGGACAGTTCCGTACTTGGCTTTCGGGTAGTTGATGGTGGTGAAGGTTCCGTTTTGCCAGGCAAAGCCGTTGCTGACGAAACCGCTGGCGTAGGAGCCTACGACGTCGCCGTTGTCATTGACCGCCAGGGCGTACGTGACCTGCGCATTCGAGTAGGCGATGGTCGTGTACTTGCCGTTCAGAAGCATGAAGCCCTTGGTCACGGACGCGCTGGCGCTATAGCTGCCGACCGCGGCTCCCAGTTGGTTGACGCCGAATAGCCATGTATTCGAAGAGCCGGAGTGGTTGACCGCGGTGAACTTCGTGCCTTGCAGCAGGAATCCATGCATGTGTTGGAGGTTTCCGTCGTCCTGGTAGGAGCCTACGTTGGTGCCGGTAGCGCTGCGTCCGTATAGCCACGTCGAGGTGGATTGCGGGGCCGTGTACTTGGTGACGACACCGCTGGCCGACCGCATGAAAGCGACAGTTTGCAGCGTAGTGTTATCGAGCAACTGGCCGACCACCGAGCCGTCGTCGCTGACTCCCTGCACCATGTTGAAAGAATAGCCGGATGGCGCCGAGAACGTGTCGAAAGTGCAAGACGCATTCTGAGCAGCTTGCAAGAAGGCCGTTGGCAGAAGCAGCGTTACGACAACTGCGGAAATGACGTGGGGGAGACGCATAGAATCCTCAGAAAATAGTTGGGTGCTTCATTTCAGGATAGCTTGAGATTCGTGCGGCGTCTGCGTGGGATGCCCAAACGAGTGGCGCGGTGGTTTGGGTTTCTGGACGTGGGCGGCGGTAACTTGACCGTCTCCTATCAACGGGAGGCGCTTTGGCGTTCCTGTGTCGCTGCGGTGTGCAGATGGCAGATGGCGATGGCCAGAGCATCGGCAGCATCGGCTGGCTCCGGGATCTGTTCGAGGTTCAGGAGGCGCGTCACCATTTGCTGGACCTGATGTTTCTCGGCCCGGCCGTAGCCGACAACCGCCGATTTGATGGAGAGCGGCGAGTATTCGGCTACTTCTAACCCGGCAGAAGCCGCGGCGAGCATGGCCACTCCGCGCACCTGGCCGAGCTTTAAAGCGGACTTCACGTTGGTTGCATAGAAGACGTCTTCAATGGCGACACGATCCGGGTGATGCTGAATGATCAGTTGTTGCAGGCCGATCGAAATGCGCGACAAGCGGGTGGCCATCGGTTCGCGCGGGGAAACTTTGATGGCGCCACAGATGACGCACACCAACCGTTCATTCTTGCGGCCATCCGAGACGAGATCGACTACGCCGTATCCGGTGTATTCGGTGCCGCAGTCGATGCCGAGGACGCGCATGAGGGAAGTGTAGCAGGACAGATCTCAGCTCTCAGTTATCAGTTATCAGTTTCTTGGCCGCGCTAGCAACATCTTGGCCTTCTTGATTTCGATTGCTCATTTTCTTGCTGAAAGGCGGCATAGGCATTGACAGAAGATTCTAGACGGCGTTTTTCGAGAAATCGCTGGTAGGCGGACTCGTCGAAGATTTCGCGTAGGGTTGCTGTTAGCAGAGCGAACGCTTGCATAACGGCCTCCAACATCGACCTCACCTTGCCGTCGATTATTTTTCCTTCTGGCTTTTCGCGGGCGGGGGCGCCCGCGCCACACGATCCTACCCCGCTCATGGTTGCTCCTCTGTTGCCAGGCTGGTCATTACGAACGGCGCTTCTTTGGTCGCGGCAGACTTTTGTCCTGAAATCACTCTCATCCATTCGAGGCTCGATTCAATCAGGATCATCGCTACCATCACGACCAGCACTCCGGTTATGGCGGCGTCGAGGCGGTCGTTGAAGATCAGGCGCGGATTGGCTCCGGCCGCAGCGAGTTGGCGGGCGTGGGCCAGAAAGCCGACTCGCGGATTCGTATCCAGGACTTTGTGCCATGATGCCGTGAAGGTCACGGCTACCAGCCAACTCAGCGGGATCAGCGTGACGACGACATAACGCACGCGTCCCATCTTTACGATAATGGTGGTCGCGACGCAGAGCGCGACCGTGGCCAGCAGTTGATTGCAAATCCCGAAGAGCGGCCAGAGAGAATTGATTCCGCCGAGCGGATCTTTAATGCCCTGCCACAGAAAATTTCCCCAGGCGGCCACGATCACTGCGCTCGTAAACAGAATCGACGGATACCAACTGGTGCGGCCGAGTGGCTTCCAGATGTGCCCAAGCGCATCCTGGAGCATGAAGCGGCCAACACGCGTGCCGGCATCGAGAATGGTGAGGATGAACAGCGCTTCGAACATGATCGCGAAGTGATACCAGAGCGCCATCACCGCCTGTCCGCCAAGCGTGTTGGAAAAAATTTGTGCCATGCCGACGGCGAAGGCGGGTGCACCGCCGGTGCGGTTGTACAAAGTCTGCTCGCCAACGGCGTGCGCCAAAGTCGCCATCTGTGCAGCAGTAACAGGGAATCCCCACGCGCTGATGGTCGCCGCCGCTGCCTCGGGCGCCTGACCGACGATGCCCGCAGGACTATTCACTGCGAAATAGACTCCAGGTTGCAGCACCGAAGCCGCAATCATAGCCATGACCGCAACTAGCGACTCGGCCATCATGCCGCCATATCCAACCATGCGGGTTTCGGGTTCCCGGCGGATTAGCTTGGGGGTCGTCCCGCTGGAAATCAGGGAATGAAATCCGCTTACCGCGCCGCAAGCAATGGTGATGAAAGCGAAGGGGAAGATGGTTCCCGCAAAGATCGGACCAGTGCCGTCCACAAAGCGTGTCAGAGGCGGCATGTGCAGCGTCGGCCGCATCGCTACGATGCCCACGGCAAGCAGAGAAATCGTGCCTAGTTTCACAAACGTGCTCAGGTAGTCGCGGGGCGCGAGCAGAAGCCATACCGGCAACGCGGAGGCCGCGAATCCGTAAACAATGATGAGGATTGCGAGGGTGGGGCCGGTGAAGGTGAACACAGTCGCCCAGGACGGCGACTGCGAAACCATTTGCCCACCAAAAATCGCAGCGAGCACGAGGACAAATCCTAATAGCGATGTCTCCAGCACCTTTCCGGGACGGATGCGGCGCAAATACACGCCCATCAATACAGCAATGGGCATGGTCATAGCGATGGTGAACGTTCCCCATGGACTCGACTTGAGAGCGTTGACGACGATGAGCGCGGTTGCACCGAGGAGAATCACGATGATGCTGAGGACCGCGACATAAGCGACAACCCCGCCGACCCGCCCGATTTCGGACTTCGCCATCTCCGTAAGCGACTTGCCGTCGCGGCGAACGGAGAACAGGAGAATCACAAAATCCTGCACGCAGCCGCCGAGGACCGCCCCGGAGATGATCCAAAGGGTGCCGGGCAGGTATCCGAACTGAGCGGCGAGCACGGGTCCGACCAGCGGTCCGGGGCCTGCGATGGCGGCGAAGTGGTGTCCGAAGACGACCCACTTATTTGTCGGGACAAAATCTCGGCCATTCTCCAGACGCTCGGCGGGTGTCGCGCGCAAGGGGTCCAAGGCCAATACCTTCGCCGAAATGAAACTGCTGTAGAAGCGATAGGCGACGGCATAGGTGCAGACGGCGGCGACTACCAGCCACAAGGCATTGATCTGTTCGCCGCGGTGTAAGGCGATGGTCGAAAGGGCCAGCGCTCCAAGCAGGCTGATCGCAATCCAGAAAAGAACACGCAAATATTTCGGCATGGGCCCCGATCGTAATAACAACATCCGATGATCCGGTGGCGAGTATTGTGTCGAAAAGGAGCGGCGCGCGCAAGAGCGCGGGCGTCCTTAGCTGGACCGATGTAGCGGTGCGGTTACCGCTGCGCAGCGTGATAATCTTATATTTTCGGGTCGCACTGAAACGTTTTATACCGACGGATTGTCCCGCTCCGCGGCGTGGAGTTCTATTCGAAGCAGGAATTCATACTTTAAGGAGAAGTGATGAAGATTGGAATGCTGACGGGCGGAGGCGACTGTCCTGGATTGAATGCGGTCATACGGGCAGTAGTGCGCAAAGGCACCTTTCACTATGAAGACGAGTTCGTCGGCTTTGTAGAGGGGTGGCGTGGATTGCTGGAAGACAAGACGATGGACCTGGGCCTGTCGTCGGTGGGCGGGATTCTGCCGCGCGGCGGCACCATCCTGCGCACATCACGGACGAATCCGGCGAAAAGTCCGAACGGACTGCAGCAGTGCATCGACAATCTGAAGAAGCATGGCTGCGACGCGTTAATCGCCATCGGCGGCGACGACACGCTTTCGGTGGCCAAGAAGCTTTTTGACATGGGAGTCAAGGTGGTCGGCGTTCCCAAGACGATTGACAACGATCTTGCGGGCACCGATTTCACTTTCGGGTTTGACACGGCCGTGAACATCGCAACTGGCGCGATCGACCGCGTGCACACGACGGCGGAAGCGCACAATCGAGTAATTGTCGTTGAGGTGATGGGACGCGATGCCGGCTGGATCGCGGCGTACAGCGGGATTGCGGGGGGCGCCGACGTAATTCTGATTCCCGAAGTTCCTTTCGACATCGAGCAGGTGGCGGAACTGATTCGTCAGCGCCACTCGCGCGGAAGATACTTCAGTATCGTGGTCGCAGCAGAGGGCGCCAAGTTCGCGGACGGCATCGAGAAGCACGGCGGACCGTGTGTTGGAGGAGAAGGGCGGGACGAATTCGGGCATCTCAAGCTTGGAGGAATTGGCGCAACGCTGGCGGCCGAAATAGAGAAGCTGACCGGATTCGAGTCGCGTTCGGTTGTCCTCGGGCACATTCAGCGAGGTGGATCCCCTAGTGCTTTCGACCGCGTATTGGCGACCCGCTACGGTTTGGGAGCTATCGACATGGTGCACCGCGACGAATGGGGACGGATGGCAGCGTTGCGCGGCAACAAGATTATCTCCATCCCGCTGGCCGAAGCGATCGCCTCCAATCGTAAGGTGGATCAGGAAATCCTCGACGCTGCGACTGGAATTCTCGACAAGCTCGACTACAAAGTGTAGAAAAATGCGTAACTTGCGGTAATTCGGGGCCGTGCGACACCGGCCGTGGTGCGGTGTCCCCGATTAGGTGCACCTTTCCCCGAAGCCCCTTTTCCCTGCTCCAGGGCCCATCCGGCTTGGGTTTTGCTTGGCATGGGAATGGGTTTCGGGGCATACTGACGCAGTACCCTCCCCCGAGACTGGCTCTGAGGACATTCCCGTGATGTTTCGAAACGAGACGCAGCCCGAGGATCATATCGAGCGGTCCATGCCGCTCCCTCCGCAACCGACCTTGCCAGATGTGGAGGTGCAGCGGAAGCGAATGTTGATTGCGCTGGGAATCCTGCTGGTCGCACTTGCAGCAGTCATCCTGAAAGACTGGGATTTCTGGTTTCCCCCGGCGGGCGAAGTGCAACAGGCCATATTTCACGCCAGGAGCAGGACCACTGCGAGCACTCCAGCGGTCTCGGCTGCGGTTCCGTCAAGGGACAAAAAGTCAGTCAAACCTTCTGCCCCGGCCTCCGATGATGCACCACCCTTTTCAGCGACCACGGAGCGCGCCGCTCTGCCTCCTCTGCAAGTGGAAGTCGTGGCCGGGAATCGCCACATGACGATACCGGCAAAGAGCAACGCGATTCATCTGGATGTGAACTCGGGCGCGACGTCAACACCGCCAGCGAATGCAACGGTGGAGGCTCGGACCGTCAATGGCGGCGACCGCGTGCAACTCTCGCCGCAAACCGCGCAGAGCGTGAGCGTGTCCGTGCCACCGGATTATCCTTTGCTGGCGCGGCAGATGAAGGTGCAGGGCGCTGTCAGTTTGCAGGCGCTGATCTCGCGTGACGGGTCGATTCAGGAATTACAAATTTTGAGCGGGCCTGGAATTCTGGCGACTGCGGCTCGCGAGGCCGTGAAGCAGTGGCACTTCAAGCCCTATCTTCAAAACGGGCAGCCCGTCGAAACCCAGGCTCGCATCACGGTGAACTTCACCATCTCAACCAACTAGAAGTGTCCCAAAAATTAAACGGGCGTCCGGATTCTTTCGAATCCAGGACGCCCGGGCAGCCCTCCCCCAGAACTGCTCAATGGCAATGTAAAGCTGCGCTAGGAATCTGAAAATAGCACGCGGGTGCCAAAGTTATTCCACCAAAGTGCTAATCCACAAATCGCAGATTCAAAACCGCTTCCCCTACAAAGCAGTCACTCCGAGAGGACCATGGCGCCGGGGGCTCCGGTGGCAAAAGGAGAGTTGGTAATCGCGGTCACCGCGCCCGTCGACGAGTTATACGTGTAGCCCACCACGTTTCCCCCTGGCTGATTGCCGATGTAAAAATAGCTGCCGCTCGGATCGAAGAGCGCGAACTGCCCGCCGGACGTCAGACTGAATGGTGAAGTCGTTACCGCCGTCAGTTGTCCGGAAAGATGGGTGATCTGAAAACACCAGATGGAGTAACTCGATCCGGGAGTCGTCGCGTAGAGGAGCGTGCCGGTCAGATCGACCGCAAGCGCGGATGGGCCTGTGCCAAGCGTGGAAACAAATGGCGAGCCAAGGATCGGAGTCAGTGCTCCGGTGTTTGGGTCGATATTAAAACCTGAAATGTTGCCGATCGTGGTCAAGCCAGGATTAATGGCCGCGGAGTTGGCAACGTACAGGAATTGATCGCTCCCATCGACGGCCAATCCCGACGCCTGGGCTCCCGAAAATACCGGAGAGTTCGGCACTTTTGTGAGAACACCATTGGAGAACGCAAATCCGGTCACCATCCCGATACCAGGATTGGTCACATACACAAATTTGCCGGAGTGGGTAAATAGAATCTGTGCTGGATTCGAATTCGCGGGAACGGGCGAGCCGACTTGCGTGAGCGCTCCCGATCCGGCATCGATCGAGAAGATCGAAATGCTTCCGTCGCTGTTGGCGTCCCCCAGGTTGTTGGTCACCAGCAGGTATTTTCCGGAAGGGTCAATGACCACAGCATCGGGAGAGGACCCGCCTTCGGGAGTCGGACTTCCGGTGAGCGCCAAAGTACCATCACCGGCAACGCTGAAAATCGATATCGAGTTAGCCCGGGAATTCACCACGTAGAGAAATTTTTTCGATGGAAGCAAGGCCAGGCCACTTGGCGAAGAGTCCTGCAATTGCGGAGTTTCGCTCCCAATCGTGATTTCGCCAGTACCGTTGTTGATATGCAACTGCAACACGCTTCCCTTGCCGGGCAAGGTTATATAGGCAGTGTGGCTGGGCCCGTTGGGATTAATATGCATGTTCGTGCCGCAAGAAAGCGAAAGTCCGGCCAGAACAACAACTGTCGCGGCCACAAGCATCCGGGGAAAACCACTTTGACTTGCCAGTGCGGCGCGCGCCGCCCTCAAAAAGCTCATTTGCGAACCTGCTCCTCAATATCCAAGGTGAGAACGATTAACGGTCAACGATCAAAGTCGAATCTACTATCGTGCACGAGAAGGCGGGAGTAGCGCAACTGCGCTGCTGCCAAGAAGTTGGATGCGAGCGATGCGGCTTCGGGCTGTCCTCCGAAAACATCGAACGCAGGCGAATATGTTTTAATCGTCATACACCGTGATCGACATTCACTGCCACCTTTTGCCCGAAGTTGACGACGGCCCCAAGTCCTGGGAAATGGCCGTTGCGATGTGCCGCATGGCAGTTGAGGACGGCATTACGCACAGCGTCGCCACGCCCCACGCCAACGATCGATATGCGTACGATCGCGCCTACCTCAGCGGGTTGCTGGAGCAACTCAAGCAGAAAGTTGGTCCGGAACTGCAGTTGACTCTGGGATGCGACTTCCACCTCTCGTTTGAAAATCTGGAACGAGTGCTCGAAACCCCGCATAACTACACCATTGGCGAGACGAACTATCTGTTGATCGAGCTGAGCAACTACAGCGTGCCGACGAATCTCGCAGAATGTTTCACCCGTCTCGGAGATCGCGGAATCACGCCCATCCTGACCCATCCCGAGCGCAACCCGATACTGCAACAAACGCCGCAGCGCATCGTGGAGTGGGCGGAGCAAGGCTGCCTGGTACAGGTCACGGCTTCTGCATTGACCGGCTCCTGGGGGGAGCGACCCGAAATCGTGGCGCGCTGGCTGCTTGAGCGCTCGGCCGTGCACATCTTGTCGTCCGATGCGCACGACACTAAGCGACGAATACCGAATCTTTCGGTTGGGTACGCAGCCGCTGAGAAAATTGTGGGACCGACGTACGCCGAGGCGCTGGTGGAGGGAAATCCGGGAGCGATCGTCAAAGGGGCGGCAATTCCGTTCTGTCCGCGGCCGGTGCTGGATTAGGCGAGTTGAGCGGGCGGTTCGTTGAAGGTCTGTCTATACTCGTGCCTATGCCTGGTGGCAGAAAATATTATCCTCCTCGCAGCTGGTCAACGGTTTTACTCGAAGTGATGTTAGTCGTGCTCTTGGTCGTCCTCGTCGGAGCTTTGCTCTCGCAGTTGCACTGGCTTCGGTAGTTGTTGAAATATCCCTGATAGCGTCTACATCCCTTACGGCTTCCATCAGAGATTCATCTTGCGCAGGTCATGCTTCCTTGCGAGCATAGTGTGAAGAGCAAATGGACCACTTTTCATATCTGATTGATCGGCAACACCGCTTCCTGCTTATTGGGATCGTTCTATTGGTTATGACGGCGGTCTTCACGCTCAGTGGGGAGACCTTAGAGCGTTACCACGGCATTGTGTACCGCGCAGAAGAGCCCAAACGTTTTTGGTGGGATGTCGTCGTATATTTCATCGGCGGCATTTTCTTCATTGGCCTTTATTACTACCAGAACCCAAACTAAAACACTTCATTGACCGCCCAAAAAGGCGAACAGTGGCGGGCCAGTTCGTGAAAAATCGCCCTTACGCCTGCGATGTAATTTGGGGACGCCTGCCTATTGCGGAGGGATGTTTTCTTCTGGAGCTGGCTTGCTTGCCGCTTTCGGGTCGCCCGTCGCGGGAGCGGTGGGCATTGTCATGGCGCTCTCGGGATTGAGCAGATGATCGTGGCTGGGGCCTAGTCCGAGTTTGATTAAAGCGCGAGAATCGGGCGTGGTCTTCGACTGCCATCCCTGCGCAGCTTGATATTTCTGCATGGCCGCCTGGGTAGCGGCGTCCCATGTGCCGGTCGGTGTGCCCTGCATGTAGTGTTCGCGAATCAACGCTTCCTGAATTTGCCGGGCGCGGGTTGAATCGATTGCCTGCTGTCCACGCTTCTTCGAGCTTTTCTTGCCGTGCGAAGTTTTGCTGCTCTTCTTGGAGGATGCGTGCTTCGTGGTCGCGTGGGTGGCGGGATTTTTGGGTGGAGTAGAGGTGTCCGTTTCTGCGAAGGCGAACCCCTGCACAGCTAGGCAGAGCATCCCGAATAACGCTATTCTTCGCCAAGGCCGAATTTGATCCGCTATGTGCATGCGTAAATTTCGCTGAAGAACTCGGCTCCCCATTTCCAGCCCTAAAGGGGCGTCTGAAATCAAAGAAATTACGGTATCGCTAAAGCGATACCCTGATACAAAACGAGACAATAGCGACCAACAAAAAAACCGGCGAGATCGACCCTCTTATCGTCCCTGAAACAGGGGCGGAGTGCCAGTCTCGCCGGAGTATATACCGGTTACGGAAGTGTGCCTGCCAGGAAAATCGTTCCGTCCTGCGCGCGTGAGCCTCGCGGCCGCACCAGGAACACGACGTCCTGCCCGCTCTTCATTGCCGTCTCGATCTTTGCGAAGTCGTCGGGATTATTCACGGCTTGCTTGTTCACTTCGAGAATCACGTCGCCGCGATTCAGGCCGAGGTCTTCCGCAAACGATCCTTGCTTCACGTCCTGCACCACCACGCCCTTGCTGGAAGCGATACCGAGGCGATCGGCCAGGTCGGGAGTAATACTGCGAACCGTGAGCCCGAACTTGCTGGCTTTCGGAGCTTCCTCGCTCTGGTTTTCGTCCTCATCGCCGAGACGCGAAGCGAACAGCTTCGAGCGATCGGCGATGGTGACGGCCGTTTCTTGCTTCTTGCCGTTGCGCACAAACGTGAGCTTGGCCTTCGTTCCCGGTTTGCGGGCAGCGATCTCCGCCACCAACTCATCGCCAGTTTTCACGTCTTTGCCGTCAACGGAGGTGATTGTATCCCCGATCTTGAGGCCAGCTTCTTCCGCCGGACTGCCGGAGGTGACGTTCTGGATGGTGACGCCCGCTCCGTAAATGCGCGTAATGGACGCATTCGGGAACGGAGAGAATTCGATGCCGATGGAGCCGCGCGCCACGCGGTGATCAGGGCCAATCAACTGGTTGTAGACCTGCGCCACCGTATTCGAAGGCATGGCGAATCCCACACCGGCGTAAGAACTGGTCTCGGTCAAAATAGCGGTATTGATGCCGACCACTTCGCCCGCCATGTTGACGAGCGGTCCGCCAGAGTTACCGGGGTTGATGGCCGCGTCCGTCTGAATGAATGATTGAAACTGACGGTTGGGAACGATGTTGCGTCCCTTGGCCGAGACGATGCCTGCGGTGACTGTTTCTTGCAATCCGAAGGGGCTACCGATCGCGAGAACCCAGTCGCCCACCTCCATACCGTCGGAGTTGCCGATTTTCGCGGCGGGCAGCGGACGATCGATATCGATCTTGATCACCGCCAGATCGGTTTCCTGATCCATGCCAATCAATTTCGCATCGTGCCCCGGGGTCGCCGGATTTTCATCCTGCAACTTCACGCGAATGCGATCGGCCTTTTCGACCACGTGCCGGTTCGTGACGATGTATCCCTTGGAATCGACAATCACTCCGGAACCGAGCGAGCGCTGGCGGATCGTGCCGGGGTCGGGACCGCCTTGACCACCCTGTCCGCCGAAAAACTTGTCAAAGAAATCCTGGAATGGGGCATCTTCATCTCCGCTGCCTTGATCCTGGTCGGGATCCGGATGGATGGAGCGCTGCCGGCGATGCGGATTCTTGATGGTCGATTCCGTGTTGATGTTCACGACGCTCGGTTCGAGTTGCTTGGAGATCTGCGAGAAGGCGTTCGAGAGTTGCTGCGGAGCGGGAATGGTCAGCGGCGTGGCATCCGATGACTTCTGTCCCTCTTTGCCTTTGACACCATAAGAAACCACGGTGCCGATGAGAATTCCAACCGCGAGCGTCGCCAGAATCGTAAAGGTATAGGCCCAGCGGTTGGCTTTCAGTCGGGCCCAAAAGGCGCTTTCGCGCGAATCCATGTATTGCCTCCTAAGATTGCTTAACTTCTCATTATACCTTTGCCGCTGGCAGGGAGTTTTGAAGGGCTCCACTGGTTAGACGCACAAAACCGGGTTCGGGTTAACGCCAGGCGGATGTAGTTCGCGGCTACATTTTCACTGTCATCAAGGCCAGGAACAGGCCCGTATAGCCAGCGATGACCAGCAGCACAAACAATGCGCCATAGCTCAGAACGTTGAAAATTCCCCACGGTTTCTGCACGGCTCCCATCGCAAGCTTCCACAGCCCGTAAACACTGACGAGCGCGCAGGCCGGAACCACGCAGGCGCCGATCACTCTGCCGTAAGCCACCTGCGGAAAGACAATCAGAAACATTACGGCGGGAAGGAAAGCCAAAGCCGGAACGATGGCCAGCGGAGCTCCGATCATGAACGCGTGTTCCCGCTCCTTTGCCGTCATCGATTCGTTTTCGTCAGTGATCAATCGACCTCCGCCACCATCAAGGCTGCCAGTCGAGCGCGTAAATTTCCGGGCTGCCGATGTTGCGCGTGACCAGCAGCGAATCGTCCGGACCCAATCCCGTCCATTCTCCGTTCGGCCCCCACAGCCGGCGGATATCTTTCAGGCTGGCGATGCGCTCCAGGCGGTGATCGGCAATGCGTACACGGAAAAATGCGGGATCCTCTGTCAGAATCGAATCAAAATAGAGGTATTGCCCGTCATGCGACCAACTTGGAAATCCGATCCCCAATCGTGCCAGTTCGGCCCACTGTTGATTTGTGCGATCAAACAGCATCAGCGCTTGCGAGTCTGTCGTGAGTGCGGCAATGTAACGTCCGTCGGGGGACCAGCGCGGCGAGAATAGATTTTCTGCTCCCGGAAGAGCGAAGACTTTCTGGGTCTCCAGATCGAGAACGCTGATCTTGTTGCTCGTCGCCCCGAGGTCGCTCATCGCCAGCACGATCGACTTGCCGTCCGGTGACCAACTTGGATCAAAACCAGCCGTCGCTCCGGGAATGAGTTCGCGCAAACCCTGTCCGTTCGCTGCGACTAGATAGGCCCGCCAATCTGTGTTCAGCGTTCTCGCCATGAATACGATCTGACTTCCGTCGGGAGACCAGCGTGGCAAGGCTGCTTCCATCACGCTGGGATCGCTCAATTGAACGCGGTCAGTTCCGTCGATCTTGCTCGACCAAAGCGTGAACTCGGGAACCGAAACATAGGCAACGCGGTTGCCGTCCGCGGAGAATGCCAGGTCCTCTGCGGAAACACCACCCAGATACGGTTGGAACGATCGCCCGTCATAGCGCAGCACCTCGGATCGCGGCAACCCACCCATGGCGAAGATCCGCTTCCCGTCCTTGGAAGGAACAGGCAACCAGAAATCCAGGGGGCCGTTCGTCAATTGCACGGGCTTAGGCGAAGGCTGAAGCCACGAGCGTCTCTCCGGAAGCGCCCACAGGCTTGTCCTGCCTTCACGAAAACTGGCAAAGAGAAAATATTTCCCGTCGGGTGTCCACTGCCCGCAGCATTCGTGAGGGGTATTGCTCCAGCCCGGAAGTAGAGGGTGAGGATGGCTCCCATCGCTGTTGAGTTCCCAGAACTCGGTGAAGCCAGTTTTCGTGTCCTCGAGGTTTACCCGGATTTTCCGCCCATCCGGAGAAACCCGGGCGGCGACAATGTGCGCCCCAAGGGTGGCAAGCTTTCTGGCACCAGATCCGTCTGAGTTCGCCTGGTAAAGATCAGCCTCATGGGCGTAGAGCAGACTGCGCCCATCCGACGCCCACCCTGCGGCATCACTCGAGACCGTCCCCAGCGGCCGCAGCGAGCCTGCCGGCAAAGGCATAAGCCATACGGCACTTTCTTTGTTTGTGCCATCAAATGCGCTGATCAGGAGAGACGAGCCATCGGGCGCGATATCGCCGAGAAAGGTATTCTGGAACGGAGTTGGAATGACCAAGCTGTCGCCTCCGGAAACGGAAACCTCGGCCAGCACGATGCGGTCGTTGTCCGCCGCCTGGAAATAGAGCCTCCGGCCGTCGGTAGCCAACGCGCCCAGTTGATGAACAGCAGTCCCGCCGCTGGTGATCTGCGTGAATCCGGTGATTCGGGGGAACGGCCTTAGCGTCCGCTTAAAGACGATGAGACCGAGGACGAGGACCGCAAGGCACACGGTCGCGATGACTGCCAGACGTTTCCCAGACGTGAACCTGGTCTCAACGGAGCGGTCAGTATCAGTGGATCCTTCGCCCTCGGCCTGTGAATTCCGGATTGTTGCCGAATGGACGCCGTTATGGCGAGCAGCCGCCCCTCCGCCATTCGTCCCCGAAACCGGCGCGATGAACCGGTAGCCCCTGCGGTACAGAGTCTCGACGAATCGCGGATTATCGGATTCATCGCCCAGCGCCTGCCGCAACTTCTTGACGGCGCCGTTCAGGCTTAGATCGAAATCCACAAAAGTGTCTGCCGGCCACAGGCGGGCCTGCAATTCTTCACGGGTGACGATCTCCCCCGGACGCTCCAGCAACACGGCCAGCACCTGAAAGGGCTGTTCATGCAGTTTGATCTTGACCCCGGACTTGCGCAGTTCGCGGGCCTGCAAATCAACTTCGAAGAGTCCAAACTGCACGGTATTCGGGTTTACCGCGGGGCGTTCCATCCAAGCCATCCTGCTCGTTGTTGCTTAATGTTCGTGAGTGTACACCGAAAAACGTTTCCTGCCCCTGTGCGCTCCGAATCACATTTGCCCCGGAACCCTTTGTTCTTAGCTTCTTAGCCGCTCACTTTCATACCGCGATCGAGTCATTGTCCATCCATTGTTCTGCTCATTTACGAAAGGCAAATTGAGCGTCAGTTCCGCCGTATCGCCCTTCCTCAGCCAGCCGGAACTCAAAGGAGAAACGACAATGAAAAAACAGGCCCTCCAACTTGTGGCGCTTTGCTTGTTGTTAGTGTTCACCATCGCCCGCGGCCAAGCCCAATCAATCACCGTCAAGGTGCCGTTTAACTTTCTGATTTCCAACAAGACATTTCCCGCAGGTCTATATTCCGTGTCCGCGACGGGCAACAAGTTCACCCTGCAGGATTCGAGTGGCAAGCCGATCCTTTTCGGAATCGCGAATCAAGTCAGCGGACGCCGTGTCAACGATTACGGTCAGTTCGTCTTCCATTGCTACGACGATCTCTGTTTCCTGGCAGAGTTTTGGACGCCCACCCGGGAAAATGGTAGCCAGCTGTTGCCATCCAGGTACGAACTGGAGTTGGCTAAGCACGGAAAAGGAACGGAGTTTGCGCTGCTGGGGGCGCCTCCGAAGCGCTGAAGCAGGGGGGCACAAGGGGGTGCCCGCTACTTCGCTTCGTAGACCGTCCTGCCGCCGACGACCGTCCGCAGAACCTTCGTCTCTCGGATTTTCGGCGGCAGAGCCGCGGTGATGTCCTGGTCGAGCACGACGAAGTCGGCGACCATGCCGGGCGCGAGTTTCCCTTTCTGTTTCTCGGCGAACTCGGCGAAGGCGGCGCCCGTTGTATAGGCGGCGATCGTCTGCTCGATGTTCAGCTTTTGCGCGGGATAGTAACTTTTCTTTCCGTCTTCGCTTTCCCGGGTGAGCGCCGCATAAATGCCGCGAAAGGGCGTGACCGGTTCTACGGGATAATCGGTACCAAAAGCCAGCACGACGCCACGGCGTAGGAACTCCGCCCAAGCGCAGGAGTTGGCCGCGCGCTTCGGACCCAGGCGCGCCTCGGCCCAGTTCATATCGGTTAGGAGGTGACTAGGCTGCATCGACGCAATCACCTTCAGCTCCTTGAAGCGTAAAATCTGCTGCGGCGTCGTGACTTGAGCGTGCTCGATGCGCAGACGATAATCCGTGCCGCCGTCCGCGGCCTTCACTTTACCGTCCTTGGCGGCCTTCTCCGCTTCCGCAAACGCGTCTAATGCCATCTGGACGCCTTTGTCTCCGATGGCGTGGAATCCGATCTGATAGCCGGCGAGCACGCGCTCCTTGGTCATCGCATTCAGCTTGGCCACATCGTACTGCGGGATGCCGCTGTTTTTCGGATCATCGGTGTAGGGTTCGAGCAGAGCAGCGGTCTTGGAGCCTAGCGATCCATCCATGAAGCCCTTGAGCATGCCGGTGTGCAGCATGTTGTCGGATGCGGGATGCGAGTTGCGTTTGCTGTTCAGGTCTTCGAGCGATTCGTCAAACGGTAGCCACTCGGAAATCCTCGCGGTCAGCTTTCCATCAGTTTCAAGCTCTTCGTAAATCTCAAAGTCTTCCCACTGGGAAAAATCCTGCGCGGAGGTGATCCCGTGACTCGCCATATCTTCAAGAGCGAGCTTGATGGCTTCGGTTCGCTTTTCATGCGTGGGCTTGGGAATCACGCTCTGCATTAAGTCCTGCGCCTTCTCACGCAGAATGCCGTTAGGCGTCCCCGAGTCGTCGCGGTCGATCTTGCCGCCCTCCGGATCTTTGCTGGCCACGGTCACACTCGCCAGTTGCAAAGCCCGCGTGTTCGCGACACCGATGTGCCCGTCCACGCGTTCGAGATATACCGGATGTTTGCCGCTTACCTCGTCGAGGTCCCAGCGCGTGGGCACGACTTTGACCGGCCACAGAGTCTCGTCCCAGCCTTCGCCCACGACCCAGTCTCCGGGACCAGCCGCATCACACTTGGCCCGCAGGCGATCGCGGAATTCGTCGAGAGTCTTCGAGCCGACCAGATTGACGTTCATCTTTTCCAACCCGGCGCTCGCCAGATGCATGTGCGCGTCATTAAAACCGGGCATGACGAACCGGCCGTCCAGATCGACAATCTTCGTGTCCGGGCCTTTCATTTTCATTACTTCGTCTCGAGCGCCAACGGCGACGATGCGGTCTCCGATAATGGCCAGCGCCTCCGAACGTTTACCTGCTCCGAGCGATGCAGTGGTGTCCACCACTCCCGTGTAGATATTGCCGTGGGTAAAGATCACGTCGGCTTTGGGCTTCGATGGTGCGCTCTGCGCCGATACTCCGGACGCTACGGCCAACAGCAGGATGGGCGCGATTTTCGTTATCATTCTCCAACTCCCGACAGTGTCAGCATTGTAAGCAGAATGCGCCTCAGTCCGAGCTCACGTCCATTACAGTCGAACCATTCTTGCAACGTGTGAGCGCCGCCCCCGGAGCCTCCGCCGCCGATGGCGATGGCCTCGCGGCCGAGGGAAAGAGGAATGTTCGCGTCGGTCGAGGCTCGCTGCACCTGCGCCGTATTTCCCAGCTGCGCATCGACGGCTCGAATGACTTTCAGCAGGCGCGCATCCGGCGGCAATTCGCCGGCCGGACGATTTCCAATCTCCACGAATTCGCTTTGCACAGTTTGCGGCTTTCTGGTTTTCTGCTGCGCCGCCGCCAGATTTTCGACGGCTACGGCCTGCTCGAGCGCGAGGCGCAGGCTGCTCTCCAGGCGGTCAATCTCCGACATGGAAGTCGAGCGGAGATCCACGCGCATGCTGGCAGATTCCGGTATCGAGTTTACTGACGTTCCGCCTCGAATTACGCCCACGTTGAACGTAGTTTTCGGCGACGCCGGAACCGGCGTTTGACTGAAGATTTCGATGGCCCGGGCGAGCACGAGAATCGGATGCGGTACGCCGAAGTCGCTCCATGAATGGCCTCCTGGTCCGCGCACGATGACTTCAAAGCGGCGGCTGCCGAGGGCTTCCGCGACTACCGTGTCAGCGCCCGCGCCATCGACGATCACGCTATAGGCAATCGCGTCGCGCCAGCGCGGCGTCGCGAATACGTGGCGCATGCCTCGCAGGTCACCTTCTCCTTCTTCTCCGACGTTTCCAATGAACACGAAGGGCATGCCGTGCGAAATACGGGTTCGGCTCAAAACGCTCGCAACCGCCAGCATGGCGGCGATGCCTGCACCGTTATCGGAGACTCCCGGTCCATACAACCGGCTGCCCTGCTGCCGGATGTTCAACGAAGTCGCGGCCGGAAATACGGTGTCGATGTGAGCGCTCAGCGCAACAAAGCGGCTGCCGAAGCCGGGGCGAACACCGAATACGTTGCCAACGTCATCCACCTGCACTTCGCTCAAGCCTATTTCTCGGAAGCGGTCGGCTAGCCATGCGCCGCGTGCTGCTTCTCCGAAAGGAGGCGCGGCCACACGCGTTGCCTCCATCTGCCAGAGCGCGAACTGGGATTCTTGCCCTCGAAAGCTTTCGAAAGCGGTGCGCACTTCGGCCGAACCAGCTAGCCGCGCGACTTCCTGCTGCACTGAGGGGTATGAGGCTCCCACTTGCGGAATTGACTCCATGCTTTGCGCTTATCTTATAACGTGGAGCAATGCTGTGACATAGTCTGCTCCTGACACCGCTCAAACTAACTTGGCGGCCCTGCCGCGAGCACACTATTTGCGTTCATTTTGATAGACTGATTGGCGACTCCTGATCTCCCTCGTTGTCCCCATCCCTAGGAGGCTCGTCATGAAAACCGGACTCAAAGTTGTTGGCATTGTTGTAGCCCTTCTGATTGTCATTGCCATCGCCCTTCCGTTCCTGATCAACGTCAACAGTTTCCGCCCACAGATTGAGTCGAACCTCGGTTCGGCGCTGGGACGGCCGGTGAAAGTCGGCAATCTAGGCCTGAGCATCCTCTCCGGCAGCGTGGAAGCCAATGAGCTTTCCATTGCCGATGATCCGAAGTTCAGCAACTCGCCGTTTATCCAGGCGAAGTCGCTGCAGGTAGGCGTCGAACTGATGCCGCTTATTTTCAGCAAAACTCTTAACGTCACGCGGCTTCTCATTGACCATCCGCAGATCACTTTGCTGCGCAATCGCGAAGGAGTCTGGAATTTTTCGTCGTTGGGCAATTCTTCCGCTTCATCAGCGAAACCAGCTGACAAGTCTGCCTCTAGCGCGCCGGCAAACGTAACCGTCGCCAAGCTTGACCTCACCGACGGAGTCATCACGGTTGGTTCGATGGCCGGCAAGCGGAAGCCGATTTCGTACGACCAGGTCAATGTGGCGGTCCGCAATTTTTCGTTCACCAGCGCCTTCCCCGTAGTCGCCTCGGCCCGCCTGCCTGGTGGAGGCAGTTTGAAGATCGACGGTAGCGCTGGTCCGATCAATTCGACCGATACTTCGCTAACGCCGGTCGAAGCGAAGGTGAACCTGACCAGGCTCGACCTCGCGCAGTCGGCACTCGTCGACCCGGAGCTGGGTATCACCGGCTCCGCTGATTTCGACGGCACACTCGCTTCGGACGGCCATGTCGCCAAAGCCACCGGGACGTTGAAGGCCACGTCCTTGAAACTGGTTCCCAAGGGCTCTCCCGCCGGGGTACCCGTCCAGCTTGTCTTTACGGCCGAGCACGACCTGACGAACGAGTCTGGAAAAGTCATGCAGGGCGACGTGTCTATCGGCAAGGCATTGGCCAAGCTCACCGGCACATATGATATGAAAGGCGAGACGACCTCCGTCCATACCAAACTGGACGGACAAGGCATGCCTGTCGATGACCTGGAGGCGATGTTGCCGGCCCTCGGCGTCATTCTTCCCAGCGGCTCGAAGCTCAAGGGCGGAACGCTTTCAGTCCAACTCGACTCGGCCGGACCGCTCGACAAGTTGGTTTCCACCGGTTGGATCAAGATGAGCAACGCCTCGCTTGCTAACTTCAATCTGGGATCAAAATTGTCAGCGATCTCCGCGCTCACCGGCAAGCAAACCGGCAATGACACCACCATTCAGAACTTCAGTTCGGATGTACGCTACGCACCCGATGGCACGCGTCTCGACAAGATCAACCTGGTAGTCCCGGCACTTGGAACTGTCACCGGCGCAGGCACGGTAAGCCCTAATAATGAGCTTGCCTTCAAAATGGTGGCCAACCTGGCGGGAGTCGGCGGCGATCTCACGAAGGCCGCCGGCATGGGATCCAGTGGCATTCCCGTGGCCATTGGGGGCACAACTTCGAATCCGACCTTCATGCCGGATATGAAGGGCCTGATGGGCAATCAACTCAAAGGGCTGATACCCGGAGGCAAGACCAGCCCACTCGGCGGCCTGGGTGGCCTTTTCGGCAAGAAGAAACCGTAAAGACAGCATCACGGTTGGACCCGGCGCTTAAGCGCCGGGCTATTCTTCGCCGATGCCTTTTGGTCCCGCGTCCCACCACATTGGTCGCGAGACCGCCTCGCCATGTCTACGTGCGGAGCTTGGCTGCCCTTGCCGCCGCTCCGGCAAATCCCAGGGTTGGGTTCTGGAAGTTTGGCAGGTTCGGGAAGATCGACGGCAGATCCGCAGGCTGCACGCCGAACCATTGTGCGAGCGTCGCGCCGTATTGATCGAGGGATGTCGTCGGAATCCAACGTCCTTCGGTCGTCGCATCGTCCGGACCACCAAGCGCCTGCGTCGGGAAGGCTCCATAGAAGTCTCCACCCGCAATCGCTCCGCCCATGATCAGGTGATGGCTGCCCCATGCGTGGTCGGTGCCGGAGGTGCTGTCAGGCAGGAATGTCCGTCCGAAATCGGAGAGCGTGAACGTGCTCACTTGCGGCGCCACTCCGATTTCCACCGTCGCCTGGTAGAAGGCATTCATACACTGGCTGAGATCCTGATAGAGATTGTTCTGCTGGTTCAACTGATCGCTGTGTGTGTCGAATCCGTTGGTAGACACAAAGAAAATCTGACGCGGCAATCCGAGCGCTGCCCGCACCTGGATGATTTGCGCCACCTGCTGCAACTGTCCACCGAGATAGCTCTGCGGAAACGGCGTGTGGAGCGCAGCTCCCTGTGCAATTGCGGCGGCCAAGGTCTTCCCGTCCTGGATCGCGTTCGACGTTGTCGTGCTGGCGGCTTGAATGAGCGACACGCCAGTGTCAAAGGTAAGCAGGCTCTGCAGCGCTGCTAGTCGGGAGTTGTCTTCGCTCGAACCATAGAAGCCGGACAGCGGCTTGGTGGGGTCTCCACTGGATTCGATGGATCGAACCACTAATCCCTCCGCAAATACGTTGCTGCCGGCCAGCGAGATCAGAACCGGGAAATTCCCGCCGTAAATCGACTGAATCTTGTCTGCCAGCTTCCCTCCCCATCCGACCTCGGCGAATGTGTTGAGAGTCGCGGTCTGCATCTGCTGTTGTTGATCGGCATGCGAAAAAAGGTTCTGCGGAACGGTGGCCTGCCCCTGAATGAATTGGTCGCGCGTGGTCGGCTGCACCAGCGTCCCAGCATTCGCCAGCAGTGCCATCTGGCCCTGGTTGAACAAAGCCTGCACCTCGGCGAGCTTCGGATGGAAGCCGTAGGGCACGCCGAGACTCTTCGGCGTCACCGGCAGCAACTGACCCTGAGAAAGTGCGAGGCCGGCGCGGATCTTCGCGTAGTTCGCGTAGTCGCTGGGGTTGAGCGGGACAATAAGATTGTTGGCATCGTTACCGCCGAAAAGAAAGATGCAGACCAGCGCCTTGTAGTCCTGCTGCGTTTGCGCAAGGGCGTTGACCAGTCCGAAACGGCTGAAACTGGCCGCGGCCACCCCAGCCGCCGCAGTGCAGCAGGTCGTTTTCAAGAAACCGCGTCGTGACGTGCGAGGCATAATTCCTCCCGGTTGCCGATGAGATCAGTGCTCTACTTGAAACTGTGATGAACTTCCCGTTAGATAAAGTGCCGTCTGAGCGCGGCGAGTGTTGTCGGTAATTGACGTAAGCGTGCTCGACAAAGTGCTTCGCATGGCATCGGACATTTGTCCGTGCAGCATATTCAGCGAGACCAGATCGAGCAATTTGTTTACATCACTGGCCGTACTGACATAGGACGAGATATTCGTTTTCGTACCCTGGCTCACGCTGCCGTAAACCAGATCGTTCACAAAGTTGATCCGCGAAATGGATGTGCTCGTATTGAGAATCTTGAACTCCGGACCGAGCAACTGCGTCCCTTGAATCTGGTAATTCGGCGGATAGAAATTAAACACGGTGGTCGGATCAAACGGGTTTTGCCGCATGTCGCTGGCGTAGTACATCAGGTTCGTGCCGTCGGTGGTGGCGTTGACGGCGCGTAGCAGGGTCATCATGTGCAGGAGCGGCTCACGCAGGTGTCCATCATTGGCCTGAATTTGTGTAGGATCGTCGCCCCGACGAGCCTCGGAATCCAGCACAATGGCTGTGACCACCGCTTTCAAGTCTCCGCGTACTCCGCTGCCGTTGTCGCCAAACACTTTCGAAACCCGGCTGACATAATCGGGGCTCGGATTGCTGGTCACCAGCTTCTGGATCAGCTGCTTAGAAATAAACGGTCCAACATTCGGATGATTGAAAATATTCGAGAGCGCCGCAGTCAGATCGTCCTGAATATTTCCGCCAGCCGCCAGGGTCACGCCGTTCAGAAGAAGCTTCGAGCCCTTGTCGTGATGTGAGTCGTAAGGCAACATCGGGCCGCTGTAATACGGCTGGTTGTAGAACTGCGCTGATTTGCCGGGCAGCGGCGGGTACGACCAGCCCGTGAAGACATGGGAGAAGCCTTCGATCGTGTCCTGCGTATAAGTGGGAATGGGATTGCCGGAACTATCCAGTTGCGGAGTGCCATCAGGGTTCAATTCCGATAAGCCAATCGTGAATAACTGCATCACCTCACGGCCATAGTTCTCGTTTGGAGAGCATCCGTTGCAACCATCGTTGTTCCCCATATCCAGGTAATAACCCATGCTGGGGCTCAACGTGACGTCCTTGAGCAAGGTGGAGAAGTTGCCGAAGGCGTCGTTCTGCATCATGTTCATCCAGAGCGAGAACGCTGTAGGATCGCCGATCTTGAACGCCGAGATCACCATGATCTGCGACAGCGCAAACGAAACGCGCTGGCGAAGCTGATCCTGACCCTGGATGGCATTCACGAAGAATTGTTTCTGGACGAAAGTGAGGTCGTCCTTGGGCCCCGGCGTTTTGTAAGTCGAGACAGGCGCGCTGAACTGCTGGCTCAAGTAAGCCTGGAATCCCAACTGCTGTGTCTGAGCGATGGTATTCGACGTCGGGCCCCAACTCGCCTGCTCCAGAAACCGCGAGGCGACCGAAGCGCTGAGTTGGTTCTGAATGGAGGAAACGAGTTCACTCAGAACGTTGGAATCGGCCGATCCCGGATCAGGATTCTGCACCTGCACAGGAACCTGCCCAATCTGCTGATTGGTGGCAGTGCCGGTTGCGCTCAGCTGTGTTCCACTGACGAACCGAGTCGTCAGGAGCTGGCCTCCAAAGACCACTGCCGCGCCGTTGACGAAATTCGTGCCGTTCACGGTAAGCGTGAAGTTGCCCACATCGACCAACGTTGGCGACAGCGAAGTAATTGTCGGGATCGGCGTGTCGATCGTGGTGGTGGCCGAATCAGTCGCGCGCGAATCTGCCACGCTGGTGGCAGTCACTTTCACCGGGTCCGGGTTGGGAATTACAGCAGGGGCCTTGTAGAGACCTTTGCTGTCGACGGTGCCATAGGTGCTGTTTCCGCCAGCAACCCCGTTCACGGACCAACTTACAGCAGTGTTACTCGTACCGGCGACTGCGGCTAAGAATTGTTGCGAGTTCCCTTCGCGAACCTGGGCGGTGGCCGGAGAAACTTTCACGTGGATAGTGAGGGGGGCGTCAATCTGGAAGATGAAATCCGCGGAAACGATCCCGCCGGGATTGGGATTCTTCACACTGATCGTCGCCTTGCCGATTGCCGATGTGGCAGCAGTGCCGGTCGCTTGCAATTCGGTGGACGAGACGAAAGTTGTTGTTAATGCAGCACCGTTCAAGAATATTTCGGCGCCTTTCACAAACTTCGATCCTGAAATGGTGAGAGTAAAGTTGCCTACCGTCAACGGATTTGGTTGTGCTCCCTGAATCACCGGAATCGGGTTTTCCAGTGAAACCGCGGCGGTGCCGGATACTGGCTTGCTCGCGACAGTACTCGCTTTAATTGTGATGGGGGTTGCTGCGGTGGGCAGTATAGCGGGTGCGGTGTATAAGCCCTTACTGCTAATTGTGCCCAGTGTAGTATTGCCACCCGCTACGTCGTTGACGTACCAGGTCAGTTGCGGGCTAGTTACGGTTGTCGTCGTGACCGTCCCCGGTAGGCGCATCTGTCTCCCGTCACTTACTAACTCCATGCGGACGGGTCGAGTAGGAGCCTGAGGGGGAGCGGTCGGAACGGCTTCTGCTGCCGCCGCTGACGGGGCTCCGCTCACCTCAGCAGTGAATTGCTGCGTGGACCCTGCGCGCACTTGCGCGTGCGCCGGAGTCACGACCACTGGCTGGGCCGATTGATCGCCCCAGAGGACGCCGCACCCGGACAGTCCGAGCGTGCTGAGACACAGAGCGAAAACACCCAGAGACGAAGCGCGCCGTTGCACGACAGAGCGAATCATCTGCCCCTCCTAGCGGTTCACTAATTTCGTGATCCGAATTGGGAGGAGCTTATCCGCAATAGGAATTTGTCGATAGTCTCGCTAGTGCACTCAGTAGTACAGCATCCGGTCAGCCAACAAAACGGCGCATAGGCTTCATCAGCAGGACCAACGGATCAATCCACGCACGCGAATCAGGACACAAACAAGCTGGTATCTGGCCACAGTTGCTTCAGCGAACGCCGCGGAGGACAGTCTCGGCTGGGGCAGATTCGAGCATCTGCATGCCGTTCAAAATCATCGCGATGACGTTCTCATCGCCGACCTCGGTGTTGACCATCAGGTGATACAAGCTGCGCGTCGGCCAGTCGGCATTGAAGTAGTGCTTGATATACGCAATCCGATCTTTGTCCACGTTGTCGACCAGGTCCTCGGCTTCTTCGCGACGCTTACCGAGTTCGATCATACGGCGGATTTTCTCGTCGCGCGACGCGTAGGTAAAAACGCGGTACGTGTCCTCGCGCTGGCGCAGAAAAAACGGACCTCCACGCCCGACAATGACCGCGTTCCCCTCGGCCGCAATCGTGCGCATGATCTCTTCCACCATCGCCATCATGCGGTCCGTATCAAAAGCACGCGCGGAGGTCATCGGCATGCTGCGCTCGTAACTGCCGCGCCAGAAAGCTTTCGCGAGACGGTAAAGGCGGCTGTCGACACGCTCATCACATAACGCCACCGCGGACTCCGTCACTTGAGCGCGTTTCGCGATCTCGGAGGTCAGTTGCTGGTCCCAAAGCTTCCAGCCCAACCGCTGTGCCAGTTGGCACGCGATACCTCCGCCGCCGCTGCCGAATTCGCGTTCGATTGTGACAATTCGAAACATCGCAACCCTCCCTCCCCACGTCCCGGAGGGCGGAAACTCCCGCCATAACTATTCTAACGAACGGCTACTCCTAATGAACGACCATCCCTGTCGCTTTCGCTTTCTTGATCAGAAACACACACGGAATCAAGCAGCCGATCGCGATCCCGAGGACCCAGAAATTATCAATGTAAGCGAGCATCGTGGCCTGCCGCATCATATTTGCCTGCAATAAAGCATAGGCGTGCTGCGTCGCGGTTCCCGGCCCGGAACCCGGTCCAGCACCGTTGCTCGAAAAAAGACCCGTCAATCCTTGAAGGCGGGCTTGAAATTGCGGATTGGCGGGGTTCAACTTACCCACCAACTGCGCCTGGTGAAACTGCGCCCGGCGCGCCAGGCCCGTGGTGACAAATGAAATCCCAACGCTGCCGCCTATATTGCGCGCCAGGTTCATCAACCCGGATGCTGCGTTATTCTTGTCGCGCGGCAGTCCCGAATATGCGGCGGTGTTGATGGGCACGAACAGGAATGCGAGTCCTAGCGCCTGAAACACACGGGCCATCACCACGGTGTGGAAATCCACGCTCAAGTCGAACGTCGTCATATGAAACAGCGACCAGGAGAGCATCGACAAGCCAAACAGCATCAGCCAGCGCGGACTGTAACGCGAAAGCAGGAATCCTACGACCGGCATGGCCAACATAATTGTGAATCCGCCCGGCATCAGCGCCAACCCGGATTGTTCGGCGGTGTAGCCCAACAGCGTCTGCATGAAAAGCGGCAACAGCAGAGTACTGCCGAGCAGCGCGAAGCCCAGCATGAACATCAGAAAATTGGAGGCGGCAAAGGTGCGATTCTTGAACAAATGCAAGTCGATGATGGGATCTTTGTGACGCCACTCCCAGAAGACGACGAAGATCAGCGAAGCGGCCGAGATCACCGTCAGCCAGACGATGAAATGTGATTCGAACCAGTCTTCGCGCTGTCCTTTGTCGAGGATCACCTGCAGCGTCCCGAGGCCAAGGGCGACGAACCCCAGTCCGGTGTAATCAATTTTCGTTTCGCTCAACTTCCTGCGCTTGAGATAGGGAGGGTCCTGAATGAGTCGAGTTGTGAGCACTAACGAGAGGATACCGACAGGGATATTGATAAAGAAAATCCAGCGCCAGCTGAAGTTGTCGGTGATCCAGCCTCCCAGCGTCGGGCCGATGGCTGGAGCCATCACCACCGCGATGCCGTACACGGCAAATGCCATGCCACGCTTTGCAGGTTCAAACGTGTCGGCGAGGATCGCCTGCTCACTCGGCTGCAAGCCTCCACCGCCCGCACCCTGAAGAATGCGAAAAACGATCAACATGGCGAGATTCGGTGCGAATCCACATAGGAACGAACTGATCGTGAAGAGCGCCACACAGCCCATGTAGAAGCGCTTGCGGCCGACGATGGAAGAGAGCCATCCGCTCAGCGGCAGTACGATGGCGTTCGAGACCAGATACGACGTCAGCACCCACGTGCTTTCGTCTTGTCCTGCAGAGAGACTACCGGCGATGTGCGGCAGCGCGACGTTCGCGATGCTGGTGTCCAGCACCTCCATGAATGTCGCCAGCGTGACCGTGAGAGCGATGATCCACGGATTGATTGCCGGACGCCATTCGGCGGCCTCATTCATGGTGATGGAAGCTGCTCCCATTACTTAATCCACACCTTCGGCACCACGGACATGCCCGGACGCAGTTCATGCCCCTTGGTCTCGCCTTTTTCGAAAACGATCTTCACCGGAATGCGCTGTACCACTTTCACGTAGTTGCCAGTGGCGTTTTCGGCGGGCAGCAGGCTGAAGCGGTCTCCACTTGCGCCGGCGATGGAATCGACGTGACCCTTGTAGGTCTTACCGGTGGCATCCACGGCAATTTCGGCTGCCAGGCCGGCCTTCATGCTCTTCAGTTGCGTTTCTTTGAAGTTCGCCGTGACCCAGAGATCCCCCTCGCCAAGCGGAATGACCTTCATCATCTCCTGGCCCGGCTGGACGTTTTGACCGACTTCCACGGTCCGGTTGCTGACAATTCCACTAACCGGCGCAATCACTTTTGTGTACTGAAGGTTCAGCTCCGCCTGGTCGAGCGCCGCCTTCTTTCGATCGGCGTTCGCTTGCGCCGAATCCGCCCGCGCACGTGTGACGCGTATCGTCTGGGGAGCCGTGTCTGCAGTTCGCAGATCGGCATTCGCTTGCGCCAGTTTGCTCTGCGCCTGTTCAATCTGCGACGCGTAAACATCGGCGCTGGCGCGTGCTGCCTGCAGAGTCGCGGCAGCAGCCTGAGCACTGGCAACGGCTTGATCATATTGCTGTTGCGAAATTTCCTGCTTATCGATCAATTGCTTGTAGCGGACGAGATCGTTCTGAGCTTTCACGTTGTTCGCGTCCGCTTCCGCTACCTGTGACTTGGCCGCTTCGAATTGCTGGCGTGCCGCCGCAATACCGGCCTTCGCACCGGAGACTCCGGCCTGGGCGCCGCTTACTTGGCTCGAGGTGCTGACATTGGTGATAGGCACATTGATCCCGGCAGCGGAGGCCTGCGCCTGTGCGTCGGCGTATTCAGCGCGCGCCTGAGCGACCGCAATTTCGTAGTCGGCCGGGTCGATCTCCACCAGGACGGTACCCTTCTCCACATACTGGTTGTCTTCCACGTTGAGCTTCAGCACATGACCGCTGACACGGGCGCTGATTGAGTTCACGTGACCGTCGATCTGGGCATCGTCGGTGGACTCGTAGCTGCCGAGATAGCGCCAAAGGAAGAACACGGCGACGACGATGACGAGGCCGACAAGAATGAGACCCCATTTCGTGCGCGGATTTCCTAGAAACTCAGCTCGCCGCTGATAACGGGCCTCGCTGTCGTTCGGCGGAGTTGACTGCGACGAAGACTGCGGCGCGCGCGTTTCCGGCTGCGGTTTGGATTCTTCTACCACGCTGCTTTGCTCCATGGGATTACTTCCCTTTCAGGTATTCGCGAATGCCCTCTTCGGCTCTTCCGAGAGCTCGGGCAAAGGAAACTTTCGCCAGGTTGTGAGAGTACAAACTTGATATCAAACTTTCGTGCGCCGCCGCCAACGCCTCCTGTGCCTGCACCACTTCCAGGTTGTCAGTGACCCCGGCTGAATATCGATCCTGAGATTGCGTCAGCGCCTGCTCGGCAAGATTCACTGAGCTCTGCGCGACTTCCACCTGGTCGCTTGAAGACTTCAGGTCGAGCAATGCGTTGCGTACATCCTGATCGATCTGAGCCTTTACGTCCGCCAATTGTGCCTGGGCCCGACGCTCGCTGGCGTCGGCCTTTAGAACGTCGCTGTGCACTTTTCCACCCTGAAAGATCGGAATATTCAGCGTTCCGACAATCTGATAGGTGGGCAGAATGTTCGCAGGAGTTGCGCCGATCTCTCCATAATTGCCGGAAAAATCGATGGTCGGGAAATATCCCGCTGTCGCGGCACTGCGCTCGAGTTGAGCGGCCGCCAAACGGTCGCGCGCGGCTTTGTAATCGGACCGCATGGTGTAGGCGCGCTGCACAGCGGTCTCAAGATCGGGTATGGGAAAAGGGTCATACGGAGCCTTCTCCGCCAACTCGAACTCTTGGCGTGGAGCGAGTCCGATGACACGTGCCAGAGAAATCTTCTGCTTGGCATAATCGTTTGCGGCAGCGATTAATTGCTGCTGACGCGACTGATATTCCACCTGCGCCCGCAGAGTGTCAATCGCCGGCGCCACGCCAGCTTGCTGTTGTGCGACCGCTTTCTGGTAGAGGGCGCGTGCAGTCTCGACCTGCGCCTGGGCGGTTTCAACCCGCGCTCCGCCCGCGATCGCCTGCAGGTAAGCATTACCCGTAGCCAATACGACGAGATCTCGCGCATCCTTCAAATTGAATTGAGCTACGCTCTCGCCGACGACGGAAGAACGATACTTCTGGATTGCTTTCCAGTCGAATACTTTTTGGGTCGCCGAGGCGCGGATATCCATGTAGGCGTATGGCCCAATGACCGGGCCGGCTTTTCCTAGGGGCCCGCTGCTTCCAAATTTCTCGAATCCCAGCGCTTCCAGGTTCGTCTTTTGCACATCCTCGAGCACAGAGCCGCTCACATGCGGAAGCAGTTCGCTCAACTGCTCCCATTTTTCGCCGCGCGCCTGGATGGTGTTGTATTCCGACAAAAGGCCCGCCAGGTTCTGGCGCAACGCCCGCTCAATCGCGTCCTTAAAGGTCAGTTGCAGGATTCCTGGAGTCGGTTTCGCTTCGGGCACACTACCAAAAACCGGGTTCTGCGCCGAGGTTTGCACTTGTGTGGGACTGCTCGTGGCAGAATTCGAGGTCTGCGCCGCCAGCATTGCTGGGAGCAAGGCCAGAGGCACAAATAAGAAAACGGTCCGAAAAACAGCCCTTCTCGTCATTGTAATTAACCAGTTAGTTAGATTCTAACCAGACTCCGTCGAACTAATCAAGCTACCGTTCTCTGAATGCCGGGCAAGCGCCAGCTGCCTTTGTAGGAAAGTCGACCCGGGGCCCTGAAATCTGGGTGACATCCTCGTCAGCGAATCGACAAAATGTATGGACTCGTTCTGGGGCTGGCGCGATGCAAATTATTGAGGCCACGCCTTCTGTCAGACCCAAGTTCCTCCTTTTGCGGGCATCCGTCGCCGGGCGAACAGTGACCTTGGTCATCTTGCGTAACCCCTGACCAAAGTTCAGTCTAGGATGCGTAAGCACTTCCTCACGACCAAAAAATCTTGAGGAAGTACCGCGTATGAGCGAAGTCACGAAACCAACGCCCAAAGGATCGGACTGGACCCGCTTGCTGACTGATCCGGATTTGGTCAGTCACCTCGGGAAACTGCTCCAAACCTATCGCGAAGTGCCGCCGGAGCAACGCGAAACTGCGTTGCTGCGGGCTATGCGCGAGATCAAAGACGCCGCTGTAAAAGCCCGCGAAGAACGGGAGAACCTGCCCGTTCCCGCGGTGCCGGCGCCACCGGCAGTGCTTCATCATCCGGAACCCGTACCGGTCGAGGAAGCTCCACCCTTCGAACCGGACCCGTTCATTTCTCAAGCCGAATCGGATCGCCGCCGCTTTCACCGGATCAAGTGTTACGTCGCTGTCGAAATTCGCGTTGAGGGTATCGACGAACCGATTTGGGGTAACCTGGCAAATGTAGGACGCGGAGGCTGCCTGGTCGAGACCGCCAGCGCCGTACCTGCGGGAAAAGCGCTGGAAATCGGACTTTGGGTCGCCAGTGGCAAGATTTGGGTAAAGGGCGTCATCATTAGCGGTGTCGTGACCCGCAGTGCACCCTCATTTGGCGTGCGCGTCAAATTCTCAGAGTCGGAATTGTCGGAGAAGGAACATCTCCGCGAATTCCTGAAGTTTGTCGAGAGTAGCGCCCGCAAGTCGCAGAGCGGAAAGGCTTACGTAGCACAGTTAAAGGGCTAGTCCTCTCCTTTCCCTCTGAGCTTTTCCAGCAACTTTTCCCTAGATCCGGGTTCATTCTTCATGAGGCCAACCGGATGAGGCCAATCAGAATGGGCATAGCTGTTCGCCAACGTCACCTACTGACGGCCGCTTTACTTCTGGCGGCGGGAGTGACCACTCAGTTTGCTCTCGGCCGGAAGAAAGACAAGCCTGCCAGCGAAATGACCGATCAGCAACGCGCCGTCCACGCGCTGAACCGGCTGACGTTCGGTCCCCGGCCCGGAGACGTCCAACGCGTAGCCAAAATGGGCGTCGATCAGTGGATCGAACTCCAGCTTCATCCCGATAAAATTGACGATTCCGCCCTCGCCTCCAGGCTCTCTCCATTCCGTACTCTTCGAATGGACACAAAAGAGATCGTCGAGAATTTCCCCCCGAACCAGGTGATCAAGCAGATTGCCGACGGAAAAGCCGACCTGCCGCGGGATCCCGTGAAACGCGCCGTGTATGAGGCGCAACTGCAACGGTACGAGGACAAGAAGGACCGTAAAGAAGAGGCCACTGTCGCGACGACCAACAACAATCCCGCGTGTAAAGACGGGGCGTGCCCCGTCTCCGACGATAGCGTCCAACCACCCGATCCTGCTGAGACCCGGCGACATGAAGAACGACGGGCGGCAAATCTAAAAGCACAGGAACTTCTCGACCTCTCGCCCGACGAGCGCATGCAGGAAATTTTGCGAATGTCGCCCGAGGATCGCCGCCTGATCGCTTCGACCGCCAAAGGCGCGAGGGCCGATGCGCTGACTGATGGGATGAGCGCGCAACAAAAAGAAACGGTGATGGCGCTGAGAAATCCCGAGCAAGTTGTGGTCGACGAACTAATGCAAGCCAAACTGCTGCGAGCGATCTACAGCGAACGGCAGCTCGATGAAGTGATGACCGATTTCTGGATGAATCACTTCAATGTGTTCATCAATAAGGGTGCCGACCGTTTCTTGCTGACGAGCTACGAGCGCGATGCGATTCGTCCGCATGTTCTCGGAAAATTCGAGGACCTGCTCGTGGCCACAGCGAAGAGTCCAGCAATGCTGTTTTACCTCGACAACTGGCTGAGCGTAGGACCTGATTCCGAAGTCGCGCTCGGCATTCCGGCGCGTCCGCAACGCCGCGGCTATGGACCGGGCCCGCAGCGGCCAAAGGGGAAAGGCAGGCCGTCGAGCGGCCTGAACGAAAACTACGGACGCGAACTGATGGAACTGCACACGCTCAGCGTCAACGGCGGCTACTCCCAGAAAGATGTCACCGAGGTAGCCAAGGTTTTCACGGGATGGACGCTCGACCAGCCGAGAAAAGGCGGGGATTTCCGTTTCGAGCCGCGCATGCATGAACCTGGAGACAAGATTGTCCTCGGCCATCGCATCAAGCAAAACGGCGAACAAGAAGGGTTCGAGGTCCTGCACTTGCTGGCGCACAATCCGAAGACGGCGCACTTCATCTCGCAAAAGCTGGCCACGCGGTTTGTGGCCGATGATCCGCCGCCCGCGCTGGTCGACCGCATGACGCAAACCTTCCTCAAGAAGAACGGCGATATTCGCGAGGTTCTCCGCACGATGTTCCAGTCACCCGAATTCTGGTCTGCCGACGCCTATCGCGCCAAAGTGAAAACACCGCTCGAATTCGTAGTCTCCTCCGCGCGCGCCACCGGTGCCGACGTTGACGACGCGCGCCAACTGGTGGGTACGCTCAACAACATGGGCATGATGCCCTACGGCATGATGCCGCCGACCGGATACTCGATGAAGGCCGATACTTGGGTGAACTCCTCGGCGCTGCTTGCCAGGATGAATTTTGCCCTCGGACTAGCCACGGGGAAGGTTCGGGGTGTGAAGGTCGATGCCGCCAGCCTGTCGGCGACTGCAGGAGCACAACCTCCGGCTGACGCATCGCAAGCATTGGCAACGCTTGAGAGTTCGTTGCTGTCAGGAGACATTTCCAAGCAAACGCACGATACCATCGAGAAACAGCTGGAGGACCCGAAGATCAGCCAAAGGCGCCTGGATGATCCGAAGCGCCCACCGAACGTGGCCGCGATCACGGGGTTGATTTTGGGGTCGCCGGAGTTTCAGAGAAGGTAGTTGTCAGTTCTCAGTTGTCAGTCCTCAGTTTTGAGTGCTGTAACTGATGACTGAAAACTGACAACTGAAAGCTGGTTTTTCTATGTCCATCACTCGACGCATTTTCTTACGCAACGGCGCACTGGCCGTAGTCGGCACAACAGCGCTTCCCAGTTTCCTGACGCGTGCGGCGTTTGGCGCAATCGATCCCGGAATTCGCAACAAGCGACTGGTCGTGATCTTCCAGCGTGGAGCAGCCGACGGCCTCAACATCGTTGTCCCCCACGCCGAGACGAACTACTACGCCATGCGTCCGACGATCAACATTCCGAGGAAATCCGTGCTCGATCTCGACGGGTTTTTCGGATTGCATCCCGCCATGGCTTCTTTCGAGCCACTGTGGAAGCAGAAGCATCTCGCCATCGTGCATGCCGCCGGATCGCCTGACCCCACGCGCTCGCACTTCGATGCGCAGGATTTCATGGAATCCGGCACGCCCGGCGTCAAAGTCACCGACGACGGATGGCTGAACCGCGCTCTGCACGACCTAGCGCCCGACAAGTCGGCATTCCGTGCGATTGCCCTCGGTCCGTCGCTCCCCCGCATTCTCTCCGGCAAAGAGCCAGCGGTAGCGGTCAACAACGTCAACGATTTCTCCGTCGGAGGAAAAAATCCGAACGCCGCACCGATGTCCAACACATTCGAAGCGATGTACGATCACTCGGTCGACACCGTGCTCCACGGCACCGGGCAGGAAACCTTCGACGCGGTCAAGACATTGAAGGCCGCTGATCCGTCAAAGTACACCCCAGCCGCTAACGCCAATTATCCAAAAGGACGCTTCGGCGACAGCCTGAAGCAACTCGCGCAGCTGATCAAAGCAAACCTCGGCGTGCAAGTAGCCTTCGCCGATATCGGAGGCTGGGATCACCACGTCAACGAGGGCAGTACGCAGGGCCAGATCGCCAATGTCCTAGGCGATTTCTCGCAGTCGATCTCCGCCTTCTGGACCGACCTCGGCGATCTCGCAGAAGACACGGTCGTAGTCACGATGTCCGAATTCGGCCGCACCGCCCGTGAAAACGGCAATCGCGGCACCGACCACGGCCACGCCAACGTAATGTTCGTCCTCGGAGGCCCAGTGAAGGGCGGCAGAGTCTACGGCCGCTGGCCGGGGCTTGACCAGTCGCAACTTTACGAAGGACGTGATCTGGCCATCACCACCGACTTCCGCCTGGTGCTTAGCGAGGTCGTATCGCGCTATCTTGGGAACAAAGACATCAAGACGGTGTTTCCGGGATTTGAGAATCCGTCTGGCCAGTTCCTTAAGCTGCTGGGATGACCCGAGGGGTACGAAAGTAGTTGGGTGAATAGAAGACTAGTGGCGCGCTTGGATCGGTGCGAGGATCGCTTCAGCTTCGCAACCCAAAGCTAGAGGCGCACCCCGTGAAGAAATCTGCCGTCACCCTCCTGCTCACTCTCGTTCTTTCGCTGTATGCCAACGCCGCGCTTTCCGAGATTCGCAAGGAATTTCCGCAGCAAAAGACAGCGCTGTCGGCAACTGCCATCCTCCTACCTCCCGCGTCGACCGCGAGCTACCTCCTGTGCGTTTATCTTTCGCAACCTGGAAGTGCAAATAGTCTGTCAGCGATCGTGCGGTGGACCGACGAGAACGCGCGATCTCAAACCTTCACCTTCTCGGCAGCCCAGGGAGTCATTTCCAACTGTAACCCGATTCGCAATTTGGCGAATACATCCCCGACCGTCGAGACGTCTGGCGCTTTCCATGGAACGTACGATCTGTTTGTCGTTGGTTTCGGCTTTTGGACGACGGGGAGCCAGGGACAAGGCGGAATCACTGAGCCTTTCGTCAACTGGCACATCACCGCCGGCCCCACCAATCTGCTGTCGCTCGCCGGAGCCGTGACCTACCTCGTTGCGGCGGATTGTGAAGGCGGTGCCGGCACTCTTAGCTGGGTCGACGAGATTGGCAGTCAGTCGATCACCATCAGTGCTTCCCGCAATGGCGCGCTGATCCCAGTGCACGTGGCGGCATCAGCGAATCTGGTCTTCAACAGCGGCTCCTGTTATCTGTCGGCCGTAAACATGGGAAAACCGAAGTCGGGAGCGGGACCGCTCACGGATTACGAAGTCAATCTGCTGAAATATACGGATGTGAAATGGCCAAACACAGTGCCGGTGGTCAGCAACGGACCACTGACGACCTATGCCTTCGCCGGCAACATCGCGCAAGCGCCAAACACCTCTGGCGCAGTTCTCGAAATGTATGGCGACGATCTGTTCTTACAGATCTTGTACGCTGACAAAAGTGGGAGCCCCGGAAACAATGACGGAACCATTCTCACGTTCCCGATCGGGATCGTCGGCGCCGGCTATCGCGGCGGCAACCCGTTCACCTTTAACATCACTACCGCCATCAACTCCGGTTCGGCTCACCGATGGGGAGCGTCGCCGGAGTACAGTGCCGAGGTGGATGTGATTCAGTTTTAGCGTAGGCAGTGACTGAGATTAGAAGGTGCCGGGCGGCAGGACGAACGCTAGAGGTCGATCAGCACATCCTCACCCTCAACCTTCACCGGATACACCGCAATCTTCGCCCCCGGCGGGCCAGCCTCACCTGTCTTCGGATCCCATTCCCACCCATGCCAAGGACAGACAACTTTCCCATTTGAGATCACCCCCGCGCCCAGCGGGCCTCCGCGATGCAGACAGATATTATCCATCGCGCTGATTTCGCCATTCACATTGGCGACGCAGATCGTCTTATCGCCGCACGAGAATTCCTTGGCTTCGTTGTTGGCGGGAAGTTCGGATTGAGTGGCAATCTTAGTGAATTGCATAGCGCCTTGGAAAGCGCAGCAAAAAGCAGGTTCTTCGCTTCCGCTCAGGATGACAAAAGCTCATCAGGGCCGTTTTAACTGAGAACTGACCACTGAGAACTGTTCTACTTCGGCTGCATCGTCTGCGCCACCATCACCTGCCGTTTGAAATTTTCCATCATGCTCGCGTCCAGACGCACTTCGGTTGGCCGCTTGGCGATCGTCATGGTGTCGATCTTGTCCTGTAGTTTGAGCAGCGCGTAGAACAAGTTCTCCGGACGCGGCGGGCATCCGATCACATAGACATCCACCGGCACGATGCGGTCGACTCCTTGCAGCACGGCATAAGTATTAAACGGGCCACCGACTGACGAGCAGGCGCCCATTGAGATCACCCACTTCGGCTCCGGCATCTGGTCGTAAATGCGCTTCACCACCGGCGCCATCTTCAGCGTGACCGTGCCAGAAACGATCATCAGGTCCGACTGCCGCGGGCTCGGCCGAAACACTTCCGACCCAAAGCGCGCAATGTCGAAGCGCGCGGTCGACGACGCGATCATCTCGATGGCGCAGCACGCCAGCCCAAACGTCATCGGCCAGAGCGCCGACTTGCGCGCCCAGTTGAAGACATAGTCCACCGTCGAGATCATGAAATTCTTTTCGAATTTGTTCTGCAACCAGCTCATGAGGCCTCTCGTAGCAAAAACAAAGCATACCCTACGGCAGGGCCAGTTGGGGTGATGACGGTCACAATTTGGCTGGTGCTGCCAAGGCCGCCAAATACGAGGTTGACCGAACCACACTTCCTCCGTCTAACCCGCCACGGGGGGCATTATGAGGAAACGAAACAGCATCGACCTGTTGCAGGCCATCACGGTTGGCGCCACCGCCGCAATTCTTCTGATCTCGAGCGCCGTAGCTTCCGATCAATCCGGCAGGTCGACCGAGGAATTCCATAAAGTCTACCCGCTCTCCGCGCAGGGACGCGTCGAAATCGAGAATATCAATGGGCCTGTCCACATCACCGCCTGGGACCGCGACGAGGTCAAAGTGGATGCCATCAAGAGCGCCCGAAGCCAGCAGAGGCTTGACGAGGCGCGCATCGAAGTTCGCGCCGAACAGAACGATCTCTCCATTCGCACCGAATATCCCGATCACGACCACACCTTTAATTTCGGCGGCGATGATCACGACAATCCCGCCAGCGTCGAATACACGATCACCGTTCCACGGCAAGCGCGTCTCGACGAAATCAAACTGGTCAATGGCCGGCTCGACGTGCAGGATGTGACCGGAGAAGTTCACGCTTCCTGCGTCAATGGACGCATTCAAGCGCATAATTTGCAGGGCGCGGTGCATATGAACACTGTGAATGGCGAACTAGAAGCCAGCTTCGAACAGTTGCCGCCCTCTGCGGTGAGGCTGTCTTCGGTGAACGGCCGGCTGCGCGTGACCTTGCCGTCGGATGCCAAGGCGGAAGTCAAAGCCACTACGGTGTCGGGAAGTATCTCAAACGAGTTCGGCTTGCCGGTCACACGTCACCAGTATGTGGGACACAGTCTGCATGGCCAGCTGGGGGGAGGCGGGACGATGGTGAAGCTCTCCACTGTGAATGGCGCGATCGAGATTCGTCACGCCAGCGACAACCGTCCTTTGAGCCCCTCGCAGAACCTCGAACCGGCACGCAGTCGCGGCGGCGACGATGACAAAGACGATGATGACGACGATGATATCTAGCCGCCGAGACGGCGGCGCAACTCTCACCATCAGTAGATCGTGTATGCGGGAGCCGCATTTCGTACGTCCGGCTTCGATGCCATCAGCAGCAGTGCACCGACGCGCTTGAAAGCCTTGAGATCGTCCAGGGAGTGAAACGATGTGGTCTGATAATTCTCCGGAGTGGGCGTGTCGTCGGGAATCTGCGCATACTCGACCTTCTCGAACGCATGCTTCTTCAGCAACTCGACATACTCCGCCGCCGAGCGCACATGCACTGGTACCTTCAGTTTCGGTACCCACTGGAGCGAGTACGGATTATCCTTGTAGAGGTTAATCAAGATGAACAATCGCCCATGCGGAGCCATGACGCGAAACAACTCCGCTAATGCACGATCCTGATCCGGGTAGTAATAAAACGACTCGACCGAAAGCACCTTGTCAAAGAAATTCTCTTCCCACGGAATCTGCGCCGCCGATCCGACTACGAACATCACGTTATCGAAGTCCTTCGACTCCGCACGCGCCCGCCGCACCATCTCGTCGGAAATATCGACCCCAACCACCTGCCCAAATCCCTGCGGCCCCTCGCCGACCATGCGCGCCAGCAGACGCGTCGCCCAGCCCGATCCGCAGCCGAGATCAAGCACGCGCTCGCCGGGACGCATATCCATGCGCCGCATCGTCTTCTCGGTAATGTCGAGGTGATGGTTCTCCATCTTTGGGCCTTCGCCACGTTCGGCCCAGCGGTTGAATTCCTGTTGCAAGCGTTCGTCGGGAGAGATGGGGGTTTCTGGCATAAAGCGCTTCTCGAGTTGTGAATCTAAACTAGTTTGAATCTAAGCCGCGGTCCACGGATTCACAACCTCGATACCGCAATCTTTGAAATCATCCGCATCCCGGGTAGCAAGCGTGGCCCCGCTCACTCTTGCAATCGACGCAATCTGCGCATCCGCAAAATTGATGGGCCGGCCGAGACTGCGCCGATGCACCACAATTTCCGAGAAAGCGCGGGCGGCGTCGCGGTCGAAAGCAAGAACTCTTCCGCCTAAGTCTTCCGAGAAAACGCCTTCCGCCTCTGACAGTAAGGCCTCACGCCGCTTTCCGCGAGGAAGCAGTTTGATACCGTACAAGACCTCCGCCTCGCTGATGGAGGTCGTACACAACTCCCGGACTGGCTGGCTCCCAACCCAGGTCAGGACGAGCGCTGAAGGCTGGGGACGCATCAGCTCCGATACAACGTTCGCATCGAGAATGATCATTCATCGAATCTCGGGGGAGGAGGAACGGCGTCGCGCCGGGGCAGTTCTAGCTCGACGCCGCCGAGAGGCGCAAAACGCCGGCGAATTGCTGCCGCCAGATTTTCTTTCGGCCGCGAAGACACAACCAACGCCGAACGCAGAATCTCCCGCGCCTCCTCCTCCATAGAACGTCCATGATGGGCGGCGCGGACCCGCAGCCTCGCCTTCGTCGCTTCATCCAGTTTTCGGATTGTGATCGCTGCCATGCTATCAATGATAGCATTGATATCAATGATAGCATAGCGATTACAAGTGATTATTTTGCAATTATTTAGCGGGTAGCAAGGCTCTCGAGATCACGAAAGAACGCCGGATACGATACTCCTGCGGCATCTGCGCGATGAATCGCCGACTCGCCATCCGCTCGCAAGGCGGTCACCGCGAATGCCATGGCGATCCGGTGATCGCCAAAAGAATCCAGTTCCGCGCCATGCAGATGCTGCCTTCCCGGAATATGCATTCCATCCGGACGCTCTTCAACTTCCGCACCCATTTTTCGCAAGTTCGTCGTCACCGCATCAATTCGGTCCGACTCTTTCACGCGCAGTTCCTTTGCCTCGCGCACTTCGAGCCCACCCTCGGAATACGGCGCAATCGCTGCCAGCACCGGGATTTCGTCAATCAACGCTGCCGTATCCGCACCCGCGATGACTCCGCCCCTCCATCCCGCACCGCGCGCTTCGATTGTCCCAACAAGTTCGCCCTGATGTTCTTCCAGATGCGCGACCGACACTTTCAGCCCCATCTGCATCAGGATATCGAGCAATCGCGCCCGCGTCGGATTCATCAGAATCCCCGGCAGCGTGATCTGTGACCCCGGATAAAGCGCCGCCGCACAAAGAAAGAACGCCGCACTTGAAAGATCGCCCGGGACATGCGCTTCAATTCCGCGCAGGCGCTGTCCTCCCCTGATTCGCGAAGCGTTCCCCTCCCGCTCCACTTCCGCCCCAAACGCCCGTAGAGCAATTTCCCCATGGTCACGCGTGCGGATCGGCTCCTCGACGACGGTCTCGCCATCGGCAAACAGTCCCGCAAACAGCACGCACGATTTCACCTGCGCGCTCGCCACGTCCGGCTTGTAGTAAATCGCCTTCAGCGCGCCGCCGTGAATTTTTAGCGGAGGCCGCCCGCCGTCGCTCGACGAAATAGTTGCCCCCATCTCGGAAAGTGGCTTCATAATGCGTGCCATTGGACGCCGTGAAAGCGATTCATCCCCGCACAACTCGCTGGCAAAAGGCTGCCCGGCAAGAATGCCGCTCAGCATGCGCATCGTCGAGCCGGAGTTCCCGCAATCGAGCGTCTCCGTTGGAGCCTTGAGACGTGGACCCACACCATGCACTTCAATCGCTCCGTCTTCCAATCTCTTCCAGTCGCAGCCGAGCTTCCCCACGCACTCCAGTGTGCTCTCGCAATCACGAGCGGCGGAGAAATTCTGGAAGCGGCTCGTCCCCTCCGCAATCGCCGCCAGCATGGCATAGCGGTGCGAAATGGATTTGTCTCCCGGAATGCGCACAACTCCGCGCACTCCGCGCGCGGGACGGACAACGGCCTTCGACTCAGCGGGCATGAATTTAATATAGCGGAGATCAGGGAGGTCAGAGGTGAGAGGTCAGATCGCAGAGGTGAAAGTCAAAGGCCTTTACCTCTGCAATCTGACCTCTGACCTCTGAATTCTATTGCCGCACCCGCCCGGCAGCTTCCGCGAGAAGTTCTTGCGGCACTTCGCGCAGCGTCACGCAAAATTCGAACATCGGAGTTTCCGATCCGCGTCCCCAGCGCCCTACTTCCCAGTGGGCGCGGATAAATTTGACCTCCGGGCGCGCCGTCAGATTGAGGAGCAGCGGAATTTCTTCGCGATAAAACTTCTGCGGAAACGCCACGATGGGCTTGGCGTCCCACGCAGCGCCATCGGCTGAACCGAAGATGCTAACGTCGAGCGACTCCTGCTCGATGATGTTGGTGATGGCGAGCGTGATCAGGAAAATTCGGCCCTCCGCCCCACTGACATCGAGGGCCGAACCGTCTCCCTTGGCGTGGACCACGGTATTCTCAGGAACGAGGAAGGCTTCCATCATGACGCGGAGATTCTAGCAGAGAGGCGACTCCGCAGGCTGTGATGCGCCAGACTTCGGTCCGCCTACTGTAAGTCGCCGTCATCCAGAAACTGCCTGAGCACAGGACCGACCGCCCCCGATTGCTCCCAAGGCGAATAGTGTCCGGCCTTCGGAATGACTTTCAGCCGGCTGCCTGCAATATTCTGCCGCATCAGTTCGCCGTCGGCGACCGTCGAGAGCACATCTTCCTCGCCAATCACAATCAGCGTCGGAACATTGATCGTCTTCAGATCGACGACCGAGTCGGGACGCTCGGCCATGCCGCGCTGCACTAGGCTGATATCCTCCGCCGACATTTTGCGCATCATGGCCCGCGCTCCGGCAACCAGGTCCGGACGCGTCTCAACCGTCGTGCACCCCATCAACTTGGGAATCATGGCGTCAAGAAACGGCTCCGATCCCTGCTCCAGAACGCTAGCCGCGGCTTTCAGGCGATTGGAACGAGCTTCGGCGGTATCAGCCTGAGGGCGCGAGTCGAAGATCGTCAGCGCACTCACACGCTCACGAAAGCGTCGCCAGAATTCGAACAGGATGTAGCCACCAATCGAACATCCCACGAAGGCCGCTTTGCCGATCCCGACGACATCCAGTAAGCGAGCAATGTCGCGCGCGTGCTTGGCCATCAGGGCCGGCCCTTCCCCAATCTCCGAATCGCCGTGCCCGCGCAGATCGGGAAGGATGAGGCGGTAACGCGAATCGAGCGCCGCCGACACCGGGTGCCAGAACTCGTGATCGCATGGAAAGGGGTGAAGAAGAACTACAGGAGGACCTTCTCCGCGAACTTCGTAGGAGATTTCAGCATCATCGCTGCGCAGGGTCAACATGGCAGGAGATTAGAACACAGACGTGATTGGATTTCCCCCAGAGACGGGGAAAGCCCCGTCTCCGCGGCCAGGTCATCGCCGAGTTTAGTTCGTCACCGGGTATTGCGTGGCGGCGACAGGGAGCATCAAGGGCTGTTCGGGAATGATGATCCATCCGAGAATGTAGGCCACGATGCCGGGCACAATCCCGCACGCCAGAGTGATGAAGAACCACAGTATCCTCACGAGCGAGACGTCGAGGTCGAGATAGGCAGCCAGACCGGCGCAAACGCCGCCGATTTTTCGGTCAGTGCGCGAGCGCATCAGCTTCTTCGGCACGGCCAGCGTGCCGGCGACGGTGCCGCAATGGGAGCAATAGCGACTGTCTTCCCCGATATTTTTGCCACAGGCGTTGCAGTACATAACGTGTCTCCTTGTCTAGGATACGACGATTGCCAGTAAAAGGTTCCCCAGTCCCGCGGTTGGCTATTAGCTCTTGGCTCTTAGCTAATGGCCAATAGCTCTCTACTCCCGATAGGCGTCTTTGATCCTCTTCCTCGCCTTGTCAGCTTCGGCATTGTCGGAGTTCGTCGCCACCACGGCCTCGTATTTCTTGACTGCCAAATCCCGCTTTTGCAGCTGGTCGTACATCTCGCCAGCTCCAAGATTCGCCTTCTGCAACAGCTCAGGATCCGCACCTGCTACCTCGCTCACCAACTCGTAGGCAGCCGCCGCGGGCTGGTATTTCTTCTCGCTGCGCAATAGGTCGGCTAACCCTAGGGCTGCAATTTCATAGTGCAGGTTGCCATATTTTCCCTCGCGGCCGCCTTGCCATACCCGGCGATATTGCTCCTCCGCCTGGTCAAGCTTCCCGGACGCCCGCAGCAGATTCGCTTCCTCCAGCGGCAGCAAGTAATTCCGCGGAAGTCGAGGAGCGATCGCTCCGGCAATCTGCAAAGCTTCGTCATATCGGTGTTCGCGGCGCAAGAACACCATGAGGACGATGCCGGCATCCACGCTGGTTTCTCCGTTGGAGTGGTAGGCATCCCTTAAAAACTGCAGCCCCTTTTCTTTGTCGCCGCTTAGCCCGGCGAGAGCCACCGCCATTTTGACAGCGAATGACAAGCTCCCCATTACATAGTTATGGGCTCCCACGACGAGTTTGGCGTCCGTGTATTTCGGATCCAGTTCGAGAACCCGTTCGTGATCGCGGCGCGCGCCCACCGCGTTCCGCAGGGAAGAAAACCACGCACGCTCGATCAACGCGGTATACAGGGCGAACTGTCCGCGAGTGACCCCGCGGGCATAGAGCATATCGACGTTGTCCGCGTTACGCGCCAATTCGGCATCTTCCAGTCTCTCCGCCTGCTGTACCAGTTGCTTGATTCGCTCCTTCTGGGCCGGGTCCGCTGGGCGATGAGCCTGTCCGATAAAGCTGTCGTTCGCATACTCGCCGGTATTCATGGCGCCCATCCGATAGAGCTCACGCACCTGGATTGCCGATAGCAGATGATTCACGGCAAACGGATCGTTCGGATGCCGCGCCAGAATTCTCTCGAAATCCTGAATTGCCGCGTCGTAGTCGAGGTTGTAGTAGTGCTCGAAGGCGGCTTGGTTGAGGGGGTCTGCGGGGCGAAATGCCGTCCCAATCGTGGGGTCGACAGCCATCAACGGACGAACGAATGCCAGCAGAATAATCGCGGCCAGAACAGGGCGATGCCAGGACAGGGAGGGGAGCACGCTAGATCAGTTTAACCGATTCGGAGAAGTCGTCCGGCGACACTCCGAATCGAGCGGTTGGTGTTAGACATCTCCCGACGAAGTGGAGTTACTAACGAGTGCCATGAACCAATCCGAGTACCTCCTCAGCCACTTCGATTCATGCAAAATGAAAATTCGGGCGTCGGTTGCGTAATTCTTGCCCTGCACAGCGACTTCCCTCCCCCAATGTCGCTCGTAAGTGCCGTGTTTGTAACCATTTGCTTTGGTGATGCGCTTGCGATCCGAAAGTAGGTCCGGGAAAGAGTTCAGCTATGGCAGAAGTGGCCGATCAGGTCCAGCACGAATTTTGGCGTCCCCCCATGGCTGCGGCCAACGCCACCGTCGTCAACGGGGAGCGAAGCGCCACCTGCCGTTGCGGAACAGAATTCATCGTCAGCTCTCTCTACTGCCATTCTTGCGGAGCGAAGCGGCCCGATTTGAGCGCGGGACGCACCATTGAAATTCCCGGCTTGGCTGAAGTCTCTTCCCTCGGAGAGCGGCTCGATATCTCGACACCGGCCGTCGTCGCTTTCCTGCTTGGCATCTTCTGCATCGTCGGAGCGGTTGCGGTCAGCGTGTTCTTCAGCGCTCGGACCGCGCTGGATTGGCAGGCCATCCAGTTATGGCGAATCGAGTGGCTGCTGGCCGCAGTCGCAGCCTTCGTCGCGGGCTGTCTGCTCAAGAAGCCCACGAACCGCTAACCACGTTTCCCTTCCCCCAGAATAAATTTGAAACGCTTAGTTTCTTGAATGGGCGGGTTCTTGTTCCGAAACGACCGTGCTTGGACGCCTTTGCTGACTCATGCGGTAGTGGTGATGTAACGGACCGTTGCCCTTGCCCAGCGGGTGGGCATTCGCAATGGCGGCCGAAACATAAGCTTTGGACAGCAGAACGGCCTCGGGTAATCCCCGGCCATGCGCCAGATGGCAAGCCAGCGCAGTGGAGAAAGCGCACCCAGTGCCATGTGTGGAAGTCGAGCGCTGGCGATCCGCCTTGAAAACTTCCTGTTCAAAGCCCCGCGCAGTACCGAAGCTCAGTAGGTCGATAGCCTTGTCCAGATGACCGCCGGTGACTACTACATTGCCTGCTCCCAAGGTGTGAAGTCGGCTGGCCGCGTCGCGCATCTGGTCAAGATTGGTGACTGGCGCCCCAGTCAAGATGCTCGCTTCGTCGAGGTTGGGAGTAATGACGTCCGCTAACGGAAGCAGCTTCTGGATCAGGAGCTGTGTTCCCGCTTCGTCCAATAGATCCGCGCCAGAGCTGGATTTGAAGATCGGGTCAAGCACCACGTGCGGCGGCGTCACTCGCCCCAAAAAATCAGCCACAACCTCTACCACCCGCGAGTTCCCCAGCATCCCGATGTGGACCGCGTCGACTGCGACGTCCGAAGCCAACTCCGCCAGTATCTCGGCGATGGTCTCCGCCGACACGGCTTCCACCCGCCGCACGCCCCGCGTCGACTGAACGGTCAGGGCCGTGATGCAGGCCACGCCATAGCATTCATGGGCGGCGATCGTCTTAATGTCGGCCGTGATACCAGCCCCAGAAGACGGATCAAAGCCTGCGATTGTCAGAACCACGGGAGGGGTTTGGGCCATTTTGTCACTCTAAACCGAACGCACACGTTTCGGAACAGCACTTCTGGGGGTAGCCACCGTGATCGCACGAGAACCCGATTTTTTTGAAAAACAACTCGTGGCAACGTCTCATGATTACTTTCCAGTAATCAATGTTTATCGCAAATGATTGATTCCAATAGCTTTTCTAGGATCGAAGCGTAAGTCCAACAATCAATAGCAACTTGCGAGAATTCCGAGGGGGCCGACATTCGGATCGTTACTAGAAGGTTATAGTCTCCCCTGCCTGCTTTCAATGACATAGGCCGTAAACCACTGTGTTTCATGGGGCTAAGTCATTGATTAATTACCACTTAGTTAATTATCGCTAGGGATTTCCGGGTTGACACACCCTTCCAACCTCGGTAGCATCATATGATTGTTCGTTTGACCAAAGGAGCATACGACCAAACAACGACTTTCCACGATGAGAGGTAACTGAATGCGACGACGTTTAGCCGAAAGCCTGGCCATTATTTTATCGGTAGCCAGTCTGGGGGCCGGAGCCGCATCCGGGCCAAGCAGCCTGGAAGCCGCCAAGGTCACACCGCCGCCGGTGATGGAAGACCGGAGGGCACAAACTAAGCAAGACTAACCGCCCGAAGTCGAAGGCCTACCAAGTAGGCACCGCGTCCTGGTACGGAGAACAGTTCCAGGGTAAACAGACAGCCAGCGGAGAACCCTTCGACATGCGCGATTTCACGGCCGCTCATCCCAGTCTGCCGCTGGGAACGTTGGTGAAGGTAACCAACCTCAAGAACGGCAAGGCCGTGGTGGTTCGTATCAATGACCGAGGTCCCGTCGTGGACGGCCGGATCATCGACGTTTCCTACAATGCCGCGCGCGCTTTGGGCTTCAGAGAGCGCGGTTTGCAGACGGTCCGCCTGGACCTCTACCAGCCCACTACCATGGCGCTGCTGCAACCCGTAGCCAAGCTGAACTAAACCCGATACACTCAGCAACGATGAACCCGCGCGAGCGCCTCATCGTTGCTCTCGATGTATCTACGGCCACGGCCGCCCGGAAGATCGTGGCGGCCGTTGGCGACTCTGCCTTCACCTATAAAGTCGGCATGCAGCTCTACACGGCCGAAGGGCCCTCCATCGTCCGCGAACTGGTCAGTTCCGGACGACGTGTGTTTCTCGACCTGAAATACCACGATATCCCCAACACCGTCGCCGCAGCCGTCCGGGAAGCCGCCGGCCTTCGGGTCAGCATGCTGACCGTCCACGCCTCTGGAGGTGGCAAGATGCTGCGAGCCGCCGTCGAAGCTGCTCGGGCCGCAAGTCCCGACTTGCTGCTCTTGGCCGTCACCGTCCTGACCAGCTTTGACGACGTCGAACTAGGCATGATCGGCCTGCGCGGAGGGGTGCTCGATCAGGTCCAAAGGCTGGCTGCCCTCGCGCTCTCGAATGGCTGTAAAGGTGTGGTTGCGTCCGCGCATGAGGCCGGCGATCTCCGTAAGGAATTCGGTCACGATTTCGCGATCGTAACCCCCGGAGTGCGCCTGGCGGGCAGCGGACCGCATGATCAGGCGCGCGTAGTCACCCCTGCCGAAGCCGTCGCCGCCGGCGCCTCCCACATCGTAGTAGGACGCCCGATCACCGACTCCGCCGATCCCGCCGCGGAAGCCAGGGCAATCTTGGGACAGATCAGTACTCAAATGCCCGTAGCGATGAATCAATAACAGACTTCGCTTATTAGTCTTCAGTTTTCAGTCGATCAGTTCCAGAATACAAAAGGCGCGCCGAATCGACGCGCCTTCGTGATTTTGGTGTTCAACGGTTTTACTGAGAACTGACAACTGAGAACCGAGAACTGTTCTTACAGTTTCTCAAAAAATTCGCACGCCGAGCACGAAATGTAGATTCCCCCCGGCACGCCGCGATCGCGGTCTTTCACTCGCTTCACAATGCGGGTTTCCTTGCCGCACTTCGGACATGCGGTTGACTTCGTGGTATCCATGACCTTTTTCCGGTCGGCTGTCTTTGCAATTTTTGCCATTCAGTTTCTCCTGACAGGAATGTGCCGGCGGCCCGAAGGCTGCGGTTCTACCTGGTAATTGGGGAGTATCTAGGAATGCCGGCCCGTATCCAAACAGCCCGGCAGAATCAACACACGCAGAAGCGGTGCACACCTGACTCGCCACAAGAATTTTACACGATCGCAGGCTCGAGTGTTGGACTGCACTATGCAGCCGAGATTATGTAGACCAAAAAACGGGGCTGCTCGCGCAGCCCCGCGATACAGCCCTTTGTTCCAGGTTACTTGCCTGTGCCCGTCAGGCCCACTGTCTGCGGACTGTTCGGCGCGTTGTCGGTAATGGTCACGGTCCCTGTACGCGTTCCGGTCTGCGTCGGAGTGAACATGATCTTGAGCACACAGCTGCCTCCCGCCGCCACCGGCTTGGTGGTTGAGCAGGACGCGGACGCGGTCTTCAAGGCGTAATCCCCGGTAATCGCGAGACTGCTGATATTCAGCGTTGCGGTTCCGGAGTTGGTAAGAGTGACCAGCTTGGTCGAGTGCGCTCCCACCACGACCTTGCCCCATGTCTGCGATGCCGGCGTCAGAGTAACGGCTGGACCACCACCGCTACCGCCGCAACCGGTGAATGCGAATGAAGCAATGTTGGTGCTCCAGTTGAAGGTTCCGTTCGTCTTCTCGTATTGGTCTACATACCAGAACGTGCAATCGTCGCTGGGGTCGACCTGCATGGCGGTGTAATCGCCCCAACGGGAGAGACCGCTGGTCTGCGATCCGGCGCCCTCCACAATGCTGGTTTCGGATTCCATCGTACCGGCCGCGTCGGTCGGCACGCGCCCGGTGAACCGAATCGCCGGGTGAATGCTGCTGCTGGACGCACTGTAGCCCAGCCCGATATCGCCGTTCTTGTCTTCCGCCATGCTGCCCATCCAGCGATAGGTCGAATCCGGAGCAAAGGTTCCCTGCTGGTTCAAGGTAACGGTGCCCGCCGGGTCATATACTTCGTACCAGCGAACCGCGACCTGGCTTCCGTTCGTCACAGCGTGGTTGAACACAGCTCGGTCGTGATCGGCGAAGTGCCGAATCGCAAAGCGATACATCATTCGGTCGCCAAGCGTATCGAGCGTTTCTGTCGTCCCGCTCTGCGGAACGCACTGACCTCCGCTGCCGTTGCAAGCCAGAGTGGTGTTCGCTGTGCTGATCGTCGTCGGCGAAGACATGGTCGCCGTACCAGCGGCGAAGTTGAGCGTGAGTTTACGCAGGTACAACTCGCCAGGATTGTTGTTCTGCCAAGTGATGAACAGCCCGGGGGTGCCGTCTGCCGGAGTGGTCGGGCCATCGATATCCGAGGGAAGATAACCGCCCTCGGTATTCGGAGTCCGCTGGCAGAGCATGGTGGCTGTCTTGTCGCCCGCCTGCATTTTTGTGCGATCAAAACCGCAGAGGTCCGCGCCGCCGAAAGACTGGCCGTTCAGGAAAATGTTGTAAGTCGCGAGGTACGCGCTGTTGGTGGTGGTAGCCCACGTGCTTAGTTTGGGATAGTCGTTCAAGTTCGAGCCGAACGAGTAGCCATAGAGGTAATAGGCGCCAGTCGGATCGTTAGTCTTCGAAACTGCCACGCACTCCGCAGCCGAAGAACCAGAGCCGATGTAACTGATCACCCAGCGGTCGGCCGGACGATCGTAGAGCACGACTGGATCGCCGTAAGTTCCCGCGCAATTTCCACCCAGCGGCTGAAACAGCGTCTGTATATTGGTCGGGCCCGCGAGGAGAGTGCCGTTTTTGCTGTACACCGCATATTGCACGTTGACCGTCTCCACGATGTGGTTGGGGCCAACGGCCATGTTCGAATCCGATGGCGCATAGCCGGGCGAAGGGATGCCGTCAAAGCTGATGCCTACCGTTGCCGCAACCGCAGGCAGCGTTTCCTTTTGCAGCACGGGATCTTCCTGTCCTACAGGACCGGTCTGCTTTTTAAAGCGCAGCGGGAGTGGTTTCGGCTCGGGCGTCACATGGGTGACGAAGAGCGAGTAGTCGACGGGCAGTTCTGACACGGGCTGCGAGATCGCAAAGCCCGATGGGTGAGTCACAGTTGCCTTGTTCTCGTTGGTTTTGGCGAAGGCCAGCGTCGTCAACGCCAAGCCACATAGAGTGAAGCCTCGAACTACTGTCCCTAAACGAACCATGATTTTTCTTTCCTCGTGAAATTTCTGGTTGCCTTGACTTGATAAAACAACGGGGCTGCTCGCGCAGCCCCGTTGGATACAGACTATCGGGGTATATCGCCTACTTGCCCGTGCCCGTGATCGGTACACTTTGCGGGCTGTTCGGGGCATTATCGGTAAACGTCAGGCTGCCGGTGCGTGCACCTTTTGCCGTTGGCGTGAAGCTCACTTTTTCCTTGCAGGTCTTGCCCACCGCCAGAGTGCTTCCGCATTGCGATGCGACTGTGTTCAATGCGAAGTCACCCGTGATGGCTATGTTGGAGATGTTCAGCGTCGCGGTGCCGGTATTCTTCACCGTCAACAATTTGCAGCACGCCTTGGTTCCGACCAGGATCTTGCCAAACGTCACCGTAGTCGGTGTGAATGTAACGATCGGCCCGCCGCTGCTTTGAGTCACGGTGAGACTGACCGTGGTTGTATGCGTCAAGCTGCCCGATACGCCTTGGACCGTCACCGTAGACGTTCCGGTTGTAGCCGTCGCGCTCGCGGTGAGCGTCAACGTGCTGGTTGTGGTTGTCGGATTCGGAGCGAAGCCCGCCGTCACACCGCTCGGCAATCCGCTGGCGCTCAGAGTGACGCTGCCAGTGAAGCCGTTTACTGGAGTGACGGTGATCGTGCTCGTGCCGTTCGATCCCTGTGCAACGCTGACCGAGGTCGGATTCGCGCTCAGGCTGAAGTCCGCAGCCCCGGTCACCGTCAGACTAACGGTGGTGGAATGGTTCAGGCTGCCAGAGACTCCGTTGATCGTGATCGTCGTGGTTCCTGAGGCGGCGCCAGAGCCAACGGTAAGAGTCAGTGTGCTGGTGTTGGTGGTCGGGTTCGGCGAGAATCCCGCGGTTACTCCGCTCGGCAGGCCGCTCGCGCTCAAATTGACGCTGCCGGTGAAGCCGTTCACGGGATTAACCGTGATCGTGCTGGTACCGCTCGACCCCTGCGCGATGCTCACCGAGTTCGGATTCGCGCTCAAGCTGAAGTCGGCCGTTCCGCCGGCGCAGCCAGGAAAGATGAAGTTGCCGATCGCCGTGCTCCAGTTGAAGCCATGGTTCTGACCGGTGGTTTTGATGTAAGACTCGGTAAACCAGAAGGTGCAGTCATCGGTTGGGTCGACGGTCATCGAACTGTAATCGCCCCAGCGATCAGCGTTGCCGCTGGACTGCGAACCCGTGCCTGCCAGCAGAGTTACTTCGGACTCCAATGTGCCGGCAGCATCGGTCGGGACGCGTCCGGCGTAAACCAGCGACGGGTACTGACCAGCGGCCGAGCCCGAGCGCGTGAAACCGACCGCTATGTCCTGGTTCCGATCCATGGCGATCGCGGGCATGAAGCGATACTGCGAGTCGGGACCAAACGTTCCCGATTGGAACACCGTCGGACTTGTTTCGGGGCTATGGATCTCATACCATCGCGCGCCCGATCCGGTTCCTGACACACGGACGGAGTGGGCGGTGAGAAGAACGGAGTGATCGCCGAAGTTGCGGTACACCAGTCGATACATCAGCCGGTCGCTCAAGGTCTCCAGCTTGTCGCTGCCAGCATCCGGCTGGGGTGCGCAAGCGCCGCGCTGCGCGGCGGGACACGAAGGCGAGAACGCCGCCACCGGAATAAGAGTTGGGCCCGTGAAAGTGGAATTGGTCGGGGTTACAAAATCGACGTGGAAGTTAAACATCGCAAGATTGGCGGAGCCACCGGGATCAAGCTCCACGAAAAAGTTCGGGGTGCCCGCCGCTGGCGGAGTCGGCCCGTCCAAATCGGAGGGCAACATTCCGAACCCCGACGGCGTAAAGCAAACCTGTGTCGCGGTGTTACCGGCCAGCATCGCCGTCCGGTCGTTGGCGCAAACTTCCTCTGACGATCCGTTGATGTTGTACGAGAAATAGTAAGCATCTGGCCAGACACCCATCTTCGGATAGTCCGGGAATTGACTGAACGTAAACCGGTATCGGTTGTAAGAACCGGTGGCGTCGGCCGTGGTGGATACAGCAACGCATTCGGCGTACGGGCCGCTTCCTTGTGGTCCCAGGTCAAATTGGGCAGCTACCCAGCGCTGCGCCGCCGCATCGAACCGTATGGTCGGGTCGCCCCAGTTGTCGGACTGACAGCCTCCGCCAAAGCCCGACCAGAAGGAACTTCCAGCCAACGGTCCCAACTGCAAACTCCCAGTCTTGCTGTAGACGGCATAGAACGTATTCACGAACTCCACGTACTGGGTGGTACCGGGAGCGCCGTCGTTGTCGGCCGGCATGCAATTGCAGAAGAACGATTCCCCATAGCCGAGAGCGTCGAATTCGAGGCCCGGGTTAGGCGTCTGCCTTGTCGGACTGTTCTCCGGTCTCTGGAACACCGGGTCCGGCACAAATGGCCTTTGGCTCCACTTTTGAAAGTTGGGGTTCTCGCCGTTATCGATCTCGTGATAAGTCGGCGTGTTGAATTCAGGAAGCAGCGGAGCGATCTCGCGAAGCAGCGGGCCGGTGTCGTGGTGGGAGTCCTGAGTGACAATCGGTCGCATGGCGACCGTCTTGGCTGTTCGAGCGAATGTCGGGAGTGTCAAACAGAAAACGATCAAGGCTGCCAATACAACAACGCGTTTGGTTGTCACTTTTTGCTCCTTTGTGTTCATTTATTTCTTATCTCCTACCATGTCAGACGGATCGTAGACGCCGTCAAATTCCAGCGTCAGCACACCATCGGCAGCCAGCTTTCCTTCATAATTGCCGCCGCCCTTAATTCCCTTGAATTTGCCGGTGCCGCGCATCAGACTCCAACGTCCCTTGCTGTCGGCTGGACCCTTGGCGCCTTGGACTTGGCCCACGGTCTGCATCGTCACCTTATCGCCATTGTCGAACGTGTCCACTTCGAACCCGTGCTCATGGAGCACGTTTTCCATCTCTTCGCTGAAGTGGATCGCGACCCCATCTTTGCTCTTCGCGCCCATCAGTTCCATGGGTTCCGTCCACGAGCATTTGCGCTTGCCGAGCCATAACACATGCCCGGGGCGATCTGGAACTTCGATGGAGTGCATCGGTTCCGGCTTCTCGCAGCGGGCCTTGCCTCCGAGCTTGATGTAATTGATGCCGGATTTCTTGGCGTCTTTATCTTTGCCCTTATCCTTGTCCTGGTCGTCCTTATCCTGGGCAAAGGCCGAAATTGAGAGGGTCAAGAGAAAGAGGAAAAGAACACAGAGGGGGGTGCCGGAGCGGAACTTTCTTACATCAAGCATTCGCTGATTCAACCTCGCTTACCTGGTGTCTGAATAATTGCGTGGGATACTGCCTTTCCTAGCGGGTCAGTTCGCGCATACAAAACAGGTTGTACTGCTTGCCGTTAGAAACCCGCCGAGGGCTGGGGCGGGAGACTTCGGGGGAGGCTACTAGTGCGAGTAGTTTTATACCTTGGTTTTTGCGGAAACGCAAAGGAAAACCTTAAGCAGAAGGGCAACCAGCGCGGTTTGCACCAATGCTGAAATTGTTTGCACACAAATCACCGCACATAAAACGGAAATTCTTGACGAGAGAGAACCGCGATCATACGGAACTCGCAAATGGAGGCGCTTCCCATGGCCCCCTTTCCGCTTCGAGTTTCGCCGCAACCGCCAGCACAACTTCCTCTTCCCACGGTCGGCCGACGATTTGCACGCCAATCGGCAGTCCCTCCTCCGAATGGCCCAGCGGCACCACTACGGCCGGAAATCCCAGCAGATTAAACCACTCGCAATAGCTCCAGGCATCCAGATACTTGACGGTTTTTCCTTCCACCTGCCATTCGCGTTCGCCATGGCGAAAGGCAGGGATCGCCGCCGTTGCACAAATCAGGACCGGATACTTCCGCATCTGAAGCAGTATTCGCTCTCGCACGTCATCGCGCCCCAGCCATGCCGCAAGTAGCGATTCGCCCGTGTGCGCGGGCGCAGCGTCGGTCCACGATTTGAACTCGCGCAGAATCGGGCTCAGTTCGGACTCTCGCCCTCGCAACATCGGACCAAGAATCATCCCGCCCGCCGTGCCAAAGAATTCCCACCAGCGTTGGCGTGCTTCCTCGAGTCCCTCCGGACGAAAGGAATCAACGTGAAATCCGACGCTCTCTAAGATCGACGCCGTGCGCTGCACCGCCGCTCGGGTCTCCCGAGTGACAGGAGTTCGCCCATCATCTTCGAAGAAGCCGATCGCGACGTCGCGCGTTCCTCCTTCGCGAATCTCGCGCACCGCTACTGGTACAGCGCACGGATCGCCGTCGTCCCAACCGGCCATCACTTCGAACATCATCCGCACATCTTCGATCGTGCGCGCCATCGGCCCGACCACTCCGATCAGCGCGAACGGCCCACCTGACTTCGGATAATGCCCCGTAGATGGAATTCGCCCCGGCGTCGGCTTCAATCCGCAAATGCCGCAGAAGTGCGCCGGCTCTCGAATCGATCCACCGCCGTCACTGCCTACGCCGGCCGCAGAAAGCCCGGCAGCAATAGCAGCCGATTCGCCGCCACTCGATCCGCCCGCAGTGCGCGAGAGATCCCACGGGTTATTCGTGCGTCCATAAAGAAGATTGTCGGTCTCCCAAGCCATCAGCAGTTCGGGAGAGTTCGTGACTCCGAGAATCACCGCTCCTGCTGCGCGTAGGCGAGCTACCAGCGGCGCATCCTTCGCTGCGATATTTCCTGCACGCAGCCGCGTACCCGCTTCGCACCGATGCCCAGCTACATCGATCGAAGACTTGATCGAAACTGGCACGCCATGCAGCGGCCCAAGTTCATCACCTCTCAGAACCGCCTTCTCTGCCGTACGCGCTTGAGAAAGAACAGCCTCCGACTGACAGTCCACAAACGCGTTGAGCTTTGGGTTCAGCCGCTCGATGCGATCAAGGTGTGCAGCCGCCACTTCGACTGGAGAAATTTCTTTGCGGTGGATTCGCGCGGCGATTTCCCGAGCCGAAACAAAATGAAAATCTGAAATCATGATGACCGAGACGGACGCAGGTCAGAATATCAGCCCTTATGAAGCTCTGGGCGTCTCGCCTGCCCCTCCAGAGTCACGGTGCTGCGGTTCTTTTTCCAGTACAGTAAGACTTTCGATCACTCCGATAGAGAATGAGGAACAACTTTAGCGTGAAGGTTCGGCTAGCGGCACTCTTCTTCTTACCCATTATTTTTCTTGCCGTGCCGCTTTCGGCCGGTTCGCGCAAACATCCTGCTCAGCAATCCCCACCTTCTGACCCGAGCTACATATTCGCCCTGGCCGCGGCCAATCATTTCCTGCATGCGTGGCAAACAAGCGATCTCGAGGACGGCACGGTCCTTCTCAGCGACGGTATCCGTCATTCGCAGAATGCTGACAAACTGGAGCAGTTCTTTTCGAATGGAAAAGACCGCGGCTTCGAAATCGGACAAGGCCACGGACATGCCGGACGCTACAGTTTTCCGGTGGTGCTCGTCACAAACCATGGTTCGCACGTCACAAGGAAATCTTCCGAAATAATCCTCGTCGAGACTGGCAAGAACGACTGGGTGGTAGATAAACTTCCCTAGGAGAACTTCTCTTGCGAACTTCGCACGATCCCTCTACCGCAGCAGTGTTTAATTTGAGGTGTCGCATCATCCGTGCTGCCTTTGACTTTGGGTGGCACATCATCGCCGCGGCCCTTGACTTTAGGGGGCGCAGCGCTCTGGCTTGGACTTGGTTTTGGGTGGCGCAGCGCTTTCAGTGCTGCGATTAACGGCCTACTTTCATCGCGGCTTTTGCCGCTGAGGTCCTCATATATGAAACGAATCCATAGGGTCGCTGTTCTCGGAGCCGGCACCATGGGCGCCCGCATCGCCGCACACTTCGCCAACGCCGGAGTCCCTTCGCTGCTGCTCGATGTCGTCCCGCCAGACGCGGACGGTCCCGCGCGCAATAAAATCGCTGCCGCCGGACTCGAAGGCGCCCGCAAATCAAAACCAGCGGCGTTCTTCGAAGCATCGTTGGCAAAACTCGTCACCATCGGGAATTTTGACGACGATCTTAAAAAGCTGGCCGACGTTGATTGGATCATCGAAGCCATCGTCGAAAATCTCGACATCAAGCGCGCGTTATTACAAAAGGTGGATACCGTCCGCAAGCCGGGAACGATCATCACCACCAATACGAGCGGGCTTCCCGTCGCAAAGATCGCTGAAAGCTTTTCCGCCGACTTCCGCCGCTCGTGGTTTGGCACCCACTTCTTCAATCCCCCACGCTATATGCGCCTGCTGGAGTTGATCCCGACTCCCGATGCCGACCCCGCCCTGATCGCCGCCGTCACTCATTTCTGCGACGCACAACTCGGCAAAGGTGTCGTGCTGGCCAAAGACACTCCCAACTTCATCGGCAACCGCATTGGCACATTTTCTGTGCTCAATGTCATCCGGCTCATGCAGGAAATGGACCTCACCGTCGAAGAAATCGACGCGCTTACCGGCCAAGCCGTCGGCTGGCCGCGCTCCGCCACTTTCCGCACCATCGATCTCGTCGGGCTCGACATCCTCGGCCATGTCGTCTCCAACATGACCCAGAACGTCAAAGACGAGCGCAGCGAACTGCAGATTCCCCAGTTCTTCCGCCAGATGCTCGAGCACAAATGGCTCGGCGACAAAACCAAGGGCGGCTTCTATAAGAAGGTCAAAGGCGGCGCAGGCAAAGAGGACGAACGCATGGCCATCGACTGGAAAACACTGGAATACCACCCGCGCCAGAAACCAAAATTTGCCGCACTCGACATGGCGAAAAACGTCGAAGACACCGGCGCCCGCGTGCGCATGCTGCTGGGCATGGACGGCGGCGCGCCTCAAAAACCCGACAAGGCCAACACCTTCCTCTGGACCGCTCTTTCTGAACTCTGGACCTACTCCGCCAATCGCATCCCCGAAATTTCCGACTCTATCGTTGAGATCGATCGCGCCATGCGCCTCGGCTTCAACTGGGAGCTCGGCCCCTTCGAACTCTGGGACGCCGCCGGAGTCGATGCAACCGTCACTCGTATGAAAAAAGAGGGGAAGCCGGTAGCGGCGAACGTCGAAAAATTGCTGGCCGCTGGCCAGAAATCCTGGTATGCCGACGATCCGAAATCTCCCTCCGGCCGAAAATACTGGGAACTGAGAACCGGGAACTGGGAACTAGTTCGAGTCCCCGAAGGAGTCTGGTCCGTCACTGTCGCGAAGAAGTCCAACGGCGTGGTCAAGAAAAACTCCGGCGCCTCACTTGTCGACATCGGCGGCGGCGTTGGCTGCATCGAGTTCCACTCCAAGATGAACGCGCTCGGCGCCGACATCATTTCGCTGATCCTGCAGACCCTGAAGCCCGGCGGTCCCGGAGATAACTTCGACGCTTTCGTCGTGACCAACGACGCGACGAACTTTTCGGTCGGCGCGAATCTCATGCTGCTTCTTATGTCCGTTCAGGAAGAAGAGTGGGATGATGTCGACCTCGCCATCCGCCAATTCCAGGGCATGACGCAAGCGGTTAAATTCTCGCCCAAGCCGGTCGTAATCGCGCCCTTCGGACTCGCACTCGGCGGAGGCTGCGAAATTTCGCTTCACGCTGCCGCACGCCAACCGCACGCCGAGCTTTACATGGGACTGGTTGAAGTCGGAGTCGGTTTGCTCCCGGGAGGCGGCGGCTGCAAGGAAATGTTGCTCCGCGCAGTCGACAGCGCCGCTTCCATCCGTCCCGATGGACGCGGCGAATCCGTGGAACTGCTCGAGGCGATGAAAAAGGCTTTCGAAACCATCGCCACAGCGAAGGTTGCCACCTCCGCTCACGAAGCCCGCGGCTTCAGTTTCCTCTCGAACTCTGACGGAATCACCATGAACCGCGAGCGCGTTCTTTCCGACGCCAAGGCGCGCGTGCTGGAACTCGTCCGCGCGGGCTACGAACCCCCGGTCATGCGGACAGACATCCCCGCACCCGGCGAGAACGTCCTCGCCACCCTCAAACTCGGAGTCCACATCATGCGCCAGGGAGGCTTCATCAGCGATCACGAGCAGAAACTCGGCACCAAGATCGCCGAGGTACTCTGCGGAGGAAACATCACGCCGGGCACGCCAGTCAGCGAGCAGTACCTGCTCGACCTGGAACGCGAAGCCTTCAAATCCCTCTGCGGAGAAAAAAAGACGCAGGAGCGAATCCAGTTCACTCTCAAAACTGGGAAGACGCTGAGGAACTAGCAAAATCTCGTGTGGGGACGGAGCTGTGCCCCGTCCATCCATGCGGAGCGAAGATCGGCCCCCGCATCCCCACGTCGATTCGTCGTCCTAATTCCGGAGCCGGATTTGTTACTTCGACAGCGCCCGGTCCGCCGACCACGCGCCCGACCCGCGCAGCACCAGCACTGCCGCAATGGCGATCGCCAGCAAATGGTATTCAAATCCTTCACCCTTCTGATTCCCCGCCCAGTTCATGAAGAACCCGTTCGGCAGATGCACCATGAAGATCGCCCCAATCATCTCGACGCCGATCCCCAGAGCCGCGATCCGTGTCAACAACCCGACGATCAGCCCCAGTCCGCCGAAGAACTCGGTGCAAATGACGAGAAACGCCACGGGCGCTGGCATGCCCATGTGTTCAAAGAATCCAACGGTGCCGTGGAACCCGTAGCCGCCGAACCACCCCAGCATCTTCTGCGCGCCGTGCGCGAAGAACACTACTCCCAAAACCAACCGCAAAATCGTCAGGCTCAGATCCTCGCTTGTAGCCATCAGCCTCTTCAGCATTGTTGCCTCCATCGGAATTGGCATCCCGAGTATGGTCGTTATAACAACCTTCTACTTTCGATTCATCCCCCACCGTAAAGATTCACTTTTCCACCGCGAACGGGAATTTACTCGGAAAGCCCCCGGTCGAGCGAGAACGCGCCCGCCCCCCGCAACAACAACGCCGCCGCCATTGCCAGAGCCAGCAGATGATATTCGATCCCTTCGCCCTTCTGGCCGCCCGCCCAGTTCATGAAGAAGCCGTGCTGCAGATGTACCATGAAGATCGCTCCAATCATCAGACCGCACACTCCGAGCGCCGCGATACGAGCGAACAACCCGGCGATCAGCCCCAACCCACCAAAGAATTGAGCGCTGATGATCAGAAATCCCACTGGAGCAGGCCATCCCGCGTGCGCCAAGCCCGCCATAGTGACGCGAAAACCCTCGCCGCCGAACCATCCCGTCATTCGCTGTGCGCCGTGGGCGAAAAACACCACCCCCAGCACGACTCGCAAAATGGTTAAGCTCACCTCGTTGCTTGTACTCATCAACCGCTTCAGCATCGCTTCCTCCCGTCGGATCTCAGAGCACCAGACTCTTCGCGAAAACAAAAGCAGTCCTGGAAGCGGGGTATAATTTCAACACTAGACCCTTCGAAGGATGGTACACACGAAATGTCTGCAGGCAATGGCGATTCCGCAAATGACCCCAACGGCAACGGTCTGAATGAAGTTCTGAAACCGAGGGCGGAGTGGCTCGCCCAGCGCAAGGCCGCGAACCAGGACGGCAACTTCTCCCAGATGCATTACGCGCGCCAGGGCGTCATCACCGAGGAGATGGCCTACATTGCCCACCGCGAAAAAATCACGCCCGAACTAGTTCGCGATGAAGTCGCTCGTGGCCGCATGATCATCCCGGCCAATATCAATCATCCCGAACTCGAGCCGATGGCGATCGGCGTCGAATCGCTCTGCAAAATCAACGCCAACATTGGCAACTCATCTGTCACCTCGCATGTCGACGAAGAACTCAAAAAGCTGCACACCGCCGTCCACTATGGAGCCGACACCGTCATGGATCTCTCCACCGGCGGAGAGATTCACACGATCCGTGAAGCCATCCTTCGCCACTCGCCCGTCCCCATCGGCACGGTTCCGATTTATGAAGCCATCTCGCGCGTCAAGCGCGTCGAAGATCTCGACAAGAACGTGATGCTCGAAGTCATCGAAGAGCAGGCCCAGCAGGGCGTCGACTACATGACCATCCACGCCGGCGTACTGATTCAGTATGTGCCCATGGTTTCGAAACGCATCACCGGGATCGTCAGCCGCGGCGGCGCGATCCTGGCCCAATGGATGACGCACCACCACAAGCAGAATTTCCTCTACGAGTGCTTTGAAGACATCTGCAAGATTTTCGCCAAGTACGACGTCAGCTTCTCCCTCGGAGACGGCCTCCGCCCCGGCTGCCTCGCCGACGCCAGTGACGAAGCCCAGTTCGCCGAACTCAAAACTTTAGGCGAGCTGACAAGAATCGCCTGGAAGCACGACGTGCAAGTCATGATCGAAGGCCCCGGCCATATTCCGATGCACAAGATCAAGGAGCAGGTGGAAAAAGAAAACGAGTGGTGCGACGAAGCTCCGTTCTACACCCTAGGCCCGCTAGTCACCGACATCGCTCCCGGCTACGACCACATCACCTCCGCCATTGGAGCGGCCATGATCGGCTGGTACGGCGCGTCCATGCTCTGCTACGTCACGCCCAAAGAGCACCTCGGACTGCCCAACGAAAAAGACGTGAAAGACGGAATCATCGCCTACAAAATCGCCGCCCACGCCGCCGACCTCGCCCGCGAGCGTCCCGGAGCGCGCGACCGCGACGACGCCCTCAGCTACGCTCGCTATAAATTCGACTGGGAAAAACAGTTCGAGTTATCCCTAGACCCCGAAACCGCCCGCTCCATGCACGACGAAACCCTCCCCGAAGAGGGCTACAAAACCGCGGCCTTCTGCTCCATGTGCGGCCCGAAATTCTGCTCGATGAATTACTCCAGCAAAGTGGACGAATACAACAAGCAGGTACATGGGCTGGAAAAGAAAGACTACTCGGGGCTGGTGGAAAAGCTGGTTACGATTAAATAGGTTTTATTCAGATCTGCAAAGTGTTCGCCGTGGCAGGAAATGGAGTGCGCCACTTCTCGCGCTTTTCGAGAACCGGGCTTCTCCGCAGCCTCGTGCTACCCTAGCACCATGGCGAAGTCGAAAAAGTTCGATCTAGAGAATCCCGGTCCCGTCGTCGATGATGAAGACGAGCACACCCTCGCTGCCATAGACGAAGGCATGCGGGACGCAGAAGCGGGTCGAACCGTCCCTGCGGAAGAAGTCCGGCGTCTCTTACCCAAGTGGACTACCGCCTCCTCTACACTCAAAAAGCGCTGAACGACCTCGCCGAAATCGTCACCCACATAGCCGAGGATGACGCGCAAGCAGCATCGCGCTTCGGCAATTCCCTGGCTGAACACGTTGAGCTACTCGCCCGTTTTCCCCGCATGGGCGGAGCAATTCGAAAACGGCCTTCTGTCCGCAAACTTGTACACAGTCCGTTTCTCGTTCTATTATCGCGTTCGCGAAAATAAGGGCGAAATCGAGGTACTTCACGTCCGACATGGAGCGCGCAAACCGCCGAAATCCGCGTTGTATTCGAAGCGTGACTGATACGCCTGCGATCGAAACCCATCCCCACCACGACTCTTTGCGCCTGTCGGCACGATAGCCTGAATCACTCCCAACGACGAAGTAAGGTTACTGTGATCAGGCCGTCAACCGCCTCGCTCATGGGCACTGGCTCATCGATGGAATCATGTCGATATCGTAAAACTGATTCTTATTAAATGGGGTATTGCCGGGCCAACGGTCGAATGCATTTTGTGAGTCCGTAAATCTGTTGGACAGAACTGTGGTGTTGGCATCACAGCTGAATTCGACGGAAATGTTGCTGTTCATACTTGTGTTCCCTTTGAGTATCGGACCTGATAGTTCAGTGGGCGCAAAGTAAAAGGCGAGATCAGCATCGGATACGCGGTTGTTTTGCGCCGTAGCTCCAGGGGTAAGGTACAACGCTTCGCCCAAACCGCTGTTGCGAATATCCGCCACCACGTTGCTCAATACGCTCGTCGTAGAGGCGATACTCTCGATGCCGCCAGTGCCCATCGTGACGACATTACCTTCTATTTTGCCGCTGATACCATCGGCCAAAATCCCTAAAGTAGATGGAAAGGTGGCCGTCAGATAGTTTCCCTGGATTGTGACCTGAAGGGTCGACGGCTGCTGATTACCGTAAGCGAAGATTCCCTGCTGGTCCATATTCTCTATGCTGGAGTTCTCGATTGTGATCAATTCCGCGGTCGCGGCTCCGTTTTCCACCCAAATGCCGGTCCCGCACCCGGAGCTCAACTGGTTGCGCGCCGTTGCCTCGTTGATGGTGCCCTTGGCGCCGGACACATAGAAGATACCCACCAGGCCCTCCGTCACCGAGCATCCGATGCCGCCTCCTGTCCCATCCACCGTGATAGCTGTAATGTTCACGGGGCCGGCCTCGACCAGCACCTGCGCAAACAAGGATTGTCCAATAATACTGGTCACATTTGTTGGCAACGCGCCAGATGGCATGGAGATGACGGCCCGTCCCGAGTTGCCGTTGGCAACGCCTTCCAGGGTCAGCGGCTGCAAGATGGTCACTTGCTCGGGATACGAGCCACCGTTTCCGGGGCCGGCCGCGGCACAGACCTGAATCGTTGCATTCGCGTTCGTGGGATCACTTACCGCTGCCGAAATGGTGGGATAATTCTTGATCTTCGGATTGCAACCGCCAACTCCGACGATCTTCGCTTGTGCAGGAACACTCACCGCTGCCACTAGCACGGCCAACAAGAACCACGTGAATCGTCTTGGCATTGCCTTGTTCCTCCTCGTTTTCGCCGTCCGCGTTATGACTCTTCCTCTCGTGATCGCCACTTCTTAGCGCAAGAAGCTACCGAAACCCGAATCATTCGAACCTGACTATGGGCACGCACCTGAGGTAATCGAGTCGACATTGAATAACGAATTGCCAGTCGGAGCTGTGCCAGGAACTTTGCTAAAGCCGATTGCCGAATCGCTGAATGTATTTGATGTGACCTTTGTATTCGGTGTACACGAGTAGTCGAGTACCGTCTGGGTGTTCTTAGTCGTGTTCGATGTAATGGTAGGCCCCGGATTGTTGCTCCCATTCAGAGCAAAGGCGGTGTTCACATTCGTTATGTCGTTCGAGGTCGCTGTGCTGGCAGCATTTTGAAGCCATATTCCGATTCCATAGCCAGCTACCGTGTTCTTCGTGATGGAGATGGTTGAGTTGGCGTTGATGATCCCGTTGGCCACCCCCGTGACAATGTTTGTCTCGATCGTTCCGTCGATGGCCTCGGCCTCGATTCCATAGGGTGAACATACGGCACACGCAGTAGCATGCACAAAATTGCCCTTGATCGTGGCCGTAAGCGCAGGCTGAGCGCCAGGAGGGCCGGTGACGGCGGTGATCGCTCCCAGGTCGAAGTCATGAACACTGTTGTTTTGGATGGTAACCGACTGGTTATTAGGGCCATCATTTTCAACCCAAATGCCATATCCACACCCAACGTTTTGGGTTTGCTGACTCCGCGCCGTGACATCCCCGATGTTGCCCACGGTGCCGGGGACATTGTTAGTCGCATTGTAGAAAATTCCTACCAGCCCTGGACTTAACCCCACGCCTTGGCAGAACAGAGGTTGTCCAGCGGGATTGGCGCTTCCGTCCACGGTCAGGTTGGTGATGACGACCCCGACGCTGCTCGGCTGCGTGACATTCTGTACAAGTATTTGCGCCACAAATGTCTCGCCGTTAAATTGGCTCATTGCGTTAGCAACCGGACTCTGCGGCAAAGTGATTACCGCCCGGTCGAGCACACCAGCGGCGGTAAAGGACTCGATGCCCGCCAGGAACAAAGGTATGGAGATCACGACTTGTTCGGGGTAGGTCCCAGGGCAAACGTTGATTCTGTCATTCGGAGAGGAGGCGGCGACCGCCAAAGAGATTGTCGGATAAATGTGAGGTGCCTTAGGAACACAGGTTCCGACATAGCGGGCGGTAGCGTGCGCTGGGCCTGTCACGCTAATCATCGCCGCCGCAAACAACACCCAGAAGATTGGCTTCGCCATGAATTTTCTCCTCCTGTTAGGCGTTCACGTCTCCGGCAAGGGGATCTTAATTGCCACGCTCGCAGTGCAACGGAAATAACCTTGTGATTCTGAGCGGGGCGTGCGACACAAGGTCCCACAACAAACTGCGCGGGTCAACTGAATTAATGATGAACCTGTTCTCGGCAATAAATTCAGTAGGTTGGGGCGAGTTCTGACCTGGACATTACCCGTCGGAGCGAACAGATCCGACGGGTTTTTTGTGGAAACAGCGCGCGATACAATCGACGGGTTCCGGCGGGGTGCCCCACTTCTCGCGCTTTTCGAGAAGTGGGCATTTCCGGCTGCTGACTGCATACCCACCCGTATCGCGAGGCCGAGAGACTACTTTTCTAGGTAGTAGTCCACCGAAGTGACAACACGAACGGTTTTCATGATGCTGCTGTCGCCTGTTGCGTAACCCGGTTCGCCGCTGTCGCTCACTTGATCCGCCGGCCGGATCGAAAACACTCCCTGGTTGGCCTGTCGTATCGATCCAACTTTACTTCCCGAGTCGGATGCAAAACGATCGGCTGCCGCTCGGGCATTGCGAGTGGCTTCGGTGATCATGTCCGGCTTGATGGAGTTGAGCCCGGTAAATTTGTATGCCAGCCCCTGCCCGGGATTGCCGCCCAACACAATTCCTTTTTGCAATAGCAGAATCGTTTTCTGCGCCGCCGCAGCGACCTGGTCGACGCGAGTGGTCCGCACCGTTATCTGCTGTTCGACAATGTAGCGATGCGGCGCCCGATTGCCTCCTCCATATTCTGCGCCTGGGTGTCGACTACGCGAATGACACCGAGCTCGACTTCCGACGATTCAATGCCTTGGTCAGTCAGAAATTGAAGAACCGTTTTCTTGTCCGCCTCGGTTTTGGCGTAGAGTTCGGCAAGGTCATCGCCAGCCTCTTTGTAGGTGAGAGGCCACAACGCCAGGTCAGACTTAACTTTGCGTTCGACGAGGCCTTTGACCGTCACATACCGGTCGCTGAGGCGGGTCGCTTTGATCTGCGCACCCAACACCCAACCACCAACGATCAGCCCAAATGCCAGGAGGAACCCCAGCGCGGCAGTCGAGCGGAAGTCTTTGTTCGCGTCGGTCACTGGAGTTTCCCCTGACGGGCGACGCCAGTATATCGGAACGGACAAGTGCGGGAGAGGCTGTTCGCTTCAAACCGCGTGCCGATAATTCTGCCTAGACGACCGCGATTCGAGACTCTGTCTTCTTCCCACAAGCCGCCAATGCTCGAAATCCGTTGACTTAAGCCACGTCGCGCGCAACCATAGAGATCTGATTGGGGCAGTTTCGAGGAGTGTCCGCCAACCAAGACGCACCTCGAAGCTGCTCCAAAACCATTTTGAACGCTCTTTGACAACCTAACTCAATGATTTATAAAGACTTTACCGCCAAGTCTTTTAAACTCAAAGACCTGTGGGATTCTCCTCCTAAGTCTTTGAGTCTTAAAGACCCCGGGGGGGAGGGATGTCCCCGGCTATTCGCGCTCTATTAGGGCAGGTGGTCCACTACGTGGCGCACAATCTAGACGAAGCTACCGGATGAGCCACTCGGTGACTTGGTGAGTGAGCGTCAGCACCGGGCGATGCGCAATGCTCACCAGCAACGAGACGGCCACGGCAAATGGAACTACAAACCAGGTGCGAATGTGCACGCGCCGCGATTTGCTGGCTTCATCCCACTCCAGAAGGAACGCGACACGCTGAGTAATGGAACCTGCCACGAAGCCTGCGCTGCACACCGGAGGCTTGACGGGAACGAGGCGAGAAAGCTTCACTAACGCCGCGGCTAAGTCCAGGGCTTCACGCTGATTCGAGACGGCCGCATCGTCGGCGGCCAGTTCCCCGGCTTGCGACCAGGCACTCTCCAATTTGGTCATGCCGGGAAATGGGCAAAAAACCAGGATGAGCCGCTTCAGATTGTCGCGAGATTTCATGTGCTCCTGCTCATGCTTCAGCGCCATGCGAAGCTCGTCAGGAGTTAACAGCGAAACCGTAGATTCGGAAACTAACACTCTCGGATGACGGACCCCTACGACAATCAGCGGCGGACTCTCCCGTCGAGACTTAAAGGTAGCGGTAGAGTTCGCATCGACTTTCAGAGGGTGCGCGCCTTCCAGCCAGCAAGTCACGGCTCGGGTAGTTCTGGTTTGGGCTGCGATTGCGCGGAAGAAGCCAGCAGCAATCAATAGGAGCGCACAAACAACGAGCGCGCGGGGTATCGCGCCCATACTTTCATCACTCAAAAGAGGTTTCGTCAGCTGCAACGACGGTACGACCAAAGCGAATGTAATGATCAGGGAGGCCAGGAGGGGCAGAATCCGCATCCCGAAGAGTATCGAGGCAATACTCCGTTGCGCCACATGCAAAGGTTTCAGCGGGCGCCACGCCGTCGCTACCAGCACCGACAGCGAACAGTAGAGCAGCATGAAACAATCGAGCGCAACCGCAATTCCACGCAGGGCAAACATCGGAGTTGCTCCTAATGCAGGTTCGCGTATTTATTTTGGACTATTACGGCGCTTTTCATCCACAAGGCGCCCCAGCTCTTCAAGCAGCTCAGCGTCGTGTTCGCCGATTTCTTCTACGATTCGTGAAAGCAGAAGTGGCCCGGCAACATCCAGGCCTAGCACATGACGTATGGCCTTGCTCGCCACATCTTGCTCCACTTCCGTCATCGTGTATCGAGGCACGTATCGGAAAGTCACCACCTTCGATCCCTCGATGGCGATCCGATCAACGAGTCCTTTTTTTCGCAGGCGATTCAGCGTGGTCACAATTGTGATATAAGCTCGCCCGATCTCGGCGCGGTCTCGGAGCTCGCGTATCGTGATACCGTCCGGCTGCTGCCACATTGCGGACAGAATGCTCTTCTCAAGTGGGCCAAGCCGGATTTTATGAGACGTTAGAAGTAATCGGAATATATCCTTCATGGTAAACACGCACCGACCGGCCAGCGCAGTTTACAATGAAATCTGATTAAGTTGAAGGTGAAATCGTTAAAGGCAATTCGGAGACAACCCATCTGGCGGCGCCAAAATGAGCTTAGAATAGCCGGTTGTCGGCAACGCTCCAAAGGAGATTCCCCCTCCCGATGTCCAGATATGAGGAATTGCTGCAGGAATTTGAAACCCACTGCCGCTCTGTCGCCGGCTCGAAGCCGCTCATGCAGCACATCTCCGACCGCCTTCACGAAGCGATGACGCGCTACAACTGGGTTGGCTTTTATCTGATGGAAGCTCCCGCAAACCAGGCTCTGGTTCTGGGACCATACGCCGGCAGTTTTATGCCGACCCTGCGCATCCCGCTCGACAGAGGACTATGCGGCGCCGCAGCCAGCACGGGAAGGGCTGTGGTCATCAACGACGTCAAGGCCGATCTTCGCTACCTCGGATCGGATCTGGTGAAAGCAAATATCGTCGTACCCATCTTCGTAAAGAAAAAAGTTGCCGCGGAGATCTGTATCGAGAGCTACTTCGCGGACGCCTTCCCCGCCCCGGAGCAACAATTCATCGAGTCGTGTGCCGCTCTGGTGGGCCGCTCCATGGAAAAAGAAGCGCCCGTCGGTTAAGACGGCATTCGAAAGTCGATCGCTCCGTTCCAGATCAGCTGCACCGCAATCGCCAGAATCAGAAATCCAAAAATGCGGTTGATCGCGCCTACCGCGCCTGGTCCAAGACGCTTGACGAATGGACCTCCGAGACACAGCACCAAATAAACGGTCAGGCCGAGCGCGACAATGCCAATCACCATCCCCAAGTAAGCGAGGAAGTGATCGGCGTGCGCAGCTAGCCCCATCACGACTCCGATCGATCCAGGACCGGAGAGCATTGGCATGGCCATCGGCGTCAGCGAAATGTCTTCTTTCGTCAAGGCCTCGCTCGATTCTTCCGTGGTCACGCGACTGGAGCCCGTTACCATTCCCCAAGCCGTGTTCGCAACGATCAGGCCACCTGCAATCTTGAGTACTGGCAGCGAGATACCAAAGAAATTCAGAACGAATCGTCCGAAGAGCATGAACACAACGAGGATCGCAATGACATCGATTGCGATTTTCAGCGCGGTGCGACGCCTCTCTTCGGTCGTATAGTCACCAGTCAGGCTGAAGAACATCGGAACGCCGCCGAGCGGATTGACGATTGGGAAAAGCGCCAGAAAGGTTGCAGTTGCCGCTGAGGGCAGGTCACGCACAAGGTGCTGAATGGCCATCTGCGCGTTCATCGTTACTTGGCAGATTTGGCAGCGGGCTTATCGAGGTAGGTAACTTTGTTCGCGGCAACAACGTCGCCCTGATGATGCGGGCTTCGATGGCGGCGCGCAACATGGGTCGCTGTTTGCGACTTCCTGGCGGGCTCACTCGAAGCGCGCGGCTGGAAGCGCTTGTCGAGATAGGTCACGGTGTCGCGCGCGATGATGTCGTTTTCGGAGTGGCGTGCTGCCTTCGCTCGAGGCTTCTCGATCGCAGGCGCGCTCTGATTAATTGGGATTTGCTTGACGACCTGACTCGAGTTCGCATCCGAATGCACGGTTGGCGACGTTGCGGAGGCGACCACTTTTGTCGAGTCTTTCGCTGAGTTGGACGCGCTCCCCGAAGCCGACTCCGACGGAACGATAGCGGATTGATCTAATACAGTTGCTCCAAGGTTGCGCTCGGACGCCTGCCCACTTCGTCGCATGCCAAAAGCAAGGAGTACGGCCAACACAATCAACGCGCAGGAAGTCAGAGCCGTCCGCCAGAGCCAGCCTGAGGATTGGTCCAGCCGCGTTGACTGAGGCGGCGGTTGAGAACCTTCCCTCTCCGGCAATCTCTCGACGATTCTCGTTTCGGCGCTCGGTGTTCCAGTGATCGCTGCTTCGGTGCCAACCGTCTCTATGCTGATTGTTGCGACGGGTACGACGATCGGTTCTTCGGCTGCAAGATTCGTAGGCACTTCGACGGGGGGTCGCATCACCGGAATAGCGATCACGATGGCTTCTTTCTCGAAATCAACAGCTGTTTCAGGAAGCGGAGCGACGGCTGGAATTGCGATTTGGAATACTTGGGCGGACTCACTCTCTCGTGTCAGCTTCAAACCGTCATTCTCGCGGTCAGGTTCATCGACAAGAGGAAGCTCAGTCTGCAATTCCGGCTGCCGGCGCATGAAATCGGGCATCGGCGCTTTCAAATAGTGGAGAAACTCTAGAGAGGCCGACCGTCCACCGTTGTGCGTTTCTACGGTCGCAACCAGCTGATTTCCCGGATCCTCCTCAACACGCAATTCGAGGTCAGCAAGATTGTCGGGAATCGCATCGGGAGAAACGATTTCCACGGCATAGCCGCGAGAAAGCAGATCCATCGCCAACTCCCGCGAGCAGGCATGCGAACGCGTAATGATTCGAGCCAGTGCCATAACTAGTGACGCCTCGGCCTTATTCTGCCGCACGCTGGTGGCGCAACTTCATGGTCAGAGCTATCGATACTGTTCCAAAACCAGTGCCGAACGATTCAACGCAGCCGCGAGCGCCGCGATCTGTTGCTCGGTTCGGCGAACATCCCCACGATCGATCGCCTCATTCACTCCGGGAACTACCACAGCTGCATAACCCGTGTACTGCCCCGGTGCATAAATAGCGTGGTGGTACCACGGGCGATTCGGGAGTCCTTCAGGAATCAGCAGTGCCCGCTCTGCTTCCCGGAGTTTAGCATTTAAGCGCTCAGGCGCAGAAGGCATTTTGCGCTGCTTTTGTAGAATCTTCGCCCCCGCCTCCTGCAGGTGCCGCGCCCCTTCCACGGCGGCCGAAAAGCTCGGCCCGTTGTCCCCAAACCGCTCTTTGCTCTTCGTTTTCGCCGAGTCAAGGTACACCAGGACTTCCTTACCGTAATTCTCGTAGTCGTAGGGAAGTACGTCCGCACTGGACATCCGGATGGCTTCCAGCCCATAGACACAGGCCATCTGCCGTTCATAGCGGAAGTCAGGATCTCCGAACTTCTTGAACCAGGCGAAGTTATCGAATACTGAGTGATATACGCCGTAGTCGCCCGTCGAACTTACATCCGTCGAAGGCACCCCAAGATGCTGCAGAAACACGGTGTAGTCCGATCCGCTGCCCAGATCGCCCACTGGGACGTCGTTCTGAGGGGCAGCGGGTGCCCGACGAGCCCCGCTGGTTTCCCGTGAGTCCGAGGCCGCCTGGCTCGTCTTCTTCCACCCGTCATATACGGTTCCGCCGTCCGGCGAAGGCACCGCTTTTGCAATCTCGCGGATAAATTCTTTCAGACTGGGCACACCGGAAGCCCCGAACTTTTTGCCGGAGACAGCGACATCCATGTTGAAATATGCCGCTGCATTGCCAAGTTCCTGGGCATGATCTTCGCCCCACTCCGTGGACCCGATGAGTCCTTCTTCTTCGGCGTCCCAACTGCCAATCACAATCGTTCTTTTCGGCTTCCAGCCCGACTTCAGCAGTTCGCCCAGACCGTGTACGGACTCCAGCATCGCGGCCGTACCGCTGTTAGGATCGACTGCTCCATACACCCAGGCGTCGCGATGATTCCCAGCCACCACCCATTCATCCGAAGAAGATGTGCCTTTGATTTTGCCGATCACATCCCAGATGGTGCGGAACTGGTAATCCTGCTTCAGATGCATCTTCACTTTTGCAGGCCCCGGGCCGACGTGATATGTGAAAGGTAGGGCTCCCTGCCATTCCCGCGGAGACGCCGGACCGCCAAGATGTTCGAGAATCGGCGAAGCATCCGCATAAGACAGAGGAGTTACCGGAATCTTCGGTAGCTGCTCTGAGTCGGCAGGAGATACGCGTTTCGAATCCGGCAAATTGGGCGTCGAAGCGATTCCGGGAGTTGTTGGGTCTCCAGCAAACTGGAACATGTATCCAACCGAGCCCCGTTGCACTCCACTCGCCGGACGCCACGGCCCCTTCGGATAAGCATCGCCGCGGTAGTAGCCATCATCTTTCGGATCAGAGTAAATAATGACGCCAGCTGCGCCGCGTTCCTGCGCGACAAACGCTTTCACGCCGCGAAAATTCTCCCCGTACCGGACGATAACGATCTTGCCTCGCACATCGACATTCATTTGCTTCAGCTTGTCGAAGTCGGCCGGCGATCCGTAGTTGGCGTATACGACATCAGCCTCGGCGTCGCCCGATGGCGACATGCCGTTATAGGCGTTGACGACGCGCGGATCATCCTGAAATGGATCGTCGTCCACATGCTCACGGCGCGGGCCGTGCATCTCCACGCCATCAGGTGCAATCAAATCGACGTGAATCTCGGCAGGATAATTCAGCCACACTTTGTATTCGACAATTTCGGTGTCCAGTCCGGCTTCGCGGAACTTCTTCGCCACGTAGTCGGCGGTGGCCTTGTCCTCGGGCGATCCGGCGATGTGCGGCGCTTGCGTCAGGGTTCGCAGATGCTCTTCCGCAAGCTTCGCGTCGGGCACAGCCAGAAACTTCTTCTCGATTTCCAGTTCGGCGGCGACGTCGCGGAAACCACTGATCACCCAGCTTTGCGGCCGGTCTTCAGCCGTCTCCTTGCCGGCGTGATCGAATGCCTGCAAGTTCGAACCAACCAGCGCGAAAAAGAAAACGGCACCAGAGAGAAACTTCATGAGGCTCCTTATCCAAGCGAATCGAGCGTTGACGATGCGATAGATGCCGACCACAAGATGAAGATTGTATCGTGCGGAAGGAGCCTCGCGTGACGCGTTACACTAATAGGCGATGACTAAGTCGCCAACTGCTCGTTTTTCGGATCGGGTGGAGAATTACGTTCGCTATCGCCCCGGATATCCGCCCGAAGTTCTGGGTCTGCTGCGCGCAGAATGTGGGCTGCAACCGAGTCACGTCGTGGCTGATATCGCGTCGGGCACGGGCATATTTACCCGCCTTCTTCTCGAGAATGGGAATCCTGTCTTCGCGGTCGAGCCCAATGCGGAAATGCGGGATGCGGGCGTGCGCCAGCTGCAAGATTTCCCCCGTCTTGTTTCCGTGGCAGGAACCGCGGAGGAAACGACCCTGCAATCCGCATCGGTCGACTTTGTCACTGCGGCCCAGGCTGCGCACTGGTTCGACTTGCCAAGGACTCGCGCTGAATTCGTCCGCATTCTGAAGCCTGGTGGCTGGTGGGTGCTGATCTGGAACGAACGTGAAACGTCCACCACACCTTTTCTACGCGACTATGAGGAACTCCTATTGACCTACGGCACCGACTACAACGAAATCCGTCATGAACGCACGACCGGGATGATTCATGAGTTTTTTGCGCCAAAGCTGTACCAGGAACGCGTGTTCCCAAGCCAGCAACAGTTTGACTACCAGGGTCTCGCCGGTCGGCTGTGGTCTTCTTCCTACGCTCCGCTGGAGGGTCATCCCAACTACGCGCCGATGATGAAGGATCTTGGGAGTATTTATCGTACCCATGCCAAGGACGACACAGTCGCCTTCGAATACAAGACGCGTGTTTTCTACGGCAGGTTGTGATCGTTTCAGAGAGCTTGCTCCCTATGCCTGAAGCAAAATCGTTCCACATGTCTCCTGAGGAATTTCGCCGCCAAGGTCACGCGGTGGTTGACTGGATCGCTGACTACCAAAGCCGCGTCGAAAGTTTCCCTGTTCTGTCTCAGGTGCGACCGGGAGAGATCCGAGCGCAACTACCTGCGAGCCCGCCGCAGCAGGGCGAAGCCTTCGACCAGATTCTTGGCGACATCGAACGAGTGATTCTTCCCGGCATCACCCATTGGCAGTCGCCAAATTTCTATGCCTACTTTCCCGCGAATTCTTCCGGCCCCGGCATCCTGGGCGACCTGCTTTCTTCCGGACTCGGCGTGCAAGGCATGCTCTGGTCGACCAGTCCCGCATGCACCGAGCTTGAAACCCACGTCCTCGACTGGCTGGTTCCCATGCTCGGCTTGCCAGACAAATTCCTATCCACGGGTACGGGAGGCGGTGTCATTCAAGATACCGCATCCAGTTCAACGCTGGTCGCCCTGCTCGCCGCTCGCGAACGTACAACTCAATTCTCCAGTAATCGCGCGGGCTGCGATGGCCGCCTGATTGCCTACTGTTCGACTCAAACCCATTCTTCCGTCGAAAAGGCAATGAAGATTGCCGGTATGGGCTCCGATAACCTGCGCCATATCGAGGTGGATGAGAATTTCGCCATGGGCTCCGAAGCCTTGGCGCGCCAGATCGAGCACGATCGAAAAGCTGGCCTGATTCCCTGCTTTGTTTGTGCTACCGTCGGTACAACCTCTTCGTGTGGAATCGATCCCGTCCGCGAAATTGCCGGCATCTGCCGCGAGCACAATCTCTGGCTGCACGTCGATGCCGCGATGAGCGGTACCGCCGCGCTCTGCCCGGAATTCCGCTTCATCAACGATGGCGTTGAATTCGCTGACAGTTATACCTTCAACCCGCATAAGTGGATGTTCACCAACTTCGACTGCAACGTCTTCTACGTTGCCGACCGGAAACAACTGATTCAGACGCTCTCGATTTTGCCGGAGTACCTTCGCAACCAGGCCTCGGAATCGGGCGCGGTTATCGACTATCGCGACTGGCACATTCAACTCGGGCGCCGCTTTCGCTCGCTGAAACTCTGGTTTGTGATCCGGCATTACGGAATTGAAGGACTGCAACACCACATTCGCGAGCATGTGCGGCTCGCCCAGCAATTTGCGGCGTGGGTGCGTCAGGACGTTCGCTTTGAAATCGCCGCGCCCGTCCAATTGAACCTCGTCTGCTTCCGTTTGCACTCTGGCGACGAAGCCAACCAACTCCTAAAGGAACGGCTGAACGCTAGCGGTGACCTGTTTCTGACGCATACCAAGCTCGACGGCAAGGTGACTTTGCGCCTCTGCGTCGGCCAGACTCACACCCAGGAACGGCACGTGCAGCAGGCCTGGCAGCGAATCCAGCAAGAGACTGGAAAGCTCGAGAATTCCTGATACCGTGTCCGCATGGCCAGGGAGATTTCAGCGGGCGGCGTGGTTCTGAAGGAAATTTCCGGAGTCTGGCATGTCGCTCTGATTGAGCCGCACAAGGCGGAGCCGCATCAGGATGCTTCCAAACCAGCCAAGACCACTCGCAAGCGGGGCCGCGCCGTTTTGGGACTGCCCAAAGGCGTGGTCGATCCCGGCGAGAAACCGCAGACGGCCGCTGTCCGGGAGGTATTTGAAGAAACCGGCATCGTCGCCAAGCCGATCGCCAAACTCGCTGACAACAAATATGTCTACGTTCGCAGCTGGGGAGATGGCGAACGCGTATTTAAAATTGTGAGCTTTTACTTGATGAGCTATGTCTCGGGAGAAATCGACAGCCTCACAGACGACATGCGGATCGAAGTCCAGCAAGCCTTGTGGGTGCCGTTGGACGATGCAGCCCGGCAGCTCTCCTACAGCAACGAACGCAAAGTACTGCGCCAGGCACAGGAGTACTTGGAAACGCAAGGTCTTTCAGCCTAGAGGTCCGTCTGTGAGAGAACGAACTTTCATCGCCCGAGCGACAACGTTCGGTCAATGGCTTGCTTCTCTTCACTAGTGAGCGGACGCACCGCGCCTTTCTTCAATTTGCCTAGCTCCAGAGGCCCAACCGAGACTCGCACCAGACGTAACACTTGAACGCCCACAGATTCGAGCAAACGCCGGATTTGCCGGTTCTTGCCTTCGTCCAGAGTTATCTCAAGCCAGCTGTTCTTGCCGCCGTGCCGCAGCAGGCGCGCACCCTTCGCGAAGAGGTTTTCGGGAGTATCGGCTGCTGCGAGGTCCGCGCTGTTCCGTATGATTTTCGCCAGCAGATCGTTGTCTGCCACGCAATCGACTTGTACGTGGTATTTCTTATCCAGATGACTGGACGGCGAAGTTATTCTCGATGCCCACTCCGAGTCGTTGGTCAACAGCAGCAGGCCTTCGCTCGCTTTATCCAGTCGCCCCACTGGACCAACCCACGGCAAATCCGGATCGAGCAGATCGTAGACCGTAGCGCGCCCCTTCTCGTCGGATGCGGTCGTGACCAAACCTCGCGGCTTGTTCATGACGAGATGGATTGCCGCGGCCTGGCGCAGCGGTAGCCCGTCAACTTCAATTCGGTCGCTCGGCATTCGAACCGCGTGTTCGGGATCACGCGTGATCCGTCCATTGAGAGAGACGCGTCCCTCCCGAATCAGAACACTTGCCTGCAACCGCGAACAATATCCCATCTTCGAAAGCGCACGCGCCAGTCCAGTTCGTTTCTGCTTCTGCAAACGAGTTCTGTCGTCAGTCAACGTCACAAGTTCTCGAGCACCTGCTTCAGATATTTCCAGAAACTTTCCACTGACGAGATCTGTACGCGCTCGTTCGGGCTATGAGGATCTACGATCGTCGGTCCGAAAGAAACCATCTGCATGCCAGGATATTTTTCGCCGATGACACCGCACTCCAGGCCAGCGTGCATCGCAATCAACTTTGCCGGCTCGCCGAAGACCTTCTTGTGCACTTCCTGTAGCTTGCGCACGATATCGCTATTGGGCTCCGGTTTCCAGCCCGGATACTTGCCGGTGTGCTCCACTTCAAACCCCGCCAGCTCGCATATCGTCGAAACCATGCGCGCAGCGGCCATCATGCTGCTCTCGATAGCACTGCGTTGACTGGTGACAATTTCCAGCACATCTCCCTTGGTGGTCACAATGGCAAGATTCGTAGAAGTCTGCACTAACCCGGGGACGTCAGGACTCATCGCCAGAACGCCATGATGCAAGGTGGCGAGCAGTGCCACAGTTCGTTTCGCGTCGTCCGCATCGAGCACGTTTCCCGGCCGTTCGGCTTTGTCGACCGTGATTTGCAATCCTGAATCGAATCCTCCCAGATCCGCCCGATACCCGGCTTCCGCTTTCGAGACAAGCGATTTCAGTTCGCTTTCGCGAGCGGAGTCGATCAGTACCAGAGCAGCGGCTTCGCGCGGGATCGCATTCTGCGCGCTTCCACCATTAACTTCCGCAATTTCGGCCGACAGGCGATCTAGCAATGCCTGAAGAACGCCACCCATGATTCTCAAGGCGTTGCCTCGACCTTGATGAATGTCGACACCGGAGTGGCCACCCTTCAGGCCAGATACCTTGATGCGCCAAGCCGATCCCATACTTGCGGGCTGAAGGCGGACCTTCCGTCGGGCCGTCGTCTTCACTCCGCCGGAACAACCTATGCAGAGCGTGCCTTTCTCTTCATTATCAAGATTGAGAAAATATTTAGACTTCAGCAAGCCGCCAGGAAAGGCAGCTGCGCCCGTAAGTCCGGTCTCTTCGTCGATGGTGAAAACAAATTCCAACGGACCGTGTGCAATATCGCTACTCTCCATCACGGCAAGCGCAGCGGCCACACCGACTCCGTTATCGGATCCCAGTGTGGTGCCATCGGCCTTGAGCCAGTCGCCATCTCTGATCACCTTGATCGGGTCGACGTCGAAGTTGTGAGCCGTACCTTCGTTCTTTTCACACACCATGTCGAGGTGGCCCTGGAGCAGGGACATCGGCGCCCCCTCGCGTCCCGGCCGAGCAGATTTTCGAACCACTAGGTTGCCAACATCATCCTGCACGGATTCGAGGCCCAGTTGCGCAGCCAGTCTCCGGACGTACTCCCGCGCAGCTGTCTCTTTAGTAGAGGCGCGAGGAATCGCCGACAATCGGTCAAAGTGTTTCCATACCGCTTCGGGTTGCAAGCTCGCAAGTGCTGGGATCATGACTCGCTCCATAGGATGAAAAGAGGGTGAAAAGCTACCAGCCATCGTACCGCGCGAACGTCTTGCCGAGAAGATCACCAAATTTTCCTGCCTGAATCGCCAAACGCCGGGTAAACATCACAGCTTGACTGATGGGACAGCAGCAATAGATTTTGTGGCTAATCATCAGAGCGGTTTGACGAATCTCATTCCAATATCGGGATATGCAATGGAAAAGCTTGGCAGTTTGTCTAAGCGATTAGCAGATTCGCAAGGCTTGACGTCCACTCATTTCACCAGTGGCAGTCGAGGATCCGTCTCTTTCCATGTCGACCGGATCCAGACATGATTGGCATCTTCGGTCACCGCAAGCGCGCGTGCTGATCCCGCTAGAAAATTCAAATAGTACACGTCATATCCAGGCCCGGCGACCACGGGATGAAAGCCGCCGCGCACTAGCACAGCATCGCCATTACTGGCCTTCACGGTCCGACCTGCCGCGCCATCATTTGAATAACGATGCTGCAGAGCAAACCCTTCGGGCTGCTGGATGCGGTAATAGTAGATCTCGTCCAGATCCACTTCCGACGGAGGATTATGCACGTCGTGTTTATGCGGAGGATAGCTCGACCAGTTGCCACCCAGCGTATAGACCTCGATCACCATCAACTTGTCCGCTGGAAACGCAGGGGTGATGATATCGACGATCTGCCGCGAGACATTTCCGCCTCCACGCAACCCGCTGGAGACATCGGCCGGCGTGATCAACGCTGGCTCCAGCCGCGCCTCCGAGGGTACTCGGCATTCGGCGATCTCGCAGGTGGTGTCCGCGGTGAACGTGACCTCATGCCCGGCTGGCAGGTAAACCGCAAAAGGAAGGCCATCAAAAACGTTCTTGCGCTTCCCGATCGTCTGTACACCTTTGCCCCAATCGGCTCTGCAGATGCCGCCGAGCAGCACGAAAGCTGCCTCTTCATGCTCGGTGCGGGAGCGGTAGACATTCCCCGGCTGCAAACGCCGCACGAAGAAACTCATCCATTCCCACCGGGCGTCGGAACGAGAAAGAGAGAGGAGTTCGCCGGCCCCCTCCGGAGCCATGGCCCGGGATCGGACCAGACAGTCACTTTCGCTCATGGGCGTCTCCGCACGCAGGGAAATCGTGGCTCTGCGATTCAGACCAGAATGGCGTACATATTGCCGATCTAACCGCTTTGACACTATGGCAAATGCACAGTTGCTTGTCAATTGCGAACCCCGAATCACCGCACTCTTTCAGAGCAGTGCGATGTCGCTACAATCTTCACAGTACTTGGCGTCTCTTCCCGGAATCGAATAGCATGAAGGCTGTTCTGGCAAAAGCCTCCGATCGTGACGCGGTGCGGGGAATGCCATGTCAGGTCATCAGATCGGACAGGTATGGCTCGATGTCTCCCACCATCCGGCGCGCGGCAAAGACCGGGCCAAAATCATTGCCCGAAAGCTCTCTGGCAACTATTGGATGAGAAGGACGCATGACTTCGATCGCTCGACTGATCGAGTCGCTGACTCCCTGGCTCGGGTAGTGATGATCGGTGGCTAGTCGCACCGCCTGCATCGTCTTCATCCCGCCGCGCAGACACTGAATTATGCCCCGCTTGCGACCCTCGACGCCGATGTCGCGCTGCCGATCGAGTTGAAGGTGGAAGGCCAGGACATCTTTAACGAGCCGCCGTCAACCCACTATCATCTGGCTGCGGAACGCGGCGAATTCTACGCGGAGTTTCTTACACCTCTCCTAGGCAGCGGTCGAGGGTACGCGCTACCATGGATCTACAAAAGCTAGAACGTAGGCGGTTGCTTGAAGAGACTGACATAGCGACGATGAGGCTCCGATGCCATCACCAAGGACGATGCTGACCAGATTACCTGGTGAGCGCGGTAGGAATCGAACCTACAACCTACTGATTAAGAGTCAGTTGCTCTGCCAATTGAGCTACGCGCCCACTGCTTGCCGCAACGTGGGGACAAAGTTTGATTATACCATTCGTATTGCACGCTTCTGCGGATAGCAGAAACTGATATTCCTCTTGCCTCCCGACAGAACTAGCACGAAATTGCGGCGATCCTCTTCCAACCGACTTAACTCGCGTGCCCTAACGCGCGTGACCGAGACGAATCTCTCTTTTACAATCGTTGCAACTTTTCAATCTTTGTTGGGCTTGGGGTGTTGCGGAGGAGAATAGGCAATGCAACTCAATCGATTTACATTTGTCACCTTCCTTGGCGGTATTGTTTTTTCGCTGACGCTTGCCTCGAATGTCGGCGCGCAGGTTCCAGTGCGCCCCCCGGTGGCCCCAAGCACCAAGCCCGTTCCCCACCCTCGTCAGGAACCTTGCTGGCAGGTCGCCGGCGTTTCTCCATCGGCAATTCACGAGCGCCGCTCGCTCGCGCAACAGGCACGATCAGAAGTCGAGTCGGTCTGCGCCAATTCATCGCTTTCGATCCAGCAGAAGCGGCAGGAGATCCAGCAGATTCATGCCCGTGAAAGGCAGCAGATTGACGCCATTATCACGCCCGCGCAGCGCGAAGAAATGCGATCGTGCCAGGAGAGCCGCGGGAATGTTGGACACGGCGGCGGCGGTCACGTGGGCGGCGGAGGCGGACCCTGCGGCGAAATTTCGGCTGGGCATAATTCCCACCCCATGCATGAACAAGAAGATGACGTGCCTCCGAGCGATGCCGCGAAGCCAAATTGAACGGGTAAAGCTTCAAACGTAAAACACGGTGGGATTGATATTGCAGACCGCGCGAAGACATCGCGCGGTTTTTCTCTATGCGGAGGCGGCTTCGCGAGTCTGCTCGGCTCCGGCCGTCTGCGCACCCGACGCGGGTTTGCGTATGGGCAGAACCTCGGCTTGAGGTGGCATTCGCCGCTCTACTCTTCCAATCACCGGACGGTCATGCGAACCTGCCATCAAGGCCACGAACCGGTTCTCGTTGCAGAGCTGATCAATCAGTCGGATCTCCCAAGGACGCAGCACCTGCTGCGGCAGTGAGAAGAAATTTCGGAAAGTCCAGATCAGATAAGCGCGCTGCAGAAAACTTGGTTGTACGTATCGAGGACCGATCGGCGTGTCCAGTTCCACAACGCCGTCGGAGAGTTTGTCAATCCACATGAACTACCATCCCTGTAGAACGCCGGCTAATTCTCCACCGGTGCGAAGCGGGCATTATTGCACCACTGCTGGGGCAATGGGAAGCATCTTTTATCCGAAAGCACTAATCAGTCCGGCGGGCACGGCTCTCAATTTGAGAATGGCCGGGATCCCTCAGGTCAACTCTGGCAGCAATTCGACGCGATCGAAGGTAGCCGCGATACCCACACCTTTGTCTTTCGACTCCTCGACACGCACGACCGAAGCCTGGCAGAGAGCCCATCCCCCGGGGCCTAATCCGAGGCCGGGAGGCAGCATGATCACCAACTCCAACTTCGCTCCAGCCTTCATCTCCGACTCGGAATAGAGAAAGATTCCGGTGGCACTCAAGTCGCGGCTCAGGCCCGTTTGCTCGGAGCCCTCGCCGTTCTGAGGGCGGACCTTAACCGGCAGCCGCACCGGCGTACGATTCTGGCGGCGACGTTCGGGAGTATTCAGGGTCATGGCGGCTTTCCCGTAAAGGCTCGATTCTAGCAGGGAGTGCGGATGACGGCCGAAAGAGACCGGAGCGCAAGGCAAGAAAAAGCTCCTCTCAGACCTGCTGAAGGGAGCAGGGAAGAAAGATCGGTGCAACTAGAAACTGAATTTCAGCGCCAACTGAATACCGCGTGGACCTCCGCCGCCCAAGAACGGGTTGCCGATGCCCACGTCGCCAGTAGCGGTGATTGCGTACCCCGGGTTGGCCTTGATTCCTAAACCGGGGAATGCCGGTTGGCCGCCAACCTCGCGTCCATTCACTACCTGGAAGCCACAGCCGCAGCCGTTGGACCCCCCCGGGGCCAAATTGGTCGCCGGATCAGCAATGAACGCAGGCAAAAGTGGACTGGAAAAATTGGGATGGTTTAAAAGGTTAAAGAACTCGGCACGGAACTGTACCTTCAATCGCTCGCCAATCGACGTATTCTTGTAGAGGGCAAAATCCCACTGCTTGTAGGTGGGACCGACCAGTGCATTGCGCCCCAGGTTGCCATAATGTCGAGTGCCAGGAACACAGTCAGAAGCGAAACCTGACGGTGCCGCTTGAGCAGCGGCCGTTATTGTACACGGCATAGCGAAGGCGCTCAGGTCGATGTAGTCCGCCGGATTTCTCTTGTGATACACGATGGGGCCGACCACATCCGGACGGTCGAAACAATCGCCGCCACCGCTGTAGTCGTCTTCACAGTTGTAGTTGAGTGTGAAAGGCTGTCCACTCTGCAGCGATACGGTGCTATCAAAGGCCCATCCGTTCTTCAGCATCTGCATGCTTCCGCCCATCGTGGGCAACTGATAGCTAAAAACCCATGTGAGGCGATGGGGAATGTTGAAGTTCGACGGCCCTTTCTCGAGATTGGGACTGTTGCTGTCCTGGGGCTGGGCTGCGTTCACGACGAAGTCTTCCAGATCGCTCGAGTTGTCCAGAGACTTCGAATACACATAGTTGAGCCCGGAGGTGATACCGTGCCAACCGTTCACTTTGTAACTGATCTGCAGCGAGTTGTAATTCGACTTCCCGCTAGATCTCTCCTGGAAGAGGTAGAAGGAACCGTTGGGGAAGCCGAATACCCGCGGCACCCCGAAGTCGTGGATTGAGGGGCTCACGCCGGGGCAGGGCCCACTCGCGGTGGCAAGATCGCAGGCGGTAATTGCTCCCTGGTTCGGTTGGCTGATGTCGTAGAAGCGGAACAATCGGTGTCCCTGCGATCCCACGTAGCCAACTTGAAGGGTGGTCTTGTTGGTAAGTTGCTGCTGGATATTGATGTTGTAGTTCTCCATGTATGGTGTCTTCATGTGACGATCAACCGAAAAGATGTCGCATTCCGGACTGCACCCGGGCGTGCCGTACACGGGCAGGCCTGCCTGGATCGTGCCCCCGGTAGCCGATGCGGCGCTAATATTAGCGGCATTTCCGGGAAGGTTGAAGTAGGCCGGCCCCGGGGCGTAAAAGGCTGGATAGGGTAGATGGCCCAGGAACATGTCCTGAGAGAAGGCGTCATAGAAGAGACCTGCCCCAACACGGATTACGGTCTTGCCTTTTCCTGTTATGTCCCAGACAACACTGGCGCGTGGAGAGAAATCTTTGTAGTCGGGTTCGTAGAGCCGGCTTAACCCTGGAGTGCCAACCTGCTGCAGCGTGCCCGTACCAATGTCCGACACAGGATCAAAGCTGGACACGAGGAAGTTGGCGAACAGGTTGTTCTTCTCTTTGACAATTCCGTAGTAGTCCCAGCGCAATCCGTAGTTCACCGTGAGGCGGGGGGTCAGGCGGAAGTTGTCCTGTACATAAAGCCCGTAGCCATTTTCGGAAGTGTCGCGATTGGAGTTTCCGGAATATTGCAGTCCACTGCTGACATTGCCCAGCAGGAAGTTCGTCAAAGCGCCGTTGGTTGAGTCGCTGTTGAATTTCAGTCTACCGCGGAAATATTTATCGAAGTATTGATGAATACCGGTTCGACGGTATTCGAAGCCAACCTTCAAATCATGCTTTCCCATCTTCCAGGAAAAGTTCTCAATGAGCTGGTTGTTCGTGTCAGTGCGTCCGCGCGAGTCGCCTGAGGTCGCTCCGGGCTGCGCGAAGAAACTGGTTCCGCTGGGAGTACCCGAGAGCAGAATGATGGGCAGGCCTGAGTCGTGGATCCCGGATCCCGAACAATCGGCGGTTGAACTGGCCGCGCAGAGTCCGATCGAACTCGGGTGAAACCCAGCATCTTGGGGCGTGAAGCCCTCGGTGAACCGGTTCCATCCATACCTTATTTCGTTCACCTTGTTCGTGCCAAAAGTGTGCACATAAGAGATTGAGACCAGCTGAACCCGGGTGGGTGTGATGGTGTTGAAGCCGGGAAGCTGGCCACCCGAAGCCGTCAGGGCGAGCGGGAACGATTGAGTGCTGTCGCCAAAGAAATAGCGGCCGGTCACAATGTTGTTTACGTTGAAATTGTGATCAATCTTGCCAATAAAGCTGCTGAGGTTGTTGTAAGACGGAGTGATCAGCGACGCGTTGCTCGAGCCGTTGGGGCCGCCCGTGCAGCCGTTGTCGCTCGAAGTCGCGCCGGCGATATTGGGTGTAGGCCAGAATTTCAGCATCGCCTTCGTGACAGCATTCACGGTACCACCGCCCGCGATGATCGCCGCCTCGTCTGCCGCAACCTGATTGGGATCGGGAACGCATGCCAGGGTCACCGTGCCCACCGTCTCGCGCTGCCCCTCATAATTCAAATAGAAGAAGGTCTTATCTTTAACAATTGGGCCGCCGAGCGAGCCCCCGAACTGGTTGTTGTGAAATGGCGCACGTTGCGCTTCGTTGTTGAAATAATTGCGCGCATCCAGCGCGTTGTTGCGGAAATACTCGAAGAGCTCGCCGTGAAGTTTGTTGCTGCCACTCTTGGTCACGATGTTAACCACCGCGCCGGCATTCCGGCCATATTCCGGCTGGAAGTTGGAGAGAACTTTCATCTCTTCCACCGCGCCGATGGGCAGAATCGCCGATGGCACTGCAAAAACGCCGCCCTGATTGATGGCTGGATCGTTGCGATAGCCATCATTCATATCGGTGCCATCGAGCAGATAGTTATTCGAACGACCGCGGGCGCCGTTCATCGAGAACTCGCCGAATGATCCTGGAGAGTCGGTGATCTGATCGGGTGATCCCGCGACACCGGGATTTAGGAAGATTAACTTGGTGTAATCGCGACCGTTGATAGGAAGATCCTGGACTGTCTGACTGGTTAGCGTCCCACCGAGGTCATTACTAGTCGTTTCAATCTGCGGCAGGTCGCCGCCGGAAACTTCCACGGTCTGTGTTACCTGCCCCGTCTTGAGCTGCGCATCGACGCGTCGCTCGGATGCAACATCCACCTCGACGCCCGTTGTGACCGAAGTCTGAAAACCAGTCTGCGAAATCGTGACTGTGTATGAACCGAGCGGCAGTTCAGACAGTGCATAGCTGCCGTCCGCGCTGGTCGTTGTTGCGCGCTCAAGACCCGTGGCAGCACTCTTCGCCTTCACTGTAGCCCCCGCAACCAGTAGTCCAGTAGGGTCAGTGACTGTCCCGATGATTCGTCCACGAAAAGTTTGGCCCACGAGCATGGCCACCGAAAGCAGAACACACAGCACTACGAAACGCAGTTTCATTGCCGGTTCTCCTTAATCGCGGGCACTGGAACAGACCACGCTCCGCGAACTGCAACTGCACTTCTACTTGAGATCGCGGAATTATAAACGACCACGGACGAAAGAGCAGTGACGAAGTTATCTATTCATTGTGAGACGACTACGACATCGTGGAATCGTCGTGCGGGAAACGGATCGCAAAGCAGCAAAACTAAAAATGTAAGCGAAGCTATTACTGGCTGTCACTAACCGAGAAGTTGATGTGATCAAAGCGCAACTGCGGAGGAACTACGTATGCGGTCTACGCAATCACAGATTGCGTCTATGGAATCTAGAAGCTAAACGCGACGCCGCCGCGCACTGAACGTGCCGATTGCACGAGATAGAGAGTATGTCCGTCTTGACCCATGACTGGCACATAACCCTCTGCAAGCAGATTCCTGAGGTCCATCAGAATTTCCATATGCCCGGCCAGGAAGCTGGCAGGAATCGGTTGGCGGATGAAGAGGTTCAGATAAGGATCGGACTGACCCGCCGAAGCATTGAACAAATCGACCGGGGTCAGCGCGTGTCCGCTGTTGTAACGATACGAAGCGACCCAGCGCGTCTTCGATTTCGGCAGCGTCCCGCTGAACTTCGCTGCTATGGCATGCCGGCGCTCGGTGCGAATCCACTCGCGCGCGTCCTGCAATTCCACGTCGGGACGCGAGAGGTCAAGCACGCCACCGTAGGCATAATCCAATGTCGCCGTCAGGTCTGACAGGAGCTTTCTCTGCAGAACCACGCGCATCCCACGCGTCGAGAAATCATTTCCCTGATAGCTGAACGTTCCCGAGTACACATTGGGCAATATATCGCCCGACTCGCCAGCGACTTCGCCCATGCCAGTCAGTACGGGGTCGGCGAGACCGTCCGAGAAGAACGCTACCTGAAAATTGTTCTTGCCGATGCGCTGGGAAACGGACACTTCCTGGTGATGGGCTCTCTCAACCGCCGGCGAAAATCCTGTAATGCTCATGCGCGGCGCAGTCTCACTCAAATCGGAAGCCGTCGTATCCAGTTGATCGCCACCGGTGCGATCGGCCAGCCCCAGACTAGGAACCGAACTCGTATATTGATATTCGAGAACCGTGTTGGGGGTTAGGTGCAAATCGGCGGAAGCGAAGGGCTTGAAAGCATTGACCTTCCCCATGAACTGAATCGTCTGCAATTCGCTGCCGAACTTCATCTCCAGCCTGTCGCCAACCACAACGCGATCGGAACTGGTTACCGACAACGCTTGCAGCGGACCGCCAGGCATCGAATTGGGATCCGGTGCATTTAGACGCAGGGCCGTGATTGCAATCGTGGGCTCGAAAACCCCGTTGTAGCGGCCCGTGTAAGAGGTTCGCAGCACGGCTGCGGGAATGATCTGACTGTCGTTATCGTAACCGAGGTTGCCATTCAGCCGCAGAGTTCCGCTGGACGAAAGCGACCGTTCCACCGCAAAGCCGGCACTCATATCCGGGGCACCAAAACCTTGACCAGGAGATCCGGCCAGGAACGTCAATGCGCCCTTCAAATCGTGGTCGGCGGACTCACCGCATTGTGTGACCACGGTTGTGCCATCTTCCAGCACCCGCAGAATAGGACGGTTGGCCACGGAGCGCAGGGTCCACTTCCAGTCGTCATCGTCAACCGGGGTGCGCAATGGAACCAGCTGGATTGCTTCAAACAGGGTGGTCAGCGTGATATTGACCATCATTTTGGCGCCAGCGCGCACGCCAATCTTCTCCCGCAGGGTTGGGAGAAACGACGGGGCACTCACTTTGACGCTGTAGGTTCCAGGTAACAGACTGGCGACGGAATAGTAGCCACGATCGTCGGTGAAAACCTTTAGTGCTTGTGCGGCCGAGCTGAGAACTTCCACCACCGCGCCCATCTGAGGCGCTCCGGTATTATCGCGAACATAGCCCGAGATGCCACCTGAGAGCGCTCCGGAAGTGCTTCCGCACCAACCCGGAGAAGCCATGGCCCCAACCATGACGCCTACAAGTACGACAAACCCGAGCTTTCGGACCATCTCGCCCACCACCCTGGGAAACCTGGCAAACGGCTTACTCTACGGCAAAAGTCGCCGTCGGACCCACCGTCTGCTTGGAAAGGTTATCGTTCACCTTGATCTCGATCTTATACAGACCCGGCGGCAGATTTGCGGCCGAGAGTGTCTTTTGCAGCGTAACCTGATCGCCGACGTTGCCCATCGTGTCGGTCGATTCGACGGTATGGATCACCGCCTTATGGTTCGCGTCGGTCACATTGTACTCGAATGTGGCTGACGGTTTGTGTGTCTTTTCGTCCACACTCAGATTGTAAACTTGCATCCAGAAATTGAGCTTCTGATTCCGTTTGAACAGGATCGGCTTGCCGTCTGATGGCGCCACGCGGGGCCGCACCTTAGTCGTCCCGATCACAAAATTGCCTGTTCCCACGTTCTTGGTCGCCACCGGCTCCATCTGGTCGGCAATGATCAGCGTCGAACTGCTCAGTTTGTCTTCGCTGAAATCCGGGATCTCAATCGCATGGCTCCAACTTCCCGTACGGTCTCCGTTCACGTCTTTGACCACGATGTCGAGACGATACCGGTTAAAGCTGATGCGCAGAGGCAGCGCTTTCCAGTAGACCGACGAATTTTCGGCCGTCTTCGGCAGCAGTTCGACCGGCACATCGACCTGAACCGTATCTTCAAAGGTCTGGACGATCTTTCCGGTCAACGTCGTTACCCGCCCGAAAATGTTAACTGTGCCGCGCTCCACGCCGTCCTTGTTTTGGAAGGTTACGTCGCGGTTCTTGATCTGGATCGTCACCGGAACCAGCACCGTATCGCTCGTCACCTTCACGAAGTCCGCCCGCACATCGAACGGCATCAGGTTGACACTGATTTTGTGGCTGACAACTTCTTCGAGATCCTTGAATTTCACCGCAGGCGCCGCCTGCAGTTTTGCAAACTGCTCCAGGCGATCGAATTGCTTGGTCTGCAGGTCCTTATTAAACGGTGAGCTTCCCAGTTGCTCGATTCCGTTACCGCCTGTGAAGCGGCTCGCCTTGTTCGTCATGCCCAACTGTTCGTACAACGTCAACCCAGCGTTGGGCGTGTACTTCAGAGCATCCTTTTCCGAGCGGTCCATCGTCATGTGGTAGTCGCCGCACATGCAGCTGTCCACGAATTCGATGATGACTTCCTGCCCGATTCCTTCCAGATAGCGATACCGCCACTGTTCAAAAGGAAATGTGGACGTTTCGCCACCGCCCTCTTCCATAGGACGCTCGTAGCTGCCGCCCGAAGGATGCGACTCAACTTCGTCGGCCGGTCCAAATACGATGTAGATGCGTCCCCGGTCGCTCTTCCAGCCCGGTATACCCGCCGCGAAATGCTCGTTTGCATACGCAATTCGGCGGTAATGCTCTTCTTTGAACTCGTTCTCTTCGGTGTCGGGAGTTGGGTCGCGGCGCTGCCAGAACGCTTCGATGAATTGATCGCGCTCTTCGTCGTTCGAGAGTTGCATGAAGGCGGACCGCTCTTCGTCGGTGATAATCCAGCGAACGTCCTCATCGAGCCATTTCCGGTAGGTCTTGCTCAACTCGATCTTGAGGGCTTTGGCATTCGCCTTTCTTTGCTTCTCCGGGACTGGCCGCTTTAAGGGGTCGGTTGGGGTCGCATCTGGGCTCTTGGCGTCTTTCTCTTGCGCCAAGGACGCGACGGGCGAACCTAGCGCCAAAACGGCCGCCAGCAACCCAGCCGAGCACTTGTTTCGATAACCTGTGGAGAACATAGAAAGGCCTACCTCACGAAAGACGTCAGTTGCCTAATTCTATGTTCATTGGATACAACAAGGCAAGAAGAAGTGGCCTGGCCGAAAAAGATTTCCCGTTTTGAGTTCCAATGGTAAATCCCTTAAGAATCCGTGCCTTGCAGGCGTCACCAGCTTGAAAACCGACGGCGCACTCACTCGTCCGGCAAGATATAATGACCTCGCGACTCGCTTCTCCCTCTCGCGTATCGGTTCTAATCGCTTTCGGAGCGGACGAAGTCGCGCATCTCGGAACTTTTCTCCTCGTTGGAACGTAACTTATGATGCGCAACCGTCATGCGTTCAGTTCGTTCTACGGCTGGGTCCAAGTGCCTTCGAGGAGGTTGGTATTTAGAAAATCGTGGTCCGCTAATGCGGTAACCAAGCGAGACCCAATTTTTCTCTGGCTGATTCACTCATGAAGACTTGGAAAAAAGTACTCATCGGCGTAGGCGCGGTCCTGGTGCTCGGCATCCTCGTGGCCGTAACGGTGTACCAGAGCCAGAAAAATGTGGTGAAGGTACAAAGCGGGAAAGTGCAAAAGCAGAACCTCGCTTCAGTAGTTAGTGCTTCGGGAGAAATCAAACCCAAGACCTACGTTAACATCGGGGCCAACGCGTTCGGCAAAATCATCAAGTTACATGTCAAGGAAGGCGACCGCGTGAAGAAGGGGCAATTGCTGGCGCAGCTCGAGAACGTGCAATCCTCGGCCGACGTCAACGCCACTCGTGCTGGAGTGCAAGCGGCTGTCACCGACGCCGTCGCGGCTGACGCGGCTCTAAAGACTTCCATGGCAGACCTGAATCGAGCCAAGTCCGACGCCGTCCACGCCAAACTGGACTGGGACCGAGCTCAAGGTCTGTACAGCGCCGCTCTCATCGCCAAGCAGGATTACGACGTGAAGAAAGCCGCGTGGGAGACTGCCGACGCCGGATTGGCTCAGGCTGAAGCTCGTGTATCCCAGGCCAAAGCGCAAAAAGACTCGATGGACAAGCACATCAACCAAAACGAAGCGAACCTGACCCGGGTTTCCGACGTGCTTCGAAAAACCACCTACGAAGCGCCTTTTGACGGCGTCATCACAAACCTTCCCGTGCGCGAGGGTGAAACGGTGGTGATTGGGATCCAGAATTCCCCCGGCAGCACTCTGATGACGATTGCTGACATGTCCGTTATCACCTCCGAAGTCAAAGTGGACGAGACCGATATCGTCAATGTGCATCTCGGCCAGTCTGCCGATGTCACTATCGACGCGATCCCGCACAAGGTATTTCACGGCGTGGTCAGCGAAATCGGAGACAATGCCATCGTGCGTTCCACTGGCGTCGCTACTTCACAGGCCACCTCGACCAGCCAGGAAGCCAAAGACTTCAAAGTTGTCGTAACCCTCACCGATCCACCGTCGGATCTCCGTCCAGGCCTTTCCTCGACCGCCAAGATCACAACCGCTACGCGCGCCAATGTGCTGAGCATTCCCATTCAAGCCTTGACCGTGCGCACGCAAGCGGATCTGGAGTCAAAGGACTCGCCGAAGAGCGTGGAGGCTGCCACCACCGCCCCCATTGACGCCGCGAAGATGAAGGAAGAAATTCAGGGTGCGTTCGTGATTCGCAACAAAAAGGCCCAGTTTGTCCCGGTGGATACCGGCATCAGCGGCACCACTGACATCGAAGTGCTCAAGGGTCTGCAAGAGGGTGACGAAGTGATCACCGGTAGCTATAAGGTTTTACGTACGCTGAAACCGGGAACGAGTGTCAAAATAGATAACTCAGCCCCGAAGAAAGAGGACGAGAGCAGTTAATGCGAGCCTGATGAAGCCTGCACCTGCGTCTAACCTCTCACTAGTTAGAACGTCCAAGTAGAACGTCTATAGGAGCGTGCGTGCGCGAGCCCGATCCGGAGAAGGAGAGCAAGATGGCGACTGCGGAAGTACTGCCAATCAATAATCCCGTGAACTCGGCGGCACCGAACTCTTACATGATTTCGACGGAGGACCTGTGGAAGACTTACGACATGGGCTCGGAACAGGTCCACGCACTGCGTGGCATCAACCTGCGCATCCAGCGCAATGAATATGTCGCCATCATGGGTCCGTCAGGATCCGGCAAGTCGACTCTCATGAACCTGATCGGCTGCCTCGACTCGCCGTCCAAAGGTCAATATTGGCTCAATGGGCAACTCGTCAGCGAACTCGACGATGACGAACTGGCTCGCATCCGCAATAAAGAGATCGGATTCGTTTTTCAGACTTTCAATCTGCTGGCTCGTGCCACTTCCCTGCACAATGTCGAACTTCCGTTGATCTACGCCGGCGTTCCCTCGGAGGAGCGCACCGAGCGCGCCAAAGGCGCGCTGACCGCGGTCGGTATGGAATCCCGCATGACCCACAAACCCAACGAACTCTCCGGTGGCCAGCGTCAGCGCGTCGCCATTGCGCGCGCTCTGGTCAACAAGCCGGCAATCATCCTGGCGGATGAACCAACCGGAAACCTGGACTCTCAAACCGGCAACGAGATCATGGCTCTGTTTGACCGCTTGCACTCTGAGGGCAACACGATCGTTCTCGTCACTCATGAGCACGACATCGCCGAATACGCGCATCGCATCGTGTACATCAAGGACGGTATCGTTGCGAAAGACGAAGTGAAGCAGTAGCTTTCTCGACTTACTTTCCCGCGAGAAGCGACTGCACGGCCTGTTGGGCCTCCGGAAGATTTGGCGACTGGCTCAAGCGGTCATAAATCGTCTTGGCGTCTGCGAAGTGCCCGCCCTGCTGCATGGCCTGCGCCACAAGCAAGTACATCACGTCGGTAGGTTGCGCCGACGCAGCCAGCGAGTAGAGGCGGATCGCCTCCGGCAGATTGGCATTCTGCTGCGCGATTAATCCCAGACCAACCAATGCCCTCGGCGAATTGGGCTTCAACTGCAATTCAGACTCGAAACAATGTTTCGCTTCGATCGGCTGTCCCGTTTTGAGGTAGACGAATCCCAGGCTCCCATAGGCCGTCGCTCGCAAGCCTTCGTCAGAAGACTGATTCACAACGACCCGATAGCGCTCGACAGCGGCCGTCAGATTTCCATGACGGTACTCATAGGCGCCCAGATTAAGGATTGCCGACATGTCGTCGGAGCGAATGGCCAGTGCAGCGCGAAAATGTCCGGCGGCTTCTTCCGTTTTACCCTGGCTGAATAGCAACTCCCCAAAATTGTCCTCTGCGAGGTAGTTGTTCTCCGTAGACTCCAGGGTGTGCTGCCAGAATGATTGCGTGTCGTGCCAGTAGCCTACCTGCCGGTAAGTAAGCATCCCCAGCACCAGTAAACAGGACGCAGCTGGAATGGCAATCCATCGAGCCGATAGTTGCCGGGCTTCGGCCCAGTCTGCGGCCAGCCAGACCACCATCACAAACAAGCCCACAAACGGAATGTAGGCATAGCGATCGGCCATCGATTGGAAACCCACCTGCACGAGTCCGAGCATCGGTACCATGCTGCCCAGAAACCAGAACCATCCGAACGCGAGGTAGCACTGTTCGCGTGCGCGGACTACCCAAGCAGTTATGATCACCAACAACAGGAAGGCCGCGCCGACCTGCCACGCGGGATACGCCCTGATGGCGTGCGCATAGAGCCCCGCCAATCTCGCTGGCCAGATCGCCTTCCCGAGATAGTCCACGTAAGCGATCAGAGCCGTCTCCAACCGCAGGAGTGGGCTGTATTCAGACAGAGACTTCACCGCACCACCGGCCCTCTGCGCTCTCATTGTGACCCAAGCGCTCGCTGCCGACAGGAGCAGGAGTGGCAACTTCTCGAGCACCAGCCTCGTTATTCCAGTTGTCCGGCCTCGCTCGCCCGGAGTAGCAATACCAAACCGCGACAACGGCCAGTAGTCCCAAAGCAAAAGCAGTAACGGAAACGTGATTACCTGCGGCTTACACATCAGTGCCAGAGCAAAAGCCGACACCACTGCCAAATAGCGCACGACCGCCGGTCGTCGCGTGTAGCCGGTGTATGCATAAAGAGCAGCTAGAAAGAACAGCATGCTCAGCACATTCTTCCGCTCCGCCGCCCATGCTACTGATTCGACGTTTACAGGATGCAGGGCAAACAACGCCGCAACCATAAGACTGCGCCAGCGGAACCCCGTAGCGCTCTGCAACAACAAGAAAAGCAAGACTGCATTGACCGCATGCAGCAGCACATTCACGTAATGATGTCCTGCAGGATTCAGACCGAAGAGCTGGCAGTCGAGCGCGTGCGAAAGCCAGGTTAAAGGATGCCAGTTCGCAGCATCATGAGTAGTAAACGCCCAATTCACCGTCATCCACGTTACGCCCGCCTTCACATGCGCGTTGTCGGTGATGTAGGTATCGTCGTCATACCGGATGAAGTTGTTGTGAATGACCCGGTTGTAAGGCACGAGCACAATCGCGATCAAGATCAGACACGGCAACAGGAGTCCGAAACCGGTGAATGATGATCGCTTTGAAAAGGCCGGGGCTTCCGTCGCTACCAGACGTTGCATCGCGGCAGCCGAAGAACCCGATCCCATGGATTCAATTCTGAACCAGGCCGAGATAATCCGCGAGAGAGAAGGCAGGCCAGGCGTTCCGATAGTCACGGGCAGCGTTTGAGGGGGTAAAACGGAAAAATCGTAGAGCGGGGCGCTTACTCAGAATTTAGGATCACTTCGACTACCTTCCCGGCCGGCGCCGAGAGGTGTCCAACCATCGCACCTTTCTGGGCCCGGACCTCGACCATCTGCCCATTTCCGGCATGCGCGTGCAGAACAAAGTTTCCCTTGCTGTCCGTCAGAGCGATGTCGGGATTGCCGTCGATCGAAACCCTAGCGCCTGCGATCGCGTGCAAGCCCTCATCCACCACAACTCCGCGAAGCATCGCCGAAGTCACTGCCTCTAACTGAATGGTCGCAGTCGGGTAATAATCCTCAGCCAGAACCAGCGTCGACTTGCCGGCTAGGAACTCATCCTTGATGGAGGCAGTCAGGGTCACCTTCCCGTCGGTTGGTCTTGTTTCCCGTGGGATGTTGAGTTCCCATCCCCCAGCTACCATCTTTAACTCTCCATCTGTCGACGATTTGACCTGAGCGATATCCGCCACCGATTGGTCGGGGCGCACCAGAACGACTCGAATGCGATAGACGCCTCGCGACCGAAGCAGGTTAGAAGCGACGAACGGCGTGAGACCGAGGCCGATGACTACAACCGCAAGAACGGCGGCAATAACTGGCTTTCTAGCTCGAATTAGCAACGCAAGAACGATGACCGCGGCTAAGAATGAAAATCCTGCAACCGCCAAGGGGTGAGGAATGTGGCTGGCAATACTGAAAACTTCATCCTGCATAAAGACCGCTATGCCGCGAGCGCCGACCTAGCCTTCTCACTTCGCTACTGCTGCGCGGCCGCGGGAAGGATCTTCTGGATGTCGGGAGCGGTCGTTACTCCGGTCGCTCCAGCCACGAAGAAATTGTGGTCGTAGAGATTGCGATACATGCGTCCAGCGATTTCAGCGGCCTTCGGACCAAACGTCGGACGTCCGCCCTGCAGGAACACCACCGTTACGATGCGCCCGATATCGGTGTTCGCGTACGAAGCGAACCAACCAAAGCGCGTTCCGGCATGTGAACACGTACCGGTCTTGCCCAGGATTGATTCCTCGTTGAAGTTCACTCGCAAGCTGCGCGCGGTGCCGTATTCGACGGCTCCGGCCATGCCATCGGAAAGCTCAGGAATAACCGGCTCAATATCCAGATGACGCTTGACGCGTGGCTGGAAATTCGCAACAGCCTCGGGATTCGTAGGATGTTGCAGGTAGTAAAGCGTTCCACCATTCGAGATCGCCGTCACCAACGCTCCCAATTGCAGCGGGGTCATGGAAATACCTTCGCCGAATGAGCACATCTTGCTGACGCCGCCGAGCTTCGCTGAGATCTCTTCTTCCGGATACGTACCCAGTTGTTCGCCCGGAATGTGATAACCAGCGAGTTCCCCGAGTCCGTATTGATGCGCGTAGTAGCTGACCTTTTCAAAACCGAGCTTGCGGCCGACCGCCTCAAAATAAGCGTTGTTCGAATGCGCCAGAGCCGCGGTGAGATTCATGCGGCTGCGACGTCCTAGCGTGACTTCCGTTTCCTTATCGATGACGCCTTCGCTCAGTGCCGCCAGAGCGACGGAAAGCTTGATGGTCGAGCACGGCTGCGCGCCGCTCGACAGAGCCAACTTCTGATTGACCATGGCGAGAACGCGTCCGCTGGTCGGCTCGATCGCGACCACGGTGCCGTTCATGTTGCCGAGTGCGTCAATTGCTGCCTGCCGAACTACGGGATCTTCGCCCGCCGTCACGTCGCCATCGGTAATTTCAGATGCGAACGAGCTGGTGTGGAACCGCTCGTAATAATGGTGGCGCCGAGTTCCAGTCGAACGTGCGACGGTGGCGTAATGCGAGCGCGGAGCTCGGCTACGAGCCAGCGTTCGCATGCGCCTCTTCGCGTGCTGATTTTCTGTGACTGCTCGGGATTTCTTATGCGGCGTGACCGTGCTGGGATTGACGCTGGCCGCGAAGACAATCGCTTCCAGCAACATTGCGAATCCTAAGAAAAATGCAAGACGAAGGAACCAGGCCCTGAACTTCACTTCACCATCCCCGGACGTACTCGGCCAATCTGTCGCTTACACATTTGTCGGCCTAGTTACTGATTAGGATGCACGAGACTCGCCAAATCACCCCGCAAATGGCTTATCCCTGCATCTGTCCGATAGTAGGCGATTTACAAGTTTCTGCGCAATGGCAAACTGCAACCTCTCCCTGCCCGGTATCTTCCCGATAACTATATGAATAAATTGCATTTAATCTCATCTTTCGGAAAGGACAGGCACCTTGGTAATCGCGCGCCCAGTTACCCAGACGGTACACGGACTTTGCAGCATTTTGCACATCGTACGTTCTGGCGTCCTCACACCACAGGAAAGTGTCGTTCGGCTTACACGGCTTTTCTGCAACTGTCCGCGAAGTCATGCCATTGAAAAAAAAGCCATACCGCTGAAAAACTGTCACTCGCGACACAAGAGGGTGCATCCTAGAAAAGTGTAAGGATGAGTCTATCCTTACTGCTTCTGGGCTTGAAAAACATGGACGACAATTCCCCTTCCGGCTGGCACATCGCTTCCGGGAGAAATTCTGGAGAATCAACGTGCAGAGAATTTGGCTTGCCTTCCCTGTTCTGACTGTGATGTCACTCGCTCTCGTTGCAGCATCCTGCGGCGCTGGCTCAACAAGTCAACTGCAGACGGTCACGGTTGCTCCGCCTGCCGCTGACGCGCAGAGTTATCCCAACGGAACCGTCCCCTTCGAGGCGACGGGGTTCTACATCGATCCAGATCGCACCATCATGCCGCTGACGGCAACCTGGACTGCGTGCAGTGCGAGTGGGCCGACAACCGACATTGTCATCAGCCAGTCGGGCGCTGCGCAATGCTCGAGCGGAGCACATGGCACGTATTCGATTTTCGCAACCGCAACAACATCGTCGAGGGCATGTCCCGCGATCACGCCGTGCGGAGCCAACGTCGGGGGTTGTGCGGTTTCGGGTGCTGCGCATCTGACATGCCCGTAGGGGGCTGCTGTAGAATCCATCTGGTCGTGGCGTCGATCCTTGTCAAATGGTCGATGGATTCTACTGAGGTGTCCCCTTGCGAACTTCGTTGCTCGTCCTCGTTGTCACTTCCGCGCTCACCGTACCTCTGTTTGCCCAAGCTGCTCAACAGTCGCTCGAGGCGCGGCGCGCCGAACTGAATCGCCTCCTCGCCGACGAGTGGGAGTACACCCTTCGCACCTCTCCGGAGCTTGCCACCCAGGTCGGCGATGATCGCTACAACGATCGCCTCAGCGATTTTTCCGACAAGGCTATCGCCGACGATATCGAACACACTCGCCAGGCGATTGCGCGCTTCGAAGCCATTGACGTCACCGGCTTCCCCGAACAGGAAAGACTCAACCACGCCCTGATGCTGCGCAGCCTTCGCGAAGGCTTCGACGGCGCCAAATTCAAAGACTGGGAGATGCCCGCCACACAGTTCGGCGGCATCCACCTCGGCTACGCGGAATTAGCCTTCGATTCTCCCTTCCGCAGCGTCAAGGACTACGAAGACTATCTTTCCCGCCTGCATCAGATTCCGCGCGTTCTCGATGAGGCCATGGGACACATGCGCGATGGACTGCGCGACCACCTCATGCCTCCGAAGTTTCTGCTCGAAAAAGTTTCCAGCCAGGCACAAGGGATTGCCGACGATACGCTCGACAAGAGCCCGTTCACCGCGCCTTTGCGCAAGTTCCCCGACTCCATTGCTGCAAACGACCGGAAGCGCCTGCGCGAAGCGATCGAATCAGCCGTCAAGAATGAAATAGCGCCCGAGTATGCGAAGTTCGCAAAATTTGTGCGCGAAGATTACGCTCCCCGCGGACGCCTCGATCCCGGCGTGTGGGCCTTGCCCGACGGAGAAGCTCGTTACCGCTCCGCGGTCCGTCACCAGACCACGACCGACCTCCCGCCCGACCAGATTCACCAACTCGGCCTCAAGAGCGTTGTAGAAATTGAAGCCCGCATGCTGGTTCTTGCCAAGCAGCAGGGTTTCAGCGATCTGAAATCCTTCAACGAACACACCCGGCAAGACCCGAACCTTCAGGCGAAATCGGGCCAGCACTTGCTCGATCTCTACACCCATTATCGCGACCAGATGTACGGCAAGCTACCGCAACTGTTCGGGCGCCTGCCGAAGAACAAGCTCGACGTCGTGCCCATGGAGTCCTACCGCAGCGCGTCTGCCCCTCCTGCCGACTATTCGATCGGCGCGGGCGACGGATCACGGCCGGGGCGTATCAATGTCAACGAATACGCGCCCGAGAAGCGGTCGTTGCTCAACGTCGAAGCCATCGGCTACCACGAAGGCGTCCCCGGGCACCACCTGCAATTTTCGATCGCGCAGGAACTCACAGGCTTGCCACCGTTTCGCAAGTTCAACCTCGATGTGAATGCCTACACCGAAGGCTGGGCCTTTTATTCCGAGCGGCTCGGAAAAGAAGTCGGCTTTTATCAAGACCCTTACAGCGAATACGGACGCCTGCAAAATGAAATGTGGCGCGCAGTGCGCTGGGTTGTCGATACCGGCGTGCATTCGAAGCACTGGACCCGCCAGCAGATGGTCGATTACTTCCACGAGCACACCGCCATGGACGACGAGAACATCAATACCGAAGTCGACCGCTATATTGCCTGGCCGGCGCAAGCTCTCTCCTACAAGATGGGACAAATGAAAATTCTCGAACTCCGCGAGCGGGCGCAAAAAGAACTGGGGACAAAATTCGACATTCGCGCCTTCCATGATGCCGTCCTGGATCAAGGCCCTTTACCACTTGATCTGCTCGACGCGAAGATCAGCGGTTGGATCGCCGCGCAGAAACCATGAGACATAAGCACCGAGTGTTTCGCGCGGTTTCTAATGAAAACGATATGAGGAGAGGCAGATGAAGGTTGCTTGGATGACAGTGGCGCTAGCGGCGTTTGCGATGTTGCTATCCCACGCTGTCGCGCAGAATTCGACTCCTGAAGCGCCACGTAAGAGTCCTGTAAGCATCGAGCAGAAAACCACCGGAATGGCGAAGCTCGCAGGTTTCTTCACATGTTATTGGGATGCGCGCGAAGGGAAGCTGTGGCTGCAAGTCGACAAGTGGAATACGCAGTTTCTCTACTACGAAACGCTGCCGAACGGTGTCGGATCGAATGACATCGGGCTAGATCGCGGACAACCGGGGCGGGTCAACGTCGTCCATTTCGAACGCAGTGGGCCGCGGATTTTGCTGGTTGCGGAAAATCAGCAGTATCGCGCCATTACCGACGATCTCGAACAACAAGCGGCGGTGCGGCAGGCATTCGCCCAATCGGTCTTGTGGGGATTCGAAGTGGCGGCGGAAGATGGCGAGTCCGTTCTGATCGATGCAACACCTTTCTTCCTGAGCGACGTCCACGAGGTCGCCGCAAGACTTTCCGATCTCAAGCAAGGCACCTATCACGTCGATCCGTCACGTTCGGCGATCTATTTGCCCCGCACGAAGAGCTTTCCCAAGAACACGGATGTGGAGTCGACCCTGACATTTACCGGAGACAATCCGGGGCGCTGGGTCGAGCAAGTGACACCGGATGCCCGCGCGATTACCGTGCACGAACATATTTCTTTCATCCAGGCGCCGGGGCCCGGATTTCACGAACGCGCCTATGATCCGCGTGCCAGTTACTTCGGCATCAGTTACATGGATTTTGCGACGCCCGTCGATGAGCCGATCGTCAAGCGTTACATCGCACGCCACCGGCTGGCACGGAAAGATCCATCGGTTGCTGTCAGCGAGGCGGTTGAACCGATTGTTTACTATGTCGACCGCGCGATTCCCGAGCCGATTCGCTCCGCGGTAGTCGAGGGCGCCAGTTGGTGGAATGCGGCGTTTACCGCAGCTGGATACAGAGACGCCTTCCAGGTGAAGGTGCTGCCCGAGGGCATCGACCCGCTGGATATTCGTTATAACGTGATCGAATGGGTTCCGCGCGCAACCCGTGGCTGGGCCTATGGCAGCGCCATCGCCGATCCGCGAACGGGAGAGATCATCAATGGCCATGTTAACCTGGATGCGCTGAGAATTCGTCAGGTATTTCTGATTGCGCAGGGGCTGCTTGATCCATTTGGCAACGACCCGACGGCGCTCAAGCGCGCGAACGAGATGGCGCTGGCTCGCATTCGCCAACTGGCGGCCCATGAGACGGGGCATACGCTGGGCCTGATGCACAACTACGCTGCCAGCATCGTGAATCGAAGCTCCGTGATGGATTACCCGCCACCCACGGTAACGCTCAGCGCGGACGGGGGTCCCGATGTTTCGAACGCTTATGCCGTAGGGATTGGCGAGTGGGACAAAGTTTCGATCACATACGGCTACAGTGATCTTTCGCAACAACAGAACGAAACAGCGGCGCTCGACAAAATTCTCGATGACGCGTTCTCGCGAGGTTTGCTCTTTCTCACCGATCAGGATGCGCGTCCGCTGGGCTCGGCCAGCCCGATCGCACATCTATGGGATATGGGCAGCAACGATCTTGATGGCTTGAAAACGGTGATGGCGGTGCGGGCTGCTGCTTTAAGCAATCTCTCGGAGGGCGCAATTCGCGAACATACTCCAATGGCGACGCTCGAAGACGTGCTCGTGCCGATCTACCTTTACCATCGCTATCAGGTGGCGGCCGTCGCAAAATCGATCGGCGGCCTCAACTACTCGTTCAGTCTGCGTGGTGCAAAGGGAGCCAGTCAGACGCCCGAAATTGTCTCGGCGGCGCAGCAACGGGCCTCGATACGCGCCGTCCTCGACACTCTCTCGCCGCACGTTCTGGCTGTGCCCATGCCTTTGCTCAAGTTGATTCCTCCGCGCCCCCCGGAATATCCGACCGGCCGAGAAAATTTTTCGCGCCGGACGTCGCCTGCCTTTGATGCGCTTGCGCCAGCGGAAGCGGCCGCGGAAATCGTTACCAACCTGCTCCTGCAACCGGAGCGGGCGCAACGCATGATTGAATATCACGCACTCGATACCGCCGACCCCGGCTTTGACGAATTGCTAGCGGACCTTGTCGCTGCCACATGGAAAAAGCCGTCTGCGGATGTTTCTGCCGGAGGCAACGACGGCCGCGGCCAAGTTGGTTACAACAGCGCCATTCAGCGAACCGTGAACGCGGTCGTCCTGGATCATATGCTGGCGCTGGCAGTCGACGAACACGTGTCGGCAGAGGTTCGGGCGCTAGTCTCGGTGAAGCTCGAGGAATTGAAAAAATGGACGGCAACACAGGCGCTGTCGACAAAGGACGAAGCCACACATGCTCAGCTATTCTTGGCCGCCAGCCAAATCGAGCGCTATCAGAAGAACCCGGCCGATCTTCATACTGCCGAACCGGTCCCGCCCCCAGATGGGGATCCCATCGGCACGGACGATTGGGAATAACGAGCAGAATGAAGGCTAGGAGCCGGGTGAAGAGGCGAAGCCTCACTTCCTCTAGCCTTTGAAACCTTGAAACTCTGAAACCTTGAAACCTGCCTTCTCTACATGACTTCGCTGCGCTTCCGTAAGAAAGCCGGCACATCCAGATCCTCCGCCTGATACGTGGGAGGAGCAGACCGCATCCCGTCCAGCGAAATCACTTCGGCCCCGTGCCCCTGACCACTCGGCTGTGACTCCTGAAATGCAACCGGGGCACGTTCCGGCTCAAAGTTCGGCTCGGGCACAAAAACCGGCTCTGGTTCCGCGACTGGCTCCGGTTCGGAAAAGTGCTGGTGCACTGCATGACGAGACGTTTCCCGCGCCATGATCACCGGATCATAGGTTTCATGATGCCGTGGACGCCGCATCTCCGACTCTTTGAAACCAGTCGCGATCACCGTGATCTTCACCGAGTCCTTCATCTTCTCGTCCATTACCGCGCCGAAAATAATGTTAGCGTCTTCGTGCGCTGCTCCCTGAATAATCGTGCAAGCCTGCTGTACTTCGGCGAGCTTCAGCGAATTCGATCCCGTGATGTTAATGAGAATGCCGCGCGCTCCGTCGATCGCTCCCGCTTCGAGTAGCGGTGATGCGATCGCGCGTTGCGCCGCTTCGATCGTACGGTTTGCACCCGCCGCAGTTGCCGTGCCCATCACCGCATAGCCCATGCCCTGCCATGATGGCTTTCACATCGGCAAAGTCGCGGTTGATGATGCCGGGGATGGTGATGATGTCGGAAATTCCCTGCACGCCCTGGCGAAGAATATCGTCGGCGACGCGGAACGACTCGAAGAAGCCAGCGTTCTCAGCTACGGCCAGCAATTTTTCGTTGGGGATCACGATCGTGGTATCGACCGACTCCATGAGTTCGGAAATCCCGCGATCGGCCTGCTGCATCCGGCGTTTGCCTTCAAACGCGAACGGCTTGGTCACTACCGCGACAGTGAGCGCGCCCATTTCACTCGCCAACGACGCAATGATCGGAGCCGCGCCGGTGCCCGTGCCACCACCGAGACCCGCCGTAACGAAGATCATGTCGGCGCCTTCAAGCGCTTCGATGATCTTGTCGGAGTCTTCGAGCGCCGCCTTGCGCCCAATCTCGGGGTTCGCGCCTGCGCCCAGTCCATTCGTCAGCTTCACGCCGAGCTGAATCTTGGTCGCGGCGCGCGACATCCGCAGAGCCTGCAGGTCGGTGTTTGCCACGATGAACTCGATGTGCTCCATGCCGGAGTCAATCATGCGGTTAACGGCGTTGTTGCCGCCGCCACCGACGCCGATGACTTTGATGCGAGCGTCGTTTCGGGCTTCTTCGTTAAAGCAGATGCGCAGTCCGTTATCTTCGATCATTATCTACACCTCGCAAAATCAGTTCTCAGTTTTCAGTTCTTCAGTCTTTCACCCAGATCAAACTCCTCTAAGAGTTGCGCCCTGAGCGACTCGCGCCATTCCTTCATGCGCCCTTCTTCGCGAACAATGCCTTCATCCTCGAGCCAAACGTCGGCTCTTGCATGCCTCTGGCTAAGCGCGCGCGGTGGCCGTAATACACCATGCCCAGCACCGTCGCAAATTCCGGCTCCGCCATGAACGACGGCATCTTCGCCATCGGGGTCGGCCACGCCAGCCGCGCCGCTTTGCGCAGCACCGACTCCGCCACGTCGAGAATGCCCGGAAGACGCGAAGCGCCACCACTCAACACAAGTCCAGCGATGCAGTGTTCCAGAACGCCCGCGTGCCGAAGATTGTCGCGCAGCAACTCGAAAAGCTCACGGGCCCGCGGCTCCAGAATTTCCCCAGCCATCCGTTGCGGCATCATGCGCGACGGCCGATCTCCCACCGACGGTACCTCGACCTCGTTCCCCTCGGGAATGAGTGTCGGCACCGCATTGCCAAAATTCTTCTTCAGGGTCTCCGCTGCCGCCAGCCCCGTGCACATTCCAACCGAAAGATCGCTGGTGAAGTGATCGCCACCGATCGGAATCACGGCCGTGTGCGCGACCGCGCCCTGCTGGAACACAATCAAATCGCACGACCCTGCGCCGAGATCGACCATGCAAACGCCCAATTCCCGTTCGTCGGATCGCAAAACAGAATCGGCGCAGGCCAGAGGCTCAAAAATCGTGTCATCCACGTGAACGCCCGCCTTATTAACTGCAGTCACCAGATTCTGCGTGGCGCTCGACGATGCCGTTACGATGTGCACTCGCACTTCGAGGCGCGTGGCCATCATACCCGTTGGATCCTTCACCCCGGGCTGATCATCGAGAATGAACTCCTGCGGCAGCAGATGCAGAATTTCGCGGTCGGCAGGAAGTGGGACAGTGCGCGCCTTGTCCACCGCCTGGCGGATTTCCTCACGTCCGATCTCTCGCGCGCGCGTGCCAAACGTGATGCCGCCATGGCTGTTCATGCCCCGGATATGCGCTCCGGCAATGCCGATGACCGCGTGTTCAATGGGAATGCCTGCCACATCTTCGGCGTGCTCCACGGCTTTCTGAATACTGCTGACGGCCTTGTCGAGTTCGGTAATCACGCCTTTGCGCAAGCCTCGCGACTCGCTGATACCGTGACCGCGATAACGCAACCCGTTATCGCTTATTTCGGCCACCAGCACGCTCGTCTTGGCGCTGCCTACATCAATGGCGGTTATAAAGTTTGGCTCATGATTTGGCATAAATAAAGTTCGGCATGATCTTGATCGCTAGTTCTGCGGAGTCTCCTTAATGCCTGCGCTCGGCTTCTTCTGTCCAGTGGCGACGGTGGCCGTTGGTGGCGCCGCCGGATGCACTACAACCGTTTTCTTTTCCGCAGCAGGCACCGTCGTCTTTGGCCTCGTTTGATTTGATACAGCCGGTTTCAAAGCCGCCGGTTTTGCGGGAGCTGGTTTTGACGAAGCATGATGCGCGGCCACTTTCGCGCCTTTGGTCTTTGCCTTTGCTGCTGCCTTGCCGTCCTTCTTGGCCGGCGTCAACGGCGGAATAGGATGCGTCACGTATTTCTCGTAGTTCACGATGGCTGCGGTCTTCACCCCAGCTGCCACCGCCGCTTTCGCCGCGGCCGCTGTCAAGGCTGGCTGCCGCGTCATGCCCTCTAGATCAGGGTTCACGATGATCTGGCCGTCGTAACGCAAATCCACCGATTCGATCTTCTCGAACCGCTGCCGCCATTGCTGAACCTGCGTCACGTACGTTTTATAACGCTGCAGGAAACTTCCTGATCCAAGATGTACGAGCACTTCGCCATTTGGATCGGCGGTCACTACCTTCACGTCTTCCGGATCTCCGATGTCGACTTCGCTGAGTTCTTGCGAATAATGCGCGCCGCTCGAATCGAGGTCGCTAACCAATGCGTTGAAGTTCTTCATCCGCGCCGCTCGCGTAGAAAGTGGTTCGCCTGCGTTCATGCCCGCAATTACGGGGAACGAATATTTGTGCTTGCCACCGGGGGCCAGTTCCATCAACGTGCCCCCCGCATCAATGAGCGAAATGTGCGAGCCGATGCGGGCAAAGGCTACTGGGGTCCGCTCATGAATTTCGATGCGGAGACGGTTGGGAACAAAGCGCATCACGCTGGCGGACTCCACCCAGGAAATCCGCTCCAATTGTGTTTTGCGTTGGGCCAGCGGAACGAAGAAAATATTGCGGCCGATATCGCCGCCCATCACTTCCATGATCTGCGCATGCGCCACATGCTGGGCGCCTGTGACTTCAATCTGGTCGCTGGAATCAATGCGGAATCGCCAGGAGTGCTCACCGTAGCGGTAGATGCTCATCGCCGCCGCACCCACCAGGGCCAGGACCACGAGTGCCAAAGCGGCCCACTTCAACCGGCTGGCAGTTTTTTTGGGGATGGATCCGCGGCGGACCGATACGCGCTTCTGGCCACGCAGAAAGGGAGATTCTTGCTCCGCTTCAAGATCGACGAGGCGCGCGTCGTCGAAAAGCTCGCGCCCGGGAGCGTCGTGCTCGGAAGCGTCACCAGGGAGCGGATACAGCTCTTCCTGGACCGCGGTGGAACTTGATTTCCGCGCCACTCTTTCGAGTCAGTTGTCGACAGAAAACCGCTGAGCAAAATTACTATAACTGGTTTTCGCGAATTGAGACAGTGTCAATTTGGTTCGTTTTTCTGTGGAAAAATCTTGACGTGGTGACGGTGCTCCGCGGCCATCCGCCGCGCGAAACTTACCGTTCAAGACGAAAAGGCGGGCTCTGTCTCGGAATGCCGCTATGGAGTGTCGACAACCTCAACTTCCGGAGAATCCTCAGCGATTTGCATCCGTTCGCTGACAACCACTCGCGCTCCCGTCTTCGGGCAGATCACCGCGACTCGACGGCTGTCCGCATTCGTTAACCTGAGATCCGAGCGTACGCGAAAGCGGAGTTGTTCAATTTCAGCGCGCCGCATGTCGGCTTGCGCTCGCAAGACTTCTCTCTGCGCAAGAATCTGTTCCCGCACCTGTTCGCGAACCATCTCGGCTTGCGCCCGGGCTTCCTCGCGAATCATTTGAGCCTGATCCGGCGCCATCTCGGCCTGGTCGGCGACTGCTAGCATGCTGTCCGGCAGGCTCGAGCGGCGACTCGTCAGCCCGGTCGCGACCGCTAGAGTATCCTCGGCACGTGCTACTAACTGGCACAGGACGGAACCCGCGTTGTCGGCAGCTCGATGAAGCGCCACAAAACGTCCCTGGTGATACTCGCTGTTTAGCCCCAAGGCCAGTACTCCGACGGCAATCCAATACGCGGCTGTATTCGTGTTCATGGGGGGTAATCCTCGCTGTCTAGTCTTTGGACGAGGGTCCCGAAAAAAGGTCAACCGGGAAAAAGTGTTTTGTGCGGACACTGACTATAGAAGGGCGGGATGTCGTTCTCTAGTTCAAGCCGAGCGGTTCAAGACAGCTTGGGGGCTGCCGTGCTCTCCAGCTTTTCAAGAAGCATTGGGCCAAGCTGCGAGACACTCCCGGCTCCTAACGTAAGCACCATATCGCCAGGCTGGGCAAGATTGGCGACTGCCGCCACCGCCTCCGAAAACGAGGATGCATGCACCACCCCCTGCTTCCCTCCCCCGATTATCCGAGCGGCCAACGCTTCCGCCGTGACGCCCTCAATCGGCTTCTCGCTCGCTGGATAGATATCGAGTAGGCAAAGAGTGTCGGCATCGCCAAACGCGGCCGCAAATTCGTCCATCAGATCGCGAGTCCGAGTAAAGCGGTGCGGCTGAAAAATCACATGCACCCGCCGGAATCCGCACTGCCGGGCGGCTGCCAGTGTCGCCCGTATCTCCGTCGGATGATGCCCGTAGTCATCAATGACGCTTACGCCCGTCACTTTGCCCTTCAACTGGAAGCGCCGATCAACCCCGCGGAAAGCATCGAGCCCCGAACGAATCTGCTCCGCCGGGATATCCAGCGCCGTGCCCACCGCAATCGCCGCTGTTGCATTGAGAACGTTGTGTGTGCCCGGCACGTGCAGCGTGAACTCGCCGAGACCCTTCTCCTTGTATGTCACCTCGAAGCGAACCAGAGGACTATGCTCGCCGCCCCCTTGCGACGGGCCCAGGCGAATCAGAAAATCCGACCCGCGAGTCGTCCCATAGGTCGTCACCCGCCGATGGACGCGCGGTAACAACCGCCGCAGGCCATCATCATCATTGCAGCCGACCACCAGTCCATAAAACGGAACCCGCTCCATGAATTCGAGAAACGTCCGCCGCACATCGCGCATGTCGCGATAGCAATCCATGTGCTCGCGATCAATGTTGGTAACCACTGACAGAATCGGCGACAGCTTCAGAAACGACCGGTCGCTTTCGTCTGCTTCAGCAACCAGATATTGCGACTTGCCGAGGCGAGCATTCGAGCCCATCGCATCGACGCGCCCTCCAACCACCACAGTCGGATCAAGTCCACCTGCAGCCAACACTGCCGCCACCATCGAAGTCGTCGTGGTCTTGCCATGCATCCCCGCGATCGCGATGCCGTACTTCAACCGCATCAACTCGGCCAGCATCTCCGCCCGCTGAATCACTGGAACATGCAGCCGACGAGCTTCCGCAACTTCGGGATTATCGATGGAGATCGCCGAACTGGTGACGACCACGTCCGAACCGGAAATATTCGCCGCATGATGTCCCGCAAAAATCTGTGCGCCCAACCCCGCCAGCCGTTCGGTGACAGCGGAATTCCTCAGATCAGAGCCCGAAATCTTGTATCCAAGATTCAGCAGCACCTCGGCAATCCCGCTCATGCCGATGCCGCCGATGCCCACGAAATGGATGCGCTGAATCTTGGCAAACATGGAAACCTAAATTCCCGGGTAAAGGCCGATCATAGACCATCTCACCGCGGAGACGCAGAGCACGCAGACGAACATCGGGAATTCTCTGTGCACTCCGTGGTGAAGCTTTTCTCGCGCACTCGGCGTCTCGGTGGTGAAAAGGTCTACTCGCCGTCGGCCAACTGTTTCACCATTTCCGCAATCTCCTCAACGGCCTTCGGATGCGCCAGCGAACGCGCCGCCTCCGCCATGCTCCGCAGCCGCCGCGCATCGCTAATCATCGCCACGATCGTTTCCACCAGGTAGGCCGCGCCCAGATTGCTTTCTTCGACCACCACCGCAGCCCCGGCGCGTTCCAGAGCACGAGCGTTCACGTTCTGATGGTCATCCGCGGCGCGCGGAAACGGCACGAAAATCGCCGGCTTTCCCGCCGCCGTAATCTCGCCGACGGTGCTCGCACCCGACCGGCAGACCAGCAAATCCGCCCGCCCAAATGTCCCTGGCATGTCGTCAATAAATTTGTAAACCTCGCTCGAAATGCCTGACTGTTGATAAGCCGCCAACACATGATCGTAATCGGGCTGGCCAGTCTGGTGAATGATGTGGATGCCGGGAATCTTCGCCAGCAAGCCGGGCAGCGATTCGATCATCGCCTGATTGATCGCGCGCGCCCCCTGACTGCCTCCAAAAACCAGCAGCGTCGGCGGACCATCCGTTTTCGCGGGAATGGAAAAGAAAGCCGCTCGCACCGGAACCCCAGTTACGCGGCAATGCGGAAAATACTGGCAGGTTTCTTCAAAGTGGACAGCGGCAGCCGAAACCCAGCGAGCGATCATGCGATTGGCAAATCCCGGCACAACGTTCGGCTCGAACGCCAGCGTAGGAAGCCGCCGCCGGATCGCCGCCATCATCGCCGGTCCCGAGGCGTACCCTCCGACTCCTATCACCACTTCTGGGTCAAACTGCGTGAGCATCCGCGAAGAGGCGGCAATTGCCCGCGGCAAATCAAACATTGTCTTGGCCCGCGTCATCAGGCTGACATTTTTCAGCGCGCCCACCTGAATCAGTTCCAGCGGAAACCCCGCCTGTGGCACGAGCCGCGTCTCGATCCCGCGAGCCGTCCCGATAAAAAGAACCTCAGCCTGGAACTGTTTTTTAAGTTGTTGGGCAATGGCGAGTGCCGGAATCACGTGTCCGCCCGTCCCGCCGCCCGCGATGATGATGCGCATGAAGTTTGATTTCCGAAAAGCGACCACGATGACAATGAATGAGATTTGAATTGCCGGCCGCTCGCTGTTAGATTACCAGCATGAAATGCGATCCTTTGATAAGACACCCCAGCGTGGTGGGTAGCACCAGCCGTGCAGCGGGGTCTTATAAGCCCTGGAAAACGCCAGATTAGCGTGCCGGGAGGGGGCAGCACCCTCACCCACCACCACTCCATAATCGAAGTCTACTTCGATATCTCTGTGAACTTCACTTTCGCCTCCCGCAGCATCCCTAACACCGCCTCCGTCTCCGCCTCCGTATTCCACGAAGTATTGCTCCCCGCCGCCGCAATCAGCCGGTCAATCCAAGCCACAAAATAGGCCGCATCCGCCGCACTCTGCACTGGCGCGTCCGCCACGCTTACATACACCGGACTCGTCGTAGCGTAAGGATACAAATCCAGAATCGGATACTCCGCCTTATCGCTGAACGCCCGCAGAACACACCACCCGCTGGCGTCAATCGGAATCGTGCCATCGACATGCGCGCTCGTATGAGCGACATCCAAAGCAAGCTCCCGCGACACCTTCCCGTTACACACGACTTGCAGATGATCCACCGGCACAATCGAAGTCATAGCCGCCGTAAACTTCACGTCCTGTTTCTCCTCCAGCCGCACATCCCCGCCCACTCCCTGCCCTCCCAGAGTGAAGTGCAGCAACGGCCCATTCGTGGCAAACGTCCGTCCCCATTTGATCGACGCCAGCCAGGGCTCAATCTTTAGCGGACCGGGCTTAACCTCGGCATACACTCGATTCAGACCCACCGGCCCGCGCAACGACGCATAGTTGCCCATGAAATCTGTGCCCGCCGCCGTGGGCAACCGAAACCCGCAATTCAGCAGCTTGTACCAAACCTCGGCTGTCGACTTATGATCCGAGAATCCCACCACCTCGATGTAATCGACTTTCCCGAGCGCGACATCCACCGGCAATTCAGCAGTGAGTGACGCGTCCTTCGCCGGATCAGGCACGCTGTCAAAAGGATGCACATATCCCACCAGCGCCCCCTGCGCGTGCGCCAGATCGGCAATATTCGCGTTTGCCGGATAGAGGCTGGCCGCCGCCGTATTCGGATACCCCGCGTATCCCGGAAGAATGAAATTCTTAGTCAGGTTGAGCAGCCCGAGATGTCCCCAATAGCTCGTGTGATACTCCTGCCCGTGCAGCAGCAGATGATTCAGGGTCGAAGCTACATCAAGTTTCGGCGAGAAGTACGCAACGTCGGGAATGCGCTGCTCCTTATTCACCACTAGATCTTCGACAATCGCCAGATTCTCCGCGTCCGCCTGCTCCACCAGGTGCGCAGGAGTATTCCGGTACGTGCCTGCATAATTCATATGCGTATGCACATCGCCGCTAATCCACTCGGCGTGTTCGTACGGAATCCTCGCCAGCAATCGCACCGCAACATTCGCAACGGCGTCGGGCTTGACCTCCACCCGTCGCTGTTCAAACGCAAATTCAAAGCCACGCATGACACCGAGTTCCACCACGCCAACTGGAACCGTCACCTCGGCTGTTCCCGAGGTGTCGAAGTAGTGCGCCTCAAACGGACGCTCCGAGCGATCGAAGCTGTCATCAGCATGCATCCACGCGTTATCAGGAGCGTAAGCCAGCCCATCCGCCGCTGTGAGAAAAACCCGGGCAGCCACCCGCTTTCCCTGCGCATCGACGACGTGCAACGCCAGTCGCCCCATCGGCTTCAAATACTTCCGTTCGCGTGCCATGACCTCCGTCTGCTCGCCCCCAGGGATCGTCTGCACCCACAACGAAGTATTCCCGCCGCGATTGGAGATAAACGCGATCTTCGTACCGTCCGGCGACCACCGCGGATTCACGTTGTCGTATGCACCATAGGAAATCGGAAACGCATCTCCGCCCGCCGCCGGCATCACCCACAACTGATGCCAGCTCTGTCCGCCGAGATAAGACGCATACACCATGCGCTTGCCATCCGGCGAGAAATCAGGACGCGCCTTCCAGTTCGTCTCTTCGTAATGAATCTCATGCGCCTCGGCCCCTAGGTCCGCCTTCATCCTCCAGAAACCACCCGTGCCGTGAATATGGCCGCGGTTGGAGACGAAAAGAATCTCCGAACCATCCCGCGACCACACTGGACTGATCTCATGATCCACCGCACTGTAGTAATAACGCGGCAACGAGCTGACGTTCTCCGGAGTAAGCTGCCGCACATCCGTCAGTAACCCGTCTTCAAATCGAGCCACAAAAATATGGAAATGTCCCTTGTACGAGGTCGACACAAACGCCAGTCGCTTGCCATCGGGCGAAAATCGCGGCTCCAGATTCACCGCTCCGCCGGAAGTCATTTTCCGCGTCTGCCCATCTCGCAGATCCAGGGACCACAACTCCACGGCGTCATGCTCATAGCGCGCAAACACAACCCATCGGCCGTCCGGCGACCAGTCAGGCTGATAGTCGTAGCCGGAACCGGCGGTAAGCTGCTCCGCTTTCGCGCTGCGCAGTTCCTGTCGCCACAACGAGCCCCCCATGGAATACAACAGGCTGTACGAATCCGGCGACCACGCAGCCGCACTTGGCCCAGTCGTCAATTGCGGCAGATACATCTCCCGGTAGTAATAGGAATGCGGGAGGTCAATCTGTTTCAACACGGGATCTCGCAGCGCGAAACAAGGAACACAACTCAGGAGTAATAACCAACAAAGTTGGGACTTTAGCAAGGACCCTCCCCTACTCGTGTGGCGCAACCTGCCTCGAGCGAGCCGGCTACTCCGCAACCCGCGCCCTCCGCGCCCAAAGCCAATTCAGCAATGCCGCGCCGACGGTCGCTGCCAGGATCAGCGACTTACTCAGGTCCACCTGCGTGGCCAGGGCAATAGAGATTCCAATCCCGATCACTGCCAGCACTGGCCCACCAGGGATGCGGAACCTCGTGGCCTGCGGCTGCTTTCGTCGCAACACAATCAGTGAAGCGCAAACCACTGCATAATAGAAGAGTCGAGCCAGGACCGAGAGCGTCACATTCCAAGAGAAACCTCCCGCGATCGACAGCCCCCAGACGGCCACGGCAAAGAACACGATTGAAAAATACGGCGTGTGAAATCGTGAGCTGACCGCCCCAAATATCCGCGGCAAATCGCCGCCTTTGGAGAGCGCGAATGTAACCCGGGGCATTCCCAGGAGCTTGGCGCTGACATTCCCACACACGGAGATCAGGGCACCGATCGCAACCAGCGCCGCTCCACGATTTCCCATGGTGGCGCGCGCCACCTCCGCCAGCGGACGATCCGTGGTCGCTCCCGGCCCTAGAACTCCCACCACGACCCATTGCACGAGCGCATAGATTGCGATGCAGGCAACCAGAGCTCCCAGTAAGGCGAAGCCGGCGTCCCGGCTGGGATTTTTTACCTCCCCCATAGGCGTCAGCGCGGACTCAAATCCACCGTAGGCAAAGATCAATAGCACCATACCCTTCATCCACACGCTGGTGGGCATCGGCCCGGACACGCCCCATGGCGCTGGGTGAATAACCGTGACCGCAGCACCTGCCGATATCACCATCAAAAGGGGAAGCAGTTTCGCTACGGTGAAGACGTTACTGACCACCGTGCCTTGCCGCGCCCCTAACACATTGATCAGCGCCAGCACTCCCACCAACAGAGTCAGGATGACGAATCGCGGCCAGGGAGCCTTGGCCGCCGGCCAGAATTCCGCCAGGTACATCACAAACAAATTGGCGTTTGCGGCAGGGGCCGCTGTCAGCGACAGGTACAACATCCACCCCACCAGAATTCCTGTCAGACGTCCAAACGCCGTGCGCGCGTAAAGATAGGGTCCCCCTGCCTCGGGAAACTGCGAGGCCACCTCGGCGAAACACGCCATGATCACGGCCATCGCTGCTCCCGCGATCAGCACAGCCAACACGCTGCGCTTGCCGAGGAGTCCGGCCACCGTGGCCGGCAACCCAAAGATACCGCTGCCGATAATGGAATTCACCGCCAGCGCGGCCAGGCTCCATCGGCCAATGGCCCGCACCAGGCCAGTTTGCGGTGATGTCATTGTCGAACCGTTTGTACCACACCCAGTGCGTCCCTTGGATTAAACTTCTTTCAGGTCTGAAGGGGCGACAATTCCGCTGACCCATCCGAAACCACCCGAGGAGCGTACTTCAGCTGTGGCTGCAACCATCTCCGACATCCGACTCCTGCTAAGAGTCAAATCGCTTCCGAAATCTTCTGACTCGCGACGTGTCTTCATCACTGGAGGCACTGGCTACATCGGCAGTTCGCTCATTCCGATACTCCTCGAGCGCGAACACCGTGTCCGGGTGCTGGTCCGCTCCGGATCAAAAGCCAAATTGCCTGCCGCCTGCGAAGTCGTCTCCGGCGATGCGCTCGACGCCAACTCATACCGCCAACTCATACGACCCTCCGATACGTTCATCCACCTTGTCGGAGTACCCCAGCCATCACCGGCAAAAGCCGCCGATTTCCGCGCCATTGATCTGGTCTCCGCTCGCGAGGCTGTGAATGCCTGCGCTGAGACCGGAGTCCGTCATTTGATCTACTTGAGCGTCGCCCAGCCTGCTCCTGTGATGAAGGCATATGTCGCGGTGCGCGCGGAGTGCGAACAGATCATTCGCGATCGAGGTCTCAACTCCACCATCATTCGCCCCTGGTACGTCCTCGGTCCGGGACACAACTGGCCTTATGTCCTGCTGCCCTTCTACAAAATCTGCGAGGGGTTGCCTGTCACGCGGGCCTCTGCCCTGCGGCTCGGTCTCGTTACCCTTGAGCAGTTGATCCTCGCTCTGGTCGAGGCCGTGGAATCGCCCGTGCAAGGCACAAAAATTGTCGGCGTGCCCGAAATTCGTTCCGCCGGACTCCACCCTGCCCGCGAAGTAACCCGCAAGATCGCTTGAAATCGCTCGTCCGGAGCGGCTTCTAACCAAAAGTAACTTCAATTACCGAAGCTCATGAACACGGGGAACCTTTCACCCGGCGTTGCAAGATGCGATCTTAGTTCGAGCACAGCACTGTTCGAACACAGCACTGTTCGAACACAGCACTCGCAATCGTGAGCCGGAACCGAAAGGATGTTATGGATCGCGAGAATCAGGAAAGCATGCAAGACATTCACCTCCGCATTTTGCGCGTGACCGACGATTTGCGCGTCATTCAGCGCGAACTCAATTGCGCCGCCATGCAGGCTCCGACCGACCCCGAACTCATGGAAGCTCTCGCTGATCCGCCCGAGATGGAATCCATCGACATGCTCAAGTCCGCACTCGACCAGATGCGGCACTTCCTCTGGTTCTATATGCAGGTCGTAACCAGCGACTCCGAGATGGGCGAGAAGTTCCGCCAGACGCTTCGCCAGGATGTTCCCGTGCGCGCCCCCGAAAGGGAGCAGCAGTTCCAAAACGCGACCGATTCCATCATGCTGCGCTACCTGGCCGACAGCAAGTTCCGCAAGCCCAACTAATCTCTGCGCATTGACGCACGCTTGGGACGGGCTCCTCACCCGTCAGAGCAGTTCGGCCCTGACAACCCCGTAGGCGCAGCCCAGCGTCCTCCTTACCTTGCAAAATCAATCGGGCTAGGGCACCCTCAGAAATCAGCTAACACGAGGACAAATCTCCCAGGGAATCCTATGCGTATGATTTCGCGCTTTTTCTCCGCCCTAACTGCGTTTAGCATTCTTTGGTCTTGTACCGCGGTGTCTCAATCGGCTCCTCCCGCCGCGACGAAACGGTTGAAAATCGGCGTCGCGCTGGAAGGTGGTGGCGCACTCGGCCTCGCTCACGTCGGCGTGCTGCAATGGTTCGAGGATCACCACATTCCCATCGACTACATCGCCGGAACCAGCATGGGAGGGCTGGTGGGAGGCCTGTACGCCACGGGAAAATCCCCCGAGCAGCTCAAAACTATCGTCGACAAGCAGGACTGGGACCTCATTATCAGTGGCCCTACGAACTATCAGGATTTGTCTTTCCGCCGCAAGGAAGACCAGCAAGCCTTCCCCAACCGCCTCGAAGTGGGCCTTAAGCACGGCTTCTCCCTGCCTTCGGGCCTCAACTCCGGCCAGGGAGTCAGCCTGCTCATCGATCGCGAAACGCTGCCTTACACGCACAACGGGTCCTTCGACGAACTCCCCACTCCGTTCCGTTGTGTCGCCACCGACCTTGTGACGGGAAAGTCAGTTGTCTTTGACCACGGTTCTATCGCTCAAGCTATGCGCTCCTCCATGTCGATTCCTGGAGTTTTTGCGCCAGTCCGCGATGGCAACAGCGTCTACGTCGATGGCGGACTTCTCGGCAACTTGCCCACCGATGTTGTGCGGGCAATGGGAGCGGATGTGGTGATCGCCGTTCATCTCGAAATTGCCCCCTCGGACGCCTCCCAGATCCAGTCCCTGTTCAGCGTTCTTGGGCGCTCCGTCGAAGTGGTCATTCATCAGAATGAGATTCGGGGGTTGGCCGCGGCTGACCTTGTCGTCAATGTCGATCTCAAGGCCTTCACCTCCATCGATTACGAGCACTCGAAGGCCATCATCGACCGCGGCTTTCAGGCCGCCTCTGGAAAATCGAACATCCTTCTACCCTATGCCCTGGACGACCCCTCCTGGAATGACTTCATGGAGCGCCGCAAGGAGCGGCTAAAGACGGAAATCCCGGTGCCCCAGTTCATTGAAGTATTGGGAACCACCCCGGAATCCTCCCAGGAAGTGAAGCGCTTTTTGCGTCCACTGAAAGGCAAACCAATCGATGTGCCGTTCGCCGAGGGAATATTCAACCAGTTAACTGGAATCGGCAGGTTTGATTCTGTCGACTACTGGCTCGAAGACAAGGACGGTCAGACTGGTTTGGTCGTTTTCGTCCACGAAAAAGGTTACGCCCCTCCCACCCTTAAGCTCGGTTCGGAGACTGATGGGTCCGAGCCTAAGGACGTCACGATCACTCTAGCGGGACGGCTCACCCTGATGAACGTGGCCGGCTACCGCTCAGAATGGCGAACCGATTTCCAGTTCGGAAACAACTACAGCCTGTCCAGCGAACTCTACCGGCCGTTTGGAGCGTTCAGTAAGTGGTTTTTTGCTCCACATGCCAGCGTCAGTAATACCGGCTTCCGGTTCTTCAACCAGACCGATCCAATCGCCTTATACCGGTTTCACGAGCAAAATGGCGGCGTCGATGTAGGCTATGGATTCGACCGCTTTACCGAACTTCGCGTGGGATACCAAATCGGCTACTCCAGCATCATTCTCAATCTCGGGCAGCCGCATTTTGCGTCCGTGAGCGGCCGTGTCAGCGACAGCCACATCCGTTTTCGCACCGATCACACCGACGACCCAGTCCTGCCGCGGCAAGGCTACAAAGCGGATGCGACCTTCCGATGGTATGACACCTACCCCGGCGCAAGCGATGGCCTACCGGCCATGGATGCACGCCTCGAGGGCTTCCAACGCGTTAGTGCCAAGAGCTCTGTCTTCGTATCCGCCGAAGGTGGAACGACCTTTGGCGTTCACAACATCAGTTTTCCTCTTTTCTTCCTCGGCGCCCCGCTCCGGCTGAGTGCCTACGGCACCAATGAACTCTACGGACAGCAGTATTATCTGTTCCGCGCCGGCTACCTTCGCGAGCTTCTAACTTTGCCGCCATTCCTCGGCAAGAAGCTCTATGTCATCAGTTCCTACGAAGCCGCCAAGATGTACAGGTTTTCCCCGGAAACAAAGTTCCCCACCGACGTGGAAGCGGGCGTGGTCGCTGAAACCGCATTCGGCCCCCTTTTCGTGGGCGGCAGCGTCGGCGATTCTGGCCACCAGAAGTGGTTTTTCCAACTGGGCAGAGTGTTCTAGAGGTGAATGTGGCGCGGGCGCCCGCCCGCGAAATGCCTGGGCCCTAGCAGGAGTTCCGTTTCCCAGTCGCAGAGGGGCGGAAGAACGCAGCCCACGCCGCAGGGCGTGGAGGAGAAGCGGGGATTGAAGAAGGCCGACAATACGGAGGAAAGCCTACGATACCTTCCTCGTAGCCCGTAGGAACGACTCACTCGCATCCGCACGCTTCAGAAGATGACTCGCATTTTCTAAGACGCAAAAAACGGGCGCGCCGAAGCGCGCCCAAGTCAGGAGGAATACTCAAGAAGCACAACGTCAAGAAAAATTGAAACTACCGGCCAAAACCTGCCGACTGCATGGACTGCCGCGAAATATCCGACGTCGACGCGATACCCTGCATACGCAGTTTGAACTCGTCGGCATTCGAAGCACTCTCGAGAGCCGTCTCGTAATTCACCAAGCCGGCCTGGAACAGATCCCAGAGCGACTGGTCAAAGGTTTGCATGCCATACTGCGACGTGCCGGACGATATCGCTTCACGAATCGCACGCGTCTTTTCCGGCACCAGAATACATTCCCGGATGTACGCCGTCGTCACACATACTTCGACCGCGGGCACGCGTCCCTCGGCGTCAGAACGGCGCACCAGGCGCTGACTGACAATGGCGCGCAGTACAGCCGCCAACTGCAGTCGAATCTGTTTCTGTTCCGGCGGTGGAAAGATCGCGATGATACGGTTGATGCTTTCGACCGCGTCCAATGTATGCAAGGTCGAGAACACCATGTGGCCGGTTTCCGCCGCGTGCAGCGCCGTTCCGATCGTTTCCAGATCGCGCATTTCGCCGACCAGAATCACGTCCGGATCCTGACGCAAAGAAGCGCGCAGCGCCGCTGAGAACGAGGGCGTGTCAACTTCGACTTCGCGCTGATTGACGTAGCCTTTTTTGTCGCGGTGCAAGAATTCGATTGGGTCTTCAATCGTGATGATATGCTCGGCGCGTGTCGAGTTAATACGGTCGACCATCGCCGCCAGTGTCGTCGACTTACCGGAACCGGTCACGCCAGTCACTAGTACGAGGCCACGAGGCATGTCGCAAATCTGTTCGACCACCTTCGGCAGGAACAACTCGTCCAGCGCTCGAATCTTCGTCGGAATGACGCGAAGCACCAGTCCCACGTTGCCGCGCTGCTGAAAAACGTTTACACGGAAGCGTCCCAAACCAGCCACGCCATAGGCCATATCGATTTCCGTGGTTTCTTTGAATTTCTGCTTCTGCCGGGCCGACATCATGCTGAACGCCATGTTCAACATATCTTCGGCTGACACGCGCGCCTGGTCAGTCAGGGGCACCAGATCGCCATCAATGCGCAGATGTGGATAGTTCCCCACCTTCAGGTGCAAGTCGGAAGCACGGCGCTCCATGGCGATACGGAGCAGGTCATCGATATTCATTCGGGCAGGACTCCGGCTACAGTCCCTATCATGACCTGAACCGACCCGGCGCACGAGATGACGGAAGTAATCGTACCTCGGCTAGGACTTTCGAGCGTCCGACGCGCGGGGGATGCCCCGAAAATCGACCGGGACTTGGCAGGCACAACAACGAAATTGACTTAGTCCACTGCCTTAGCTAACCTAGATCGATGGAAGTCAACGTCCACGAGGCTAAGACCCAGCTTTCCCGGCTGCTCAAGCGAGTCACCGCAGGCGAAGAGATCACGATCTCGCGCGCGGGCGTGCCGGTCGCCAAGCTGGTTGCCATCGCACCTATCAACGCCGAACGCCCGCTGGGAGCATTGGAGGGCCAGATTCACATCGCGGACGATTTCGACTCCCCTCTTCCCGACGATCTTCTTGCCCTCTTCAATGGGGATGACCCGAAACGTAAGAAACCGACTCGGGCGAAGCTGGAGAATCGGGCCAACAACCGCGCGAAGGCGATGAGTATCCTTCTCGATACGTTCAACTTGGTTGTGGAGTGTCGGGAAAGTTGATCGCCTGAATCAAGCCGCGAGCGAGACTTGCTCAGGGACGCCTCAGTCACGAACTCTATTTCTCGGCAGTCAGCGTTTGGGAGATCGCGATTAAGGCACGGCGGGCAAACTCAGCTTGCCCGATTCTCCCGCATCGTTGTACCGAGGGCCATGGCCGGATCAGGGATTAGGTCCCTGCCAGTAACTCATCTGCACGCGCTGGGCGTTTACGCTCTTCCACTTCATCACGGCGATCCTTTTGATCGCTTGCTCGTAGCACAAGCCATTTCCGAGGGCCTAACCCTAATTACCGCTGACCGGGATACTTGAAACGCTACTCCGTCGAAATTCTTTGGGCGGGACGCTAAAGAAAAAGCCGCCTTCGCAGGCGGCTTCCATTCAAACGCTTCAGTAACAGACTGGTCTAGGCAGCGCTGTTCTTCTGCGCCGGACGGCTGGAAGGGCTCGTCGAAGCTTCCGCCGTAAATCGCCGGCACTTTCGATCCCATCGGACGCAGATACGTCGCCAACTCACCCCGATGATGAATGCTGTGATTGTTCAGGAATCCCAGATACAACGCAGCCGGGAAGTTGAAGATGCCCATAAAATTGACCGGAGTCGCCAGCTGCTCCCCTGACATGGCACGGATGCGGTCAAAAGCGCGCTTCGTATTCTTGTCGTACCAGGTCACCAGTTCGGCGACTGTCTTCGGCTTTTCCGCCTCTGATCGGGCGGCCATCTTGAATTCCAGATCCGCGATCCCGTCCATGAACTGCACATCGGTATTCGCCAAATGCCAGCCCAGTTCCCAAGCCGTTCGCGCATTGGGATCGGGGCGATAGTCTTTCTTTCCGTCAGGAATCGCAGCCAAAATTTTCTTGGTCGTTTCAACTTCTCGGGTAAAGCCATCCACCATTAAGGCACGGTAGCCAACGGCAAAATCGGGTGTGAGAGCAGACATAACGTTTCTCCTTCAGGTTTGGGTTAGTGGAGAACAGCAAGAAGACGCACCCATAGGATGCCATGCCTATCCGGGCGATGCTTTTTATGAACAACCGATTTAGACGCTTACGGGCTGCTTCGTTCCCACTCGAACGGGTGTCAGCCAGTCGTGCCGGTCCTTCTTCTCGCCGCGCACAATACCGTAAAACTCCGCTTGAAGCGCCTTGGTCACCGCGCCGATCTTGCCCGTCCCGACACCGATTTTGTCAACCGAACGAATCGGAGTAATCTCAGCCGCCGTGCCGGTAAAGAAAACTTCGTCGGCGATGTAGAGCGACTCCCGCGGAATCTGCTGCTCTACGATCTTGATGCCGAGATCGCGCGCGATCTGCAACACCGAATCCCGGGTAATGCCCGGCAGCACCGAGTTGCCTAGCGGAGCGGTGTGCATTACCCCGTTACGGATGACGAACAGGTTCTCGCCCGAGCCTTCGCTGACGTAGCCATTCACATCGAGCGCAATACCTTCCGCGTACCCGTTGACGATCGCTTCCATCTTGATGAGCTGCGAATTCATGTAATTCGCACCCGCCTTGGCCATCGCCGGCAAAGTGTTAGGCGCAATCCGTGTCCACGAGGAAATGCAGACATCTACACCCTCGCTGGCATCCGACCCCAGATATTTCCCCCAGGGGTAGTTGCAAATGTAGACTTCAGTCGGCGAGTTGAAAGGGTTGACGCCCGCTTCTCCATATCCGCGAAGAACGACCGGCCGGATGTAGCAGGGCCATACGCCGTTGCTCTTTACCAGCTCCACCATGCCGCCAAGAATCTCGTCGCGCGTAAAAGGAATGTCGATGCGGTAAATCCGGGCAGAGTCGATCAGCCGCTGCATATGCTCAGTGGCGCGGAAAATGGCTGGCCCAGTCGGCAGCGCGTAACACCGAACCCCCTCAAAAACCGAGGAGCCGTAGTGCACAACGTGCGACATCACGTGGATCGTGGCATCGTCCCATGGAATGAACTTGCCGTTGTGCCAGATTTTGTCCGTCTTCTGAATCGCCATGCAGACTCCTTCGCTAGTAAAGATTCGCGGCAGCGGCCGGAGGTTCGCGAATGATCGAAAAAACTCTTCGTTCTGCTTGGAATTATAACGTGGAAGGCTGCTGCCTGAACGCGCTTTACAGCAGAGACCCGGACAGGGCGTCCGGGTCGAAAACTTGAGGATCAGCGAATCGCAATAATGTTGTTGGCGACAAAGCCACTTTCACCGGCGACGATCATCCGCATGGCGATCCGCTCCGCCTTGTAGTGATGGGTCCGATGCAACAGGTAACCGACTCCGACTCCGGCGCCGAAACCTAGTGCGGAACCAGCCGCCTCTCCGGCAGCGCCCCGCGTAACAAAGGGACGCATAATCGGATTCGCCTCGCGAAGCCCCTGGTTCAAACCACGCTGCGTCGTGATCGCATCGGCTGTGATCAGTCCCGCCAGGACGCCGACATTCACTTTGTTCTCGAAAGTCCAGAACGGCCGTTGATGGCTCGGCGCGTCAGGAAGCGCAAAACTGTTAACCGCGAGATTCTGTCCGTACATTGTCGCGCTCAGTAGAAGAATCGAGAGGAGGTATTTCATCTGGTCTCCGTAGCCGCTGGATTTATGAACCCAGCATAAGACGGAATCGCACGGTGGTACATGGCCCAATGTCGTGGGGCGGATGGCCTTCTGGTAAGAGTAACTAAGTGGTCTGGTAGGTTACTTGCCGTCTCTAACTCGGTAACTTGTTTTGACGTTACTTCGGTACCGGCCGTTCGATCGACCGCATCTTGGGTCGAATGCGTGTCGGCCAATCGCACTCCGCATCCGCACTCCGCATCGCGAAAAACCTCTACTGAAACCCATACCCCCGCCTCTGATCGCCGCTGATGGATCAACCCCTTGCCTTTACGGTGATCGCCTGATTGGCGCAGGTGGCCGAAGTCCTCGATAAATGTAGGGCGCGCATCCGGTCGGGCGCCGGAGGTCATTCGTGAAGCAGTTGGCAACTCTTTTACTGGTCAGGTTCAGAAATCAGAACTCTTCTCCTAGTCCGCGACGCATAGCGCTGCAGATCTCCGCGTTGGGCCCGCTCATCGTTTTCTTCACCGCTTGCGGCAGTGGTAGTTCCGCCTCCGCTCCCAAACAGCCGAATTACCCGCCGACGCCTCCCGTCGCGATCACCTGGACGCCGCAAACCAGCCCACTACCCGCTCCTCCTGACCTCGATGCCACGCAGCCTCCTTTATCTGCGGGCTCCAACAATTTCCCGCTGACCGTTGAGAAACCCCTCGACGGCGACACCGTCACCTCTCCTGCTCATGTGGTCGCTTCGGCCAGTCCGACCAATCCGATCTTCTACATGCGAGTTTACGTCGACACTCTCGCCGTCTATTTCACTTTTACCAATTCCATCGACACCAGCATCTGGATGTCTCCGGGGCAACACCAGCTCATCGTGATGGCAGAAGATACTAAGGGATACGTATCCGCCACCCTTCTAAAAGTGAACGTCAGTTCGCAGGCGCAAACCACCATCAGTGACATCCAAGACATGCCCGGCTGGCAGAATTGTTCGGCTGACTTTCCTCCAGGTTCGGGACGGGACGGGCAGGTCTGCGCCTCCGGAAATCCAGGCGCGATGTCCACTCTGACCCCCAATCAGTCCAGCCCTGCGATGGACGGCAAATCCGCGCACTTCACCATCAGCGGGCCCAACTATTCCAATATGCTGTACTTCAACGCCATCGAGGGCGGAGACCAGCCGAGCCATTTTGTGTACGATTTGTATGTCTATCTCCAAGACCCCACCACCCCGCAGGCTTTGGAATTCGACATCAACCAGGGCTATGGAGGCGTTCGCTGGGTCTGGGGCTCAGAATGTAACTTCAAAGGCGAAACACCTCCGCGATGGGATATCTGGGACGACGCCAGCGGCATTTGGAGGGAAACCAACGTCCCCTGCAACCCGTTCCCGGCGAACACTTGGACACACATTGTCTGGACCGTCGAGCGCGTTGGCGATCAGGTTCACTACATCAGCCTCACGGTCGGCGACCAGACGTACAACGTCGACACCTACTACAACAATCAGCCAAATTGGACTCTTGAAGAAATCGACGTGGCTTTCCAGATGGACATAAACGCAAACTCGCAAAACTACGATGTCTGGCTCGACCAGGTGAAGCTGACCGCTTACTAATCTTCGTCAGCACCGGGCACATAATCGGGGGCTGCAAAGCCCCACCTTTCTTTGATTTCTCGCCGGTTCACGGAACTCGTTCCTTCCACTTCCGTATATACGGTTAGCGTTTGGCCAATCTTCAATCGCCCGGCTAACTCTTTCGCGCGAGACGGGTCAAACTCCTAGGAGGATGGTGGGATCTTGAATATCCGGGAAGTTCTGCGCCAGACCGCCAGTTCGATTGCGGCTCACAAACTGCGCAGCTTCCTCACCATGTTTGGGATCATCTGGGGGATCACCTCCGTCATTTTGCTGGTGGGTCTCGGCAAGGGCTTCAGCCACGACCAGAAAGAACGGCTGAAAACCATCGGCGTCGACCTGGCCATTATCTGGGGTGGACGCACCAGCGAGCAAGCAGGCGGATACGCCGCCGGCCGGGTAGTTCGTCTGTCGATCCGCGATGCCTACCTGATCAAGCAGGAGGCGTACCTCATCAAGACCGTCAGCCCCGAACTGAGGCGCAGTGTGTCCGAGGTAAGCCGCTACAATGCGGCGTCGCGTCCGGTACGTGGCGTCTGGCCTGAGTATCAGAATTTTCGTTCTCTCAAAGTCCAGGAGGGACGCCTGATGACCGACGACGATGAAAATGACGCCCGCCGTGTCGTCATCCTCGGCGTCGAGAGCCGCGACCAGTTGTTCCCTGGCAAGGCTGCGATTGGCGAGACGCTGATGATGAATGGTTCTCCCTACACCGTCATCGGAGTCCTCGAAAAGAAAAAGCAGAATGGGAGCTACGGCAGCGGACCCGACAACACCCAGTTGTTTGTCCCGTACTCCGCCATGGCGCGCGATTGTCCGCCAGCGGAGCGCCCCGGCATTTTCAAAGGATGGATCAACAACTTGGTCGTCGAGGTCGAAGACCCCGCTCATCACGAGGAAGCGCTAAAGCAGGTGTACCAGATTCTGGGACGCGAACATAATTTCGATCCGCACGACAAAGACGCTCTCATGGTCTGGGACACGCTCGAAGGATCACAACTGGTCGAGCGCATCTTCGACATCATGACCATCTTTTTTGGCGCGGTCGCGCTCATGACGCTTTCGCTCGGAGGCATCGGCGTGATGAATATCATGCTCGTGGCGGTAACCGAGCGCACCCGCGAAATCGGTGTTCGCAAATCGCTGGGCGCAACCGCGGCCGACATCCGCAACCAGTTCTTCGCGGAATCTGCCGCACTGATGCTGATCAGCGGGGCCATCGGAATGGGTATCGGCGTTGGCTTCTGTCTATCCATCCAGAACGTTCAACTGCCAGACATCGTGCCTCATCCAATCATTTCGTGGATGGCGATTATTGCGTCCCTCTTTACGTTGGGACTTATCACCATCGCGGCTGGGATGTACCCAGCACAACGAGCCGCAGCCCTCAGCCCCATCGAGTGCCTGCGCCAGGAATAATTCTTTGGAGACTCTTGTCAGAATTCGAGTTTCGTATCAGGGCATCGCTTTAGCGATGCCATAACGTGTTTGCAATGAGACGCCCCTTGAGGGGCTGCACCAAACGCTTTAGCCGCCGAGGTCATGCATTGCAGGTCAAGGAACTCATCCAGCAAAGTTGGGACGCGCTCACACGCAACCGCCTGCGTTCCATCCTCACCATGATGGGCATCGTCTGGGGCCTGACCACCGTCGTGCTGCTGCTCGGCTACGGGCAGAGCGTCAGCGCTGGTGTCCTCAACGCCTTCCTCGGCATTGGCAACAACGTCATCATGGTGTGGGAAGGTCAGACCAGCATGCAGGCTGGCGGCCAACGGGCGGGCAAACGCATCCGGTTCAAGTATGAAGATCTCGAGGCCGTTCGCGAGGAAGCTAACTTGGTTCGCCTGGTCAGCGCCGAATGGGATGACCCCTTCCCCTACAAGTATGGAGACCGGGTGATCACCGTCTCCACCAAGGCCGTCCAGTACCCGTACGGCGAGATGCGCAAACTGAATATCGCGGAAGGCCGCTATTTCGAAGAAAGTGACTTCACCGAACACCGTCACGTCCTCATCTTCGGTCCAAACGCCGCCAAAAAAGTATTTGGCAACCGCGATCCCGTCGGCGAAGAAGTCACCATCAACGGCCAAAGCTGGGATGTCATCGGCCTGTTACGACTCAAGATTCAAGACAGTTCTAACAACGGTCCCGACAACGAGAACGTCTTCATGCCTTTTGAGAGCATGAGCGACGTCAACGACAAGCGCGATCCCGAAATGATCGTCTTTCAGGCCGTCACGCCTTTTCAGCACAAGGCCGCGCTCGCGCAGGTCCGGGAGGTCTTGGCTCGCCGCCACAACTTCAATCCCAAGGACGATAAATCCACTCCCGAATGGGACACGGTCGATGACTCCAAAGACATTCAGCAGTTTGGCATCGCGCTGCAACTCATTCTCGGCTTCATCGGCATGTTGACTCTCGGCGTGGGCGGCGTCGGCGTGATGAACATCATGCTGGTCAGCGTCACTGAACGCACGAAAGAAGTTGGATTGCGCAAGGCGCTCGGCGCCCGCAATCGCGACATCGCATGGCAGTTTCTGGTCGAAGCCCTGGTACTGACCTTCGCCGCCGGCGCAGTTGGCATGCTGGTGTCGGTTGTGCTGGCGCACGCGATACCGCCCATGCCGCTGTATTCCGCCATGTACAAGACCGCGAATCACGAGGGTGACATTTTTCTGAAGACTTCCGGCAGCGTGATGCTTACAGCCTTCGTGATTCTTGCCGTCGTAGGAATCACCGCAGGACTGTGGCCAGCCTGGAAAGCCGCCCAGATGGAGCCAGTAGAAGCGCTCAGGCACGAGTAAATATGTCGCCGTTAGCTAGAGTGGAAGAGCGGCCCTCGAGGAAGGGCTGCGTCAGGAAGTCGAATCCGTAGGGCTTTAGCCCCAGGAATCAGTGACGCCAAATCTTCTGCGCTTTGCGAGCGCCATCGCTATCGGACTGCACCGGAACATTCGCATTGGCCGCTGGCGCAGCCACCCCACTCGGCCCGGTGACCGCAGCGACCGGCGTAGCCGCAACCGGCTCAGGCTTCACGCCCACTTCATCCCCACGGAAGTAGTGCCCTTTCGCGGCCCGCATTTCTGGCATCGCCGTATAGGGTTTCGAGTAATCATTATTCGCGTTCCAGAAGAGAAAGCCGATGCCACCTTTCTCCTTGGCCACTTCAATCTGGACTTCCACATACTTCGGCGAGTAAGTCTTGGTCCGCCAGGCGAAAGCTTGCAGCCACGGACGGATCACCACGCCGCTGTCCTTCGTGATCAGCTTGAAGCGGTCCATCGACTCGCCGATGAAGTGCTCGGGCGCGTCGCCCGGGTGTGCGATGCCGTCCATGCCAAAGAAGTGCGAGGGATAAATCATTGGCGAGAGCACGTCACAGTGCTTCGACATGGCCACGATGTCCTGCCCCGTGTGCGACAAGTCAACCGGCCGCTGCCACGCCATCACGCCAAACACATCGAGCGACAGCAGCACGCCCGTTGGATGGATCTGCGCATAAGCACGCTTCAAGAAATCGGCGATGACCTCCGAGCGCTGTTCTTTCGGATGTTCCGCCAGGAAGCTGAAAGCGGCGTCTTTCTGATCACCCTCCGCCGGAAAACGCACGTAGTCGAACTGCACTTCATCGACGCCAGCCTGGGCTACGAATTTCGCCAAAGCGATATCGTAATCCTGCACCTTCGGATTCGAAGGATCGGTCCAGACTAACTTGCCGTTTTCGCGCCAGGGCTGGCCGGACCGCTGCGATTTGACTGCCAACTCCGGATGCGTCGTCACCAGATGCTCGTCGCGGAAAATCGCAATGCGTGCAATGGCATGCATGTTCTCGGAATGCAGGAAGTGAACGAACTTCGGCAGGTCCGGAATATAGTGGCGCTGTCCGCTAGCCAGCGGGTTGTCAAAGGCGATGTTAACGATGCCGTCGCTGTCCTTAATATCAAAAACCACCGCATTGCCGCCCACTTCCCGCCAATGTCGGATAATACGCATCCCGTGATCGCTGCCTGCCATCACCCCAGTCAGATAAATGGCCCGGACTTCGAAATCTCTTGCAACTGGCACCGTTTTCTCTACAATTGCCGCTTCAAGAATTCCGGGGATGATGATCTGCTCTCCGGATTTCAGAAATATCCCCTGACGATCATGATTCGCCGCGCGAATGGCTTCGGCCAGTTCCGCCGAGGTCAGGAATTTTGTGTGTTTCAGATACTTACGGGCCACCGACGGAATGCTGTCTCCGCGCTGCGCCTGGTAAACCTCCGAACCGGGAGGTGCGATCACGGGAGCGGGAGCTTCGTGCTTTTTGGTGGTATCGGCTTTCACCTGAAGCAATTGCGCGGCGTGCGGATTTTGAACCGCCGCGGCGGGTGGAGCGAGAAGAAAGCTGGAAACAGATACGCGGAGCAGGAAGGCTGCAATCCCTGCCATCGAGACTTCGATTTTTGTAAGTCGAGAGGTGACAAATCCGGCCGTGGTCAATCGGAACAAGGGTATTCTCCAGGAAAATAGCTGTTTCGATTGTGTCTCGGAGGTAATCGGGGCGGCTAGTTACGGGAGTCCAACCCGGTAACCGCTTACCGGACATGTGCGTAGGTGGTCCTTAGCGGCACTGCTGGAAAGTTCCCGCAGTCTGCAAACAATTGCTCTTGAGCCAACTGTGGGTATCTCGATGAACCCAGCGCAAAGCGCGCTACCCGCATCTAACACGATGAGAAGCAGGGCCATACGGCGCATCGGACGGATGGCGAACGGCTTGCACAAGGGAAGCGTGGGTTAGGAATCCCACCTTCCTCCCAGCGAACGAGCGAGTGACAAAAATGAGCAGTTTCGCAGAAAACCTACAGTTCCCGGAAAGGAAACAAGGGACCGAACCGATGAGAACGAACCTTGCAACCGTGCTGGACCCTACCCGCCGCAGCAACGACGCCCGCGACTTCGAAACTGCCTTGCGCCGTAAGATTGTCGGCCAGGACCAGGCGATCGAAAAGGTGGCTGAAATCTATCAGATGTTTCTGGCCGGTCTGAACGCTCCCGGCCGCCCAGTAGGCAACCTCCTGTTTCTCGGGCCGACCGGTTCTGGCAAAACGCGTGTGGTGGAAGCCGTCGCCGAGTCTCTCTTTGGCGATGCCCGCGCCTGTATCAAAATTGATTGCGCCGAGTTCCAGCACTCCCACGAAATTGCCAAGCTGATCGGTTCGCCTCCGGGATACCTCGGACACCGTGAGACGCACCCCTTGCTCACGCAGGAAGCCCTCAACCAGTGGCACACCGAAAAGCTGAAGCTCTCGATCCTGCTCTTCGACGAAATCGAAAAGGCTTCCGACTCGCTCTGGCAGTTGCTGCTCGGCATTCTCGATAAGGCGACGCTCACGCTCGGCGACAACCGCCGCGTCGATCTTTCCAGCTGCATCATCATCATGACCTCCAACCTCGGCGCCGCCGAGATGAACGGCTTGGTCGATGGCGGCCTGGGATTTGCACCAAGAGCGGTGCAAGTCGATAACTCGCTGGACGAAAAAATCAACCGTTCTGCCGTGGACGCCGCGCGCCGCAAATTTGCGCCCGAGTTCATGAACCGCATCGACAAGGTTGTCGTCTTCAAAACGCTGCGTTCCGAGCACCTGCAGCAGATCCTGGAAATTGAACTGGGAATGGTGCAACAGCGGGTCCTGATGGCGGCTGGCGCGCACCAGTTCGTCTTCAACTGCACGCCGCAGGTCAAGAACTTCCTGTTAGCGGAAGGCACCGATCCGAAGTACGGAGCCCGGCACCTGAAGCGCGCCATCGAACGCCACCTTGTATTCCCGCTCGCCAATCTGGTTGCAACCGGCCAGGTGAAACTCGGAGATTTCATCCGCGTCGACCTGATCGGAGAAAACCGGCTGACCTTCGTGAAGGAAGCAGAAGGTGCGATGGTTCCCGTGCTACTCGAACGTTACGGAGCAGCCGCAGCCATGCCCGCGGTAGCAGCGGCCAAAGCAGCGCGTCCAGTGCCGCAACGCAAGGAGTTCGGCGCCGGATCGCTTAACGAGAATAAGTAAATCAAGTTGCTGGTAGGTAGGGGCACCGCGCGAGCGGTGCCCTTTTTTATTTTGTTCGTATTTGGGCGGCGCCTACTCTTGATCGCCTTTAGGCGCTGCGGGAACTGAAGAACTAAATCACCGATACCGCGCATTATCCCGATACCGCCGTGACAACTCCTCCAGAAAATTCTCCGGCGAACCGCGATCCTCAAGCGGAACATTGAGGCGAGACCCGATGCGCTCCGCGATGGTCCCGGCGGTTTGCACGCGCTGCTCGTAGGGCAGGTCCAGCCGCCTGTTCAGAAAGGCCTCGATCAGCTGAAATTCCTGCGCCGTCATGGCCGTAACCGCCTCGACCGACGGCTTGACCACCGCGTCGCTCTTCTGCGCATACCAGTACGAATCACCCTGCTCCTGCAACTCATGGATCACGACCGTACCCGCGACCATATCTCCCAGCCGCCGATTCTTTTTATCCACTGCGATCGCAATCGCTCCCACGATATATCCCCCTTGGGAGTCAACCGCACGCAGAAAATTCCGCGCGATACCCTCGAACACAGTAATCGGGCGCCCACTGGCCGTGATCACGCGGATGCGCGCCTGCTTTTTCCCCGGAGTCTGTCCGTTCCAGAAGATTTCGAAAATCGCGAAATAACCCCAATAAAGGCAGAACATCAACAGGATGAGCGCCGCCGTCATCCACTTGCCTGCCGTCACCCAATAGCGCGACAGGTCAGGAGCAACCAGCGACGAGACGATCAGAACTATAATCACGACCACCGCTTGGATCAGAGTATCGACCAGAAGCGCCATGCCACGGCTGCCCACGCCGGCAACCGGAAATTCCAGTTCAATCTGCTCCGGCGTTTCGATGGTAAGCTTCTCAATCGGCTCCAAATTGGTCTCCTGACCGGTCTCGAAACATGATCTCCGTCTCCTGGCTGAAGAAGCGGCAACCGTACTGGGCACGGCTCGAATCCCTGCTCGTTGAAATCAAGCAGCACGGGCTGCGCGCGCTGGGACGAGACGAACTTCGCGAACTCGGCCTGCTCTACCGCCAGACAGCCACCGATCTTTCGGCGGTGCGCGGCGACGCAAGCAGTGTGCAACAATCCCGCTACCTCAATCAACTGCTTGGACGCGCGCACAACGCTGTCTACTCCGGCCAGAAGAAAACCGTAGGCAGCGTGGCCCAGTTTTTCTGGAACGAATATCCCGTCATCTTCCGTCAGTATCTGCGTTACACGCTGGTGGCTACCGGACTGTTTGCCCTCGGAGCGCTGGCCGGGATGTTCTTGACCCTGTCCAATCCCGACTTCATGCGCGACTTTCTCGGCCCCGAGATGGTTGCCACCATCGAGAAGCATGAAATGTGGACGCACTCGGTAGTGGCCGCCGCGCCCCAGGAATCCAGCTTCATCATGACCAACAACATGACCGTATCGTTCATGACCTTCGCCGGCGGCATCACCGCGGGCCTCTGGACGCTTTTCCAGCTCTTCTTCAACGGCATGTTGCTGGGCGTAATCGGCGTCGCCTGCGCTCTGAACCAGATGAGCGTCAAACTCTGGAGCTTCGTCGCTCCTCACGGAGTCCTCGAGCTCCCCGCCATCTTCATCGCCGGAGGCGCGGGCCTCCGCCTCGCGCAGGCGTTGCTGTTTCCGGGAACGCTATCGCGTCGCGACTCGCTCGCCGTAGGCGGAACTGAAGCTGTGCGTTTGCTTGTCGGGGTTATTCCAATGCTGATCGTGGCCGGGACGATCGAAGGATTCTTCTCACCTTCGTCCGTCCCAGCACCGTTCAAATTCGCACTGGCCGCAGCGCTCTTCACGATGTTCGTAGCGTATCTTTCGCGCGGCTGGATAAGGCATTCGTCAGCGCTGAGCCGTGAGGCGTGAGCAAAACCCGCCCGTCTGTCACCCAGATCGGAGCTACTGCAGTTTGGCGTACTCCGCCTTCGCTTCCTTCAGGATGGGAATGTCTGGATCGGCGTCTTTCCAGAGGGTGAAGAATTCCCGATAGGCAGCGATCGACTGGGTGCGGGCTGCGTCCACCGCGGCACCTTGACCCGTCCGCGCCTGCAGCGCAGTTGCGCGAGCTATGCCGAGGTGGGCAAGTGGCCAGTAGATGTTCCCGATAAAGGTCGGATTGTCCAGGATGCGTTGGAACTGTGCTTCCGCCTCTTTGCCGGAATTCAGTTCCAGCAATGCCAGCCCTCGGTAATACATCGTTGAACCGCCGGACCCAGTGCTGAAATCGTAGGGAAGGGTGCGCTGCAGTTGTGCGATCGCCTTGGCGGGATTCTTCCGACTCAGTTCAATGGCCGCCCTGGCAGACGGCAAGGCAACGTTGTTCAGTTTCAAGTCCAGTGGCTTAAGCCGGGCAGATTCGTCGGCCAGTGCCGTGGCGCGGTCGACCTCACCAGACCTTGCGAGCGCCAACGCGGCCGTCGCTTTAAGGTTTGGAGAGTCCGGCATCAGGTAGAGAGAAGACTCCGCCAGCTTGCGCGCCTCAGCGGCGTTGCCGAAATCGGCCTCGGCGCCGGCCTGGTCCACCGCAATTTCGTTTGCATACTCCTTCAGGTCTTGTTTGAAGGCGAGCGTGCGAGCCTGCTCGTAAAGTTCTCGCGATCTGCGCAAGCGACCCTGGGCCATCGCGTTCTCCGCCTGGTCCATCACTACCCAGCTCTCCATCGGTTTTCCCTTAAACCAGGTGAGCTCCCGCTGCATGGCCGTCTCGTCGGTTTCTGCCACGGCAACTTCGTAGAGGGTGCTGTGGGTGACCCAGTTGTCCAGTTTCTCGGTTTTCGCCTTCTCACAAATAGCTTTGGCCTCGGCAAAACGCGAGGCAGCCTGATAAGCGTGGGCGAGCGCGCTATAGGGAAGGGGGTGGCTGGGATTCAGCCTTAAGGCTTGCTGACCGGCGGCAATTGCCAGATCGGGCTGGCCAATGCGAAAGTACTCGTTGCAGAGGTTGTTACATGGAATCCAGTCATGCGGATACACTTCGGCCCACAGTTTGTAGGTTTCGATTGCTTTGTCAGTTTCACCCGTGACATCGACGTAGTAGTGCGCCTGAATGTAAAATTTCTCCCGCTCGCTCACATGCTCACGCCGCTCAAAAGCTTTACGCAGGTACTCGTCGCCTAACGCCGGCTGCTGGAGATTGTGGTAAACAGCGGCCAGTCTGGCATAGGCGATGGCAAAATCGGGGTCCAGTTCAATCGCCATTTTGTAGTAGGGGACACTCTCAGCATCCTGCCCTTGCGCTCGCTTCTCATCACCCGACGTGTACGCCTTGAGTGCGGCCAGAGATTTGGTAGTCGCCTGTTCGATAGGAGTATCGAATTTTTGTATTGAGCTGAGGGATTCGCCCAGACTTCTCCGCAACGCAGGGATTACCTGCCCAAGCTTACTGAGCACGTCCTCCTTATTAAGAGCATCAGTCTCTTCGCGCGTGACGGAAGCTCCGGTAAGACAATTCATTGCGTTCAGGTCAATGGTGTACCGGTTCCCGACCCTCACAATCGAACCACCAACCAGCACCTTAGCCCCTTCTCGCTGGCAAACATCGCGAGCGATGGGCAGTACGACACGTTCGCCCGGCGACTTGCCCATCAGGCTTAACGTTTGCCTGGTTTTCGCATCGAGCGCCACGTTGAAGTAGGGCGATTCCGCAAGTTTGACGGTGAGAGCCTGCTTCAGAGTGTCGTCAAAGATCGGCTCTCCGGTGGTGTTCACGAAGTCGGAGACCAGCACTAAGTCAGCTTCCTTCATGGGCGGGGCCCGGTGGGATGCCTTCCAGGCATAGAGTCCCAGAACCGCGACCGCGACTGCAGCGACAGCGGAGAACAGCCCCACCACTACCCGATTCCGGGACGCTGGCAGACTCAGCGGTTCTTGCTCTTCCTGTTCTTGCTCTTCGGTAATGACACTGGTCCGGATCGTTTGTTTCTGAAAAATGAGTCCGCTGGAGTTGCTGGCGGCTGCTTCTGCTGGGAGAATCGTTCCCCCTTCCGGGGCAACGACGCGCACCGGGGCGACAAATTGATAACCGCGCCCGGTTAGCGTGACGATATAGTTGTTGTCACCAGGCTTCTCGTCGAGTGCCCGGCGCAGCATGGAAATGCTTTGCGCCAGGCTGTTCTCGTCTACAAAGGAATCCGGCCAGACATTCTTGATCAGTTCGTCGCGGCTGAGGACCTTTCCGGGGTTCTGCACAAAGTACAACAGCACATCAAACGCCCGGAAGTTGAGCGTAACAATCTTATCTTCCCGCCGCAGGGTGCGTGCCCGGGCATCGATCTGAAACTCCCCGAATTGAAATATCCCCCCTGTTTGCATTGACATCGAGGACATTCACAACTTTTCAGCACTTTTCAGAATGTATCACTGGTCTTTTTTTTGTGTCTGCAGCAACATTCGCGACCGTGGAAGCGAGGCCAGCGTGAATCGACTGTACCAGTGGCTATCCGGGTGGGCAAGTTTCTTCCGCACTGCCTCGTCCAGTCGCAGCACAGGCCGCACCATTCGGACTGAGGTGACGGTTGAGCGGCAAGGTATGACCCTGATCGTGACCGGAGCGGCGGCGGCCTTCGATACCTGCCCGCTTTGCGGCAGCAAGCTGGCGCCGGAACAGTCGGAACAGGCACGCCATCGTCTTCTCCAGGGTTCGATATCGCACGGACCCAGTCCGGTGGATGGTTATCCACCGTCAAACGGGACCGGCAAGCCCTTTGGTTTATGACGAAACAGAATTTAAGAGATTTCGCCGTATCCGCTTCAACACATGGAGGCTCTATGAATAGAACGTTGACAGTCACACTGGCCCTGCTACTGGCAATCCTGGGTCTTCCTCTGGCGATGGCCCAAGACGACAAGGACCAGGACCGCGACTATCCACCTGACTTAACCGAGACCTTCCGCCCTGCAGTCCCCCAGGATCTCTATCCTGGTGGAAAGCCGGCGCTTGGGCCACAGGGGGCGATCTCAATTGTTGACGTCGTCGTCAGCAACACGAACGCGAACCTGAAGTATACCAACACCACTCCTAATGGCGAACCCAGCATTGCGATCAATCCTGCGAATACCAATGAGATTTCGATTCTGGCTTTCAGCGGGAGCTGGGGCGCGAATGCCCCGGTTTGGTACTCGACCAACGGAGGGACTACTTGGGGCTTTGACAAGACCATTCCCAATCCTCCCGGCCTCGCCAGAAACTGCCCCTGCGACCAGAATCCGGACTACGGGGACCACGGCCGCCTGAGCGCCACCTTTCTGCACAAGGACAATTCTGGTATTGATGCCTACACCAGTGTGACCTGGGACCCAAGCAAGAAGGTAGATTGGAACTGGTTCGTCAGCGGCGGCGTAACCCAAACCACCGACCAGCAGGGCATAGGGAATACCGATCAGCCTTGGCTCCTGGTGAACATAGACCCGAGGGATGCATCGAATACCAACTCGTACGTCGCATACGACAACTTCGCCGGCGCGCCCGACATGCGGGTTGCTGTGGCTCCCAGTAACCCGCCCGACTTCACCACCGACAATTTGATTGGCTACTCTGCGCCCGGGGGGAACCCAGGGCTTCGTCTGGCGAAAGACATCAATAGCCTTGCCATGTACGCGATGTGGCAACAGTGCATATCAAACTGTGGCGGCGATCCCAAAACCATCGCCTTCTACCTCAACCGCTCCACCGACGGAGGCAGGAGCTGGGGCCTGAACGGCCACTCGACGGGACTGTTGCTGGTGGAGACACAAAGCACCCAACCTACGCCAAAGTTCGGCACGGTGAATGCTCTTTTAGGTGGTGTCGACCATCTGGCCGTGGATCCGAACAATGGTGACATCTACGTGGTTTATGGCAACAAGGATACCGGCACCGGGATCGATCGCCTGAGCATCGCGCACCTTACCGCCGACGGTTCCGGCGGACTCAAGTGGGTGAACGACTATTACGTGGTTGGACAGGCTGAGACGGCGCTGCCCTCGGTGGCCATCGCCAAGAACTCCAAAGGAACCATCGGTGTGCTGTACACGAACTACGATGGGATTGACCCCAACTCTGGCCTGCCACAGTTCAGTGCCTTTCTTGCGATCAGTAACGATCATGGAAAGAGCTTCACGTATAACCTCTTGGAAAAATTCCTTTCGACAACCACCGACAATGGCAATCCCAGGCAGCGTGTTCTGGGTGACTACCAGCAACTGAAGGCGGTGGGGAACACCTTCTACGGAGTTTTTGCTGGCAACGGAGTTCCGTTTGGACGGCCGTTCGCCAACATCGACCCCATATTCTTCAAGATGACGGTCTCCAATTAACCGTCTGCTTAAGGAGAAGATTCCGAGTCCTAAGGAGAATCAAAATGAAAACGACAATTGCGGTTCGAAAGAGAGTCGAGATGCGCAAAATAGCAAGTTTGTCCGCAGCGTTTCTGGTCGGCATCCTCGGTATGCTCGCCCCCAGGCTCGGCTGGGCTGCAACACCACTTCAGTACCACGGCGGACCAATTCTGCAAACGTTCGAAATTTACCCGCTGTACTACGGAAATTGGTCCGAATCGGACCTCACTGCCCAGCAGACGTATCTCGTGAACCTCGCGGCGTACCTGTCAGGGGAGGGTGCGCCATCCGGCGAGCAGTCGATGATGAAACAATATGGTGTAAACCAAGTCACGGTGGCGGCAGCGGCAACCGCGAGCCCGAACGCGAAACCCAAGGTCCTTACGCGCGGTAATGTCCTCAGCATCATTCACGCCAACCAAACGAGTGCGAATCTTCCGGCTTTCGGTCCGAACACGTTGATCATCGTGTTCCCAGCACATGGTTTCAGTGTCACTGGGTGCAACGGGTGTGGTGGCTTCCACGCCTCGCAATCGACCGCGGCGTTCTGGGCGGTCGTCCCGGCCGATCAGGAGCAGGTAGTGATTGCTCACGAAATCTTCGAATCCTCTGCCGATCCGGCGGTTAACAATTTTAAGGGGTGGGACGAGGCTGTCGACCAGTGCGACAGCGCAAGCAACATCAACTTGTCATTCGGCCCGATTCCTCCCGCCACCGACAACACCAACGCCGGCGCCTGTTCGACATCCGGATACACGAGCCTTGACGAAATCCAGGCCTACGGGTGGACCTACGCGGATTACAAGGCCGAATATGACAGTCTTTGGCCAGACGGTTGGCGCCTCTACAGTCTTCAATCGTACGTTTTGTCCAACGGCAACGTGCTCTACAACGCGGTGTGGCGGCCAACCGGGAATACGAGTGAAGAGCAGCTCTACGGTGTGACCTACTCGCAATTCCGGAGCACTTATAACACGCTCTATCCGGAAGGCTGGCGGCTGTACATTCTTCAATCGTACGTATTGCCCAGCGGCGACGTGCTTTACAACGCAGTGTTTCGGCCCGGCAATCTGGGTGAGCACCAGCTGTACGGGGTCACCTTCTCGAAATTCCAAACCACGTACAACACGCTGTATCCCAAAGGATGGCGGCTGTCGATTCTGCAATCGTACGTATTGCCGAACGGCAATGTGCTTTACAACGCAGTGTTTCGGCCAGGAGATTCGGGCGAGGTTCAGGTGTATGGGTGGACGCTCTCTGATCTTCAGACTGAGTACAACACGTTATGGACAGAAGGCTGGCGCCTTTACATTCTCGATCCGTACGTCATATCCGACGGGACGGTGCGCTACAACGCAGTTTGGCGGCCGGCGATTCATGGGGAAATCCAGGCCTACGACTGGACGCTCACCGATTTCCAGACTGAGTACAACACGTTATGGACGGAAGGCTGGCGCCTTTACATTCTCAACGCGTACGTGCTGCCCGGCGACGAAGTGCGTTACGACGCTGTCTGGCAGCAGGGCACCATTGATCGCCCCTTGTAGATAAGACGCGGCGGCTCGCTCGCCTCGGGAGAGCCGCCATTCTTTCGACACGCTGCTCGCGCCATCACGAGCGCGGGTCTGGAGATCTGGTTTTCTGACGAAGACTTCGATGGAGGTCGGCGATCAGGAAGTGATCTGGCGGCGTCATGACGAGATTAGTAACGGGAAGTCCAAGGGAACAACATTCGGAGCGCATCATGACAAACTTGAAAATACGGTTGATGGTGCTGTTGCTGTCCATCCTATGCTTGCTGACCGGCGCCTACGCGCAACTTACTCCCAGCGCCGACGCTTATACCAACACGGCAACTCCCACCACGAACTATGGCGCCAAGACGCTGCTCGATGTCGATGGCGCGACGCAGATCACCTATATTCAATTCAATCTGTCGTCGATCCCTGCCGGTGCCAGCGTCAGCCAAGCCACGCTGAAACTCTATGCCAATGCCGTAACCACCGCAGGCAGCTTCAACGTGGACTATGTCAACGGCACGTGGGCGGAGAACACGATCACCTCCAGCCTTGCCCCAGCTCTGGGCGCGACGATTGTCTCCGGCGTATCGATCACCACGGCGAGTAAGAACCAATACATCCTCATCAACATCACACCGGCGGTGGAGGCCTGGCTGAACGGAAGCGTGGCCAATGACGGCATCGCACTGGTGGCCAACGGTACGTTCAACACCAGCTTCGACAGCAAGGAGAACACGACGACGAGCCATCCGGCGGAGCTGGACATCGTGTTCGCCGGGGGCGGGACGATCACCGGCGTGACGACGGCGAGCGGCAGCGGGTTGACGGGCGGCGGCAGCAGCGGCACGCTGAACTTGTCGCTGACCAATACCTGCGCGGCGAATCAGGTCTTGCAGTGGAATGGCAGCACGTGGGCATGCGCTTCTCCGGGCACGGGAACGATCACGGGCGTAACCGCGGGCGCGGACCTGACTGGCGGCGGCACGGGTGGCGCGGTGACGCTGAATCTCGATGTCACCAAGGTGCCGCAGCTGAACGCGGCCAATACGTTTGGCGCGAATCAGACGGTGAACGGAAACCTGAGCGCGACCGGCGTGGTAGCGGCCAGCAGCTACCAGATTGGCAGCAACCTCTTCGCCTACGGCTCCTATGCAAAGCTTAACGCCTTCCTCGGGTTCGCGGGCAACACCACGATGACTGGCCAGGAAAATACCGCCAGCGGTTATCAGGCATTCAAGGCTAACACTGGTGGCGGAGGAAATGTCGCTACCGGCTCCCAGGCGCTCCTCAACAACACCACAGGAAATAGCAACGCCGCCTATGGCACTTACGCGCTCGGCTCGAACGACATAGGCAGTTTTAACACCGCCATTGGAGTGAACTCAGGCGTCACGGCGGATGGTACTAAGATCTCGGGAGGAAGTAATACGTTTGTCGGGTCGTTCAGCGGACCGTATACCGGCACCTATGTCGGCTCCACCACTCTCGGCTCCAACGCAGTTGTGACGGGAAGCAACTCTACCGCCATTGGCTACAATTCTTGGGCATCCACAAGCAATGTCCTGGTTCTGGGTGGCATCATTGCGAACGGCGCCACGGCGAGCACCAATGTAGGCATCGGCACCTCTGCCCCCATCTCGGCCCTGGACGTTGACGCCAGCGCCCCGGGCGCTCTGGGGCCAACGATCACGCTGACGAATCCGGGCGGCGGCACGAGCGCCGCTACCTCGATCGACTTCAACAGCTACGCTCCACGCACCGGCAAATATAATCCGGCAGCCCGCATCGAAGCCGTGGATGCTGGTGGTTGGTCCGACATGCTCGCCTTCATGTCGAACATATCCGGTAAGTACAATAACGGCCTGCAGACCAATATGACGATCGACACCTTTGGGGATGTCGCCATCAAGGGCAACCTCAGCAAGGGCGGCGGCTCATTCAAGATCGATCACCCGCTCGATCCCGCCAACAAGTATCTCTATCACTCCTTCGTCGAATCGCCCGACATGATGAACATTTACAACGGCCTCATTACGCTGGATACGCGAGGCTCGGTCTGGATTACGCTGCCAAAGTACTTTGAGGCGTTGAACCAGGATTTCCGTTATCAGCTCACTTCGATCGGCAGACCGCAACCGACCCTGTATGTCGCCCGAGAGATTTCCGGCAATCGCTTCAGGATCTCTGGCGGCAAGCCGGGCGCAAAAGTTTCCTGGCAGGTGACCGGCATTCGCCACGACGCCTACGCCGACGCACACCGCATTCGAGTGGAAGAAGAGAAGCCGCCGCAGGAGCAGGGCCACTACCTCCATCCGGAGTTGTTCGGAGCAGGGCCAGAGCAGGCCGTCGGCTACCACGCGGCGCACGACTCGCCGCAACGCCCGACACAGGCCGAGACCGCCCATGTGTCGTCACTGAAGACGCCGCCTGCCCGCTGAAGCGCTCGGCTCGGGCGAATTGCGACAGAAGGGCCAACCTGATGGTGATTAACGATTTTAGGAGAACATCATGCGGTGACGCCGTGATCTTCTGAGCGGTTCGGCGCTAGGGATGTCCTATCGACTGTCCCGCTCAGGGTTGTGCCGGATCATGTTTCGGAAGCTTAGGCGTCAACTTTCGGATAACAAATTCCTGAAAGACATTCGCCGCCGCCGTCGCCCCAATCCCGAGCAAGCTATTTTCTATCGTTAGCGTCGCTCCGCGGTCCTCCGATGGGTAATAGAGATTTGAAATTCCGCCCGCCGCGAAGCTTCCTAGGATATTCGAATAATTCGCCTGCGACTGTCCGTTATCGCCTTTACAGACAACCGCGCTCGACAGGGCATATAAGATCCGCGATCGTTTGCTCCCCGTTCCTTTGTAGAAATATCGGGGATCCTGTTTCAGAACCGCGGGCAGAATCGCGGCTCCGATGAATGTGCCCGTAACAAAGTCGGCATACGACGCGCCATAGCGCTTGGCATAACCCTCAGCGCCCTGCCCGTATCCGTCGAAAGAATCTTGGCTCTGCTGAATTCCAGCAACCACGCCCGTCAACACAAAGCTCACGGGATCAATCGATGTCTTCCACGCCAGCCCAAACTTCTGCTTCGCCGTCATCGGTGCGGGATTGGACTCATACGTAACGTAGAAATTTGGAATAGCCCCCAGCACCCGCTGCTTCTCCTCAGCCTTGATCTGCTCCTGGGCCACTTCGATCTGAGTGAACTGAACTTCGACGTCCGTGACATTACGAGCCACGGCCAAAGCGATCTTCGTGACGATGTAATTCTGTCCCGGCTGCAAGGTTCCCGAGGACGTCTGCGACGCGAAACCCGCCGCCGTGATCGTTACCTGAAACGCGCCAGGCCCAACGTTCGAGAATGTGAATTGACCGTCCGCACCGGAGGTCGCTTCCTGGCTTAGCGACTGGTTTTCAAAAGTGAGCTTCACCCGGGCGCCAGCGACAAGCGCTCCACTCTGATCCAAGACCGTTCCTGAAATGCTGCCAGGCGAAGCCGGAACGGGTGTGGGAGCTGGCGCAGACGACTGCCCCGAGGCTAAAGCACAGCCCAGTGCAAAGAAAGCAACCAGAAAAAATGCTGACCTGAATCCGGAGGGCATGGATTCCCCTACTGTACCCTCTCCCGAACTTCCGATTCAAATCACCGAAGTTTTCGGTAGTGGACATTGAATCCGATTTGAAAGGGCACGGCTTCGAGGTCGCGGAAAACTCATGAATGCGTGCATAGCCGCGGAAGAGCGGCCCCTTCAGGGCCGCGTCGTACTCGAATCATTCCGGGCATCAGCCCGGTGGTCGCGTTCAACTGCTGCGAAGGGTTAGGGGACGGTGAGAACTATTGCAGGCTCGACAGATGTCGTTCTCGTTCTTCCAACGCAGCAAAGATTTCTTCCATGAGAGTTGCCAGCTTCTCCGGATCAGTCTCCATGGAGGCTGCCACGGTCAGCTCCTCCCAGGTCTTCTTGCTTCCCTTCGGACCATCAATCAGCATACGTGACCTCTTCCAGCGGAAACTGGGGGCGTCACATCTCCGATGAGTCGGGCGTCTTTGCCGCGTGCGCCTGTACCTTCAACTCTAATCCCTTTAGCGTCCCCAGGGAGTACGCCGCAGATTCGCGTTCCTTAATGCTGTTGTCAAAATCCAGCAATTCACGCAGGCGGACTCCGACGATGCGCTTGACGTCTCTGATTCTCTCCGCAAATTCCTCAAGGCGGATCTCCACCAGACCAGCTTCGGAGAGCACTCTCCAAGCCTGCTGCTCCTCGGTTTCGTCGTCGGATCGGCTCAAAGCTCCAAACCTCGTTCCCTTCCTGCTACTTGAAACATTCTGCTTCTTAGGCCCTGCGTTCTGCTTTCTTGAATCTGAGGTATGTGTACGCCAGATACTGATTCAACTCCGCCCAGAACGACTGGTCTCGTTTGCGAGGATCCATCCCCGCCCCCGCCATCGAAAGCAGCCGCTCTTCACAGTCCTCGCGCTCGTGGTCCGTGACCTCATCGATCTTGCGCCACTCGTGGGGTTGTGGAGAACCTGAGATTCGGTGTTCTGGAATTACCCGCCCGTCTTCAAGAACGAAATCCCGCCACACCAGGCCCCAACGTACCTCTCTTAGCATGGCTGTTTCGGGACCCACAGAAGATGTGAACGATATGACCTCGCCCTCTTCCGGCGGCCAGGTCGTTTCATTGCGGAGTTGCTTTGCCGTGGACTGCATTCGTCACTCACAGGTTGGGACGAGCGTTCAGTTGCCCTCTTCGGGTGTGGGCTTTCGGCTGATGATCCGACTTCCCTCTGTACTTGGTCTCGGCCAATCGCTGCGCGATAAGACCCGATCCACGGCCTGCTCGACTCTCAACATGAAACTTGCGTCCGGATCTGGCGCCGCGCCCGACGGGGCCGGCGTCAGACCGAATGTGCCCACGCCGGTCGCTGGCTCAACCTGTGGCACCAGGTGCGATTGCTGTTTGAGGTAGCCGATCCAAACCAGAGTCACCACGTTGTACGCCGAGCTCTTCAGCAGACTGATGAGTGCTCCGTGACTGCTGCCCGCCCACATCACAACGCTGACCAGGATCAGTTCCACGCTGGCAAAGACTCCGAATCCGAGCGCGATGCCGAATACCGGTTGCCGCCAGCAATTCTTCAGGAGGCGGCACAGGAGCATCAACAGCAGGAACAGCCCAACCTGCATCAGGCGCATGCTGCGATCAAAGGAAAACACCGCCGCCACAACCCTGTCTCCACCCGCTTCGCCACTGGACAACGCGCCAATGATTGCAACCAACAGCAGCAGCCCGCACGACCACCGGAATATGGTCGTGCCCAAACTTTGAATGCCTCCATACTCTTTGAACAGGTTGCGCAATATTTCATCCATCACCGCGACCGCAAAGATCACGCTGATGGCGTTTCCCGTCCAGTACGCCTCAAAGTAGTTGTCCTGAAAGTAGCGGTACGCGACAAACAGACATCCCGATTTGAGGGTCTGAAACAGGACGTACGAAAAAAAACGGGGAAAGGCTTCGTTGAATTTGTGCCGCACCATGAAGATCAGAAGGGTGATCTGCAGTAGCGGACCGGCGAGCCAGCTCACATACATTAACCAGTTCATTGGCGGATGAACACTGAACGTTTCGGAAGCATACCTATCCCGCGACCGCTCTGCAATCTATTTTTTCAGGCGGCTTGGTATCGTTCTTCGACTTCAGTTTAGCGATGCTTTATTGGTCGCAATGTCGCTTGCGGCACAAAGGCATCGGATCGCTACCATCCGCCACCACCACAGCCTGCTCGGCTCGAACCGCAGCATTCGCAGGCTTCGCTGTATTGGTTTGGATTGCGCTATACAACCCGGCGAGAGACACGACGACCAGCAGGACTTCCAGTACCTTGTTCATCGGGGGAGGTCTCCTTACGCGATCTTCTGCGCGTGCGAAGTATATGCCTAGTCGACATCCCTTGCCCAGTGCGGCTTGCGAATTATTTTTGATTCTGGTATTTCGGGCATTGCGGCCTGAATCCTAATTTGTCATCCTCGCCTGAGTCCTAATTTGTCATCCTGAGCGGAGTCGAGACTTCACGAAGTGAAGTCTCCGCGGAGTCGAAGGACCCCTACCCTATCTCCAACGCCCCGTGCGCATCAGGGAATTCTCCTCGTGCCCGAGTTGAGACTGCCCCAGCCCCCACTCTTTTCGCGACGCCGAAGGCCGCGGCAATTCAGCTCTTTTCTCACAACCACACAGTGCGCGTCATCACAGACTCTCGCGCTCCGCAATGCGACACTAACTCATCAGCGGGCAGTGATGGCCGGCCGTCCATGACGGCGCTCAGCTGCTCCAACTCCGTTTTCAGCGCTCTTTGACAACCTGATTCCCAATTCGGGAATGTTTTAAACGTAAGCCCTTATTTTTGAATACTTTGTCGGAAATTGTTGTTGGGGGGGGTTAAAAACCACTTCCTCGACCCAGTAAGGCCAACCATTCTCCGAAACAAATTTCAGAATGAAAAGTCGAACAAGGTCTTCCTAAGAGCCATCCCCTAAACCAGATTCCTTTCCTTCACCGACAAATATTGATTGAGCACTGCCGACGAGAGCTGATGTGGAGCAACTTCCAAACACAACGCTCCGTGTTCGCGGAGACGGCCAAGCAGGAGTTCCCGGCGAAAGACCATCTCCTGCGCTGCCACCGTCTCGTATATCTGCTGTGGATTTTCCGGCGCAACCGACGCTTGACGCTTCACTTCCGGCTGCGCAATCACGATAAAGATCACGAGATGCCGTGAGAGAAGCTGTCCCGCTGCATCGATGACTTCAGGAGTCATCGCAGTCTCAGCGAGGTCTGTGATCCAGATAATCAGTCCGCGCTGCCTCTGGAGTGAGAGCAGCGTCGCTGCAGCGCGAATATGGTCCGCCTCAGGAGCTTCGGTCCGAACCACGGCGAGCTGCTCGACAATCTGGCGAAGTTGCGCGGCGCCGCGTCCTGGAAGAATGCGCTGGTTGAGCGCGCGGCCGTAAGCGAGGAGTCCGACGCGATCACCGGCATAAAGCGCGAGTTGCGAGAGCACGAGCGCTGCGTCCACTGAGCGATCGAGTTTGCTGTAGCCTTCGCTGCGCGTCCGCATCAGGCGCCCACAATCGAGCACGAGCCAGACGGCTTGGCTGCGTTCGACCTGGAAAGTCTTCGTCACGGCTTTGCCACGGCGCGCGGTTGCGGTCCAGCAGATGTTGCGGATCTCGTCGCCCTCGCGATACTCGCGCAAGCTTTCGAAATCCGAACCCGAACCGCGCAGGCGCATGAGACGCATCTGCAATTCGATCTGGCGACTGCGTGCCAGATAAACCGAATGTTTTCCAGCGTGCTCGAAATTGGGATACACGCGCACCGTCTGCTGCAAGTCCGCAACCGCCCAGCGTTCAACCATGTTGAACGCGGAACGATAGCGGAGAAAGACACGTCCAACAGGAATGTCGCCACGCTCGCCGGGAGTGAATTTCTGCGTGACGCTTTCTGTCGAGTTCGCGCGAGCGATCAGACTCAGCCAGCGCAGATGATGCCACGGAGAAGGCGCGAGTTCGTCCATAACATCAACCCTCAGATCGCGGCCCGTCGAATTGATAACCGCAATGCTGACATCCGATGCGACTTTAATTGAGAGCGCACTGTGCCATTCGCGCTTGACCTGGAGCGAAGAGGCACGCGGAAGCCGGAACCAGTCGATCAGAAAGGCGAGGAAGAGCACAGCGTCCCAGATCACCAGCGCGCAGAAATAAGTCGGATTCCACAACGCCGGAATGAGCCAGGCAAATCCTGCTCCCGCGAGTAGGAACAGTCGCGGACCAACTCCTCCGCCAAAGCGGCCACGTCGTTTGGCTGTGGCTTCGACAGGTTGCGGCGCAAGCGGTCGCGGAACGCTCACTTGGGAACCTCGACCGCGGCGAGAACGTCGGTGAGCACGCGATCCGTATCGAAGCCTTCGAGTTCGGCTTCGGGACGCAGCACGAGGCGATGACGCAAAGCAGGTAAGGCAGCGGCTTTCACATCGTCAGGAATCACGTAGTCGCGATCGTTCAGAGCGGCGAGCGCTTTCGCAACCAGCATGAGGCTGATCGCGGCTCGCGGACTGGCGCCCAGCGAAACCGACGGCCAACTCCGCGTGCGCCGTGCGATATCAGTGATGTAGCGCAGCAAAGACGGTTCGAGTTTCAAGTCGCGCAGTTCACGGCGAGCCTGCTGCAATGCGTCGCCCTCGATGCTCACGATTTCTACTTGCGTCGTGTCAGCGAGCGCGCTTGGGCCGTTGTGTTTCTCGAGAATCACCATCTCCTCTTCGGCGGATGGATAGTCGATTTTGATTTTCAGGAGAAAACGGTCGAGCTGCGCTTCGGGAAGCGGATACGTGCCTTCGAATTCAACCGGGTTTTGCGTCGCCAGCACGGTAAAGTTCTGCGACAGCGCGTGGCGTTCGCCATCGATCGTAACCTGGCGTTCTTCCATCGATTCGAGCAGCGCCGCCTGCGTGCGCGGAGGCATGCGGTTGATCTCATCGACCAGCAATAGATCGGTAAACATCGGTCCGCGATGCAGAGTGAACGTGCCGCTCGCGAGATTCAGCACATTTGTGCCGAGCAGATCCGCAGGCATCAGGTCAGAGGTACATTGCACGCGCTGGAAAGTGACATTCAACGTGCGTGCCAGAATCTTTACGCTGAGCGTCTTGCCGAGCCCAGGAACGCCCTCAATCAGCGCGTGCCCTCCGCAAAGCAGCGCGATGAGCGCTCCATCGACGAGGTTGCTTTGGCCGACGATGACCTTCGCCAGTTCGGTGCGGCCATGAGCCACGAGTTTCGTGATTGCTTGCATGCGTTAATTTTTCTCCTTTTTTTGACCACCGATGATCTTATGTCCCGGATTCATGGCGTGGCTTGCTTCGTTCAATGCGCGCACGTAGGCCATCGCGGCCTTCTCGGTCAGATCGTCGTCGTTAGCCGCCGCTTCGCTCTGCCGCACCAGATTCGCGGTCGATTCTGAAACTCCAAAGCCGCAGCGCGACATGGCATCGACAATCTCCTCCGCGTTCGAAGTGCCGCGAATGCCCAATCGGCGAGCGGCAATCTGGCGGAAGCGCTGAAACGCAATCTCAACTGCGACGTGTGTGCTGCGCGCGCGGCGAAACACGCTTCCCAGGGTTTCGACGAACTCCAGCGGCGAAAGGCGCGATTCTTGCACGGCTGGAACCAGAGGTCCGCTGCGTCGCGAGTAAGTGAGTACAACGGCCAGCGCAATCAGTGCCAATTGTGCCAACGCCCATGAGTACGCTTTCACGGGCTTGTGCTCGGGTTTGTGCTCATGCTCGTCCTGGTAGTATTCGTCCCACAACACACGCTTGTAACCAGCAGTGGAGTTCAGCAATAACTCGAGATTGTTCTTCTCGCGAATGCCGGCGTTCTCAAGAGGCCATCCACTCGCCCACCAAATGACCGAACCGCTGCCGACAGAATAGGAGAGGACGACCGCGTTTCCCTTCTCGTCGACGAAGTGCACCACTTGGGAGCTGTCAGTTGAGTCCCATTTCAGGTCGCCATCAAGCGAAATAGAACCACCGCGAGTGAGACGCGTAGGAGCTACAGCTTTACACTCGACGCCGCCGATTCGTTCCGCGCCGTTGGCTGCCGCCGCTTTGGGTACGTATGCATCGGGATACATGCCAACGGCGAGAATCGATCCGCCGTGAAGCAGGAACCGTGAAAGCGCATTCGACTCCTCGCTCGTCGGACGAGAGACCGGCTCGCCGACGATAAGAAGGATTCCGTGTCCGTCCGCAGGCAACTCCTTCGGAGAGCTCTGCCAGCGCTCAACCGGATAACCGCTCTGTTGCAGCAGCAAGTAGGCAGCTTTCCCGCCTCGTCGCAAGGTGGAATAGCTGGAAGGATTTCCGTCCCCTTTGTCCGCCTGGGACTTTAGATATGCAGCTGCTGACATCATGATCAGGATCACGATGCCGAGCATGATCGCAACCCAGTTTTGCCGGATCATCCCTGACACCCCAACTTCTCGAGTTCCGTCATGAAGCGCTCAAAATCAGTGGCTGAGGCTGGTCGTCCGCCATACCAGGCAGTTTCGAATGTTCTAGTCACGGCTGCAAAAGATGGTTTGGTCTCGCTTACAGCGGGAATGGCATTGAGATACTCGCGAGGCGTGCGTGCTTTGTCGGGTCGCCAGACGCCATCACTCTCGAGTCGCGACACAGCAGCCCAGAAGCCGAGATGAATCGCGTCGCGCCACTCGCCCTGCGCCGCCTTCTCACGGGCCTCGGAAAGCCAGGACCGCCAACTTCTCGCCGAGGGAACAAAAGGCATGATTTCCCGAGGACGATCGAGCAGGCGTTCGCGTGACTGGCGATAGAGCCAGACAGCGAGGATTGCGGTCACAATGGCAATCACGATCCAGACAAATATCTGACCGAGTTGATCGAGGTCGGGCGCAGTCGGGAAGAGCTTATCGAGCTTCTCTTTCAGCCATGCGTTGACCCGCTGCTCGATCAGTTCCAGCTCGGTGGGACCTCGCACGCGTCCGAATTCGCGCGCGGAGAGGATCTGGTTCAGGCGATCCCGAGCTGCCGAATCGCCGGCACGCGCCTGCTCGAAGCCGTCAGCTTCCGTTCGCATAGCCTTGATGCGAGCGGCAAGCTGGGAAAGGATGGTCGGCTTGAATGCCGGAGTTGCCTTCAGATATTTCTCCAGCTCCTTATGCAGAAACTCCAGAGATACGGTGATCGAGCCAGACTGCGTTCGCACCTCGAGTGAAGCAGGGACCTCGCGGTAGAAGTCCACAGCGTACTCGGGATGTTCGGTGACCCTGTGGATTTCAGCGCTGTATTGCTCTAGCCGTGATTTGTAGTCAACGAGCGAGGTCGATACCACGTCGCCAGCGCCGTAACTGGCGAGGCTGAGCACAGCGATGATGGCAAGCGCCGTCAGTCTCATCACGGTTGGACAGGAACCACGGCGGCGAGCGCCGAACCCGGTGAGTCAAGGCTGGACATCATTAACTGCAAATCGAAAGCTTCTTTCCTGACCCGCTCGTCGTAATACACAAGAGCGATGCCAATGGTGGCGAGTGGTCCAGTGAGCACGCCAGCGATGAAGCTGGCGAGGTAGATCAAAATAAGTCGTGCGGTAATGTTTGTAATCAGAGCACCAACTCCTCCCGCAAACGCACCTAACGCCGCGCCCAAAAAGACGGAGAGAAGGACAAAGACAAGATAGATGAGAAAAATCCGGAAGCGGCTCCCCCTGGAAAGCGTCGCACTCCGTTTGATCGATTTGACGACTCCGAGGTCCTCGACCACGCAGCATGCAATCGCCAGCGCGTAACGGACCCATACGACCATAGCGGAGATTCCGATGATCAGGATCGTGCTAAATCCAACGATCATCGCGAAAGCTTGACCCAAGCGGCCTGGTTCCACCAACGAGAGTGTTCTGACCACAAGCATAAGCATAAAGATAAGCAGGCTCCCGCCTATGACGGCGAGGAATGCGAGTAATCCCATACATACAAAGACACCGATAATGCGCCAGAACTTCCCTTTCAGAGAACGATAGGCTTCCACGATCTTGATTGGGAATCCAAGATGCACTGCTGCAACGGCGCGCACGGTTGCGCCGTGAGCGATCGCCATACCCGCTAGCATGATGAAAAATCCAGCCAGGAAACCGAAACCAAGCGATGCCGCAGAGAAAGGGTTGACGCGATTTGGGGCTCCTGCCTGCACCGAAGCGGATCCAATAGTCAGTAACTGAAAAAGGAGGTAACTAGCGGGACCTACGCTGGCGATTCCTACAAAGAGCTTGAAATTCCTCCGGTAGAGCACCAATGTTCGGTCCATCAACTCGCCGGTGGACATCGGGCGCAGGATCTCAGCCATAAGCAGCACCTCCTCGGCGTCGGAGTTGGCCAATATAACACGCTTTGGTTCATTCGAATGTGACGCGGACCAGTAAGCAGCCGCAGCGCCGATGATTCACTTTGCGAGCGGACTTGCGCCGAACGTTGTCTTCGCCCAGCGAAAAGGTCGACGTTTGCACCAACCATTCTGGGCGTTCTACTCGCTGCGATATACTCTCTAAGGTGGCAGATAGAACCACGATCTTGATATCACAAACTGTGATTTCAAAGTATGGGCAAGCAAACAGCAGCACTCACAAAACGCGTCGACTCAAAGATCCTGCTCATTCGGGGCCTTCGAGTCATTCTCGACGCTGACCTTGCTGAATTATATGGCGTCTCGGTAAAGCAACTGAATCAACAAATCAAGCGCAATGCCCGGCGCTTTCCCGACGATTTCGTAATGCGCCTGTCGCCCGAAGAGGCTGCGAACTTGAGGTCACAAATTGTGACCTCAAGTTCAGGCCACGGTGGGCGACGAAACCTGCCATACGCGTTCACGGAACACGGGGCAATTATGGCCGCCTCGGTACTGAAGTCGGAGCGTGCGGCCGACATGAGCATATTCGTCGTTCGTGCTTTCGTGCGCATGCGCGAGGCCCTGGCCAATAACCAGTTGCTCGTTTCTAAACTGGACGAACTCGAGCACCGCGTCGAAGGGCATGATGCCAGCATCCAGGAACTCATCGAAGCGATTCGCGAGTTGATGGAACCGGCGCCGGCCACGGGACGGCGCATTGGATTTGCGCTCGCAGCCAGTTCTGCCAAGGATTCTGGCAAATCACGTTGAAAGCACTATTCCGTCACGCCGACCAGTTCTTCGTCTTCTTCCGTCTCCGTTTCCCCTTCTGTGCTCGGTTCGCCCGCGAACCCGACTCCTTTGAACCCTGCTTGCTTGCGCGCCGGTCGAGTCGGAATGATCAACGCGATCCTCTCCATCTGCTCGCGCGTAGGCACGGTCTTGTTGCTGAAGTCCGTGCAGTCCGCCACCTTGAAGGGGACGACCCTGAAACGGCTGAAGCAACAGAAGACCGCCTCTTCGCTTTCGCGAAATCCTCTTTGAATGTGCGCCCAGTAGCAGGCACGGCAGAGCGATTCCTCATCTCGCAGCGCAGCTTTCTTCATCGCGATGGTTTGCATAAGTTACTTTTCTAACCGGCACGCGGCCGGAGTTAGTGGTTGAAATCAATCGCCGGGGAATGGGCGAGAAGAGTAACGACTCGAGGCCGCTTCTTCACGGAAACTTGTGGTTCGAGGCTACGCCCCAGTCCCTCAAATGCCGCACCTCGGCAGGGTTGCCACCCTGCTCGTCTGTTCATAGGCGATGTAACTCTTCTCTTCACCACCGGCGAATAAAGGAGGTGTCAGGTCCGAGCTCTCAGTGATTAGGCTGCAGCGTCTGGACCTGTTGTAACTGGTCGGGGTACTGGCGGACACGGTCGGGCTTGCGCCCTGGAGGATTCGAACCTCCTGGACTCCAATCGGAGTCTTCGACCAAACGAAGTATCCGTGGCCTTTCGCCACCGACCCTGTGAAGTTAGAGCTGGGGGAAACAACCGATCCGGCGCGGCAGAACCGCGACAGACGACGAGCGGCAGCGGTCTTTGCCGATCCACAGTCGAAGGAACCGCGGCCTGCGTCACCCAGCAAAATTACGGTTGAGTCTGCTTGAGGTTCGTCGAAGACTTAGTAACTGACGAAGTCGAACGACGCCCAGAGCCAAATGCAACCCGGTTCGAGTTGCCGTGGCATATGCAGCACGTTATGGGTTGTGCTTTTATCCGCCATTTGTGGGCGTCCTTTCAGAAGAAGATGTAAGACTATGCCATGATTTTATGTTTTGCGTCAAGAGGAAACAAAGGAATTTTTTCGGCGACAGTTAGTAAGTTCCTTCGCATCTCGTCTCCATCACGGATGGCGATCAATCCCCTCAATTGCTCGCGGAGACAGGGATCCAGCCAAGATCATCCGGACTCTGGGAACCGGGCTATCGGTCTTGTGATGCTCCGCCAAACGCCCCAGTCCACGTTTGGGAGAGGCCGAACGGACGAGCCCGACGTGCACTTCTAGACAACTCGGTGTCTGTCTCCACGTGCTAAGCTTCGCTTTGGCCATGCCGCGCCATCAACCGGACAGTGACAAAACTTCCGTCTACAAAGGAGACGCGGGCACCTTCCGCACTTCGTCGTTCAGGACTCTGCCCGCGTTTTTCATCCTGTCGGCGGTAATGCTGTTTTCCCCAACACGGGGATTCGCACAGATTTCTCCTGGGCCTCTTTCGCGAGCCCACCAGTCGCTGACCGGCGCAACCAACTGCGCTTCCTGTCACAAGTTCGGCTCTGGGGCTGCCCTGAAATGTGTCGATTGCCACGCTGAGATCGCCACCAGAATGGCAGCACATCAGGGACTGCACGCCACCTATAACATTCCACCCGGATCGAGCAATGAGTGCGCCAAGTGTCACTCGGAACACAATGGTGAAGACTTCCCGCTGATCAAGTGGGACACGAAGACATTCGAACACAAGCTCACCGGGTATCTGCTGGAGGGCAAACATGCGGGCGTAGCGTGCGCCAAGTGTCACACCGCCGAGCACATCGCTCCTGCCGTGCGGCCGACAATCAAGATGAAGAACTTGTCGCGAACGTTTCTAGGAATTCCGCGGACTTGCGCTACGTGCCATGAAGATGCGCACAAGGGGAGACTGGGCCCGAATTGTATTCAGTGCCATAACTTCACCGATTGGAAGACGGTCAACGTCGGTAAATTCGACCACTCGAAGACGCAATATCCTCTGACTGGATTGCACGTCCAGGTGAAGTGCGAAAAGTGCCACACGCCCGGCACAGATGGCAAGCCGCGGTATGCAGGGATTCCGTTTGCCAAGTGCTCGGATTGCCACACGGATCCGCACAAAGGCAGTTTCCCTCAAGGCTGCCAGACCTGCCATACCACCGACGGCTGGAAGAAGATTTCAATGGCCGCTATCGGCCGCAACTTCGATCACTCGAAGACTAAGTATCCACTCCTGGGAAAACACGCAACTGTCGATTGCGCCCGCTGTCACGCCGGAGGAGATTTCAAGAAGCCAGTGGCCTTCGAGCATTGCATGGATTGCCACAAGCCGGATCCGCACAACGGCCAGTTCGCAAAACGGCCAGGCGGCGCCGAGTGTGCCTCCTGCCATACGGTAGAGGGGTTCAAGCCGTCGACGTTCACGGCGAAAGATCACGCGACATCGGCGTACGCACTTGAGGGAAAGCACTTCACGGTCGAATGCGCGAAGTGTCATATTCCGAAAGGCAAAGATACGCTGTTCAAAGTCAAGTTCCAGCACTGCACCGATTGCCACAAAGACGAGCATGACGAGCAGTTCGCCGGCGCTCCTTACCTGAACGCCTGCGAGCGCTGCCATACGCTACAGGGATATAAACCTTCTACCTTCACATTGGCCCGGCATAAGGAGACCCGGTTCCTCCTGACCAATGGACACGTGGCCGTGCCTTGCGGCGACTGCCACAAGCAGGAGACCTACGGGGAAGGCAGTCCGAAGCCGGTTGTCTTCTATCACTGGAAAGATCTATCCTGCGTGACTTGCCACCAGGATCCTCATAAGGGACAGTTCGCCAAGCGCATGCAGCAACTGCGCGCCGACGGAACGCCTTCCGGATGCGAAGCCTGCCACTCGACGAAATCGTGGAAGGAGTTGTCACGCTTCGACCATTCGAAGACGACGTTTGCTCTGGTCGGGGCGCACAAGGCAACGGCATGTATTGACTGCCACAAGCCGCCGAACATGGAGACTAAGCTTATCGCGGCTGATTTCACTGCCGCTCCTACCAAGTGCGAAGAATGCCATGAAGAGGTCCACGGCAAGCAGTTCGCCAAGGACGGCATTACCGCTTGCGTCGACTGCCACAACAGCGCCAAATGGAAGCCGGCGTTGTTCGACCACGACAAGCGGACTTCCTTCGCCCTGCAAGGCCTGCACAAGAACGTGAAATGCGCAGGATGCCATAAAGAGATTCGAATGGTTGAAGGCAAGAGCGTACTTTTCTACAAACCCACCCCCAAGCAGTGCGAGGGTTGTCACGCCGCAGGCACACTACCGCCGCCGACCAAAAGCTAAGACTGGGTCAGAGCGACCCAGTTGGGACAGAAGTGGGTCCAATTTGCTGTTATCCCCCGATAACTGGGCCCGACCTAGCGGTTCCCCTTTTCTGAACTCGCTTCCCGATATGAGATGTGCGGAGACGTTTTGCATTCTTGTTCAGGTAATAAGTGCTTGTTGACTGAAGAACTTACCCCACTCAGAAGTACATTCCCACTTTCGATAGGAATTTGGCCACTCCGGGAGTAACCCTTTGAACATAGACCGGGGTAACTATTATCGTTCTGCCCAAACGGTTAATCTTTCTGGACGCACAATTGCTGTTGTGTGAGTACTTTCCGTCGATTGATCTTTGTGTGGGGGCGTAATGAAGGCTGCAGGACAATACACGAGCCTGGCAGTATCGTTATTGCTTTACCTAACCTCGTTTGCCAGCGGGACGAATCAAGGTCCCGGTACCTATAGCCCGCACGGGACTCTCAACGTTCCCTGTCAAAACTGCCACACGGCGGAGGGCTGGAAGCCGATCCGCGCCGTCCCAGAGTTCAATCACGACCAGACGCGTTATCCATTGCGTGGCATGCACCAGAATGTAGCCTGCACACAATGTCACGTAAAGCCGGTATTCAACAACGTCGGCAAGCGCTGCCAGGACTGTCATGCCGATATTCACAAGCGCCAACTGGGTGCCAATTGCGAGCAGTGCCACACGGTGCGGGGATGGGGAGTATCGGTCAAGGAGATTCAGCAGCACAACAACCGCTTCCCCCTGACCGGCGCGCACGCCGCGGTGGATTGCGATTCCTGCCACAAGAACGCGGCGAACAGCAAATTCCAGACGATGTCCACGATGTGCTATTCGTGCCACGCTGCAGATTTCAAGGCGACCAACAACCCGCCGCACGTAAACACGCAAGGATTTTCCATTAACTGCGATCAATGCCACACGACCGACAACTGGTTGAATGCGAAATTCGACCACAGCACAACCGGGTTCCTGTTGACCGGTGGGCACTCCGATCCGCCGCGCACGTGCACCGACTGTCACACCAACAACAACTACCATCTCACCAGCGCATGTTATCAGTGCCACCAGAAGGACTATCAGGCCACAAACAATCCCCCTCACCTCGCGGGTGGCTTCGCCATAACCTGCGAAGAGTGCCACACGGTGAACGCCTGGCAACCGGCGACGTTCGATCACTCGAAAACCTCGTTCCCGCTTGGCGGTGCGCACGCGGTCCCCCCCCGGCAATGCGCGGACTGCCATATCAACAACAATTACAACATCACGAACACCACGTGCATTTCGTGTCACCAGAACGATTACAACAACGCGACCACTCCGGTGCCGCACGCCGGCTTCCCGACCAACTGCGAACAATGTCATGACACGATCCAGTGGACCGACGGTAAGTTCGATCACTCAAAGACGGGCTTCACGCTGACCGGCGCTCACACCGACCCGCCGCGAGTATGCACCGATTGCCACGTCAACAATAATTACAATTTGACGAGCACGGCTTGCTACTCCTGCCATCAAAAAGATTTCGTTGGAGCCAAAAACCCGGACCATGTCGCCGGGGGCTTTGCGCAAACTTGCGAGCTCTGCCACTCGACCTCGGCCTGGCAACCCGCTACATTTGACCACTCGAAGTCTGCGTTCCCGCTAACCGGGTCTCACACCGTTCCGCCACGGCAATGCGCGGATTGCCATATCAACAATAACTACAACATCACGAATATCACTTGTATTTCGTGTCACCAAAACGACTACAACGGCGCGAAAACTCCAGTGCCGCATGCCGGCTTCCCAACCACCTGCGAACAGTGCCATGACACGATCCAATGGACCGACGGCAAATTCGACCATTCTCAGACCGGCTGGGCGCTAACCGGATCGCACACTGTACCGCCTCGGGCTTGCACCGATTGCCACATCAACAACAACTACAACCTGACCAGCACACTCTGCATTACGTGCCACCAGAACGATTACAATGGCGCAAAAACTCCGGTGCCGCATACCGGATTCCCAACCACCTGCGAACAGTGCCATGACACGATCCAGTGGACCGACGGCAAGTTTGATCACACCCAGACCGGGTTCCCGCTGACCGGATCACATACCGTTCCACCGCGGGCTTGCACCGACTGCCATATCAACAACAACTACAACCTGACCAGCACACTTTGCATTACCTGCCATCAGAACGACTTTAACGGTGCGACAAGCCCGGTGCCGCATACGGGCTTCCCCACCACCTGCGAGCTTTGCCATGACACGATCGCGTGGACCGATGCGACCTTTAACCACAACAACACGCCGTTCCCGTTGACCGGATCACACACCGTGCCGCCTCGGGCATGCGTCGACTGTCACATCAACAACAACTACCAGACCCTGCCAACGGCGTGCATTGGCTGTCACCAGAACGACTATAACGGCGCGAAGACTCCGGTTCCGCATACCGGCTTCCCGACCACCTGCGCGCAGTGCCATGACACGATCCAGTGGACCGACGGCAAGTTTGATCACACCCAGACCGGGTTCCCGCTGACCGGATCACATACCGTTCCACCGCGGGCTTGCACCGACTGCCATATCAACAACAACTACAACCTGACCAGCACACTTTGCATTACCTGCCATCAGAACGACTTTAACGGTGCGACAAGCCCGGTGCCGCATACGGGCTTCCCCACCACCTGCGAGCTTTGCCATGACACGATCGCGTGGACCGATGCGACCTTTAACCACAACAACACGCCGTTCCCGTTGACCGGATCACACACCGTGCCGCCTCGGGCATGCGTCGACTGTCACGTCAACAACAACTATCAGACGCTGCCGACGGCCTGTATTGGCTGTCACCAGGCGGATTACAACGGCACGACCAATCCGGGACACGCGGCGCAACCGCAATTCTTCCCGACCACGTGCCAGAACTGCCACAGCACCACGAACTGGCTGAACGCATCGTTCAACCATACGCAGTACACGCAGTTCTCGATCAACCATGGCAACGCCAACGGCGTCTGCTCGACGTGCCATACGAACTCGAATGACTACTCGATTTTCCAGTGCACCAACTGTCACGCAAAATCGCAGACGGACGGGAACCACCAGGGTGTGCAGGGATATGTGTACAACAGCGTCAACTGCTACCAGTGCCACAGCAGCGGTGGCGGAGGCTAAGGAAAAGCGGCCACGGACGCCGACTTCCGCGAATTGGCCACGTATGTGCAACAGCAGTGAGACCAGGCAGCAACGCGAGATTTTGAGCGGAGCGCTACCGATTGTTCGAAAAACATGACCACCGTTCAAAGACATCTCGCGATCTCAATGCTCTTGGTGTCGAGTGCCGTGGCACAGAGCACAAGCGGGACCGCAACCGTGCGAAATATCACAGCGGTCCCCGACGGCGGCGGCCTACGTCTGGAAATCACCCTCAGCTCTCCGGTCCAACCATCGGTTGAAACCGCAGTGAATCCCGATCGGATATTGCTTGACCTTCCAGCCACAAATGCTCCCGCCAACACAAAGAAGGAAGTCAACGCGAATGGCGTGCGTCGCGTACGCACGGGTCAGCACAGCACCGTTCCGCCGGTGACCCGGGTCGTGCTTGACCTGGATCAAGCCCACTCGTATACGACCAAGGTAGAAGGAAACCGCATCATCGTGATGGTGGGTCCCGCGTTGGGTGCAAGCCAGGCCCGGTCCTCTGGACCCGCGCCTCCTGTATCTCTCGGACTGAGCGGCATTTTCCGGCGCAAGCCAGCCGCGCCGCAATCCACAACGGACAGCCAATCGGTGTCCTCAATTTCACTTCCCACGTCAACGCCCGACAGTACTTCGGCTCCCGCTTCGACTACGGCCGACAGCACCAAGCAATCACCGGCGCCACCCTTCTCCGGGACGCAAGCCTCGAGCGACTCCAAACAGCGTGACGGTTCGGTCGCCACAGGAGGGTTTCCGTCTCCAACCGGTGAAACGCAGGCGGCAACATCCAAGGCGCCTGTCGCGGGCACAGCATTTGACGCAAAGGCGGATAGCGCTTCATCAAGCAACGTCGCGCCTGTGGTGAAGACCTCGGAGATCAAGCCGGCCGAAGAGTCATCCCTGCTCTCTCCGGAATCTGGTTCGGTTGGGACTTCCGTTGCATCGGGAAAGACAGCGATGCTACTGGTTCGCAGCGATGATCCTAATCTCCGTACTGTATTCCGCGTGAAGTACGTGGCCGACGGCATTGCGTACCTTGAAGGTGGCCGGGCGCAGGGCCTCGCGGAAGGCATGAAGCTGGAAGTCAAAGACTCGAACTTGCCGGCGCGGCAGGGGGACAGCGCCAGCGCGGACGATCCGCAGGTTATCGCTGAACTGGAAGTCAGCGGCGTAGCGGAAACTTCGGCGGTCACCGACATACATACTCCCAAACGTCCGGTAAAGGCCGGCGATCTCGCCTACTTATCGAGCAATGACGCGGAATCGCTGGTCGCCCAACGCGCGCTGAGTGCGACGAGGCAATATCCGGCGGTCATTTCCTTCAGCGAAGGAGACACGCTGGATGAGGAGGCGCGCGAAGAGGTTCCTCGTCCACCGCTTCCATCCGTCAACCGCGCGCGAGGACGAATTGGTCTGGATTACATCACCACGGTGAGCCAGGGGACTTCGAGCATAACCAGTTCGAATCTTGGCTTTGCCTTTCGTGGCGACATCACCCGCATCGGTGGATCGCATTGGAATCTGAGCGGATATTACCGCGGCCGGTTCACCTCGCAAAACGGCGGAGGCGTCCAGACCGTGCAGGATCTGATCAACCACACCTATCACCTGAGCATGACCTACGACAATCCGAACTCGAGTCTGGTGGCTGGTTTTGGCCGGTTATATCTGCCGTGGGCGTCGAGTTTGGACACGATTGACGGCGGATATTTTGGAAAACGCCTAGCGAAGGGCGTGACTACGGGAATTTTTGGTGGCTCGACACCCGACCCAACTTCATGGAGCTACAGTCCAGATCGCGTAATTGGCGGTGGGTTCATCAACTTCGATGGCGGTACATACGAGAACTGGCATTACAGCAGCACATCCGGCGCGGGAATTAGCATGATCAACTGGGCGATAGACCGCCCGTTTGTCTTCTTTGAAGACACGGTTTCTTATAGCCGGCGATTCGCAGTCTATGAAGCGGCGCAAATCGACAGTCCCGCCGGCAACCCTGCGACGCCCGCTCCGGGACTGGGTCTCGGCCGCAGCTTTTTCACGGTGCGCGTACAGCCCTTCCAGCGGCTGGAACTGGATTTCAACCACAATTACTTCCGCGATCTCCCGACATTTGATCCCACCCTGATTGGTACGGGATTGCTGGACAAGTTCCTGTTCACGGGATTCAGCGCGGGTGCACGCTTTGAGGTCGCAAAGCAGGTCTATCTTTCCACCACTCTGGGTAGAAGCAACCGCAGCGGTGACACAAGTTCGTCTCTGAACGAGATGTATGGTCTTACATTCAACCGGCTGCCGTTACTGCACATACGTGCTTCGGCGAACTACGCGAAATTCGATAGCTCGTTTGGAAGTGGATCCTACGAAGCGGTCACCGTCTCGCGTCAGATGAGCGAGAACTTCCGTCTCGAATTCCTGGCAGGGCAACAGGATTTCGCTTCCTCGGTGACCTCCGCCAACCGCTCGCGCTTCCTCACTTCAACCTGGGAAACGACGTTCGGGCCGCACTACTACTTGCAGGGAAACTTCACCATCAACCGGGGACAGATGAACTACGAGCAGTATTTGTTCTCGATTGGCTACCGCTTTGATAACAGGAAGAATCATCAATGATCGGAAAGAACAAAATGGCGAACCAGTTTGTGAGCACAACGCTGATAGTCATGATGTACGTCGGGTACTGCCTTGGGAGCGATAGGCCGGCGGATCAGCGCCCACAGGCCACCGACCGTGACAAGCTGCAGACTTTGCTGCAACGCACCGGTGAGCAGATGAACGCGTATGTCGAAAAATTCTCCGACGTGCGGTGCACGGAGAGGGTCATCCAGGAAAAGTTCAGGAACAACGGTGGTGAAAAAGTCGATCTGAAAGAAGAGTCCAGCTACGACTACCTCGTGATGCTGAGCAACAACGGAGGAGAACTAAGCCTGTCGGAGTCCCGCCTTCCGGTGCGCGAGGCCAAAGCGGACAAGAAGAACCGCTCAATGCTGGTGAGTAACGGTTTTGCCACTCTCTTTCTCGTGTTCCATCCTCTTTATGCCAACAGTTTTGAGTTTAGCGAGCGCGGAGAGGAAGTCGTCAACGGCCGTCGGCAGACGAAAATTGCCTTTCGGCATATTCACGGCACACGCACTCCGGCCGCACTCGCGCTGCGTGGACGGGAGTATCCGCTGGAACTTTCGGGTACCGCATGGATTGACATGGAAACAGGGAGCCTCAGCCGGATCTCGGCTGGAATCGATAACACCATGGCAGATGTAGGGTTGAACACTCTGCAATCCGATGTGATGTTCGCACCATTCTCATTCCACGATCCGGAGGAAACCTACTGGTTTCCGCAACGCGCCATCGTGGAGGTCGAGACACCCCGCCAGCATTGGCGGAACACGCACGAATTTACGAACTACAAGAGATTTTCAGTCAGCACCGAGGAGCAGGTTGCCACCAAATGAGCGCCAACGCCACAGCAGTCCGTCTTGCCACCGCCGCGGCTCAACCCGCCGTTGACACCGAAAGAGGCCATCGGGTCCGGTTGTTTCTCGGATACCTGATCTCCATTGCCCTGGTCGTGGGCATTTTTGTCTACGGCTTTAACTACTACACGCTCGCGTCGTCAGAGCGGCCGTTTTCTCCCAAGCACGTCTTGCTGAAACCAAGCGGTGCAATTGGTGTGAAACTTGGCATGCTGGGATTGGGAATGTTTCTGTGCATCTTTCTTTATCCTCTCCGCAAGCGCTGGACCTGGCTGGGACGGCAAGGTAGTTCGCGACACTGGCTGGACAATCACGTTCTGTTGGGACTCGCCGCACCGTTCGTGATTGCGTTGCATGCGGCGTTCAAATTTCGCGGTTTCGCCGGCATTGCATTCTGGATCATGCTCGCAGTTTCGCTGAGCGGCGTCATCGGCCGCTACCTCTACGGGCAGATTCCCCGAAGCCTGAATGCGGCCGAGCTTTCTCTGAAAGAAGTACAGGAAATCCAGACCAAGCTCGGCCAAGAACTCGCGGAACAGAGAATCCTTCCTCAGTCCGACTTGAGAGCGGTGCTGAGCCTGCCTTCGGCCGAGCGCGTGCAGAAACTGCCGACGGTCGTGGCCCTGGCGTACATGATGCTGCTCGATCTGAGCCGCATCTTCAAAATTGCTTCCTTGAGAAGAAGGCACCTCGGTTTTGGCGAAGCACTTTTGACACTTGGCGGCCTGTTGAAAACGAAGCATCCTGAACTGGAGCAAGCCGTAGAGGTCGCTCGCGAGGAGGCTTCGATCGCGAAACGGGTACTGTTTCTCTCCTGTTCGCAGAAAGTTTTCCATCTTTGGCATGTTGTGCATAAGCCATTCAGCTACACATTTGCGTTGCTGGCCATCGTCCACATCGTCTTGGTCGTGATGATGGGATATTTCTGACGTACTCCGTGGAGATGGGGCCCGATTAAATGGACACGATCGTCGCATTAGTGATCGCCGCTATTGTGGGTATATTTTTTGTACGCGGCTATTTGAAGAGTCTCAAGAGACAGGAAGAGCAGGCCCGTGCCTCGGCCGCCAAGGGGGCCCTGTTTTCAGAAGGACCAAAATCTCAACATCCGCATATCGACACGGCGTGGTGCATCGGCTGCGGCGGTTGCACATCCGTGTGTCCCGAGGGCGATGTCCTCGCGATGTTTGCCGGCAAGGCCGTCATCGTAAACGGTCACAAATGTATCGGACACGGGCTCTGCGCCGAGGCGTGCCCGGTGGGCGCCATCACGATGGTGCTGGCCAGCCCCAGTATGAATGCAGATATGCCGCGCCTGACTCCGGAATACGAAACAAGCCTCGAAAATCTCTTCATTGTTGGTGAACTCGGTGGCCTGGCTCTCATCAAGAATGCTGTGAACCAGGGCCGTGAGTGCGCGGACACTGTCGCCAAGCGACTTTCCGCAGCCGTGAGGGGCAAATCCGACCCCAATGTCTTCGATTTGCTGATCGTCGGGGCTGGACCCGCCGGTATCGCCGCCTCGCTTCGCGCCATCGAGCACGAACTCAATTACATCACCCTGGAACGGGATGAGGTTGGTGGCACCGTCGCCAAGTATCCTCGGCAAAAGCTGGTAATGACCAGCCCAGTGGAATTTCCGATGTACGGGAAGTTCAAGAAGACGGAGCTTTCCAAGGAGAACCTGCTCGCTTTCTGGGACATGGTTCTAAACCGCGCCGACTTCAACGTGCGCACCGACGAAAAAGTGGAAGACATTAAGAAAAGCGCGGACGGTGTGTTTACGGTAGTGACGGTGAACAACCAGTATCGGGCGCGAGCCATAATCCTCGCGCTGGGACGGACGGGCACCCCGCGCAAACTTGGCGTCAAGGGTGAGGAATTGCCCAAGGTGATGTACCGCCTGATCGAAGCAGACCATTACGTTAACAAACAGATTCTTGTGGTTGGCGGAGGCGACAGCGCGGTGGAAGCGGCCATGGGGCTAGCCTTCCAGGTTGGCAACAAAGTGACGCTGTCGTACCGGCAATCCGCCTTCGGACGGATCAAGGAACGCAACGTCAAGCGCGTCGAGGATTCCGTCCGTAAAGGGAAACTGACAGTGCTCTTCAATTCAAATCCGGTGGAGTTCACAGAGAATTCCGTTGTATTGGAAGTAAACGGAGTGCGTCAGGAAATTCCAAATGACTTTGTCTGGGTCTTTGCCGGAGGCACGCCGCCCAACGATTTCCTCAAAAAAATCGGAGTAGGATTTGGTATGCAGGATATGGCGTTGCAAGCGGGAAAAGAAGCCAGGCAGGCCGCCGCTGACAAGAAGCACCTTGCTGGCGCGGGTGCATCGGCTTCGAGGTAGCACGGTTACTGCGTCGCGGTTCCACCTCAAGAAATGAATTTGTTGCCTCACTCGAAGTATCGAGTGCGAGGGTTCTCTGGCACGTTACGGATGACGAGGGATTGGTGCCGGGAGGGGGAGTCGAACCCCCAAGACCCGAAGGTCGGCGGATTTTGAGTCCGCTGCGTATCTCCATATAGCTATGATAATAAAACAGTTATGTTGTACAAGATGTGAAAGTGTGTAAGCAAATGTGTCGGTTTTGAAGGTTTCCCACCGATCAGGTTGCAATTAAGGAGCCGCCGAGATACAAGTTCGGATCGAGCCCGGGAAGGTGCATCATGCACCTCACACCCAGGTGACGCGCCACGAACCGGAATGAGTCCCAGTACATGCCTAGCGTTCCGGATCAGACGAGTCTATAATCCGACATGGACGAGCCATTAATCCGAATTGGACGGAGCCTCTGCCCGGCATGGACGATACCGATCACGCCCTCTATCCTCGCTTTTCCGCCGAACTGGTGGCCACCGCGCTCAAGGACACGCCGGTTGTTATGGTTACGGGGCCTCGCCAGTGCGGCAAGACCACACTGGTACGCGATTTAGTCGCGGGTAATCGCGAATTCATCACCATGGACGACGACACGGTGCTGGCCGCGGCACGCAGCGATCCCACTGGGTTAGTGCGAGCGCTCGACCGAACAACGATTGACGAAGTACAGCGAGTGCCAGACCTTCTCCGGGCCATCAAGAAGTCAGTGGATGAAGATCGCCGAGCCGGCCGGTTTCTATTGACGGGCTCAGCCAATATTCTCACTCTGCCCCAAGTCTCGGAGAGTCTAGCTGGCCGCATGGAGATCGTGAGCCTTCTGCCCCTCTCGCGGGCCGAAATCCGAGGCAAGAAGCCCGGGTTCCTCAAAGCAGCTTTCGAGAGCAAACTTGGCAAATCTGCGGAGCCAATGATCGGCAAAGACCTCGTACAAACCGTGCTGACTGGCGGCTACCCCGAAATGCTGCGGCGTGAAGATCCAAAACGACGCCAGACATGGGCACGCGATTATGTAGGAGCCATCGTGCAGCGGGATGTGCGCGAGGTTGCCGACGTGGAAAAACTCGACCAAATGCCGCGTCTGCTACAGGTTCTTGCACACCATTCTGGCCAGCTCACCAATTTCACGCAGATAGGCGGCCAAGTTGGGTTTGACGACAAGACCACAAGGAAATACGTCGCCATCCTGGAGCAGTTGTTTCTCGTTCGTCGGGTGGAACCGTGGTTTCGGAACCAGTTGAAGCGTTTGGTAAAGACGCCCAAGCTGCATTTCCTTGACTCCGGCCTGCTCGGCGCACTCTTAGGAGTTAGTGTGGAGCGGGTCGCGAAAGACCGGACAATCTTCGGACCGTTGCTGGAAACGTTCGTTTTCTCTGAGGTGTTGAAACAGGCGTCTTGGTTTGGTGAGAGCTGCGCTTTATACCACTACCGGGACAAAGATCAAGACGAGGTTGACCTTGTGATCGAAGCGGGAAGTGGCGCATTGGTCGGTATCGAAGTCAAGGCGAGCGCTACCGTGAATGCTGGCGACTTCAAGGGACTCCGAAAGTTGGCGGAGGCCTGCGGCGACAACTTCAAGCTGGGAGTGGTTCTCTACGATGGCGGAAGGCCGGTCCCCTTCGGCGACCGTCTTGTTGCTGCGCCAATATCTTGCTTGTGGGCGTGACTCGAATTCTCGCGGTCTTCGGGGCGCAGTGGATGAAAGTGTGTAAGCGTCCGGTTGTGACCATCTAGACAATTAGACAGCAGGAAGTCATTCTGCAGAAGTGGACATGTCAGATAGGAATCCACTTGGAGCGGAGATTTCGCATCCAAGGAGAGAGAGCGCCCGGAAAGCGCTCGATTCGAGAATGCAGAGAGTTCCGGTAGAGTCCAGCAGTATCGCCAGCATCGGCTACGCTGCCCAGGAACGCGTGCTGGAACTGGAGTTTCGCCAATCGGGCGACGTCTATCAATACTTTGACGTGCCCGCCGAGGAATACACCGCATTCCTCGCCGCCGACTCCAAAGGCACCTACGTGAATCAGAAGCTCAAACCTCGGGGATATCGCTACCAGCGGCTCCCGTTCTCATCGAAATGTGTAACTGATGTGTAAGCCTCACCTACTTAGTACGTGTCCATAAACCTACGGATTTCAATGTGATAGATTTTCATTTCGTGACCATATATGGCGCGAAATCCGCTGCGTCTGCTCCAGAGGTGCATCTCATGCGGGGAGCTGGCACCAGCTAGCCGCTTATTCTGTGGGCTTTTTGGGTTGGTGCCGGGAGGGGGAGTCGAACCCCCAAGACCCGAAGGTCGGCGGATTTTGAGTCCGCTGCGTCTGCCAGTTCCGCCATCCCGGCTCTACTTGCAAGTGCTTGGTTTTACGACCATTTTATGGCTCTGTTCCCTCTTCATCCAAAATGACGAATGTGCAACTGTGTAAGAAAGTGTGTCAGTTTTCCCGGATTTCCACAGCTCGTGTCATTTTGCCCGTGAAGCGCTTTGCCGGCGATTCTCGGGCTAAGAGTCCATTGCCAAGTCATAAGAAAGCACCCGCACGAAATTCTACCACTTCATCAAGAGCTGCTCTACCTTTTGATTTCACGCCAGGCGGACGACTTGGGTCTGTGAGCTTATGGCCGAGCGGCGCCAAGAGCGGCGTTTTTTTCGTCCGAAGCGTGCCGCAGGTCGTTCCCGAACGCGCGGCTGTGGTTTGGTTCAGCTAGGGCTGAAAGAGCCAACTAGCGTCCCTGCTTCTTCACTTCGTCTCAAAATCGGTGGAGACGCTGAGTTTCTTCCAAATTCGTGCTTCCTCTAATCGCGCAAGATCATTCTTCTCCGCGGCGGCGTACGCATCGCTGCCGAGCAAGAGTCGCAACGGAGGGTTCCGTTCTTGCGTCAACTGGACGATCGCCTGAGCTGCCTTTTTGGGGTCACCAGGCTGCTTGCCGTTGTAGTTCCGCTGAAATCTTGCGGTAGTTCCAACCGTCGAATCGTATTCAGAATGACCTTCGCGAAGTTTGGTGGAACTGCCCGCGAAGTCTGTGCGAAAGCCACCGGGTTCAACGATGGTGACCTTGATGCCGAGCGGTGCCACTTCGCGCGAAAGCACCTCGGAGAAACCTTCGACACCCCACTTCGCCGCCGAATAAGGCCCACGTCCCGGAGGGCCAATCCTTCCGCCCACCGATGAAAACTGAATGAACTGGCCTGCTTTCTTTTCGCGAAAATACCTAAGAGCTGCCTTCGTCACAATAATCGTTCCAAAGAGGTTCGTTTCGATCTGTGCCCGGAATTCCGATAGAGGCGTGTCTTCGACGGACGAAAGATTGCCATATCCCGCATTGTTAATGACCACATCCAGCGAGCCAAATACATCGACCGCCGCCATTACCGCGTTTGCTGCTGCTGCTTCGTCGGTCACATCCATTGCGAAGGGCTTGACCTGATCTCCATATCGTTCGGATAGATCAGCCAGCGACTTAATGTCCCGAGCTGTCGCCAACACTTTATTGCCCGCAGCGAGGCCCGCTTCAACAATTGCACGACCCAGACCACGAGAGCTGCCGGTGACTAACCATACCTGCGCCATTCATCCTCCTCTATCAAGCCACCCCCCAAATATTCTGGAGAAGCTTATCAAACTCACGATTGGACGCGCGCTTTTGGGGAAGCTGCACTGCCGAAAGAGGCCGAACAAGTTCTTCGGAAATTCCTCGATCGGATGTCTACCTTCATGATCAATCAGTCCGAGTCTGGGATCGGTTAGCGCGAAGCGATGCGGAGAGGCGGCGCAAGGCCATATCAGAGGACACCACAGCGGAGCAAGGAGGGAAGAAAATCGTCCACAAGCTTCAGAGATGGATCCGACTTTCTGCGAACGATCGCCCCGAACCAACACGTAGTTAGGAGTAACGCTAGTTTGGTGGAGTCTTGTGCGACTGGGGTTCCTTTCTCAATGTGCGCGAGCGAGATTAGGTCGCCCAACTGCCGATCCCAGACGTGTATGCCGTCGGCAATTCTTTGCCCGATGTCGGGCGGGATTGCCGGAGCCTCGGCAGCGAAAATCGCAAGTAATTGGAGTGGAGCTATTTCGATCATCGGCGGTTCCATGGCTAAAAACTGGAAATGATGATTCAGTTGATCGTATGCGCTCTCTCCCGGCTCTAGAGAGAGCGATTGGTAGATAGCGGCAAATTGGCGATCGACGAGTATTGAGGCAAGTTCTTCTTTGCTCCTGAAATAGTTGTAAAAAGTTCCCTTAGGCGCATTCACGGCGGCGGCGATGCGGTGAATGCTCGCTTCCGGATAGCCAACTTCCTGAAACAGTTTGCCGGCTGAGAGAAGGAGCATCTCGCGGGTATTGGTTGCTCGATGCGCGACCTGATGCTGAGTACGAGACATTACCCCGATGTGGCGACGAACCATTCGTTCATGGCTTGTCGAAACGAACTGAATTTGTGATTTCCGATCACAATAATGTTCCTTAGTAAGCTCGCCAAACAAATGCACTTGGTGAGTGGTATTCTTGAAGCCATTCAAGATGGCCGGTCGTCTTCTGTTGGAGATCGCCGTGAATAAAACTCACACCCGCGAACAGAATCGGAATTCCGCGCACTCGCCTGAAGCCCAAGCAAGCGCCTATGGCACGCAGATGGCGAAGTATTTCACCATGAACCAACCGCCCCATGTTTCCATCGATTCTGCGGTTTCCGTCGTCCGGCCGCAAATGGCGATCACCCGCCTGATTGCACGGAGCGGCATCCCGGAGCGAACTGCGTCAATCCCATCTGAAAAGGCCTACGTTGTTTCGGTTCATCTCAATCATGCGAATTCCGGGGAATGGGAACTTTGGACCGATGGCAAGTACACAAAGACGGGGGCATGGCCAGTGGGCGGGGTTGCAATGTGCGACCTGGAATCAAATTCGAGTATTCGAAATCCAGGCCCGATCGACTGGATCCACTACCACGTTCCGCGTGCAACGTTGGACGCCCTCACGGACGATGCCAGAATGCCCAGAGTTAAGCGTCTCCACTGCGTTTACGGAACTTCCGACCCGGCCGTCTATCACCTGACGCAACTGATTCTGCCATGCCTAAATAGGCCGGAGATGTTCTCTCAGTTGTTCATGGATTCTCTCACCATGACGATTTGTTCGCACCTTGTCGGGCAGTATGGTCAGACTCCTGAAGCTATTTCGCAGTTCAAAGGCGGTCTGGCACCGTGGCAAAGACGCCGCGTTGTGGAATTGTTCAAGGAGCACTTGGACGGCGAGGTGAAATTGGAAACACTTGCCGAGGAATGTAGGCTTTCAGTCAGCCATTTTGCGCGATCGTTCAGGAAATCGTTTGGGACCTCCGCACATCGTTACCTGATTCTGCAGCGCGTTGAGATCGCGAAGGGCCTTTTATCGGAAACCAATAACTCGTTGGTGGAAATTGCCGCGCAGGCTGGATTTTCTGATCAAGCTGCCCTTACTCGGACGTTTGCAAACCTCGTTGGTGCGACTCCGGCAAAATGGAGGCGCGAACACTCAGGCCGCAGGATTTTTGTCGAAATATCCAAAGGTAAATCCCTTCAATCACAGGAATAGATCCCATCATCAAATCAATCCGCCGTTGACCTGTTCCCCTTTAGTTTTTCTGGAGATGCGATATCGTCGCTGATTCGGCATCCAGACACAGTCCTCGTTTTGAACTCATACCGGAAGCAGTCTTCTCACCCGCTTCCAATCCACATTTGGAGCAGGAATTCACAAAAGTGGTCTGAGTTTTCAATCGTGTCGTCGTGGTTTCCAGATATGGTGCGTTTGCCAGTCCGAGGCTTAAGGCGCGATTCGGTGAAAGTTCACTAGGGAGGAAAATGATCATGAAGAAGGCTTACTGGGTTGTAACTGTCGCTGCTGTGCTGATGGGTGCGGCTCTAAATGCCGCTGCGGCGGGTCCTGCACCGACTGGCATCAAAAACGTGGTCCTGGTGCATGGGGCATTCGCCGATGGCTCCGGCTGGGACGCCGTCGCGAAGATCCTTGAGAAGGATGGCTACACGGTGTCGGTAGCGCAGCCCCCCGAGACCTCGTACGCCGACGACCTAAAGTACACGAAGGCCGCAATCGACGCCATGGGCGGGCCGGTCGTCCTGGTCGGCCATAGCTATGGCGGGTCCATCATCAGCGAGGCCGGCAACGATCCAAACGTTGCGGCACTGGTATACATCGCCGCGTTTGCGCTCGATGAAGGTGAGAGCTGTGCGTCAATCGAAACGGCGGTGCCGCAAGCCTCCAAGGCATTCAAGCCGGATAGCAATGGAAATTGGTGGATAGAACAGGACCATTTCGCTGCCGACTTCGCGGCGGATATTCCCCCGGCCCAGGCTCACTTCATGGCTATATCGCAGGTGCCGATCTCCACCGATTCATTCACCCACAAGGTCACGAATCCCGCCTGGAAGAACCAAGCCGACCTTTTACATGGTGGCCAGTTCAGACCGGTCGATCAATCCGATACAGGAGCGCATGATGGCGAAGCGCGCCAATGCCAAGACGGTCGAAGTGAATGCCAGCCATGTGGCCTACATGTCTCACCCGAAGGAAGCAGCCAAGCTCATCGAAGAGGCTGCTACCTCCGCACACGTCAACTAGGAGTCAACAGGTCTTTACGTTGCAAATGAGTTGTACGTCTCACTGAAACAATAGCGGTTCGGCGCGAAGGCGTTCGACATCGAAACTCAATTGATCCGAGTGGATCTTTACCGCAAAGGAGAAATGGTCATGAGTCAGCATATTAAGAATGTAGTTCTGGTGCATGGAGCTTTCGCGGATGGCTCTGGCTGGAAGAGGGTCGCCGATATCCTCAAGAATGATGGCTACAAAGTGTCGGTGGCACAGCCTCCCGAGACTTCGTACGCCGACGATCAAAAGTACACAAAGGCCGCAATCGACGCCATGGGCGGCCCAGTGGTTCTGGTTGGCCATAGCTACGGCGGGTCCATCATCACCGAGGCCGGAAATCATCCAAACGTTGCGGCGCTTGTCTATATTGCCGCCTTCGCTCTCGATGAAGGTGAGAGCTGTGCGTCGATCGAACAGGCCTTGCCGCAAGCGTCCAAGGCGTTCACACCGGACAGCAACGGGCTTTGGTGGATAGACCAGGCGCATTTCGTGGCCGACTTCGCAGCGGACATCCCACGGGATGAGGCGGAGTTCATGGCTATAGCGCAGGTGCCGATTTCTACTGACTCGTTCACCCATCAGGTTAAGAATCCCGCCTGGAAGCACAAGCCCACATGGTACATGGTGGCCACCGAAGACCGATCGATCAATCCGGATCAGGAGCGCATGATGGCAAAGCGCGCCAAAGCCAAGACGGTCGAAGTGAAGTCGAGCCATGTGGCCTACATGTCTCATCCGAAGGAAACAGCCAAGCTCATCGAAGAGGCTGCCACCTCCGCACGAGATCAACGATAGCTCGCCTGATAGGAGATACACCAATGAAGGATCACATCACCGTAAAGGGACACGACGGCACGTTCTGCCGCCTATATCGCGCGACCGAAGACAGTACCGGCTCCGGCCGTTGTCGTTCTGCAGGAACTGTTCGGTGTGAACGCCGACATTCGCAAGCACTGCGATGAATTGGCGGAACAAGGTTACCTCGCGGTCGCTCCAGACCTGTACTGGCGGCAGGAGCCGGGCGTCGACCTGAACGTCACCTCCGAAGCCGACTGGGACCACGGCCTTCGCCTCTATTCGGCTTATGACAGAGATGCGGGCGTAAGGGACATCAAGGACACCATCGACGCAGTACGCAGTCTCCCGGAATGCAACGGCAAGGTTGCCTTGCTCGGCTATTGCCTCGGCGCGCTGATGGTCTTCATGACAGCCGTGCGCAACGACGGCATCGACGCCGCGGTCTGGTATCACGGCGCCGATACTGAGAAATATCTGGGAGAGGTCGATGGGCTTCATGCGCCCATTCTCATGCATCTGGCCGAGGAGGATGAGTTCATTTCCAAGGCTGCACAAGCGGAGATTAAAGCGGCACTTGCTAAGAAACCAAACGCGACGGTCTACAGCTATCCGGGGCAGTGTCATGCCTTCTCCCGCCATAACGGAAAGCACTACAACGCCGCCGCGGCTCACCTTGCCAACGGTCGGACGAGCGAATTTCTACATCAGCAACTGCGGTGACCTCCGGTTCGCCGTTTCGGACGACCGGAGCGCCTTCGCCTTCAGCCAGGACGGTGTTGTTCGCGACGAGCGAAACCTCGTCATGAGATTGTGCGTTTCCGACCAGGCGCTCGCGCGCATGCGCTCTTACGAAGACAAGAAGATCACAGACCCGTCCCGCTCGCTTGAACCTTAAAGGAGGATCAATCGTGGCAAAATCGAATGCGTCACCTATGCGGGTGATCGAGGAAACGCCTGGGTACTGGAGAGCCGTATTCGACTATCCGCCCTTCAATGTCGTCGACGGGGATGTCTTCCAGGCCCTCCAGGACCTTCTTGTCCGCATGGAGACGACTGAGAGTCTGCGTGTCGTTGTTTTCGAAAGCGCGCTTCCGGACTTCTACCTGTCGCACTTCGATCTGACGGGCAGGCTCGGAAACGTCATGAGCGCTATCGGCCCCACGGGCTTACCCATTTTGATGGACACGTTCGTGCGCCTAACGAAAGCGCCGGTCGTCAGCCTCGCAAGAATCCGGGGCTGCGTGCGCGGCGTGAGCAGCGAGTTCGTTCTTGCCTGCGACATGCGGTTCGCCTCGCGCGAGAACACGAAGCTCGGTCACCCCGAACTCGGAGTCGGCCTGCATCCCGGGCGGCGGAGGCACAGAGCGCCTTCCGCACCTGGTGGGGCGCGGGCGGGCGCTCGAAATCGTTCTGAGTGCCAACGACTTCGATGGCGACACAGCGGAACGATACGGCTATGTGAACCGATCACTTCCGGACGCCGAGCTGGACGGCTTCGTCGATGCCCTCGCACGCCGGATCGGCTCCTTCGATCGGCGCGCTCTCGTTGCGGCAAAGCATCTCGTCAACGAAGTCTCTTTGCCGCCGTTCGATCGGCTCCTCGACGCCTTCACTTCGTTTGGAACAGCACTCGGGTGGCCCGAAGCTCAGAACCGTATAAGAAGCGTGCTGGAACGCGGACTGCAACGCGACGCCGGCTTCGAGAAAAACTGGCCCGAGGTACTCGGCACGCTCGTCGAGAGTGGCAAGAAAGGTGGTCGGGATGATAGCCACAGTTGAGGTCGAGCGATTCAGTCTGATCTCGTCCCGGCCATTCGACAAGATATTGGCCGCGATTAAAGCCGCAATAGGCCATCCGGACATGGTTGCATTCGCGAAAAGGACAGCGGCTGCGCCGACGTTTCCAGAGTTCGAAAGCGTGGTTCGCGAAGGCTTGGGCAAGACGGACCTGATGCTCTTCATGGAACTGGACCACGGCGCCGTTATAAGGAAAGCGACGGATCGCGATAAGCCCCGAATGGTCCGGCTCATCATGGGCAATCCGCTCATCATGCAACAAATGGCAAGGTACGTTCCCGACGCCGGGTCTTATGCCCCCGTCACGGTGCTCGTCGACGAACGCTCTGATGGCGTTCACATTTCCTATGACAGGATGGCCAGTCTCCTGGCTCCGTATCGGAATTCCGAGGCACTTACGGTCGCGAGGGATCTCGACAAGAAAGTCGAGACCCTTTTGTCCGAAGTGGCAGGCTGAGCCAACATCGCTGCGCCGTCGAAGCAGAACCGGCAAATTAAGGAGGAGTGATGACCAATCGATTGCAGTGGGACGTTCTTGTCAGTGCCCAGATCCCGGTGGTCACAAGCGACCTTCCGCCCGGCGCAAGCGAAATGAAATGGTCGCCCATTTCTTCGACGCTTATTTCAGGCGAGCGCGATGCCGTGCTGGTGGACACGGCGATTACGGTCGATCAAAACCAGAAACTTGTCGACTGGATCGCGCACAGCGGCAAGAATTTGACGGCAATCTACGCAACCCACGGCCACGGCGATCATTTCTTTGGCGTAAACACAATCCAGAAGAAATTTCCGAAGGCGCGGTTCGTCGCGACGAGCGAAGTCATCGCGGTTATGCGAAAGCAGGCGTCGGTTCCTGTGGTTGAGTCATATTGGAAACCACGCTTTCCCGGGCAAATCGATTCGACGCTCTTGATTGCCGACGAACTCAAGGACGGTGTTCTCGAACTGGAAGGGGAACAACTCATAAGTGTTCCTCTCGGGCATACCGATACCGATAGCACAACCTGTCTCCACGTCCCTTCCATCGGACTTGCCGTTTGCGGCGATGCGCTCTACAACGATGTTCATCTTCATCTGGGCGAGTCGAATGCGGAAGGCCGCAACGAGTGGATTGCGGCGCTCGATACGATCGAGTCGCTGAAGCCGGTGGCCGCTATTGCCGGACACAAGAGGCCCGGCGCACCCGATACGCCAGATAACATCGAGGCGACACGAAAATATATTCGCGATTTCGACAGGATTGCTTCCCATACCAAGACCGCGGTTGAGCTGTACAAACAGATGCTTACGCTTTATCCCGAGCGAATCAATCCCGCAGTCTTATGGAATTCGTCAATAGCCATTAAGCCGGTAGGTTAAATTTACCCTGCTCACCCATCCACTTCAGCGCTGGGCACTTAACAACCGTTAACCGCATCGTCGGGGTGGCTTGCTCAAGATGCCAGCTTCGATAATTCTCCAGCATGACGGTCGCCGCTGAGCGAGCACTTTTCGTGATTGCTTTCGGTTCCGGCGAAACGTATGCCTGCAAGAAGGTCAACTGAACATCACTGCGAAGTTTGAGGCTGGACTCGACGAGGTTAAGAATTCCGTAGGCATGAATCACGCGCTGCGAAATCTCCGCCTCGTCGAATCCAGTGTGGCACTTAAAGCCTAATCTGCAGCAGCATTCGTTGCGCCTTCTTTCGTTGCCACCAAGGCACCTGTTGCGGCTTGTTCGATGAGGTGAGCGACGGCTTGTGGATGCGACAGAAACACGGCGTGACTGCTTTTGACCTCGACGACGGTTGCACCGGCGCGTTTCGACATCAGCCTCTGCGCGTCGGGCGGAATCATCTTATCTTCGGTCGTTAGGAGGTACCAGCTAGGCTTTGTTTTCCATGCCGGTTCGCTGATGGTGCCACCGACCGCGTTCACACCCCACGGGACTTGCGAGTCGGCCATGAATTCGAGCCATGTCAGGACTCACGTCCGCGGCGAAAGACGCCGGGAACTTGGCCTTGTCGAGCAATAGAAAGCCATCCACAGGCGGAAGGATCGGCGGTGCAGGCGCGCCCGGAGGTGCGCTCCTTAATCAGCGCCGATACCGATTCGCCTTTGTCGGGTGCGAAGGCAGCGACGTAGACCAAACCCGCCACCTTTGGATCGTTGCCCGCTTCGGTGATGACTACGCCGCCATACGAGTGACCGACGAGGATCACCGGGCCGTTCTGACCGTCGATCACACGCTTCGTGACCGCCACGTCGTCTGCCAGCGAGATGGTCGGATTCTGGACAATCGTGACCGTGTAGCCGTCCTTCTTCAGGATTTTGTAGACTCCTTCCAACCGGACCCGTCCACCAAACCGCCGTGGACGAGAACGATGTTCTTCACAACTGCCGTTGATTTTGTTTGTGCCATTGTGTTTTCTCCCATGCTTAGAATGATTGTCATGATCGCCATCGCACAGTAGATGATTCGTGTTCTGACGCCCATTGGAATTGCGTTATTCTTCATCTCAAATCCTCCGTTTCATCGATTGCGAAGTCCTAAAGTCGTTCTAGTCTTGAAGCATTTGATATATCGCGTTCTTTCAGTTCAGCCGTCCATCCCGAGCGATGCGCTGTCTTTCATTGCGATGAATTTACGGTTTCGCCACGTGCGCCGAACCCCATAGTGAGCCCGGGTTGGCTCGATCCGGATAGATCTCGAGCATCTGGTCGTATAGCTCTTTCGCCGTTGCCGTCATCGCCGCGACGCGCTCAAAATCGCGGATGTATTGACGGGTCTCTTCAATGATTCTTGGACTGTCGTCCCTGTCAGCTTTCTTGTGCCCCGCGATCACGGCGCGCGGTTTCAGCGTCTCAATGGTGTCGAGCGCAGTGATCCACTCGCGGCGAGTTTGCGCGTTTGACTCGGCGAGGTAGAGGTGAACATCGTTGTAGGCGGCGTCGCCAGCGACGACCAACCCGACTGATGGCACGTGAAGACACGTCGTGTTGTCGGTGTCGGTATGCCCCACTTCGACTGCGACAAGCTCACGACCTTCGAGGTCGATCACATTACCCCGGAGTTCCTCGGGAAGGACCAGGTGCTCCGGAATCTGGCCGGGATAGCGTGCCTTCCAGAAACTCGCGACGAATTCTGGGGACATTTGCCGGCGCATGACCTTCAGAACGTCAGCCGTTGCAACCGCTTTGGCATTCGGAAACCGATCCAGGAGGGCGCCGATGCCAAAGAAATGATCGCCGTGGCCGTGAGTGACATAGATCGTAGTCAGGTTCTTGCCGCTCGCCGCGACCCATTCCACTGCGGCGTGCGCCTGCTCGACGGTAAGAAAGGCGTCGACGAGAACAGCGTCCCGTTCGCCATAGATAAGCGTGGCCGATGTCGGCACCCACATCCATTTTTCTTTCCCTGGTGGCAAGTCGCGGGTGAGGCCTTGGCGATTTGTTACTAAAACGTCCCACTTCAGCGTGGTGCTAGTGGTGGTTGGCATTGCGGTCCTCCTCTACATCCGGTACTGATCTCGCAGCAAAGCAAGTTTGCCGCGGCTAAGACGGCCGTTGATCGCCCACACTTGCCGATGACGGACTCAGACGAAGATCGTCGAAGGTTAGAGGCCCGCCGGTTTGCTGGTGGTCGTAATGGCGTTCGTATACGACGCGAGAATCAGCCCACCGTCGAAGAGTGCACCAGGAAATCTGGCACGTCCTGCCTGACACCCCGATCAGATCCACTGACCAGGCCGAATGTGTCTCATCTGCGGTGTCTCCGAGAATCGGGCTTTCTCGAATCTGTACCGACAGGCCGCCAATCTCAGCCATTACATGAAGCGGGACAAGGAATTTGAAGAGGAGTGCGCGAATCCGCTCCCGGCCAAATACCGGGCCACTCTCGGTGCCGTCGCTGACTTCGACATGATCGGCGTAGAACGCGTCAAAAATCTCAAGATATGCTTCCCAGCCGCTGCTGATGTCGGCGGCAATGATGGCGGAATTCAAGACCTTCTCCCGCGCGTATAGATCGCGATCCGCGCGGTTGATAGAAGCCAAATGCTGTTGGGTAATCATTGACATTTCTCCTAACCGGGGGAGTCGCTCAGACCTGCGCTCTGCCCCCATCAACGAACAGTTCAATACCCGTGACAAAACTTGAGTCGTCGGATGCCAGATACAGCGCGGCCTTGGCAACTTCCTCGGGTTTCCCCATGCGTCCCATGGGGATGGTGGACACAATCCGCGCAATCACATCTGCGGACTGCCGACTCGCCAGCGGCGTATCGATTGGACCCGGACTAACAACGTTTGAGCGGATACGACGGTCCTTCAGATCCGTAGTCCAGGTTCGCGCGAAAGATCGGATTGCGGCCTTACTCGCGGCGTAGACGCCGAAGGCGGCTGTGCCCTTGATGCTCGCGACAGAGCCGTTGAGAATGATCGAGCCGCCATCATTCAGTAACGGTAAGGCCTTTTGCACCGTGAACAGCGTTCCCCTCACATTGATGTTGAATAGCTTGTCGAAATGCTCTTCGGTAACGGCTCCAAAGGCAACGAATTCGCCCACGCCGGCATTAGCGAAAACGATGTCGATTCGCCTCTTCACCTTGGAGACGGTCTCGTAGAGACGATCAAGGTCGGCCAATTGGGCGACGTCGCCCTGAACTCCAGAAACGTTGGTGCCGATTGCCTTCACGGCCTCGTCGAGTTCCTTCTGGCGACGGCCCGTTATGAAGACATAGGCACCCTCTTCGACGAAAAGTTTTGCCGTAGCGAACCCAATCCCTTCTGTTCCGCCGGTGATGACGGCGGTCTTGCCTTCGAGCTTTTTGGTCATCGCCTTTCTCCGTTGTTGCTGAGCTGAAACTCTCCAGCTCCGATGCTTCACGTTCAATCACTTGAGTCCAAGCACCGCCTGGCCGAGGTGATAAGAGAGATGATTTGTGCGGCTGAGCAGGATGGAGAAGCGATTACGCGAAGGATCTTTCGCGAACTCTTCCTCCGACACGGCAGAGTGACGCTGGAGCCAGTCGGACTGCGACATTTTGTCGAACCCTTTCGACAATTCTCCGTTTACGGTAGTCCATGCTCGGCGAATCTCTTCGTGCGAAGGAGTGACGATCTGCGACTTGTCAGGATTAATGACGAAGGCAACGTCAAACTCGGGATAAAGTCGTTTTCCCAGCCCCAGCAGCGGCAGCATCGCGTCGTGAATGGCTGTCAGATGCCCCCACAAGTAGAGCAGCCTGTTTCTGCCAGGCGCTATTTCCTGCAGAACCTGCTCGGACGAGAGGGTTCCAAAAAGCTTGTCCGCCCGATCGACTTGGGCTTTCCATACTTTCAGCCCGAGAGCTGTATAAGAGCCTTCGTTTCCCATGGTTCCTTCTCCTCTCAACGACTGCCATCTTTTCCAGAAGGCACTCCGCACCCATTCGTGGCGATTTGATTCGAGCCGTCGCAGTCAGCGATCATTTCTATCCGCTGGGATGGAGGCACCCGTCACGACCCACCGAATCCTTTTCAAAACAAGCCCGCGCTATCCTGTACATTGGCCCGGGCCACTTCGACAGTATTCAGAGCTTCTCTAAACAACTTGATCTTTCCGTTCTCGGCAACCAGCCGCGAAAAGAAGAGTTGATGAACAGTTCGTCCCGTTTTGCTTGACACCGCAGTGGCCTCGAATTCTGCAAAGACTTGGTCGGGAGTATCGATCAGCACCTTGGTATTCTCGAATTGGAAACCGGGATAGATGTCGAGCACGGATTGGAAAAAGCCGGCGATCGCGTCTCGGCCCCTGTACTGCGTAGGAAGTCCGAACGTCGCAAGATACGGCAGCTCAAAGGCGCCGTCTTCCGCAAACATCTCCGCCGCCTTCTTCGGATCTCTGAACGAGAAGGCGGTGTATTCAAGCATGAGTTCCTTGGCGTTTTTCATAGATATTCTCCTGTTTCTGACCATCAGTTAGTCCGCATCGTTTATAGGGTTCCCGGATCTCTCGCCTGCAATCAGGCGCGACCGGTACCACATTAGGGGCTGAGCCTATCCGCGCTTGGTTTGCGGCGTGATCCGCACGGATCTGTGAAGCAGATACACCACGAAGAATTGGAGGACAGCGATAAAGAGCGGCCCAGCGCATTTCCCAAGATCATGCTCAAACAGACCGATTCCGGCATCCAGCAATTGCATGGCGCCGGCGAGCGCACCCAGGAGCACCAACGCAGGTGTCGCCTGCTTGTAGATCGCCCACAATGCGAACAAAGCCAGAGGAATTGTGCGCGCCGCCGCGTACATCGCCAATATCAACGACGCCTGCGTTGGAACGGATTCGGCAGGGACCAGGTATTGCGGACGGATGATCCCCACGATGGAAAAGCCGCTCGCGACCAGGACATTGATTGCCGTGACCACCGAAGCCAGCCGCATCGCCTTTATCGTTGTCATTGATTCCTCCAGAACTCTCGCCTGCAAACAGGCGCAACCGGTGCCACCCCGGGGCTGAGCCTAAGCGCTGGGAGCCTTCCCGTGATACGCAGCCACAAAAACATCCTGCACAAATTGTTCAAACGAAGTCGGTGTGGTGTTCTCCGGCGAACGCGGCTCCAGCGGAACGAGGACTCCTGCGTTGATGGCTTTGTACATCTCGATGTACATGGCAGCTCCCTTCGGCGGAACACCCAATTGCGTCAACGCCTGCTGCACTTGGTCATACGGGAACTGCTCGTAACGCAGATCCGGTTTACCGATGCCGCGCGCAATCACTGCGGTAGCTTCCGTCATCGAGAGGTCGCGCTCCCCAAGCAGTTCGCGCGTTTGTTTGCCGGAAAAATCCAGGTGCAGGAGGCGCTGCGCGGCGTAGTCACCAACGTCGCGCGTCGCGGCCATGGGAATCTTCAGGTCGGGTAGCAGCGCATTACCGAAGATTCCCATCCCATGAATCATGCCGATCGCCGCCAGATTGTTCTCCATGAAATACGCGGCGCGCAGGTGCAGAACGTTTAGACCGTCGATAGCGTTCAGTTTTTGTTCCGAAGAATGCAGTCCCGAGACTGGCCCGGCACCTTCCGCAACCTGCGCGCCGTAGCTGCTCAAATGCACCGCGTAGCGCAGGCCGGACTCCTTCACGGCTTTCGCGATCGCATCGCTATCTCGCTCCTGCTCCTCCCGGGATTTCGCCGGCGGCAACATCAGGTATGCGGCGCGCGCACCGCTGAAGGCTTTAGTGAGCGCAGCCGCATCGCTCACGGTGGCCGTGAACGCTTCCGCGCCTTTGTCCACAAAGCGCTGTAGTCGCCCCGAGTCGCGTCCCACGACGCGTACCTTCTTGCCCGCTGACAGCAGAGAATTGGCGATGATCGAGCCGGTGTTCCCGCTCGCTCCTAAAATCACATACATTTCATTCGAAACAACGGATGACGTCATAGTTACTACCTCCTTGGTCTTGTAAAAAGGGTGTCGAACGCCTTCAGGGCGATGCGTTGTCTTCGGCCCTCACTTCGGGAATGTGTCGCCGAACATGGGAAGGCCGCTCACAGATTCGGCCTTGGTCGCCTCGTCCTGCAAAACGTCCCAATGCTCTTTGAGAAGACCGTCTTCGAACCGGATAACGTCGGCGGCGATCCAGGCGGCGGGCCTGCCCATCCCAGTGAAGCGGCCATGCGCTATGACGTAATCGCCCTCTGCGATGATGAGCTGGTTCTCATAGTGCAACGTCTCCGGCACTGAGCGGACGAGATTGAATAGACCTTCGCGGCCTGGTGCTATGTGTGCGCTGTGCTGAATGTAGTTCGGTGACCAGAAGCGTTCCGCCGCCGCATAGTCACGCTTGTTGAACAGTGTCTCGAATGCTTCGAGCACGATTGCCTTATTCCGCTCTGGGGACGAGTTGCTCATTGCTTCTCCTGTGCTTGGAACGGGTTGATCTGCGCTTTCACTACAGTAGAGTATGATCGTAATCCAGAAGTTGCAAAGTATTTTATGGAAAAGCTCTTTCGGAACATTTCGTTGTCGCTTCAATTTGCTATCGACAGTATGCTATTTATCGTTGACGCAATGAGCTTCTTGCACCAAGGATGAGACGGTTTGCATCCAATCAATGAAGAGTACGCTAATACTCTAGGGGCTTTTCCTGCCTGGAGCGATCCATGCGGACTCGGGAAGAGATGGTGACGGCAGATGGGTTATTCGAAGAGTGACAAGGCGGAGACACACACTCGGATCGTGAGCGTTGCTGCCAAGAGGTTTCGCGAACTCGGTCTGGAAGGCATCGGCGTTGCCGATGTGATGAAGGAGGCCGGTGTTACTGTCGGCGGTTTCTACAAACATTTCGATTCACGCGATGAACTGGTGGTTGAGGCTCTCGCCACCGCATTCCAGGACCTCGACCGCTGGGAGGAACATACTGACACGCTAACGAAAGCTTTAGAGAGCTATTTGTCCGAAGAGCACCGGGACGCGCCGGGAGCAGGCTGCGCGTTGGGCGCGTTGCTGGGTGACATGTCTCGGGCGAGTCGATCGGCGAAGGCTGTATATACCGAACGACTCAAACGCACCTTGGCTTACTCGACGGGCCTTGTTCCTCCAAATGGCAACTCTGATCGGCGCGCCCGTGCGATCCTCACGATTAGTGCAATGCTAGGAGCGATCAACCTCTCTCGTGCTGTGTCAGACCCGAACCTTTCACGAGAGATTCTCCAGCGGACACGCGATCAGTTAATCAGTTTGAACAAACCCGCGAAACCGCATGTAGCGGCTGATTCATCTCGGACGGGCGTTCGCGACGGCAGTTAGGAATTCACCTAGCAGGCTGCGGAAAAACCAGGGTCGCGCCGTTTGGGTAGGAGGAGGTAGTTAGTTTTTAGGGTAGAGGGCGATGAAATGTGGGCCCATCTTTTGCTCGACCTTGCAACCCTCGATCACCTTGTCGGGGATAAACCAAACTTCTGGGCGACGAGGGTCATACCGGACCTGCAGTTTGCGCCCGATCATCCGGTCGATAAGTGCTCTGTCAGGATCGGCCGTATAGCGCAAAAGAGCGAAGCGCCCCGAGTAATACTTCCCGGCGATCTGATAAGAAAACGCGAACGTCGGCAACCGGGCCCGGCCTTGAGCGGTGCCCTCAAGCCCACCTGATTCAATCGTCGCTTCAGCCTGAAGCCATCCCTCGGCTTGCTCAACCCGTTTTCGCTGCCACCACCACCGGCCGATGGCAACGGCAACCACAATGGCAACTACCCCCAAAAGCCCGAGGGTGATCTGTACACCTGTCTCATCCACGCGATGAATTATCGCCGTATACATCAGCCCCGGCAAGCCTATGGGTCCGAGTATCAGAAAACTCTCTTGTTTCCACAACACAACCTGATAAGAAGAAGGCATGCGCGGAAAAGACGAGCTACAGTTGGACGTGTTCAGCTACATCAGCCCCGAGCAGAGAGTTCCGCAGGATCACCCCCTGCGCCCTCTTCGTGTCATGACCGATGAGGCATTAAGGGAACTGCAACCACGGTTCAACAGGTTGTACGCCAAGACTGGGCGACCGTCGATCGCGCCAGAGAAGTTGTTGCGAGCGCTCCTGCTGCAAGCCCTGTACTCGGTGCGCAGCGAGCGAATGTTGATGGAACAGCTCAACTATAACCTGCTGTTCCGGTGGTTTGTCGGCTTGAACATGGATGACTCGGTCTGGGACGTAACCGTATTCACAAAGAACCGTGAGCGGTTGCTCGATGGGGACATTGCCGAAGCCTTCTTCCAAGCCGTGCTCCAGCAGGCACGCAAGCGGAGTCTGCTGTCGGACGAACACTTCACGGTGGATGGAACGCTACTCGAAGCGTGGGCGAGCATGAAGAGTTATCAACGCAAGGATGCGAAGAACGACGTTCCGCCGGACGATCCCGGCAATGCGACCGTTGACTTCCGCGGGCAGAAGCGGTCGAATCAGACGCACGCATCGAAGACGGACCCGGATGCGAAGATGGCCCGCAAAGGCAAGGGCAAGGAAGCCAAACTGAGTTACAACGGGAATCTGCTGGTGGAGAACCGCCACGGGCTGATAGTGAATAGCGAGGTGTTCGAGGCCAACGGAACGGCGGAGCGCGATGCCGCTCTGGTGATGCTGGAACAGCTTCCGGGCACGAAACAAGTGACGGTAGGCGGCGACAAAGGATATGACACGGCGGATTTCGTGGCCGAATGCCGCAACCTCAAGGTCACGCCGCACGTGGCTCAAAATCTGGAGCGGCCCGGTGGAAGTGCCATTGATGCTCGCACCACGCACCACGCCGGATATGCCATCAGTCAGAGGAAAAGGAAACGCGTGGAAGAGTGCTTCGGCTGGCTGAAGACGATCGCGCTGTTGCGGAAAGTGCGGCATCGTGGAATCTTCAAGGTGGGATGGGTCTTCACCTTCGCGGCCGCCGCCTACAACTTGGTCCGCATGAGGAATCTGGCGATTCAAGCGACGTAAGCCGAGGTTGCAGTGTGTTCAACGGCTCGAAAAACGGTGTGCGAGCCGCCCGGCAGATGTACCCAGTCATTCCCCAAGTCATGAAATCGCGGCGCCTAAAGAGAATCTATGTCGCGACATCCCCTTTTTCCGCAGCCTGCTAGATAGGCAGGTCCCGTCGCCGTCACGAACTCGGTCCCTCGCTGCCCGCGGCGTAATTAGGAAAGTCTGGTTGCTGCAAACGCGCCCACGCTTCTTCAATCGGCGTAATGATGCGCCACTCCGCCTCTACCTCGTCTCTACGCGTAAATAGCGTTGCATCGGCCGAGTAGGGGACCAACGTTGCTGTTGGTCCCCCCTCTAAGAACCGTGCGTGAGAGTTTCCAGCTCACACGGCTCAAGTTTCCGGGAACGCTCAGATCATGAACGCGCACGATGCGGAGCGACGGCGTAGCGTCTGGACAGATACGGGGTCCAACTCGGGTCGTAAGGATTCAGGCCGGACCGGACCTTCACGTGCCTTACGATTCGCACAGAAGCAGCATGAAACAAGCGAACACGAAGAGGCGAGCCCCGCGCGTCCACAGTGTCACCGAAGAACCACCAGTCACGCGTTCCCACACGGTCGAAATACTTCTGCTTTATCCAACCAGCTCCTTTTCGTCGGTGACGGGCGTTCGCCCATCCCCAGAGCATCCTGAATATCGCCGCATCGAGTCGTGCGAAAACGCGCTTGGAGACAACATGGCGGTGGTAGTTGGCCCATCCCCTTACAATCGGATTTAATCGGTTAATAAGAAGATGAGCGGTACTACCCAAGTACTCACGGACGATCTGCTTCACTTTGGCGAGAACAGACACAACACTCTTCCGAGCAGGCTTGATAAACAACTTGCCGTGCGGATAGCGCCGAATGTTCTGCCCAAGGAAGTCGAAACCCTTTTCTATGTGCGTGATCAAGGTCTTTTCCGAAGAAAGGACCAAACCACGTTCAGCCAGGAAGGATTCGACCAGCGGCTTCACCGTCATTCTCAGCAACTCCTCGGAGTGTCCGGTGATGATGAAGTCGTCCGCATAACGGATCAAATGTACTTGCGCTGCTCGACCACGCTCGGAGCCTTTTCCGCGTACCGGGAAAACTTCCCGGAGCCGGCGTTCGAGGCCGTCGAGAGTGATGTTTGACAGCGCAGGCGATATGATTCCGCCCTGCGGTGTGCCAGAGATCGTGTCGTAGAATACTTGTTTTTCGAGGTAGCCCGACTTTAGCCACTTGTGGAGGATCGCTTTGTTCAGGGGAACATTGTCGAGCAGCCACTGATGGCTGATGTTGTCGAAGCAGCCTTTGATGTCGCCTTCGAGCACCCAGCTAGGGTTTTTGTGACAGAGCGAAGTGAAGCACTGTTCAATCGCATCCGCACAACTTCTCCCCTGCCGGAAGCCGTAGGAGTTCTGATCCGCAGTCGTCTCCGCGACCGGGTCGAGCGCCAGCAGATACAAGGCTTGCATGGCTCGATCCCGCATCGTTGGGATTCCTAACGGTCGGAGCTTCCCATTGGCCTTCGGGATGTAAATCCGCCGCAGAGGCATGGGGCGGTAACCCCGTGCCGTCAGCGAAATCACACCTTGAAGCTTCTTGTGTGGTGTGTCCCAGAGTTCGCCATCCACTCCAGGCGTTTTTCTACCGTCGTTCACTGTTACCCGGCGCACGGCAAGTAACTTGCCGCTGGCCGAGTGCGTAAGAAGATGTTGCAAGGCTTTCACCTTGTTCCATTTCTTTTGCTGCACCGCCTTCACGATACGCGCCTGGAGTCGGCGAACATTGTCCTCGATGGTTCGCCAATCAACAGCGTCCCATGCTGAACTCGTGTTTAGGATTGCACCAGCTTGCGCCGTCATCTGCCGATCCTATTGGGCCGATTTGCCAAGTTCTCTCGTGATCGGAAACCAAGAGGAAGTCTGCCCGCTTGCGCGTCGGATAATGTCGCAATCCGTATTCCGGCCATTACAGTCGGACGTTCGCTTTCTCCTCTATCCTCTACCCGCATCACCATTGCATGACCTTGCGGCCTCGCTACCCCGAAGGGAGCAATGCGGGCTTACCATGTTCCACATGCGTGACAGAATGGGTTAGGTCCCTCCTGCTATACCGGCGGCCTTTTCGCCCACGACGGGTGAGAATGGAGCACCCGTTCCAGCCGCAACCTCGGAGCCTAACAGCATCTTTGACCCCTTCATTCTTGACGATACTTAAAGAGGTTCGCATCTGCTGACCCTACCACTCACCCTAGCCCCGATCCGCCTCGATGCTGGCAGAAATATCGTCCCCTCACGGTTTCGATACCCGTCTTGCGACGGTGGGATACATTGTCCGAGGGCTTCTAGACGAGTCGTTACCGAATCGCCATACCTCGTAGGGTACTGCCAATGGGATGGCAGGTCCGGTCGAGTAGTGCTCGCCGGACAATCACACATGCAGCTTCGT